>DASUMA010000016.1:0-125124 GCA_036277915.1 Solirubrobacterales bacterium
GAGGACGGGCCGAAGGCGATCCCGGGCAAGGCGGTCGTCATTCTCGCGATCGAGGACGACGGCTTCAAGGACTTCCGTGAGGACGCGAGCTGCATCATCCGCCCGCAGTCGCTGATCGGCGAGAAGTTCGTCGACTGCCGCCCGACCTTGCCCCGCGCTCCCGGCACCGATCCGCCTCCGCCGCTCGAGCAGATCCCCGACGGCGAGGATGGCGAAGGTCAGTACCTGCTGCCGCTGGGCAGCAACGGGACCAGCGTCGACCCGGACCTGATCAACGACATCCAGACGCTGCCCTACGCGCAGCGCTTCCGGCTCATCTTCAACGAACTCGGCGCCGGGTTCGCGGGCCGCGGCGAAGACCTGCAGGAGCTGGTCAAGCGCGCCAACCCGGTTCTGCGCGATGTCGACCGCCTGTTCGGGATTCTCGCCGCCCAGCGCGACGAACTGGCCCAGCTTGCCAGCGACTCGGAAGCGATCCTGGTGCCGCTGGCGCGCGAGCGGACGAGCGTCGCCGGCTTCTTCACCAACGCGGGTGCCGCCGGCCAGGCGAGCTCCGAACGCGGCGAGGACCTGGAAGAGTCGCTGCAGAAGTTCCCCACCTTCCTGCGCGAGTTCCGGACCACGATGACCAACCTGGGCGGCTTCTTCGACGCGGCCCGCCCGGTCTTCGAAAACTTCGACGAAGCGACGCCGGCGCTGACCGAAGCGACCCGCACGCTGACCCCGTTCTCCGAAGCGCTGACCACCTCCTTGAAGAGTCTCGGCAACGCCGGCGAAGCCTCTGGCCCGATCTTCGCTGAAGCCGACCCGGTGGTGCGCAAGGCCGCGACCCTGGCCAAGTCCGGCGTCGTCCCGACCCGCGAACTGGCGAAGCTCTTCGTCGACTTGAAGACCAGCGGCGGCTGGGACGGCCTGACCGAACTGATCTACAACTCGGCCGCGGCGCTCAACGGCTTCGACACGTACGGTCACTTCGGCCGCCTCCGGGTGACGCTCTCGACCTGTCTCGAATACATCCAGTCGCCGGCCGGCTACTCCGGCTGCGTCGCCAACTTCAACGGCCCCAACGCCAACGCCTCGGCCAGCACCAGCCCCGAGGCGATCCTCAGCCTGATCCAGCAGGGCCTGGCTGAAGAGAGCGGCGGCACGGCCGCCGAAGATGGCCCGGTCGACTCGATCGGCGAAGCGCAGGCGCCGGGCGGCCAGCCCGGCCTCGGCGACGCCGAGCGCACCGCCGGCGGTACCGCCCCGCTCCTCGACTACCTCCTGGGCCCATGAGAAATCGCAGCGGAATCCAGGGAGTGGCGAGCAGCCCGATTCTGGTCGGGGCGGTGACCGTGCTGGTCGTGCTGATCGCCGTCTTCCTCGCCTACAACGCCAACAACGGACTGCCCTTCGTCTCCACTTACAACCTGAAGGCGCGGGTGCCCAATGCCGACGCTCTGGTCAAGGGCAACGAGGTGCGGATCGGCGGCGTCCGCGTCGGCATCGTCAAGTCGGTGGTCCCGATCCAGCTTGAGAACGGCGAAGTGGCGGCGGAACTGACGCTCAACCTCGACCAGAGCGCGGAACCGCTGCCGGTCGACTCGACGATCATGATCCGGCCGAAGTCCGCGCTCGGGCTCAAGTTCCTGCAGGTGACGCCGGGCGACTCCTCCGAAGGCTTCGAGGCGGGGGAAACGATCCCGGTCACCGCGGCGAAACCGGAACCGGTGGACATCGACGAGTTCTTCGACATGTTCGACGAACCGACCCGGGAGGCGATTCGCCAGAGCCAGGCCGGCTTCGGCAACGCCCTTGCCGGGCGCGGGCCGCAGCTGAACGAAGCCTTCGGCGCCCTGCGCCGGCTGGTCGAAAACGGGCAGCCGATTCTGCGCACGATCGTCGAACCGAGCACCGACTTCGCCGGCTTCTGGCGGGCGCTGGAGGCGCTCTCGGCAACCGTGGCGCCGGTGGCCGAGACCCAGGCAAGCCTCTTCGTCGCCTTGGATCGCACCTTCGGCGCCTTCGCCCGGGTGGCGCGGCCCTTCATCCAGGAAACGATTGAGAAAAGCCCGCCGACGCTCGACACCGTCAACGCCGGCCTGCCGGCGATCAACCCCTTCCTGCACGACTCCGAACGCTTCTTCGCGGCGCTGCAGCCGGGGACCAAAGCACTGGCCGAAACCGCGCCGATCATCGCCGACTCGCTGCGCGTCGGGGTGCCGGTGCTGAAACAGACGCCGACCCTGAACAACCAGCTGCAGCCGACCGCGGAAGCATTGGTCGACTTCCAGAACGCCCCTGGGGTCTTCAACGGGCTCGACCTGCTGACCGACACCAACAAGATCCTCAAGCCGGCCCTGCGCTTTATCACTCCGGCCCAGACCACCTGCAACTACATCGCCCTGACCTTCCGGCAGGTCGCCAACGCGGCCAGCCAGGGCAACGACAACGGGAACTGGCTGCAGTTCATCTCCTACGCGCCGCCGGAGGGCCCGAACAGCGAGAGCGGCCAGGCCTCGGCGCCGGCCAATGACCCCAATTCGACCGAAAACCATCTCCACTTCAACCCGCTGCCGCAGACGGCCGCGCCGGGCCAGGGCGAAGTCTGCGAAGCGGGCAACGAGAAATACGCCCGCGGCGAGACCGTGATCGGCCGCGCGGCGGAGCTGTGGGGGACGACGACCAGAGAGACGGCAGACGAATGAGCCGCCTGCCGGAGCGCGACACCCGTCAAGGAGCCAGCAGCGGCCGCTTCAAGTGGCGGCCGAGCAACGTGACGATCGCGATCATCTTCATCCTCATCTTCACGATCGGGCCTTACTTGGCCTTCACCGGCCACGTGCCCTTCACCAGCTACGGCTACGAAGTCCACGCGACCTTCGCCAACTCGGCCAACATCGCCAAAAACTCGCCAGTGCGGATCGCCGGGGTCGATGTCGGCAAGGTGATCTCGGCCGAACGCGACGGCGACGCAACCAAGGTCACCTTCACCGTCGACGGCTCCGGCCGGCCGATCCACGACGACGCATTCGCCGCGATCCGGCCGCGGATCTTCCTCGAGGGCAACTTCTTCATCGACCTCAACCCCGGCAGCCCGAGCGCGCCGGAGATGGACAGCGGCGACACGATCCCGGTCAGCCACACCTCGACCGCGGTCCAGCTCGACGAGGTCCTGACCGCCCTGCAGTCGCCCGTCCGCGCCGACCTCAGTCGGTTGCTGGAGAGCTTCGGGACGGCGTTGACCAACGAGCCGAGCGCCGAGGAAGATCTGACCCAGCTGCCCGAGGTCAAAGGCAAGACCGGCGCCGAAGCGCTCAACGGCGCCTTCAAGTACGGCGGCGACGCCGGCCGCTACGGCGCCCAGGTCGCCGACGGCTTCCTCGGCACCGAACAGCGCGACCTCTCGCGCCTGGTCGCCGGTGCCGGCCGCACCTTCGGCGCCTTCGCGGCCCGCCGCTCCGACCTGCAGGGCCTGATCGACAACTTCAACGTCTTCACCGGCGCCCTCGCCGCCCAGTCGGCGAACCTGACGGCGACGATCAACCTGCTGGCGCCGACGCTGAAGATCACCAAAGCCTCGCTGGTCAACCTCAACCGCTCGCTGCCGCCGCTGCGGACCTACGCGATCGTGCTGACCCCGGCGGTGGCCGAGCTGCCCGACCTGATCTCCGCCTCGAAACCGTTCCTCGCCCAGGTCCGCCCGCTGCTCTCCGGCAAAGAGGGCGGCGGCCTGGCCAAGCTCCTGCGCAAGTCGACGCCGGGCCTCGCCGGCGCCGCCCAGGCGAGCAAGGAAGTCGCCCTGCCGCAGCTGAACCGGCTCAGCACCTGCGCCGTCCAGGTCCTGATCCCGACCGGCAACCAAGTGATCAACGACCGCTTCAGCACCGGTGGACCGAACTACCGCGAGTTCCTCTACAGCCTCGTCAACTTCGCCGGCGCTGCCCAGAACTTCGACGGGAACGGCCCCTATACGCGGGCCCAGGTCGGCGGCGGCCCGGTGCTGGTCGGCGAACCGAACCCGATCGGCAACCCGGATACCTACAGCGACAAGATCAACTACGGACACACGATCGCCGAGCCGCTCGGGACCCAGCCGCGGCTCGGTGGCCGCCCGCCGCTGAAGCCCGAAGTCCGCTGCGACACCAATCCGGTCCCTGATGTCAACGGAGCGCTCGGCCAGGTCGGCCCGGCCTCGCCGTCCGTCGCGGGGGTGAATCCATGACCGAGGGGCGCGAAGCCGGAGTGAGCCGCTGGAAGCACTTCCGCGCCTGGCTCTCCCGCCAGGCCCGCGGCCACCGCACCGACACGATCGCGATCATCGTGCTGGCGATCGCCGGCATCGTGATGATGCTCGGGATCTTCACCCAGCAGAAGGCCTCGCTGCCGTCATGGCTGCCGCTGGTCGGCGAAGAATTCGACCAGATCTCGGCCGAGTTCGCGACCGCGCAGGCGGTGACGCCGGGCCAGGGTCAGTCGGTCGACATCGCCGGGATCCAGATCGGCAAGGTCGTCTCCGTGGACCTCGAAGACGGCCACGCCGTCGTCGGCATGGACATCGAGCCGAAGTACATGCAGCTGATCCACCCCGACGCCCAGTTCCTGCTGCGGCCGAAAACCGGGCTCAACGACATGATCGTCGAGGTCGACCCGGGCACCCCCGAGAAGGGCCACATCGAGGACGGCGCCGAATTCGGCCTCTCCCAGACCGAACCGAACACCAACCTCGACGCTTTCCTCGCCACCCTCGACGCCGACACCCGCCAGTACATCCAGCTGCTGGTCGCTGGCGCAGGCCAGGGGATCGGCGGCCGCGGCAAGCAGCTCGGCAACGCCTTCCGCCGCTTCGAGCCCTTCGTCCACTACAACGCGAAGCTGAACAAGGTGGTCGCCCAGCGCCACGATGCGATTGCCGCGGCGATTAACGGCTTCAGCCAGCTGACCACCGAGCTCGGCCGCCACGATGCCGAGATCCGGCGCTTCGTCACCGCCTCGGAGGCCTCGCTCGGCAACTTCGCCAACCAGCAGGAGTCGATCCAGGAAGCCTTCCGCGAGTTCCCGGCAACCCTGCGCGCCGCCGAAAAGGGTCTCAGCAGCTCCAACCAGTTCTCCAAGGCCGCATACCCGGCGCTGATCAAGCTGATCCCGCAGACCCAGGCGCTGACCCCGGCCTTCAAGGCGACCGAACGCCTCTTCACCCAAACCACCGCTCCGATCCGCGACCAGATCCGGCCCTTCACCCGCGAAGTACGGCCGATCCTCACCCACGGAGCCGAAGCCGCCGAACCCTTCAACAAGACCGTGCGCAGCTTCGGCAACTCGCTCGGTGGCCTCAACAGCTTCTTCAACGAGCTCGCGTACAAGCCGAAAGGCTCGCGCGAGAGCTACCTCTTCTACCTGCCCTGGGCTAACCACAACTTCAACGCCGCCTTCAACCTGCAGGACGCAAACGGCCCAGCCCTGCGGGCGGTCACCCTGATCTCCTGCACCGGTGCCTACCTTGGCTTCGGCTACGCCAAAGAACAGGCGCTGAAAAGCAAGCCCTTCCTGGAAACCCTGCTGGAGACGATCAACCTGCCTCGAGCGGAAGAAATCCCGGTCAAAATCCCGACCCCGAAGAACACCGGGAAATGCGAATACTCGCCAAAGGCGGGATCGTGAGCAAGCGCGCCCCCAGCACCACGCAGCTCCTGGTCATCGTCGGCTTCGCGCTGTCCTGCTTCGGGATCTTGCTCTTCCTCTGGGTCACCTTCGGCGGCCCGACCCCGTTCCGTGCGAAGCCGTACCAGATCAAGGTCCCGTTCAACGAGGCGACGCAGCTGGCCGAACAGTCGGACGTGCGGATCTCCGGTGTCAACGTCGGCAAAGTCCAGGGCATCGAGCTGGCACCGAACCAGCGCCAGGCGCTGGCGACGGTCGACATCAACGACAAGTACGCGCCGCTGCCCAAGAACACGCGGGCGATCCTCCGCACCAAGACCCTGCTCGGCGAGACCTACATCGAACTCACGCCAGGCTCCAACGAGGCCCCGCAGATGGCCGACGGCGGCACTGTGCCCGAGGCCCAGGTCGCCGAATCGGTCCAGCTGGACGAGATCTTCCGCACCTTCGACCCCGAAACCCGCTCCGCCTTCCAGCGCTGGATGCAGGAATCGGCGATCGCAATCAACGGCCAGGGCCAGAGCCTCTCCTACGCGCTCGGCCAGCTTGAACCGACCTTCACCGAATTCGACCGCCTCTTCCGCACTCTCGACAGCCAGCGGCTCGCGGTCAGCCAGCTGTTCCGCGACGGGGCCACCACCTTCCGCGCCCTGCGCGGCCGCGAAGGGGAGCTGGCCAGCCTGATCGACAGCTCCAACGCTGTCTTCCAGACGACGGCGCGGCGCGACCGCGACATCGAAGCGCTGTTCCGCGCCTTCCCGACCTTCCTCGACGAGTCGCGGACGACCGTCGCGCGCCTGAAAACGTTCGCTCAGAACACCGATCCGCTGATGCGCCAGCTGGTCCCGGCGGCCGAACAGCTCTCGCCGACCCTGGTCGCGATCGCCAAGCTCTCTCCGGAGTCAAAGGGCTTGTTCGAAGGCCTACGGCCGGTGATTGCCCGGGCGCCGGAGGGCTTCCCGGCGCTGCGCAAGATCTTCCGCGACGAATTCCCGCCGCTGCTGCGCGCGGTCGACCCGTTCCTGCGCAACCTCAACCCAGTCCTCACCGGCCTCAAGCTCTACCGCCGCGAGTTCGCAGCCTTCTTCGGCAACGTCGCCGCGACTTTCAACGCTACCCTGCCGGTCTCGGCGGGCCCGAAACCGCATTACCTGCGCGCGGTCGGCCCGATCCTCTCCGACACCCTCTCGACCTATCCCGGCCGTCTCACGCTCAACCGCAACAGCGCCTACAGCCCGCCGAAGTGGGCGGAAGGCCTGGCCTCAGGGGCGCTGCCGAGCTTTGGCACCCAGCAGTGCAGCTCCGGTCGCGTGGTCACGCTGGATCCGGAATCGGGAAGCTCGGCGGCGCTCAAAGAACGGGTCAAACAGGTCGATCCAAACGGAGCTCCGCTGCCGGCGGAGACGATCCGCAAAGAATCCGAAGTCCTCTTCAACAATCTGAAGCGCTACGCCTTCAACGAGTCGCTGAGCAGCAGCGGCGCCGCGGCACCCCCGTGCGCTCAGCAGGCCCCCTTCACTCCGATCTTCGGAGGCGGGCCGGCGACGATTTACCAGCACGCTTTCGAACAGTCGCAGCCCTAGCGCCCGTAGGTCAGCACCAGCAGCCGGCCGCCAGATTGCTGCTCTCCGATGCCGGGTAGCCACACCTTGACTCGTCAGAGCTGAGGAGGGAATCGAATGATCGGAGCACTGCTGCTCGGTTTGATCGCTGGAGCACTCGGTCGGGCAATCGTCCCCAACGATGCCTTCGAGGGAATGCGCGGGCCCGAGTCATGGCTCGTCTCGATTGTGCTCGGCTTGGTTGGAGCGGCCTTGGGATGGGCCATATTCACCGCTGGCCTGGGGATAGGCGACGACGACATGTTCGACTTGGGCGGGCTTCTCAGCGCCCTGATCGGGGTCGTGATCGTCCTCCTGGTGGCCAACTTCGTGATTCGCCGCACTGGGGGCGGTCATCGCGGCTCCCCGACGGCACGGCGAGTCTGATCGCCGCCGTCCAACGACCGTTGAAGCTCCGGGAAGTCCGGAGCTTCTCGCGTGTCTGGACGCTTTGACTGGACAGGCGTACGGCCCCTGAACCCGGCCGCAGCGCCGACCGTAGGCAGTTTGACCAGATTCACCTGAAAGGAATCCGTGGAGCAGATCGCCCAACTACTCAGCCCTGATCATGACGTCGCCGGCAACGGACGCGGCCGAGTTGGCCGCCCCTCGCTGAGCGGCAACGGCTCTTCGCCGCGGATGAGCTTTCGCACGTCGTCGGTCCTCTACTCGGCGGCCCAGCAGCGGGCCGAGGAGAAAGGGATGTCGATAAGCGAGCTCGCCCGCGAGGCGCTTGAGCGCTACCTCACTCCCTGAACCAGGCAAACAGCGCCGCTTTCGCCTAACCGCCGACCTGGCAGGGGGTCGAGCGGTACCGTGTCCCTATGGAACGGGACCCGGCTCTGGAGGCCGTCTTCATGCCGGTGCGCCCGCCGAGCACCTTTGAGGAGACGGTGGAGCGCCTCGGCACCGCGATCCGGCTCGGGCTGCTCGCCCCAGGCAGCCGCCTGCCGCCGGAGCGTGAGCTGGCGGGGGAGCTGCGGATCTCGCGCTCGACCCTGCGCCAGGCGCTGACCACCCTGGTCCAGAGCGGCCACTTGGTTTCCCTGCGCGGCCGCAAGGGCGGAACCTTCGTCGCCGAGCAGCCGCCGCTGGCCGAGCACGACGGCGAGCCGCTCGACCAGGGCGCCTGGGCGGTGCTCGACTACCGCCTCGCGATCGAGGCCGGATCGGTCCTGCTCGCGGCCGAGCGGGCGCTGCCGGAGCAGCTCGACCGGCTCGAAGGGCTGGTCGAGAAGATGACTGGCGGGCTCGACGACTTCGAGGAGTACCGCCGTACCGACATCCGCTTCCACATCGGCCTCGCCGAGGCGGCCGGCTCGCCGCGCCTGCTCAGCGCGATGACCGACGTGCAGGGCGACATGTCCGACCTGATCGCGCGGATCGCCCACCCGGCTGAGGTCCTCGGCCGCTCCAACGACCAGCACCGCCTCATGGTCAAGGCGCTGCGCAAGGGCGACGGCGAGCGCGCGGTGCGGATCGCCCGCGAGCATGCCGAGGGCACCGAGCACATCCTCGCCGGCCTGCTGCCGGCCCCGCTGCGCCTCGAACCAGCCTAGGCGCGGACGCGCTCTCCCTTGGGGTCGAAGAGGGGCTCCGCGGCGACCTCGCCACCGACCCAGCGGCCGAAGATCTCGACCTCGACCGCGGTCCCCGGCGCGGCCGCCTCCGGCGGCAGGTAGGCGTAGGCGATCGAGCGCTCGACCGTGTAGCCGTAGCCGCCGGTCGTCACCCGGCCACGCACCTCGCCGTCGATCCGGACCGGCTCGTTGCCGAGCGCGATCGAGCGCGGGTCCTCAAGGGTCAGGCAGCAGAGCCGCGTCCGCGGGCCCGCCTTCTTGGCCGCCGCCAGCGCCTCCTGGCCGACGAAGCCGCCCTCCTTGTCGAGCTTGACGCAGAAGCCGACGCCGCCCTCGTAGGGGGTCTCGTCCGGCGTGATGTCGGCGCCCCAGACGCGGTAGCCCTTCTCCAGCCGCATCGAGTCGATCGCCCGGTAGCCGCCGGCGACGATGCCGTGCGGCTGGCCCGCCTCCCAGAGCGCCCGCCACAGCCCCAGCCCGTACTCGGTCGGGCAGTAGAGCTCCCACCCGAGCTCGCCGACGTAGGTGACCCGCAGCGCCCGAACCGGCACGTTGCCGACCGTGATCTCCCGCACCGACATGTAAGGGAAGGCCTCGTTGCCGAGGTCCTGCGGGGTCAGGGGCGCGAGCACGTCGCGGGCCCGCGGTCCCCAGATCCCGATGCAGGCCGATTGCGAGGTGACGTCGGCGATCTGGACGCCGCCCTCGGACGGCAGGTGCCGCCGCATCCACTCGCGGTCGTGGTTGCCGAAGGCGGTGCCGGTGACGATCCCGAAGCGCTCCTCCTCGAGCCGCGCCACCGTGAAGTCGCACTCGATGCCGCCGCGGCGGTTCAGCATCTGGGTGTAGGTGATCTGGCCAACCTCGCGGGCGACGCGGTTGTCGCAGAGCCCTTCGAGGAACTCGGCGGCGCCGGAGCCGGAGATCTCCAGCTTGGCGAAGGAGGACTCGTCGAACAGGGCCACGGCCTCGCGGGTGGCGCGGTGCTCGGCCCCGATCGCCGGCGACCAGTGCTGGCCGGCCCAGCCGCGCGGCCGCAGCGACTCGTCGCCCGCGGGGGCGTTCGAGTCGTACCAGTTGACCCGCTCCCAGCCCGATTTTTCACCGAAGGAGGCCTCGTGCTCGCGGTGCCAGACGTTGACTGGGGAGACCCGCAGCGGCCGCCCCGCCTGGCGCTCGTGGTTGGGGTAGCGGATGTCGTAGTAGGTCTCGTAGGTCTCCTTGATCCGCGCGTGGGTGTAGGCGGGGGAGCGGTACTGGGCTCCGAAGCGGCGAATGTCCATGTGCCAAAGGTCGAGGCTAGGCTCGCCCTCGGCGATCCACTCGGCCATCACTTTCCCGATCCCGCCGGCCCCGGCGAGCCCGTGAGCGCAGAACCCGGCGCAGACGAAGAAGCCGCCGACCTCGGTCTCGCCGAGGCAGAACTCGTTGTCAGGGGTGAAGGCCTCGGGTCCGTTGATCAGTTTCGTCACCTTGATCCGCTCCATCGCCGGCACCCGCCGCTTCGAGTTCTCGGTGATCTCCTCGAACCGATCCCACTCCTCTTCCAGCAGGCGGCCGTTGAAGTCAGCCGGGATCGCGTCGAGCCCACCGGTCCCCTCGGGCAGGAAGGCCGGCTCGCTCTGGCGCTCGTAGCCACCCATCACCAGCCCGTCCCCGTCCTCCCGCCAGTAGACGAGCAGGTCGGGATCGCGCAGGGTCGGCAGATTGCCGCGGCTGTCATTTCTTCCACCTGTCGGTTGAAATGACTGCCGCGCCTCCCGGACCTCGTCCAGCGGCTGCGTCACCAGGTACTGGTGGGACATCGGGATCAGGGGGACGCGGACGCCGGCCATGCGGGCGATCTCGGCCGCGTACATGCCGCCGGCGTCGACCACGACCTCGGCCTCGACGTCGCCGCGGTCGGTGCGGACGCCGCGGACGCGCCCCTCGCGCACGTCGATCCCGGTCACCCGGGTGGAGGTGAAGATCTGGCAGCCGCCCTGGCGGGCGCCGTCGGCGAGCGCGTAGGTCAGCTGCGAGGGGTCGAGGTAGCCGTCGGTCGGCAGCCAGGCGGCCCCGAGCACCCCCTCGGTCGACATCAGCGGGAACATCTCCTGCGCCTCCTCCGCGGAGATCAGCTCGAGCGGCAGCCCGAAGGTCTTTGCCCACCCGGCCTGGCGGCGCAGCTCCTCCATCCGCTCCTCGCTGGAGGCGAGCCGGATGCCGCCGCACTCGACCCAGCCGGGGTCGAACTCGGACTCGTCCTTGAGCCGGCGGTAGAGGTCGACCGAGTGCATCATCATCTTCGTCAGCGAGACCGAGCCGCGCAGCTGCCCGACCAGGCCGGCCGAGTGGAAGGTGGAGCCGGAGGTCAGCTGCGAGCGCTCCAGGAGGACGACGTCGTCCCAGCCGAGTTTCGCCAGGTGGTAGGCGAGCGAGGTTCCGCCGACGCCGCCGCCGATGATCACGCAGCGGGCCGAGTCCGGCAGGTCAGCTCTTGGCACCGAAGTCCTCCAGTCGTTTGAAGTGCTTGGCGGCGTAGGCCGCGAAGTCGAAGTCGAGGTCGGAGAGGGTGCCCTGGAGCACCGCCCACATCGCCTCGCGGAAGTCGGACATGAACCGCATCGAGCGCAGCGCCCGCAGGTCGCTGGGCTCGGGCGCGCGGCCCAGGTAGGCGGCGAGGAAGCGCTCCTCCTCGGCGGGCCCGAGCTCGTTGTTGACGGCGAAGTTGCCGAGGTCGAACCAGCGATCGCCCATCCCCGCGTACTCCCAGTCGACGATCCGCAGCCCCTCGGGGGAGTCGATGAAATTGGCGGCGAGCAGGTCGTTGTGGCAGGGGACGGGGGGTTCGCCGCGGGCGGCAAGGGCGGCCTCGATCGCCGCGGCCGCTTTGTGCGCCGGCCCGAAGTCGGCTGGGACCTTGGCCCCGCGCGAGCGCGCCCGCTCGGCGTAGGTCTCGACTACGCGGAAGGCGGAGAACTCGCTCGGGAGCGTCTCGCCGCAGCCGTGCAGTTTGCGCAGCGCCACCGCGACCTCGGCCAGCCCCTCGGGCCGCCGCAGCTGCTCGGCGCTCATCGCCTCGCCTTCGACGAAGTCGGTGACCAGGCAGGGCGGGTCCTCCAGCATCGCCGCCACGCCCGGCGCCATCCCGGCGCGCGCCGCGCACTCGTTGGCGGCCCGCTCGGCGCTGCGGTCGATCCCCAGCATGCCGGTGTCCTTGCCCGGCATCCGCACCACGACCTCGCGCCCACCGAACCGCAGCCGGTAGTTGCGGTTGGTGATCCCACCCTCCAGCGGCGCCGGCTCGCCTTCGGCCGGTCCGAGGGTCGCGCTCAGGCGCTCGACGGTCTCACTCAGCTGGGACAAGTGTGGACTTTTCTCCCGGTCGCCATTGACAGGGGTCCTCGGCACGATCTAGGCTCGCCCGGGAACCCGTTAGGTCGGTTCAGCACACCTTTTACCGCAAGGTTCGACTGCAAGGAGAGAGGCCTTATGGAGAGCAGTGTTTCGTCCCCGCAGGATCACGACGAAAAACGACTTGCGGAACTCGGGTACAAACAGAGCCTGAACCGCGCCTGGAGTGGCTTCTCCAACTTCGCGATCTCGTTCACGATCATCTCGATCCTCGCCGGCTGCTTCACGACCTACGGCCAGGCCTGGAACAACGGCGGGCCGATCGCGATCTCGATCGGGTGGCCGCTGATCTCGATCCCGATCCTGATCATCGGCTTCTGCATGTCGGAGCTGGTCTCCGCCTACCCGACCGCCGGCGGCATCTACTGGTGGGCGGGACGGCTCGGCGGACCGATCTGGGCCTGGTTCACCGGCTGGTTCAACCTGATCGGCCTGGTCGCCGTGCTCGCCTCGGTCGACTACGCCTGCGCGACCTTCCTCAACGTCGTCCTCGGCCTCTACGAAGTGAACATCCTCGGGGTCAACTTCGGCGATGAAGTCCACATCCTCGGCGAGGTCTTCCTGCTCTTCGCGCTGATCCTGGCGCTGCACACGCTCGTCAACGTGCGACGAACGCACATGCTCTCGCTGGTCAACAGCGTCTCCGTGTGGTGGCACGTGGTCGGCGTCGCCGCGATCGTCCTCGTCCTGATCATCGTCCCCGACGGGCACCAGAGCTTCAGCTTCGTCTTCGGCCACCGGATCAACAACAGCGGCTTCAGCGACGGCATGTACTGGTTCTACGTGCTGCCGCTCGGCTTCCTGCTGACCCAGTACACGATCACCGGCTTCGACGCCTCGGCTCACATCTCCGAGGAGACGCACGGCGCCTCCACCGCGGCGGCGAAGGGGGTGTGGAGATCGATCTTCTACTCGGCGGTGATCGGGTGGGTCGTGCTGCTGGCGATCACCTTCTCGGTCACCAACGTCGACGGGGCCAATGAAGCGCTCGGGTTTGCTCCCACGCTTCTGGTCGATGCGCTGGGCACCGGCTGGGGCAAGTTCGTCCTCATCATCTCCGTCGTCGGGCAGCTGTTCTGCGGCGCCGCCTGCCTGACCAGCGCCTCGCGCATGTGTTACGCCTTCTCGCGCGACCGCGGCTTCGGCAAAGGGGTCTCGGCAAAAATCTCCACCGTCAACGCCCAGCGGGTGCCGATCTACGCCGTGCTGGCGATGGCCACCGCGGCGCTGCTGATCACCCTGCCGGCGCTGAAGGGCAACGGCGAAAACGTGCCCTTCGCCTTCTTCGCGGTGGTCTCGATCGCCGTGATCGGCCTCTACATCGCCTACGCGATCCCGATCTTCCTGCGCTGGCGGATGGGCGACGCATTCGAGGCCGGTCCCTGGAACAACGGCCGCAAGTACAAGTGGATGAACAGCTTCGCCACCTTCTGGGTGGGGCTGATCACGATCATCTTCTGCCTCCCGTTCACCCCGCTGGCGGTGCCGTGGAACGACGAATTCACCTGGGAGTCGTTCAACTACGCGCCGCTGACCGTCGGCGTGGTGATCCTGCTCGCTTGGATCGGGTGGATGACCACCGCCCGCAACCACTTCACCGGGCAGGTCCGGGAGACCGAAATCGAGGAAGCGATCGGGGCCGAGCCCGAGGTCGGCCCGCACGCGCCCTGAGGCGCGTAACGTTCGCGGCGTGACCGTCGATGAGCTGAGGAAGGCGGTCGCCGAGGGCACGGTTGACACCGTGCTGTTGGCGATCGCCGACATGGAGGGGCGGCTGCAGGGCAAGCGCCTGACCGCCTCCCATTTCCTCGACGACGTGCTGGAGCACGGGGCCGAGGGCTGCAACTACCTGCTCGCGGTGGACGTGGACATGGAGACGGTCGGCGGCTACGCGATGTCCTCCTGGGACACCGGCTACGGCGACTTCGAGATGGTTCCCGACACCGAGACGCTGCGGCTGGTGCCGTGGCTGCCGGGCACGGCGATGCTGATGGCCGACCTGCAGTGGGCCGACGGGCGCGAGGTGGTGGCCTCGCCGCGGCAGATCCTGCGCCGTCAGCTGGCCCGCTTGGCCGAGCGCAGGCTCAGCGCCAACGCCGCCACCGAGCTCGAGTTCATCGTCTTCCGCGACACCTACGAGGGGGCATGGCGCAAGGGCTTCAACGAGCTCGAGCCGGCCAACCTCTACAACATCGACTACTCGCTGCTCGGCACCGCCAGGGTCGAGCCCCTGATCCGCCGCATCCGCAACGAGATGGCGGGGGCGGAGATGGTGGTCGAGAACTCCAAGGGCGAGTGCAACCTCGGCCAGCACGAGATCAACTTCCGCTATGACGAGGCGCTGCGCAGCGCCGACAACCACGCGATCTACAAGAACGGGGCCAAGGAGATCGCCTCCCAGGAGGAGCACGCGATCACCTTCATGGCCAAGTTCAACGAGCGCGAGGGCAACAGCTGCCACATCCACTGCTCGCTGGCCGGGGAGGACGGGGCCAACGCCTTCGCCGCCGACCAGTCCCTGTTCGAGCACTTCGTCGCCGGCCAGATCGCCTGCATGGCGGAGCTGACGCTGCTCTATGCCCCGCACATCAACTCCTACAAACGCTTTGCCCCCGGCTCCTTCGCGCCGACCGCGATCGCCTGGGGCAAGGACAACCGCACCTGCTCGCTGCGGGTGGTCGGCCACGGCGAGGGGCTGCGGGTCGAGAACCGGCTGCCCGGCGCCGACGTCAACCCGTACCTGGCGCTGGCCGCGATGATCGCCGCCGGCCTGCACGGGATCGAGAACGAGCTGCCGCTGGAGCCGGTCTTCGAGGGCGACGCCTACAAGTCCGACAAGCCCCGCGTCCCCCACAACATCTACGACGCCCGCGCCGCCTTCGGCGCCAGCGAGGTCGCCGCCGCGGCCTTCGGCTCAGAGGTCGTAGACCACTACTTGAACCGGGCCAGCATCGAGATCGACGCCTTCGAGGCGAGCGTTACCGACTGGGAGCGTTACCGGGGCTTCGAGCGGCTGTGAGCCGACCCGCGATCGGTATCTGCGCCGCGATCGAGCGGGTGTCCTGGTCCGTCTGGGACGGCTACGAGGTGGTCCTGGCGCCGCGCGCCTACGCGACCGCGGTCCAGCGCGCCGGCGGGGTTGCGGTGGTGCTGCCGCCCGACCCGGCGGCGGTCGAGGACCCCGATTCAGTGCTGGACCGGCTCGACGGACTGATCCTCGCCGGCGGCTCCGACGTCGACCCTGGCAGCTACGGCGCCGAGCGCCACCCGAAGACCGGCAACACCTGGCCCGAGCGCGACCGCTTCGAGCTGGCGCTGGCGCGGCGCGCGCTCGAGCGCGATATGCCCGTGTTGGGGATCTGCCGCGGCATGCAGATGCTGAACGTCGCCCGCGGCGGCACGCTCGACCAGCACTTGCCCGACTCGCTCGGCAACGAGGCCCACTGTGCGGTGCCGGGGACCTTCGGTGAGCACCAGGTGCGGCTGCAGGCGGGGTCGCTGGCGGCCACCGCGGCGGGGTCGGAGGCGGTCGCGGTCCGCTCCCACCACCACCAGGGCGTCGACCGGCTTGGCGACGGGCTCGAGGTCAGCGGCTGGTCGGCCGAGGACGAGCTGCGCGAGGCGATTGAGCTGCCCGGGAAGAGCTTTGCCCTCGGAGTTGTCTGGCATCCCGAGGAGGACCCTGAAAGCAAGTTGATTGGAGCGTTGGTGGAGGCAGCAGGATGAGCGTCATCGAAGTGATCGAGCCGTCGAGCGAGCAGGTGATGGCGGAGCTGCCCCGGGCCGGGGGGGAGGAGGTGGACGCCGCGGTGGCGCGGGCCAAGGCCGCGTTCCCGGGCTGGCGCGACGTCGCCCCTGGCGACCGGGCGCTGCTGCTGCACCGGCTGGCCGACGCGCTCGGCGACCAGGTCGAGGAGCTGGCGCGGCTGGAAGCGCGCAACGCCGGCAAGCCGATCGCCGACGCACGCGGGGAGATCGGCATGGTGGTCGACACCTTCCGCTACTACGCGGGGGCGCCGGAGCGGCTGCTCGGGCAGACGATCCCGGTCGCCGGCGGCGTCGACATGACCTTCCGCGAGCCGCTCGGCGTGGTCGGGCTGATCGTGCCCTGGAACTTCCCGCTGACGATCGCCGCCTGGAAGGTCGCGCCGGCCCTGGCGGCCGGCAACACGGTCGTCCTCAAGCCGGCCGAGCTGACCCCGCTGAGCGCGGTGCAGCTGGAGCGGATCGCGCTCGAGGCCGGGCTGCCCGAGGGCGTCTTCAACGTCGTCAACGGGCCCGGCAGCGTCTGCGGGACCCGCCTGGTCGAGCACCCCGACGTCGCCAAGATCGCCTTCACCGGCTCGACCGAGGTCGGGCGCACGATCGCCGCCGGGGCGGCGGCGACGATCAAGCGCGTGACCCTGGAGCTCGGCGGCAAGTCGGCCAACGTCGTCTTCGCCGACGCCGACATCGAGGCCGCCGCCGCGGCGGCGCCGGGCGCCGTCTTCGGCAACGCCGGCCAGGACTGCTGCGCGCGCTCGCGGATCCTCGTCGAGCGCTCCGCCCTCGACGATTTCCTCGCGGCGATGCAGCCGCACGTCGAGGGGCTGCGGGTCGGCGACCCGCTCGACGAGGCGACCCAGATGGGCCCGCTGATCTCCGCCGGCCAGCGCGAGACCGTGTCCAGCTTCGTCCCCGACGACGCCCCGGTGGCGATCCGCGGCCAGGCGCCCGAGGGCGCCGGCTACTGGTTCGCGCCGACCGTGCTCGCGCCGGTCGCCAACTCCGACCGCCCGGCGCGGGAGGAGATCTTCGGCCCGGTCGCCTGCGTCATCCCCTTTGCCGACGAGGCCGAGGCGGTGGCCCTCGCCAATGACACGATCTACGGCCTCTCCGGCTCGATCTGGACTCGCGACGGCGCCCGCGCGCTGCGGGTCGCGCGGGCGGTCGAGACCGGCGTGCTCTCGATCAACTCGAACAGCTCGGTGCGGGTCTCGACCCCCTTCGGCGGCTTCAAGCAGTCGGGCGTCGGCCGGGAGCTCGGGCCCGACGCGCTCGAGCACTACACCGAGGTAAAGAACGTCTACTACGCGACCACGGAGGACTGATGGCCGGCAAGCTCGATGGGAAAGTCTGCGTCGTCACCGGCAGCGGCAGCGGGATCGGGGCCGAGTCGGCCCGGCTCTTCGCCGCCGAAGGGGGACGGGTGGTCGGGATCGACCTCGAGGCCGGGGCGGAGGGGGAGCTGACGATCCAGGCCGACGTCTCCGACGAGGCCCAGGTTGCCGCCGCCTTCGCGCGGATCGGGGAGGAGCTGGGCGGGGTTGACGTGCTGATGAACAACGCCGGCATCAACCCGACCGACGACGCCTCGGTGATCGACACCACGCTGGAGTCCTGGCAGCGGGTCCAGGACGTCAACCTGCGCAGCGTCTTCCTCTGCTGCAAGTACGGGATCCCGCAGATGCTGGAGGCGGGGGGTGGGTCGGTGATCAACGTCGCCTCCTTCGTCGCGATCGTCGGCGCCGCCGTCTCGCAGGGCTCCTACACCGCCTCGAAGGGGGCGGTGCTCTCGCTCTCGCGGGAGCTTGGGGTCGAGTTCGGCGCTCGCGGCGTCCGCGTCAACGCGCTCTGCCCGGGACCGGTCAACACGCCGCTGCTGAAAGAGCTCTTCGCCAAGGACCCCGAGCGCGCCGCCAAGCGCCTCGTCCACATCCCGATGGGCCGCTTCGGCGAGGCCGAGGAGATTGCCAAGGCAGCGCTCTTCCTCGCCTCCGATGACTCCTCCTTCGTCACCTCCAGCACCTTCGTGGTGGATGGCGGGCTCTCGGCGGCGTATGTGACGCCTGTACAGGTGGACTAGCCGGAGGCGCCTTCGGCGACCTCGAGCCAGCGGCGGCAGAGGTCGCGGCCGAGCTGGTGGAAGGGGCCGATCTTGGCTTCGGTCTCGGCCCGCAGGGGCGCCGGCTCGATCCCGATCCGCACCGCGTCGGGATCGACCTGGTACTCGTCGATCCAGTGCAGGACGTCGGCGGTGCTGACCTCGGGGTGGAACTGGATTGCCCAGGCGCGCTCGCCGACGCGGCAGGCCTGCAGGCAGACCTCGCTGCGCGCCAGCGCCACCGCGCCGGGCGGCAGCGGGAACTCGTAGCTATGCCACTGGAAGGCCTCGAAGGCGGGCGCGAGCGGGCCCAGCAGCGGGTCCGCGGCGCCCTCCTCGGTGAGCTCGACCGGGTGCCACCCGATCTCCGGCCGCGGCGCCCGGCCGGGCTCGGCCCCGGCCGCCTGCGCGACCATCTGCCCGCCGAGGCAGAGGCCGACCAGGGGAACCTCCAGCCGCAGCAGCTCTCGCAGCAGCGCGCTCTCCTCCGCGAGCCAGGGGTGCTTGTCGCCTTCGTCGACGTTCGCCGAGGCACCCAAAACCAGCACCGCGTCGTAACCGAGCGGGTCGGCCGGTGCCGGCGCCCCCTCGGCGATCATCCACTCGTCAAGCACGTGCCCGTCCGCACGGATCTGCTCGGCAAAGACCCCAGGGCCGCCGTCGCGCTGGTGAACGATCGCCAGGATTCGCACCGGCGCAGTCTGCCAGGGAGGCCAGGTACCACTTGGTACCGATACAAGCGGGTTCAGAAGCCCGTTGCTACGGTCAGATTCGGGAGAGCAGTCAACGACAGGGAGGTCGTGATGCAGAGGTTGGGGGAGACGCGTAGGTACCTGGTGCTGCCGATGGCGCTGGCCATCGTGCTCGGGGTCACCGCGATCGCGCTGGCGGCGAAGCCGAACAAGAACCCGGTCGTGGTCGAAGTCGGCGACATGAGATTCACCGCCGATGGCGGCTTCTCGCCGGAAGCGCTGCCGAAATCAAAGCCGGCGCCGATCACCTTCTTCCTCTCCGGCAAGGTCGAATCGAAGTCCGGCGAACATCCCCCGGCGCTGCGGACCTTCGAACTCGAAGGCGACAAGCACGTCTCGATCGACGTCGCGGGCATCCCCGTCTGCAAGGCGGGACAGCTGCAGTCGACGACCACCGCGGCCGCGAAGGCGGTCTGCGGGAAGACCCTGGTCGGCCAAGGCAAGACCACGGCCGAGATCAAATTCCCCGAACAGCCGCCGATCCCGGTCAAGAGCCCACTGCTGGTTCTGAACGGCGGCACCCGGGGAGGGGTCACGACCCTTTTCGTCCACGCCTACATCACCGTCCCGACCCCGGCCGCGATCGTCACCACGGTGAAGATCAAGAAGATCCACAAAGGCCGCTTCGGGCTGGGATCGGTGGCGACCATCCCGAAGATCGCCGGCGGCAGCGGCTCGGTCACGTCCTTTGAATTGACGCTCAACCGGGGCATCCTCAGCGCGACCTGCCCCGACGGTCACCTCAACGCCCGCGGCGCAGCGATCTTCGAGGGCGGCCTCAAGGTCTCCGCCGAAGTAGCCCGCCCCTGCAGGCCGAAGGGCTGAGCGCAGGACGCTCTGGGACGGAGGAGAGATGCAGGGGCATCGGGTCCCGCTGCTGCTGGCCGCGGCCATCGTCGCGCTAGTGGCCGGGGCGACCGCGCTGGCGGCGAAGCCGAACGACGCCCCCGTCGTGATAGAAGCGGGCAACCTGAAGGTCACCGTCGATGGCGGCTTCGTCCCGAGAGCGCTGCCGAGATCAACGCCGGCACCGATCTCCCTCTTTCTCTCGGGCAAGGTCGAGACCACGGACGGAACCCACCCTTCGGCGCTGAAGACGGTCGAACTCGAGAGCGACAAGCACGTCGCGATCGACGTCAGGGGCCTACCCGTCTGTGAACCGAGCGGACTGCAACCGGCCGGCAGCGAACAGTTTGTGCCCGAGTGTCGCGACTCGCGCGTCGGCCGCGGTCAGGCCCAAGTCGAGATCAACTTCGTCGAACAGCTGATCCCGGTCAAGAGCGAGCTGGTGGTCTTCAACGGCGGCTTCGAGGACGGGGTGACGACTCTCCTCGTGCACGCCTTCATCCCCATCCCGACCCCAACCGCGATCGTCACCACGGTGAAGATCAAGAAGATCCACAAAGGCCGCTTCGGTCTGCACGCGGTCGCGACGGTCCCGAAAATCGCCGGCGGGAGCGGCTCGATCACGAGCTTCTCGTTGAAGATCAACCCACGCGTCTTCACCGCGACCTGCCCCGACGGCCACCTCAACGCCCGCGGCACCGCGGTTTTCTCCGACGAAGCCAGGGTCCAAGCCAGGATCGGCCGCCCCTGCAGGCCGAAGGGCTGATTCGGCCCACTTTCGCGGGCCAGTTGGCCCGAAGTTGGCACGTTTGAGTCTTGTTTCGTCACACCCCTAGCCGGGACGATGTCGGCATGGTCGCTCGCGCCCACGCCATCTCGTCGGTATACCCGGGTATACTCGTGCCTATGCCCAAGGTGATGGTCTCGATGCCCGATGAGCTGCTGGCTGAGGTGGATGCCGAGGCGGCCCGCACCGGCAGCAACCGCAGCGCCGTTCTGCGGGGGTTTGCCGACCTCGCCCTACGCCGCCGCCGCGGCGATCGGGCCGCGGCCATGCAAGCTCTGCTCGCCGATTCTGCGCCCCGGGGCGGTGAGGCGGCTGAGCAGGTGAAGGCGACCCGGCCGCAGCCTTGAGCACTCTGCTGCTCGACGCCAGTGTCGTCCTCGCGGCGTTCGACCAGGCAGACCGCCATCACGAGGAGGCGCGCGGGCTGCTCGCCGACAATGGCGTCACTCTGGTAACCCTGGATCTCGCTCGCTACGAGGTGGCGAACGTCGCGGTCTGCGCGTGGAAGGCGCCGGAGGTGGTGTCGGTCCTGCTCGGAGCGCTCGACCAGATTGGTGGCGACGGCGGTGTCCTCCCCTCGACCACGACCCTCCTGGCGCGGGCCGCCGAAGTCGCCGAGCTGCACGGGATCTCGGTCTATGACGCCGCTTATGTAGTCGCCGCGGGAGACGGTGATCGCCGCCTCGTCAGCTGCGACGCGCGCGACCTCGTCTCCAAGGGCCTCGCGGTCACACCCGGCGCGGCGCAGTAGCGCGAAATTCGGCCCCGCGGCACGTTTTGCGAGGGGCTCGTACCATGGTGGGCTCCGTAAACGACCGGGAGAGACGACTTTCGATGAGCATCAGCACCGCAACCCAGGACTACAAGGTCGCCGATATCGGCCTCGCCGAGTTCGGCCGCAAGGAGATCTCCCTCGCTGAGGTCGAGATGCCGGGGCTGATGCAGACGCGGGAGGAGTTCGGGTCCTCGCAGCCGCTGAAGGGAGCGCGGATCACCGGGTCGCTCCATATGACGGTGCAGACCGCGGTGCTGATCGAGACCCTGGTCGCGCTCGGCGCCGAGGTGCGCTGGGCCAGCTGCAACATCTTCTCCACCCAGGACCACGCCGCCGCCGCGATCGCCGCCGCTGGCATCCCCGTCTACGCCTGGAAGGGCGAGACGCTGGAGGAGTACTGGTGGTGCACCGAGCAGGCGCTGCTGTGGCCCGACGCCGAGGGCCCGAACATGATCCTCGACGACGGCGGCGACGCGACGCTGCTGGTCCACAAGGGGGTTGAGTTCGAGAAGGACGGGGCCGTCCCGGACCCCGCTTCGGCCGAGTCGGAGGAGTTCCGGATCGTCCTCGAGACCCTGCAGCGCTCGCTCGCTGAGGACCCCGAGCGCTGGACCAAGGTCGCCGCCGGGATCCAGGGCGTCACCGAGGAGACCACCACCGGCGTCCACCGCCTCTACCAGCTGGCCGAGGCCGGCGGGCTGCTGTTCCCGGCGATCAACGTCAACGACTCGGTCACCAAGTCCAAGTTCGACAACCTCTACGGCTGCCGCCACTCGCTGGTCGACGGGATCAACCGCGGCACCGACGTGATGATCGGCGGCAAGGTCGCCGTCGTCTGCGGCTACGGCGACGTCGGCAAGGGCTGCGCGTCCTCGCTGCGCGGCCAGGGCGCGCGCGTGGTGATCACCGAGATCGACCCGATCTGCGCCCTGCAGGCGGCGATGGAGGGCTACGAGGTGAAAACCCTCGACGACGTGGTCGAGACGGCTGACATCTTCGTCACCGCCACCGGCAACAAGGACATCATCACCGCCGACCACATGGCGCGGATGAAGCACAACGCGATCGTCGGCAACATCGGCCACTTCGACAACGAGATCGAGATGGCGGCGCTGGAAGCCCGCCCGGGCGTCGAGCGGATCAACATCAAGGACCAGGTCGACGAGTGGCGGTTCGAGGACGGCCACTCGGTGCTGATCCTCTCCGAGGGCCGGCTGCTCAACCTCGGCAACGCCACCGGGCACCCGAGCTTCGTGATGTCGAACTCCTTCACCAACCAGGTGATCGCCCAGGTCGAGCTCTTCGGCAGCCCGCAGAAATACGACGGGGACCCGTCGGTCTACGTGCTGCCCAAGCACCTGGACGAGAAAGTCGCCCGCCTCCACCTCGAGTCGCTCGGGGTGAAGCTGACCGAGCTCAGCGCCGACCAGGCCTCATACCTCGGCATCCCGGTCGAGGGCCCGTACAAGCCCGACCACTACCGGTACTAGGGCCACGCCCTCCTAGGGCAGAACGACGATCTTCCCGGCGGTCTCGCCGCTCGCCAGAGCGGCGATGCCCTCGGCGACGTCGGCGAGGGCGATCGTGCGGTCGATCCGCGGCCGCACGCCGGTCAGGTCAAGCATCGTCACCAGCCGTTCGAGCTCGTCGCGCGAGCCCATCGTCGAGCCGACCACGGCCAGCTGCTTGAAGAAGATATGGGGGAGCTCGGCCGGCGGCTGCAGGCCGGCGGTGCCGCCGGAGACGACCAGGGTCCCGCCCGGCCGCAGCGCCCGCACCGAGTGCGCCCAGGCGGGGCCGCCGACGGTTTCCATCACCGCGTCTACCCGGTCGGGCAGGCGCGCTCCAGGCTCGAAGGCGTCGTGGGCGCCGAGCTCCAGGGCCAGCGCCCGCTTCTCCTCGTCGCGGCCGGTCGCCCAGACCCGCAGCCCAGCCGCCCTCGCCAGCGCGATCGCGGCGGTGGCGACGCCGCCGGAGGCGCCCTGGACGAGAACCGTGTGCCCCGGCTCCAGCGGCGCTTTGACGAACAGCATCCGGTAGGCGGTGAGCCAGGCGGTCGGCAGGCAGGCGGCCTGCTCGAAGCTCAGCTGCGCCGGCTTCGGGACGATGTTGCGGCGCGGCACCGCAACCCGCTCGGCCAGGGTCCCGGGGTGCAGCTCGGAGAGCAGGTTGCGCTTCGGGTCGAGCGTCTCGTCGCCGCGCCAGTCGGGGTCGCCGATCACCGCGTGGACCAGCACCTCGTTGCCCTCTGGATCGACCCCGGCAGCGTCGCAGCCGAGGATCATCGGCAGCCGCTCGCGCGGCAGGCCGACCCCGCGCAGGGACCAGACGTCGTGGTGGTTGAGGGCGGCGGCGCGGACCTCGACCGTGACCCAGCCCTCGGGCGGCTCGGGGTCCGGGCGCTCGCCGACGCTCAGCGCGGCGAGCGGGTCCTCGGGGTTGAGGTCGGAGGCGTAAGCGGCCAGCACGGCGGCTGAGCCTACCCGGTCCCGGCTTGCGCTTTGATGTGCGGATGGAGCAGATCGGATCTGAGACGGTCGCCGAGGGCTTTGCCGTCGACCTCACGGTGCAGCGCTTCCGCCGCGCCGACGGCACCGAGGTCGAGCGCCAGGTGGTCGAGCACCCCGGCTCGGTCGCGATCCTCGCCCACGACGAGGGGGCGGTGTACCTGGTGCGACAGCCGCGCGAGGCGGTCTACGAGGACGGCCTGCTGGAGATCCCCGCGGGCACTCTCGACGTCGAGGGCGAGAGCGAGCTCGAGTGCGCCCAGCGGGAGCTGAGCGAGGAGGCCGGCCTGCGCGCCGAGCACTGGCAGCTGCTGCAGGTGATCTACCCGAGCCCCGGCTACGTCGACGAGCGGGTGACGATCTTCGAGGCGACCGGCCTCTCGCCGCAGCCCGGCCAGGCTGATCCCGACGAGCAGATCGAGGTCGTGCGGCTGCCGCTAGGCGAGATCGACGCGGCGCTGCCGGACCTGCGCGACGCCTGCACGCTCGTCGCCCTCCTGCTGCTGCGGCTGCGCTCCGCCTAGGAGGGGGATCCGAGCTCGACGATGCGCGCGGTGCGCGGGTCGACGCGGCCCTCGAGGGTGTCGAGGTAGGCGCTTTGCAGACCCTCGAAGCCGTGGTCGTGGACGACCTCCATCTGCTCTTCCATCCACTTGCAGAACGGGTGCCAAGCGGCGGCGACCCGCTGCTCGAGCTCGCCGCGCCCCCAGTCCTCGGAGCGCTTGACGACGCGGTCGGGGGCGAAGAAGAAGGCCGGCGTCGGCCCGGGGAGCTCGCCGCCGCCGAGGCCCTCCCAGTGGGTCAGCCCGACCGCCATGCTGTGGGCGAGGTCGTCGCGGTAGTGGTTGTGGACCGCCTCGCGCACGGAGGCGCTGCCGGCGAAGTCGGCGTAGGTCGCCGGTCCTTTCTCCAGAGTCTCGATCTCGTCGTAGGTGACGACGCGGTCGTAGAGCTCGAGCCCGGAGGTGAACTCGACGTTGCCGGGTGAGGTGAGGCCGATCAGCTCGACCCCGTCGCGCTGGGCCAACATGAAGGCGGCGGCGATCGCGGTCTTGCTGGAGGCACTGGAGAGCAGGATCGGGCCCTTCTCGGTGAGGCCGTCGTCAGCCAGCTGGTCGTCGGCGAGCCAGGAGGTGAAGAAGAGCGGCCGCAGCAGCATCTGCATCTCCTCGGTCTCGGCCGAGTAGAAGGGGTCGGCCTCGGTCGAGAGGTAGCGGTGGTAGGCGGACGGCAGCTCCTTGCGGTGCGACGAGCCGTCGAGGAAGCTGCGCCCGTCGGCGTCGGCGGCGAGGACGACCAGGTGGGAGGACGGCGGCAGGTAGCCGTAGACCCGCGTCCCCACCTCGACCCCCTGGGCGTTGCTGCGCTCGACCTCGGCGAAGCCCCAGACGGGCATCCGCCCCCAGCCGTCCTCAGCCGGGAAGAAGCTCCAGTAGCTCATCGCCTCGCCCATCACCGCGTAGGTGACGTTGTTGGCGGTCATTCCGAAGCGGTCGACCCGCAGAAGGACCTCGCCAGCGCCGATCTCAGGCGGCGCTGACTCGACGATCCGGCACTCGCGCAGGTCGTCGCGCTTGATCAGGAAATCGCTCATCGCTGCGGCGATCCTCTCACGTTTGGTCCAAGCACCAAACGATCTTTCCCTTTCTGTCCAGGCGCTGAACCTTTTCCCCTATTGAGGGGAATACCCACACCGGAAGGGTGTCTCAACGCATAGAAGCCCATGACCGACGACCGCCACGACACCGCTGAAATTGACGAGCGCACCGAGCGTGAGCTGACCCAGCTCGCCGACGGCCGCTTGCGGGGCCCGAAGCGCCTTGCCCTAGAGGCGCGTATCTCCGCTGAGCCCCAGCTGGCCGCCGCGCTGGAGCGCCAGCGAGTGGCGGCGGTGGCGCTGCGCACGCTCGAGCTGGAGGTGCCTGCCGCCCTCCGCGCCCGGGTCGAGGCGGAGCGCCGCCGGAAGAGCGCGCCGGCCCGCCGTCGCCGCCTGACGATCGCAGGCGGCCTGGCCACTGCCACCGCGGCTGCCGCTCTGCTCGCGGTCATGGTCCTCCCCACGGGCAGCGGCGAGCCGAGCGTGGACGAGGCCGCGCGGCTCGCCGCTAGCCCGGCCACCCAGGCCACGGTCGCGGTCGACCAGAGCAATCCCAAACTCCTCGTCGCCGCCTCCGACGGCGTTCCCTTCCCGAACCTCGAGGGGGAGTTCGGCTGGAGGGAGGCGGGTGCCCGGGGCGACGATCTCGACGGCCGCCACGCTCGCACGGTTTTCTACGAGCGCGGCGGGCGGCGGATCAGCTACACGATCGTCGCGGGGGAGGCGATCGAGCAGCCACCGGGCGCCCGTACGAGGACCATCAAAGGAGTCGAGTTCGCCAGCTTCGAGGCGGACGGGACCCGCGCAGTCACGTGGCAGCGGCAGGGGCACACCTGCGTCCTCGCCAGTCGCGACGTGAGCGACGAGAAACTCGTCGAGCTCGCCTCGTGGACCGGCAAAGGATCGGTGCCGTTCTGACCGCTAAAGGCGCGAACGGAGAATTGCGGGAACTGGATCCCAACGCAGCAGGCGACCACATAGACACCCTGTTCAGGGCTGCCTGCGCGATGAGCGGCTCCCGCCAGATCGCCGAGGACCTGGTCCAGGAAACCTTCGTCAAGGTCCTCGCCCGCCCCCGCTTCCTCCGCCGAGACGACGACCTTGGATACCTGATGAGAGCACTGAGAAACACCTGGTACAACCACCTCCGCGGCGAGCGCGTGCGGCGCGAGGTCACAGAGTCCGAACCGCAGGGAGCCGACGAGCTGCCCGCTCGCAGCACTCACAACGACCCGCAGGCCTCGCTGGAGGCGGCGGAGGTGATGGCGGCGCTGAAGCAGCTGCCCCAGCCCTACCGCGAGGCCCTCGCTGCGGTCGACGTCGCCGGTCTCAGCTACGCCGAGGCGGCGCGGGCGCTGAACGTGCGTCAGGGAACGATCATGAGCCGCCTCCACCGCGGCCGCGACCAGCTCGCCCGGAGCCTGCAGTCCGCTTAGACAGGGCAGTCCCTGATGTCGCAGCCGCTCCAGACATTTTCCTACCGCGAGATGGCCTGGACGATCTGTGAGAGCCCGCTCGGTCAGCTCACAGTGGTCGCCGGCCCAGACGGGGTGCGCAGCCTTCACTACCCGGGCCGGGTGCCCGAGCTCGACCCCTCGGCGCGACGCGAGATGCCGGAGGTGACGCGGCAGCTGGAGGAGTTCTTCGCCGGCGAGCGCCAGGGCTTTGAGCTCGACCTCGACCTCGCCGGAGCGCCGCTGCAGAAGGCGGTCTGGTCGCGCCTGCTGGAAGTCCCCTACGGTGGCACCACGACCTTCACAGAGCTTGCCGACGCCGTCGACGTCGCCGCCCGGCCGGAGGAGCTGGTCCGCTACCAGTGCGTCGGCGTCGCCGCGGCAGCGGTCGGCTGCACGCCGGCGCCGATCCTCATCCCCTGCCACCGTGTGCTCTCGGTCGACGGCTCCCTCACCGGCTACATCGGCGGCATGCAGCGCAAGCAGGCGCTGCTCGACCTCGAGCGCCGCGTCGCCGAGGAAGTCCCCGAGAGGACCTTGAAGCGCAGCGTCGCCGGCGCCGAAACCCGTCCGTCGGCGGTCCGCAGAGTCGCCGTCAGCAGGTAGGCGCCGGGCTTCAGGGCCTTGCCCTTGGCTCGGGTGCGGAGCGGGACCGAGCCGGTACCCGCGACTACCGCCGCGGTGACAGTGGCGAGCGGCTTCGCGACCTTGCGCCGCGCGGCGCCGGCGCCCACAGGCGCAATCGTCACCGCGAGAGTGCCCGCCTCGCTGCCGGTGAAGGCGAGCTTGGCGCGCTTGCCAGCCTTGGGGCTCTTGGGGGCGAGGGCGAGAGCGGTGAGGAGCGGGGTGGGCCGCGGCGGTCGCATTGCCGCGGCGCCGCCCCCTGGCGTCCCGCTTCCGCCGGGCCCGCCGTTGGGCGGCGCACCGCCACCGGGACCGCCGCCACCTGGAGCGGTGTTGTCGGTCCTCACCGTCACCGGCGTCGAGGTGTTGATCTGGCCGGCGCCGTCTTCGACCGCCACCAAGACCGAATGCTCGCCGTTGGCGAGCGCGGTCGTGTCGAGCGGCAGCGAGGCGTCGAGGGTGGTCTTGCACGGGGTCAGGAAGTGGAACGGCGCGGCGCACCTGCCCTCGTTGGCGTCGTCGCCAGAGGCGACGTTGACGCCGTCGACGAAGAGCGCATAGGAGCGAACGCCGGCGCCTTCGTCGCGGGCCGTGAAGGAGATCGGGATCGTCCCGCGCACCGGGTCGGTGCCGGCCGGGAGCTGGTCGATGTCCGCGACGGGCAAGACCGGATCGTCGATCGTGGCGACGACGCTGCCGAGCCGGACAAACGGACGCTGCGCGCCGAGGTTGCAGGGTTCGACCCGGCACCTGAACCCGACGATGATCGAAGCGGACTTCACTTCATACGTGACCTGTGCGGACATCGTGGTTCCGTTCACCAGGTCGAATCGGGTCCCCGCGGCGTTGACGACTTCCCAGATCAGCTCCGGCGTCGGCCAGTTGCCGGAGCTCCCCCGGCTGCCTTCGACTTTCTGGATCGTCGTGCCCTGGGGGGCGTTGATCCTCCAGGTGATGAGTCCTTTCGCGGTTTGGGCAACGGCTTTCTGTTCGATGCCTTTGGCGATTTGCGGGGGTCCCCCGCAAGAGTCGACGTTGACGATGCCGGCGGTGCCCGCGATTTCTCCGAACACAGCTCCGCCGCTGACGCTGCCCTCGCCTTTGCAGATGTCCACCGTGTAGGTGGCGGCGGAAGCCGCGGGTGCGGTCATCGCGGCGGCGAGCAGCCCGGCGGCGAGAAGTGCGGTGGCGAGGGCGCGCATCTGCTCCGCCCTACGGGGACGAAACCGCCGGGTTCAACCGCTGGACGGCTTTCCGGCTAGCGCGGCTGAACCTTGATGCGCAGCGTCGCCGGCGTCGAGGCGCGGCCGTCGGCGGTCCGGAGCGTTGCGGTGAGCAGGTAGGCGCCGGGACGCAGCGGCTTGCCCTTGACCTTGGCGGCGATCGCGAGCGAGCCGGGGCCGGCGGCGACCGCGCGGGTCAGAGGCCCGGGCCCCGCTGTCGCCCCGCCGGGCGCCGGCGCGGCACCGACGCGGCCGATCGCGACCGTGAGCGTGCCTGCCTCGCTGCTGGTGAACCGAAGCACCGCCTTTCCTCCTGACGCGATCCTCCTGCGCGAGAGCGAGACGGCGCCGAGCGCGGGGGGCAGCTTCACGGGCGGCGCCAGCATCGGCGGTCCGGCTGGAGGGGCCGGCGGCGTCACCGGCGGCACGACCGGCGGGGTGGGGGGCTTCGGCGGATCGACGGGAGGCGGCGGGGTGTTGTCGACCGTCAGCGGGATCTCGACCGAGGTCGCTTCCAGACCGGAGGCGTCGACGATCAGCACGCGGACCAGGTGCGGGCCGTTTGCCAGTTTGGTCGTGTCGAGGACGAAGGAGGAGTCGAGCGCCAGCTTGCACGGCGCCAGGAAGCGGAACGGGGCGACGCAGCGGCCGCCGTTCGCGTCCTCGGCCGAGGCGACGGGAGCGCCATCGACGATCAGCGCCGAGAGCCGCACCCCGGAGCCGACGTCGGTGGCGCGGTAAGGGATCGCGACCGTCCCTTTCACCGCTCCTTCCAGCTGCGGCGTGGTGGAGATGGAGGCTCTGGGGGGCCTGTTGTCTTCCATCGTGGCGACGATCTCGCTCAGGCTCACGCTCGGGCCCGAGTCCCCGGTCTGGCAGACGTTCCGGGTGCACCGCATGCCGATCGTCACCGAGGTCGAGTTGACGGAGTACTTGATGCCGACCTCCGCACTCGGCGAGGCAAGGCTGTCCAGCAGCGTCCCCCTGCCGTTCTTCACCTCCCAGACAAGCGTCCTCGGCGTCCAGGTGGGGATCGCCAGGCGGGTCGCTTCGAGGTTGCGGATCGCCGTTTCATCCGGCGCTTTCAGGGTCCAGAGCGCGCCGCCGCGCATGTTGGTCTGGGAGTCCGCGTGGAGGTTGATCTGACCGCCGAATTTGCCCGGGCTGCCGCAGGAGAACTCGGATTCGAAGCCGACGGAGTTGGGAATTTCGGAGAAGGTCAGGCCGTCGCCCGGCCCCGCCTGGCCGCAGACCTGGACCTCGTAGGTGCCCGCCCAGGCGCCGGGGACGGCGATCGCGGCGAGGGCTGTGAGCGCGACGACGGTCGCGAGGAACTTGAGCCGCGCCACGATCACCTCCGGGAGATCTTCAGCCGCGAGCTGCTGGCAGCGGTGACCGAGTCGGTCACGGTCGAGCCGCGCGAGCCGGGGCTGAGCGCGCGCAGGTCGGCAGCCAGGCGGTAGCTGCCGCGGCTGATGCCCTTGGGCAGCTTCCAGGTGATCCGGTGAGCGCCCTTGGACGCGCGCACCGCGAGCGCCTTCTTCGCGACGACCCGCTTGCCCCGCATCAGCCGCAGCGAGGCGCCGACGATCCCGCGGCCGCGGCCGCGGACGCCGCTGAGCTTGTAGGGGAGGGAGAGGGTGCCCTTCGAGACCCGCGGCTTGCCGATTCGCAGGCGGCCGCCGTTGCTGCGGTCGCGCAGCACGCGGCTCACCTTGCGCCCGCCCTTGCCGCGGATCGTCAGCCGCACCCGCTTCAGGTCACGCCCGAGCGGCTTGGCGGTGACGCGGTCGCCGTCTCGCAGCGCCACCGGACCGGACTCAAAGCTCGTCGGGCCGCCGTTGGGCCGAATCGCGGTCAGCGTGAAGCTCGCCGCCGTCGCCGCGCCCTCGTGGGCGAAGGTGAGGGCGCCGCTCTTGGCAAAGCCGGCGCGCTCGGCGCCGCCGGCCGATGCGTGAATCCGCAGCGTCGCCCCCAAGGTCAGCGTCTTGCCTTGTTCCTTGGCCAGCCCGATCTCCAGCTCCCGCGCCCGGCCGCTCTCGAAACGCAGCTCATCGCCGGCGCCGGTGATCTCGTCGCGGACCCCCTTCTTGGTCGCTACGTCCTCGATGCTGGCGATGAAGCCGGGGGCGGAGTAGGCCTGGGTGTAGCGGCCGTCCCTGGTCCCGGTCATGGTCACGTCGAGCGGCTTGCCAGCCGCGCCGACCCAGGTGCCGTTGCCGGCGGCGTCGGCCTCCTCGCCGGTGTCCGGAAGGAACTCGGCGCCGCTGCCGGCATCGCTGCGCACCGTCCCGTCGAGCGAGCCGAGGACGACGTAGGCAAGGCCGCGGGTGAGGGTGTCGCGGCCCGGCAGGGAGGGGTCGTCGGGATTGGCCTCGAACGGGCTCACCCAGATGGAGCCGTCGGCGACCGAGCCGCTCCACCCGCTCGCCCCTTCGTAGGTCCAGGTTCCACTCGTCTTGTCGATCGCGATCACCCCGGCCTCGACCTTGGTGCGGTGGCGGTTCGGGTCGAACTCCTCTTCGGCGAGGAACGGCGAGGCGTTGTCGTAGACGTAGATCCGCGCCGTGCTCGCGGTCTCGACCAGGTCGTAGGCGAGCACCGAGTGGGCGCGCAGGCCGCGGTAGATCTGCACCATCGGCATCTGGCCCTTGCCAAATTCACGGGCGAGCAGGTCGAGCTGCGGCTGCAGCCCCTTCGGCCGCTTGAAATAGGCCTCGAGGAACTCCTCCGAGTACTGGCGCGCGTGGTTAGCGTCGAGCAGGGCCTCCAGCGAGGCTTCCGGCCCGTTCGGCCCGGGCACATCGAAGGGCTGCGCGCCCGGGGCCCGGGTGTAGAAGGAGAGCGGGACTTTGCGGCTGGCGAGCTGCTGCAGCGAGAGGTTGATCCCGAAGCAGTGGCCGTTGCTGCGGCGCAGGGCGATGTTGAGCACGCCCCAGTCGATCGCCGCCATTGGGCTCAGGAACCCCGTCTGCACCGTGCAGTTGGCGAAGGGCCAGCAGGGGTTGACGCTGATGAAGATGTCGTCGGAGCCGAAGGCGCGCTCCAGCTCATCCAGCGCCAGCGCCCCGAACGGGTAGTTCTTGAAGGGGAAGGCGTCGCCGTTGCGGACGCTGTCGACCTGGAGCCGGCCCCCCTGGTAGGGGTGGCCGCCGGCGGGCGGCACGACCGTCAGCGGGCCGGTGGTCGCGTAGCGGGGGACGACGAACTCGAGCGTGCGGTCGTCGAGCAGCGTGGTCGGGGTGCGCGACTGGTCGGAGCCGACGATCACCGTGGTCCCCGGGCAGAAGCCCTCGCCGCTCACGCGCACGGTCGCGCCGGGCCGGCCGAAGCGGGGCGTGCGGGCGTCGCGGAAGGCGGGGGTGATGCGGGAGACGCTGGCGCCCTCGGCGTGGGTCAGGCGCAGTCGCAGCGCCCGCGGCGGTTCGCCTGGCTCGACCCGCGCCTCGACCACGATCGTGCGCGGCTGGCTGAAGAGACCGGAGCTGGCATCGGAGCGCAGCCGCAGGGTGCGCTCGGCGACCAGGCCGCCGCCGGGCGCGACGTCGGCGCCGGCGAGGAACTCACCGCTGATCCCGGGCGGCATCAGGGTCGAGTCCTCGAGGTCCTGGCGGACGCTGAGCTGCACGGTCCGTTCCAGGGCGGGGTCGCGGGCGATCGTCAGCGGCACGTCGACCGCGGCGCAGCTCGGCAGCGAGACCGGGATCACTTTTTCCTCGGCGTCGGTGACCTCGCCGCTCCGCAGCTGGAAGGCGCGCCCGACCCGCACCGCCAGCGGCGCGGTCCGCGGCGCCGGAGCCACCGCGGCATTGCCGTTGGGGTTGGCGACGACGGAGGCGGCGGCGGGAGCGAAGTTCGTGTCCGGAGCGCTGGGCTCGGCCCGCAGCGTCAGCGTCGCCTGCGTCTGAAGCCCTTCCAGGCGGACGGGGTCGGCGGAGACGCCCAGGGGCAGCCCGGACACCGCGAGGTCGATGCGCCCATTGGAGCCGTTGATGCGGGAGACGCGGACCGGTACCTGGACCTCCTCACCCGCCGGCACCCCGACGACGTCGGTGGTCGTTGACACCGCGAAGTCCGCGGCACCGCCCTGGACGAAGTTGACGCTCACGTCGTCGACCCCGAGGTCCCCGGCCGGCCCGCTGTTGTCGGCGCCGCTGATTGCCGAGATCGAGAAGCCGGCGATGTTGCCGGCGGGGCTTTGGACCTGCAGGCGGCGCTTGAAGCCTTCGACGAGCTCGATCGCCTGGGCGGCGATCGGCTGGCCGTCGGCCCGGAACGCGGTCAGCATCGCCCGCTCGGGGACGTCGCCGGCCTCGATCGGCCCGAAGCGCCCGACGAAGACGGTGACCGAGCTGGCGGTGCGGGCGAGCTCGGCGGTGGTGTGGGCCTGGAAGAGCTCGCAGGCGCTCGCCCGTGGCGCCTCCTCGATGCAGCGACCGAGGTCGCCGACCTTGGTCCCGGAGTTGGCGCGGTTGCCGACCTCGGCCCCGTAGGGGCGGAAGCCGCGGCTCTGGGGGAAGGCGATGTCGCCCTCGCCGTTCAGCGGCGCGCCGAGCGTCGCCGCCTCGAAGTCGATCGTCTGCACCTCGGCCGAGGCGCCCGAGGCGATGATGGCGGCAACCAGGGCCACGGCGGCCAGCGCGGCCGCGAGCGCGCGCGGCCTCATCGGCTTCGCAGGACCCGGAAGCGCAGCGTCGCCTGCTCCGATGCAGACCCGTCGGCGTCGCGGAGCCTGATCGTCACCCCGTAGGCGCCGGGACGCAGCAGCTTGCCGCGGACGCGGGTCGCGAGCGGGATCGAGCCCGGGCCGGCGGCGACAGCGCGGGTCAGGGTCGTCAGCGGCTTCGCGGCCTTGCCGCGGGCCGCCGCACCGGCCATCGGCGTGATTGCGACGGAGAGGGTCCCGGCCTCACTGGCGTCGAAGCGGAGCTGAAGGCGCTTCCCCGCCTTCACGCTCTTGCGCGAGAGGGCGAGGCCGGTGAGGCGCGGGGCGACACGCATCCCGCCACCGGCTTTCGGCGGCGTCGGCGGCGTGGCCGTGGGGGTCGTCGGCGGGTTAGCCGGAGGGGCGGCGGTGTTGTCGACCGTCAGGCTGAGGTGCCTGGATTCGCCGCGGAGGTTGCCGGCGTCGTCGGCGACGACCACGACGTCGTGGATGCCGTTGCTGAGCTTGGTCGTGTCCAGCAGGTAGGCGCGGTCGGTGGCCAGGGCACAGGGAACGAGGAAGCGGAAGGGGATCTGGCACCGCCCTTCGTTCGGCTCCTCGATCGTCGCCACCGGGGCCCCGTCGACGAGCAGGGTGGTCGAGCGGATCCCGCCCCCGAGGTCGGTCGCGCGGAAGAAGATGCTGACCGTCCCCTTCACCGGCCCTTCCAGCGCCGGCACGTTTGGAACCTGCAGGTTCGGCGGCGTGATGTCGACGATAGTCGCCACGATCGCCCGCATCGCGATGATCGGCCGCCTGCCCCCGAGGTCGCAGGTGCCGACCTCGGTGCAGCGCAGGGCGGCGGTGAGTTCGGTCGAGTTGACCTGCAGGTCGAGGTTCTCTTCGGTCCGCGCCGCGTCCAGCCGGTCGAGCACCGCGCGCCCATTCCCGACTTCCCAGACGACCTCATCGCTCGGCCAGTCCGCGCCCGTCGCCCGGACCGCCTTCAGCCTTTCGATGAAGGTGTCATCCGGCGCCTTCAGGGTCGCGGAGATCTGGCTCTTGATCGACGTCGCCCCGGCCTGGGCGAGCAGCAAGAGGCGCGGCTGCCCCGGCACGCCGCAGGTGTTCTGCCCTTCGAGCCCGGCGGTCGACGGCTCACCGGCGACCCTGAACGCATCGGTCTGGCCGTTGGCGCTGCAGACTTCGACGTCGTAGGCCCCGGCCGAGGCGCTGGCGGCGAAAGCGCCCGCGAGCAGGGCAATCGCGGCAAGCGCGAAAGCGATGAACAGGGCGCGCGAAGGGCGGGAGAGGTTCTGTCGCATGTCTTCCTTACTGACGTCTTTGCGGGCGGGTTCATTCCTGTTGGGAGGTGCCGCCATCAACCGCGCTGGTCCCGCGCCGTAGCGGCGGGAGCGGCGGGACGGACGCATGGCCTACGGCAAAGTCGCGCGTCGCTCCGGCCGTGCGTCCACGCCGGTCCTTGACGTTCGTTGAAACGTGAACCGCCGTGAAGGGGCCCAAGTAGGCAACGGCGCAGAAGTACGACCCGCCCGCACCACCTGCTTGAGGAGCCCCCAATCTCGCTTCGACCGGTTTCAGCCGCGGTTGCATTAGTCACCCTCGTTTTCCTGCTCGGCGCGGCAAGCGCATCGGCGGCGACCTTCTTTGCTGCGCCGGGGGCCGGGAACGGCGGCTGCTCCGAAGCCGAACCCTGCTCACTCGCCATCGCGGTCGAACGGACCCGCCCCAACACCGGCGACACGGTCTTTGTCAAGCCCGGGACCTACACCGACGCCAACGGAAGCGAAGACCTCGGGCTCTCTGGCCGGATCGTGATGCGGGCGGGCACCAACCTCGTCGGCCTTGGCCGCGGCCTGCCGAGGATCGAAGCCCACAACCCCAACGCGGCGACGACCATCGACGGCGCGCCGGGGGCGAAGATCGAATTCCTCGAAATCAGCGGGGTAGGGGGGAACGTGATCCGCTTCCAGGGCGCGAGCGCCCTTGGCCTCGTCGCCGAAACCCGCGCGGGCGCCCTGCTCGGCGGGCTCACCTGCAACGCGTTCAGCGCTCCCGCCGCGCCGGCACCGCTGAACAGCATCGTCTGCCTCAACCGGGCAGAGGAAGGGACCGCGCTGCGGGTCGGGACCGAACTCAAAACTCCGGGAGAGACGCGGACCCAGGTGCGGGGCGTGACCGCGGTCGCGACCGGCACCGGCTCGATCGGGATCGAAGTGCTTGGCACCGGCAACGCGACGACCCAGACCCTGCCCGTCTACCGCGCGGACATCGCGCTCGCGATCGCGCAGGGGCGGGAACGGGACGTGGTCGCGGTCAGCCAGCCGGCGACGGCGGAAAACCGGTTCAGCCCCGACACCCGGGCCGAGCTGACCAGCTCCTCCTTCGCCACCACCCAGGTGATCCGTGGCGGCGCCGGCCCCGCCACGGTGACCAGCCCGGACGTGAACGAGAACCTGCGCCAGCGCGCCCTCCTCGATGGCTTCCACCAGCGCGACACCTCGCCGACGGTCAATCGCGGCCGGGTCGCCGCGGACGCGATCCCGGCGCTCGATATCGACCGCGTGGCGCGCCCGGTCGGTCCCGCACCCGACATCGGCGCCGACGAGCTCGGCGGGCCGCCGACCGAGACGAGCATTGAGTGCTCGCCGGGAGAAACGCGCACCAACTCGGTCGAGACCTGCAGGGCGGTTGTCTCCGCGGAGTCCGCACCGTCGCCGGTCGGCCGCGTCCTTTTGACCAGCGCCCTCGAGCAATCCGCGCTCAGCACTTCTGACTGCGCCCTGAGCGAGCGCTCGCCGACCGAATCCGTCTGCAACTTCACCTACGCGCCGACGGTCGCGGGTGGCCACCAGATCAAGGCCGATTACTCGGGCTTCACCCACGAACGCAGCCAAGGCACCCAGGAACTCATCGTGATCGAGGGGATCGAGACCGAGACGAGGATCGCCTGCGATCCGCGGCCGGCGCAGGTAGGCCTCTCCACCGATTGCGAGGTGACCGTGCGGGAACTCGGCGGCGGCGCCTTCCCGCACTCGGTCGAGGGCACGGTCAGCCTGCAGAGCGTCGGCGACGGGCTCGGCAACCCGGGCTTCTTCACGCCCTCGATCTGCACTCTCGACGGCGGCGAAGTCGAAGCGAGCTGCGAGGTCACCTACACGCCGAACGAAGCCGGTACCGGGCCGCACACCCTGCTCGCCACCTACCGGCCCTTCAGCGTCCACCTGCTCAGCACCGGCCGCACCGACCTCGCGGTCGCCCCGGAGACGAGGCCGCGCACCGAGACGGCCACTTCCGTCAGCTGCGAGCCCGCGCTGGTGCCGCGCGCCAGCGCGACCGAGTGCAGGGTCGTTGTCGTCGACCTGCCCGCGAGGCCGGAGGCGCCCGGGGGCTTCGTCGAGCTCCGCAGCAACGGGGAGGGGGAGCTGAGCACGAGCCGGTGCCTCCTAGAGGCGGACGGAGCGCTGGGGGAATGCCGTTTCTCCTACATCCCCACGAAGGAAGGACAACAGAGCCTCTTCGCCACCTACACCGGACAGGTCACCCGCAAGGCCAGCCAGGGCACGACGGCGCTGCTGGTCACCGAAGGGCAAGGGCCGATCCGGTCGCAATCCAGAACCTCCGTGACCTGCGCCCCAAGCCCGGTGCAGACCGGGCGGGAGACGACCTGCACCGTCAGCGTCAACGCCGGAGCCAGTGGAAGTCTTCTGCTCGACGAGCCGGCGCCCACCGGCACCGTGCAGATCGGCAGCAGCGGGTCGGCAACCGCCCCCGAGGGCTGCGACGTCGAGGCGGGCGCGAACGCCGGGGAAGGGACCTGCAGCTTCGTCTACGTGCCGAGGCGCGCCGACGGGGGTAGCCACCGGATCTTCGCCACCTACCTCGGCGACGAGCTCTACGAAGCCAGCAGCGGTGAGACCACGCTGACGGTCTTTAGCCGCACTGTCACCAGCCTGACCTGTGTCCCGTCGCCCGCCCTGGTCGGCGACGCCTCGACCTGCCGCCTGGTCGTCTCCGCGGCGGACCCGAACGATGAACCGTTCTTCCAGGACAGCCGCGCCGATGCCGAAGACGATCCCGTCGCCCCGACCGGCAGCGTCGGGTTCCTCAGCGCCGCCCCCGGTGCCTTCTCGAAGAACGGGGTCTGTGAGCTGGCGTCGATCTCGCCCTCGGCCGCGGCTTGCGACCTGACCTACACGCCCGCCGACAAGGTCCCCGGCAACCATGTCATCACCGCCGAGTACGACGGCGACGCCGAATTCGACGGGCGGCGGGTGACCACGACCGTCCAGGCCCGCGCCAACCCGAGCACCGCGGACGTGGTCTGCACGCCGAGCCCGGCGCCGCTCGGGACCCTGGTGGACTGCGTCGCCACGGTCGTCTCCAGTCGCGCCGACGCGGTTCCAGGTGGCGTGGTCGAGTTCCGGACCAACCGTCCCAGTGGCGGCCTCAAGGGCAGCAGTTGCGAGCTCGCGCCGGTCCCCGGAAGCCCCAACCAGGCCCGCTGTCAGGTCGGCTACGACCCCGGCCGTGCCGGCGCCTCGGGCACCCACCTGATCGACGTCCGCTACGGCGGCGACCGGGTGCACGCGGGCGACGACGGCGCGGTTGCGCTCGAGGTCGACGGCAACCAGCCGGACATGAACGTGGTCTGCGCGCCGGACCGGGTCAGGAACGGGGAGCGGTCGGTCTGCGCCGTCACCGTTACCGACGTCAAACAGCCGCGCCAGCCGGTAGGCGGCAACGTGCGCTTCAGCAGCGACCGGCCGGGCGAGTTCGGCGACGGTGTCCCGGCCTGCCAGCTGCAGGAACGCGAGGTTGGCATCGCCAGCTGCACGCTCAGCTACGCCGCCGCTCGCGACGAGTTCGGACCGCACACGATCACCGCCGAGTTCCTTGGCGATCCCACCCACGATCGGGCCCAGGCGACGGCACTGGTCAACCTGTTGCGGGACACGACGACGACCGCGCGCTGCGTCGCGAGCTCGGGCGGGCTGCCGGAGAACACGCTCGAGCTGAACCAGGCCGCGACCTGCACGGCGACGGTGAATGACCCGTCCGGCTTCGGCCCGCCCAGTGGCCAGGTCACCTTTACCGGCGCCTTCCTCGATTTCAACGACCCGGCGAACCCCGCCTGCGAGCTGCAGCCGGCCGGGGGGAACAGCTCCAGCTGCGCGATCGACCTGCGGGCGAGCAGGGCAGGCGCCATCGCGCTGTTCGCGGAGTACGTCGGGAGCGACGTGCACACGAGATCCCAGGCCAACGTTCCCCTTCAGGTCGTGGACCGCGCCCGCGTCGTCGTCCGCCTCGGCTGCACGCCGCAGGCGATGGCCGTCGACGAGCCGGCCCAGTGCACCGCCTCGGTCGAGGACCCGGCTGCCAATCCGACGCTGCCGACGGGCCAGGTGACCCTGTCGAGTGACCGTGACGGCGATTTTGACCCAGCCGAGGCGACCTGCGAGATCGAGCGGACCGAGGACGATCGCGCCGCCTGCACCATCGCCTACACGCCGCGGGAGACCGGCCGGCACCTGCTCACCGTCACCTATGGCGGCGACGCGGCACATGAATCGAAGCAGGCCGGCGCCGTCTTCGAGGTCACCGAGGAAGGCGGCGGCGAAGACCCCGATGAGCCCGGCGAAGGCGAAGAAGGGGGCGAAGACGGCGACCCGCGCACCCACCCGACGACGACCTCGCTCGAGTGTGTCCCGGCGGGTACCGGCGTGCGCGAACCGACCACCTGCTTCGCTCGGGTCACCGACGAAGGCGTCGCCCCGACCGCTCCGGAGGGCAGCGTCAGCTTCGACTCCGACCGCGGCGACCGCTTCGTTCCGATCGCCTGCGCGCTGGAGCCGGTGGACGAGGCGACTTCCACCTGCTCCGCTTCCTACGAGCCGACGACCGCCGGCTTCCACCAGCTCGCTGCGGCCTACGGCGGGAACGCGACCCACGAGCCCGGTGCGCCCGCGGCCGCCAGCCTGTCGGTCAGCGCGGCGCGGACGGACACCGTCACCTCGGTCCTCTGCGTCCCGGCGCAGATTGCGCGCGGAGAGGCGACCACCTGCACCGCGGCGGTGACCGGCTCGGCCGACGCCCCGACCGCCCCGACCGGCCGGGTCGAGTTCGAAGCGGCCGTGGCCGGCCTTCCCGAGGACCCAGGGTGCGAGTTGCCGCCGAGCCCGCGGCGCGGCGAGCGCACGAGCGCCTGCTCGATCACCTTCACCCCTGTCGAGGTGCTGCTGCCCGCGCGCGAGGTCAAGGCGAGCTTTGTCGGCGATGCCAACCACAGGGCGAGCTCCGGCACGACCGAGATCGAGCTGATCTCTGGCGACGAGGCCGAGAAGAACCCGACCCTGGCCACGCTCGCCTGCGAGCCGACCGAAGTCGAAGTCGACACCGCGACCAGTTGTGTCGCGACGGTCGTCGACACCGGCAGCCCCCGGCGGCCACTGGGCGGGCGGATCGAGCTTGCGGTGGAGCCGGCGGGCGGCCTCTCCGTCGATGGCTGTGGGATCGCCGGTGTCGTCGGTCGCGCGACCTGTGAGTTCACCCTGACGCCGAACGTTGGCGGCACCCGCCTAATCACGGCGAGCTTCGCGGGCGACGACGCCCACCGTGGCAGCAGCGCCGACGCCCAGGTCTTCGCTTTCGAAGCGCCCGACACGGACCGCAACGAGACCTCGACCCAGCTCCTCTGCGAGCCGAGCGAGGTCGCGACCGACGCCGCCGCCGGCTGCACCGCAGTCGTCACCGACGAGGGCGACCCGACCACCGCGTTCGAAGGCCGGGTCGAGTTCCGCTCCGACCAGCGCGGTGTTTTCTCGGAAGCCACCTGTGCCGCCGACGAGGCCGCCGGCACGCTCGCCTGTGCCACCGCCTTCAACCCGCGCGTGCTCGGCCTGCACCGGCTCGAGGCGACCTTCGTCGGCGACGCCGGCCATCGCTCCAGCTCCGACGGAGCCGAGGTCACCGCGGTCGACCCCGATGAGGACGAAGACGGCGAAGGCGGTGGGGGCGAAGACGACGACCCGAGCACCCACCCGACGACGACCGTGCTCGAGTGCGTGCCGGCCGGGACCGGCGTGCGCGAGCCGACCACCTGCTTCGCTCGGGTGACCGACGACAGCACCAGCCCGGACAACCCCGGGGGCAACGTCGCCTTCGACTCCGACCGCGGCGACCCGTTTGTCCCGGTCGCCTGCACGCTGGAGCCCGTGGACGACGGCAGCGCGGATGCGGACACCTCGACCTGCTCGGTCTCCTACACGCCCACGGTCGCCGGCGTCCACCAGCTGACCGCCTTCTACAGCGGCGACCCAACCCATGAGCCAGGTGCCCCAGCGGTGCGCCGCTTGACGGCCAGCGCCGTCCGCGCCGATTCCACCACCTCGGTCCTCTGCACGCCCGCCGAGCTGGTCGGCGGCGACACGACCGCCTGCACCGCGACGGTGGCCGGCCTGGTTGGCGGTCCCAGTCCCACCGGCCGCGTGGAATTCGAGTCCAACGCTGCGGGCTCATTCCCCGAGGGCGCCCGCTGTGAGCTCGGCGGGCGGGATTCGGACGTCGCCACCTGCTCCGTCACCTTCAGGACCGACGAGGGGGAGCTGGGAGTGCGCGAGGCCCGCGCAACCTACGTGGGCGACGCCAACCACAAGGGGAGCTCCGGTACCGCGCCGATCGAGTTGATCTCCGCCGAGGAAGGCGAGAAGAACCCGACCCTGGCCACGCTCGCCTGCGAGCCGACCGAAGTAGAAGTCGACACCGCGACCAATTGCGTCGCGACGGTCGTAGACACCGGTAACCCGCTGCGGCCGCTGAGCGGGCGGATCGAGCTCGCGGTGGAGCCGGCAGGCGGTCTCTCCGTCACCGGCTGCGAGACCGCCAGCGCGATTGGCCGCGCGACCTGCGAGTTCACCCTGACCCCGAACCTCGGTGGCGCCCGCCTGCTGAGCGCGACCTTTGCCGGCGACGATGCCCACCGCGGCTCGAGCGCCGAGGCCGAGGTCTTCGCCTTCGAACAGCCCGACACCGAGCGCAGCGACACCACTACCCGGCTCGTCTGCGAGCCGAGTGAGGTCGCGACCGACGCCGCCGCCGGCTGCACCGCCACCGTCACCGACGAGGGCAACCCGACGGCGCCGTTCCAGGGCCGGGTCGAGTTCCGCTCAGACCAGCCCGGCGTCTTCTCGGAGGCCACCTGCGCTACCGACGAGGCGGCCGGCACGCTCACCTGCAGCGCCGCCTTCGGCCCGCGCGCGCTCGGCCCGCACCGCCTCGAGGCGACTTTCGTCGGCGACGCCGCCCACCGCTCCAGCTCCGGCGGAGCCGAGGTCACCGCGGTCGACCCACAGGGTGACGGCGGCGAAGACGGCGGCGACGAAGAGGGCCCGGACGCCGAAGACACGACGACGCTCGTCTGCGCGCCGGCGGCGGTGAGGACCAGCGAGGCCGCGACCTGCACCGCCACGGTCACCGATGAGGACGGCGCCTCCACCGCTGCGACCGGCCGGGTCGACTTCTCGACCAACCAGACCGGCGCCTTCGCCAGCGCCGCGGCCTGTGACCTGGTCGCCGACGGCGCCGGCACCTCCAGCTGCGCGGTCGCTTACACCCCGACCGAGGTTGGGAGCGGCAGCCACCGGGTCACCGCCGTCTACGACGGCGACGGCGACCACGAACGCGGCGTCGGCCGCGACCGGATCGCGGTGACGGCCGCAGATCCGGAGCGGGCCGCGACGGAGACTGAGGTCGTCTGCGACCCGGCCCGGGTCGAAGCCAGCCAGGACACGACCTGCACGGTCACCGTCACCGACTCCGACGAAGCCGCGCCGGCGGTCCCGACCGGGCGCGTCGAATTCGCGAGCAACCGGGGGGGCCTGTTCACCGATGCCGCCACCTGCACGCTGGTCCCGATCGCCGGCGATGAGCGGGCCAATTGTGAGGTCACCTACACGCCGGTCGAGGTCGGCAGTGGAGATCACAGGATTTTCGCCACCTACGCGGGAAGCGCCGCGCACCGCCCGAGCCAGGGGGTCGACCGGATCGCCGTCGACCGCGAAGCGGCCCCGGGGCGGGAGCCAACCGAGACCGCGCTCGCCTGCGCCGCGGTAGAGCTCGAGACCGGTGAGCCGACGCAATGCGTCGCCACTGTCACCGCCGCGACCGGCTTGCCGAGCGGCGAGGTCCACTTCGACAGCAACGGGGCCGGTGATTTCTCCGCCCCCGAGTGCGCGCTGCCGGCCGGCGCGGCCGTGGCTACTTGCACGGTCACCTACACCCCGACCGGGGTCGGCACCGGCGCCCACCGCATCCTCGCCAGCTACTCCGGCAACGTCTCCCACCGCCCCAGCCAGGGCGAGGACAGCGTCGCTGTCGAGGCACGTCCCGAAGTTCCCGGTCCGGGTCCCGGTCCGGGCGGTGGCGGTGGACCCGGTGGCGGCGGTCCGGGCGGCGGCAACCCACCGAAACCGCCCGTCCCGCCGGTTCAGCCCACGGCGCCGAACACCGCGATCAAGAAGATGAAGCCGAAGAAGGGGGCCAAGCGCACCGCGAGCAAGGCCGTGAAATACCTCTTCATCTCCGACCAGCCCGGCTCCAACTTCCAGTGCGCGATCGACAAGAAGCCGTTCAAGCCCTGCAAGTCACCCTTCAAGCTCCCGAAGCTGAAGGCGGGGAAGCACGTCTTGCAAGTGCGCGCGGTCAACGCCCAGGGCGTCGCTGACGCGACCCCGGCGGTGTTGAAGTGGAAGGTGGCGAAGGCTCGTCCGTAGCGCTTGGCCCGGCGGCACGGACGTCTGGCCTACTTCGAAATAAGCAGCGCACTCCGGTCGTGCGTCCAGCTGCCGGCCGACGTTCGTTGAACTCCTGAACCGCCTCAAAGGGGAGGCGGTAGTTCATCGCGCATTAGTAGGCCGTGTCCACCTTCTGGGCACGACAAACAGCCCGGGCAAAGCGCCCACCTCCAAGGAGAAATTCATGTCTCGATCCACGCACTCAGGAACTCACCGCACTGTTTCCACGGTGAACCGGGTGTGGATCGCTGCCTTCGCGATCGGCTTTACCCTGCTCTTTTTCGGTGTCGCAACCGCTTCTGCGCAGGAATTCTTCGCGTCGGCGAAAGCCCGCGGCGGGTCCTGTCTGACCCCGCAAACCGCTTGCGACCTGCCCCTCGCGATCAGCAAAGCCAGCCCGAACTCGCTGGACGTCGTCGTAGCGGCTGGCGGGATCTACTCGGCGCTGAACGGAGATCTCGGTCCGACCGGGCAGATCGTCCTCAAGCCGGGGATCACCGTCGAAAGCCGCGACCGTGAAAGGGCTCGCCTGGTCTCCACCAACCCGAACACCGCGGTCGTCCTGGAGGGCGAGCCCGGGGCGGTCGTCACGCACTTCGAAGTCACCTCGGCGGGATCGGCGGGGGTCCGCTTCGACGGTATGCGCGCGGAAGACCTGGTGGTGAAATCGGTCGGGAACGACACCGTGGCTTGCGACGGCTTCGACCTGGCCCGCAACACGCCGCTGGTTCGCAACGTCGTCTGCATCGACAGGGGGGAACGGGGCGTGGCCCTGCGTCTCGGCACCGATCTGAAACAGGTCGCGCTGACCGAAACCAAGCTTCGGGGCATCACGGCACGGGCGACGGGCCCCGGCTCCTTCGGCATCCTCGTCGACGCTCGCGGTGCCAAAGTCGGCAACGGGCCGGAAGTCCCGACCTACCGGGTCGAAGCGCGCACGGTGCTCGCCGAAGGGGTGGCCGCCGACATCCAGGTCCGACACCTTGGATTGCCGCCGACCGCCGGAAACGGCGCCAACGTAGCGTTTGTCCTCAGCAACTCCGCCTTCGTCAATGCCCAGTCGATTCAAGGCGCGACCCCGGGCACGATCACGATCTCGCCGAACAACCAGGCGGGAAACATCGCGGCGCGCGCGATTTTCCGCGACGATTTCCACCAGGCCCCGGGCTCCCCGACCGTGAACGCCGGCCCCGTCGCCTCGCAGGAAGATCCGCTCAACAACATCTTCGACATCGACGGTCAATCGAGGTTCATCGACGGATCCTCCGACATCGGAGCTGACGAGCTCGCGCCGGCGTCGGACCTGCAGCTCCTCTGCACCCCGGATGCCGTCCGTGTCCAAACCACCAGCCGCTGCGTGGCCGTCGTCAACTCCGAAGTCGAGCCGACGCCCCGCGGCACGATCCAGTTCAAAGTCGAGTCCAACGCCACTGTCACCCCGGCCCGGTGTGCGCTTCGCCCGGTGAACCGCCTGACGTCCCGCTGTGTGACGCTGCTGACGCCGCGGACGGCCGAGGACCACATCCTCGAAGCGAGCTACGCGGGTGAAACCAACGAGCCCAGCACCGCGACCCAGAAAGTCGTGGTGCAGGACGCGAGGCCGTCGGCGACGACCGTCAACTGCGAGCGCGCATCGTTGGCGGTGGGCGAGCGGATGAAGTGCAGGGCGATCGTCAGGGACACCGGCGCGGTGCCGGTAACCCCGACGGGCGACGTGAGTTTTGCGGCTACCAACATTCTCGAGGGGACCCGCGGAGTGTTCCTCGCCGACACCTGCAGGCTGGAGCCGTTTGGCGGCGCATCGAACGACCTGGCCACCTGCGAGGTCACGGTCATCCCGACCGGAGTCAACGTCGGCTTCTTCAAAAACACCGAAGTGGCCGCCAGCTACGCCGGCTCGACCGTGCACACCCCGAGCAACGGCTCCACCACGTTCCTTCCCACGCCTGAATTCCCGCAGCGATCCGCCTCGACCACGTCGGTCAGCTGCGATCCGCTCGCGCTCGAGCAGGGACAGCTGACTCGGTGCAGCGTCACCGTCAATCCCTCGCCGTTCGTCACCACCCCACAGCGGGGCCCGGTCGCCCTGGACAGCAGTGGCGTCGGAAAGCTCAGCGCGCCGCGCTGCTTCGTGCGCCCGGTCTCCGAAACTGCCTCCACCTGCCAGTTCTCCTACATCCCCACCGATGAAGGGGAACACACCCTCTTCGCCACCTTCGAGGGAGATCGCACCAGTGCCGTCAGCCAGGGCAGGGCCCTGCTGCGGGTCAGCGAAGGCGAATTGCCGCAGCGCGCCTCCACCACGACCACCGTCTCCTGCGACCCGACGGCCGTGCGGGCGCTCGCGACCAGCAAGTGCAGTGTGATCGTCACCAGCGTCGGCAGCTCCCAGCCCCCCACGGGCAGGGCAGAGCTCGGCAGTGACAGCTTTGCCGGGTTCCCCGCCAGCTGCCTGCTCGCCCCAGGGGGCACCGGCACCGCTACCTGCTCCTTCGACTACGTGCCGTCCCACGCCGGAACGGGTCAGCACCGGATTTTCGCCACCTACACGGGCAGCGATGTCTCGCGGCCGAGCGAGGGTTCGACCCAGCTCAGCGTCGAGTCGCGCACCGAGAGCTCGGTGACGTGTGAGCCTGCCTCGCTCGAAGTCGGAGATCCGAGTCTCTGTGTGGTCCGCGTTCGCGACCTCGGCGACGCGACTCCCGGTGGCGGCGAAGCCGGGTTCGGCAAGGATCTCAGCGCCGGCGAGCTGTTCCCGACCGGAGTCGTCGACTTCTTCAGCGACCAGGGTGAGCGCTTCAGCCCCACCTTCTGCACGCTTGCGCCCGTTGCCGCGACGCAAAACGAATCCTCCTGTGAAGTGAACGCGTTCCCGGAAAGGCGCGGCAGCGCGCGCCGCCACGTCGTCACCGCGGTCTACGACGGCGACGATGCGCATGATGCCCAGCGCCGCACCGCGGACCTGACGGTCTCGGGTGCTGCGACGCAGACGACCCTCGTCTGCGATCCGACCACGACCGAAATCGCGGTCTCCACCAACTGCGTCGCCACCGTCGTTGACGTCTCGCCGACCCCGGAGACGCCCGTCGGGTCCTTCCAGCTCAGCACCGACTCCCAGGGCGCCTTCGGAGCATTTGGAGCCAACTTCTCCTGCCAGCTGCAGCGCGTCGACTCGAAAACCGCCCGCTGCGCGACCACCTACAGCCCGGCCAACCGCGGGGCCACCGGAGTCCACAAGCTCACCGCCTCCTACGAAAGCGACCGCCACGAGCCGAGCCAGGGCAGCTTCGACCTGCGGGTGATTGGGCACGCGACGACCGCCACGGTCGTGTGCGACCCGGCCTCGCTGAAAGCCGGCAACCCGACCACCTGCACGGTCACCGTCAGCGACATCAGCGTCAGCCCGATCAACCCGACCGGTGCCGTCCTCTTCTCGAGCGACAACCCCGGCGCCTTCGGGCAGAGCCAATGCACCCTCGCAGGGCTTGATGCCAACACCGAAACCTCCACCTGCACGGTCGTCTACACCCCGGCGAAACGCGGCACCGGCACCCACAAGATCACCGCTTCCTACGAGGGCAGCCTCTTGCAGGAGCCGAACCAGGCAACCACCAACCTGGCGGTCTCCCAGAACCCGACCAACTCGACGCTCGAGTGCGCGCCCGACCGGATCGACGCCGACCCGACCACCTGCACGGTGACCGTCGTCGACACCGTCACCCCGCCCGAGCCGCTCGGCGGCGTCGTCGCCTTCGAGTCCGACCGTCCCGGCACCTTCGGAAGCGATCCCGCCACCTGCACCCTGGCCGAAACCCAGCTCGGCCGGGCGACCTGTGAGATCGCCTACAGGGGCAATGCCAACAGCCCCGGCAACCACACGATCTCCGCCCACTTCCGCGGCGACGAGACGCACAACCCCTCGGACGCCTCCGACATCGTCTTCGTGCGCCGGACCACGGCGACCAGCGTCCAGTGCGTGGTCGACCCGAGCGAGCCGCTGGGCAGCCTGTTTGAACCCGGACATCCGGCGCGCTGCTCCGTCACGGTCCGTGACACCACTGCGGTTCCGACCGTGCCCACCGGCTCGGTGAAATTCAGCAGCAACGCCCAGGGGGTCTTCGCGGCCGCCGACAACACCTGCCTGCTCGAAGCGGCCGACGACCGCTCCGCCACCTGCCGGATCGCCTACACCCCGGGCGAGACCGGTCTGCACACCATCACCGGCGCCTACGGCAGCGACGCGACCCACTCTCCGAGCACCGGCAGCGTCCAGATCGACGTGATCGATCGCGCGGCGACCACGCTCTCGGTCAACTGCGTCCCCAGCCGGATGTTCCTCAACCGCGGCGCCACCTGCTCGTTCACCGTCACCGACACCAGCGCCTCACCGAGGCTGCCGACCGGCGGGATCACCGTCCGCTCGGACCGCACCGGAGATTTCAGCCCCCTCCCGGGCTGCGGGCTGCTGGAGATCACCCCCAACCAGTCGCGCTGCAGCGTCACCTACACCCCGCGTGAGCTCGGCCGTCACCTGATCTCGGCCGCCTACGTGGGCAGCGACAAACACGAGCCCGCGCTCGGCGCCGAAGCGTTCGAGGTCCTCCCGACGCCGAACCCGACGACGACCAACCTCCAGTGCGCCCCGGGGACGATCGTCACCGGCCAGGGCGTCGTCTGCACGGCGATCGTCGACGACACTGGGGCGACGGAGAAATCGCTCGACGGCGACGTCGTCAACTTCTCTGTCAACCCAAGCGGCAAAGGCTCCTTCGACGCCAACCCGGCCCGCTGCACCCTGCAGCAGGCTCGGCCCACCGCTCTGGCCACCTGCCAGATCGTCTACACCCCGAACGAGACGGTGAGCGGCGCGATTCACACGATCACTGCCAGCTACGGCCAGACCGACACCCACGACCCGAGCTCGAGTGACTTCAACCTGACCGTCATTGTCGTTGGCGGCGGTGGCGGGGACGGCGGCACCAGCACCGCCTTGAACTGCGCCCCGACCACGGTGGCGACTGACAACCCGACCCTCTGCACGGTCACGGTCAACGACCTCGGCACGAACAAAACGACGCTCGCCGGCGACCCCATCGACTTCAGCGCCGACCCGAGCGGCAAAGGCTCCTTCGACGCCAACCCGGCTCGCTGCCTGCTGCAGCAGGCCTCGGCGAACCAGCCGGCCACCTGCTCCATCAGCTACACGCCGAACGAGACCCGGGCGCTGGCGCAGCACACGATCAGCGCTGTTTACGGGGCTACGGCGACCCATGAAGGCTCGGCCGACGACCGCGTGATCACGGTCGAAGGGCGGGAAGAAGAAGGCGGCGGTGGGCAGCACGCAACCACGACCATCCTTACCTGCGTCCCCGAGGGCATCGGTCTCGGCGAAGCGGCCGTATGCGTGGCCCGGGTGAAGGACACCGACGCCAACCCGAGCACGCCCACCGGCAGCCTCAGCCTCAGCTCCGATCGTGCCGGCTCCTTCGAATCGAGCGACTGCACGCTCTTCCCGCTCGACAACGACGAGTCGATCTGCGTCAACCGCTACACGCCGGATGTGGTCGGCGATCACCTGCTCACCGCCACCTACGGCGGCGACGCCGGCCATGAAGCAGCCGCTCCGGCGACCTTCGTCTTCAAGGCGATTGCGGAGCGCACCGCGGCTACGACGACGCTGCTTTGCGCGCCGTCCCGAGTCGTCGACGGCTCGACCACCAACTGTCAGGTCACCGTCTCCGACCTCTCGGCCACGCCCATCACGCCGACCGGCAACGTCGACTTCGAAACCTCCTCTCTGGGCGACTTCGTTCCGCTCGGCTGCCAGCTGGAGGCTCTGAACGAGTTCAGCGCCACCTGCTCGACTACCTACAAGCCGGCCGAGGGCGAGCTCGGAATCCACGAACTCATTGCCTCTCACGGCGCCGGCGACGCGAACCACAAACCCAGCCTCGGTACGACCGAGATCAGGGTGATCACGGCCGCCGAAGCCGAGAAGAACCCGACGACGACGACCGTCGAGTGCGACCCGACCGAAGTCCAGACCAAAACGCCGACCACCTGCGTCGCCACGGTCACCGATGACGGCACCCTGCTGAAGCCGCTGACCGGGAGGATCGAGTTCAACGCCAACCCGGCGGGCGTCTTCTCCGACACCAGCTGTGAACCGAACGGCGCGATCGGCACCGCCACCTGCGAGGTCACCTTCAGCCCGGATGTGGCTGGCGACCAGACGATCAACGCCGTCTTCGCCGGCGACGACGACCACCGCGCCAGCGACGGCCAGACCCACGTCTTCGCCTTCGAGCGCAACGAAAACCGCAACGCGACGACGACCGAGATCAGCTGTGACCCGAACCGGGTCGTGTTCGAGGCCGTCACCACCTGCGTCGCCACGGTCACCGACCAGGGCGACCCGGCGAAGCCGTTCAGCGGGCGGATCGAGTTCCGCTCCGATCCGACCGGCGTCTTCTCGACGACCAGCTGCGAGACCAGCGGCGCCGTCGGCACGGCGGTCTGCCTCGTCACCTTCAGCCCGCAGGTCCTCGGCGACCACTCGATCGTCGCCAGCTTCGTCGGCGACGAGAACCACACGGCGAGCACCGGGCAGACGCAGATCGTCGCCATTGAGGCCCCGAACCCGACCGCGACCGCGCTCGTCTGCGATCCGGCGACCGTGGCCACGGGAGCGAAGACGGTCTGCTCGGTGACGGTTACCGACACGGCGTCACAGATGAAGACGCTCGACGGCGACACCGTCCGCTTCAACGTCAACCCCAGCGGCAAAGGCACCTTCGACGCTGACCCGGCCCGCTGCACGCTCGCCGAGAGCGCGCTCGGCACGGCCACCTGCACCATCAGCTACACCCCCGATGAGACCGTCGACGGCTCCGTCCACACGATCACCGGGCAATACGTAGCTACGGAGGCCCACCTGGCGAGCAGCGATGACTTCGACGTCACCGTGACCGTTGGCGGCGGCGGAGGCGAAGAAGGCAACACCAACCCGACCGCCACGTCGCTCACGTGCGACCCGGCGACCGTGGCCACGGGTGCCACCACGGCCTGCACGGTCACGGTCACCGACACCGCGGCGACCAAGAAGACCCTCGAGGGCGACCCTGTCGCCTTCAGCGTCGACCCCAGCGGCAAGGGTGCTTTCAGCGCCAACCCCGCTCGTTGCCTCCTCGATGAGGATGTCCTCGGCGAGGCGTCCTGCACCATCAACTACACGCCGAACGAGACCGTGAACGGCGCGATCCACAAGATCACCGCCAGCTACGCGGCGACGCAGACCCATGATGCCTCTGGCGATGACTTCGACGTCACCGTGACCGTTGGCGGTGGCGGCGGAGGCGAAGAAGGCGGCGGCACCAACCCGACCGCCACCAGCCTCACCTGCGACCCGGCGACGGTTGCCACCGGCTCCCCGGCCACCTGCTCGGTGACTGTCACCGACACGGCCGCGCAGAAGAAGGCGCTTGCTGGCGACGTCGTCAGCTTCACCGTCGACCCGAGCGGCAAGGGCACCTTCGAGACCCAGCCTGCTCAGTGCGTCCTGGTCGAGGACGTTGTCGGCACCGCCGCGTGCTCGATCGCCTACACGCCGAACGAGACCGTGAACGGCGCGATCCACAAGATCGCGGCCTCCTACGGCGCCACCCAGGCCCACGACCCGAGCTCGGATGACTTCGAGCTGACGGTCACGGTTGGCGGTGGCGAAGGCGGCAACACCAACGCCACCCAGACCGACCTGAGCTGCGTCCCGGTGACGGTTGCCACGGGCTCCCCGACCCTCTGCACGGTCAACGTCACCGACATCGCCACCGATAAGAAGACCCTCGACGGCGACACCGTCTCCTTCTCGGCCACCCCGGCCGGCAAAGGCGGCTTCGGCGGCATCCCGGCGACCTGCGACCTGGTCGAGGCCACCCTCGGCGCCGCCTCTTGCCAGATCTCCTACACCCCGCAGGAGACCGTGAACGGCGCGATCCACAAGATCACCGCCGACTACGCGGCGACCGCTACCCACGACGCATCGAGCGATGACTTCGACGTCACCGTGACCGTCGAGGGCGGCGGGGGCGGTGGCACCAACGCCACCACCACCGCGCTTGACTGCGACCCGGCGACCGTCGCCACCGGCTCCAAGAGCCTCTGCACGGTGACCGTCACCGACACCGCGCTCGTCACCTCGCCGCTCGATGGCGACAAGGTCGACTTCTCGGTCGACCCGACCGGCAAGGGCGCCTTCGACGCCACCCCGGCCCAGTGCACGCTCGCCGAAGGCCAGATCATCGGTGTCGCCACCTGCACCATCGGCTACACCCCCGATGAGACCGTCAACGGCGCCAAGCACACGATCACCGCCGACTACGGCGCCACCCAGGCCCACGATGCCTCCGGTGATGCCTTCGACCTCACGGTCACCGTCGGCGGCGGCGGTGGCGGCGGGACCAACCCGACGACTAGCTCCCTGGAGTGCGTCCCCGGGGCGCTTGTCTTCGTCGGCAACCCGACCGTCTGCACGGTCACCGTGACCGACACCGCGACGCAGAAGAAGGGCCTCGCCGGCGACAAGGTCGACTTCACCGTGGACCCGACCGGCAAAGGCTCGTTCGATGTCAGCCCGGCCCAGTGCACCCTGCAGCAGGACCAGGTCGATGCCCCGGCCACCTGCTCCATCGCCTACACCCCGCAGGGCTTCCTCGAGGACGTGGTGCACACGATCACCGCCAGCTACGGCGCCACCGCGGACCACGACGCATCCAGCGACAGGCACGTGTTCCTGGCCCGCGGCCCCAACCCGACGAGCAGCTCCCTCGAGTGTGCTCCGACCACGGTTGCGACCGGCGATCCCACCACCTGCACGGTGACGGTCAACGACACCGCGCTGGACAAGACCGAGCTCCGCGACGACGTCGTCAACTTCAGCGTCGATCCGGCCGGCAAGGGCGCCTTCGCGACCGACCCGCCCCGCTGCGCCCTGCAGCAGGCAGAGGTCACCGGCCCCGCCACCTGCTCGATCACCTACACGCCGAACGAGACCGAGGACGGCGCCGTTCACAAGATCAGCGCCAGCTACGTCGCCAACCAGGGCCACGACGGCTCCTCGGCTGACTTCGACGTCACCGTGACCGTGGGCGGCGGCGGTGAAGCGCCGCTGGACGGAACCACCCTCGTCTGCGACCCGGATGCGGTCGCGACCAGCGAGGCCTCTACCTGCACCGCGACGGTGATTGACGCGGTGGGCGAGGTGACCGTTCCGACCGGGCGGGTCGAGTTCTCCACCGACCGGACCGGCACCTTCGGCAGCGCTGCGACCTGTCTCCTCGCCCCGGCCGGAGCCGACCGGGCCAGCTGCGAGGTGTCCTACACGCCGATCGAGGTCGGCGGCGGCGCCCACCGGATCACCGCGGTCTACGCCGGCGACGCCGAGCACCCCGAGAGCGTCGGCACCGACGACATCGCGGTGAGCCTCGAAGACCCGGTGAGGAACCCGACCACGACCACCCTCGACTGCACGCCTGGCCAGCTGCCGACCGATGAGGACACGGTCTGCCTGGCAACGGTCACCGACAACTCGGCGACGCCGACCGACCCGAGCGGGACGGTCGACTTCGACTCGAACCGTGACGGGGCGTTCCCCAACCCGTCGGTCTGCGACCTCGTGCCGGGCGCCGTCGATGGCACCGCCAGCTGCGAGCTGACGTACACCCCGCGGGAGTCGGGGACCGGGAACCACCGGATCTTCGGCACCTACTCGGGTGACCAAGGGCACCGTCTGAGCCAGGGCGTGGCGCAGATCGCGGTCGATAACGAAGACCCGAGGCGGATCCCGAGCCGGACGAGCCTCGCCTGCAACCCCGAGGCCCGCCAGGTCGGCGAGGCGACGACCTGCGTCGTCACCGTGATCACCAGGCCGGGCGTCCAGGGCGGCGTCCCGACCGGCCAGGTCGCCTTCGACAGCAACGGCCAGGGCAACTTCTCCGCCCCCAGCTGCCAGCTCCAGGACGGCGTGTGCCAGGTGACTTACACCCCGGGTGCGGTGGGTTCCGGGACCCACGCGATCGGCGCGGTCTACGCCGGCAGCAACCAGCACCGTCCGAGCCAGGGCTCCGACACGGTCGCGGTGACCGCGCGCACCGGAGGGAATCCGCCGACGGGGGGCAACCCGCCGACCGGAGGCACCCCTCCGACCACGGCCCCGATCGTGCCGATTGGGCCGACGGCGCCGAACACGGCGATCAAGAAGATGAAGCCGAAGAAGAAGAAGGGGGCAAAGCGCGTCAAGAAGACGGTCGTGAAATACCTCTTCATCTCCGACCAGCCCGGCTCCACCTTCCAGTGCGCGATCGACAAGAAACCATTCAAACCGTGCAAGTCGCCCTTCAAGCTGCCGAAGCTGAAGAGGCTGAAGAAGAACAAGCCGCACGTTCTGCAGGTGCGCGCGGTCAACCCGCAGGGCATCGCTGACCCGACCCCGGCGGTACTCAAATGGAAGAAGTGAGCTAGGGGGAGAACCGTCTCCCCGGCTGCGGGCAAACTGAGGTCGTGGATGCCCGCAGCCACGACGGCGAGGCGATCGCGGCGTCGCTGCGGACGCCCGCGAGCTTCGCCGCGATCTTCGACCGTCACTACGATGTCCTCCACGGCTACCTGCAGCGGCAGGCCGGCGCCGACGTCGCCGACGAGGTCGCCTCGCAGACCTTCCTCGTCGCCTTCGACCGGCGCGGCCGCTTCGACCTGACCCGGGCCAGCGCCCGTCCCTGGCTGTTCGGGATCGCCGTCAACCTGCTGCGCCACCACTACCGCGGCGTCCGCCGCCAGCTGCGCGCCTACGAGCGGACCGGGGTTGACCCGGTGGCCGACGCCTTCGACGGCCTCGAGGCGCGGGTCGACGCGGCGGCGATGGGGCGGGCCCTGGCCGCGGCCCTGGCGCGCCTCTCGGTCGAGGAGCGGGAAGTGCTGCTGCTGTACGCCTGGGCCGACCTCACCTACACCGAGATCGCCGAGACGCTGGGGCTCCCGGTCGGCACCGTGCGCTCGTGCCTGCACCGAGCCCGCGGCCGGGTGCGCGAACTGCTCGAGGGTGACCGGGCAAGTACCGGTGCCGCACCAAGACCGGTGCGCGGAGAAGAGCAATGGACGAGATCGAGCTGATCCGAGAATTTCGCAACGACCTGCCAGGCGCGCGGCCGCATACCCGCGATGCGGCCCGCGCTGCCCTGGCAGGGCGATTCGAGCCCTCGCGTCGCGCGGGCCGGTTGCGTCCTCAACGCAGAAACGGAGACCAGATGAGGATGAGACTGATCGCGATCGCCGCGGTGATGGTGGTGGGAGCGCTGGCGGCTGTGGGCGCCGGCGCCTTCGACCGCGAGCCGGTGGCGCCGCAGCTGAGCCCGGAGGAGTCCGGCGTCAAGCCCGGCGTCGTCCCGGGCGAAGTGGTGGAACTGACGACCCCCGACGGGACCTCCTTCCAGGGCGCGGTCAGCCCCTGCATCAAGAGCGACCCGACGGGCTACTCGCCGGCCGAGCTCGAAGACGACGAATGGTGCTTCCACGAGCCGGGTGCCGGCGGCGCCGGCGCCGCTCCGGGAGGTCCGGCTGAGGCCCGTGCCGACCCCCACGCAAAGGGCACGGTCTACCAGCTCCGGGATGGACGGATGGAGCAGGTTCAGCCCGGCGGTTGAACCCGTCCTGTTCTGCCTGCGTAAGGCAGGCGACGATGCGGGTATCCGCGGCAAGAGCCGGAAGCAGGCTGGGCGGGGCGCTGGTGGGCGCCCTTGCCCTGCTTGCGCTGCTCGCTGGTGGGGCACGGGCCGCGGACAGCGTCTACTGGGCCGACTTCACGAAGGGACGAATCTTCCACGCGAGCCTGGCGGGAGGACCCGCGACCGAGGTGCCGTTCCCGAACGCCGGCAAGGTCGGAATCGGCGGTGTCGCTGTCGATCCCGCCGCCGGCAAGATCTACTGGACCGAGTTCAACCCAGCGGCGATCATGGTTGCCAACCTCGACGGCAGCGGTGCCCGCCCTCTGAATACTGCGGGATCCGGGCTCGACAGCCCGCTTGGGATCACGATCGACACGAGCGCGGGCCAGGTCTACTGGGCCAACCGCCCGCTCGGAGGTGAAGGGGAAGCAGTCTCCAGCTCGATCTCCTTTGCCAACGTCGACGGCAGCGGTGGCGGCGCGGTCGACACGGCGGGGGCGAGTCTCGAGTTTGTGCAGGGCGTCACCGTGCACCCGGCAGCCGGCCGCCTCTACTGGGCAGACACCGGCGCCAACAAGCTCTCCTTCGCCAACCTCGCTGGCGGCGGCGGCATCCTCGACATCGATCCGGACGCGATCAGCGGGCCGATCGGGGTTGCGATCGACGCCGCTTCACAGCGGATCTTCTGGGCCAACGTCGGTGTCGATGACACGATCGGCGTCGCCCAGCTGAACGGAAGCGGCGGGACCAAGCTGACGCCGGCGGGAATTGAGGACCCGGTCGGCGTCGCCCTCGACACGGCTGCCAACCGCCTTTACTGGGCGCAGGCCACTTCTCCCGCGATCAAGTTCGCCAACCCGTTCGACGGCTCCGCAGTCGGCGACGTCGCCACCGGCCTCGATCCTGAAGGCCAACCGATCTTCCCGGTTCTGCTCAAAGCCCCCCTGAACCTGAAGCCGCCGAGCGCCACCGGCAAGGCGACGCCCGGAGGGACCTTGACCTGTGCCGGCGCCGCGTGGGCCCCAGACGCACCTGAGGCCCGGCTCTACCGCGCCGCCCAGACCACCGCCCTGCAGTGGCTGCGCAACGGCCAACCGATCCCAGGTGCCACTGCGGCGACCCTCAGCGCCCAGCAGGTCGGCACCTACGCCTGCCAGTCGGTAGCGACCAACTTCGCCGGCGCCACGACCGCCACCAGCGCCCAACTCGAGGTCAAGGCCTCCCTGAAGCTGAAACGGGCGAAGCTGAACAAGAAGAACGGCACCGCGACCCTCACGCTCAGCGTCGACACCGCCGGGGCGATCGTCCTCGGCGGCAAGGGCGTGCGCAAGGCTAAGAAACTGGCCGGCCGCGCCGGCACCTACAAGCTCACGATCCGCGCCACCGGCAAGTCCAAGCGCAAGCTGCTCGCCAGCGGACGGGCCAAGGTCAAAGCCCAGGTCGCCTTCACCCCGCTCGGTGGCAAGGCCCTGAAGCAGACCAAGTCGATCGTCCTCAGAGACCTGCCTTGAAGCTGCTGAAGGTGTTCTTGCCGATCGTCGCTGTGATCGGCCTCGCGTTCGGCGTGCAGCTGATCGTCAACGGGCTGGGGGGCGACGGCGAGGATGACGAAGCGCGGATCGAGTCGGCGCTCAGCAGCTACTACGAGGAGCCTGCCCCGGGGCAGTGCTCCCTGCTGACCACCGACCGCTTCCGCTCCGCCGTCTACGGCGGCAGCGGCGAAGGCGCGCTCGAGGCCTGCCGTCAGCACCAGGAAGCGCGGGCGAAGATGGCCAAGCTCGACCGCGTCGTCTTCGTCGACCACGTCGAGGTCGATGGCGAGAAGGCGATCGCCGAGATCCGTGCCGGCGGCATCACCGCCACCGAGAGCCTGGTCGAAGAAGGCGGCGAGTGGCGACTCGATGACGAGGCCTCGCCCTTCCACGACTCGGGGGGCTCGGCCGGCCTCGAAGTGGCGGAAGCCGAACAGGAAGCCACCCCCAAGGACCTCGGCGCGCCCTCCCGGTTCACCAACATCCCCGGCTACGGCCCCGACGTCTCGATCACGCTGGTGCCGAAGCAGCCGGTCGACCCGGGCGAGGAGAAGACCGGCGCCAAGAGCGCCCGGATCCGCCCGCTCAACGTCCTCGGCCAGCCGGGCAAGCTGACCGAGGTGCGCTTCGTCAACCTCCCGATCACCCTGGTCAACACCGGCGAGCAGCCGTTCCGGGGCGAAATCGGCCTTTCCGCGATCGCCGACAACGGGCGTGAATTAATCGCCCTCGACCGTCGCGAGCTGACCCAGCACGACGGGCTGCTCGGGCGCCTGCCCGACTGGAAGGTCGGCGAGGTGAAGGGGATCGCCCCTGGCGAGACCAGCACCCGCTACCTGACCATCGCCGTCCCGGTCGGCCAGGAAATTGTCGAGTGGGGGCTCGAACCGCGCCTGCTCAGCGGCCGCGACTCGGTTTCCTCGATGGCGTCCCTGGACGGAAGTACCTACCGCTGAACCCGGCAAATTCCGTGCGCGTAACTCGGTCGAACTGCATAGATCGAGACGCGAAGGAGCTGCTGTGAAAGGAATTTGGCGCCGCGCCCTGCTCTTGGGGGCTGTTGCATCGTTGACCGTATGTGGGAGCGCGGGAGCGCAGGTGGAAATCGGGGCGTTCACCGACTCGACGCCTGAAGCAACCTGCAACGCGGAAGGCCAGGGAGCCCCGTTCGACATCGCGCAGCTGAGCACCGCTCCGGACGCAACCTTCGTAGCCCCCGTCAGCGGCGTGATCACGTCCTGGAAAACCTTTGCCGCAGACGGCGCCGGTCAGACCATGAACCTGAAGCTCGCGGGCCTGTTCGAAAGCCAGTACCTGATTCGTCGCCACGACGGCCCCAGGGCTCTGGCACCGGGTCAGCTCAACACCTTCCGCACCCTGCTGCCGGTCGAAAGGGGCGACATGATCACCCTCAGCCCGGGTGCCGCCCCGACCGCCTGCTTCCTCTTCTCCGATAGACAGGCAGACTCCGTGACCTTCGGCGGCAATGTCGACACCCCCGACGGCCAGCGCTGGCAGCCGGCGCGCGACATTGAAGGAGCGGTTCTCAACGTCGCCGTCACGATCCTGCCGCCGCCGCGGATCACCGCGATCAGCACCACCCAGGGATCCGTCGCCGGCGGCACCCCGGTCGTCGTCGCCGGTGCCAACTTCGCCGAGGTGCGCAGTGTCACCTTCAGCGGCGTCCCGGCGCTCAGCTACAGCGTCGCCAGCGAAGGTCAGCTGACCGCCGTCGCGCCGCCGAACACCCAACTGACCTCGCGCACGATCGAAGTCACGACGGTGGCTGGCAAGGACAGCGCCCCGCAGACGTTCAACTACATCGGCTGCGCCGTCCCGAACCTGAAGAAGGCGACGCTGAAGGAAGCGAAAAGCGAACTGGCGTCCGCCGGCTGCGCCCTCGGCAAGGTCAAGCGCCTGAAGAAGGCCAGCCTGAAGAAGGGCAAAGTCACCCGCCAGTCCCCGGCCCCCTACTCGATCCTTCCGCCCGGGACCAAAGTCTCGGTGAGCCTGAAGGGCGGGGCCAAGAAGCACCGCAAGCACCGCTAGCTCGAAGCACACCCGCGCGCGGTTCCCTTTGCACCCCCTGGGTCCGAAAGGAACCGCGCGACGGGAGAATGCCGGGGATGACGACCGCGCTGGTCTACGAGGAGCGCTGCCTCGCGCATGACAACGGCTCGATGCTGCTCGACCCGCGGGCGCAGGCCTGGCTCGAGGTCGGGCACGCCGAGGGCCCCGAGCGGATCGCCCGCACCCGGCAGCTGCTGGAGCGCTCCGGCGTGGCGGAGGTCCTGCATCGCCTCCCCGCCCGCCCGGCCAGCACCGAGGAGCTGGCGCTCGTCCACAGCGCTCCTTATATAGAGAGCATCCGTGAGGCCTGCGCGCGGGGCGAGCACCTGGTCGTGGGGCCGGCGGCGCGGGTCGGGCCGGACAGCTGGGAGCCGGCGCTGCTCTCGGCCGGCGGCGGCCTGGCGGCGGTCGAGTGGGTCCTCGCCGAGCCTGCCCGTCGCGCCTACGTCCTCACCCGCCCGCCGGGGCACCACGCCTCGGCCGAGCAGGCGATGGGCTTCTGCCTCTTCAACAACGTCGCCCTGGCGGCGCGGCGCGCCCAGCAGCTGGGGGCGGAGCGGGTCGCGATCGTCGATTGGGACGTCCACCACGGCAACGGCACCGAGGACGTCTTTGCCGCCGATCCCTCGGTGCTGTTCGCCTCCCTGCACCAGGACGATTTTTACCCCGCCGGCCGCGGCCGGGCCGAGGACCGCGGCGTGGGGGAGGGCCTCGGCGCCACCCTCAACGTGCCGCTGCCGGCGGGCAGCGGCGACGGCCCCTACATCCGGGCAATGCGCGACGTCGTCGTCCCCGCCGTGTCCGCCTTCGCCCCCGACCTGATCCTCATCTCCGCCGGCCAGGACGCCGCCGCCTCGGACCCGCTCGGCCGCATGAGCGTCACCGCCGAGGGCTTCCGGGGGATGACCGACGCCCTCGCCGAGCTCGCCGACGCCCACTGCGACGGCCGTCTCCTCGCCCTCCAAGAGGGCGGCTACAGCACCGACCACATGCCCTTCTGCACCCTCGCAATCATCGAGCAGCTGGCCGGCCTCGAGCCGGCCTTCGAGACCGACCCAATGGAGCTCGACGTCCCAGCCGATCCCTAGGACCGGGGGGGGGAGTTGGCATCCCCTGTCCTAGTGTGGTTGCTCCTCTCCCCACCGATGGGGGGTATTGCACTGAGCTAAGGACTTGCACCGAAGCAATTGATAAGCCCAAAAATTGACGATTGCCGAACTCTCACCCCGAAGCTCGTCGCCGGCCACCAGAAACGGGAGATCGAAGCTGTTCGGCCTTCACGTCGAGTTCCCTAATCCAATGAAGACCGTCGAGGATTTCATGGGTAATGCCGCCGACCTCATGAAGCAGATCAATGATTCGGCGCAATGTACGGCCGGAGGGGGTATTGGGTCGACTGGGGGACGCATGCTCGAGACACGCCGAGGGAATTTTTGGCGTTCTACGAAGGCTGCTCAACAGGCTCAGCGGGTCGGAAAAGTGTTTGGCGACCTCGGGGCCATTCTGGCTCTCGCTGGGCTGGCTCATATTTGCTGAGCACTACGAGTACCGTTAACGCAGCCAAACTCTCAGCCAGTGAAATTGAAAACCAAAATGACGCTGGTCCTGGCAGTTTTGTGTCTGCTTGGGGCGGTGATCGTGCTGACGAAAGGCGAATTTTTACCTGCGGGGGTGGCCACGGTTGTGGGGGTCCTCTCTTTGGACGCATGCCGCAGAGATCAGCAAAAGGCACAGCGCGAGCTGTAGGAGCTCAGGGAGCCCCAGTTGTTGCGGGCCTGGTGCTCGGCGTTGCCACCATGGTGGGTGCTGAAATCGAGGAACCCGGAGATTTGAGCCGGGAACGACGTGCTCTGCAAGTGGTGTGGCCCTTCATCCTTGGGTTTTGTCTCCTCGCTTTCGCCCTTGCGCCAGCCGGCGCCGCGGACGCGAAGCAGCCCCGTTTCGGCCTGTGGAGATACGTCGACGCTCCGGCGTTCGCAATTCTCGGGGAAGGTCAGGTACGCCAGGATCTCTGGGGCTTCTATGTCTCGCGGGGCGACGGGCCAGATGGTGCAACGGAGCCATGTCTGCATCAGGTGCATGTGGATCGGACCGGCGGACTAGTCAATCCCGTGGAATGTGGCCCTTTCGCACCACCCTCTGAATGGCCCGCGGACTCGTACTCGCAGTTCTCGGAAGACCTGCCCCATCGTCCGCCCGTCGGCACCACGGTATTCGGCATGATCCTTCCGCTGGATGTCGCACGGATCGAGCTCGATCTCAAGCCCGGGAAGGACGTGAAACGAAAGACGAGGCTGCTTAGCCCAGGGCAGGCGGAAAAGGCAAGGGTTGAGCCCTTTCGATACGTGGCGTTCGGCATAGCTCGGACTCCGTGCATAGCGGGAATTTCGGGGTATGGCTTCGACGGACGGAGACTGTTCAACACACGGCACGGTGGGTGCCATCCTCCTGGGTGCCGCCCGAACTGCCCTCGCAGTGAGGGCAGGGCATCGACGGCGGCGGCGAGAACACGGACGTCGTCGCGGGCGCGGTTCTCCTCTAACGAGGGCGTTAGGGACGACTCGTAACCCTAACGTTTTACCCTCAATACGTTAGGGAGATCCAGTACCCTTTGCGGCTATGGATTCCGCGCGGTATCCGAAAAGCCGCTTCGGGCAGGCTCGCCGTACCCCAGGCCGTCATGGCTACGTCGCCTACTTCCCGGCGTCGATCCCGCGCACGCTTGAGCTTCCTGGGTCGACCGTGAAGCTTCTGGCCGAGGCGGAGGGCTCCCTTGGTCAATTGGCGGCGGTCGGTCGCCTGATTCCCAACCCCGACCTTCTGCTGCGGCCGTACCTGTTGCGGGAGGCGGTGTCCTCGACCCGGATCGAGGGCACCCAGGCGACGATCGGCGAGGTGCTCGACACCGATGCGTCCGGGGGAGGGCTGAACCCCGATGTGGAGGAAGTCGTCAACTACGTCTTGGCCATGCGTTGGGGGCTGCAGGCGATGGAGCGGCTGCCGCTCAGCACCCGCCTCCTGCGGGAGATGCACGCCCACCTAATGGCGGGTGTGCGCGGCCGGGAGCTTTCGCCCGGCAAGCTCCGGACCAGCCAGAACTGGATTGGCCCCCCAGGCTCGACCGTCGCGTCGGCCCCCTTCGTCCCGCCGCCACCGGACGAGCTCGGCGGGCTGCTCGGCGACTGGGAGCGCTTTGCGCACGAGGAGCCCGAGATGCCGGTGCTGGTGCAGAACGCGCTCCTGCATGCCCAGTTCGAGGCGATCCATCCCTTCCTCGATGGCAACGGCCGGCTCGGCCGCCTGCTCCTCGTCTTCTTCCTGATTGCCCGCGGGCGGCTGCCGGCGCCCCTGCTCTACCTCAGCACCTTCCTCGAGCGCCACCGGTCTGCCTACTACGAGTCCCTGCAGGCGGTGCAGGAAAAGGGCGACGTGATCCCCTGGGTCGACCTCTTCCTGAACGCGATCCGAACCCAGGCGAGCGACGCGATCGGGCGGTCGCAGCGCATCCTTGAGCTGCGCGATTCCTACCGTGAAGTTGCGACGACCCTGGGGACCGCGAACGCCCTCCCCCTGGTCGACCTGATCTGCGAGAACCCGGTGCTGACCACGGGGTCGATCGAAGGCCGCCTGGACGTGAGCCGGCCCACCGCCCTGCGACTCCTCAGGCGCATGGAGGAGGCCGGAGTCCTGACCGAGCGGGAGGCTGGAGCTCGGGGCCAGCGACGCTACGTCGCAACGGATCTGCTGGCGGCGGTTACGGAGGACTCCGCCTAGGCGCCGGTCAGGCCGCCTGGGCGCTGGCCCGGAACCGCGCGCGGTAGGCGGAAGGGGCGACTCCGACGCGGCGGCCGAAGGCGCGGCGCATCGTCTCGGCGGTGCCGAAGCCGCACTCGAGGGCGACCGCCTCGACCGGCTCGGCGCCGCGCTCCAGGCGCTGCTTGGCGCGCTCGATCCGCACCGCCTCGACGTAGGCGCCGGGGGTCAGGCCGACCTCGCGGCGAAAGGCGCGGGCGAAGTTGCGGGGGCTCATGTGGGCGCGCTCGGCCAGGGCCTCGACCCGCAGGTCCTCGTCGAGGTGGTCGGCGATCCAGGCCTGCAGGTCGCGCAGCGGCTCGCGTTCGGCGCGCTGAGCGCTGAGGTGGGAGCTGAACTGCGACTGGCCGCCGGGCCGCTGGACGAAGACGACCAGCCAGCGGGCGATCTCCAGGGCCGCCTCGTGGCCGACGTCCTCCTCGACCATCGCCAGCGCCAGGTCCATCCCGGTGGTGACCCCGGCCGAGGTCCAGAGCTCGCCGTCGCGAACGTAGATCGAGTCGGGTTCGACCTCGGCCTCGGGGTGGCGGCGGGCGAGCTCCTCGCAGGAGGCCCAGTGCGTGGTCGCCCGGCGCCCGTCGAGCAGGCCGGCGGCGCCGAGCAGGAAGGCGCCCGAGCAGACCGAGGCGACTCGGCGCGAGCGCTTGGCCGCCGAACCGACCCAGCGCACCAGCGCCGCGTCCTCGACGGCCTGGCGGACGCCGTTGCCGCCGGCGACGACGAGCGTGTCGATCGGCCCGCGGCAGCCGGCGGTCGAGCGGTCGGGCTGCAGCTGGATGCCGCTGCTGGCGCGGACCGCGGTGCCGCCGGGGGTGACGACCTCGACCGCGTAGGGAGGAGTGCCGGACTTGGCGGCGAGCAGGCGCGAGGCGCCGGAGAAGACCTCGGCCGGGCCGGTCACGTCGAGGCTCTGCACGGCCTCGTAGGCGAGGATCACGACCCGTCTCGGTGCGCTCTGGGCGGCCACGGAGAACATCATCCCCTCATCCGGGTCTGTCTGCACTGACCAATGGCCCACAGATCCTGCCAGCGGCTGCCGGGCTCAGGCGTGGTGGCAGAAAGTGCCCGGTGCTGGTCATTGCGGCCATGCGGTCGCCGGTCCATCCTCGGCTCCAGTTGCCAACGAAAGCGAAAGGACCGAGATGAACACCTACGCGATTCGCCGCCTCAAGGCCTGGCGCTCGCCCGAGGAGGTCGAGCAGGTCGCCGCGCGCTCCAAAGCCGTGGCCGACTCCGACTTCCCCCAGGACATCCGCTGGATCCGCAGCTACGTGATCGCCGAAGCGGACGGCTCCCTGGGCAGCATCTGCATCTACCAGGCGACCGACCCCGAGGCGATCCGTCGCCACGCCCAGCGGGTGGGGATGCCGGCGGATGAAATCCTCGACGTGGCCGACCTGGTCGTGATCCGCCCGGACCCCGTGCCGGAGACCGCCGCGTCCTGAGGAACCTGAGCGGCGGGCCGGCACTCACGGCCCGCCGCTCACCCACCATTGGAGGAAGAGATGCTCGAACTGCGACCGATCTGCGAGAACTGCGCCAAGCCGCTGCCCCCGAGCTCACCCGAGGCCCGCATCTGCAGCTTCGAGTGCACCTTCTGCGCGGACTGCGTCGAGAACGTCCTCGACCAGATCTGCCCCAACTGCGCCGGCAACTTCGTCCCCCGCCCGGTCAGGCCGGCACGCAACTGGAACGGCGACAATTACCTCGGCCGCTACCCCGCCACCGAGGCCGAGCGCCACAGGTCGGTGGACGCGGCGGCGCACCGCGAGCTGATCGACGCGGTCGGCAGCAGACCCCCGGCCGATCGCTGACCCGTCGTTTCGTCCACTCGCATCCCTGAGGGGAGCGATTGCGGGGGTGCGGACGTATACCCCTCGTGAACGAGTTCGCAGACGTCGCTCCGATCGCCGTTCCCGTTTCTGTTCGCGCGACCGAGGACCCCTCCGACCGGGAGCTGTTGCGGGATGTCCGCAGGGGCAGGCCCGGGGCGGTTGAGGTCCTGGTTGCGCGGCACTGGGACGGGGCGCACCGGCTTGCGACCGAGATTCTCGGCGACGCCCGCTGGGCCGACGACGTCACCCAGGAGGCGATCCACTCGATCGTCGGCAGCGTCGGCCCCCTCGATCCCTATCGCCCCTTCGCCCCCCGGCTCCACCGGGTCGTATCGAGCCGGGCGCGCGGGTGGGCGCGGGTCCGGGCGCGCCGCGCCTCGAGCAATTTCCAAATCCAAATGGAGGTAGACCATGTATGACCGTCACCCGGGGTCGCGACTGCGGTCGCTGACCCCGTCGAACCTGATCGCCCTGGTTGCGGCGGCGCTGCTGCTGGCGCTCGCGATCGGTCTCAGCGCCGGGGTCAACGCCGACACCGCCGCGGCTTCGAAGCGCAACGCGGTCGGCAAGAAGAAGCTGAAGCACCTGCTGGACGACGCGCCCTACCTCGAGATCGCCGGCGGCTGGCAGATCACCGACAACGAGCTGAGCATCGAGGGGGGCTTCGTCCAGTTCCACTACGTGCGGTCCGCAGAGGACGCACGGGGGACGACCGAGGCCGAGATCCGCTGGTACAACGCCGCCTCGGTCGAGGAGGTCGGCGCGCAGCTTCAGGCGGGCGGCCTCGTCGCCTCCGGCACCCTTCCGGTCATGACCACCGACGCCGCGAAGGTGAAAAGGAACGAATGGGACACCGTCACCAGCTACACGACGGCACAGGTCTACGCCGTCGCTGAGGGTCCGTGGCTGAACGCCGTCGGCGTCTGGTCGCAGGACGGGAAGACGTTTGCGCTGAGCGCTCGCGTCGAGAGCCTCTACATGCTCGAACGCCTGCTGGAAAGGCCGCAGTTCCTCACCGCCGACGAATGGGCGATCGCCCTTCAGCCCGGCGGCGCGGAATGGCTCCGGGAGCACTTTTTCAGCGACGACGTCAATGTGGAAGCGGAATACGTAAGGGTGCAGGGCTCTGACGGCAAGGTCGCTTACGAAGCCCGCCCGCAGCGCAAGGCGACGAGGAAGTCCCACAGGTAGCCGAGCAGCATCCTCGATGACCGAGTTCGCTGAGATCGCCGACACCCCGCTTGCCGTTCCCGCTCCCCGGGACGAGGGCGCGTCCGACCGCAGGTTGCTGCGGGAGGCGCGCCGCGGCAAGCCGGCGGCGGTCGAGGCCCTGATCGAGCGCCACTGGGGCCGCGCCCACCGGATCGCCTACGGGATCCTCGGCGACGCCCACGCCGCCGAGGACGTGACCCAGGAGGCGATGCTCTCGATCGTCAACAACATCGGCCGCTTCGACCCCTACCGCCCCTTCGAGCCCTGGCTGCACACGGTCGTATCCAACCGGGCGCTCGACTTCGCCCGGGCGCGGACGCGGCGGGCGGAGCTGAGCACAGAGCGCGCCGGGGAGCTCGCCGTTGGCGAGGCTCCCGCACTCGGCAGCACCGACCCCGCCTTGGAGGCGGCGCTCGCCGGGCTCACCCCCGAGCACCGCGCTGTGATCGTCCTCCGCTTCGTCGCCGGCTACGGCCCGAAGCAGATCGGCGAGGTCCTCGGCGTTCCCACCGGCACCGTCGGCTCGCGACTGCGCCGCGCGCTCGACCAACTTCGCACCGACCTGGAGGTGGGCAATGGATGACTCCGGACTGAGGCAGCGCCTGGAGTCCCTGGCGCCGCCAGACCTGGTTGACGCGCGCGAGCGCGCCAAGCTGGCGGCACGGGTCAGCATGTCCCGCCGGCCGGCCGTTGCCACCGGGCCCCGCTTGCTCCGCCCCCGGAACCTCTCCTTCGCCGGCGGCCTGGCAGCGCTAGCCGCGGCGCTAGTGCTCGCGCTCGGGACCGGCGGCGGGTCGGGGCTCAAGGCCGAGCCGGCCAGCGCGGCCGACCTCACCCGCCTGGCCGATGTCTCCCCGCACCTGCAGGTGGTCGGCGGTTGGCAGATCACCAACACCGAAGTCACGCCTGAGGGCGGCGCCACCAGGTTCCACTTTGAACGGTCCGAGGAATTCGGAGAATCCGACGACATCGAGATCCGCTGGTTCACCGATGCAGCGGTCGAGGAGGTCGGTCGGCAACTGGAAGCAGAGGGCTTCGAGGCCGCCGGCGCCGTTCCGGTCAACACCACCGATGGGGTGAAAAAGCGGTTCAACGAATATGAATCGATCACCACCGCGAGCACCGGGCATGCCTACGTCTCCCAAGCCGGGGGGCCGCTGCCGGAGACCGTCGGCGTCTGGCACCAGGACGGCCTCACCTTCGCGCTCCGTTCTCACCTCGAGAGCATCTACATGCTCGAACGCAGGTTGGAACGGGTCGAATTCCTCGGTCCCGAAGAATGGCTCATCGCGATCCGCCCCGGCGGCGGCATGTGGCTGAACGAATCCTCCAACGGGTCCGTCCGAAAGGTCGAAAAAGAGAAAGTGGAACTGCCGGACGGGACCTTCACCTACCAGACCACGTACATCGCCAAGTCCCCCGAGGAACTCGCGGAACTCGATTTCACCGCTCCCTACCCGCTGATCTCCCGCGACGGCGACACGGTCAAGGTCGAGGTCCAGAAGGCTCCGAACCTAGACTGAAGGCGTGTCGTTCCTAGAGCGCCTGGGACTCGAGGTGCCCGTCGTCCAGGCGGGAATGGGCGGTGGGCTCAGTCGCCATGAGCTGGCCGCGGCAGTGGCGGAGGCTGGTGGGCTGGGCACGATCGCGGTCAATGGCGCCGCGCCGATCCGCCAGGAGCTGCGTGCCGCGCGGGCTCTGACCGGCGGGCCGGTCGCGGTCAACCTGCTGCTGCCGGTCGCCCGCCGCGAGTGGTTCGACGCCGCCGCCGAGGCAGACGCTGTGGTCACCTTCTGGGGACGGCCGCGGCGGCGCACCCCCGGGGTGTGGATGCACCAGTGCGGGTCGGTGGCCGAGGCGCGCGCGGCCCACGCTGCCGGGGCGGACGCGGTGATCGTCCAGGGCGTCGAGGCCGGCGGCCACGTGCGCGGGACGACGCCCTCGCTGGCGCTGCTCGAGCAGGTGCGGAGCGCCCTCCCGGCCGGCTACCCGCTGCTGCTCGCCGGCGGGATCGCCGAGCGGGCCGGCGTCGAGCGGGCGCTTGAGGCGGGGGCGGTTGCCGCGGTGGCCGGGACCCGCTTCCTGCTCTCCGAGGAGAGCCGCGCCCACCCGGGGTACCGGCAGCGCCTGCTCGCCGCGCAGGAGACGATCCTCACCGAGCTGTTCGGAGCCAGCTGGCCAGCGCCCCACCGCGTCATCCGCAACGCAGCCACCGACCGCTGGCTGGGGAGCGACCAGCGCGGGCCGGCGCTGAACCGGATGCTCAACCGGGCGATGGCGCCCGGCGCCCGCTTCACTCCGCCGAGCCTCCAGGCCCGGATGATCCGCGCCCAGCGCCCGGGCAGCCGCCTGCTGACCCCGGCCAGCCCGACCGACGACGGCCCGGAGACCCTCCTCGACGCCGGCGCCCTCTACGCGGGCGAGACCGTCGCCCGAATCACCGAGGTCAAACCGGCAGCCGACCTGGTGCGGGAACTGACGCCATAGGCGGCGATCAGCGGAGTAACACCTATGAGCTACACTTAGCTGGATGCCCTCGAAGCACCCCCGAATCGCTGTCACCGCAGACCCTGAGCTCGGGGAGGCCCTTGCCCGGGTTCGTGCCGCTACGGGCACCCGCGAGCCCGATGCCACGCTGCTGCGCCGCTTGGCGGTCGAGGGTGCCGCGGCCGAGCTGGCCGCCGGCCGCAACCGGCGAGTTGCCGCCGAGGCCCTGTTCGAGGCCATGGGCTCAGAGCAGTTCGACCTCGATCTCTCCGCGGTCGACCGATTGAACGCACCTCCTGCGTCCTGATGCCGGTTCGGCTCTGGGACGGCACGGGGCCGGTGTTGGTTGATACGTCCGCGTGGATGCAGGCTCGAAAGGACAGCGCGGCTCGCGACCTGCTCCTCGCAGCGATCGAGCGCGGGGAGGTCCGTTGGTGCTGGCCGGTGCGCTACGAGCTGATGGTGGATGCGAGAGGGGCGGAGGGGATCGCAGCTGTCGAGCAGACTTTGGAGGGACTACGGGAGGTTCCCGTGGATCGCAGCGTCCAGCGCGCGGTACTGGCGGCGATGCGCGAGCTCGCAGGTATTGGGTCGCATGGCGCACACCGCTTTCCTCTGACCGACCTGACCATCACGGCAGCCGCTCAGAGCGCGGGCGTCGGCGTGCTCCACTTCGATCGACACCTCGAAACGCTCGGCGACCAGCTCGGAGTCGAGGCCTACTGGCTCGCGGATCCCTCTTAGGCGGATGTGGGTCCAGCGCAAGATCGAGCTCTCGGCGCGGCCGCGTGGGTTCCACCTGGTCACGACTGAGGTGCTCGATGCGCTGCCGGAGCTCGGAGGGATCTCGGTGGGGATGCTCCACCTGCTGATCCAGCACACCTCGGCCTCGCTGACGCTGAGCGAGAACGTCTCGGCCGACGTGCGGTGTGACTTCGAGGCCTGGTTCGACCGCGCGGTGCCGGAAGGCGCCCCGTACTGGACCCACACGCTGGAGGGTGAGGACGACATGCCTGCTCACATCAAGGCCGCCCTGCTCGGCCCCTCCCTGACGCTGCCGATCAGCGGCGGCCGCCCCGCGCTCGGGACCTGGCAGGGCATCTACCTCTGCGAGCACCGCGACCGCGGCGGCCCGCGCTCGGTCGTCGCCACTGCCTGGGGCGAGGGTCCCCCCAAGCCGCGCTAGCGACGACTGCGTTATTTGGCGGTTGCGGTGGCGCTGGTGTAGCCGCTCGAGGCGGCGGTGATGGTGTGATTGAAGGTGCCACTGGCCGGGGAGGTGTAGGTGAATTCGGTGGCCGTGACGGCGGCGCCGGTGGCGGGGATCGAGAGTGGCGAGCCGGCGATCGTGCCCCCCGTGCTGACGGTGACGGTGACGGTTTTGGCGCTGCCGATGTTGTTGACGGTGTTGCCTGAGGCGTCGGTGATTGCGAGCTTGGATTTGACGGTTCCTGAGTTGCCCAGGGAGGTGATTGCGCAGGTGAAGAGGCAGGGCGAGCCGATCGCGCCGGCGCTGGCGGTGAGTTCGATCAGCGCCACCCGGTTGGCGGCTCCGGGGTTGACCGTGAGCGCCAGCGGCGTCGCCGTCGAGAGCGTGCCGTCGGTTGCCGAGAGGCTGGTCGCGACGGCTTTGGTCAGTTTCACGAACCCGTTTTTCGAGGATGCTCCCGTGGCGGCGCCCGAGGTGAAGGTGAGCGCGGTCGGGCTGCCGAAGTTGATCGCGCTGCCAGCGCTGTTGACGACGGTCGGCAGCGCCCCGCTGGGGCTGGCGGAGGCGCCGGAGAAGGTGATTTCTTTCGAGCCGGTGTAGGCGGTGGCGGTGTTGCCGAAGACGTCCTGCGCGGCGGTGGTCAGGTTGAAGCCCGTCCCGGCGACCTGAGTCGCGGTGGCGGAGAGCGCGAGTTTGGTTGCGGCGCCGGGGGAGACGGTCACCGTCACCCCGGTCGGGGTCGTGATCGACCCTTCGGTCGCGGTGACCGTGGTCGACCCGCTTTTCGGCAGCTTCATCGTGCCGCCGACTCCTTCGCCGCCGACTGCCACGCCGGCGCTGAACACGATCGCCGTGGCGCCGCCGACGGCGACGTCGGTTCCGCTGGAGCTGGTCACGGTCGGCAGCGCCCCGCTGCCGCTCGCGGTCGGGCCGGCGAAGACCAGGGAGTGCGACCCGGTGTAGCTCGTCACCGTGTTGCCGTAGGGGTCCTGGGCGGTGATCGTGAGGTTGTCGGCGGCTCCCGCGGCCGGCGTCGCGCTCGCTGCCGTGATTACGAATTTCGATGCTGCCACAGGGTTGATCGTGACCGCCGCCGGGGAGGGGGTGGTCAGCGTGCCCTCGGTCGCCACGATGCTGGCGCTGCCGGGTTTGTAGACCTTGAGCACGCCGTTTTTTCCACTGCTTACGGTGGCAGCTCCACTGGTGAACGTAAGCGCAGTGGCAGTGCCGAAGTTGATCGCGGTGCCGGAGGCATTGGCGACGGTGGGCTGGTTGCCGCCGGCGCTGGCCGAGGCGCCGGAGAAGACCAGGGAGTGCGAGCCGGTGTAGGTGGTCACGGTGCTGTCTTTGACGTCCTTGGCGGTGATCGTGAGGTTGATCGATTCACCCGCGGCCGCCGTGGTGGGGCTGGCGACGACGGTGAACTTGGTTGCTTCCCCGACGGTCACGTTGGCCGTTTTGGTACCGCTCACCGCGGTCCAGGTCTCCCACACCGCGGTCACCGTGTAGGTGTGTTCGGCGATCGAGAGGCCACTGTCTTTGCAGGTCAGCACCGTGGTCGGCGCGGAGGAGGTGGGACAGGTGCCGGCGGGTTTGCCGCCGTCGCGGGTCACGTAGTAGGTGACCGACCCGGTTCCCGGCGGGGTGACCGATCCCCAGCTGAGGGTCACCGTGCCGCCTGCGGCGGGCGTCGCGCTGCTGATCGTCGGCGCCGTCAGTTTCGTCACTGCGGCCGAGGCGCTGCCGCCGCCGGAGCTGGAGAAGTAGGCGAGGGCGCTGCCGCCGAAGGTGACGGCGAGCGCCGTCAGCAGTGCGGTTGCGAGCGCAGCTGCGCAGAACCGCCTCATCCGTGCGCCTCCCCGCTGAAGTCGAGCGGGACCGCAGCCCCCTGGCAGGCGTCCTGGTTGACCGGGAGGTTCAGCATCGCGATCGTCGGCGCGGTCTCGGCGGGCAGGCTGACCGAGCCGTTCGCCGGCACCGTCAAGGGTGCGGCGGGCGAGACACCCGCCGCGGTCAGCGCGAAGTTCTCGGCGGTGCAGTTGGACGAGCCGTCGGCGACATCGACCTCGATGCTGGTGATCTCGATCGCGACCGGGTTCGGGTTGGCGATCAGCAGCGGCAGCGGCTGCGCCGGGTCGCCGGGGTAGAGGTCAGTGGGCACGTCCCGGGCCTCGATCGTGAACTGCTTCGGCTCCTCCTGTGCGGGCAGCGGCGTCGCCACCCCCATCTGCCGCCAGGTGTAGCTCGCGGCTGGGCCGGCGCGATCGTCGCGATTGAAGGCGCGGACCGCGAGGAAGTGCTCGCCGGCGGCGAGGCCGCCGAGGTGGTACGGCGATTCGCAGGTCTCCCAGACCCCGCTGTCGAGCCGGCACTGGAAGTGCCGCGTCGACTTGCGCCCGCGGCCGGGTCGCCCCGGCTGCGAAGACGGGTCGTCACCCTGCGCCCGCGGCGGGACATGGAACCGGAAGGTCGGCTCGGCAGCGTTTGAGCTCGCCTCCGGGACTTCGAGGAAGCGGGCCTTCAGCAGCCGTTCCCCCGCCGCCGGCCGCTTCGGCTGGATCGCCGCGTAGGCGACCGCGCCGAGGCAGGCCGAGGCGCCGGCGAGGACGAGAATCGCCCTGAGCCAGCGCCCGCGGCCTGCCGCGATGCGGCGAGGAGACATAGGGACTCGGTGCTACTCGCTAGTTGCTTTTCAGGGTCAGGGTCAGCGTCGCGCCCTGGCAGGGGTCCTGGCTGATGCCGGTGTCGTTCATCGCCAGGGTCCCACTCGGCGTCACCGCCTGGCCGTTGCCGGGCCCGAAGGTTTTGTTGACGACGACGTCGGCCATCGTGAAGTCCGGGTTGCCGCCGGTGATCACGACACTGCAGGTGGAGTGACCGGCGTCAGGGGTGATTTTTTCCAGTGAGACCGTCCCCACCCGCTGTTTCCCGGAGGAGGGGTTGTCCACGGTCAGCGTCACCGGCGAGGACGAGCCCGGGAAGAGGTTGCCGGTAACCGTCCCTTTCAGGGTGACGGCGGAGCTGGTGCCGACGGTGGCGGTTGCCGTACCCGAGCCGGTGGTGGTGAAGTACGCGTATGCGCCCGCGGCGATGCCGAGCACACACAGCCCGGCCAGGGTAAACAGCGCGCGGCGCTTGGTCAGAGAGTCCATCCTGTCTCCTTTTCTCAGGGCCGAGCTTGCCTCGCCCCAGTCCCTCGCCATCGGCGTTTTCAAACCCGGTCTTTAGCCGACGGAATAGCCTCTCCGAAAGGGAAATTTCACGGAATGATCAGGACTCTTTGCTACCCGGGTGTAAAAAGGCTTCGAATCCATACCTAAAGGAGACCAAGTGACTGACCTGACCCCCATGCAGGCAGAGCTGTGCGAGACGAGCCAGACCGACTTCTCCGACCTGCGCGCCTTCTTCATCAACTGCACGCTGAAGCGCAGCCCCGAGGTCTCCAACACCCAGGGGCTGATGGACATCTCGATGGAGATCATGCGCCGCAACGGGGTCGAGGTCGAGTGCATCCGCGCGGTCGACCACGAGATCGCGACCGGCGTCTGGCCTGACATGACCGAGCACGGATGGGAGCGGGACGAGTGGCCCGAGATCTACGAGCGGGTGCTCGCGGCCGACATCCTCGTGCTCGGGATGTCGATCTGGCTGGGGGAGAAGTCCTCGGTCGCGACCCAGGTAGTCGAGCGCCTCTATGGCAACTCACACCTGCTCAACGAGGCCGGTCAGTACGCGTACTACGGCCGCGTCGGCGGCTGCCTGGTGACCGGCAACGAGGACGGCGTCAAGCACTGCGCGATGAACACCCTCTACTCGCTGCAGCACCTCGGGTACACGATCCCGCCCCAGGCAGACGCCGGCTGGATCGGCGAGGCCGGTCCCGGCCCGTCCTATCTCGACGAGGGCTCCGGCGGCCCTGCGAACGACTTCACCAACCGCAACACCACCTTCGCCGCCTGGAACATGCTGCACCTGGCGCGGATGCTGAAGGACGCCGGCGGCATTCCCACCCACGGCAACCAGCGCCCGGCCTGGGACGCCGGCTGCAGCCTCGACTTCCCCAACCCGGAGTACCGCGTCTGACACGTGGCTCCCCAGACTCGAAGAGCCAGCTCCTCGCGCGGCGCCCGAACCCGGAGCGCCCGCTACCCGAAGCTGAAGCCGGGTCCGGGGCGCACGGCCGACGAGGTCGGCGCGCACCAGCGGGCTCGGTTGCAGAAGGCGATGGTCGAGCTCGTCGCCGCGCGCGGTTACAACGCCGTATCCGTGGCGACCCTGAGCGGCCGGGCCGGCGTCTCGAAGCGGGACTTCTACAAGCATTTCGAGAGCAAGGAGGAGTGCTTCCTCGCCACCTACGACCTGATCGTCAACAACTCGGTGGGCGGGATCCTCGCTGCCGCCGAAGGCGAGGTGGAGTGGCGCGAGCGGCTGCGGCTCGGGTTCCTCGCCCTGGCCGAGCAGATCGCCGAGCGCCCCGCGGCGGCGCGGCTGGCCCTGGTCGAGGTCTTCGCCGCTGGTGCCCCCGCGGTCGATCGGGTGCTGGACACGAACCGGCGCTTCGAGGCGCTGGTGGCGAGGGACCTGGCGCTCGCCGACGGGCACCCGGATCTGCCGCGGCTGGTGGTGAAAGGCATCGTCGCCGGCGGTGGCCGGGTGGCGCGGGCGCGGCTGCTCTCTGGGCATCCGGGGCAGCTGATCCTCGACGGGGATGAGCTGATGGAGTGGGTGCTCTCGCTCTGCGATGCCGAAGTCGTGCGCCTACCCGGCCTCGGTGCAGGCGCGCCGGCGCCGACTGCGAGCGCCGCCGAGCTGCCGCTTGACGACGAGCGGGCGCTGATCCTCGCGGCCACGGCGAGGCTGGCCAGCAGGGACGGGTACTCGACGCTGACCGTGGCGCGGATCCGTGCCGCAGCCGGCGTCTCCAAGCAGAGCTTCGACGCCCACTTCGACGGGGTGGAGGACTGCTTCCTGGCGACCCTCGAGGTGCTGAGCGGCCGCACCATGGCCAACGCCGCGCCTCACTACTTCGACGCCGCCGACTGGGCGAGCGGCGTCCACCGGATGATCGTCAGCCTCTGCCACCACCTCGCAGCCGACCCCACCTTCGTCAAGCTCGCCTTCCTCGAAGTCTTCTCACCGCGCCGCGAGGCGATCCAGTGGCGCAGCGAGATGATCGCCAGGCTGGCGGCGAGGCTGCGCCGAGAGGCCCCGCCCGAGTGGCAGCCAAGCGAGTTCGCGGCGGAAGCCTCGGTCGGCGCGATGTGGGGGCTGATCCACTACTTCGTCGCCACCGGGCGCAACGCACAGCTGCCGCTCGCGGCGCCGGTTCTCTCCTACCTCGCGCTCGCCCCGGCGCTCGGCGGGGCAATGGCGATCGAGGTAATAGATAGAAACCACTTTGCTTGAACGCTTGCCTGCTTCTGAGCAAGTCTGGATGCTCACCTTCGCGGCGCAGGGGTGTGCCGCAATGCGGTGACGGGGTGGCAACCGCACTTGTGGTGCCTGGGCGCCGCACTGGATGGGTGGGGGGTCGGAATCTGGCGGCACCGGGATCCGGCCCCCCGCAATACCGCGGTCAGGCAGGGGCCAGCTCCACCATCAGCTGGACCCGCGCCTTCGCCCCGCTGAGGGTGCCGCCGAAGCGCGCGCCGGCGGCGAGCAGGTCCTGTCCGCCGCCGTTGCCGTAGACCGCTGCGACGCCACCCGCGGGGCAGCGGGAGGTGATGAGGACGACGACGCCGGACGCGACCGCGCGCCGCACCGCCGCGAGGACCGGGCCGTTGGCGTTGCCGATCCCGAAGGCCTCGACGACGACGCCGCGGGCGCCGGCGTCGGTGCAAGCGTCGATCAGTGAGCCGTCGCAGCCGGCGGCAAGCCGGACCAGGTGCACGCGCTGCTCGAGTGCCTGCGGGACGGCGAAGCGCGGGCGGTCCTCGGGGCGGCGGTCGATCCGCACCCAGTCGGCCCCGATCTCGCCCAGCGGGCCCGCGGCGCCGGGGCTGCCGAAGGCACGCGACTCGGTGGTGTGGAGCTTGGTCGCCTCGCGGGCGTGATCGATGCGGCCGCCGAGCGCGACCACCGCGCCGAGCCCGCGCGCGCCCGGCTCGCGGGCGAGCCGGATCGCCGCGTCGAGGTTGGCCGGGCCGTCGCTGTCGGGGAGCCCGGCGTGGCGCTGGGCGCCGGTGAAGACCAGCGGCACCTCGCCCTCGTGCAGGAGGTCGGCGAGCCAGGCCGTCTCCTCCATCGTGTCGGTGCCGTGGCTGACCACGACGCCGCACACTTCCGGCCGCCGCGCCTGCTCCAGCGCCGCGGTGGCGATCGTCAGCATCCCGGCGGCGTCGAGCGCGTAGCTGCCGACCCGCATCGCCTCGTAGACCTCGATCGCCTCGCCGCCATCGGCGCTCTCGGCCGCGGCGACGAGGGTGCTGCCGGGGACCGCGGCGACGACGTGGCCGTCGCCGCGGTCGAGCGAGGCGATCGTGCCGCCGGTCGCGACTACCGCGACGACCGAGCGGCTCGCCATCCCTCGCTCCCTCTGGGCCTCAGCCGGCGGCGCCGGCGAGCGCGCCCTCGCCGGCCTGCTCGCGGCGCCAGCGCTCGGTGTTCTCGATCGTCACCTCGGGCGAGAGCATGCTGCCGTCGAACTCGGCGAACGGCTCGTCGGCGGAGAGGCGCCGCGGCCAGTCGGGGTTGGCGAGCGCGCCGTGGCCGAGCGCGACGGCGTCGAAGTGGCCCTCGCCGAGCAGCCGGGTCGAGAGCTCGGTGTCATGCATGCCGCCGTTGGCGATCACCGGCACGCCGACGACCTCCTTGGCGACGGCGGTGATGCTGACCCCCTCCTCGAGGAAGGAGGTGTCCTCCCAGCCGGCGCCCTCGCTGGCGACGTGGACATAGGCGGGGCCGGCCTCGCGCAGGGTCGCGAAGATCTCCTGTGCTTCCTCGACGCCCTGCCAGCGGTACTCGATGTCGTTGACCTTGGCCTGGGAGACGCGGACCCCGACCGGGAAGCTCTCGCTGGTCTCCCGGCGCGCGGCCTGGATCGCCTCGGCGGCAAAGCGAGCGCGGTTGGCGGCGGAGCCGCCGTAGCGGTCGCTGCGCTGGTTCGTGTAGGTGGTGATGAACTGGTCGAACAGGTAGCCGTTGGCGGCGTGGATCTCGATCCCGTCGAAGCCGGCGGAGTGGGCGTTGCGGGCCGAGTCGCCGATCCCCTTCAGCACGTTGGAGATGTCGAGGTCGGTCGCCTCGCGCGGCGTCGCGTAGGTGCCCTCGCCGCCGTAGCCGAGCAGCTTCCGGCCCTTCGGCGCGACGTCGGAGGGGGCGATCCCCTGCTCGCCGGTGTGGTGGTTGCCCTGGATCAGCGCGCCGGCGTGCATCAGCTGCGCGACGATGCGGCCGCCCGCCGCGTGCACGGCGTCGGTCACCCGCTTCCAGCCCTCGACCTGCTGGGAGGTGACGATCGCCGGCTGGTCGGGGTAGGCCTGGGCGTGGAGGTTGTCGGTGTAGGTGCCCTCGCTGACGATCAGCCCGAAGCCGCCGCGGGCGAACTCGGCGTAGTAGCGGGCCATCGCCTCGGTCGGGACGCCGTCGCCGGCGGTGCTGACGCGGGACATCGGCGCCACGGCGACGCGGTTGTCGAGTTGGATGCCGCCGACGGTCAGCGGCTGGAGGAGCGGGTGGTCCTGGGGCATGGTTGCGTTCTCCTGGGAGTTCGTTTCGTGGGTCAGAGAAGTTCGATGGCGAGCGGCGTCGGCTCGCCGGCGTTGATCTCGACGAGGTCCTGGGGGCAGGCGGAGAGGACGACGACGAGGTCGTCGAGCGCGCGCAGGGTGACGCTGTCGCCGGCGTGCGACTGGGCCGGGAGCCAGCCGACCTCGGAGCCGTCGAGCACGGGGATGTTCATGAACACGTTGACCGGCTGCGGGACCGAGTCGACGGTCAGCCCCTCGGCAGCGAGCGCACCGCGCAAGTTGTCTGCGCAGGAGGCATGGTCGGGAGCGCCGAGCGCCGCGTAGCGCTCTTGGTCGCAGGCGGCGATCAGCATGTCGTGGACGCCCGGCGAGTCGTCGGCGACGAACTCGAGCAGCGGCCGGCGCCGGTTCGAGTAGAAGGATTCGCCGGGGCGAGGGAAGAGGCGGCTGGTGGCGGCGCGGGTGTGCGAGGCGCTGAGGTGCTCGGCGAGGTCGGCGGCGGCGAAGGCGAAGAGGTCACCGACCTGGGCGCCCTCGACGTCGACGATTCGGAACGAGTGCCCGGCGGCGACGCGGACCAGCCGCCCCTCGCGCGAGGGCACGACGATCCGCAGGGAGCCGGCTCGCGTTGCCATGCGATCAGCCAAGCAGCGCGATCGCTCCACGGGTAGTGGAGGATCAACCAGCGAAGTGGCGCCGAACTAGAGTTGCCTACAGGCCTTGGTCGGCGCGGGAGGCGCGGATCTCCAGCGCCAGGAAGAGGTCGACCCGGTCCTCGGTCGTGTCCAGGTCCCGTCCCGTCAACTGCTCGATCCGGGCCAGCCGGTTGCGCAGGGTGTTGACGTGGACGTGCAGCGCTTCGGCGGTCGAGCTCCAGCGGCCGCCGCCGTCGAGGAAGGCGCGCAGCGTCGCGACCAGATCGGTGCGATGCTCCCGATCGTGCTCGAGGACCGGTTCGAGCACTGCTGTCGCGAAATCGTCGAGGAGCTGGCGATCGTGCGGTGCCAGGAGGACCTGATGAGAGCCGACGTGGTCGAACGTCGCCACCGCGGGCGCGTCGCCCCGCCGGCGCCGCGCCGCGCGCCGCGCCTCGCGCGCCTCCAGCAGGCTGCGTCGCAGGGTCGAGTGGTCGGGCGCGACGCTGCCGAGGCCGACAACCGGCCGCTGCTCGGGCCAGGCGGCGCTGAGCTCCGCGGCCAGACTCTCCGCGGCGTCGCGCAGATCGTCACCGCTCTGCGCCCAGCCGAGGATCGCGACCGCGTCGTCGGACCCCTGCAGGACGACCGCCGGGACGCCGAGCCGCAGCCAGTGGCGCGAGATCGCCGCGGCGAGGCCGCCGGCGACCTGCGCCTCCTCTTCGGCCTGGCCGAGCGTCACCGAGAGCGCGACCAGCGGCCCGTCGGGGTCGATCGCGAAGGAGCGCAGCCGTCCCGGCACCTCGTGGCCACGGCGGGCGGCGTCGTAGAGCATCTCCATCAGCTCCCCCGCGAAGCGCGACTCGATCGCCGCCAGCGCCTGGCGGCGGGTCAGCTCCAGGGTGAGGAAGCGCGCCGTCTGCTGCAGCGCCGTGCGCTCCGGGTCGCTCAGCTCGACCAGCGGGCGCAGGCAGACGAGGGTCGCCTCGACCTCGCCCAGGGAGCCGACGGGGAAGACCGAAGCAGTGCCCTGTGCCAGCGTCAGCTCGGCGTGCGCTGGTCCGTCCATCGCCGCGGCGACCACCGCCGATTCGGCGGCGGCGAGGGAGAGGCCGTCGGCGGCGAGGACGCGGCCGGCGTGGTCGACCAGCGCCACCGGCAGCGCGTGGTCGCGGGTCAGCAGGCGCAGCACGTCGGCCTCGGCGGCCCCCTCGGCGATCGCCTGCGCGAGCGCGTTGCCGCGGGTCAGCGTCTGCGCCAGCTCCCGCTGGCGCGCCGCCCCCTGCAGGCTCGCCATCGCCTCCGAGACCGCCGTGAAGGGGACGTCGATCGGCAGCACCAGCAGTGGGAGGCCCGTGTCCCGGCACGCCGTGTCGAGGCCCAGCGGCGGCTCGGGGCGCTCCTCCAGCAGCCCGAACATCAGCCCGCAGGCGCCGCTGGCGGCGATCCGCTCCACGTAGTTCGGGACGGCTACGTCCGCCGCCAGCCAGAGCCCGTTGGTCAGGACCAGCTCCGCCTCCTTGACGTAGGGGCTGGGGTCGGGGAGCTCGGTCACGTGGACCCAGCGCACGTCGCGCCCGAGCCCGTCGGCGGCGCCGCCGACGGCGAGGCGGAGCTCCTGCCGGGCGACGAGGTCCTCCAGGGTCGGCATGGAGCATTGGACAATAGACCGTCCCAACCTTGGTCTTTCATCCACTTCCTGGAATTGCGGTCGCGGTGTTGGGTGCGCAGCGAGAGGAGAGACGCCGTTCCGGGAAGCACGGCGTTTCGCGACCGAATTAGGAGGACCACGCGATGAGCGCCTCAACTGCAGGCACCGCCACCGGCGAGGCAGCATTCGACGTTCACGGAATCGAGCCGGTACCGGCAGCGGACCGGACCTCGACTTCGATGGACCAGTTCTGGATCTGGATGGGCGCCAACATCGCGCCGATCAACTGGGTGCTCGGCGCCCTCGGCATCGTGCTCGGGCTCTCGTTCATCGAGACCGTGATCACGATCGCCATCGGCAACGTCCTCGGCTGCGCGATCTTCGGCGCCTTCGCGCTGATGGGCCACCGCACCGGCATCAACGTGATGGTCCTGAGCCGTGCCGCCTTCGGCCGTCGCGGCGCCTACGTCCCGGCGGCGGCGCAGCTGCTGCTGACGATGGGGTGGATCGGCGTCAACACCTGGGTCGTGCTCGACCTCGCGCTCGGCGCCCTGGGGGAGGTTGGGATCACCGGCGGCACCGGGCTGAAGTACACGGTCGCCTTCGGGATCATGGCGGTGCAGGTGCTTGTCGCCGTCTGGGGCTTCTACGCGATCCGCACCTTCGAGCGCTGGACCGTCCCGGTGACGGCGGCGATCATGGGCGTGATGACGATCCTGGCGCTGACCCAGACCGACATCGCGCTGAACGCCGGCACCGCCACCGGCGGCGACAAAGTCACCGCCTTCACGCAGCTGTTCACCGCGATCGGGATCGGGTGGGCGATCACCTGGCTGGTCTACGCCGCCGACTACTCACGCTTCGTGATCCCCAGGGTGAGCGACCGCAAGGTGATGTGGGCGGCCGGGCTCGGGATGTTCGTGCCGACCGTCTGGCTTGCGGCGCTCGGTGCCGCCGTCGCCAGCGCCGGTGGCGGCTCGGACCCCTCCGACCTGGTGATCTCCACCTTCGGGGTGATGGCGCTGCCGGTCCTGCTGCTGATCCTGCACGGGCCGATCGCCACCAACATCCTTAACTTCTACTCGTGCAGCCTGGCGGCGCTGACGATCGGGATGAAGGTCGCCCGCTGGAAGATCTCGCTCGCCGCCGGGGTGATCGCCTCCGCGGTCCTGGTCGTCTTCGTCGAGTCGGGCGAGTTCGCGAGCACCTTCGACCAGTGGCTGGTCTCGCTGGTCGTCTGGATCAGCCCCTGGGCGGCGATCTGCGCAGTCGAGTTCTTCATCGTCCGCGGCGGCAAGCTTGACCCGGCGCAGATGTACGAGGAGGAGACGCGCGAGCGCTTCGGCGACGTCAACTGGCGGGCGCTGATCTCGCTCGCGCTTGGCGTCGCCGCCGGCTGGGCCTGGGAGTTCGGCCTGGTCACGGCGATGCAGGGCCCGGTCGCGAAGGCGTTCGGCAACACCGACCTCTCCTGGCTGACTGGGGCACTGGTCGCCGCCGGCTCCTACTGGCTGCTGGTGGGCCGGGCCGAGTACCGGGCCCGGCGCGCGGGCCGGCACCTGTCAGCGGCCCCGGTCGTGGAGCAGCCCAGCGTCGCCGCCGCGCCGGTGGGCGTCGGGACGGAGTCGTGAGCGAACCGATCCAGATCGACTGGCACGAGCGCCATCCCGCACCCGCGGGATGGCGCAACGGGCACGCAGCGGTGGCCTCGATCAGCTTCGACGTCGACGCGGAGACGCCGCTCTTGGCCGAGGGCGAGAAGTACGCGACCCACCTCTCGACGATGTCCCACCAGGCCTACGGGCCGCGGGTCGGGGTGCCGCGGATCCTCGAGCTGCTGGAGCGGATTGGGCTGCGAACAACCTTCTTCATGCCGGGAGCGACGGCCGAGCGCTGGCCGCGCGCGGTCGAGGAGATCCTCGCCGCCGGCCAGGAGATCGCCCTCCACTCCTACGAGCACATCCAGCTGATCCGGCTCGACGCCGACGCCCAGCGCGCCGATCTCGAGCGCGGCCTCGCCGCGCTCGAGCGCTTCGGCGTCAAGCCGACCGGCTACCGGGCGCCGATGTGGCAGCAGACCCGGGTCACGCTGGATCTCCTACCTCAGTACGGCATCCGCTACGACTCCTCGCTGATGGACGACGACCGGCCCTACCTGGTCGGCCCGGACCGCAATCTCGCCGAGCTCCCCGTCCACTGGTCCCTCGATGACTGGGAGCAGTACGCCTACGTCCCGGAGCCGGATATCGGCCACGCGATCGAGCTCCCCGAGAAGGTGCTGAAGCTGTGGACGGGCGAGCTCGAGGCGATGCGCTCCACCGGCTCCCTCTGCATGATCTGCTGCCACCCGTTCCTCACGGGCCGCCCCTCGCGCCTGCGCAACGTCGAGCGCTTCGCCGAGTTCGCCCGTGAGCTCGGCGACGTCGAGCTGCTCCCCTGCGGCGAGATCGCCGAGCGCGTGCTCGCCGGATAACCTGCCGAGCCGTGCGGATCACGACTCGCTTCACGGCGAAATCGGCGCTGGCGATAACCCTCTTGTGGGTCGCCGCCCTTGCCCTCACCGGCGCGACCGAGGCGCTGCTGTTCCTGGCGCCGGCGCTGCTGATCGTGATCCCGCTGCTCGGCGGTCGCTACATCGGCGAGGAGCTGATCGCCAGGCTCGTGGAGCGGTGCACCCGCAAGGCGGCGCGGTCCACGGCCCCAGTCGCACCGGCGCTGCCAGCCGCAGCGCCGACCTGGCGCATCCGCGGCACCCGGCTGATCGCCTTCTCGCTGGCTAAGCGCCCGCCGCCCGCGCTCGCTTTCTCTCTGAGCTAGCGCCCCGGCGGGTCGACTTTCGATCGCCGCGGCGCGCGATCGAAAGGAACCTGTGCGAAAGCGCTGGGCGGCCCTTGCCGCCACCACGACGTTGCTCTGCCTGCTCACGGCTTCGGCTGCACAGGGCCATGGAGGCAGCAGCAGCTACCGCTCCGAAATCGACTCGGTGACGCCGAGCGTGCCCGGGGTCAGCTTCGAAGTCCTCAACTACGACGCTGACATGGAGCTGGTCGACCAGGACGGCCACGAAGTCGTGATCTACGGCTACAAGGGCGAGCCCTACGCGCGGATCCTGCCCGACGGGACCGTGCAGACCAACCAGCGCTCCCCGGCGACCTACCTCAACGTCGATCGCTACGCGGAAGCTCCGGTCCCGCCGAGCGCTGATGCGGAGGCGGCGCCGGTCTGGAAGACGGTGGGGGACTCCGGCACCTTCAGCTGGCACGACCACCGCATGCACTACATGGCCACCGCCACGCCGCCGCAGGTCAAGGACGAAAGCAAGCGGACCAAGGTCTTCGACTACGAGATCCCGGTGCGGATCGACGGCCGGATGGGGGCGATCGACGGCACGCTCTTCTGGGTCGGCCCGGACGAAGGCTCGAAGCTGACCACCTTCATCGTCGGCGCCGTCTTCCTCGTGCTCCTCGGCGCTCCGTTCCTGATCGACCGGCGCCGGAGGCAGCGGCGGGAAGCCGGCGAAGAGGAGCCGCCGAGCAAGGAAGCCTGGTAGGTGAAGCGCACTCCGCACAGGCTCGCCCTGGCGCTCGCCGCCACCCTGGCGGCGCTGCTGCTGCTGGCGCCGAGCGCCCTCGCCCACGCGACTCTCGAGGGCACCTCGCCGCCGCGCGGCGCGACCGTGAAGCAGCAGCCCGGCGCGGTCCTCTTCCGCTTCAGCGAGCCGGTCGAGGGCAACTTCGGCGCGGTCCGCGTCTACGACGCCGAGGGCGGTCGGGTCGACGAGGGCGACGCCTTCCACCCCGGCGGCGAGGGGCCGAGGCTCGGCGTTCACCTGAAGCCGGACCTCGCCGACGGCAGCTACACCGCCACCTACCGCGTCGTCTCCGCCGACGGGCACATCGTCGCCGGCGGCTACGTCTTCTCGATCGGCAAGGCAGGGCGCGCGCCCGAGGAGACGGTCGCCGAGCTGGTCGCCACCGGCGGCGCGGGCACCGCGACCGAGATCGGGATGGGCATCGCCCGCGGCGTCCAGTACGCGGCGTTGGCAGTCGCGCTCGGGGCCCTCGCCTTCCTCCTGCTCGCCTGGTGGCCGGCGCGAGGGCTGGTCGGTGGGGAGGGGGAGGTCTGGCAGCGCGCAGGTGCGGCCTTCGAGCGCCGCCTGCGGCTGGTGCTGCTCGCCGCCGCTGCGGCCGGTGCCCTCAGCGCTGCCGCCGCGGTCCTCTTCGAGGCGGCGCAGGCCGCCGGGATCTCCGCCGCCTTAGCGCTCGACTCGACGGTCCTGCGCGAGGAGCTCGGCACCCGCTTCGGCACGGTCTGGGGGATCGCCGCCGCGGCCTGGGTCGCGCTCGGTCTCGCGGCCGGGCCGGTTCTGCGCCAGCCCACGCCCCGGCGGGTCGCGCTCCCCTTCCTCCCACTCGGCTTCATCGCCCTCGAGCCGGCGCTGTCGGGGCACGCGAGCACGCAGTCGCCGGTTGCACTGCTCTTCCCCGCCAACGTCCTCCACGTCGTCGCGATGTCGGTCTGGGTCGGCGGGCTCGCCGCGCTGCTCCTGATCCTGCCCGCCGCGACCCGTGGGCTGGAGCCGCCCGACCGCAGCCGGCTGCTCGCGGCGACGCTGGCCCGCTTCTCGCCGATCGCGCTCGCCTCCGTCGGGCTGATCCTGCTCACCGGCCTCGGCCAGGCATACGCCTACGTGCGCCACCTCGACAACCTCTTCGACACCGCGTACGGGCGCGCGGTCCTGATCAAGCTTGTCCTGCTCACCGCCCTGCTGATCCCCCTCGGCGCCTACAACCGCTACCGCGCGGTCCCCCGGCTGCGGCAGATCGCGGCGGGGGGAGAGGCGCCCGGCCGCGCCGGGCTGCTGCTGCGCCGGGCGCTGCGCGCCGAGGTCGCCCTGGTCGTCGTTGTCCTCGGCGTCACCGCGGCGCTGGCCGGCTACGCGCCGGCTACGGCCGTGCAGTCGGGACCGTTCTCCGGCAGCGCCTCGCTCGGGACGGCCGAGGTCGAGGTCACCGTCGACCCCGCCCGCGTTGGCTCCAACCAGGTCCACCTCTACCTCTTCGACGCCAAGAGCGGCGCCCAGTACCGGAGGGTGAAGGAGCTCGGCCTCACCGCGACCCTGCCCGAGAAGTCCCTCGGCCCCCTTCGTCTCGAACCCCAGCTGGCCGGCCCCGGCCACTACACGGTCCAGGGCGCCCTCCTCGGCGTCGCCGGCGAGTGGCGGTTCGACCTGACGATGCGCGTCTCCGCCTTCGACCAATACACGACCGCGATCGAGGTCCCGATCCGGTGAAGCCCAACGGAAGGAAACGATGAAGCTCCGAATCACCCTCGCCCTGTTCGCGGTGCTCGCCCTCGCGGTGCCCGCAGCTGCCAGTGCCCACGTCACCCTGCAGCCGGAGGAAGCGGCGGCGGGCTCGTTCGCGGTCCTCGACGTGCGGGCCCCGAACGAGCGTGACGACGCGGCGACGACGAAGGTCGAAGTGCAGCTGCCGCCGGGATTCGTCTTCGCCTCCTACCAGGCGGTCCCCGGCTGGTCGGCTGCGGTGAAGATGCAGAAGCTGGCGAAGCCGGTGGACACCGACGACGGGCCGATCACCAGCGAGGTCCGCCAGATGACCTGGACCGCCGACGGTGACCAGGCGGGCATCCAGCCCGGGCAGTTCCAGGACTTCCCGATCTCGGTCCAGATCCCGGGCGAGGCCGGCAACAGCCTCACGTTCAAGGCGCTGCAGACCTACGACGACGGCGAAGTCGTGCGCTGGATCGGTGGGCCCGAGGCCGAATACCCGGCGCCGCAGGTCGCGGTCACCGAAGGCGGCGAAGAGCACCACAGTGCCGTCGCGGGATCCGAGGGCGCCAGCAAGGGCCTCGGCATCGCGGCGCTGGTCCTCGGCGCACTCGGCCTGCTCGCGGGCGGCACGGCGCTGGTCCGCTCCCGCCGAGAGCCGGCCCGGTCGTCCTAGGCTCGGTGGAGACTGGGAGGCGGCCGTGATCTACGTGTTCTACGCACTGGTGGCGCTGATCGGCGCCGGCATCCATCTCTGGCGGCACCCGGCGGAGAGCGCAGCTCGGCGGATTGAGGTCGTGCTGCTCTGGTGGATCGTGATCACGATCGGGGTCGCCGGCATCGTCGGCGGCCTCCTCCACCTCTTCGACGGTTCTGCCATCGCCAGGGAAATCGGCTTCACCCGCGGCGATGGCGGCTTCCAGACCGAGGTCGGCTTCGGCGATCTCGCGCTCGGCATCGCCGCCGTGCTCTGCATCTGGATCCGCGACCGCTACTGGCTGGCGATCCTCATCGTCGCCGCCATCTCCCTATGGGGCGACGCCTACGGCCACATCCACCAGGAGGTCGTCAACGACAACCACGACCCGGACAACTCCGGCCCCGTCCTTTACGCCGACGTCCTCTTCCCGCTAGTCGGCTTGCTGCTCTATGCGGTCCGCGAGCGAATTCCGTCGACCCGCTGAACCGACCGAGGCTCCGTCAAGTACCCCTCGGCGTGCCCCCGAGAGCCATTCGTCGCATAGCTCTGCTCCCTCTCCTTGCCGCGATCCTCGGCTCCGGCCTGGCGCTGGGCAGCTGCGGCACCTCCGTGCAGCTCTCCGACGAGGATGTCTTCGACTCGCTGAGGAAGGACTTCGCCCTCCCCGCCTACCGGCTTTCCTACCAGCGCTGCGTGGTCGGGAAAATCGAACAGCTGGCTTCCCCATCGCAGATCCGGGACCTGGCGGAGGGGTCCGAAGACGAGGAACTCGAAGCTGCCCTTGCGGTGATGACGCCGGCCGAACGCGCGTGCAAGCGGGTGGACCCGCGGATCATTGACCCCGAAGCCGCCACGGGGGAGCTGGCGCCGATCAGGCTGAGCACGGGCAGCGCGGTGGAAAGGGAAATGAAGGAAGAAGGGCTAACGGATGCCGAAGCGGCCTGTGCCAAACGGCGGATCCGGGCGCTCGACGACGCCGAGTTCATCCGCTTCGCCAACGCCCCGACCGACTCGCAGGTCGACCAGATTGTGGAGATCCTCCTCCCCTGCGTCCGCTGATATTGGCCTGCGACCGGCTGGGGTGCCTATACTCCGCCGCGACCAAACCTGCCTAGTCCCTCGGCAACGAGCCGGGGGAGCGGGGGAACCACAGGGGAGACGAGCTCCCCGGGGGCGAATCGGACCGACGCGTCCGTAGCGCAGCTCTTTCAGCGCGAGCCCGACAGCTAACCCCGTCGGCTCCAGAAAGAGAGGACGCACCTTGGTCGGTAAAACGGTTTCGTTTTCGCGCAGGCGGGGCGCCCCCGCGCTGATCGCCACGCTGGCGCTGACCGTGGTCGCGCTCGCCGCTTCAGTAGCTCCCGCCCAGGCCGGCGAAGGCGGGCTCAGCCCGACCACCCCGCCGCCGGCGGAACCGCCGACCACGGGCGCGGCGTCGCGGCAGGTCTACCCGATCCGCGGTCCCCACCAGTACTGGGAGGGCTTCGGCGGCGCCCGCAACCACCAGGGCGTCGACATCGGCTCGCCCTGCGGGACCCAGCTGGTCGCCGCCCAGGCGGGCAAAGTCCGGTTCTCGAAATTCCACCCCCGCGCCGGCAACTACGTCGTGCTCGACGTCAAAGGCTCCATCTACGACCTCGTCTACATGCACCTGAGCGAACCGGCCCCGGTCGTCGTCGGGCAGGTCCTCGCCCCGGGCCAGCCGCTCGGCCTGGTCGGCGACACCGGCAACGCCTCTGGCTGCCACCTCCACTTCGAGTTGTGGGAAGGCACCTACTACGCCGGCGGCGCCCCGATCGACCCGATGCCCTACCTGCTCGCAGCGGACCCGGCGCAAACCCGCGCCAAGCACCGCGCGCCTAGTCGCACCTAGCTCTCCTCGAGCAGCACCAGGGTCTCGGGGCGGACGCCGTCGTGCTGCATCGCGGCTGCCGCCTCCTCGGTTTCGAGGCTCTCCTGGAGGGCGGCCATATCGGGCACCTCGAGGACCAGCGCGACCCGGTTGGAGCCTTTCTGGTCCTTGAAGGTGCGAACGGAGATTCCGCGCGCGCCGAAGAACTCATCGCGTTTCGGCGAGCTCATCCACTTGTCGACGTCGTCTACCTCGTGAACCGCAAGCACCGTTGGCATCGTCTTCGCTCCTCCTCGGGTTGGCAGGTTGCGCCGACGATACTGCTCGATTCGAGGTCCTCGAGGGTCAGCCATTTTCGCTGGCGAACTCGGCAGGCCCCTTCTCGATCGCGACCGGGTCCATCCAGGCGACCTCCCAGAGGTGGCCGTCGAGATCGTGGAAGCTGCGCTGGTACATGAAGCCGTAGTCCTTCGGCTCCCTGCCGGGAGTCCCGCCGGCGGCGAGCGCGGTGGCGACGAAGGCGTCGACCGCCTCGCGGTCCTCGGCGCTGATGGCGACGGTCAGGGCGGTCGCCTCGCTCGGGTCGGCGAGCGGTTTGACCACGAAGTCGGCGAACCAGCTGCGCTCGAGCAGCATCACGTAGGCCTGGTCGCTGACGGTGATGCAGAGGGCGCCCTCGTCGCAGAACTTCTCGTTGAACTCGAAGCCCAGCTCGGCGAAGAAATCGCGGCTGGCGGTGATGTTGGCGACGGGCAGGTTGAGAAAGAGCAAGCGGGACACTGTTGCCTCCTGGCTTGGGGTTGTCGACCCATAGACCGGCCCCGCGGTCGAAACTAATCGGCGGGCCCACCGATTAGTTCCGGGAGCGGCCGCCGTCCTACCCGACGAAACCCAACTTGAGGAGGCCCGAGATGTCCCAGTTGATCGTCAGTGAGTTCGTCAGCCTGAACGGTGTGATGGAGGCGCCCGGCGGCGAGCACGGCCATCCGCATTCCGGCTGGACCTTCAAATCGATCTACGGCGAGGACCACTACGCGTACAAGGGCGAGGAGCTCGAGGCGGCGGAGTCGCTGCTGCTCGGTCGCCACACCTATGAAGGCTTCGCCGCGGCCTGGCCGGAGCGCGACGGCCCGTTCGCCGACAAGTTCAACTCGATGCCGAAGTACGTCGTCTCCTCGACCCTGACCGACCCCGAGTGGAACAACACGACTGTGCTCACCGGCGACCCGGTCGCCGCGGTGGCCGAGCTGAAGAAGACGACCGACGGCCCGATCCTGCTCAACGGCAGCGCCCAGCTCGCCCACGCGCTGACCGCGGCCGACCTGGTCGACGAGTACCGGGTGATGGTCCACCCAGTGCTGGTCGCCGACGGGCTGCGGATGTTCCCCGACCCGACCGACATGAAGAAGCTGCGGCTGAAGGATGCGATCTCCTATGACTCCGGTGTGGCGCTGCTGATCTACGAGCGGGCCCAGGGCTGAGGCCCGGCGGAGCGGCCTGGCTAGGATGAACGCGATGCCTTCGGCGACCGGAGAGTCGACGATCGAGCAGGACCTGGAGCGCCTGCGCCCGGCGCTGACCGGCTACTGCTACCGGATGCTCGGCTCCGGCTTCGAGGCCGAGGACGCGACCCAGGAGGCGATGGTCCGCGCCTGGCGCCGCTCCGACCAGCTAGCCGAGCCGGCGGCGCTGAAGTCGTGGCTGTTCCGGATCGCGACCAACGTCTGCCTCGACCAGATCGAGGGACGCAAGCGCCGCGCCCGCCCGGTCGATCTCAGCGGCGAGGGCACGGCTGACACCCCGGTCGGCGAGCCGCTGGCGGAGTCGACCTGGATCCTCCCGATCGCCGACAGCCAGGTGGTCGATCCCGAAGGCGACCCGGCGAGCCAGGCCGCGGAGCGCGAGTCCCTGCGGCTGGCCTTCGTCGCCGCGCTCCAGCACCTGCCAGCGCGCCAGCGCGTCGTCCTCGTCCTTCGCGAGGTCCTGCGCTGGAGCGCCCAGGAGGTTGCGGACCTGCTGGAGACCTCCGTGGCCTCCGTCAACAGCGCCCTGCAGCGGGCCCGCGCAACGCTCGACGAGCTCGCGCTCGAGGACGCCGAAGCCCCAGCTCGCCCCAGCGACGAGGACGAGCGCAAGCTGCTCGAGCAGTACCTCGACGCCTTCGCCGAGTACGACGTCGACCGCATCGTCGCCCTGCTGCGCTACGACGTCGTCTTCGACATGCCGCCGCTGCCGCTCTGGATGCGCGGCCCCGACCAGGTCGGCCAGTTCATGCTCGGCCCGGGTGCGCCCTGCCGCGGCTCGAAGCTGATCGCGACCAGGGCCAACGGCCTTCCCGCCTTCGCCGGCTACAAACCCGACCCCGAGTCGGGCGCCTGGCTCCCCTGGTCGCTGACCATCCTCGAACCGGCCATGGCCGACGGCGGCGCCCCAACGGTTGCCGGCGTCCGCAACTTCCTCCACCCGCTGCTGCCGACCGACCTGTTCAGCTCCTTCGGCCTGCCGGAGCGCCGCACCGACGCCGACCCCGCCGTCGCCTAGTCACACTCAGGCGAACTCACATGTACTGGATCGGCTGACCACATTGACTTAGTGTGAGCGGATGCGGGAACGCCGATCGCTGACTGCGCTGGAGGACGAATACGCGCAGGGGAACACGAAGCCGCTCGAAGACCTGATGCGGGCCTGGAAGGGGATCAAGGAACTCCCGCCAGGTGAACCGACCTCGTTCTTCAGGATCGGCGGCTACCACGGTGAGCCGTTCCGCGGCGCCGGCTGGGGCGTCTCCCAGAACATCTTCTGGGGCGGCTACTGCCACCACGGCAACGTGCTCTTCCCGCTCTGGCACCGGGCCTACGTGTATGCGATCGAAGAAGCGCTGCGCAGCGTGCCCGGGTGTGAAGACGTGACCATCCCATTCTGGGACGAGTGCAGTGCGGAATCGCTCAACAAGGGCATCCCCTGGTCCCTCACTGTCGAGGAATTCGAGCTCGACGGCGAGACCATCCCCAACCCGCTGCGCTCCTACGTGCTGCCGGCCGCGATCGTCGACCACATCTCCGGCGACGTCCCCAACTACTCGAAGCAGGCCGGCTACGAAACCGTCCGCTACCCGTTCTCCGGGCTGGTCGGCAGTGAAGCGGAACGGGCGGAAACCAAACAGCACAACGAACAGTGGTCCCCCGCGGAAGGCGTCACCGAACTCGACCGCAACATCATCGAGTGGCTGAATGAAGAAATCGAGATCGAAGGCAAACAGGTCACGATCGGCATCCACAAAGCCTTCACCCAGTGCCTCGATGCGCCGCACTACACGCTCTTCTCGAACACCACCTCGATGGAAGCGTGGAACGACAACGGGCCCCAGGTGATCGCGCTTGAGAACCCGCACAACAAGATGCACCTTGCGGTTGGCGGCTTCGACGTCCCGGGCCAGCCGAGTCGCTCGCTGATCCGCGGCGCCAACGGCGACATGGGCGAGAACGACACCGCTGCGCTCGACCCGATCTTCTACTTCCACCACTGCTTCATCGACCGCGTCTTCTGGCTCTGGCAGCTGCGCAACCAGGCGACTGACGAACTCTCGATCTTCGAGGGGTACCCGGGGACCAACTCGTCCGACTCGCAGGGCGCGACGCCCGGCGTGGCGCCGAACCAGTGGCTCTCGCTGGACACGCCGCTCGACCCGTTCGTGTGGCCGCTCGGGGACGAAGAACGGACGGTTACCGGCCGCGACCTGTTCAACATCGAGACGCAGCTCGAATACACCTACGGGGAGGGCTCGCTGGAAGACCTCCCGGGGCCGTCCCCCGAGCAGCTGGCGAGCGCCGCGGGGGAGCCGAAGCTCCACGTCAGCGGGATCGACCGCGGCGGCATCCGCGGCTCGTTCCTGATCGTCGCCTCGGCTGAGATCGAGGGGGAGAGGAAGGTGATCGGCTCCGAGGCGGTGCTGAGCCGATGGCATGTCGGCGGCTGCGCCAACTGCCAGACGCACCTGATGGCGGGCGCCAGCTTCCCCCTCCACGGCCTCGACCTCGACCGACTCCCGCCTGACGCCCTCAAGGTCGAGGTCCGCACCCGCGACGGTCTCCTCGGCGACCGCCCTCATGGCCTCAGCGCGCTCGAGGGCGAGGAGTCCAGCCTCTTCCGGGTCGAGCTGCGCCGGGGCACCGCGAACGCGGGCGGCGCGCGGCCGGTGAGCAGCACGTAGGCGCGGTCGCGTCTCCGCTTCGACGGCCAGCTGGCTGACGAGCTCGCCGCGTGCATCGACGCGGAAGCGGCCAGTCAGTCGTCGGAGCCGTGACCGCCGCTGCCGTGGTCGTCGCCGGGCGGGTCGTCACTGCCATGACCGCCGCTGCCACCGGGGTCCGCCTCGATCCGCGCGGCGATCCAGCGGTCATTCAACCGGAACGCCTCGACCTCGACCGGCGTCCCCTTCGAGAGCGCCGAGATGCCGGAGACGTGCTCGTAGGTGGTCGAGGCGCGGACGACGAACCGAACCTGCGAGCCGCTCGCGGTCTTGACCGTCAGGGCGCCCTTGTTCTTGGCGACGCTGCTGACGGTGCCATGGAAGCTCCGGGTCCCATTGCCGGACTTCGCTGCCGCTGGCCCCCCGAGCAACCCGAAGGCGAGTACGGCCGCCACTGCAGTGGAAAGCATCCATCTGATTCGCATGCGACCTACCTTCCCAGGTCCCGGACTTGGGAAACAAGGTGCTGGCGCTTGGTCGACGTCGGCAGGGCGCTGTAGAAAACCGTGAGTGTCGATCGGCGTCACCTCCACTCCCGAACTTGCTCGCGAAGTCGAGGCGAAGGCGAAGGCGAAGGCGGATCTGCCGTCGGGTGTCGCTATCGCCCCCGTGCCCGAGTTCGCCACCTCCCCGGCCACTCCGTGCGATTCCACCGAGCTGCTGACCTGGATGGGCTGGATGACGGCCGGGCCACCCACTCTCGCGGCCGAGGTGCTCCGCAGCGCCGGCCGCTGGGCATGGGTTCGGTACAGATGGGCGTTGGAGGATGAACGTGGAATCGTCAGGCCGACGGCAGATGCGCGGTCAATCCGGCAGCACACTCGCTCGCTGTTCAGCGAGACGGTCGGGGTTGGCGCTGCCGGCTACCTCGGGTGCACGCGCCTCGTCCCGACTGGGTCACTGGCGGTGGTCAACCTGGACGACACGATCGACCCGCTGCTGACGGCCGGTGTGATCCGGTGGCGCTTCGGAACGAAAAAGAAGCACCCTGACTACCTGATCGTCAGGGGCGCCTACCGCGGCCCCATGGAGCTCCTGGCGATCGAGTGCAAAGGCACCGTCCTGAATCAGAAAACCGCGATCAGTCAGCTTGCCGCGGGAGCCAAACAGGTGATCGGGATCGAATCCAGCCTCCCGATGCGGAGCGTGGTCTTCGCAACCACCATGGCGCTAGATGAGAAGGAACCGGTCGTACGGTCATACGCAATCGAGGTCACGGTCGAGGGCAGGTCCGGCGGCGAGCCCAGCACCGCCGCCCGGGAAGCGATTCGCAACGCTGCCCTGATCCGCGCCCTTCGGTGCGCGGGCCTCTATGCCGCCGCCGAGCGCACCCGCGCGGGTTACGTCGCGGATTGGCCGCAACCACATGAGTCATTCCAGATCGGCGGCAGGCCGATGGTGGGGGACGAAGCACAGGTCGTCTCCGGCGAGTCTCGTCTCCGGGCCGAGGTCGGCGTCGACCTCAACCTCCTACAAGCACTAGCGGCCCCGAGGCCGGAGCGAGCCGTCCGCCTCGAGCAGCTGGCAGCGGAGATCCCCGCGCAAGATGAGTTCAGACGCCGACCCATCGACACGCCGGAGCGAGTCGAGGAGGAAGTCCGGATGAGGGACGGCCTCGGCATCCGCTTCGAGCGGCAAGGCCAGCTCCCCCGCGAAGAGTTAGCGGGCGAGGGCTGAAGTCATTCGGCCTCAGCCTCTTTGACCTGGAGGCGGAGGTACTGAGGTGCGAATTCGAGCAGCGCTAGGGCGACCGCGCCGCGTACCGAGGTCATCTCGCCGACCCGTCCGCCACGGACGGCCACGCTTTCGTCGCGGGTCGCAAGCTTGCTGATCGCGGTGGTCAGATCCTCGAAGATGAGTGGGAAGGCGCGAGACCCGAGTGCGCCACCGATGATCACCGATTCGGGGTCCAGCGCCTCGACCAGCGGTGCGATAGCCGTCCCGATTCCGCTCGCTGCAATCTCGAGCAGACGCCGCTTCCAGCGGTCGCTTTCGGCGAGTTCGACCAAGCGAGAAGCGCGTTCGTTCGGCTCGCCAGTGAAGGCAAGGCTGATCGCGCGCAACGGCGCGACCATGTGCAGGCAGTAGCGCTCATGACAGACAGGGCATCGCTCGTCGAGCTTGCCCCGTTCCACGAGACCCTTCAGCTCGGGATTGCCCTCTATCTCTTCAATCAGCTTCTCCTTGAATCTCAGGTGGGGGAGTTCTCCGGCGGTGCCGGAGTGGCCGACGTAGAGATTCCCGTCGATCACTATCGCCGAGCGCAGCTGCGCCGACCACTTGACGAAGAGGGTGTGGGTGGCCACATGCTCTCCCCCCCACATGTTCTCGGCCAGCGCGCTTAGGTAGGAGTCGCTCTGAGTCGCAAAAGGAACGTCGTCCCAGCCGAGTCTCCGTGCAAGCTCGTCAGCGGCGCTGAGGTGCCGCCAGATCCCGGCGTCTCGGCCCATCCGGTTATGGCCTTTGACAGGGCCCGGCAAGCTGATCCCGACTCCGATTATGTGGCTGGGCCCGATCGAAGCCTCATCCAGCAGCCCGTGGATGGCTTCCTCGACGAAGGCCAGAGCCTCGCTCGCCCGCTGCGGCTGGAGCTTGTCCGACTCGTCTTCCTCGCCTTTTTCTTCCGCCGTGTGAGTGCCGAGGATCTTCCCCGAGATATCGCTAAGCGCGACCCTGGCGCCGTGGGTGTCGCTGAGGTCGACGCCGAGCGCGTAGCCGCTAGTTGGCCTCACCACTAGCCGATGCTCGTCGAGCACCGTACCTCGCATCCGCTGCGCGTAGGAAGCGACGGAAGGACGGGAAAGCCCGGCTTTCTCTGCGGCGTCGACCTGGGTCAGGGTCGCGAATGGGCTCTGCAGTTCGACTTCCCCGTTCCCGTTGGCTTCGCGCAGGACAAGGCTGTGTTCATGCACGACGCGAAGGAAACGAAGAACCGAATCCTCCCGGGTGTTCTGAATTTTCCTTTGCGCCATCGATTGCCTCTCGCTCGGACGTGCTGGCTCGCAGCGAACCTAGAAATCCGACCGGACGGATGTAAAAAATTTCGTCGCGAATTGATGCAACGATTCATTTGTCCGACCTAAATGGACAAACATCTGAGATAAAGTTTTACAAATTCCGACTTCGTACTCGGAATTAGCTGCAGGGCCGGTCTTTAGAGACCGGCAACGCCATAGACGACGGCCCCGCGCGGCGCCTCAGGAACGCGCACGAGTTCTTCGTCGATCGTGGCTCCGAAGTGGTCAAGGTTGACTGCCGCCACTCTGAACGAGCCCCCGACCGCCTCAGGGGCTGCGCTGAGATCGTGCATCGGGTTGCGCTGACGCGAGGGAATCGCCTCGCTGGAGAGCACGTAGGCAGTCTTGTCGACCACGCCGATCCCGCGAACGAACCACTCCTCCGGCTTGGCTATCGGCGTCGAGCGCCGGTCCTCGCAGTTGTTCAGGTCCAGCGAGAGCAGGGTCCCACAGGACGCGTCGGTGAGCAGGAGCGTTTCGCTCGGCGAGAGATAGCCGTCGTGCATGCGGCCTTCCTCGGGGAGGTGCAGCGACCGCACTCCCCCAGCGCCGAGTTCGAGCACCTCGGAGAGACTGCAGACGATCGGGGTGCCGTCGGGTCGGATCGAGACTCCGTTTACGTGCCTGTCGACCTCGAGTACGTCCCGCCAGTCCTCGACTTCGGCGTCGCGCGCCAGGCGATCGGGGAAGCGGACGTCCTCCTCGCTCTTGATGCCGAGCGAGGTCACGCTCGCCTCTTCGCTCTCCAAGTCCCAGGTGATCACGGAGTCGGTGCCGGTGCTGGCGGCAGCGAGCGATGACCCGCTGACGGAGATTCCATGCAGGTCGCACGCACGTGGATCGGTGAAGGTGCGCTCAAGCCGCAGATCCAGCTCTCGGGGATCGACGACCGTGTACTCGCAGACCTGGTTGAAGAGCGCCACGTAGAGCTTGTCGCCAAGGGTGGCGAGGCCGCGTGCGTGGCGGATCTTGCCGGGTTCCCCCAGCACCGGATCCTCGAGGTACTCGTCGGCCGTGAACTCCCGGACCGCGATCAGTTCCAGGCTTTCCCGGTCGAGCGCGATCAGCAGCGACCCGCCGTAGGCCTCTCCGCGCGGAAGCATGCTGACGACGATCGTCTCTTTGGATTGGCTTGCCATCGGGGTGAAGTCAGATTGGCTGGTATGGCGAGTCTTCGACGAAATCGGGGACGACGCGTTGCAGGGTGGAGGCTGCGATCGCCGCCTGGAGGCGGCGGAAGGAAGCAAGGAGGTTGCGTTGGTCGGCGATTCCGAGGTGGCTGCGCAGGCGCTTGTTGGTACAGCCCGCCGGGTGGAGGACGCCGTTCGCGTCCAAGACCAGCGCGTAGAGACCCTCCTGGCACGGGAAGAGCGGGCAGTCGCGGCAGATCGCCCCGTAGTGCGAGCCTTCGGCGCTGTCGAAGTAGACGATCCGGCTGTTACCCGTATCGAAGGCCCACATCGGGATCCCGTTGCCGCCCGTACCCCCGAAGGGTCGCGGGCGGCCGAAGCGCCGGCGCAGCCCAGGCAGCAGGCCGCGCACTGGGATGTACTGCTCACGAAAGACCTCGAGTCGGGGTCGGTCGCCCGCGTAGTAGAAGTCGCGGAGGAGGAGCTCGAAGACCTTCAGGTCGATGCCGCGGTCGGCCGAGTATTCGAGCAGCGGGTCCAGCTGCGCGACGCTGCTCGCGGTGAGGACGTAGTTGAGCCGCACACCGGTGCTCTCCGGCAGGGCGTCGATCAGGTCGACCAAGCGCGGGGTGAGCCACTTCTCGATCTGGAATTCACTATCGCCAGGAGCGACAGTGGGGTCGATGCCGTCGACGCTGAGGAAGACCATTGGCTCCCGCAGGTCGGCCAGGGTCGGGAGAAGCTCCTCGAGACGTGCGCCGTTGGTCGTGATCGCAACCCGGACATCGTCGCCGAGAGCCTGCGTGGCGCGGAGGATCCCCGGGAGGCTGCGCCGGTGGGTGGGCTCCCCGCCGGTGAAGCGGAAGCAGCGCACACCGCTCTCGTAGGCGGCGCCGAGGATCTGCAGCAGCCGCGCCGCCGATAGCCGCCCGCCGTCAGGAAAGCGGTTCTCGCCATTCTCGGTGCAGTACCAGCACCGGAGGTTGCAGCCGCGGTTCACGGCGACGAAGAGGGGCAGCCGAGGGGTCGGGTGAGTCGCCCACAGGTGGTGGGGCGAGGCCTCTGCATTCTTCTCCCTGGAAGACATGATCAGACTGGCGGTATAGCACAGTTATATGGACCCGGGTTCGACTTGACAGAAACGTATTGGTTTTTCTTTTCTATTTTTACGTCCGCCTCGGCAGTTAGTTTCATCTCTCCTCCAAAAAGTTTACAACTGATTTGACATTGCGCCTCCGCCCTGCGATGCTCGCGCCTGCGAGCGACCCAAGGAGAGCGCAATGAAGTTCATGGAGGTGGCAAACGGATCTGGGGTCGAGGTGAGGGCCCTGAAGCTCACCCGCGAATCGGTTGCTGGATTCAGCCTAGAATTCCGCGGCTGGCGGGTGAGCGTCGAACGCCCCGCGTTCGTGCCTACTTCGGAGGAGTCGAAGCCGGCGATCAAGATCGAGGTAATCCCCTCGACCGAGTCAGCGGAGCTTCCTGAGCCGCCGGCCGAGCCGGAGGCGCAGTTGAATCTGCCCCCGGTCGCGCACGGCCCCGCCGAGTACGACTACTGGATCGAGGACGGGCAGGACTACTGCGCCCAGTGGTAGGCGACTAGTTCGCGCTCCCGACCTCCGCCACCAGGCGGGCGGCGGTTTCGGCGAAAGCCGTGGCGCTGACCCTGGGATCGATCTGGGACAGCAGGGCGAGGTTGTCCCATCGGCCGATCGCGTCGATCGCCTGGGAGCCGCACAGCTTGAAGCGGCCAATGCCGGTCCAGCTGAGGGGGCGGCCGGCGAGGGTGGCGCTGATCTCGTACTCGATGAAGACCACGTCGCCGTTGGCGGCCCAGTTGGCGACCTCGAGGCTGATGTCGGGCATCAGCGCCTTCGTGGCGCGGACGTAGTCGGCCTCTTCGGCGCCGCTGATCGGCCGCTCCATGCCGGAGTGGTGGACCGTCAGCTCCGGGTCGGTCGTCGCTTCAAGTCGGTCAGCGTCGAAGGTGGGCCAGACCTCCAGGTACCGCTGCATGAACTGCTCCACGTCCGTCATCTCGCTCCTCTTGTCGGGGTTCACGACGAGAACGTGTGGTTGGCGGGAAACGTGATGTCGCGTCCCGGCGTCATGCTGGGCACCAGCTGTACTCTCGCCCGTCGATGAGGGAGGTTGAAACCGAGAAAGCGCGAGGGACCGGCCGGGCCAGGCGCCTTGCCGCGGCCGCGATCGCAGCCCTCGGCCTGGTTGTCATGGGGCTCGCTCCGGGAGCCAGCGCCAAGCCCTTCCTGGTCAAGCCGAGCAACCCGTTCTACCCGGTGATCGAGGCCTTCGGCGAGGGCTCGATCGAACCCGGGGCGACGGTGCGGGGTTGCGTGGTCCAGCCGCTGACCAGGTGCCCGCGGGCGGAGCTCGGCGGCGCCAAGCTGACCCAGGCGCTGCTCGCCGGCTCTGACCTGCGCGGGCTGCAAGCGCCGCAGGCGACCATGGGGGGTGCGACCGTCTCCTTTGCCCGCCTCCAGGGCGCTGACCTGCGCGGGCTCGACGCGCCAGCGTTCGTCGCCAGCTACACCCGCCTCGACCGCGCCAACCTCTCCGGGGCGGACCTCACCCTCGGCGCCCTCGCGGAGATGCGGGCGCCGGGCGCGAACCTGCGCGGCGCCAACCTCTTCAGCGCCGACGCCAGCGGGGCGGACCTGCGCGGGACCAACCTGCGCGACGCGAACTTGACCGGCGCGCTGATGGCGGGGACCGACCTGCGCGGCGCCAACCTGCGCGGCGTCTCCCTCTCCCTCACCGACCTGCACCGGGCCGACCTGCGCGGCGCCATGCTCGCCGGTGCCAGCTTCTGCAACACGATTATGCCCAGCGGCGAGGTCCGCAATGAGCGCAAGCGCTGCCCCCTCCACCTGCCGAAGCTGCACGGGCCGACGATCCCGATCCCGCCCGAGGACTCCATATATACGGTGCTGCGCGCCGCCGGCTCGACCCCGGCGCCGCCCGGCACGGGGGTGCGTGGCTGCGTGGTCGCGCCTTCGGCCAGCTGTCCCGGCGGCGACCTGCGCGGCGCCACCCTGCACGCGGCGTTCCTCTCCTATGCCGAGTACCCGCGGGCGAACTTCGGCGGCGCCTCGCTGACGCTGGGCAACGTCTCCTTCGCGAACTTCTCCGGGGCTAGATTCCGCGACGCGGAGCTCGCCGGCAGCGCTGCTGTCGGGACGCAGCTGCGCGGCGCCAGCCTGGTCAGGGCGAACCTGACCCTGGCGGACTTCGTCGGTGCCGATCTGCGACGCGCAAGCCTGGCCGGGGCCGACGCCCGCAGCGCCAACCTGACCCGCGCCGACCTCCGCAAAGCCGACCTCCGCCGCGCCGACCTGGAAGGTGTGGCGCTGATCCGTACCGACCTCCGCGGCACCGATCTCACCGGCGCCGACCTGACCGAAGCGGTCCTCACCGGCGCCAAGGTGCCCCCTGACCTCGCCGCGACCGCGACCCTCTGCAACACCTCGATGCCCGACGGCAGCATCGCCAACCCCCAGCCGAGCTGCGGGTAGCCCGCTACGCCATCGTTCGCTCAAGGTTGTTCAGGTCGGAACTGGCCGGACCCGATCCCAGATTGCCTCAACATCGAGAACGCGCTCATTGTCGTCCATGTTCGGCTTGTCGACATGAAGCGCCGAGGGGAGAAGGGCCACTTCCCCGGACAGAAGCTCCTCACGCCATTCCGTCAGCCGCGCAATCAGGCCGTTCGAACCACTCCAAACGGTCCAGGTACCAGAATCGTCGTCAAGAAGCTCACTTCTCACATGAAGCTGCGGACCGCGCACGATCCCAAGTGCTTGCTTGGGTAGTGCAGGGAATTGATCTCTTTCTTCAAGGGCAAAGATCTGACCCCCTTCATCCTCAAACTCGCTGATCCAGGAGAGCGAATTCTCTACCGCTATGAGGATCGAGTCCAGGAGCAGATACGCATCTCTAGATCTAAGAGACCATGATCTCTGCCCGGCGTAGAGCAGCTGGTCTGCAATCAGCTGAAGCGGGCCATAGACCTGTTCGCATACATCCAGTACAGGGCGCCATGGCTGGGTTCTTTCTCGGTGATGCTCAGATGCTTCGTCGAGCCTGGTCAGTGCAGCGTTAGCGTCAACGGGACGATCGCCGGGATCGTAGGCCCGGAAGGTCTCCAGTACCTCTGCGATCTCACGGCCTAAGCCGTCAGTGTGCTTGCTCAGCTCACCGGTATTCCCCAAAGGGGATATCCCAGTGCAGAGCAAGAATGCGATCTGCCCGACTGAGTACACATCGGCCTGGGTTCCAGCAGCGTGTGGATCAGCGACCTGCTCAGGGGCGCTGTAGATAAGGGAGCCAAGCTGGTCTGCGGTATTCGTAATCGTCGCATCGTCAAGATGCCGGACCGTCCCAAAGTCACTGACAACCAACTCTCCGCTCTCACGGAACAGGAGGTTTTTGGGCGTCAGATCTCTATGGACGATGTTGCGGCTGTGAAGCTCGCCGACGCCGATCAATATTTCACGGATCCACTGGAGTGCAACGTCGGAGCTCGGCACTCCCTGCTGCAGTCGCTGGTAGAGAGATCCTTTCGGAAGATCCTCCATGACGATGACATGGCTCTCCGGGATCTTGCCCTGGTCCAGTATGCGCACCACATTGGGATGCTCAATCCGAGCCAGAAGCTCGGCCTCTCTGCTGAATCTATCTTCGGTTAGGTCTTTCGGAAAGCGATGATTCGACAGGGACTTCGCTGCGTATGAATTCCCCCGTTCGTCGCAGAACCGGCCCACAACAGCAGTTCCCCCGAGGCCGATGGGCTCGACGAACACGTATCGCCGGCCAGCGCTCCCTTTGAATTCTGCCGGCCACCGAGTCAAGTTCGCTTGGAACTGAACGGGAACCGATTCGCTGAACTCTGCCTGAAGGATCTCACTCCGGTTCTCCAGAAGCTGAGGGACGAATCGCCAGCTCAAGGTTCCCCAGCTTCGACCGGGCGGGAGCATATGAGCGCGAATTCCCTCCTGTTGACAGAACTTCCGAATCTTCGGCATCCCGCAGCCAATTACGCCTATGCAGTCCTGCGGCAGAAGATCCGGATCATCCTCGGCAATCCGGATCGTCGGGACGAGTCCACAGATGAACATCACGTGTCCGATCAGTCTCTGTGCCGACTCGTCCTCAGGAGCTACGCAAACCGCAATTGGATGGCGCACGTCTTATGAATCCCTTCGCAAGGAGTACCTCAGCCTTGAGAGTAACTCCGTGTAGTGGCCGATGTTGCCGCCGTCCCGACTTGGAGTTGAAGTCTCACTTTGCCCCCGTACACTGAGACTCATGCCGGCGTGCGTTAAGTGCGGCCGGGAGAGTCCGGACGACGCGAAGTTCTGCGCTGGCTGTGGTGCCCCGGTCCCGAGTGAGGAGCCCGCTCCGGCGGTCACGCGCAAGGTTGTAACCGTGCTCTTCTCCGATGTGTGTGGGTTCACTGCTCTCGGGGAGCAGCTGGACCCGGAGTCGCTGCAGCAGCTGGTCGGTCGCTGGTTTCACGAGGCGCAGAAGGTGATCGCCCGCCACGGCGGCACGGTCGAAAAGTACATGGGTGATTGTGTGATGGCGGTCTTCGGGGTGCCCGTCGTACGTGAGGACGATGCGTTGCGCGCTGCCCGGTCCGCGCTCGAGATGCACGAGACCCTGGTCGATCTCAACGAGGAGCTCGCGCAGCGCTGGGGGGTGCGGCTCCATGTCCGTACCGGCCTCAACACCGGAGAAGCGGTCATCGGCGAGGCGCCGGACGGTGAAAGATTCACCGTGGGGGACGCCGTCAACGTCGCCCAGCGCCTCGAGTCGGCGGCGACCCCCGGGCAGGTGCTGATCGGCGAGGAGGCGGCGCGGCTGGTCAGCACGGCTGCGCAGCTGGATCCGGTCGAGCCACTCGACCTCAAGGGCAAAGCAGACCCGGTCCCGGCGTGGCGGCTGGTGTCGGTCACTTCAGAGCTCGCCGGGCCGCCGGCGCGCGCCGGGACTCCGTTTGTCGGCAGGGGAGAGGAGCTGGGTCAGCTGCGCCGCGCATTCGACGAAGTCGTAAGTGGCCACACGCCTCGGCTGGTGACCATCCTCGGCCCACCCGGCATCGGCAAGTCCAGCCTCGCCAGCGCTCTCCTGTCAGAGGTGGAGGGGGATGCGACGACCGTGGTCGGCCGCTGCCTGCCGTACGGCGACGGCATCACCTACTGGCCGTTGGCGGAGATCATCCGGCAGCTGGCTGGGGGCGGCACCACGGCGGCAGTCGCGGCGCTCGTCGCCGAAGGGGCGCCGGGGGAGGAGGACGAGCGGATCACGTCCCGCCTTGCCCGCGTCGCTGGGTTCGAGCCCGGGCCGGTGCCCGGCGAGGAGGCTCAGTGGGCGGTCCGCAAGCTCCTGGAGAAGGTCGCTGGCAGGCGCCCGCTCGTCGTCGCGATCGAAGACATCCACTGGGCCGAGCCGACCTTCCTCGACCTGCTCGAGCACGTCGCCGCGCAGCTGACCGAGGTTCCGGTTCTCCTCGTCTGCCAGGCGCGGCTGGAGCTGCTGGAGGAGCGCCCGTTCTGGGCGGTCATCGGCGGCGAGCGCGCCACCGTGATGCCGCTTGAGCCGCTCCCGCCCGCTGAAGCCGAGGAGCTGCTGGGGCGGCTTCTCAACGGTGTGGACCTGAGCGCCGGCGAGCGCGCGCAGCTGCTCGCCGCGGCGGCAGGAAACCCGTTCTTCCTCCAGCAGATGGTCGCGATGCGAGTCGAGGTGGGCGACGACGCGGCCGCGACGGTGCCGCCGACGATCCAGGCAGTGCTCACCGCCCGCATCGACCGCCTGCCGGCGGACCAGCGCGCCGTCGTCGAGCGTGGCTCGATCGAGGGTGGGACGTTCCACCGCGGCTCGCTCGTCGCGCTGCTGCCGGAGGAGGCGCGGCGGGACCTGGACGCAAACCTCGGGGAGCTCCTCCGTCGCGAGCTGATCCACCGCGGACGCCCGGACCTGGAGGGCGAGGAGGCCTTCCGCTTCGACCACATTCTGATCCGCGACGCCACCTACAACCTCTTGCCCAAACATGACCGCGCCGATCTGCACGAGGGCCACGCGCGGTGGCTCGAAGGGCGCGCCGGATCGGGGCTGGGAGAGCAGGCGGAGCTCGCCGGCTACCACCTCGAGCAGGCCTTTCACTGTCACATGGAGGTCGAGCCGGCCGCGCAGGAGAGCTACCGGCAGCTGGCTACGGGCGGGGGTCGTCATCTCGGGACCGCGGGGCGTGCCGCGCTTGCCCGTGACGACCTGCCGGCGGCGACCAACCTGCTCGGCCGCGCCACCGCGCTCCTGCCCGAAGACGACGCTGCTGTCGGTGACCTGATGCCCGAGCTCGGGCTGGCGCTGACGGAGGCGGGGAGGCTTGCCGACGCCGAACGCACTCTTGACGCCGCGGTGACCCAAGCGGCGGCCCGCGGTAACGCGGGGTACAAAGCCCATGCCGAGGTCGTGCGCCTGACCGCGCGCCTGCAGGTGGATACCGAAGCGGGTGCGAGCGAAGTACGTGAGCAGTTCGACTCGCTGCTGGCGCTCTTCGAGCAGGACAGTGACGACCTGGCGCTGGGCCGGCTCTGGCGGCTGCGGGCGCTGGTCCACTGGATCGAGGCGCGCTCATCCGAGGCCGAGCCCGCCTGGGAGCGCGCCGCCGAGCACGCGCGCCGTGCCGGCGACGAGCGCGGCTGGGCGGAGTCGCTCAGCTGGCTGGCTGCCTCCGCGTACGTCGGCCCGACTCCCGTGGAGGAGGGGATCGCTCGGTGCGAAAGCATCCGCGCGGAGCTGAGTGACTTCCGCCGCTCCCAGGCCCTCGTTCTCCAGCCCCTGGCCGGGCTGCGGGCAATGCGTGGTGAATTCGAACCCGCACGCCGCCTACTGGACGAGAGCAGTTCCATCCTCACCGACCTGGGTATGACTATGCATACCGCGGTGTCACACCATGAGGCGTATGTGGCGGTGGCGTCAGGTGACACCGATGGCGCCGCAACACTGCTGAGCAGAGGGTACGAGCGCCTGGAGGAGATGGGGGAGAAGGCACTGCTCTCCACCACGGCGGCGATGCTCGCCGATGTGCTCATCGAGCAGGGGCGTTTCGAGGAGGCGTGGGAGTTCACCCAGGTGGCGGAGGACACGGCTGCCGACGACGACCTCTCGGCTCAGGTGCTTGTGCGGATGGCGCGAGCGCGCCTGCTTGCGCAGCGCGGAGAAATGCCCGAGGCGAAGCAGGCTGGTGTCGAGGCAGTCGACCTGGCGATGCGTACGGATTGGCTCACGGACCAGGCGGACGCGCTGCTCTCTCAGGCGCAGGTACTGAGTGCGGCAGGGGATGCCGGGGCAGCCGCGGATGCTTGCGGCAGGGCGATCTACCTGTATACCCGTAAGGGAAACGAAGTAGGGGCGCGGCGCGCACACTCACTATTGGACAAGGAGGTATGAGTATGAGACTCTGACGCAAAGAAAGGAGTAAGTATGCGCTCGAATCTCTATGACGTACTCAAGCTGGTCGATGGTGTGATTCAGGCCGGCGGTCCGGTCGAATGGGATGACGGAGAGTCTGAGGCAGTCCTCACGGTCATCATCAAACAGGAGGCTCAGATCGCCGGGGTGGCGTCCACCTCATCCAATCTGAAGAGCTCAGAAGAAGCGTGGAGCCTGGACGTTGAAGCGGCGCTCAGCGAGATGAAGTTCAAACCCGGCACCGCCTACGCCACGTCCCTGGCCTGTCCGCTCGGTGAGGGCGCCGAGGGGCCTCCCTTCCAATGGAGCCAGGAAGTCCAGCTCGAGGAATAGACGACTGGACGCTGCTCGCTTGGCCGCCTACCTTTAGTCGGGTCCTTGGCGATCCCGACTGGAGGCAGACATGGCAAAGGTCCTATGCGTGCTCTACGACGACCCGGTAGGCGGCTACCCGCCAACCTACGCTCGCGACGGGATCCCGGCGATCGATTCGTACCCCGACGGCCAGAGCGCTCCCAGCCCCGCGGGCATTGACTTCACCCCCGGTGAGCTCCTCGGCTCCGTCTCCGGTGAGCTCGGGCTGAGGGCTTACCTGGAGGGCCAGGGCCACGAGTTGGTCGTCACCTCAGACAAGGACGGGGAGAACTCGGAGTTCGACCAGCACCTGGCCGACGCCGAGATCGTCATCTCCCAGCCCTTCTGGCCGGCATACCTGACCGCCGAGCGGATCGCCAAGGCTCCCAACCTGAAGCTGGCGATCACCGCCGGGATCGGCTCCGACCACGTCGACCTGCAGGCGGCGATGGACTCGGGAATCACCGTCGCCGAGGTGACTTACTGCAACTCGATCTCCGTCGCCGAGCACGTGGTGATGATGATCCTGGGGCTGGTCCGCAACTACATCCCCTCTCACCAGATCGTCCTCGACGGCGGCTGGAATATCGCCGACGCGGTCTCCCGCGCCTACGACCTTGAGGGCATGCAGGTCGGCACGGTGGCCGCGGGCCGGATCGGGACCGCCGTCCTCAAACGCCTCGCGCCCTTCGACGTCGGCCTTCACTACATGGACCGCCACCGCTTGCCCGCCGACCTGGAGGCGCAGCTTGGCGCCACCCACCATGAGTCGGTGGAGAGCCTGGTCGAGGTCTGCGACGTGGTCACGATCAACTGCCCGCTGCACCCAGAGACCGAGCATCTCTTCGACGCGCAGATGATCGCCAAGATGAAACGCGGCGCATACCTGATTAACACCGCCCGCGGCAAGATCTGCGACCGCGAGGCAGTCGCCGCCGCCTGCGAGTCCGGCCAGCTGGCCGGCTACGCGGGAGATGTCTGGTTCCCTCAGCCTGCCCCCGCAGATCACCCCTGGCGGACGATGCCCCACCACGGCATGACCCCACACGTCTCCGGCTCCACGCTCTCGGCCCAGGCTCGCTACGCCGCGGGCACCAGGGAGATCCTCGAGAACTACTTCGCCGGCACCCCCCAGCGCGAGGAATACCTGATCGTCGACAACGGCCGCCTGGCCGGCGCCGGCGCCCACTCCTACTCGGCCGGCAACGCGACGGCCGGGTCTGAGGAGGCAGCGCGATTTGGCTCTTGAGTCGCACATAACGTCCGACTAAACTCAGTACGTGCGCCGCCTGCTTCTTGCGCTGGCCTCCGTCCCGCTGATGCTGATCTGCGCGCCCGACGCGCCGGCAGCTACGGGTGACCTCAGCTTCAAAGACTGCGTTGCGCGGTTCATCTCCGGCCCCTGCACCGCGGTGCCGAACGAAGTGCTCGAGGGCGGGCGCGACGTCGCCGTCAGCCCCGACGGGAAACTGGTGTTCGTCGCCGATATGGATGACTCGGTCGTCGGCTTCACCCGCAGCCTCGTGAACGGCTCGGTTGCCTTCGCTAGCTGTGCTGACACCAGTGGTGGTGGCGACGTCGGGTGCACCCACCTCGCCGCCAACGTGCTCCTGCAGCCGCGCTCCCTCTCCTTCTCCGCCGATGGCTCATCTCTATATGTCGCGGCCGAGACCTCGGACACGATCGTGCGTCTCACTGTCGGCGCGGGCGGAGCGCTCGGCTTCGGCGGCTGCGTCGAGGACGACGACTTGCCGGACTGGGGCTGCGCGACGGAAGTCGCCAGCCTCGACGGCCCGCTCCGCGTGCTGGCGGCGCCCGACGGCTCGGTGTACGCCGTCAGCGGCGGCGCCACGCTGAGCCACTTCTCCGCCAGCCTGGCGCTGCAGGGCTGCTTCCGCGAGGTGCCGATCACCGGCTGCGCGACCCAGGCCGAGCCGCTCGAAGGGCCCAGCGGGCTGGCGCTCAGCTCCGACGAAAAACATCTTTACGTGACCTCGGTCGGCCGCGACGCGATCACCTGGTTCACCCGCGGCGCCGGTGGCACCCTGACCCTCGCCGGGTGCCTCGCCGACGATGATGACGCCACGGGGTTCTCGGACAACTGCGCGGAGGAGTCGGGCGTCAACTACGACTTCCTCAACCACATCACCCTCAACCCGGGCGGCACCAGCGCCTACGCCACCGACGAGACCGGGCTGGGCGTCGTCTACCACTTCTCCCGCAACCCGACGAGCGGGGCGCTGACCCGCCTGGACTGCCTTGCCAACGACATCGATTTCGACGCGCCCGGCTGCACCGAGCTCGACGACGCGACCGGCTCCGGCCTCGCCTCGGTGACCGACGCGGTGGTCAGCCCCGACTCGGCCAACCTCTACACGGTGGCGTTCCAGGACTCGGCGCTAAGCACTTTCGGGCTTGCCTCGCCGGGCGGCGCGCTCACCCACATCCGCTGCCTGCGCGACAACGCGGTGCAGGGCTGCACCGGCTTCGGCGAAGGCGGGAGGCTGGCCGGCCCGTTCGGCGTCGCGATCAGCTCCGACGGCCACGATCTCTACGTCGCGAACGGCAGCGGCGTCCCGGCGCTGCTCCACTTCGAGCGAGACGCGCCGGGCACCCGGCCCGGCGAAGAACCCGGGCCGGATCCCGATCCCGACCCGGATCCCGATCCCGGGCCAGGCCCGGACCCGGGCTCAGGCGGGGGCTCCGGTGCGGCCCCGGGCTCAGGCCAGATCGCGGGGCCACCGGCGCCGGCGGCGAAATGCAACGGCCTCTCGGCGACGATCGTCGGCAGCAGCCGCTCCGAGTCGCTGCGCGGCACCGCGAAACGCGACGTGATCGCCGCGGGGGCGGGCGACGACAAGGTCCAGGGCCTCGGCGGCAACGACGTCGTCTGCGGCGGGGGCGGCCGCGACCAGCTCGCGGGCGGAGCGGGCGCGGACGTCCTCCTGGGCGAAGGCGGGAAAGACGTGCTGAAGGGCGAAGGCGGCAACGACCGCCTCGTCGGCGGTCCCGCCACGGACCAGCTCGTCGGTGGCCCCGGGCGGAATACCGCCAAGCCGTAGCTCCTCCACAGGGCGTGCTAACTTACAACCAAATGGTTGTAAGTCCCGAAAACGAGAAGGCCGCCGACCTGCTGTTCGGGGCGCTGGCCGACCCGACCCGGCGGGACATCTTCCGGCGTGCCCAGGAGGGCCGGCTCTCGGTCTCTGCCCTGGCCCGCGAGTACCCGATCAGCGTCGCGGCGGTGCAGAAGCACGTCGCCGTGCTGGAGCGGGCCGAACTGGTGAGCAAGCACCGGGTCGGGCGCGAGTCGATCGTGCGGGCCGAGAGCGACGCCCTCAAACGCGCTCATGCCGCGCTCGACCGGCTCGAGTCCGAGTGGCGCGGCCGGATCGGGCGAATCGACCAGATCCTCGACGAAGACAAAGGAGACAGCTGATGCCCGTCACCGACGTGAAGAAGGACCTCGATGCTCTGACGATGACGATCACCGCCGAGTTCGATGCCGGCGCCGAGCGCGTCTGGGAGATGTGGTCGGATCCGCGGAAGCTGGAGCGCTGGTGGGGCCCGCCTCAGTACCCGGCGACCTTCGTCGACCACGACCTCACCCCGGGCGGCAGCGCCACCTACTTCATGACCAGCCCGGAGGGGCAGAAGTACCACGGCTGGTGGCGGATCGAGGAGACCGAGCCCCCCAGCCGGCTGCGCTTCGAAGACGGGTTCGCCGACGACGAGGGCAAGTCGAACGCGGAGATGCCGACCACGATCGCGACGGTGACGATCGCCGAGGCCGACGGCACCACGACGATGTCAATCGAGTCCAAATTCGGCAGCCGCGAGGGCATGGAACAGGTGATCGAGATGGGGATGGAGCAGGGCATGGTCGAAGCCCTCGGCCAGATCGACTTGCTCCTTGCCGCGGCAACTGGGTAGAGGGGGTGGGTGACCGCTGCGATCGCCCGTGGAGAGAGGCTGAAGGACCGCTATCTGCTCGAACGCACGCTGGGCCGCGGCGGGATGGCCGCGGTCTGGCTCGGGCACGACGAGGTGCTCGACCGGCCGGTTGCGGTGAAGGTGCTTGCCGACACCCTCTCCTCCGATCCAGGGTTTCTGGCGCGATTCCGACGTGAGGCGCTGACGGTCGCGGGGCTGTCGCATCCCAATCTGGTCGAGGTCTATGACTTCTCCGACGAGGGCGCGCGCCCCTACCTGGTGATGCAGCTGGTGCCGGGAGAGACCCTCGCCGCGCGCCTCGAGAGCGGGGGAAAGGTCGAATGCGACCAGCTGGCGCGGGAGCTCCTCGGCGCGCTCACCCATATCCACGCGGTGGGGGTCCTGCACCGGGACATCAAGCCCGGCAACATCATTCTCGAACCGGACGGCACCGCGAAGCTGATCGATTTCGGGATCGCCCTGCCCCGTGACGCGACCGCGCTGACGAGCACCGGCCTGGTCCTAGGCACCGAGCGCTACGCGGCCCCGGAGGTAATGGAGGGCCAGGCGGCGACCGAGCGATCCGATCTCTACTCCTGTGGCGTGGTGCTGCGCTCCTGCGAGGGTCCGAGCTCGCCGGCCCTGGAGGATCTGATCGCCGCGATGACGAGCAAGGCGCCACGCGACCGCCCGCTCTCAGCGGCGCATGCGCTCCGTCAGCTCGAGCGGCCGCACGCCGCCGTCACGGAGCCGCCGACGGAAGTCCTCCAGACGCCCGTCGGCCGGCCCGTCAACAGACGGGATCGCCGCAAAGCAGTCGCGGCGGGCCTCGGCCTGCTCGCGGCGGCGGCGATCGTCGTCCTGGTGGCGTCGAGCGGAGGCAACGACTCCGGCGGGCGCGACGGCCAGCGCGCAGCCCAGGCGGGCCAGGACAAGGGAGAGCGCGCCTCATCCCAGAACGCCGGCTCGCCGGAGCCCGAAGCAGCCGCCGAGCCAGCAGCGGCGCCGACCCCCGATCCTGCCCGCGGCTCAGCCCTAAATGAAGAAGGCTTCGCCCTGATCCAAGCCGGCGAATACGACGCCGCCGTCCCAATCCTGGAAGAGGCGGCCGCCTCCTTCCCCGAGGACACCGAAGACCTCAACTACGCCTACGCCCTCTACAACCTCGGCAACGCCCTCCGGCTCAGCGGCCGTCCCGACGAGGCGATCCCGATCCTCGAACAACGCCTGCAGATCCCCAACCAGGAAGCCGCGGTCCGCGAGGAGCTGGAAGCCGCCCAGGCTGAAGCCGGGTGAACGGCCTCCTTCAAGGACTGAAGAACAGAGTCACTCCTTGAAGGTGAAGCTCTGAAAGGGAACCGTGCCGGCGATGCACAAGGTCGCTCGCAGGATCAGCTCTTGAGCCTGCTTCGGCTCGGCGACGATCCGACCGCGGAAGCGAGGGTTGTAACGAGCGCGGGAGAGGGTTATCCCCCGGAGCGAGTCACTGCGCATGACCTCCGCGATGTCATTTTCCGGCCGTTTCCCGAGGTAGCTGGGCACCTTTTCGCAGAGCCGTTGAATGCCGAGCTCGATCGTCGGCGCGCCGTCTTGTTTGCCGAGTCCCAGGAAGTCGTTGGACATCCAGATCCAGCAATCCGGCAGTGCCGGGATCACCTTCACCTTCTCATCCTCGATGAACAAGTGGCTGCGCGCTGCGGCGTGGAGCGCTTGAAGCTTCGAGTCCTCGATCTCAGCCGGGTCGCCGCTCTCCTCTTCCTGCTGCTTACGGCCCGGGAGGACCCGGATCGAGTCGTGGAAAGGAGCGGCGGTCCACGCTTTCGCGTCGCGTTTGAGGTTGGTCCAGGTCGTCTCGGGGGTCTCCCGGAACCCCAGCGGCTCCCCTGAGCTCTCCGACTGGCTCGGGTGCTGCAGTCCAGCGTCGATCTTGCGCAGGAGCGTTGGCAGGTTGTGGGGCAGGACGACGCAGATTTTCTGCCGGACGCCCTCCTCTTCGATCACGGCGCGGCGCAGCATCACACCCCTCACGTAGTCGGCGATGCTGACGTCCTCGTGGTACATGGCGTTTGCCCGCTGCTGGAGCGCTCCCTTTCCGAGTAGGAAGGTCGGGGGCTCGTTTTTGAGGATGAACAGCAGCCCTTCTTCTTTTTTCTCGTCGTCCGCGGCGCGCACCAGCAGGTCGTCGAGTGCACGCTGGAAGAGAAGGCTGGGAAGCGTGCCGTCGCCCTCGACCTCGAGTCGCTCCGCCACGCTGAGCCGGCTCAGGTGCTTCCACTTCTGCTTCTTGCGCACGGAGCTGGGCGATTTGTCCTTGACCAAGCCGTTCTCGTCCAGCCAGGTTCGCTGGAGATCTTTGCGGTGCTTGTCGGCTGCGTCGCGGGCGAGTCGCCCGATCGTCCGCGCTACTTCGGGCAGCCAGAAGGCGCGCTGCTCTTCCTCAACCGTGCCGCCCCGTGCGGCGCCTTCAAGGAAGTGCCCGAGTCCGCCGATCGAGAGCAGGTTGATGCCGTCGGGCGGCCCGGAGTCGAGGACGTTCTGCGTTCTGACGATCGAGTCGTCGCCCCCGACTACGAAGAGCATGCGTTGACGGAAGGCAACAAGGCGCGTCTGGTGGCTGCCTCGGTACTCCTGCTCGAACACCTCGTAGAAGGTGCGCTTGAGATAGCGGAACAGGCTCGGTTCCATACCGGCCACCAGCTCGGAGTCACCAGAGTCAGGGTGACCATCACCAGGGTCGACAGAATCGGCGAACCGGAAGTCCATCATCGCGTCGTCAAGCTCGTAGCGAAGGGAGTGCAGGACGGTTTGCCACTCCTCGGGATCCGCAAACGCGGTTGGCGCAAGTTCCCTCATGGCGCCTCCAGAGAGCAGGGTCGAGCAGGACGAGACGAGGAAGGGCCACGACATGAAGACCGATTGCGCAGTGAAGCCCCCAAGGCTGTAGCCGAGAACATGCAGCTCGGGCTCCGCCCGGCGGCGGAAGCTGCTGCCATCCATCGGCGGGTAGCGATCAAGCCGCAGCGCGTCCCGCAGTGAGACGATCGCCTGCCGGAAGGCGGTCTCCGATGGAGGGCTCTCCCTGAGTTTGGGCGATTCATCCCCCTGGGCACTGATTGCTTCCCGGGATGCCTCGTTGAGCTGCTCCCACTGTGCCCTCATCTCCTCGGCAAGCTTCCCTGGCTGCAGTCTGCTCTTGGAGATCTGGTCGCCCTCGCAGAGCAAGCCCGATCCTGAGATGCAGTGGTAGTTGGAGTACCTCGCGATTGCGCTCAGGAACCAGCGCGTCTCGATCATGTAGCGGAGGAACTGTCGAAAGAGATGGAGCCCGTCCCAGAGGTAGTGGTCTAGAGGCGTCTCGGAGAGGCCTGGGTAGGCGAATCGGCTGAGGTGGGCGGGGAAGGGGCGAAGGATGCACACCGTGCTCGGATCCTGCGCGATCAGGTGGGATGCGAGCTGGTAGTAGAGGCCGATTTTCTGGGTCTCGTTGAGCCCGTTGTGCATCAGGAAGATCCGGCTGATGCGCCCGCTCCGATTCGGAGCCGAGAGCACCCGGTAGGTGTGAAAGCTCTCGACCGGCCCCAGGTTCACCTGCTCCTGGCTGAGGCGATGGAGGCCATGGATCGGGGCCGAAGGAAAGCGCAGAAGCCGCTCTTCGAGTTCGAATTCATCCGCCGACTTGATCTGCCCTTCCATCCCAACGCGACGAGAAAACCGGCCAGCCTCCTGCTCACGCTCCCAGTGCGTGAGACTCAAGCTCGCCGGCGGCCAGCTGACACGATCGAGGTCAAGATGGACGTCGCGTTCCTCGAGCTCGATCCAACGAGCCTCTTCAAAGGGCCTCCCCACAGACGGAAACCTATAGGTACTAATTAGGAATTGATCTGTACCGGCGGGGCTGCCCAAAGGCCGCAAAGTTGGTCAGGAGCCCGGTTCATCGATCCCTTCGCTCACCCGGGCCATGGCCTCGACGAGCCCGGCGACGTCGTCGGGAGTTTGGGCCAGGCCGCCGAACTGCTCCGTCATCCAGGCAGTGTGCTCAAGGTCTTGGAATGCGCTCTCGAGTGCGGCGAGGCGGGCGATCAGGTTGTGGTTGCCGATCGCGAGGAGCTGTGGCATCACCCCACTCCGGATCAGCTGCATCTGGGGACTGAGGAGGCTCACGAGGTCAGCAATCCCCGGAAGGTTCTGTTTGCGAGTGGCAGTTGCCAGCCGGTCTAGTGCGGAGGTGAGGAGGTTGTCTTGGAGTAGACCGAGGGTGTAGGGGTCGGCGTCAGGATCGCGGGGCGCGGGAAGGCGGAGGTAGACGTGGACCCCGGCGCGGATGATCGCGAAGCGAAGGGTGAGGGTCGTCTGCTCGGAGACCAGGTCCCAGCGGCGCAAGCGCTCGCGCTCGATGATCCGTTCGACGACGAGGACCGCGAGGAGGACGCTGACCAGGACGCCTACGACCTCTGCCAGGAGGTTGCCGAGGAACGCCCTAGGGTCAAGGGCAAATCCGAGAAGAAGAGCAGCGGCGGAGAGAAAAGCCGCTCCGGCCAGAGCACTCTTCAGTGAGAATTTCTCGAACAAATCGGGGATTATCTTGCCAATGAGCGCTAAAGGGCAAGAGAACATGGGTGACCTGTCGAAGCGGCACCGGCTGATACCGCTTCAGATCGGAAGCTTCGACGCACCGCGGACCGCCAGCGGCGAGCGGCCGCCGCTGGCGATGCTGGTGACGGTTAACGCAGATGCCGTCCCCGGTTTCCGGAAGGTTCTCGACCGGCAGCGGGCTGGAGAGGAATTCGACGTCACCTCACGTTGGATCTCCGTCACCGACCGCAAGGGCAAACCCCCTTGGCTCGTGCTCGACTTCTACCTGCCCGAGGTCGATCTTGGGATCGCCATCTACATCGACGTCGACGAGAGTCCGAGGTCGATCCAGGCCGCGATCCGGACCGGCCTCGTGGTCGTCCTCGATCCCGAGGCCTCGCTGCAGTTCCACCGTGATCCCAGCTTCGAGACCCTGAAGAAGCTGCGGGTCTTCGCGATGCGTCCTCCGGATCCCCGGCCGGCGACCGGGGTGCTCCAGCAGCGTCACGCCTTCCCGCGGCCGACCATCGTGCCGGAGCACGTGCAGGTCAGCCCGGATGACGGGCCCGAGGCGGTGGCGGCCTTCTTCGCCGACGCTCGACCCGTGAGCGGCGTCGGCGTTCAGATCAACGGCGACGCTCTGTCCGTAATCATCCTCACTGATCCCACGATCGAGCAGCTCCGGAAGGACATTCCGACTGGTTCCAAACTGGAAGGATCCTGGGCTTTGTTTGCTGCGGGCGAGGACAGCGCGATCCTCTTCGAGCTCAAGATCGGGGGAGAGCGCCTCGCCCGCTGGCGGATAGACCGACCTCCAGACGACGTAGTCCTGGCCGGCTCGGGCGGAGTCCACTTGGTGGCGCTGGTCGATCAGATGCCGACGACCGGAGGCGGAGAAGTCTTCTTGTGGGACGTCCTCCACGTCGAGGTCGGGGAGTCCGAGGCACTCCGCGAGCTCCGCGTCAGACCTTGAGCTCTGCCCAGAGCGGACGGTGGTCCGATAGGTAGTACTTGACGTACGACTGAAATTTGTTCTGAGCTTCTTCGTCATCGCCCCACAGCCCGGGGAACACCGCATCGTCGAAGTCGAAGACCCCGGTTTGCTTGATCGCCCCCTCCATCGGCCCGGGGAAGACGGCCATCTGGTCGTATTGGGCGTCGCCGTCGAGGTTGGACCCGGGGACCTTGGTCGAGTATTTGGGAAGCCGCAGCCCGCGCTTGGTCAGCGCCGCGAAGACCTGGTCGCTTTTGTCCTGTTTGGGCAGGTTGAAGTCGCCTAGTGCGAGGACGTTCCGCGTGTACGCGTCGTCATCGTCGTGCCGCAGGTCCGCCCAGCGCGCGACCGCATAAGCCTCGAGGCACCGCCGTTCGATCCCTCGCTGCTGCTCCTCATTGTTGTCTTTTTTCGGCCTGTCCTTCCCGAAGTAGAGATGGACATTGGCGAGTACGAATTTCAGGCTCGCGGCCTGAAACGAGACGAGGTAAGGGTTCCGATCGAACCCCTTGAACTCACCTTTGACTCCGGGGAGGTTGATGTCTGGCAGATCCTTCGGTGGCACCGTAACCCGGCCGATTTCATCCAGCACCGTCACCTTCGCCCGGTCGTAGAGAAAGGCAAATCGCTCCTCGTTACCCCCAGGATCCGAGAAGATCGTCTGGTACCTGTCGGGCAGCTCCTTTTCGATCCCCCTTAGTCCCTCCAGGTCATTGTTGACCTCCTGCAGCGCAACCAGATCGAACCACCCAATGATCTCGGCAAGCAGCTGATAGTCCTTAACCCGCCGTTCCTGCACCCCCAGGTTCGCAATGTTCCAAGTAGCTAGTAGCAACCGCCCCGCCGACGGCTCCGGAACCCCCCGGACCTTCTTGTGCTCCCGCAAGGCCCCTAGTTCCTTGCCGACCTCGAAGGGAAAGTCGAAGTCAGGCTTTTCAAATCCCGGCATCAGCCTATAAGTACCACGCGAATTGCTTACTACTAAGTAAACAGTTAGGTATGTTGTTTGAGGGGAAACACCCATTCCGGGTCCTACTGCTGACCGTTGGTCGACAAGCTGGTACGGTTATCGACCGGTGGTCAACAAACTCCGGAGGGAACGATGAAGACCAAGAGCAGGCTCGAGAAGATTGCGACGACCGAGTACCAGTCGTTCCCCAACGTCGAGGGGCGGAACACCCGGCAGTCTCAGGTGGAGATTCCGGCGATGGTGCGGGCACTGGGGATTCCGAGTGACGCACGGATCCTCGAGGTCGGGTGTGGGCGGGGGATCGCGATGCCTGTCCTCGACCGATTGTGCAGTCCCCGGCGGCTGGTGGGCCTCGACATCGACTCGGAGCTGCTGGCCGAGGCGGCGGCGAATCTTCGCGAGCATGGGACCACGGCAGAGCTCTGCACCGCCGACGTCCGCCGGATGCCTTTTGCCGACGAATCCTTCGACGTGATCATCGACTTCGGCACGCTGTTCCACATCGCCAGACCGCAGGCTGCATCAGCCGAGATAGCCCGGGTCCTCGCCCCGGGCGGGATGTTCATCCACGAGACGAAGGCCGCACAGCTGCTCTCGCATCCTGTCCGTTCGCGGGGCCGGCGTCTGCCGCGGCTGGAGCACGACGGCCTGCGACATCGGCGCTGGGCAATGCTCTGGGCCTCTCACGCCAAAGGGTGCTAGCCGGCTGAGGCGAGGCCGAGCATCTCTCGGGTTTGCATCGCGTCGCGGGCAACGTCGTAGGAGGGCTTCGGCGAGCCGTCCTCGCGCAGCAAGCCGAACTGGAGCTCCCGGTCCTCCGTGTCCGTCCCACGGTCGATCAGCTGGAAGATCGAGAGCAGCTCCACCTTCCAGTCGGAGTTGGCGGTGACGGCATCGATCATCGCGGCAAGGTCGGCAGCCTGGTCCTCCTCGCTGACGCATTCTTCCCCGCAGCTCGCGGTCGACTGCCCGTACTCGGTGATCTCGATGGGTATGGACTCCCCGTCATGGGAGTCGATTGCCTCTCGCAGTGTCTCGATCCTTTCGAACGGGCTGGCAGGTCCGAGCTCGTAGGGGGGATGCCCGTACCAGTACGGGTGCAGGGCGAACGCATCGACCAGTGAGTTCAGGTCGGGGCTGTGTTCATAGAGACCGTCGACCCAGGAGGTGTCAGCTCCGTAGACGTCGGCAGCGACCACGACCTCGACGGGAAGCCCGAGATCGTCGATCGCCTCCAGAGCAGGCCGGATGGCATCGGCGTATTCGGCCGGAGATACTCCCTCGACATAGGGCTCGTTGCCGAGCTCGACCGTCGTGATCGCGTAGTTCGAGGCGTCGAGCTCGGGATGCTCCATCCAGAAGGTCCCGTTCGGACCGTAGTAGCGGATGAACTCGACCACCCAATCCCGGTACTCGATCGAGTCGCCCAGGTCATTGCCCCCGAGCAAAGCGTGCAGGCGAGTGCCGATTTCGGCCGCGGCAAGCACCGTCTCTTCGCTTTCTTCGAGGTCCGACACCGGTTCCCACTCGAACCGGGTGACTGCTGCGCCGAGCTCCTTTCGGGCCTCGATTTCAGTGTCGCTCCAGTGGCTGTAACCGCCGTCGATGCCGATTTCCAGGGGAACGCCCTGCTCGTCACCTGACCTCACGGCAGTGGAAACCCCCACGGTCAATGCGGCAAGGGCGATGGCCACGATGAGTAGAAGTCCATACAGCCGACGTCTCGAAAGCCTCATCCGAGCAAACGGTACTTGCGGTGTTGAGAAGATCCCCTTCGATGCCGGAAGTCGCCGTTCTCCTGCTGGCTGCATCGGGAACCACGCTCGCCACCGGCCTGGGTGCGATCCCGGTGTTCCTATTCGGCCGGCGCACCGAGCGGGCGACGCCGTTCCTGCTCGGGCTCGCCGCCGGAGTGATGGGGGTCGCGGCGCTCGCCGGCCTGCTGATCCCGGCGACCGAAGAAGGTTCGCTCGCCGAGGTCGCCGCCGGGCTTGCGATTGGCGTCGCCTTCCTGCTCTTGGTCAGCCGGCGCTTCAGTGCCGACCACGGCTTCATGGGGCGCACCGGCCCCGGGACCCGAACCTCGGCCCTCGTCTTCCTCGTCCTATTCGTCCACAGCCTGCCGGAGGGATTGGCGATCGGCACCGCCTTCGCCTCGGACCGCGCCGGCCTCAGCCTCTTCGTGATCCTTGCTATCGGGATCCAGAACATTCCCGAGGGGACCAGCGTCGCGATCCCGATGCAGGAGGCCGGCTTCAGCCGCATGCGCCAGTTCTGGGCGGCGGTCGCAACCAGCGCGCCCCAGCCGATTGGTGCCCTGATCGCGTTCCTTGCCGTCGAGGAGGTGGGTGGACTGCTGCCGCTCTCCTTCGCCTTCGCGGCCGGGGCGATGTTGGCGCTGATCGTGGTGGAGCTGCTGCCCAAGGCGTACGCGGGCCGACGCTGGGTCGGGCCGACCGGCGGCTTCTGCACGGGCGCGGCCGTGATGTTGGCGCTGAGCTACGCGCTGGGCGTTTGACCTGCTCAGGTGAGTGCCAGGACGCCGAGCGCCAGTATGCCCCGAAATCGCCGCGAATTTCAGACGCGGTTGGAAAGCCCTGCAGAACAGAAGTTCCCGTGCAGGGACATCCAGCGATGGAGCTAGGCGGATTCGAACCGCCGACCTCCTGGGTGCGATCCAGGCGCTCTGCCAGCTGAGCTATAGCCCCGAGGGTCGGCATGGGAAGTTGTGCCCAATGCCGCGCACGAGGAAGGATAACCGCATAGTCTTTGGCAGCCTCTTCCGCGGAGATGGCGAGCATGAGCATCCTCGACGACGCAATTCGAGAGCACCTGGAACTGAAGCGCGCCCATGGCGCGGACGACGCCGAGTTGAAAAAGCTCGAGGACGAGGCGTTCGGGCCGCCTGAGCGGCCGGGCGAGGTCGATCCCGCAGCGGAGGCGCCGACTGAGTTCATGAGCGCGCCTGAGGCTCCGCCCGCTGAGGCGCCGAGCGAGCGTCGCGAGCCGAACATCGCCGACCTGCAGGAGGCACCTGAGCCGGCTGCGCCCGAGGCACCGCCGGAGCCGCCCGCCGACGAGGCGCACCCCGCGACCGAACATGAGGCGATCCCGGAGCCCGCCGACGCGGCCGAGCTGGCCCCTGAGCCCGAGGCCGGCCCCAACACGGCGGAGCGCCACGCGATCGCCGAGCAGCCGACCGAGCTCTTCGACGTTGAGTCCGCCATCGAGGCAGAGCCCGAGGCAGCCGACGCGCCCGCCCCCTCCGACGACGACCTGCTCGACGCTGAGCACGCCGAGCCGCGCCTGGCCCCGGTCGACCCGCTCTCCGGCATCGAGGCGTCCGCCGCCGAAGCCGAGGCGGCCGAGGAGCCCCTGCTCGAGGACGAGGAGGAAGAGGACGACTTCTTCAGCGAGCAGCGACTCTCCGACGAGCTGAACCAGGCGCTGGAAACCCCGGTCGAGGGCGAGCCGCAGGGCGGACCGCGGACCGAGGAGCCGATCCCGCCCGGCCCCCACACCGAAGAAACCGAAGCCCACTACGCCGAGCGCGAGCGTGAGGAAGCCGAGGTCGAGGACGACGAGGCGGCTGAAGAGGAGTACGAGGACGAGCGGCCGGCCGCCAGCAGCGAGCCCAAGCCTGCCGGCCACGAGGACGTGCTTGAGGAGACCCCAGACTTCCTCGAGGACGCGCCCGAGGACGACGACCTCTGGTTCGAGCAGCGCCCCCCCAAGGACTTCGACTTCGACGACTAGGCCGCCCGCGGCCTAAACTTTTGCCTGAGGGGCCATAGCTCAGCTGGCAGAGCGCCTGCTTTGCAAGCAGGAGGTCACCGGTTCGATCCCGGTTGGCTCCATCGTCCACTAGCGGGGAGACGGTCCGCTGAGCAGCTCGAAGAGGCTTCCGAACGCCGTGCACGAGGCACACCCTTGGGTGATCGCGAAGATCGCGCCCGACTTCGATCTGCTCGACGCCTGGCAGCTGCCGACGCCCGGCGGGCCGGATGACTTCCCGGCGCTGGTCGAGATCGTCACGTCGCTGGACCCGGCGCGGTCGGACTCGCGGGCGACGAGGGGGCTGTTTGCCCTGCGCTGGAAGCTGGGCGAGTGGTTCGGGTGGGACGAGCGCGGCACCGGCGAGCAGCCAATCCCCGGCCGCGCCGAGACCACTCTGAGCGCCCGCGTCCCGGAGGACCTGCGGGACACCGTGTCGCCCCCGGTCGGCGTCGGCTCGGCGACCTTCGTCCCGATCTACCGGACCGACGACGAGTGGGCGGCGGAGATCTCGAACAGCACTGTGCACGGCGTGGCGCAGCTCTGCTGGGTGGAGGACGGCGCCGGGGCCTATCGCGGGCAGATGGCGGTCTACGTGAAGCCGCGCGGCAGGTTCGGCTCGGCCTATATGGCGGCGATCTCGCCCTTCCGCCACTACATCGTCTACCCGGCGCTGATGCGCCAGATCGGCCGCGCCTGGGATGCCCGCCGCCAGGCGGGCTCGCCCGCCTGATGCTCGTTCTCTACGACGGCGATTGCGGCTTCTGCAAAGTGATGCTGGCGGTCCTGCTGCGCTGGGACCGAGCGCGCAGGCTGGAGGCGACGCCGATCCAGTCCTCTCTGGGACAGCAGCTGCTGGGAGGGATGCCGGCCGAGGATCGCCTCAAGTCGTGGCATCTGCGCGACGCCGGCGGCGAGCTCCACTCCGGCGGCCCCGCGATCCCCATCGTCCTCGCCACCCTGCCCCGGGGCCGAGCCCTCGCCCGCGTCGCAGCGCGGTTCCCGGGCCCGACGGCGCGCACCTACCAGTGGGTCGCCACCCACCGCGTGCTGCTCGGCCGATTCCTCGGAGCGCGGCCGCGTGCCTGGTCCACCCGAGTCATCGCTGCGCGTCGAGCAGTCCCACGGGATTGAGCAGCGCCCGCCCCGCGAATCCCACCGTGCGGTCGTTCACCTCTTCGTAGCTCTTCCGCAGCGGGGGCAGGTCCAGGGAAGAGATCACTTCCGCGCTCACCCAGGCCGCGTCGCGCGCCCGGGCAATGTTCCACACGGCGACGATGTCATCGGTCGAGTGGAACGCCACGTCGAGCTCTTTCAGCAGTCCGGTCACCATCCACAGCTTCGTCTTCTCCTCCGCCGCGGCGATCAGCTCGTTGACCGACTCGTAGTCCCTGCGCTCGGGGGTGTCGTCACCGGGGTCGGTCCCCCGCGCGGCGAAGACGTCGCTGATGCCGATCGCCAGGTCGTGGTTGATGTGGGCGTTCATCCCCGCCAGGGCGAACTGGATCGGCGCGATCTCGGTGTCGAAGCGAGCTTCGAACAGCGGCTTCCAGGCGTGAAACGGGTAGGCGGCCGGCGGGGAGGAGCCGCTCCCCGCCGCGTCGAGCGCGTCGAAGTAGAGGTTGCCAAAGGCGACGTCGAGCGCTTCCAGGAAGCCCGGCGCCGCCTGCGGCAGGCCGGGCAGGGTCTCGAAGACCCCCTGGGTCATTTCGAGGTACAGCTTGTTGAACCACTTGACGCCGTCAGTGGCTGGAAGCGCGCTGTCGATCGCTTCCAGGCGCTCGAGGACCTCTTTAGTCGATGAAGCCAACTACCCCTGCAACCCGATCATCAGCTGCGAGTGATCGTTCGGGTCCACCTTGACCGGGACCTGGGCGCCGGGCTGGAGCTGGCCAATGATCGCGGGGGAGACGACCTGGACGTGGGTCACGTCGGACTGGCTGCCGTTGACGTCGACCGTCATCTGGAACTGGAGCTCCGGCTGCATGTTCACGGTCTTGCCGGTGGCCACCATCTGCTGGATCGTCGCGGTGCCGTCGACGCCTTCGTTGGCGAGGCGCTCGGCCAGGGCCTGGTCGCTCTGGACCTGCTGCATCGCTTCGTTGGCCTGGGCGAGGCCGTCTTTCATCATCTTCAGGCTGCCGCCCCGTTCCTTCTTCATCTGCTTGCCGGTCTTGCTCAGGTCCCTCATGTCCTTGAACATGCCCATCGAGTTCTGCTCCTTGGTCGCAGGGGTCCCGGCGAGCTTCTCCGGGGATTGCGTCCGACGATAACGCCCATCCGGGCGTCAGGCTTAAATTCGACGGGTGTTCGTAATCGGCGTGCTGATGGGCGTGGCTGGCCTGGCGATGATCATCGCCGGCGTCGTCGTCCCGGTGGACGCGGCACGGCCGGGGCTGATCGGCGGCGGCATCGGGGTCGGCCTCGCCGGCCTCCTGCTCGCCTATCTCGATGCGCCCGAGCGCCGCAAGCAGCGCGCCCCCGGCACCACGGTCGCCAAGGCGACGATCCTCGACGCCGCCGTTCTGCCCGGCTCGGTCGCCGGCTACCAGATGGTCGAGCTGACGCTCGAGGTCCGGCCCAAGGACGGCACCCCGTTCCAAGCCAAGCGCAAGTTCTCCTCCGGCCGCCTCGGCCGGATCGAGCAGGGACGCACGATCGAGGTCGCCTACGACCCGGCCGACCCGCAGCGCCTCGACCTCGCCTAGGCCGAAGCGACCAGCTCGTCCGCCCGCTTGTCCTCCGGCAGGTTCTGGTCGGCGTGGTAGCTGGAGCGGACCAGCGGCCCGGCCGCGACCGACTCGAATCCCAGGTCGTAGGCGGCCTTCTCCAGCGCCTCGAACTCCTCCGGGTGCCAGTAGCGGACGACCGGCAGGTGGTTCTCGGTCGGGCGCAGGTACTGGCCCACGGTCAGCACCTGGACCTTGTGCTCGCGCAGCAGGCCGAAGGTCTCGACCATCTCCTCGAAGCTCTCGCCGAGCCCGACCATCAGCCCGGACTTGGTGACGACGTCGGGTCCGCCCATCTCCTTGGCCATGCGCAGGACCCGGGCCGAGCGCAGGAACTGGGAGCCGCGGCGGGCCAGCGGGTAGAGCCGCGGCACCGTCTCGACGTTGTGGTTGAAGACGTCGGGACGCTCGGCGACGACCCGCGCCAGCGGCATCTCCTGGCCGCGAAAGTCCGGGGTCAGGACCTCGACCTTGCAGCCCGGCGCCAGCATCCGGATCGAGCGGATCACGCCGACGAAGGCGCCGGCGCCGTAGTCGGGCAGGTCGTCGCGGTCGACCGAGGTGACGACCGCGTGGCGCAGCCGCATCGCCTTCACCTGGTTCGCCACTTTCAGCGGCTCCAGCGGGTCGTTCCAGGTCGGCTTGCCGGTCTGCACGTTGCAGAAGCCGCAGCGGCGGGTGCAGACGTCGCCGAGGATCATGAAGGTCGCGGTGCCGCGCTCCCAGCACTCGCCGACGTTGGGGCAGTTCGCCTCCTCGCAGACCGTGTGCAGTCCCTCGGCCGCGATCGTCGACTTCAGCCGCCGGTAGTTCGGCCCGCCCGGCGCCGGCACTTTCAGCCACGGCGGCTTGCGGGCGCGGCGGAAGGGGACGGTGCCCTCGGCCTCGGCGGCGGCGCCGCCGGGCTTTGCACGGGAGCGGGTGACGTGGATGCGGGGGGTGGCGTCGCTCATCGGCTCGGGGCCAGCGTAGCCAGGCCCAGCTCCTCGAGCGTCGCCGCCACCGGCTCCCGCTCGTAGACCTCGCCGAAGCGGGCGACCAGGGTGTCGGCGAAGGCGGCGAGGTCCTGCTCGGCCCCGTGCTCCCGGCCCAGCGAGGTGACCCGGCAGCCCTCGATCCCGCAGGGCACGATCCACTCAAACGGCTGCAGGTCGTTGTTGACGTTGACCGCGAGCCCGTGGGTGGTGACGCCGCGGCTGACGTGGACGCCGATCGAGCCGATCTTGCGCTCGCCGACCCAGACGCCGGTCTCGACCTCGACCAGCCCCGCCTCGACCCCGTGCGCGGCCAGCGCGCCGATCATCACCCGCTCCAGCCGCCGCACGTACTCGTGCACGTCGCCGCCGAAGGGGGCGAGGCTGACGATCGGGTAGGCGACCAGCTGCCCCGGCCCGTGGTAAGTGACCCGCCCGCCGCGATCGGTGTCGAGCACTTCGATTCCCTGCGCCTCGTACCACTCGACCCCCATCGGCAGCTCCGCCTCGGTGGCGCGGCGCCCGCGCGTGTAGACGGGGGTGTGCTCGAGCAGCAGCAGGACGTCGGGGATCTCCTCGCGCTGGCGGCGCTCCTCCAGGCGTCGCTGCAGCTGGCGCCCCTCCTCGTAGGGGAGGATTCCGCACCGGACGACCCGAATCACGTCACGCACGTCTCCAATTCTCGCAGGCGCCGTCCTCCGCCTACGTATGCTTTGCATCCCCCCTGATGGTCCAGTCCAAGGTTCTCCGACCAGAGTGGCTCCCGGCCGTCGCGCTCAGCTCCGCGCTGGCTTTGCTGATGCTCCTCTGGAGCCCGCCGGTCGGCGACCTCGCTGCCCAGGTCTTCCGCGCCGAGCTCTTCCAGCAGGCGGGCCTCGCGATCTGGAACGGCAGCTGGTACGGCGGCCACTACACCCTCACCTACAGCGTCCTCTTCCCACCGCTGGCGGCGCTGCTGGGCCCGCAGGTCGTGGGAGGGCTCGCCGTCGTCTCCTCCTCTTATCTGTTCGATCGCCTGGTCCGCGACCGCTGGGGGGCGGAGGCGCGCTGGGCGACCCTCTGGTTCGCCGCCGGCGTCGTCACCCTGCTCGCCGACGGGCAGCTGACTTTCGCTCTGGGAGTCGCCTTCGGCCTCGGCTCGCTGCGCTGCCTGCAGACCGGGCGCGGCGCCCTCGCCGTCGCTGCCGCGGCGGGGTGCGCGCTGGCCAGTCCCGTTGCCGCGGTCTTCCTCGCCGGCGTCCTCCTGGCGGCGATGCTGGAGCGCGGCCGCCGACCCCACTGGGCAGCGCTCACCGCCGCCGCCCTGGCCCTGTTCCTCACCGTCGTCCCCAATCTCGCCTTCCCCGAGCCCGGCCACTTCCCCTTCGTCTTCTCCTCCTTCATCGCCGTGCCTCTGTGGTGCGCCGGCGCCCTCTATGTCCTCCGCGGCCTGCCCGAGGAGCGCCAGCTGCGCCGGGTCGTCCTTGGCTACCTGCTGGCGGCGACGTTGATCTGGCTGACCCCGAACGCGCTCGGCGGCAACGCGGTCCGGCTCGGCGCCCTCTTCGGCGGCCCGGTGCTTGCCGCGGTCGTGCTCTCGCGCCGCCCGCGCGTGGCGCCGGCGCTGCTCGCCCTGGTCCTGGTCGGCAGCCTCTACTGGCAGCTGACCGCGAGCGTCAACCAGATCGCCCGCAGCGTCGGCGACCCCTCGACCGCCTCGGACTACTTCGAGCCGGCTGCCGGCTGGCTGCGCGCGCATGGGGGGGAGGGGATGCGGATCGAGGTGCCGCCGACCGCCAACCACTGGGAGTCCGCCTACCTGGCGCCGAGCTTCGAGCTCGCCCGGGGATGGCTGCGGCAGCTGGACACCACCCGGGACGACATCTTCTACGGCGAGCGCGAGCTCACCGACCGCGAGTACAGCGCCTGGCTGCGCAGCAACGCGATCTCCTACGTCGCCCTCCCCGACGCCCCGCTCGACTACTCCTCCGCCGCCGAGGAGCGCCTGATCCTCCGCGATCCCTCCTACCTGACCCTGCGCCACAGCAGCGAGCACTGGCGCATCTACGAGGTCAGCAACCCCAAGCCCCTCGTCGCCCCCCTCGGAACCGGCCAGGCCAAAACCCTCTGGGTCGGCCGCCAAGGCTTCGCCCTCCAGATCGACCACCCCGGCGAGTTCCTCGTCCGCGTCAACTTCACCCCCTACTGGTCGATCTCCCACGGCGCCGGCTGCATCCTCCGCCGCGGCGACTGGACCGTCGCCCGCGCCTCCCAACCCGGCGTGTTTCGAGTGGACGCCGACTTCTCGTTGGGACGGGCGTGGAACGCCGTAACGGGCGCCCGAAAGACCTGCTGATCCACGAACGTTGCCGTCTTTCCCACCCCAGGGTGTGGTCAACTCCCCCAATCCCCCGGTTCGCAGTTTGTCCCGGTATGCGGGAGGAACTGCGAATCGGCTAAAGCGCCAGGCTGACCGGCTGCCCCAGCAGCGTCCTGATCCGCGCCAGGAGCTCGGCGCCCTCGGCGCCGTAGAGGATGCGGTGGTCGCAGGCCAGGGTGACGTTCATCAGGTGGGCGGGGACGATGGCGCCGTCTCGCACAGCAGGGCGCTCCTTGATCGCGCCCACCGCGAGGATCGCCGCCTGCGGGGCGTTGATCACGGCGCTGAAGTCATCGATCCCGAACATGCCGAGGTTGGAGACGGTGAAGGTGCCACCGCTCAGCTCTGGCGGGGTGATGGAGCCGTCGCGGACTTTGGACGCAAGGGCTCTGGTGTCGCTTGAGATCTGCCGCAGACCCTTCTTGTCGGCATCGAAGACCGTGGGCACGACCAGTGCTTCGTGGGCGGCTACGGCCATTCCTACGTTCACCCGTGAGTAGAGCTCGAACTTGCCGTCCCTATAAGCACCATTGGCTTTCGGAAACTCCCTCAAGGCGATCGCGCATGCCTTCACCACCATGTCGTTGAAGGAGGGGACGACATCTCCCTCTCGAGAGGCACCCTTGATCGCAGACCTCGCAGCCACGGCCTCACTCATGTCGATCTCCGCCGAGAGGTAGAAGTGAGGAGCGGTCGCCTTGGACTCCGCCATCCGTCTCGCAACTACCTGCTGCAGCTTCGAGAGCTCCTGGACTTCGGTCTGCCCCTTCGCCGTCTCCCCC
>DASUMA010000017.1:0-36499 GCA_036277915.1 Solirubrobacterales bacterium
GCCTGATCGGTGCCGACGGCGAGCAGCTGGGAATCGTCGATACCCCCGACGCCCTACGGAAAGCGCAGGACGCCGACCTCGACCTGGTCGAGGTGGCGCCGAACTCGAAGCCGCCGGTCACCCGCCTGCTCGACTACTCGAAGTACAAATACGAGCAGGAGCAGAAGCAGAAGCAGGCGCGCAAGCACCAGCAGCAGGTCAACATCCGCGAAATCAAGCTGCGACCGAAGATCGCGACCCACGACTACGAGACCAAGAAGGGTCACGTCGAGCGCTTCCTCAAGCACCGCGACAAGGTCAAGGTGACGATCATGTTCCGTGGCCGTGAGCAGGCTCACCCGGAGCGGGGACGGGCGCTGCTGCAGAAGCTGTTCGAGGATCTTGGCGGGATCGCCGTGATCGAGTCGGCCCCTCTGCAGGAAGGGCGCAATATGAGCATGTTGCTGGCGCCCAGCAAAGAGGTCGACCGGGTTGATGGGGCGGCGCCTGAGGCTTCGGCGGAGGGCGAGAGCTCACCGGCCGATCCCGGTAGCCCTTCCACTTAACTTTTTCCGAACACAGTTTGCGGCTATCCGCCGGCCGCTTAGCGGAAAAAGTACAAGACGTTTCAGGGCTACCGGGATCGGCCGGTGAGGACGTCGGCGATCCGGTCGGCTGCGTGGCCGTCCCATAGGGGCGGGGGCTCGGCGGGTGCTGCGCTGCGAGCGGCCAGGGCTGCTGGGATGCTGGCGATGGCTGATGGGTCCAGGCCTAGGAGGGTGTTGGTGCCGGCCGTGAGGGTGATGGGGCGCTCGGTGTTGGCTCGGAGGGTGAAGCAGGGGATACCTAGGTAGGTGGTCTCCTCCTGGATGCCGCCGGAGTCGGTGAGGACGGTGCCGGCGTCGGCTAGGAGGGAGAGGAAGTCGAGGTAGCCGAGGGGCTCGATCAGTGAGAGGCCGGGGTGGTCTGCCTCGACCGCCTCCATCATCTTCCGAGTCCTCGGGTGAACTGGGAAGACGACGGGCATCTCCCGGGCCAGCGACGCTAGCTGCTTGACGGTCTCGGCCAGCAGCGGTCCGTCGACCAAGGCGGGACGGTGCAGGGTGACGAGGCAGTAGGAGCCGGGCTCGACCCCGAGCCGGGCGGCGGTGCCGGCGGCGCGGAAGCGGTCTTCGAGCGCGACCAGGGTGTCGATCATCGTGTTGCCGACGAGGTGCATGCGCTCTTCGGCGACCCCTTCTGCGTGCAGGTTCGCGGTTGCCTCCTGGCTGTGGAGGAAGAGGTACTCGGCGAAGCGGTCGGCGACGATCCGGTTCACCTCCTCGGGCATCGTCATGTCGAAGCTGCGCAGGCCGGACTCGACGTGGGCGACCGGGATCCCCATCTTCACCGCGGTCAGCACCGCGGCCAGGGTCGAGTTGACGTCGCCGGGCACGACCACCAGGTCCGGGCGCTCCTCCGCCAGCACCGGCTCCAGCCGCTCCATCGTCCGCCCGGTCTGCGCCGCGTGGCTGCCGGAGCCGACCTCAAGCATGTGGTCGGGGGCGGGCACGCCGAGCTCCTCGAGGAAGATCTCCGACATCAGCCGGTCGTAGTGCTGGCCGGTGTGGACGATTGCGTGGCGGCCCTCGGGCAGGCGCGCGCGCAGGGCGCCGATCACCGGCGCCGTCTTGACGAAATTGGGCCGCGTTCCGACCACGTAGACGATCCTCATCGCGGCGCCAGGGTACTCGTGGCGGTGGCCATCACCCGGGCACGGTGGGCAGGCTGGGCTCGGAGGCCCGCTTCTGCTTCAATAGCGAACCCGATGCCGAAGATGAAAACCCATTCGGGCGCCAAGAAGCGCTTCAAGAAGACCGCCACCGGCAAGCTGCGCGGTCGTCGTGCGTACTCCAGCCACATCCTGGAGAAAAAGTCGCCGAAGCGTAAGCGCAAGATGGCCCGTCCCGTGGAGATCTCCCCGAACGACGCGCCGACCGTGCGCAAGCTGCTGGGGGGCAAGTAGATGAGCCGCGTCAAGCGCTCCGTCCACGCGCGCAAGAAGCGCCGCAAGGTGCTGAAGGAAGCGAAGGGCTACTTTGGCCGCAAGCATTCCTCGTACCGCTTTGCCAAAGAGCAGGTGCAGCGCTCGGGGATGTACGCGTACCGGGACCGTCGCAACAAGAAGCGGACCTTCCGTCGCCTCTGGATCACCCGCATCAACGCCGCCGCGCGGCTGGAGGGCATGAGCTACTCCGAATTGATGCACGGCCTCAAGGGCGCTGAGGTGGAGGTCAACCGCAAGATGCTGGCCGAGATCGCGGTCTCCGACCGCGATGCCTTCCGCCGATTTGTGGAGCTAGCCCGGGAGGGTGCGGCCGCCTAGCGGCTCACCGACACTCCACTTTCCCGGGCGGGCCGTGAGAACGGCCCGCTTTTTCGTTCCAGGAGTCCAAACCGCCAAACCGAAATGACAGAGCCGAAGCCGAGATGACGATCACCAGCCCCCAGAACGAGAAGCTGAAGCTGGTTCGCAAGCTGCGCGAGCGCAAGCACCGCGAGCGCGAGGGGCTGTTCGCGACCGAGGGCGAGGACCTGCTGGAGGCCGGGATCGCGGCCGGGGCGGAGCCGCGCTTCCTGCTTACGGCCGCCGGCTCGGAGATCGGCGGCGAGGAGGTCGAGCCGGAGCTGCTCGCCGGCGTCTCCTCGCTGGGCTCGGGGACGCGGGCGATCGCGGTCTGGCCGCTGCGCTGGTCCGCCGATTCGCAGTTGCTCCCGGATAGCGGGAACAACTGTGCACTCGTCTACCTGCACGGCGTCGCCGACCCCGGCAACGTCGGCGCGGTGATCCGCAGCGCGCACGCGCTGCTCGGGGGCACCGTCGTCCTCGGCCCCGGCTGCGCCGATCCGTTCTCGCCGAAGGCGGCGCGGGCGAGCATGGGGTCGCTCTTCGCGCGGCCGCCGCTGCGGGCCGGGCTGGGAGAGACGCCGGCGCCGCGGGTCGGCCTCGTCGCCCATGGCGGCGCGGGGCTGGATGCTCTCGACGGTGCGGCGACGCTCTGCCTCGGGGCTGAGCGCGAGGGCCTGCCGGCGGAGATCCTCGCCGAGTGCGACGTGCAGGCAACGATTCCCCTGCACCCCGGCGGCGCCGAGTCGCTCAACGTCGCCGCTGCCGCGGCGATCGCCTGCGAGCGCGTGTCCGCGGCGAAGCGGATATCGTCGCCCGCCATGCCGGAGGAGAGCCCCGATGCTTGAGCGGATCGAGGAGATCAGGGGCGAGGCCAGCGCGGCGATCGCCGCCGCCGGCTCCACGGCGGAGCTGGAGGAGCTACGGGTTCGCTACCTCGGCCGCAAAGCCGAGCTGACCTCGATCCTGCGCGGGATCGCTGAGCTGCCGCAGGACGAACGCGGCAAGGTCGGCGGCGCCGCCAACAGGGCGCGCAAGCAGCTGGAGACCCTGCTGGAGGAGAGCGCGGGCCGCCTCGACGCCTCCGAGCTCGACGCCCAGCTGCTCGCCGACCGGGTCGACGTCACCCTGCCCGGGGCGCCGCCGCGGCCGGTCGGCCACGCCCACCTGATCGCCCGCACCACGCGCCAGATCGAGGACATCATGGTCGGGCTCGGCTACCACGTCGCCGAAGGCCCGGAGATCGAGCACGACTACTACAACTTCACCGCCCTCAATCACCCCCCCGGCCACCCGGCGCGGATGCTCCAGGACACCTTCTACATCCAGTCGCACCCGGAGGTCCTGCTGCGCACCCACACCTCGCCGATGCAGATCCGGGCGATGGAGACGCAGGCGCCGCCGATCTTCGTCGTCGTCCCCGGCAAGGTCTACCGGCGCGACTCCGACGCCACCCATAGCCCGATGTTCCACCAGATGGAGGGGCTGGCGATCGCCGAGGGCATCACCCTCGCCGACCTCCAGGGCACCCTGCTGGCGATGGTGCGGGCGATCTTCGGCGGCGAGCGCGAGGTGCGCCTGCGGCCGCACTTCTTCCCCTTCACCGAGCCCAGCGTCGAGGTCGACGTCTCCTGCTTCCAGTGCGGCGGCAGCGGCGAGCTCGCCGGCGGCGAGCGCTGCAACCTCTGCAAGGGGCAGGGCTGGATCGAGATCCTCGGCGCCGGCATGGTCGACCCCAACGTGCTTGGCTTTGTCGAGGGCGCCGGCTACGACGCCGAGCGGGTCCAGGGCTTCGCCTTCGGACTTGGGATCGAGCGGGTGGCGATGCTGCGCCACGGCGTCCCCGACCTGCGCCGCTTCTTCGACAACGACGTGCGGATGCTGGGGCAGTTCTCATGAGGGTGCCGCTGAGCTGGCTGCGCGAGTACTGCGACCCGGGCATGGACCCGGCGGCGCTGGCCGACCGTCTGGTGATGACCGGGACCGAGGTAGAGCGGGTGACCACGGTCGGCCCGGCAAGCGGCGAGAACTTCGTCGTCGGCAAGGTGCGCGCGGCCGAGCAGCACCCCGACGCCGACCGGCTGCGGGTCTGCACCGTCGACACCGGCGAGGGAGAGCGCACGATCGTCTGCGGCGCTCCCAACGTGGCTGCCGGCCAGACGGTTGCTGTGGCCCTGCCCGGCGCGCGGATGCCGGGCGGCGACAAGCTGCGCAAGGCGAAGCTGCGCGGCGTCGCCTCGGAAGGGATGATCCTCTCGGTCTCCGAGCTGGAGATCGGCGAGGACCACGATGGGATCCTCGTCTTGGAGGACGAGGTCGAGGCCGGCACGCCGCTGGCCGAGGTACTGCCGCTGGCTGAGCCGGTGCTGGAGATCGAGGTCACCCCGAACCGGGTCGATTGCTTCGGTGTCTTCGGAGTCGCCCGCGAGGTGCACGCGATCAGCGGCGCCGCGCTCGCCGCCGAGCCCTGGGCCGAGGACGCTGCCGCCGAGGGTGGGGGAGACGTCAACGAGTTCGCCTCGGTCGCGGTCGAGGTGCCCGAGCTCTGCCCGCGCTTCACCGCCCGCGTCTTCACCGACGTCACGATCGGTCCCTCGCCGCTCTGGCTGCAGGCCCGCCTCACCGCGGCCGGGCAGCGCCCGATCAACAACGTCGTCGACATCACCAACTACGTGATGCTGCTGACCGCGCAGCCGCTGCACGCCTTCGACCTCGACAAGGTGCCGGACGGAGCGCTCAGCGTCCGCACCGCCAGCGAGGGGGAGAAGATGACGACCCTCGACGACGTCGAGCGCACTCTCGACGCCGAGACGGTCCTCGTCTGCGACCGCAACGGCCCCTCGGGGATCGCCGGGATCATGGGCGGCCAGGTCTCCGAGGTCTCCGAGCAAACGACCCGGGTCCTGCTCGAGGTCGCGAGCTGGAACGGGACCAACATCCTGCGCACCTCGCGCCAGCTGGGCCTGCGCTCCGAGGCTTCATCCCGCTTCGAGAAGCAGCTGCACCCGGACCTCTGCATGCGGGCGCAGCGGATCGCCTCGCGGCTCCTGATCGAGCTCTGCGGCGCCAAGCTGGTGCCAGGCACGATCGACGTCGCCGCCGAGACCCCGCCGCCGGCCCAGATCGGCCTGCGCGCCGCCCGGGTCAGCGGCTTATTGGGCATGGAGATCTCCCAGGTCGACCAGACCGCCTACCTCGAGCGCCTTGGCTTCGGCGTCGAGACCGACGGCGCCGACCTGCGGGTCACCGTGCCGCCGGACCGCTGGGGCGACGTCACCCGGGAGGTTGACCTGATCGAGGAGGTGGCCCGCGTCCACGGCCTCGACGAGCACCTGCCGACGACGCTGCCATCCGTCGCTGGCCTGGTCGGCGGACTCAGCCGCCCGCAGCGGCTGCGCCGCCGAGCGGAGGACGGGCTGCGGGACCTCGGCTTCGACCAGATCGTCGGCTGGAGCTTCACCGATCCCGGCGAGGCCGGCCGGCTGCGGATCGGCGCCGACGACCCGCGCGCCGAGTTCGTCACGGTCGCCAACCCGCTCTCCGAGGACCAGTCGGTGATGCGGACCGTCCTCCTCGGCTCCCTCCTCGACGTCGCCGCCCGCAACGTCGCCCGCGGCACCGAGCGCCTCGCCCTGTTCGAGTCCGGCCGCGCCTACCTCAGCGGCGAGTTCGCAGTTAGTCCCGGTATGCGGGAAGAAGTGCGAACCGGCGCGGACGGGGGTGGTTCGGAGAGGCGGGTCGATCCGCTCGCCGGGCACTTCCCGGGGGACCAGGCGGCGCCGTTCGTCGAGCCGCACCGGTTCGCCGCGCTTGCGCTCGGGCCGCTCGGCGCCCGCTCCTGGCGCGGCGGCGGCGAGCCCGCTGACTTCTTCGCCCTCAAGGGCGTCGCCGAGGCGCTGGCGCGTCAGCTTGGGACGGAGCTGGACTTCACCCAGGCGACCGAGCCGTTCCTGCATCCCGGCCGCTCCGCCGCGGTCACGGTCGATGGTGCTCCCGCCGGCTGGCTCGGCGAGGTCCACCCGCTGGTCTGCCGGGAGTGGGAGATCGAGGCCGCGGTCGCCTTCGAACTCGACGCGGCGCCGCTGATCGCCGCCGCCAGTGCCGGCGAGGAGACCTACGAGGACGTGACTACCTTCCCCGCCGTCTACCAGGACATCGCGGTCGTCGTCCCCGACGAGGTCGCCGCGGTCGACGTCCGCGCTGCTGTCCTCAAGGCCGGCGGCGCGCTGCTGCACTCGGCCGAGGTCTTCGACCTCTACCGGGGCGACCAGGTGGGGGAGGGCAAGGTCAGCCTCGCCCTCGGCCTCGAGTTCCGCGCCCCGGACAGGACCCTGACCGACGAGGAGGTCTCCGGCCTGCGCGAGGCGATCGAGGCGGCCCTGGAGGCAATCGGGGGGTCGCTCCGTGGCTGACGCCGCCGCCCAGCCGCTCAACGGCGACCCCGCCGCCCGGGTCCTGGTCGCCGGCGCCTCCGGCTTCACCGGCGCCCTCGCCGCCGCGATCGTCTGGGGCCACCCGCGCCTGCGGCTCGTAGCCGCGACCTCGCGCAGCGACGCGGGCAAGCGCCTCAGTGACCTCTACCCGCGCTACCCGGTGCCGATCGAGCTGAGTGAGCTCGACCTCGACCGGCTCGACGGGATCGACGCCGCGATCGTCGCCTACCCGCACGGTGCCGCCGCCCCGACCGTCGCCGCGCTGCGCGCCGCCGGCATCCTCGTCGTCGACCTCTCGGCCGACTTCCGGCTGCGCGACCGCGAGACCTACAAGCGCTGGTACGGCGAGCACGGCGCGCCAGACCTCTTCGACCAGGGCGTCTACGGCCTGACCGAGCTCTACCGCGAGCAGCTGCGCGAGGCCAAGCTCGTCGCCACGCCCGGCTGCTACCCGACCGCCTCGGTCCTGGCGCTGGCGCCGCTGGCCGAGAAGGGGCTGGTCAGCGAGGTCTCGATCACGGCGATGCAGGGCACCTCTGGCTACGGCCGCAGCAGCGACGACCTCGTCCACTTCTCGGCGATGACCGAGAACGCCTTCCCCTACAAGACCGAGGGCCACCGCCACCGGCCGGAGATCGAGCAGGAGCTGGCGGCGCTGGGCAGCCCGGCACCGGTTGCCTTCGTCCCGCACCTGCTGCCGCTCGATCAGGGGGAGCTCGCGACCTGCTTCGTCCGCACCTCCGAGCCGCTCTCCAAGGAGGCGGTGCAGGCGCTCTATCGCGAGCGCTACGCCGGCGAGCCCTTCATCCGCGTCCTCGAGGGCCCGCCGAAACTGCGGGCGCTGCGCGACACCAACGAGTGCCACCTCTACGTCACCGTCGAGGAGCACGGCGGCGTGCTCGCCTTCTCGGCCATCGACAACATCTGGAAGGGAGCGTCGGGACAGGGCGTGCAGAACCTCAACCTGATGCTGGGACTCGAGGAGACCGAAGGCCTGACGTGACGGAGCCCTTCTTCAGGTCGCGCTGGGTCGATGCTCCCGCTGGGGTGGAGGAGCTCGACCCCGGCCGGCTTGCCCCCGGCTTCCGCGCCGGCGGCGCCCACTGCGGGCTGAAGGGGGGCGGCAAGACCGACGTCGGGCTTCTGGTCTGCGATGAGGAGAGCGTCTCCTCGGCGATGGTCCTCACCCGCAACGCCTCAGCCGCGGCGCCGATCCGGGTCTGCCGCGAGGTGACCGACGCCGGCCGGGTCCGCGCCGCCGTCGTCAACAGCGGCAACGCCAACGCCGAGACCGGGCAGAAGGGCTACGACGACGCCCTCGACATGTGCCGGCGGGCCGGCGACGCGCTGGGGCTGGAGACCGAGAGCGTCGCCGTCGCCGAGACCGGGACGATCGGGGTGCCGCTGCCGATCGGCGCGGTCTTGCTCGGGATCGAGGAGGCCGCGACAGGCCTCGCCGCCGACGGCGCCACCGCCTTCTCCGACGCGATCCTGACCACGGACCGGTGGCCGAAGCGGTGCACGCTCCGTACCGGAGGAGTGACGCTCTCGGCCCAAGCAAAGGGAGCGGGCATGATCGAGCCGAACATGGCCACCATGCTCTGCTTCGTCCAGACCGACGCCGTCGTCGATGACCCGGCCGCCACCTTGCGCGGCGCCGTCGACGCATCCTTCAACCGGATCACCGTCGACGGTCAGATGAGCACCAACGACATGGTCCTGCTGCAGGCGACCGGTGCCTCTGGCAAACCGCTGCCCGAGGGCCTGCTGGAGGCGGTCCTCACCCAGCTGGCGATCGAGATCGTCCGCGACGGCGAGGGCGCGGTCCGGGTCGCCCAGGTCGAGGTCACCGAGGCCGCCTCCGCCGCCGAGGCCGAGCGCGTCGCCCGCGCGATCGCCAACTCCCCGCTGGTGAAGACGGCGCTGTTCGGCCGCGATCCCAACTGGGGCCGGATCGCACAGGCCGCGGGCGCCGCCCTGGCCGGCGAGGACCTGGAGGAGATCGGGGCTGACTCGATCGACGCCGCCGAGCTCGGCGCTGAGGCACCGGAGGCGGAGATCGGGCTGCGGCTGGGCCGGGGCGAGCACCGGGCCCACGTCTGGTTCTCCGACCTCGGCTACGAGTACGTCCGGATCAATGCGGAGTACACGACGTGAAGCGCGGCCAGGCCAGCGTCGAGACGCTGCTCGAGGCGCTCCCCTACATCAGGGAGTTCCACGGCCGCACGATCGTGATCAAGTACGGCGGCGCCGCGATGCTGGACGAGGACCTGCGCGAGGCCTTCGCCGCCGACGTCGTCCTGCTCAAGTACGTCGGCCTCAACCCGGTCGTCGTCCACGGCGGCGGCCCCGAGATCACCAAGTACATGGACCGGCTCGGGCTCGAGGTCCGCTTTCACGAGGGCATGCGGGTCTCCGACGCCGACACCGTCGAGGTGGCGAAGATGGTCCTGGTCGGCAAGCTCAACTCCGAAATCGTGCAGCGGCTGAACCGGCACGGCCAGTCGGCCGTCGGCCTCGCCGGCGAGGACGGCACGCTGTTTGAGGTCACCCCGGCGGCCAACTCCGACGAGGTCGGGTTCGTCGGCTCGATCGACCGCGTCGACGTCGACGTCCTCAACCACATCGCCGCCGACTACATCCCGGTGATCGCCTCCTCGGCCTCCGACCGCGACGGCCAGTCCTACAACGTCAATGCCGACGAGGCGGCCGGCAAGGTCGCGGCCGCGCTCGGCGCGACCAAGGCGATCTTCCTCACCGACGTCGAGGGCTGGCTCGCCGACGCCTCCGACGACAGCTCGCTGATCTCGCGCGCCTCCGTCGCCGAAGTCGAAGCGGCGCTTGGGGGAATCGACGGCGGCATGCGGCCGAAGCTGCAGGCCTGCGTCGACGCGATCAGCGGCGGCGCCCAGTCGGCCCACATCGTCGACGGCCGCAAGCCCCACAGCCTGCTGCTGGAGCTCTTCACCGACGCCGGCATCGGGACGATGGTGACGCCGTGACTGAGGCCGGGCTCGCCGCCACCCAGGCGCTGGAGGAGCGCTACCTGATGCGCACCTACAAGCGCGCCCCGGTCGACTTCGTCCGCGGCGAGGGGTCACTGCTCTGGGATGCCGATGGCAAGGAGTACCTCGACTTCCTCACCGGGATCTCGGTCTGCTCGCTCGGCCACTGCCACCCGGCGGTGCTCGCCGCTGTGCGCGAGCAGGCTGGGCAGCTGATGCACGTCTCCAACCTCTTCTACACCGAGCCGATGGCGCGGCTGGCCCAGCGGCTGGCCGACTCCAGCCTCGGCGGCCGTGTCTTCTTCGCCAACTCCGGTACCGAGGCGAACGAGTGCGCGATCAAGATCGCCCGCAAGCACGCCCACCGCCGCGGCGTCTCCGAGCCGGAGATCATCAGCTTCGAGGGCGACTTCCACGGGCGCAGCTACGGCTCGCTGTCCGCCACCCCCGGGCTCGCTGGCAACGAGGCGCTGGGGCCGATGCTGCCCGGCTTCCGCTCCGTCCCCCGCAACGACGTGGCAGCGCTGCGCGAGGCGGTCGGCGAGCGCACCGCGGCAGTCTTGATCGAGCCGATCCAGGGCGAGGCCGGGATCCACCCGACCACGGACGAGGCGATACTGGCGGCGCGGCAGGCCTGTGATGAGGCCGGCGCGCTCCTCATCCTCGACGAGATCCAGACCGGAGTCGGCCGCACCGGCTCGCTCTGGGCCTACGAGCAGACCCCGGTCCGGCCGGATGTGATCACCAGCGCCAAGGCGCTCGGTGGCGGCATGCCGATCGGCGCCTGCATCGCCGGCCCGGCCGCCGCCGACGTGCTCGAGCCCGGCGACCACGGCTCCACCTTCGCCGGCGGCCCGGTGGCGACCGCGGCCGCCCTGGCTGTGATCGACGTGGTTGATGACCCGGCCCTGCTGCGCGGCGTGCGCGAGCGCGGCGAGGAGCTGCGCCGCGCCCTGGCGGAGCTGGAGGGCGTGCGCGAGGTGCGGGGGAGGGGCCTGATGATCGGGGTCGGCCTCGAGGACGGGATCGAGGCGGCGACCGTCGGCGCCGACCTGCTGGAGCGCGGCCTGGTCGTCAATGTGCCCAACCCCGAGACGGTGCGGCTGCTGCCGCCGCTGGTGGTCGATGGCTCGCAGATCGAGCGCGCGGTTGGACTGATCGGCGAATCGCTTCTAGTCTTCTCGGCTGCGTGAGACGCGAGAAGAGCCAGGCAACCCCAAGGCCGCTGGTGGCGAGCGCGGCGGAGCGGATCGGAGCGATCGTCGAGGCTGCCGAGCGAGCCGCCGAGTCGGTGATCGACGACGCCGAAGCCCAGGCACGCCAGTACCTGGATGAGAGCAGGGCCGAGGCTGACCGCGAGGCCGCGGAGCGCCGCAGCGCCCAGGCGGAGCTGATCGCCTCGCTGTTGGCCGAGGCCGAGGCGCTGCGCGAGCAGGCCGGGCAGATGGTCGAGTCGCTGCGGCGGGCCGAAGAGGAGCTCGCCGGCAAGCCCGGCTCTGGTGACGGCTCCGAGGCCCGGACCGAGACCGCGCGCGCATCCCATCTTTCCGCCGTCGCCGATCCGGAGGAGGAGCGCGGTGGCAGTCTCGCCGGTGCCCGCCTGCTGGCGACCCAGATGGCAGTCTCCGGCTCCAGCCGCGAGGAGATCGCCCTGCGCCTGAAGACCGGGTTCGAGATCGACGACCCGGCGGCGATCCTCGACGCGATCCTCGGGCCGGAGGACTGAGCGCGTGCACGAGGACCCGACCAGGCTGATGGGGCCCGACGACCGCGGGCCCGGGCGCGGCGACGGAGGCCGCCCGCACGGCAACATGCGGCTCCTGGTCGCCTGCCTGGTCGCGATCATCGTCGGCCTGGTGATCGCCGTCGTCGTGATCGCCGGAAACGACGACAGCGGCTCGGCGGCCCCCAGCACCGAATCGGCGCCGAGCGTCGAAACGACCGCCGAAACCACGGAATCGACCGAACCGACGACCGAGACGACGGAAACGACCGAGACCACCGAAGAAACTGACGAGGAAGAACCCACCGAAGAAGAAGAACCTCCGGTGGAAGAAGGCGAAGGCGGCAGCGGCGGCCTCGAAGCCCCGTAGCCTCCCGCCGCGCCCGCCCGGGCCGTGCCAGACTGCGCCACCGTGAGTACCGAGCATCCGAACCCCCAGCCGACCGCGTCCTACGAGGCGGACCCGGCGAGCGTCGATCGCGTCCTCCTCCTCTACTCGGGTGGGCTCGACACCAGCGTGATGCTGAAGTGGATTCAGGACCACTACGAGGCCGAGGTCGTCTGTCTCACGGTCAACCTAGGCCAGCCCGGCGAGGACTACGAGGTGATCGAGGCCAAGGCCCGCCAGCTCGGCGCCGTCGAGTGCCACGTGGTCGACGCCCGCGAGCGCTTCGCCGAGGACTTCCTGGCGCCGGCGATCCGCGCCAACGCTGTCTACGGCAACGGCTACCCGCTCTTCACCGCACTCGGCCGGCCGCTGATCGCCCAGCTGGCGGTCGAGTACGCGCGCCAGACCGGTTGCGACACGATCGCCCACGGCTGCACCGGCAAGGGCAACGACCAGGTGCGGATCGAGGCCACCGTCGTCACCCTGGCGCCGGAGCTGAAGACGATCGCCCCGGTGCGCTCCTGGGCGATGGGTCGCGAGGAGGAGATCGCCTACGCGCGCGAGCACGGGATCCCGATCAAGGGCGGCGCCGAGGTCACTCCCTACTCGATCGACGACAACCTCTGGGGCCGCTCCTCGGAGGGTCGCTGGATCGAGGAGCTCGACCACGCGCCCGAGGACGACGTCTTCCAGCTCGTCACCCGTCCCGAGGAGGCCCCCGACGAGGCGGAGGTCGTCACCGTCGGGTTCGAGGCCGGCCGCCCCGTCTCCCTCAACGGCGCGCGACTCGGCCTCGTCGACCTGCTTGAAAAGGCAGCCGAGATCGGCTGTCGCCACGGGGTCGGGATCGTCGATCACATCGAGGACCGGATCGTCGGCCTCAAGGTGCGCGACATCTACGAGGTGCCGGCGGCGGCAATCGTGCTCAGCGCCCATCAGGAGCTGGAGCGGCTGGTCGGGACGATCCACCAGAACCAGTTCAAGCCGGCGCTGGACCAGAAATGGGGCTATCTCGTCTACGCCGGGCTCTGGTGGGAGCCGCTGCGCACCGACCTCGACGCCTACATGGAGGCGGTCAACGCGCAGGTGACCGGCGAGATCGGGCTGCGCCTCTACAAAGGCAGCGTCCGCGTCATCACCCGCTCCTCGCCCAACGCCGTCTACGACGCCCAGCTCGCGACCTTCTCGGAGTCCGGCGGGCTCTTCGACCAGAACGCCTCACCTGGCTTCATCGAGCTCTGGTCGCTGCAGTCGCGGATGGCCCACGGGATCCGCGAGCGCAACGGCGAGGGGGAGGGCTGATGTACAACGCCCTCGGCAAGGCGGCGGTGCGCTTCGCCCTCCGCTACCTGCGCGTGCGCTACCGGCGCGAGATCCGGATCGGCGCCGTCGCCGCGGTCGTGGCGATCTTCGTCGGCGCCTACCTGGCGACCCGCGAAGTCCGCGAGGGCTGAGCGAGATCGCCCCACTCGGGGGCGCAAGATCGCTTGCGCGTTATCGACTACTTGTGAGCGTTCGCTAACACGGGCGCTAGCCTCGACCCTCTCTTGGGCTCGGCTCGGCTCCGAAAGGACCTTCTCCTCGTCTGCGCGGCGGCGCTGCTCGCCGCCCTCGTCGCGACCCTGCTCGCGGTGGCCCCGCGGGCCGGCGCTGCGGACGCCGACACGCTGGAAGCGAAGCTGGCTGCGGCGCGCGAGGAGGCCGGCTCGCTCTCGTCCAGCCTGCGCCAGACCAGCGAACGGCTGGTCGGCGCCGAAGCCGAGGCGGCCGAAGCCGAGGCACGAGAGCAGCGACTCTCCGCCCTGCTCGCCGAAGGCGAAGAGCGGACCGCCGCGCTCGCCGACCGGCTCGACCGCACGCGCCGCCAGCTCGCCGCCGCCCGCGCCCGCCTGCGCCGCGCCCACCGCGCCCTCGCCGAGCGCCTGGTAGCGATCTACGAGAGCGGCACCCCGACCACCGCCAGCATCGTCTTCGGCGGCGGCGACTACGAGGACCTGGTCACCCAGGCCGACTACCTGCGGGCGATCTCCGAAGCCGACAGCGCCCTCGCCGACCGGGTCGCCGAAGTCCGCGACCAGGTGCACCGCGAAGTCGACAGGGTCGACGAGCTGCACCAGCGGGCGATCGCCTACGAAGAGCGCCTCGCCGCCGCCCGCTCCGAGATCGCCGGCGTGCGCGAAGCGGCCCAGGCCGCCGCGGCGGAGCTCGAGTCGCTCCGCGCCGAACGCGAGGCCTCGCTCTCCCAGCTGAAAGCGGACATCGGCAAGTGGGTCGAGCAGGTCCAGGCAGCCCGCGCCGCCGAAGCCCGCGCGGCCAGCCAGGCCGAAGCCGAAGAAGAAGTCGGCCGTTGGCTCGGCGGCCCCTACTCGATTCCCACCTACATCGTGCTGTGCGAGTCCGGCGGCAACTACAGCGCCCTCAACCCTTCAAGCGGCGCCGGCGGCGCCTACCAGATCATCCCCTCCACCTGGGCTCTCTACGGAGGCCAGGGCGAGCCGCAGAACGCGTCGAAGGAGGAACAGGACCGGATCGCCGCCGAAATCTGGGCGGACTCGGGACCCGGGGCTTGGGTCTGCGGGTAGGGCACACCCGGGAGGGTGTCGGGTAGGGCTTTCGCTTAACTTTTTTGCGAATCGCGCCCCGCCCATCCGAGCTTCGCTGAAGCAAAAAAGTACAAGACGCTTCAGCCCTACCCGACACCCTCTCGGCAGGTCCGACTCCGAAGATTCAGTGCCGGGACCCTCGTCGGCCTGGCTGATTCGCGCGGATGTGTGTCGGAGTTAGCGCGAAAGGGTCGCGGAAGGGTGCCGTGGCATCTGCCCCGTTTGGCAGGATCGATCATTCCGTGAGCACGCCTGCCGCAGTCCATCTTCACGCCCACAGCGAGTACTCGCTGCTGGACGGCGCTTGCAAGATCGACGCGATGGCGGCGCGGGCGGCGGAGCTGGATCAGCCGGCTCTTGGGCTCACCGATCACGGGGTGATGAACGGGGCGATCGACCTCTACAAGGCCTGCAAGAAGCACGGGATCAAACCGATCGTCGGGCTCGAGGCCTACCTGGTCGACGACCGCCGGGCGATCAAGGAGCAGACGCGCTACGAGCGCAACCACCTGACCCTGCTGGCCGAGAACGACAAGGGCTTCTCAAACCTGGTCCAGCTCACCTCCGCCGGCTTCCTCGAAGGCTTCTCCCGCGGCAAGGCCAACGTCGACATGGAGCTGCTGGCCCAGCACGCCGAGGGCGTGATCGTCCTCACCGGCTGCCTGCAGTCGCGCTTCTGCCGGCGCCTGGTCGAAGAGCGCCAGGATGACGCCCGCGCCCACCTCGACGACCTGATCCAGGCCTTCGGCGCCGACCAGGTCTACTTCGAGGTGCAGAAGAACGGGATCGCCGAGCAGGACAAGGCAAACGAGGGGATCGTCCGCTACGCCAGGGAGCTCGGGCGCCCGGTCGTCGGCACCGCCGACGTCCACTACCTACGGCGCGAGGACTTCGAACACCACGCGGCGCTGCTCTGCGTGCAGACGAAGTCGACCCTGGAAGCGCCGAAGATGAGCTTCGACACGAACGAGTTCTACATCAAGAGCTCCGAGGAAATGATCGAGTCCTTCGCCGAGTGGCCGGAGGCCGTCCCGACCTCGCTGGAGATCGCCGAGCGCTGCTCGCTCAACATCGAGCTGGGCGGCCTGCTGCTGCCGAAATACCCGACCGAGGACGGCTCCGAGCCGGAGGAGATGCTGCGCCGGATCGCCGCCGAGGGGCTGCGTGCCCGCTACGGCGACCCGCCGCCGGCCGAGGCGGTCGAGCGCATGGAGTTCGAGCTCGGGGTGATCGAGGAGATGGGCTTCTCCTCCTACTTCCTGATCGTCTGGGACTTCGTCCGCTACGCGAAGGAAAACGGCGTCGCCGTCGGCCCCGGCCGTGGCTCCGCCGCCGGCTCGATCGTCTCCTACATCCTTCGCATCACCGACCTCGACCCGCTCTCCCAGGGCCTGATCTTCGAGCGCTTCCTCAACCCCGGCCGCAAATCGATGCCGGATATCGACATCGACTTCTCGGTCCGCGGCCGTGAGCGGATGATCCGCTACGTCGGCGAGAAGTACGGCCGCGAATCGGTCGCCCAGATCATCACCTTCGGCAAGATGGCGCCGCGCGCCGCGACCCGCGACGCCGCCCGGGTGCTCGGCTACGACTACGGCACCGGCGATCGCCTGGCGAAGCAGATCCCGGAGCCGATCATGGGCCGCAGCCCGTCTTTTGCCGAATGCCTGAAGGCGGGCCAGGAGCTGAAACAGACCTACGACGCCGAGCCGGACGCGAAGAAGATCATCGACGTCGCCCAAGGGCTGGAGGGGATCGTCCGCAACAACTCGATCCACGCCGCCGCGGTGGTGATCGCCGACCGGCCGCTGCAGGAGGTGGTGCCGCTGCAGCTGGCCGAGGACCGCAGCGCCCCCGCGGCGCCGAACGGCAACGGGTCCGGCAAGCCGGAGCGCCAGTACAAGATCGTGACCCAGTACTCGATGGGGCCGATCGAGGAGATCGGGCTGCTGAAGATGGACTTCCTCGGCCTCCGCAACCTCGACGTGATCGAGGACGCGATCGACATCATCCGCCGCTCGCGCGGCGAGGAGATCGATATGGAGCAGATCCCGATCGACGACGCCAAGACCTACGCGATGCTGGCCAAGGGCGACTCGACCGGCGTCTTCCAGCTCGAGTCCGAGGGCATGCGCGAGGCGATGAAGAAGGTGAAGCCGACCGAATTTGACGACATCGTCGCCCTCGTCTCCCTCTACCGCCCCGGCGCCATGGCCTACATCCCCGCCTACGCCAAAGGCAAGCGCGACCCGGGCTCGGTCACCTACCCCGACCCGCGCCTGCGGGCGATCACCGAAGACACCCACGGCTGCGTCATCTACCAGGAGCAGCTGATGGAGATCTCGCGCTCGATGGCCGGCTTCACCGGCGCCGAGGCGGACGATCTGCGCAAGGCGATCGGCAAGAAGAAGCGCGAGCTGATGGCGACGATGAAGGACAAATTCATGCAGGGGCTGGCGGAATCGAAGACCGCCCCGAACGTCGCCAAGGACCTCTGGAAACTGAACGAAGCCGCCGCCGACTACTCCTTCAACAAGTCCCACGCCGCCTGCTACGGGCTGATCTCCTACCGCACCGCCTACCTCAAGGCCAACTACCCGGCCGAGTACATGGCGGCGGTGATCTCCTCGGTGATGAACACCAAAGACAAGGTCCCGTTCTTCGTCAACCGCTGCTCGGAGATGGGGATCGACGTGCTGCCGCCCGACGTCAACTCCTCCGACCACAGCTTCGTCGTCAGCGAGAAGGCGATCCGGTTCGGCCTCGACGCGGTCAAGAACGTCGGCCACTCGGCGGTGGAGGCGATCCTCCGTGCCCGCGAGGACGCGCCGATCGCCTCGATCTGGGACTTCTGCGAACGGGTCGATTCGCGCGCCGTGAACAAACGGGCGATCGAATGCCTGATCAAGTGCGGCGCCCTCGATTCCACCGGCGCTACCCGCCAGGGCATGCTGGAGGCGCTGCCCGCGGCCCAGTCGTCGGGCCAGAAGGCGCAGGAGGACGCGCAGATGGGCCAGGGCTCGATCTTCGACTTCGGCGACGAAGGCGGGGGAGGGGCGGCGCAGTCTCAGGCCCACCACCGGCCGCCGATCTCCGCCAACGAGTTCGACCGCGCGGAGCTGCTGGCTCTGGAGAAGGAGACCCTCGGCACTTACCTCTCTTCGCACCCGCTGACCGAAGTCGGGCCGGCGCTGCGGGCCCGGGTCGATTGCAGCTTGGCGCAGCTTGGCGCCAAGGCCGACGGCTCCTGGGTCACGGTCGGCGGCATCGTCGTCGACTGCAAGAAGATCCGCACCAAGAGCGGCAGTCAGATGATGTTCGCCACCCTCGACGACGTCGAGGGCCAGGTCGAGATGCTGGTCTTCAAGGCTGACCAGGCGGAGAGCGCCGCGATCATCCAGCCCGACGCGATCGTCGTCGTCCGCGGCCGCCTCGACCACAAGGACCGCGGCGAGACCAAGCTGGTCGTCCAGGAGGCGGAGCGCTTCGAACCCGACAGCGAGGAGATCGCCAAGGCGAGCAGCAGTGTGGTCGCGGTTCCCTCGGGCCCGCTGGAGCTCCCGATTGACCCCGCCAGGCTGGCGATGCCCGGCTTCGTCGACGAGCTCAAGGCGGTCTTCGAGCACCACAAAGGGGAGGCCGACGTCCACCTGGTGATGGAGACCAGCTCCGGCACCCGCCGGATGCGTCTCGGCGACGACTACCGGGTCCGGCCGTCGACCGGCCTGCGCAACGAGATCGACCAGGTTCTGAGTTCATACGCTCTGGCCGCGTGAAACCAAGTAGATCGCGGGACGCAGGGAGCGTGGCGTGCTTCGCACGCGAGCGACCGAGGACGGCGATATACGCCGGTTTCCCGCGGTCCAGAGCCCCTAGACTTTCTCTATGACCGCTACGCGCACCGAGGTCGGAGAGTGCCGCCAGTGCCGCTCCTTCTGCGACAAGATGGTCGAGCCGCGGGGCTGTGTCGAACTCGGCTGCCGCTACCTCTACAGCTACGTCGACCGCCTCACCGGCGACCAGTACGTGGGCTGCATGCAGGAGGTATTCGCGGCTGAGGTCGAGCTCTCGGCGGTGCTCGAGCCAGGCGGCTTCGGCGGGGTCAAGATGACAGGCGATCCGCTGCCGCACTGCCAGTTCGCGGTCGAGCGTGCCTACGAGGGCACCGGTGAGTCCTACGGCTGCGTCAACCGCCGCTTCTTCGACTGCACCGACGGCGGCTCCGAGGGCCTGCGCGCCTTCGACCTGCGCGACGTCTGAAACTGCTGACAACGACATCGTTTCGTGTAATACTCCGCCGATGGCCGAGACTGCGGCAGTCGCCGAGGTGGATGCGAACGACGTCCTGAGCGGGATGGCCGGCGACACCGCCGAGCCGACCGGGCCGAAGTTCACGCTCGAGCTCAACCAGGACCAGAAGGACATCCGCGAGTGGGTGCACGGCTTCGCCGAGGGCGTCGTCCGGCCCGCCGCCGCGGAGTGGGACGAGCGCGAGGAGACCCCTTGGCCCGTCATCCAGGAGGCCGCCAAGATCGGCCTCTACAGCTTCGAAGCGATGGGCCAGTTCTGGGCCGATGAGACCGGCCTGACCCTGCCGATCGCCAACGAGGAGCTCTTCTGGGGGGATGCCGGCATCGGCATGGCGATCATGGGCACCTCGCTCGCAGTCGCCGCGATCTTCGGGCAGGGAACCCCGGAGCAGATGGGGGAGTGGATCCCGCAGTGCTTTGGGACTCCGGACGACGTCAAGCTCGGCGCTTTCTGCGCGTCTGAGCCCGACGCCGGCTCCGACGTCTCCTCGATCCGCACCACCGCCAAGTACGACGAGGCGACTGACGAGTGGGTGCTGAACGGGCAGAAGGCCTGGGCGACCAACGGCGGCATCGCCAACGTCCACGTGATCATCGCCTCGGTCGACCGCGAGCTCGGCTCGCGCGGACACGCCGCATTCATCATTCCGCCCGGGACCAAGGGCTGCGAGCAGGGCGCCAAGGTGAAGAAGCACGGCCTCCGCGCTTCGCACACCGCCGACGTCCACCTCGACGACTGCCGCATCCCGGGCTCCTGCCTGCTGGGCGGCAAAGAGAAGCTGGACGAGCGCCTGGCGCGGGTCCGCGAGGGCAAGAAGTCGAAGTCGCAGGCGGCGATGCAGACCTTCGAGGCGAGCCGGCCGGTGGTCGGTGCCCAGGCGCTCGGGATCGCCCGTGCCGCCTACGAGTACGCCCTCGAGTACGCCAAAGAGCGTCGCCAGTTCGGCAAGGCGATCATCGAGAACCAGTCGATCGCCTTCGCCCTGGCCGACATGAAGATGGAGATCGACGCCGCCCGCCTGCTGGTCTGGCGCGCCGCCTGGATGGGCCGCAACGGCCACACCTTCGAAAACGCCGAGGGCTCGATGTCGAAGCTGAAGGCCGGCGAGGTCGCCGTCTGGGCGACCGAGCGGGCGATCCAGATCCTCGGCGGCAACGGCTACACCCGCGAGTTCCCGGTCGAGCGGATGCACCGCGACTCGAAGATCTACACGATCTTCGAGGGCACCTCAGAGATCCAGCGCCTAGTCATCTCCCGCGCGATCTCCGGCGTCCACATCAAATAAAGACTTACGGCGGGAGAGCAAGGACCGGCCGGCAGGGCCGGTCCTTGTCGCCTGCCCTGATCAACTCTGGAGTTGCATGGGGAAGGGTCCGATCAGGTGTAGGCAGGGGCGGAGTCGGGTGCCCCTCCCTCAGAAGCCGTCGCGCAGCTGAGTCCCTTGCTGAGCTTCGGAAGCTCTGTCCATGAGCTTCTGCGAGAGGGGCATCCGACCCCGCCCACGGACCGCATCGAACCGGACCCCTCCGCACGTCACGTCGGAGATGGAGGCAGGCAGGCTGGGACCGGATAGCCGGAAAGGGACGCTGGGGGTTTGGCCAGGGGCGTCGGTACCCCGAGGCGGGAATGTGGCCGAAGGCCGCGATATGCAATCTGTCATTTGCGCGCCATAGGCGCGCAGCATGTTCGGGAGCTGCCCCCTTTAGGGGGCGCGACTAAATTCCCGCGGAGGGGTACCGACGCCCCTGGCCCTCGCTCTACTTCTTCCCTACCCTTTACGCCGCTTCAGCCCCTCTTTGCGCAACCTCTTCGCCGCCAGCACTTCTTTGCGGTCTGACCCCTTCTTGTCCGGCCCGGGCGTCTCCAGGGTCGCCGGCAGGCCCTCGAAGCGAGGGTCGGAGAGGAAGGCGGCGAGGCCTTTTTTGTCCATCTCGCCTTTGCCGATGTTGGCGTGGCGGTCGCGGCAGGAGCCGAGGGGGGCGGCGGCGTCGTTGACGTGGAGGGCGCCGAGGCGGTCGAGGCCGACCTTGGCGTCGGCTTCTTTGAGGATCTCGTCCAGGTGGCCTTCGTCGGTGACGTCGTAGCCCTGGACGAAGAGGTGGCAGGAGTCGAGGCAGAGGCCGAGGCGCTTGCCGCCGCCGGCGAGCTCGATCAGCTCGGCGGTCTCGTCGAAGTTGCGGCCCAGAAGGCCTTTGTGGCCGGCGGTCTGCTCGATCAGGAGGGGACAGCTCTCGCTGTCCTTGACGGCGGCAGCGATCACTTTCCCGGCCCGCTTCATTGAAGGCCCGTGCGGCTCGCCTTTCTGGGCGCCGGGGTGGAGGACGACGCCGGCGGCGCCGATCCCATCGCCGATCCGCAGCGCGTGGGTGAGCGAGGCGAGCGACTTCACCCGCAGCTCTTTATCTCGAGTCGCGCAGTTGATCAGGTAGACCGCGTGGATGATCACGGCTTCGACCCGGGAGGCCTCCATCGCCTCGCGGAAGGCGGCGAAATCCTCCTCGCCGTACGCCGTCGGCCGCCACATCCGCGGGCTCTGGTGGAAGATCTGGATAGATTCGCAGGCGCGCTCAGTGCCGCGCTCGACTGCGTTGGCGAGTCCACCGGCGGTGGACACATGCGCTCCGATCAACATGACTAACGAAACCCTCCGTCTCCGATTTGCCCCCTCGCCGACCGGTGCGCTGCACATCGGCGGAGCGAGGACGGCACTCTACAACTGGCTCGCCGCCAGGCACGACGGCGGGGAGCTGGTCCTGCGGATCGAGGACACCGACCGCGAGCGCTCGACCGAGGAGAACGTCGAGCAGATCCTCGATGCGCTGCACTGGCTGGAGCTCGACTGGGACATCGGCCCGCTCTCCCAGGTCGATCGCTCCGAGAGCCATGCCGCCGCGCTGGAGCGCCTGCTCGAGTCCGGGCACGCCTACCGGGACCCGGCGACCGGCAAGGACGTCGAGGCCTGGAAGGCCGAGCACGGCGCCGGCCGCGGCTACCGCGGCACCCCGAGCGAGGAGCCCGGGGCGGCGATCCGCCTGCGGGTGCCGGACACGGGGGAGACGGTGGTCGATGACCTGATCCGCGGCCCGGTCGCCTTCCCCAACGCCAGCTACGACGACTTCGTGATCGCCCGCGGCGACGGCTCCGTCCTCTACAACTTCGCGGTCGCGGTCGACGACGCCGAGATGGGGATCACCGAGGTGGTCCGCGGCGACGACCACCTCTCCAATACCCCGAAGCAGCTGCTGGTCCTGGAGGCGCTTGGCCACCACCCTCCGCGCTACGCCCATCTGCCGCTGTTGCACGGCCCCGACGGCAAGAAGCTCTCCAAGCGCCACGGCGCCGCCTCGGTGCAGGAGCTGCGCGCCGCCGGCTACCTGCCGGCGGCGGTCCGCAACTACCTGGCGCTGCTGGGCTGGGGGACCGACGACGACACCACCTTGATGTCGACCGAGGAGCTGGTCAAGCGCTTCCAGGTGGCCGACGTCGGCAAGGCCGCGGCGATCTTCGACGAGAAGAAGCTGCGCTGGCTGAACGGCCGCTTCATGCGGGAGATGCCTCTGGACGATTACACCGCCGCGGTCGCCCGCCACCTTGGACGCGACGCGGACGAGCGTCTGCGGGCCGCCTGCGAGATCGCCCAGGAGAAAGCGCAGACCCTGGACGAGGTCTGGCCGCTGATCCAATTCCTCTTCGAGCCGCCGGTGGACGATCCGAAGGCCTGGGCGAAGGTGATGAAGGACGAGGCCGGGCCGCCACTGGAGGCTGCGGCCGAGGCCCTGGCTGCCACCGAGCCCTTCGATCCGGAGACGATCGAGGCAGCGCTGACGCCCGTTCTGGACCGCTTTGACCTGAAGCCGGGAAAACTTTTTCAGCCAATTCGGGTGGCAATTACGGGGACTTCGGTCTCTCCCGGGATATTTGAGTCCCTGGCGGTACTCGGCCGGGGGCCTGCTGTGGAGCGAATCGCCGCTGCGGCGGCTCGCATTCCCAGTTCTGCTGCGGACAAATAGACGAAATCACTTGTCCAGTCAGACGCCCACATACGGCTAAACCAAATGTCCCTTCCTGCCGATGTGTGGGGGCAATGGCAGTTACGTCCACGCAGACTGACGGTAATTCGGCCACTCCTGAGGCGTCCGCTAAAGGTACTGCCGAGGGTCGCGCCTCCGCCGCGCCGGGCAGTCGCCTCGCCGAAGCCTTCGAGGCTGTCGAGCGCTTCCCGGTCCTGATCGAGTCCCGCGAGCGCGTGATCGCGGCCGCGACGGCCGACAACGCCCGCGTCGGCGACCTGGTCGAGGCGGTCGAGTCCGACGTCTCGCTCTCGATCTCCGTCCTTCGCTTCGCCAACCGCAGCGGCCTCGTCGCCGGCGGGGTCGCCGGGATCCCCGAGGCGATCGAGGTGCTGAAGCCCTCCGGCGTGCTGGCGATCGCCGGCACCGCGCCGAGCTTTGACTTCTTCGAGTCCAACGGCGGCTGGGAGTTGAAGCCCGAGCGCTTCCGCGTCCACGCCCTCGCCGCGCAGCGCGCCGCCGACCAGATCGGCCGCATGGTCGGCTGGGTCGAACGCGACGAGCTCGCGGTCGCCGCGCTGCTGCACGACGTCGGCCGCCTCGTCATCTCCCGCCTGCACCCGGGCTACAAGGTCTACTTCGACGCGATCTCGCGCACGCCCGAGCAGCGCTTGCGCGACGAACGCGACCAGCTTGGCATCGACCACGCGCTCGTCGGCGGAGTTCTCGCCCGGCGCTGGAACCTGCCGCAGCGGATCGCCGTCGCGATCGAGCGCCACCACTCCGAAGACGCCGAGGGCCTGGCGGCGATGGTCGCCACCGCGGACATGGTCGCCCACTACTCCCAGGGCGAGGCGATCTCGCCCGAGCGCCTGCGCGCCAGCGCCGAGCGCTGTGGCCTCGGCCCCGACGCCCTTCGCGACCTTCTCTACGAGATGCCGCTGCCGCGCCAGGACACCTCGCGGATCAGCGAGCCATGCCCGCTCTCGGCGCGTGAGCTCGACGTCCTCCGCCACCTCTCCGAGGGCATGGTCTACAAGCAGATCGCCGGCGAGATGCACCTCTCGGTCTCGACCATCCGCACCCACCTGCACAACGTCTACGGCAAGATCGGCGCCGTCGACCGGGCGCAGGCGGTCCTCACCGCCCGCGACCGCGGCTGGATCTAAGCCTCTTCGCCGCAGCAAGCGGCTGGATCTAGTCGATCAGCGACTCGCGCAGGGCGATCGCGACCGCGTGCGTGCGGTTCCGCGCCCCGAGGCGGGCCAGGGTGTTCTTGGTGTGGGTCTTCACCGTCTCCTCGCTGAGGTCCAGTTCGCGCGCGGCGACGGTGGTCGACTCCCCGTTGGCCAGCAGCTGCAGGATCTGACGCTGGCGGCGGGTGATCTTGCCGCGGCTGCCTTTGGGCGGCACGGCGGGATCGACGAAGCGCTCCTGGGCGGCGGCGGCATCGACGGCGCGGCGCAGCTCGTCAGGGCCGGCGATTCGGGAGACGTAGGCGCTGGCCCCGGCTTTCAGCGCCGCCCGTGCCAGGTGCGCCTCGGGCAGCGGCCCGTGGGCGACGATCCCGATCGCGCTGGAAGAGCGGCGCAGGACCCGGATCGTCTCGGCGCCGCTGATTGTGTCCTCGCCACCGCCGTTGCGATGCCGGCGCATGTCGACGATCGCGACGTCGAAGTCGCCGATGTCGCGGACCAGGTCAAGGGCCTCCTGGCGACTGGTCGACTCGTGCACCTCGAAGCCGTCTGAGAGCACCTCGCGGACTCCGAGCCGGACCAAGGGGTGATCGTCGATCACAAGGCAGTTCGGGCGAATGGCTTCCCTCGGCCCCATCGATTCCGATCCTAGCCCAGGGCGCAGGGGTGCGGTAGAAACCCCTTGTGATCTCGATCACCTCGAAGTCGCGCTATGCGGTCGTTGCCCTCGCCGAGCTTGCCCGCTCCGGCGATCGGCCCGTGCCGATCAAGGAGCTGGCCGAGCGCCGGGAGATCCCCGAGCAGTTCCTCGAGCAGCTGTTCTCGACCCTGCGCCGCGGCGGCCTCCTGACCAGCCACCGCGGCTCCCGCGGCGGCTACACCCTCTCCCGACCGGCCGAGGAGATCACCGTCCTCGAGGTCGTCCAGACCCTCGACGGCAAAGTCGGCACCGAGGCCGACGAGGCCGGCGGCATCTGGGCCGAAGGCGTCACCGCCCTGCGCAAGGTCTTTGGCCAGACCACCATCGCCGAAGTAGCCCGCCGCGAGGCCGAAGAGGCCGATTCGGGCATGTATTTCATCTGACCCGGGTTTGAACCGGACGGCCGTCGCTGGCGTAGATCGGGCGATGAGGCTGGTGGGGATTCTCATGGCGGCGGTGGCGCTGCTCTCGATGTCTGGCGGCGCGGGCGATGCCCGGGCGGCGGGTGTCGTGCCGGTCGAAGGCATCTGGACTGGGGAAACGCAGGCGGGTCTGCCGGTCTCCTTCGAAGTCAAGGAAGGGCAGGTCGTGAACGCGCGCTTCCGCTTCCGTTGGGGCTTTTGCGAAACCTTCGACTCGGCGGAACCGAAGAGCACCCCGATCGACGCAAGTGGAAGTTGGAAATACCTCGACATCCACGGTCCCTGGATGCAGGGCACGTTCGCCGCGCCCGATCGTGTGAGTGGGACGGTCGTCGCTCCCTCGAGATCCACGCCGGGCTGTCCCCTGTCCGAAGTGACCTTCGTGGCCGCGCCGGGTGCGCCTGCGCCTGTCGCCGAACCGAAGGTGCGGGTGGTTGTCGAACCCGTCACCGGAGCGCTCGCCGAGCGCCCGAGCAAGATCTCCCCCTACGAAAAGTTCGAGTTCGAGGCGACGAGTGACCTCTACTTCTACGCGCTCGAGTGGCAGAGCTTCGGCGGTCCGGTGGCTCGGGCAACCGGAAGGGGCTATACGAGGTGGTATTTCCTCAACGGCGGCAAGGAAGTGAAGCGACCCCACGTGACCCTGCGCTTGAGTCGTCTCGTCCGTCGCGGCGCCAATCTCGTCTACACCCGCCTGCACTTCGCCTTCGATGGCTCGGTCTCGCCCCACTTCCCGCGCGAGGGGTCGTTCGGCCCGCCGATCTACCGGCACTACGTCGCCTGTGGGCCAAGCCCAGAAGCAAGGCCGTTCCACGTCTGCCCGCCGGGCAAGACGGGGTTTTTCTTCGAAAGCTCCGCGGAGACGGTCGACTACACCGTCTGCGTCACTCCCCCGGACCGCCGAAAAAGGGAATGCGGGCGGGGCTTCGAGGCCGAAAAGGGCGAGCTCTACACCGATTTCCTCGACTTGAGGACCACCGGCAGGCACCTGGCGACCTGGTACGTGAAGGGCGAGAAGGTCGGCTCCTTTGCCTTTCGAATCGCCGAGTGACCGCTCGGGCGGAGTGAGCTTTGACGGAGAGGATCAAGGCGTGGGCCAAGCGGCACCCGGTGGCCAACGCGGTCGTCGTCAATCTGACCGCGATTGGCACCACGGTCCTCTTCACGGCGATCGCGCTGGGGCCGGACAGCTTGCTCGACGAAGATTGCGGGCTGAGGAGGGGGTGCTACGAAACCCATGGGGCCGCTGGGTTCTGGGCGATCCTCTCCGGCGTCACCGCCGCGGTGATCCTCCGGTACACCATCAAGGTCGCGCGCCTGGGCCGGTTCAAGAAAGGGCTGGACCCGAAGGTCGCCGAGTGGCCGGCTTCGCCAACCAAGTACGAGCAGCGGCTCGCCTCCGAGCTCGTCGGCAAGCGCCTGCGGAGCGTCCAGTACGAGGTCGATGGCGAGTGGGGAGCGGCGTATCTGCGCCTGCGGGGATTGGCGGTGGCGGTCGCCACCGTGCCGGTCGTGGGCCGGTCGCGGGCCAAGTGGCCTCGGCGGCTCGCCTTGGTCCTGCTCGTCGATCCGCCGCCCCCGTTGAGGACCGAGATCGACCGGCCGGGCCGGATCAAGGCGGTCGAGCTTTACGAGCAGGACGGCCTGGAGGTGGTGCTGGCGCTGCGATGCAGCAAGAAGGTCGTCTGGCTGCGCTGTGCCGTTGGCGACCAGGTGCAGGCCGTGGAGGGTGAGCAGCCCCCGGAGATTCAAGCGGTATCGGGTCGAGTTATCCGTGCAGGGCGCGGATAACTCGACCTAACTCTGGTTGCAGCATTAGTCTCGGGCGGATGCGGATTGGTGCTGAGGCTTCGGCCGTTGTTGGGGGGACCCCGATGGTCCTGCTCGACCGCCTCGGCAGCGGTGTCGGCGGCGACGTCTGCGCGAAGCTCGAGTACTTCAATCCCGGCGGGTCGGTGAAGGACCGGATCGGGGTGGCGATGATCGATGCGGCCGAGGAGGAGGGGCTGGTGCGGCCGGGGCGGTCGGTGGTGGTCGAGCCGACCAGCGGCAACACCGGGATCGCGCTGGCGATGGTCTGCGCGGCGCGCGGCTATGAGCTGATCCTGACTCTGCCTGAGGGGATGAGCCGGGAGCGGGCGAAGCTGCTGCGGGCCTACGGGGCCGAAGTGCGGGAGACGCCGTCGCTGGGCGGGATGAACGAGGCGGTGGCGCTGGCCGAGGAGATCCGGGAGCAGCGCAAGGCGTTCATGCCGATGCAGTTCTCCAACCCCGCCAATGCCGAGATCCACCGCCGCACCACCGCCGAGGAGATCTGGAGCGACACCGACGGCGAGGTCGGCGCGTTCGTCGCGGGGGTCGGAACCGGCGGCACGATCACCGGGGTCGGCCAGCTGCTGAAGGAACGGGCGCCGGAGGCGCTGGTCGTCGCGGTCGAGCCGGCAAGCTCGCCGGTGCTCTCCGGCGGCCGCCCGGGCCCGCACAAAATCCAGGGGATCGGCGCCGGCTTCGTGCCCGAGGTGCTGGACCGCTCGGTGGTCGACGAGATCATCTCGGTCGGCGACGAGGATGCGCTGGAGACGGCGCGCCTGGTCGCCCGCGAGGAGGGGGTCCTGGCCGGGATCTCGGCCGGCGCCAACATCTGGGCGGCGCTGCAGGTCGCCGCCCGCCCGGAGATGGCCGGGAAGCGGGTGGTGACGATCGTCTGCGACTCGGGCGAGCGCTACATGTCCCTACCCTTCTTCTCACCATGAGCAGGTGGAGGAGGGTCGTTTCCGAGGTCCGCGCCGACGTCGCTGCGGCGCGCGATCGTGACCCCGCCGCGCAGGGCGTCTCCGCCTTCGAGATCCTCACCAGCTGGGCCGGGGTGCAGGCGCTGCTGGTCCACCGCGCCGCCCACGCGCTGCTGGAAGCGCGGGTGCCGCTGCTGCCGCGCACGATCGCCTACGTGACCCGGGCGGTGACCGGGGTGGAGATCCACCCGGCGGCGCAGATCGGCAAGGCCTTCTTCATCGACCACGGCTCCGGCGTGGTGATCGGCGAGACGGCGAAGATCGGCGACTTCGTCACCCTCTACCAGGGGGTCACCCTGGGCGGCACCGGCTTCCAGCGCGGCAAGCGCCACCCGACTCTCGGCGACAACGTCACGGTCGGCTCCGGGGCGAAGCTGCTGGGGCCGATCGCGGTCGGCGACGGGGCCAAGATCGGCGCCAACACGGTCGTGGTCGAGGACGTGCCGGCGGGCGCCACCGTGGTCGGCAACCCCGGGCACCCAGTGCGGGTCGAGGGCAAGCGGATCGAGGGGCCTGACGCCGACTGGATCCACCTGCCGGACCCGATCGCCGACGCGATCAAGTCGCTCTCCGAGCGGTTGGCCGCGATCGAGCAGCGGCTGGCGGAGATCGACGGCGAGTCCGGCCCCGAGGACGAGGTGCCCGCGGTCCCGCGCCGCGCCGGTCGTTCTTCGGCCGGTGGCTGAGATAGCGTCCGCGCAACCGCTGTCCGTCCCGTCCCAAGCGAAAGGACCGCCTTGAGAAAGCGCCTCGCCCTGCTGCTCGTCCCCTGCCTGCTGCTGGCCTCGGCCTTCGCCCTCTCCGCCTGCGGCGGCAGCGACTCCGACTCGGAGGGCGAAATCGAAGACGCGATCCAGACCTCGGTCACCAGCACCGACCCGGCCAAATGCACCGACCTGATGACCACCACCTTCATCAACCAGAGCTCGGACCTGAGTGGCGACGCCGCCGTGGAGGAATGCGAAGAAGAGGCCGGGGACACCAGCGACGACCCCGACTCGGTCACCGTCACCGAGGTTGAAGTCGACGGCGCCGGCGCGACCGCCCCGGTCGCCTTCGCCGGTGGCGTCTACGACGGTCAGACGATCGCCGTCGCCCTGGTCGAAGAGGACGGCGACTGGAAGCTGGACGAGATCACCGGTTTCGCCAAGCTCGACGCCGAGGCTCTGGCGACGAGTGTGGAGGAGCAGTTCGAAAAGGGCGGCGAAATCAGCCCCGCCCAGATCAGCTGCATCGGGGATGGGATTCGCGAAGCGCCCCAGGGCGAAATCGAGGAGCTGCTGTTCGGCGGCAGCTCTCAGCCGCTGGTCGAATTCGCTGAAGCCTGCGAATAGCGGGCCATCTGAGCCCCGCCGAGCTCGTGGCTATGCTCGGCGGGTGACCCTCCAGGCCGCCGATTCCGAGACCCCGCCGGAGGGCTACGAGCACCCCGGCGCCGGTGCTCCGACCGAGCCCGGGGCCGACCGGGTCGAGCGCCTGCTGGCGGGCCTGAACCCGCCCCAGCGCACGGCGGTCGAACACACCGAGGGGCCGCTGCTGGTCCTGGCCGGGGCCGGCTCGGGCAAGACGCGGGTGCTGACCCACCGGATCGCCTACCTGCTGGCGACCGGCGCCGCGCGCCCGGGCGAGATCCTCGCCATCACCTTCACCAACAAGGCCGCGGCGGAGATGCGCGACCGGGTCGGCAACTTGGTCGGGCGCTCGGTGCGGGCGATGTGGGTGACTACCTTCCACTCGGCCTGCGCGCGGATGCTGCGGGTCGACGCCGAGCGGCTCGGCTACTCGAAGAGCTTCACGATCTACGACCAGTCGGACTCGCTGCGGATGCTGAAACGCTGCCTCACCGAGCTCGGGGTCGACTCGAAACGGTTCCCGCCGCGGGCGGTCCACGCGAAGATCTCCGGCGCCAAGAACCAGCTGGTCGACTCCGACTCCTACAAGGACTCCGTCTACGCCGAGTTCGAGGAGGTCGTCGCCGAGGCCTTCCCGCTCTACGAGAAGCGGATGCGCGAAGCGAACGCGATGGACTTCGACGACCTCCTGGTCCGCACGGTCAACGTGCTGGAGCTGTTCAAGGACGTGCGCGAGCGCTGGCAGGGCACCTTCCGCCACCTCCTCGTCGACGAGTACCAGGACACCAACCACGCCCAGTACCGGCTGCTGCAGCTGCTCGCGGGGGAGCGCAGGAACCTGATGGTCGTCGGCGACGACTCGCAGTCGATCTACAGCTTCCGCCACGCCGACGTCCGCAACATCCTCGACTTCGAAAGCGATTTCAAAGACGCCGAGTCGGTCAAGCTCGAGCAGAACTACCGCTCGACGCAGACCATCCTCTCCGCCGCCAACGCGGTGATCGAACGCAACCGCGAGGGCCTGAAGAAGGAGCTCTGGACCGAAGACGAGGGCGGTGACCCGGTGCAGCTGAACGAGCTGACCGACGAGCACCAGGAGGCGCGCTGGGTCGCAGGCGAGATCGAGCGCCTCGGGGAGGAGGAGAGCGTCAGCCGCTCCGAGGTCGCGGTCTTCTACCGGACCAACGCGATGAGCCGGGTGCTGGAGGACACGCTGCAGCGCTTCGACGTCTCCTACCAGGTGATCGGCGGGACCAAGTTCTACGAACGGGCCGAGGTCAAGGACGCGATCGCCTACCTCAGCCTGCTCGCTAACCCGGCCGACCTCGTCTCCTTCGGCCGCGTTGTCAACTCGCCCCGGCGGGGGATCGGCAACACGACCCAGGGGCGGATCGCCTCCCACGTCAACACCACCGGGATGCCGGTCTGGGACGTGATCGAGCGGGTCGAGGAGGTGCCGGGACTGAGCGGCGCCGCGATCAAGTCGGTCGGCCGCTTCTACGAGACGATGGCGGGACTGCGCGAACGCGCCGAGCAGGACGGGCCGGTGGCGACGCTGCTGGAGGCGGTGCTGAACGAGAGCGGCTACCTGGAAGCGCTCGCCGCCGAGCGCACGGTCGAGGCCGAAGGCCGGGCGGAAAACCTCGAGACCCTGATCGCCGGCGCCGCTGAATTCGACATCGAGCGCGAGACGGAGGGGGAGAGCGAGGTCTCGCCGCTGGAAGAGTATCTGCAGCAGATCAGCCTCTACACCGAGCAGGACGGGCTCGCCTCCGAACAGGAGCTGGTGACGCTGATGACCCTGCACAACGCCAAGGGGCTCGAGTACGACACGGTCTTCATCGTCGGCTGCGAGGAGGGCGCCTTCCCGCACATGCGCGCACTCGAAGAGGGTGGCGAAGAAGAGGAGCGGCGCCTCTGCTACGTCGGCATCACCCGCGCCCGCAAACGCCTCTACATGACCTGGGCGCGCGAGCGGCGCCTCTTCGGCCGAGCCGAGCACAACCTGCCCTCGCGTTTCGTCGACGAGCTCCCCAGCGACCTGACCGAGAGCCACTCGAGCGCTGCCCAGAGCCTCGGCACCAGCTGGAGCACCTCGGCTGGCGCGGGCGGATCTGCGGCGCAGCCCGTCGACCCCAGCCCGGCGCTGGAGATGCAGATCGGCGACGACGTCGTCCACGCCAGCTTCGGCGATGGCGTGGTCACCGGGGTCGAGCCGGGCGGGGTGGTCATCGTCCGCTTCTCCGGAGACGGCACCGAGCGCAAGCTGATGGCCGACTACGCCCCGATCAAGAGGAGGTAGGGATGGCGGCAAGGGTGATCGACGGCAAAGCGGTCGGCGCTGCGGTGCGTGAGCGCGTGCGCGACGAGGTCACCTCCTATCGCGAGGAGACCGGACGCGTGCCCTGCCTGGCGACGGTGATCGTCGGCGAGGACCCGGCCTCGGAGGTCTACGTCGCCAGCAAGCACCGCGCCTGCGAGGAGGCGGGGATGACCTCCGTCCATCACGGGCTCTCCGGCGAGACCTCGGAGGCAGAGCTGCTGGACTTGGTCGGGCGGCTGGGGGACGACGCGGAGGTCGACGGCATCCTCGTGCAGCTGCCGGTCCCCGAGCAGATCGACCCCGACGTGATCGTCGCCGCGATCGACCCGGCCAAGGACGTCGACGGGCTGACCCCGGTCAACGCCGGCCTGCTCGCCCATGGCGTCCCCAACCTCGTTCCCTGCACCCCAGCCGGGGTGATGGAGCTGCTGCGCCACGAGGGCGTTGAGCTGGAGGGGGCGGAGGCGGTCGTGGTCGGGCGCTCGAAGCTGGTCGGAGTGCCGGTGGCGCGGCTGCTGCTGGCCGCCAACGCGACCGTCACCCTCTGCCACTCGCGCACCCGCGACCTCGAGGCGGTCTGCCGCCGCGCCGACGTCCTCGTCGCCGCGGCCGGGGTGCCGCGGATGCTCGGGGCTGGTGCGGTCAAGTCGGGCGCGGTGGTGATCGACGTCGGCGTCAACCGGCTCGAGGAGGGCCTGGTCGGCGATGTCGACTTCGAGGCGGCCGCCGAGGTAGCGGGGGCGATCACGCCGGTCCCCGGCGGGGTCGGGCCGATGACGATCGCGATGCTGATGTCGAACACGCTGCAGGCGGCGCGGGCGCGCTCTCTCGCCGGCAGGAACTAGCGAGCGCGGACAGAACCCCTTCGATTGGAACCCCAGCTAAGGAGGGCATCGTGAGCGAACGCCTGAGCCGCGGCGAGCAGATCGCCGGCATCGCCGGACTGGTCCTGATCCTGGTCATGTTCCTCTTTGCCTGGTACGGCTTTGAGGGCTTCCGGGGCGGAGACGCGTTCGACGTCTTCGACGACTGGGTCAACATCCTCCTCGTCTTCACCTGCTTCGCCGGGATGTCGCTGGCGATCTTCGGCAGCGACGTGTCCCGCGCGGCGATCCCGCTCAGCGTGGTCACGACCGTGCTCGGCGGCCTCTCCTCGGTGGTCATCTTCATCTACATCCTCTTCCCGCCAGGAGTCGATGCCGGCGGCCTCGGCGGCGAATTCGACCTCGGGCGCAAATTCGGCGTCTGGCTCGGCCTCGCCTCGGCGATCGCGGTCGCGGTCGGCGGCTACATGGCGATGCAGGAGGAGGGCGCCTCCTTCGGCGGCACCGCCGACCGGCTCGGCGGCCCCGGGGACGACGCGGCTACGCAGCCCCCACAGGCGCCGCCTCCGCCTCCGCCGCCCCCTCCCGGGAGCTGATCCCGCGGGCGACCTGCTTGGCGAAGGCAATGATGGTCATCATCGGGTTGACCCCGACCGAGGTCGGGAACAGCGAGCCGTCGGCGACGTAGAGGCCGCGGGTGCCATTGACCGAGCCGTCGGGGGCGCAGACGCCCTCGCCGGGATCGGCGGCGATGCGGGCGGTGCCCATCGGGTGGAAGGCCTCGAGCCGCAGCTCCGCGGGGCTGAACCGGGTCGCCTCGAAGGTCGCGAGGTCGGCTGGACGCAGGACCTTGGCGCGGGCGATGTTGGGGTAGACCTCGGTGGCGCCGGCGGCGAAGTGGATTTCGGCGGCGCGAGAGATCCCGTAGACGATCCGGTCGGCGTCCTCGCGGGTCAGCTTGTAGCTGGCTCGCAGCGAGCCTTCGGAGCCGAGCCCGACCCGTCCCGCTGAGCGATCGGAGAGGTGGACGCCGATCGAGCCGACGTGGGCGAAGTCGAGCATCGCTTCCTGATGGGCGCGCCCGGCGCCCATCAGCCAGGCGCCGCCGAAGGCGAGTGGGGTGAAGGTCGCCTCCAGGAGCACGCCCAGGTGCTCCCACTGATCGACGTAGAAGCTCTGCATCACGCCCTCCCAGCCGCGCACCTCCTCCTCGTAGCGGGCGCCGACCCAGCAGGCTGGGTGCATGTGGAAGTTGCGGCCGACCTGGTTGCCGCCGAGGCCGGAGCGCAGCAGCAGCTCCGGCGTGCCGAGGGCCCCGCCGGCGGCGATCACAGCGCGCCGCGCCCGCACCGTGTAGCGGCGGCCGCCGCGGACTCGACACTCGACCCCGATCGCGCGGTCGCCCTCCATCAGCACCCGGCTCGCCTCGACCCCGGCCCGGATCCGCGCCCCGGCGGCGACGGCGCGGGGCAGGTAGCTGACGTGCATCCCGCGCTTGGCGTCGATCCGGCACCCAAAGGGACAGGAGCTGCACTGGACGCAGCTGCCGGCGTTGCGGAAGATCGGCGCGGCGCTGGCCCCGATCGCCGCCGCGCCCTCCATCGCCAGCTGCCCGTTGCGGCCCATCCGCTCGGGGTCCAGCTGGGTCACGTGGAGGAACTCCTCGGCCTCGGCGAAGTCGGCGTCGAGGTCGTGCGCCCAGGAGATCCCGTAGCGGTCGCGCCAGTTGTCGAGGACCGGGTCGGGCGCGCGGAAGCAGGTGCCGGAGTTGATCACCGTGGTGCCGCCGACCACTTTCGCCACGGGGACGGGGATCGGCGGCCGCCCTTCGGCGATCGTCAGGCCGGCGTCGCGGTAGAGCTCGGCGATCGCCTCCAGGTGGTCGCTCGGATAGCTCTCGCGGTTGTAGTGGCTGCCGGCCTCGAGCACGAGCACGTCGAGCCCGGCCTCGGCCAGCGCCGCGGCCGCCGCGGCACCGCCGGCGCCGGAGCCGACGATGACCACGTCGCAGTCCTCGCCGGCCCCGCTCGGCTCGGTGTCGCCGAGCGTGCCCGCTGGCTCCGGCACGGTGCCGTCGGCACGGGCGCAGGAGATCTCGAACCCGATCCGCTGCTCGACCTCCGGCGTCACGGCGTAGCCGAGGGTCGAGAACAGCTTCGCCATCAGCAGCAGGTCGTGGTGGAGGGAGAAGCGCGAGCCCTCGAGGCGGTTGAGGAAGTCTTCAGCGGCGGCCGGGTCGAGGCGGCTGAAGCGCCAGGGGAAGGGGAGCCACTCGAAGGCGCGCAGGCCGAGCCGCAGCCGGATCAGGGTCCGGGGGGAGACCGAGCCGAGGAAGCGGGCGACCGGGCCGGAGACGTCGACGTCGCGCTCGGCTTGCGGCAGGCCGTCGATTCCCGGCGCCATCGCCGCGCAGATCGCACTCAGGGTCCGTTGCTCAGCGGCTGAGAGCCCCGGCGCGCGCTTTCAACCTGGCTCGGGCGGGCGGCCGATGCGGCCGGCCAGGACCCAGAGCCAGAGCGAGAGCACGGCGAGGAAGCCGTCGACCAGGAAGTTGAGCAGGTAGATGAAGACCTCTTCCTGGATCACGAAGAAGAGCAGCGAGCCGAGCGAGGAGGCGGTCTTGCCGGCGGCCAGCACGAGCAGCAGCGGGCGGTAGCGAACGACGTCGCTCTGGGCGACGATGCAGATCCCGGTGATCACCACCATGTAGGCGAAGGAGAGGGCCAGCCAGAGGTAGACCTGGGTGTGCGGTGCCCGGTGGTCGTTGCCGAACCATTCGCCGACGTCGGAGATCACGTCGAGGACGCCGCTCGGCACGGTGATGAAGAGGAGGCCGACGACCGCGAAGGTCACCGCGAGCAGCCTCAGGTTGGCGACGACGAATCTCTCTGCCTTGGCCCCCTGCATCGCGATGACAATACTGGCTGTCCAGCCAGGAATCCAGCGCGTCCACTTCACACCTGGACGCTCCCTAGAATCCGGCCGGTGATCGAGCGGGAGCAGGTACTTCACGTCGCCAAGCTGGCGCGGCTACGGCTGAGCGACGAGGAAGTCGAGCGGATGGCGGGGGAGCTCTCGGGAATCCTCGAGCACGTCGACCGGATCGGGAATCTCGATCTGGAGGGGGTCGAGCCGACCTCGCACGTGGTCGCGCTGGAGAACGTGCTGCGCCCGGACGAGCCGCGCCCGAGCTGGCCGCGCGAGGCGATCCTGGCGCCGGCGCCCGAACCGCAGGACGGATCCTTCCGCGTCCCCTCGCCGCAGGCCGCCGAGTCCTGATGGGGGAGCTGCTGCAGCTGAGCGTCGCCGAGGCGGCGGCGCGGATCGCCGCCGGTGACCTCTCCGCCACCGAGTACTTCGAGGCCTGGCAGGCGGCCGCCGCTGGCGATGAGCTGAACGCCTACCTCTGCGCGGTCGACGGCGCTGCGCACGAGGCCGGGTCGGGCCCGCTGGGCGGCATCCCGGTAGCGGTCAAGGACATCTTCTGCACCGAGGGCACGCCGACCACGGCCGGCTCGCGCATCCTCGAGGGCTACGAGCCGCCCTACACGGCGACCGCCGTGCGCAAGCTCGACGCCGCCGGCGCCCGCGTCCTCGGCAAGACCAACATGGACGAGTTCGCGATGGGCAGCTCGACCGAGCACTCTGGCTACGGCCCGACCCACAACCCGTGGGACGTCGAGCGCATCCCGGGTGGATCCGGCGGCGGTTCGTCGGCGGCGGTCAGCGCGTTCGAGGCACCGCTCGCGATCGGCACCGACACGGGGGGCTCGATCCGCCAGCCCGGCGCAGTGACCGGCACGGTGGGAGTCAAGCCGACGTACGGCGGGGTCTCCCGCTACGGCCTGATCGCACTGGCCAGCAGCCTGGACCAAGCGGGCCCGTGCACTCGCACGGTGCTGGACGCCGCGCTGCTGCACGAGGTGATCGGCGGGCACGACCCGCTCGACTCGACCTCAATCGACCAGCCGCTCCCGCCGGTCGTCGAGGCGGCGCGTCGCGGCGACGTGCGCGGCATGCGCATCGGGCTGGTGAAGGAGCTCGGCGGCGAG
>DASUMA010000018.1:0-47417 GCA_036277915.1 Solirubrobacterales bacterium
TCGGCGGCCTGTCGGGCTGCTCCGTGCCCAGCAGCAGCCGGTAGTACTCGGGCATCGCCGCGTCGGGAATGCTCATCAGGCGGCCGAACATCTCCTCCGGCGGGTCGGTCACCCCGACGTAGTTGCCGAGCGACTTGCTCATCTTCTTTTGGCCGTCGGTCCCGACCAGGATCGGCATGGTCAGGATCGACTGCGGCTTCTTGCCGTATGCCTGCTGGACGTCGCGCCCGAGCAGGAGGTTGAACTTCTGGTCGGTCCCGCCCAGCTCGACGTCGGCCCCGACGGCGACGGAGTCGTAGCCCTGGAGCAGCGGGTAGAGCAGCTCCAGGGCGGCGATCGGCTGGTTCGCGCCCATCCGCTTCTGGAAGTCGTCGCGCTCGAGCAGGCGGGCGACCGTGGTCTGCGCCAGCAGCCCAAGCAGGGCCTCCGGCTCCATCCGCAGCCACTCGCTGTTGAAGCGGACCTCGGTGCGCTCGCGGTCCAGGACCTTGAATGCCTGCTCCTGGTAGGTCGCGGCGTTGGCCTCGATCTCCTCCTCGGAGGGCAGCGGCCGGGTGCTCGAGCGACCGCTGGGATCGCCGACCCGGGCGGTGAAGTCGCCGATGATCAGGACCACCGTGTGGCCCGCCCGCTGGAACTCGGCCAGCTTCTCCAGCACGACCGTGTGGCCGAGGTGGATGTCGGCGGTAGTCGGGTCGATTCCCAGCTTCACCCGCAGCGGGCGGTCCCCCTGCAGCTGCTTGGCGAGCATGCCCTCGGGCAGCGCCTCGACCGCGTTACGCGTCAGATCCGACATCGGCGCAATGCTAGACTGCCGCCTCCGCGCGACGGGCTCTGCCACGCCGCGCCGGTACACCCTCGATGGCCGCCTTAGGACTAAAGCGCCGGCAGGCAAACGGCGGCGGTGAGCTCCCGCCCGTGCCCCCGGTCCCGCCGAACGAGACCAAGCGCCGTAAACCGCGCTTGAAGAAGCTGCGTGTCCTCTTCGTCCTGCTCGGCCTCGGCATCCTCTCGGTCGTCTCGATGGTCTTCGGGATGATGGCCGCGGTCTCCCAGGACCTGCCGGCGATCTACGACTTCGCCCAGTACAAGGCCTCGAAAAACAGCGAGGTCGTCGACGCCAACGGCGAGACGATCGGGACCCTGACCAGCGACCAGAACAAAATCCTGCTGAGCTCCGCCCAGATCTCCCCCAACATCAAGAACGCGGTGGTCTCGATCGAGGACGCCCGCTATTACGAGCACTCGGGCGTCGACTTCGAGGGCATCGCCCGCGCCCTGGTCAAAGACGTGCTCAGCCAGAGCGCCGCCCAGGGCGCCTCGACGATCACCGAGCAGTTCGTCAAGAACGCGCTGGAAGCGCAGAGCACGAGGACGCTCTTCGTCAAGTTCAAAGAGGCGGCGCTGGCCTACCGGCTAGAGCGCCACTGGAGCAAGGACAAGATCCTCACCGAGTACCTGAACACGATCTACTTCGGCGAGGGCGCTTACGGGATCGAGGCCGCGGCGCGGACCTACTTCGGCGCCGCCCACCCCGGCTGCGGCACCCCGGAAGAGCCCTGCGCGACCGTGCTCGAGCCCTGGGAGGCTGCGACGCTGGCCGCAGTCATCTCCTCCCCCTCGGCCTACGACCCCAAGGTCTACCCCGAAAACGCGCTCGGCCGCCGCAACCTGGTGCTGGAAAAGATGTACGAACAGGGCTACATCTCCTCCGAGCAGCTGGCGGAAGGACAGAAGCAGGCGCTGCCCTCGCCGAGTGACATCGCGCCACCGCAGATCGACTCCCGCGCCCCCTACTTCACGGCCTACCTGCGCCAGCAGCTGCTCGAACGCTACGGGCCCTCGAAGGCCTTCTTCGGCGGCCTGGTCGTCAAGTCGACCCTCGACATGCGGCTGCAGGAAGCGGCCGAAGAAGCGGTCAACTCCTACCTCGGATACCTGCCGGCGACCGCCTCGCTAGTCGTGATCGACAACCGCAACGCCGGGATCAAGGCGATGGTCGGCGGCCCCGACTTCGACACCAAGCCGTTCAACCTGGCGACCCAGGGGCACCGTCAGCCGGGCTCCTCAATCAAGCCCTTCACCCTGATCACGGCGCTCGAACAGGGGATCTCGCCCTCGACCGTCTACGAATCGGCGCCGCAGGAATTCCACTTCGGCAAGAACGGCAAGGAAGTCTTCACGGTGACCAACGACGAGGACCTCTACGCCGGCTCCAACTCGATCGAAACGGCGACGACCTACTCCGACAACTCGGTCTACGCGCAGCTGGCCCTGGAAGGGCTGAAGGGGAAGACGGTCCACGACCGGACCAGCGCGATCGCCGGCACCGCCCACAAGATGGGCTACGCCGACCACCTCTCCACCAACCCGGCGATGGTGCTCGGCGGCCTCGAGGAAGGGGTGACGCCGCTGGGCTGGACCTACGCCTACTCGACCCTCGGCAACGACGGCGACCGAGTCAGCGGCACGCTGGCGCCGCGCCCCGGCGACAGCCCCGTCTCCTACACCCAGGTCACCGACCACGAGGGCCACACGATCAAGGGCGGAGACAACGACTCCACCCATGAGCAGGTGATCGAGGAGTCGACCGCGCTGGAAGCGAAGCGGATCCTCGAAACCGTCGTCTCCACCGGCACCGGCACCAACGCCGACATCGGCGCTGAAGGCGAGTGGGGCAAGACGGGCACGACCGAGAACAACGGCGACGCCTGGTTCTGCGGCGGCGTCGCCGACGAAGTCACCGCCTGCGTCTGGGTCGGCTACGCCGACACGGTCACGCCGATGACCACGCTCTACCAGGGCGGCCCGGTGATGGGCGGAACTTTCCCGGCCCTGATCTGGGCCAGCGTGATGTCCGCCTGGCAGGAGATCCGCGACGAAAAGGCGGCGGAAAAGAAGGCGCGCAAGGAAGCCGAGGAGAACGACGAAGAGTTCGAACCCGGCGAATACGAATACACCGCACCCGAAACCGAAAGCGGCGAATACGAAGTCGCGCCGGAAGCCGAAGAAGGCGGCGCGACCGAAGGAGAAGCGATCGAAGCACCCGAAGGCGAAGCCGCCCCGGAAGCGGAAGCACCCGAAGCAGCGCCTGAAGCCGCACCGGAAGCGGGCGGTGGCGGCGGCGTCACCGCGGGCTGAGCTACGCGGCGCGCGGCCAGGGCCGCGAGACGAAGCGACTGCTGGCGGCGCAGAAGCGCCATGGGCGCTCGACCGCTTTGGTAATCCCGATCCGCGGGCCGGTGACGACCTCGGGGGGCTTGCTTTCGGGCCCCAGCAAGAGGAACGGATCGCGGTCGAGCTCGATGTCGTTGTGCTCAAGCCCGATCCCCAGCGCCTCGGTCAGCTTGCCGGGGCCGGAGCAGAGCTCGGCGTCGGGGCGCTCGCCGCGGCGAGCTCGCATCTCCTCGAGCCCGGCGGTCGGCTCCATGGCCCGGATCAGCACCGCCGCCGCCTCACCCTCGGGCTCGGCGACGAAGTTGAGCAGGCTGTGGATCCCGTAGGAGAGGTAGACGTAGGAGCGGCCGGGCGGGCCGAAGAGGACGCGGGTGCGCGCGGTCAGGCCGACATAGGCGTGGCAGGCCGGGTCGTCGCGCTCGTAGCTCTCGGTCTCGACGATGGTGCCGCCGGCGCCGTTGAAGAAGAGCCGGCACCCGATCAGGTCGCGGGCGACCGCGTGGACCGAGCGGTCAAAGAAATCAGCCCCCAACGTCCGGGTCAAACGCGCTCTTCTTCGACCCGCTCCTGCACCGCGGCAAGCGTCTCCCGGGCCACCTCGATCTGGGCCGCGAGCGGGGCCGAGCCGGTGCCGCCGGCGATCCGCTTCGACTCCAGCCAGCTGGCCCGCTGCAGGACCTCGTAGTAGGACTCGTCGAGCAGCTCGGAGCGCTGCTTCAGCTCGACCGGGGTCAACTCGGAGAGGGTCTTGCCGTGCTCGACCGCGTCGCGGACCAGGCCGCCGACGACCCCGTGGGCCTCGCGGAAGGGCATGCCGCGGCGAACCAGGAGGTCGGCGACCTCGGTCGCCGCCAGCATCTCGTCGCCGGAGGCCGCCTCCATCTGCGCGCGGTCGAAGCTGATCCCGTCGAGCATCCCGGCGGTCGCGTCAAGGCAGGCCTCGACCGTGTCGATCGCGTCGAACAGCGGCTCCTTGTCCTCCTGCATGTCCTTGCCGTAGGTCAGCGGCAGTGCGTGCATGACACCGAGCAGAGTCGCGTAGCTGGCGGCGACCCGCGGGCTCTTCGCGCGCAGCAGCTCAGCCGAGTCGGGGTTCTTCTTCTGCGGCATGATCGAGGAGCCGGAGGAGAAGGACTCGTCGAGCTCGCAGAAGCCGAACTCACTGCTCGACCAGATGACGACTTCCGAGCCGAGCCGGGAGAGGTGCATCGCGCAGGTCGAGGCGGCGGCGAGGTAGTCGAGGACGAAGTCGCGATTGGAGGCGCCGTCGATCGAGTTGTGGGTGACGTGGTCGAAGCCGAGGTCGGCGGCGACGCCCTCGCGGTCGATCTCCCAGTTGACGCCAGCCAGGGCGCCGGAGCCGAGGGGCATCACGCTGGCGCTGTCGAGCGCGAACTGGAAGCGCAGCACGTCGCGGGCGAGCATCCAGAAGTAGGCGAGCAGGTGGTGACCGAGGTAGACCGGCTGCGCGCGCTGCAGGTGGGTGTAGCCGGGCATGGTCCAGTCGGCGTGGGACTCGGCGAGCCCGAGCAGGCGCTCCATCGCGGCGCCGCAGAGGTCGATGGCGCGCAGCGAGTGCGCCTGCACGACCATCGCCACATCGGTCGCGACCTGGTCGTTGCGGGAGCGGCCGGTGTGCAGCTTGCCGGCGAGCGGTCCGATCTCCGCGCCCAGCAGGCGCTCGATCGCCATGTGGATGTCCTCGTCGGCCGCCTCGAACTGGAACCCATGCTCGGCCATCCGCGCCCCGACCCGCTCGAGCCCGGCTTCCATCTCGCGCAGCTCGTCATCATCGAGGACGCCGATCTCGCGCAAGCCGCGAGCGTGGGCGCGCGACTGGTCGAGGTCGTAGGGCGCCAGCCACTTGTCGAACTCGAGCGAGCGGTTGAGGCGCCAGAAGCGCGGGTCGGGCTCTTTGCGGAAGCGGGACATTGCGTCAGCCTATTTGGATCGCGGCGGTGAGCTCCTCGCAGACCCGCTCGACCTCTCCCTCGCTCAATTGCGGGAAGAACGGCAGCGCCAGCGAGCGGGCCGAGGCGGCTTCGGCGACTGGGAACTGGCCCTCGCGGTAGCCGAGCTCCCGCAGGTGCGGGAAGAGATGGATGCAGGGCAGGTAGGCCTTGCTGGCGACGCCGCGCTCGCCGAGGCGGCGGATCGTCCCGTCGCGGTCGACGCCGTCGGGGAGGCGGACGACGTAGACGAACCAGCTGCGCCGCTCCTGGCCGCGGGCGGCGCTGGGAATGCCGAGGCCCTCGATCCCGGACAGCCCTTCCGCGTAGAGCCCGGCGACCCGGTCGCGACCGGCCAGCAGCTGGTCGAGCTTCTCGACCTGGGCGACGCCGAGCGCGGCGGCGAGGTCGGAGAGCCGGTAGTTGAAGCCGAGCCCGCCGTGGTCGAGCCAGCCCATGTCGGCGGCGCGCCCCTGGTTGCGCTCGCTGCGGAGGCGAGCGGCGACCTCGGGGCGGGAGGGCACGATCATCCCGCCCTCCCCCGTCGTCATCTGCTTGTTCGCGTAGAACGCGAAGGTGGCGAGGTTGCCACGGGCGCCGACCCTGCGGCCCTCGGAGTCGACCGCGCCGAGCGCCTCGCAGGCGTCCTCGAGGATGCCGAGGTCGCGCTCGGCCGCCAGCGTCTCCAGCTCTGGCATCGCCGCCGGGTAGCCAAAGATGTGGACCGGCAGGATCCCCCGCGTCCTCTCCCCCGCCGCCGCGGCGGCCGCGGCCGGGTCAAGGTCCAGGGTCTCGGGATCGACGTCGCAGAAGACCGGCCGCGCCCCCTCATACAGCAGGCAGTTGGCCGAGGCGACGAAGCTGAAGGGGCTGGTCAGGACCTCGTCCCCCGGCCCCCACCCGAGCGCCCGCACCCCGAGGTGCAGGGCAGTGGTGCCGCTGGAGACCGCGACCGCGTCCTCAACCCCGAGCCACTCGGCGAAGGCGCGCTCGAAGCGCTCCCCCATCGGCCCCAGCGAGAGCCGGCCCGAGCGCAGCACCTCCAGCGCCAGCTCCTCCTCGCGGCCGTCGAGCTGCGGCCGCGCGAGCGGGATCTGCTCGGGAGCGTCGGGAGGGCTCATCGCCGAAGCCTATGCCGGCCCGTCGGCGTCCGGGCGCGGCTGGAAGGCGTACTCGAGCGAGTCGACCAGCGCCTCCCAGGAGGCCTCGATGATGTTCTCCGAGACCCCGATCGTGCCCCATTCCCGATCGCTGTCAGCGGAGTCGAGGAGGACGCGGGTGACGGCGCCGGTGCCGTGGGCTTCGTCGAGGATCCGCACCTTGTAGTTGGTCAGCTCGATCTCGGCCAGGTGCGGGTGACGGTCGACGATCGCCTCGCGCAGGGCGCGGTCGAGCGCGTTGACCGGGCCATTGCCCTCGGCGGCGCGGAAGTAGCGCTTGCCGTCGACCTCGACTTTGATCGAGGCTTCGGTGGTGACCTCGCCGCCGGCCTGTTTCTCGACCACGACGCGGAAGCTCTCGAGCTTGAACAGCGACTCGTAGCTGCCCGCCTCGCGCCGCAGCAGCAGCTCGAAGGAAGCCGGCGCCGCCTCGTAATGGTAGCCGCGGTGCTCCTGCTCCTTCAGGCGCTCGACAGCGCGCGCGGCAGCGGTGTCGTCCATCTCCAGCCCCGCCCGCTCGGCCTGGTCGCGGATCGTCGCCTTGCCGGAGAGCTCGGAGGGCAGGACCCGGCGCTCGTTGCCGACCGTCGCCGGGTCGAGGTGCTCGAAGGTACGGGCGTCGGCCTCGATCCCGGCCACGTGCATCCCCCCCTTGTGGGCGAAGGCGTTGCGGCCGACGTAAGGGGCGTCGGGGTTCTGGGTGACGTTGCAGAGCTCGTCCATGTAGTGCGCGGTCTGGGTCAGCTCGGCCAGCTGCTCGGCGGAGACGACGCCGAACCCCATCTTCAGCTGCAGCGCCGGCAGGATCGTGGTCAGGTTGGCGTTGCCGCAGCGCTCGCCGTAGCCGTTGATCGTGCCCTGGACCATCCGCGCCCCCTCGCGCACCGCCGCGAGCGAGTTGGCGACGCCGCAGCCGGCGTCGTCGTGAACGTGGATCCCGACTTCGGCGTCCGCGCCCAGCTCGGCGACAACCGCCGCGGTGGCCGTGGAGATCTGGTCGGGCAGGCTGGACCCGTTGGTGTCGCAGAGGGTGACGTTCTCGGCGCCATGGGAGATCGCCACTCGCAGGCACTCGAGCGCGTAGCCGGCGTCGTCGCGGTAGGCGTCGAAGAAGTGCTCGGCGTCGTAGACGACCCGCTTGCCCTGCGCGCGGCAGAAGGCGACCGAGTCGGCAATCATCGCCAGGTTCTCCTCGCGTGAGACCTTGGTCACCTTCTCCAGGTGCAGGCCCCAGGTCTTGCCGACGAGGGTCACGAACGGCGCGAAGCTGCCGACCAGGGTCGCCAGCGCCGGGTCGTCCTCGGCCGCGGTGTCGCGGCGCCGGGTCATGCCGAAGGCGCAGATCGTCGCCTGCTCCAGCTGCAGCTCGGCCAGCTGCTCGAACAGCTCGACCTCCTTCGGGTTGGAGCTGGGGAAGCCGGCCTCGATCATGCTCACGCCGAGCTTGTCCAGCACCTGCACCACGCGCGCCTTCTCGGATGCCGAGAGCGACATCCCCTCACCCTGCATGCCGTCCCGCAGGGTCGTGTCGTAGAGCTTCACCTGTTCCATCACTGCCTTTCGAGTCGAAGATCGGGAGGGACCACGAGGTCCCGCGCGCGCGGGCGTGAGCCGCGCCAGCCGCTAGGCGGCTGAGGTAATTCGCCCGATCGACTCGATAGCGCGGCGGATCATCAGGAACCGACCTTATCGCCCGCGTCGAGCTCGGCCGGAGCCTCGACGAAGTCCAGCCACTCCAGGTACTCCTCGGCGCGGCCGTGCAGGGCGTCTTCGAATTTGGCCTGGACGTGGCGGGTGATCTCGCCGCCGGCCGGGAGCGCGTGGTCATCGATCTCGCGCACCGGCACCAGCTCGGCAGCCGTGCCGGTGAGGAAGACCTCCTCGGCCAGGTAGAGCTCGGAGCGGGCGACGTCGCGCTCGACCACGGTGTAGCCGAGGTCGCGGGCGATCTGGATCACCGACTTGCGGTTGATCCCGTCGAGGATCGAGGCGACGTGCGGCGGGGTGACGATCTCGCCGTCGCGAACCAGGAAGATGTTCTCGCCCGAGCCCTCGCAGACGAAGCCGCGCTCGTCGAGCAGGATCGCCTCGTCGTAGCCGGCGTTGGCCGACTCGGTCTTGGCGAGGATCGAGTTCAGGTAGGAGCCCGAGGCCTTGGCGTGCGGGATCGTGCTGGCCGGGCTGATCCGGCGCCAGCTCGAGACCTTGGCGCGGATGCCGCCGTTCTTGCTCTCCTCGCCGAGGTAGGCGCCCCAGGGCCAGGCGGCGACGACGACGTCGACCGGGGCGCTCTTGGCGTAGAGGCCGAGCTCGCCGTAGCCGCGGAAGGCGATCGGGCGGATGTAGGCCGAGTTGAGGCCGCAGCGGCGCAACAGCTCGTGCGTGGCCTGGCGGATCTCCTCGGCCGAGTACGGCAGCTCCAGGTAGTACAGCTGGGCCGACTGCGCCAGGCGGGCGAGGTGGTCGGCATGGCGGAAGATCGCGGGGCCGCGCTCGGTCTCATAGCAGCGGATGCCCTCGAAAACACCGGTTCCGTAGTGCAATCCGTGCGTGAGGACGTGCACCTGGGCGTCCTCCCAGGCACAAAACTCGCCGTTCTTCCAAATCAAATCCTGCGGCTCCATGTTGGGGAAGTATGCCCGATCGAACGAAGGTGTCCACCCGATCGGCAGCGAATGACTCGCGAAACCCCAGAAAAGGAGCCAGAGGCATGAAATCCCGTTTCCGCCCGAAGCTGAACTACGCCAACGTGATCGCGACGATCGCGCTGTTCGTTGCCCTTGGCGGCGCCGCCGTCGCTGCGGGGCTGCCCAAGAACAGTGTTGGCCCCAACCAGCTGAAGCGAGGCGCCGTAACCAGCGCAAAGCTGCGCAAGGCCGCGGTCACCAGCGGCAAGCTGGCGCCGAAGTCAGTCGTCGCCGGCAAGCTCGGCCCGAACTCGGTGACGCCGGGCAACATCGGCAACGGCGCGATCAGCACCTCGAAGATCGCCACCGGCGCGGTGATCGCCAGCACGATCAAGAACGGCGTGATCACGACCAACAAGCTGCAGAACGAAGCCGTGACCTCGGCCAAACTCGGCAAAGGCTCGGTGACGCTGTCGAAACTGGCTGACGACGTGGCGCCGCTGCTGGGCACGCTGAAAAGCGGTCAGACGCTGCGGGGTGTGTTCGACCTCGGCGGGGAAGCGAGCACGGACGGAGGCTCCTTCCGCTCGTCCGTCAGCTTCCAGTTCCCGCTGTCGAATACGCCGGCTGTGACGGTCCTGCAGCCGGGCCAGACCAGCGCCAACTGCGCCGGCCTCGGGAACGGCAGCACGACCCCGGCGGCCACCGGCGGCAACCTCTGCGTCTACATCACCAAAGCGGAAAACCTCAACGCGGGGACTCCGCTGACGCTCGAGAACAACAACCGCCTCGGCTTCGGCCTCGTCGCGAAAGCGAACGAAAAAGACAAAGAGGCCTACGCCTTCGGGCAGTGGGCGGTGACCGCTCCCTAGCTTGCGAGCGCCTGGAGGACGGCAGCGGTCATCTCCGCCGTCCCCACCTCGACCTCCCGGGGCACCTCCGGCAGCGGCGCTGCCGCGACGGTGCCCCCGGCGAGGTCGGGAGTACGCAGTCCCTGCTCCAACACCGCGTCTACCGCCGCCTCGATCCGGGCGGCCTCCTCGGCCATATCGAGCCCGTGGCGCAGCATCAGCGCCGCCGAGAGGAAGGTCGCGAGCGGGTTGGCGGTGCCCTTGCCGGCGATGTCGGGAGCCGAGCCGTGGACGGGCTCGAACAATCCCGGGGCGCCGTCGGCGCCGAGGCTGGCGGAGGGCAGCATCCCCAGCGATCCGGTCAGCATCGCCGCCTCGTCGCTGAGGATGTCGCCGAAGAGGTTCTCGGCGACGATCACGTCGAAGTCGGCGGGGCGCGAGACCAGCTGCATCGCCGCGTTGTCGACCAGCAGGTGGTCGAGGGCGACGTCGGGGTAGTCCGGGGCGACCCGCGTGACGACCTCGCGCCAGAGCCGCGAGGTCTCCAGCACGTTGGCCTTGTCGACCGAGGTGACGCGCGGCTTGCGGTCGGAGCCGGCGGCGCGGCGCTGGGCAGCCTCGAAGGCGGTGCGGGCGATCCGCTCGACTTCGGCTGCCGTGTACTCGCAGGTGTCGTGGGCGGCGTCGCCGTCGCGGCCGCTGGCGCCGAAGTAGATGCCGCCGGTGAGCTCGCGCACGACCAGCAGGTCGGTGCCGGCGATCCGCTCCTCGCGCAGCGGGCTGGAGCCGACCAGAGCCGGGCTCGGCCGCACCGGGCGCAGGTTGGCGTAGAGGCCCATGCCTTTGCGCAGGCCCAGCAGGCCCTGCTCGGGGCGGGGTGCGTTCGGGTCGGTGGTGTCCCACTTCGGTCCGCCGACGGCGCCGAGCAGGACCGCGTCGGACTCGCGGCAGGCAGCGAGGACCTCGTCGGTGAGGGCGACGCCGTGCTCGTCGATCGAGCAGCCGCCCATCAGGCGCTCATCGAAGGAGAACTCGCCCAGGGACTCCAGGAGCTCGCGCGCGGCGGCGACGATCTCGGGGCCGATCCCGTCCCCGGGCAGGACGACTATGCGCGGTGCGTCGCTCACGCGGCGGGACTCTACGCGTCGGAGCCCGCGCGGGGGCTCACGCCGTCGCCTCGATGTTGAGGCGCATGTAGTCGAGGGTCAGCGGCTGCGCGGAGACCTCGAGGATCGCCTCGGCGAAGGGGCGGCGCAGCTCTTCGGGCAAGCGCGCCAGGTGCGGGCCGATCGTCACCGTGGTGATGAACTCGTAAGGGTGCTCCGGGGTGACCGGCCAGGGCTGCAGCCAGCAGCGGGCCTCCGCAAAGCCGGCGTCGCGCAGGCGCTCTTCGGTGACGTCGGGCGCCGCGAAGTTCCACATCCCGCTCAAGTCCTGGAAGTAGGGCGCGAACTCGGACCGTTCGGTGACCGTGCGGATTGCGGCGGCGTGGGAGGCAACATTCCCCTCTCCCCCGCACTGGGCGACCAGACGACCTCCGGGGCGGATCGCCTTGTGCAGCTGCGCGAAGAGCCGCGCGTGGTCGGGGATCCAGTGAAAGGTCGCGGTCGAGAAGACCAGGTCGACCGGCTCCGCAACCTCGAGCTCAGAGAGGTCGGCGACCAGGTAGGTGGCGCGGTCGCCGAGCCGCTCCTTGGCCTTGGCGATCATCTGCTCAGAGCCATCGACCGCGAGCAGGCTCCCCTGCGGCAGCTTCTTGAGGAGCTCGGCGCTGACCCGGCCGGAGCCGCAGCCGGCGTCGAGCGCGAGCTCGTCGCCCCGCAGCTCCAGCCGCTCCAGCACTGACAGCCCCCATTCGAACTGCGGGTCGGAGACAGCGTCGTAGGTCTCAGCGTCCCACTCGCGCGGGCCGCTGTTGATCGCGCCGGTGTGCTCCTCCCGGCTCAAAGGCTGGTCGTCACCGGTCCCCGGTCGGCACCGCCCGACGCCTCAAAGGCCTCGATCGCACCCGCGTTCTCGAGCGTGATCCCGATGTCGTCGAGCCCGTTCAGCAGCCGGTGCTTGACCTCGGGCTCGATCGCGAACTGGAAGACGCCGGCGGCGCAGGTGACCGTCTCGTCGTCGACGTCGATCCGCGCCTCGCCGGCCTCGGCGACGGTGCGGCAGTGCTCCTCGTCGAGGATCGCCGGCAGCAGCCCGATCTTCGTGCAGTTGGAGTAGAAGATGTCGGCGAAGGAGGGCGCGAGGATCGCCTGAAAGCCGAAGTCCTCCAGCGCCCAGGGAGCGTGCTCGCGGGAGGAGCCGCAGCCGAAGTTGGCGCCGGTGACGAGGATCGGGTTCGGCTCCAGCTCGATCTCGCCGTCGCGGATCCAGTCGTAGAAGAGGAACTCGCCAAAGCCGGTCCGCTCAACCCGCTTGAGGAACTGCTTGGGGATGATCTGGTCGGTGTCCACGTCGGCACGGTCCAGCAGCGAGACCTTGCCCTCGATTACGTCAATCGGCCTCATCTTCAGCTCCAGTCTCTGATGTCGACGAAGTGACCCTCGACGGCAGCGGCTGCCGCCATCCTCGGGCTGACCAGGTGGGTGCGGCCACCCTTGCCCTGCCGGCCCTCGAAGTTGCGGTTCGAGGTCGAGGCGCAGCGCTCGCCCTCGGACAGCGTGTCCGGGTTCATTCCCAGGCACATCGAGCAGCCCGCCTCACGCCATTCGAAGCCGGCGCTGCGGAAGACCTCATCCAGCCCCTCCGCTTCGGCGGCGGCTTTGACCTGCCGCGAGCCCGGGACGACCATCGCCCGCACCGTGCTGGCGACCTTGCGGCCGTCCACCATCTCCGCCGCCTCGCGCAGGTCCTCGATCCGCGAGTTGGTGCAGGAGCCGATGAAGACCCGTTCCGGCGCCACCTCGGTCATCGGCGTACCCGCCTTCAGGCCCATGTAGGCGAGGGCGCGCTCGGCCGATTCGCGGTCGGCCGGGGACTCCATCGCCGCCGGGTCGGGGACGCTGTCGGTGACCTCGATGACCATGCCCGGGTTGGTGCCCCAGGTGACCATCGGCGAGATCGCCGCGGCGTCGACGTCGATCTCGGTGTCGAAGGAGGCGCCATCGTCGGTCGGCAGCTGCCGCCAGCCCTCGATCGCGGCCTCGATGTCCTCGGGCGTGCCGGGGCGGCCGCGGACCCACTCGAAGGTGGTCTCGTCGGGGGCGATCATCCCGGCTCTTCCCCCGCCCTCGATCGTCATGTTGCAGATCGTCATCCGGCCCGGCATCGAGAGCGCCTCGATCGCCGGCCCCGCGTACTCGACCGCGTACCCGGTCATGCCGCCGGTGCCGAGGCGGCCGATCGTCGCCAGGATCAGGTCCTTGGGGGTGACGCCGGCGCCGAGCTGGCCGGAGTAGGAGATCCGCATCGTCTTCGGCCGTTTCTGGACCAGGCACTGGGTCGCCAGCACGTGCTCGACCTCGGAGGTGCCGATGCCGAAGGCCAGCGCACCGAAGGCGCCGTGGGTAGAGGTGTGGCTGTCGCCGCAGACGATCGTCATCCCCGGTTGGGTGACGCCGAGCTCCGGGCCGATCACGTGAACGATCCCCTGGCGATCGGAGCCCAGCGAGTAGAGCTTGATCCCGAACTCCTCGCAGTTGCGCTCCAGGGTTTCGACCTGGACGCGGGAGAGCTCGTCGGCGATCAGGCGCGCCGCCATGGTGCCGTCGGTCGGCGTGTTGTGGTCGGCGGTGGCCAGCGTCTTGTCGACGCGGCGGACGCCGCGGCCGGCCATCCGCAAGCCGTCGAAGGCCTGCGGCGAGGTGACCTCGTGGACCAGGTGCAGGTCGATGTAGATCAGGCCGTCGGAGACCTCGTGGGCGTTCCAGATCTTGTCGAACATCGTTTGCGGCATTTGCTCTCCTCCTAGCCTCGCCTGAGGCCTGCGGCGATCACGGCGAAGAACCGGGTCGGCTCCTCGCCATCGTTCTCGAAATGATGAGGGAGATCGGCATCAAAGGTGACGCTGTCCCCCTCGCGAAGCTCGTGGCGGCTGCCGTCGACGACCAGCGCCAGAGTGCCGGCGAGCACGACCGCGGTCTCGCGGCTGCCCGGCTCGTGCATCGGCGGGTCGGCGCGGCCGCCGGTGGTGGCACCCGGCTCCAGCACGTGCAGGGAGACGTCGGCGCGCTGCCCGGGCAGCGGCGGGGTCAGCTCCTCGAAGCGGTGCCCCCCACGCTCGTAGCGACGGCGGCCGCTGGCGCGACTGACGGCGACGTGCTGGCCCTCGTCGAGGCGCAGCAACTGCGAGAGCGTGAGCTCGAGGCCGGCGGCGATCTTCGCCGCCGAGGCCAGGGTCGGGCTCGTCTCCCCGCGCTCTACCTGGGAAAGCATCGGCGCGCTGACGCCGGAGCGCTCGGCGAGGTCGCGGAGCGAGAGGTTCATGGCGTCGCGCAGTGCCTTGATGCGATGGCCGACGTTGGGCGTCGGGTCGGCGATGGAAGACGAAGGTGCGGCGAGGGTGGTGCTCATGGGAACGTACGTTATCACATACATCTGTATTTAGAGAGGGAGTTTCCCACTCCAGCAAGGACTGAGAGAGCTCCGGCACCGGGTCATCACCGCAACCCCGGCTGGGTGTGGTTGCGGTGATGGCCCTGTCGAGCGAGGGACTGGCGAAGGTCACGGGCGATCGCGGTGGGTTCGTCGCGGAGCTGGGACCAGGTGAGGCGGGTGACCTTGTAGCCGGAGGCGATGAGGCGGCGGTCGCGGGTGCGATCCTGGCGGAAAGCCGCGCGAGTGCCGTGGGCCTGCCAGCCATCGAGCTCGACGATCTGGCGCTGGGCGAACCAGAAGCAGTCGACCTCGTACCGGGTCCCTCCCACTTCGATCCAGGCGTTGAGCTGAGGGCGCGGCAGGTTGTGGTGATCTAGAAAGGCCAGGAAGCGCTCCTCGAGGGGGCTGCGGGTGCGGCCGCTCGATTCGCCGCGGCGGGCGAGGGCCAGGCGGATATTGCGTGCGCCGCGCCGCCGCGGATAGCGCTCGAGCAGGGCAGGCAAGGAGAGTGGGTCGTGGAGCCGGAGGTATTCCGCCTGGCGTAGGGCGCTCTCGACGTCGTGCGGCGAGGCATTACGTTCGCCGGCGAGGTCGAAGATCGTGCGCGGGACCGAGGTGACCGGGATCTGGTCTTCGACGGTCATCTCACCGGACGGGAGCCGAGAAAAGTGTCGGTCGATTGCCTCGTACGCACGGCCCCTCACCGGAGAGGTGACGTGGATCTTCGTGCCGCCCGAGCTCCGTATCCCCCACAGGGCCGCCGCAGAACGGTGGCTCAACACGGCGCGGTCTCCGCAAAAGAGCACCGCTGCCATCCACCGGGCTTGCTGGGTAAGGGGTCGGTACCCGACGGCGTAGACACCGGGATGAATCCGGTGAAGCCGCCCAGCCCGAAGTCGCACCCGTATCGCCTCTTTCGTCAGCCCCAACCTCACTAGTTGCCGCCGCGCCACCACCCCATGCTGCCGCCCCGCCAGATCCGCAAGGCGCCCGTCGGCTCCACGCGTGTGCATTAGGTGGTCCATAGGAACACCAAGTGCACACGCGTGGAAATTCGCCCCCTAGGGGCGGGGCGCGCTCCGGATTATGGGCCGGGGGTGCGCTCTACTGCGGCTTCGGCGGTGGCTGCCTCGGCCTCGCGCGTCGCCGCGCCTTCCAGGGCGTTGGACAGGGCTCGGACGTAGGCCCTGGCCGATGCCTCGAGGATGTCGGTCGCTACGCCTTGGCCGGTGGCCAGGCGGCCTGCGGTGCGCAGCATCACGGTTACCTCGCCGAGGGCGTCCTCGCCCCCGGTTACGGCGGCGACGGTGTACTGGCGCAGCTCGCACTCGGTTTCGGTTGCCTTCTGGATCGCCTGGAAGATGGCGTCGACCGGGCCGTCGCCGCTGGACTCGGCCACTGCCTCCTCGCCGGAGGGCAGGGTCACGGCCACCCGGGCGACGGGGTCGCGGCGGGAGCCGGCCTCGACCTCGAACCAGGCCAGGTCGTGGGCGTCGGCGCGCTCGCGCATCTCGTCGGAGACGATTGCCTCCAGATCCAGGGCGGTCACCTGCTTCTTGCGGTCGGCGACCTCCTTGAAGGCCTTGAAGGCCGCGTTCAGCGCGTTGCCCTCGACCACGAAGCCCAGCTGCTCCAAGGCATCGCGCAGGGCGTGGCGGCCGGAGTGCTTGCCCAAGACGATCGAGTTCGACTCCAGGCCGACTTCGGTCGCGTCCATGATCTCGTAGGTGCTGCGCTCCTTCAGCACGCCGTCCTGGTGGATGCCGGACTCGTGGGCGAAGGCGTTGCGGCCGACGATCGCCTTGTTCGGCTGCACCGGGTAGCCGGTCAGGCGCGAGACCATGCGACTGGTGCGGGCGATCTCGGTGCTGTTGATGCCAGTGGTGAGGCCGTGGGCGTCCTCGCGGACGCGGACCAGCATTGCGATCTCCTCCAGTGAGCAGTTGCCGGCACGCTCACCGATCCCGTTGACGGCGCACTCGACCTGGCGTGCGCCGGCCAGAACGCCGGCGTAGGAGTTGGCGACGGCCATACCCAGGTCGTCGTGACAGTGGACCGACAGCTCGACCCCGCGCAGCGCCGGGACCAGCGCGTACAGGCGCCGGAAGTAATCCGCGTACTCCTCCGGCGTCGTGTAGCCAACCGTGTCGGGAATGTTGACGACGGTCGCGCCCTCCTCGACCGCGATCGCACAGACTTCAGCGGTGAACTCGACGTCGGCGCGGGTCGCGTCCATCGGCGAGAACTCGACGTCATCGCAGTAGGAGCGGGCCAGTGAGACCGCCGCCCGCGCCTGGCCCTTGACGTCCTCGCGGTCGGTCTGCAGCTGGTGCTCGATGTGGATGTCGGAGGTGGAGATGAAGGTATGGATGCGCGGCCGCCCCGCGTCCTTCACCGCTCCCCAAGCGGCGTCGATGTCCGCCTTGTGGGTGCGGGCCAGGCCGCAGATGACCGGGCCCTCGACCACCCGCGAGATTTTTTGGACGGCCTCGAAATCCCCGGGCGAGGTGATCGGGAAGCCGGCCTCGATCACGTCGACGCCCAGGCGCGCCAGCTGCTGGGCGATCTCCACCTTCTCGGCGGTATTGAGCGAGATCCCCGGCGACTGCTCGCCGTCGCGCAGGGTGGTGTCGAAGATGTGGACGCGGTTGGCGTCGGTGTTTACCTCAGATGCTGGTCCCATCGGACCTCTCCTTCTCTACTTGAATCGAATGGCCTATGTCTCTCGCGGCTATCGCGCCGCCCAGCGCTATTCCCCCCGAGGGGGGAGGAGAAGGAGAAGCGCAAGGCTGTTGAACCGGTGGTCCATTCGCTCCGTGCAGGGTAGCGCAGAATTCGGTGGCGTCAGAGCGCACGCCTAATCTGTCCGACATCGAGCAGGGAGAGCGGATCAACTGGCTGGCGATCTTCGCCATGGGCGTGGCGGTGGTGGTAATCGCCAACGACTTCTCGGCGATCAACGTCGCCCTGCCGACGATGGAGAAGGACTTCGACACCGGGATCAACACGATCCAGTGGGTGGTCAACGCCTACGCGCTCACCTTCGGGGTGATGATTGTCACCGGCGGGCGCCTTGCTGACATGTTCGGCCGCCGCAACGCGTTCTTCCTCGGCACCGCGATCTTCGCCTCGATGTCGGCGCTCGGCGGTGCTGCCCAGAGCGAGGCCTGGCTGATCGCGACGCGGACGCTGATGGGGATCGGCGGGGCGCTGATGTGGCCGGCGATCCTCGGCATGACCTTCGCGATCCTGCCGGAAGACAAAGCCGGGCTGGCCGGCGGCATCATCCTCGGCGCCGCCGGGCTTGGCAACGCCGTCGGGCCGCTGATCGGCGGCGTCCTCACCGAGACGCTGAGCTGGCGTTGGATCTTCTTCCTCAACGTGCCGGTGGCGATCTTCGCCGTCCTCGTCACCTACTTCCTGGTCAAGGTCAAAGAGCCCGAAGCCGAGGACCAGCGGATCGACTACCGCGGGATCACGACCCTCTCGGTCGGCCTGGTCTCGTTGCTGGTCGCTCTTGATCAGGTCGACGACTGGGGCTGGGGCGACCCGAAAGTGCTCGGGCTGCTGGCGGTGGCGGTGGCGATGCTGATCGCCTTCGTCCCGACCGAGCGGCGGGCCGGGGCGCACGCGCTGGTGCCGCGGGCGGTAATGCGGAACCGCAGCTTCACGGCATCCTGTGTCGCGATCCTCTTCATGTCGGCGACCTTCTTCGCCGCGCTGCTCTACCTGCCGCAGTTCATGGAGAACCAGTTCGACTACTCGCCGCTCGAATCGGGGGTCGGGATGATCCCCTTCCTCGGCGTCTTCGCCCTCACCTCCTTCATCGCCGGGCCGCTCTACAACCGGATCGGTGCGAAGCCGCTGGCCGTGCTCGGGGCTGCCTGCATCACCCTGGCGCCCTTCCTCTTCTCCCAGGTCGACTCGAGCTCCGGGTACGGGGCGCTGGTCCCGGGCATGATCGTGCTGGGGATCGGGATCGGGAGCTTCTACCCGACCGCCACGACGGCGGGGGTGACCTCGGTCGACGAATCCCAGACCAGCCTCGCCGGCGGCATCGTCTACATGTTCCAGATCGCGGGTGGCTCGATCGGACTGGGGCTGACGACCACGGTCTTCTCCGCCGCGCAGCCGCCCTTCGTCGACGGGGTCCAGGCTGCATTCAGGCTCGACGCAGCCCTCTCGCTGGTCGGCCTTGCGATCGCGCTGCTGTTCGTCGGCGGCACGCTTTTCTCGCGCCGTGAGCCGGCCGAGGCCGAGTCCGGCGCCTAGTCGCCGCGCCTAGAGTTCCTTGTCGTGCCCCGGGCCAAGCGAGGCAGTGTCGCGGCCGCCGACGACGAAGTAGTCGTTGCCCGGGCCGCCGAAGATCTGGTCCCGGCCGGAGCCCCCGCTCCCACGGTCGTTGCCCTCTTCTCCGGTGAGCCCATCGTTGCCCGGCCCGCCCAGCAGCTGGTCATTGGCGATGCCACCGAACAGGCCGTCGTCATCGGGGCCGCCCCGGAGTGCGTCATCCCCACCTCCGCCGTACAGGTAGTCGGCTCCGGCTTCGCCGTCGATGATGTCCGCATTCCTGCCCCCGAAGCCGAAGTCATCGCCTTCCCCGCAGGTCAGCCGGTCCTCGCCGAGGCCGCCGAACAGGCTGTCGTCGCCGGCACCGCCGATCAGCCAGTCGCTTCCGCTGCCACCGACGAGCCGGTCGTTGCCGTCGCCGCCGTCGATCGTGGCGGGAACAGGGAGCGGCTCTTTCATTTCGACGCGGTCGTTGCCGGCGTCGACGCGGACTTCGAAGCCGCCGATCTTCGGCGCGTCGCAGATCAATTTCAAGGGTGCCCCGTCTGGATGCCGGCAGATGCCGCCGCCCACTTCCAGCGGGCTGCGCGATTCGATTTCGTAGGTGGTGCCGTCGTCGCTGAGGTCGATGGTCAGCAGGTCGTCCCCAGTGCCTCCGAGGAGGATCAGCGTCACCCGTTCTTCAGCCTGCGCAGCGGGCGCTGCGAGGCCGCAGGCCACCACCATCAAAAGCAGAGCTGCCGTCTTCATCGCACCCATCGTTCGACCTCAGAACCGCCGACCCTTCGCTATGCCAACAACACGACCTTGCCGACGTTGCGGCGCTGGGCGATGAATTCGTGGGCCTCGCCGGCCTGGTCGAAGGAAAACCCGCCGGCGACCACCGGCTCAAGCCGGCCGGCTTCGAGGTCCGCCATCAGCGGCTCGGTGACCCGGTCGAGGCTGCCCTCGCGGTCCCACCAGCCGAGCATGTTGAGTCCGAAGACGCCCTTGTTCTCGTTCATCATCGAGAGGCTCTTCCACCACGGCATCGTCGCCAGCGGCATCCGCGCGAGGCTGCGCAGGGCGGTGGGAATGCTGCGCTTGCCGTCGGGCGAGAGCTCCGAGATCCCGTACATGACCAGGCGACCGCCGGAGCGCAGCAGGCGGTAGTCCTTGCGGAAGCTGGCGGGGCCGAGCGCGTCGATCACCAGGTCGATGCCCTCGCCGCCAGTGATCCGATTGACCTCGGCCTCGAAGTCCTGACCGCGATAGTCGATCGCGTGCTTGACGCCCTGGGCGCGGATCGCCTCGTGCTTCTGCGGCGAGGCGGTGCCGAAGATCTCGGCGCCGGCGTTGCGGGCGACCTGGGTGGCGGCGATCCCGACCCCGCCGGCGGCGGCGTGGATCAGCACGCGGTCGCCGCTGCGCAGCCCGCCCATCAGGATCAGCGACGCGTAGGCCGTGCCGTAGTTGACCGGGAAGGCGGCCCCCTGCTCGAAGCTCAGCCGCTCCGGCAGCGGCAGGACCTGGTCGGCCGGGACCACGACAAGCTCGGCCTGGCCACCGAACCGAGTCCCGCCCATCACTCGGTCGCCGACCTTGGGGTCCTCCACTCCCTCCCCGACCGACTCGACCTCGCCGGCGAACTCGTAGCCGAGCACGCAGGGCGTCTTCGGCGCGTCCGGGTAGAGGCCGACCCGGGCCATCGTGTCGGCGAAGTTGATGCCGGCGGCACGCACGGCAACCCGCACCTCGCCAGGCCCAGGCAGGGGATCAGGGCGCTCCTGCACTTGCAGGACCTCAGGACCCCCCGTACCCGTCAAGACGACCGCCCGCACGAGTGGAAGCCTACTTTGCGTCCGACAAAACGCTAGAGGTCGACTGAGTGGCCAGCGGTAAAACCGTCGATCGCGAGGATCTTGGCCAGCGCCTCCGGGCGGACCGGGGCGTCGGTGGTCAGTGCCATCACGGCGCTCTCGCCCTCGGGCTCGGCGCCGACCGCGGCGGAGACGATGTTGACCCCCTCCTCGCCGAACCTGGTCCCGACCTGGCCGATCATCCCCGGCCGGTCGGCGTAGCGGAAGACCGAGATGTGCTCGGCGAAGGGCAGGTAGAAGCCCTCGCCCCAGACCTTGACCAGGTAGGGCTCGCTGCGCGGGCCGACGCTGGTGCCGGCAACCTCGACCTCGGTCCCGCCCGACTCGACCCGGACGGTGACGAGCTCGGTGAAGTCCTCGGCGCTGGAGTCCTTGGTCTCGACTAGCTCGATCCCCCGCTCCTCCGCCATCTGCGGGGCGTTGACGAGGTTGACCGGCTCCTCGGTGTGGCCGGAGAGGATGCCGACGAGGACGGCGATCCCCAGCAGGCGGGTGTCGTGGGAGGCGATGCGGCCGCGGAACTCGGCCGTGACCCGGTCGACCGAGCCGTCCCCCAGCCCCTGGGCGAGGCGGCCGAGCTTTTCACAGAGCGGCACGAACGGCGCCAGCGCCTCCATCGCCTCGGGCCGGACCGCGGCGATGTTGACCGCGTTGGTGACGACGCCGCCGGTCAGCGCCTCGGTCACCTGCTCGGCGGTGACGACGCCGGCGCGGTCCTGGGCCTCGGCCGTGGAGGCGCCAAGGTGCGGGGTGACGACGACGTCGGGACGGGCGAAGAGCGGGTGCTCGGTGAAGGGCTCGGAGGGGAAGACGTCGAGCGCGGCTCCGCCGAGCTTGCCGGACTCGAGGCCGGCAAGCAGATCGTCGAGATCGACTAGCTCACCGCGGGCGCAGTTGACGATGCGGGCGCCGTCCTTCATCGCGGCGATCGCCTCCGCGTTGATCAGGCCGATCGTCTCCGGAGTCTTCGGCACGTGCAGGGTGATCAGGTCGGCCTTTGCGAGCACCTCCTCGACCGAGTCGGCGCCCTCGACGCCGAGCTCGCGGAAGCGCTCGGCGGAGACGAACTTGTCGAAGGCGACGACGTCCATCTCGAAGCTCTGCGCCCGCTTGGCGACGAGCTGGCCGATGCGGCCGAACCCGATCACGCCGAGCGTCTTGCCGTAGAGCTCGGCGCCCTTGAACTTGCTGCGATCCCAGCGGCCCTCGACCAGGGAGCCGTGCGCCTGCGGCACGTTGCGGAAGAGGGAGAGGGCCAGCGCCAGCGTGTGCTCGGCGGCGGCGACCGAGTTCGACTCGGGGGCGTTGGCGACGATGATGCCGCGGCGGGTCGCGGCGGGGATATCGACATTGTCGACGCCGGTGCCGGCGCGGCCGATCACCTTCAGGTTCCCTGCCAGCTCGATCAGCTCGGCCGTCATCTTCGTCGCCGAGCGGATCAGGATCGCGTCGTAGGCGCCGATCTGGTCGCGCAGCTCCTCGTCGGACATCTCCAAGCCGAGCTCGACATCGAACTTCGAGCGCAGCAGGTCGACGCCGGTGTCGGCGATCTTCTCCTTGACCAGGACCTTCACGAGGCGACGCCCTCGACGTTGCCGAGCACCCACTCAATGCAGGCGGTGAGCGCCTCGACGTCGTCCGGCTCGACCGAGGGGAACATCCCGATCCGCAGCTGGTTGCGGCCGAGCTTGCGGTAGGGCTCGACGTCGACGATGCCGTTGGCGCGCAGCGCCGCGGCGAGCGCGGCGGCGTCGACCTCCTCAGCGAAGTCGATCGTGCCGACGAGCAGCGAGCGCTTGGCCGGGTCGGCGACGAAGGGGCTGGCGACGTCGCTGCCCTCGGCCCAGCCGTAGAGCCGCTGCGAGGAGTCGGTGGTGCGGGCGACGCACCACTCGAGGCCGCCGTTGGCGTTCATCCACTCGACCTGGTCGGCGAGCAGCAGCAGGGTCGCCAGCGCCGGCGTGTTGTAGGTCTGCTGCTTGCGCGAGTTCTCGAGCGCCGTCTGCAGCGAGAGGAAGGCCGGCTGCCAGCGGTCGGTAGCACCGTCGAGCTCCTCAATCCGGGCGATCGCGGCCGGGCTCAGCAGCGCCAGCCAGAGGCCGCCGTCGGCACCGAAGGCCTTCTGCGGGGCGAAGTAGTAGACGTCGGCCTGAGAGGCGTCGACCGGCAGGCCGCCAGCCCCGGAGGTGGCGTCGATCAGGACCAGGGACTCGCCAGCGCCCTCGGGGCGGACAACGTCGACCATGACCCCGGTCGAGGTCTCGTTGTGGGCCCAGGCGAGGACGTCGGCCGCGGGGTCGGCGACCGGGGCCGGGGCGTCGCCGGGCTCGGCCTCGACGACGATCGGGTCGGCGAGGAAGGGCGCGGCGGCGGTCGCCTTGGAGAACTTGGAGGAGAACTCGCCGTAGGTCAAGTGCAGCGCCCGCTCACGCACGAGCCACGCACAGGCGGCCTCCCAGAAAGCGGTGGTGCCGCCGTTGCCGAGGGCGACCTCGTAGCCGTCGGGAAGGGAGAAGAGCTCGCCCAGGCCCTCGCGGATCCCCTGCACGAGGTCGCGCACGGGCGCCTGGCGGTGCGAGGTCCCCATCAGGGCCGCGGACTCGGCGACGCGGGCCAGCGCCTCCGGGCGGACCTTCGAGGGACCGCAGCCGAAGCGGCCATCGGCGGGCTTCAGCTCGGCGGGGATCTGCGCGGCTCCTGCGGTTTGCGAGGCCATCGGGGCGACAGGTTATTGACAGGCGCGGGTGGACCGCCGCCGGGGGTCGGGCTAGGCTGACCAAGCCGTCCCAGGGTCCCAGTCAACGACCGAGGAGAGCCATGTATCCGATCACTTACGAAGCCGATTTCAACCCGACGCCGAACCGGGCGACGACGTTTTTCCGCCTGCTTCTGGCGATCCCGTGGTTCCTCGTCGGGATCTTCTGGGGCATCCTCTTCATCTTCACCCACTTCATCGCCTGGATCGCGGTGATCATCCTCGGCCGCTATCCGCAGTGGGCCTACGACTTCAACTCCGGCGTGATCCGGTATCTCATCAGGACCGGCAGCTGGGTCTACCTGCAGACCGACGAGTGGCCCCCGTTTGGGATCGCCGACGATCCCAGCTACCCGATCCGGGTCAACTTCCCGCCGCCCGCCGAGAGCCAGAGCCGCTGGAAGGCGCTGATCCGCTACATCCTTGCCCTGCCCGTCCTCCTCGTCGTCTCCTACGGCACCTCCTACATCGTCGCCGCCGCCAGCTTCGTGGCCTGGCTGACGATCGTCTTCCGCGGTTACATGCCGGAAGGGGTGAACCAGATCCTGGGCTACTGCCGCAGCTTCGAAACGCGGGTGCTCGGCTACCTGGCGATCCTCACCGACGACTACCCGCCGATCGGGCTCGAGGCAGCGAAGGGCGGCGCCGCACCACCGCAGGCTGCCCCCACGCCCCCGCCCCCCGCTCCGGCGGCATAAGGAGGCGACGATGAGCGACGCAGGCGAAACCAAGGCGACCACGGGCGACGGCTACTCCGTCGCCAACCTGTCCGACCTCGGCGAGGGGCCCGGCTTCCGCAAGATCAGGAAGGAGCTCGGGGTCACCGCCTTCGGCGTCAACGCGATCGTGCTGCCGCCCGGATACGAGACCGGAAGCCACTTCCACGACGAGCAGGAGGAGCTCTACTTCCTGCACAGCGGCCGGGTCGAGATCGAGTTCGGCGACGGCTCGACCCACGAGCTCGCCCCCGGCGGCCTCGCCTGGGTCGACGCCCCGACCCACCGCAAACTGCGCAACCTCAGCGATTCAGAGGAGGCGGTCTACGTGGTGGTCGGCGGCAAGGACGGATACGTGGGCCGCGACGGCAACCTGTCTCCGGGATCGACTCACCGGTAGGGACCCTCCCCACGTCACGTCCCTGAATAGCTAGAGACGGCGGGCTCAGCTGAGCGTCAAGGGACGCCCTGTACTACGAAGGGGGATGCGAGTGAGGAGGGGTACCCGCCCCCTTCTCGCATAGCCGCCGTCCCTTGACGCTCAGCTGGTCGCGTCGAACTTCTGGTCGATCCAGGGCATCATGTCGCGCAGCTCGCCGCCGACGCCCTCGATTTCGTGGCCGGCGCCCTCTTTGCGCATGCGGTCGAAGCTCTCGCCGCCGGCGCGGTTCTCGGCGATCCACTCGCGGGCGAACTCGCCGGACTGGATCTCGGAGAGGATCTGCTTCATAGCCGCGCGGGACTCGTCGCCGATCACCCGTTTGCCGCGGGTCATGTCGCCGTACTCGGCGGTGTTGGAGATCGAGTAGCGCATGCCCTGAATGCCCTTTTCGTACATCAGGTCGGCGATCAGCTTGAGCTCGTGCAGGCACTCGAAGTAGGCGAGGCGCGGGTCGTAGCCGGCCTCCACCAGGGTCTCGTAGCCGGCGCGGACGAGCTCCGAAGCGCCGCCGCAGAGCACGGCCTGCTCGCCGAAGAGGTCGGTCTCGCACTCGTCCTTGAAGGTGGTCTCGATCACCGCGGCGCGACCGCCGCCGATCCCGGAGGCGTAGGCGAGCACGAGGTCATGGGCGTTGCCGGTGGCGTCCTGGTGGACGGCCATCAGGCAGGGCACGCCGTTGCCTTCCTCGTACTGGCGACGGACCAGGTGGCCCGGGCCCTTGGGCGCGACCATGCCGATGTCGACGCCGGCCGGAGGCTCGATCTCGCCGAAGTGGATCGCGAAGCCGTGGGCGAAGAGCAGGAGGTTGCCAGGGGCAATGCCGTCGGCGATCTCCTCGCGCCAGACCTCGGCCTGTTTCTCGTCCGGCAGCAGGATCATCACCAGGTCGCCGCGGCTGGCCGCTTCGGCGACGTCGAGGACCTCGAGCCCGGCCGCCTCCGCCTTGGCGCGGCTGGCCGACCCCGGCCGCAGGCCGACGACCACGTCGACCCCGGAGTCCTTGAGATTGAGGGCGTGGGCGTGCCCCTGGGAGCCGTATCCGAGGATCGCGACGGTCTTGCCGTCGAGCTTTCCGAGGTCGGCGTCTTTGTCGTAGAAGATGTCGTCAGTGCGCATGGGCGGGCAGGCTACCGGAGCGCCCTGCGCATCAGCTTGCCGCTGGGAGTGCGCGGCAATGCCGCCGCCAGCTCCACTCGCTTCGGCACCTTGAACCCCGCGAGCGAGTCGGCGCAGTGGCGCCGCAAGTCGTCCGGGGTCGCGGCCGAGCCGCTCTCCAGCACCACCACCGCGGTCACCGCCTGCTGCCACTCGGGGTCCTCGCGGCCAATCACGGCGGCGTCGGCGACCTCCGGGTGGCGCAGCAGCACCTCCTCGACCTCGGCCGGGACGACGTTCTCGCCGCCGCTGACGATCAGGTCGTCGATCCGGTCCTCGACATAGAGGAAGCCCTCCTCGTCGATGTGGCCGAGGTCGCCGGTGTGCAGCCAGCCGTCGGCGTCGGCGCGGCCGGGGGCGACGGTCGGGCCCTGGACGAGGATCTCCCCCTCCTGGATCCGCAGGTGGGTGGTCAGCAGCGGCCGCCCGGCGGAGCCGAGCTTGCGGGCGGCGTCGGCCGGTGCCAGCGTCGTCACCTGCGAGCAGGTCTCGGTCAGGCCGTAGGTCTGGACGACTGTGGCGCCCTTGGCGATCGCCTCCTTCAGCGGCTCCTCCGGGACCGGGCCGCCGCCGACCAGGATCGCCCGCGGGCCGGAGAGGTCGGCGCCGGCGTCGAGCAGCCGGGTCAGCATCGTCGTCACCAGCGAGAGCACGGTGATCCCGTCCGCTTCCAGCGAGGCGGCGACGCGGTCGCAGTCGAAGCCGTCATGGACGACCGCGGTGGTGCCGTAGATCGTCGAGCGCATGATGATCCCGAGCCCGGCGATGTGGCTGAGTGGGACGCAGCAGAGCCAGCGGTCCGCCGGGTCGACGCCGATGTTGAAGGCGGAGCCGACAGCGCTCCAGAGGAAGTTGCCGTAGGTGAGGCCGATCGCCCGCGGCGCCCCGGAGCTGCCGCTGGTCATCACCCGGGCGCAGATCGCGTCCATGTCGTGCTCGCCGAGCAGCGGCAGGTCGGCCTCGGTCTGGGTCAGCTCGCCGGGATCGTCGAGGTCGACGATCGGCTCCTCCGCGTCGACGATCGCCGAGCGCTCCGCCTCGGTCAGGCGCGGGCTCAGCGGCAGCAGGGCGGCGCCCACCTTCATCAGCGCGTGGGCGAGCACGACCTGCTCGCGGCGCGGGTGCATGGTCAGAGCCGCGGTCGAGCCGCGGCGGACGCCGTGGGCGGCGAGCCGCCGCGCGACCCAGGTCGCCTCCGCCTCGAGCTCGGCGTAGGTCATCTCGGCGCCGTCCGCCACCAGGGCGGTGCGGTCGGGACAGCTTTGGGATCTCTGGGCGAGCCAGTCGTCGAGCTTCATCGGCTGGATATCGTGCCCATCATGCCCAAACGCCACAAGGACGCCCTGCCCGAGTCCGAGCTCTATGCCCCGATCGGGTGGCAGAGCGCCGGAGAGTACGCCGACATCCGCTACGAGAAGGCCGACGGGATCGCCAAGATCACGATCGACCGGCCCGAGGTGCTCAACGCCTTCCGCCCGCAGACGCTGGTCGACGTCTCCGCCGCGATGGAGGCGGCGCGCGAGGACGCAGAGGTCGGCGTGATCATCTTCACCGGCGTCGGTGAGAAGGCGTTCTGCTCCGGCGGCGACCAGAACGTGCGCGGCGACACCGGGTACATCGCCGAGGGCGCCTCGGTCGGCCGCTTCCACGTCACCGACCTGCAGGTGCAGATGCGGCGGCTGCCGAAGCCGGTGATCGCGATGGTCGCCGGCTACGCGATCGGCGGCGGCCACATCCTCCATCTCTGCTGCGACCTGACGATCGCCGCCGACAACGCGGTCTTCGGCCAGACCGGGCCGCGGGTCGGGTCCTGGGACGGCGGCTACGGCGCCTCGCTGCTGCGCGACCTGGTCGGGACCAAGAAGGCGAAGGAGTTCTGGCTGCTCTGCCGCCAGTACGACGCCGCCGAGGCGCTAGAGATGGGGCTGGTCAACACGGTCGTGCCGCTCACCGACCTCGAGCGCGAGACCGTCGCCTGGTGCCGCGACATGCTCGCCCTCTCCCCCTTCTCGCTGCGCCTGGTCAAGGCCAGCTTCAACGCCCACGAGGATGGCTACGCCGGGATCCAGCAGCTCGCCCACGACGCCAACCTCCTCTTCTACGGCTCAGAGGAGGCGGCCGAGGGGCGCGAGTCCTTCAAGCAGCGGCGCCAGCCGGACTTCTCCAAGTTCCCGCGCCGGTCATGAGGATCTGGGTGATGGCGGCGCGGCCGCGAACGCTGCCGGCAGCGATCGCGCCCGTCCTGGTCGGGACCGCGGCCGCGGTCCAGTGGGCTGGGGAGCTGCCGCGCTGGGGCGCGTTCATCGCCGCCCTGGTCGGCTCGATCTTCATCCAGATCGGGACCAACCTCGCCAACGACTACTCCGACGCCAAGCGCGGCGCCGACACCGCCGACCGGCTCGGCCCGGTCCGCGTCACCTCGGCCGGCCTGGTGACCCCGCAACGGGTGCTGCGTGCGACCTGGGTCGCCTTCGCCGTCGCGATCGCCTGCGGCATCTACCTGGCGACTGTGGCCGGGGTTGTGATCCTCGTCATCGGCGCGGTCTCGATCGCCGCCGGCGTGCTCTACACCGGCGGCCCCCGCCCCTACGGCTACGCCGGCCTCGGCGAGGTCTTTGTCTTCCTCTTCTTCGGCCTGGTCGCCGTCAACGGCTCCTACTACGTCCAGGTCGAGGAGCTCGACGCGCTGCCGCTCGGGCTCTCGATCTCGCTCGGCTTCCTCGCCACCGCGATCCTCGTCGTCAACAACGTCCGCGATCTGGAGACCGACCGCCGGGCCGGCAAGATGACGCTGGCGGTGCGGATGGGGCGCGCCAACGCGGTGCAGCTGTACCGGCTGCTGATCTCCGGCGCCTTCGCGACCCTGCCAATCGCCCTCGTCGCCGGCGACTCCAGCCTGCTGCCGATGATCGGCCTGCTGGCGCTGCCGCTGGCGGTGAAACCGATGCAGGCGATGAGCGAGCGCACCGACGGCCCAGCCCTGAACGCGGCCCTGGCGGCAACCGGCGCCGTCCTCGGCGTCTACAGCCTGCTGGTGACGGCCGGTTTGCTGATCTCCGCCTGAGCGCTCCGTATGCACTTTGTCGCCCACAGGGCGACAAAGTGCATACGCGTGACAAGCTCTTGGCCGTGCGACTTGCCTCCGTCGAGGTCATTCCCTACGCGCTTCCCTTCCGGGCGCCATACGTCACCGCCCGCGGCGAGCTCTCGGAGCGGCAGATGGTGCTGCTGCGGATCCGCGACGAGGAGGGTCTGACCGGGCTGGGCGAAGCGGTGCCGCTCTCGCTCCGCGGCGGCGCCACCCTCGAGCACGTGGTCAAGGAGCTGGGGGCGCTGGACGAGAGCGGTACGCTCGACCGGGCGATCCGCACACTCGCCGGCGAGGATGCCCTCGGCCCCGGCAGCGAGAGCTTCGAGGGCGAAGAGCTGGTCTCCGCCCCGGCCCGGTGCGCGGCGCTGACGGCGCTGCGCGACCTCTCCGAGCGGCAGCGCCACGCTCGCGGAGAGGACGGCGCCAGCGCCAGCCCGATTCCCTGCAACGCGACCCTGGTCGCAGGCGCCCCGCAGGCAGTCGCGGAAGACGCGCTGCACTGGGCCCAGCGCGGGTTCACCACCTTCAAGCTCAAGCTCGGAGCCGGCGACGACGTCGCGCAGGTCCGCGCCGTGCGCGAGGCGGTCGGCCCCGAGGCGGCGATCCGGGTCGACGTCAACGGCGCCTGGCCGTTGCACACCGCCGGCCGCCTGCTGAAAGAGCTGGAGCCCTACGGGATCGAGTTCGCCGAGCAGCCGGTTGCCGAGGTCGAGGAAGCCGCCGAGCTGGCCTGGCAGACGACGATTCCCCTGGCCGGCGACGAGAGCGTCGGCAGCGCCCACGACGCCGAGCGGGCGATCCTGCTCGGCGCTTTCCGCTTGACCGGGATCAAGCTCTCGAAGGTAGGCGGCATCCCCGAGGCGATGAAGATCTCCAGCCTGCTCCACTCCTACGTGACCAGCGCCCTCGACGGGCCGGTCGGGATCGCCGCCGGGGCGCGGTTGGCGCAGGCGATCGCCAGCGAGGCGGCCAACCCCTTCGCCCCGAGATTCGCCCACGGCCTCGCGACCCAGCGCCTCTTCGCCGGCTCGGTCGCCGCGGTCGAGTGCGAGCTCCGCGACGGGATGCTGCACCCGCCCGCCGGTCCCGGCCTCGGGGTCGAGATCGACGAGGACGCGCTGCAGGGGCGCCGGCTCTGAGCATGGACCCGACTAACGCCAACACCGCCCTGGCATCCGCCTTCGCCGAGGAGCTGGCCCGCGGCGGGCTGCGCCACGCGGTGATCTCCCCCGGCTCGCGCTCGACGCCGCTGGCGGTGGCGCTCTGGCGTCAGCCGGAGATCGAGGTGACGGTGATCGTCGACGAGCGCTCGGCCGGGTTCTTCGCCCTCGGCACGGCCCAGGCGAGCGGCGACCCGGTCGCCCTGCTCTGCACCTCCGGCACCGCCGCTGCGAACTACCACCCGGCGGTCTGCGAGGCGGACGAGTCGGCGCTGCCGCTGCTGGTGCTCAGCGCCGACCGGCCGCCGGAGCTGCGCGGGATCGGTGCCGGGCAGACGATCGACCAGGTGAAGCTGTTCGGCTCGGCGGTGCGCTGGTTCTGCGAAGTCGGCACCCACGAGGCCGACGACGACGGGCTGCTCCACTACCGCGGCGTCGCCTGCCGGGCGCTGGCCGCGGCCCGCGGTGAGACCCGCCCCGGCCCTGTCCACCTCAACCTGCCCTGGCGCGAGCCGCTGGCGCCAGTCCCGGTCGAGGGCGCGGTGACCGCGACCGACCCGCTGGCACTGGAGGGGCGCGAGGGGCGGCCGCTGACGGCAGTGACCCGGATCGACCTCGAGCCCTCGGCCTTCCTCCTGGAGGAGGTGGCGGGACACATCGGCGACGCGATCGCCGGCGTGATCATCGCCGGCCGCCAGCTCGACCCCGAGCTGCGCGAGCCCCTCGCGCACCTCGCCCGGGTCTCCGGCTTCCCGATCCTGGCCGAGCCGAGCTCGCAGCTGCGCTGCGGCCCCCACGATCGCTCGCACGTGGTCTCCACCTACGACCAGCTGCTGCGCGACGAGCGCTTTGCCCGCTCGGTCGTCCCCGATCTGGTCCTGCGCTTTGGCGAGATGCCGACCAGCAAGCCGCTGCGAGCCTGGCTTGCGGCCAGCGGCGCCGACCAGATCGTCGTCGACCCGCTCGGCGGCTGGAACGAGCCGAGCCGGCAGGCGGCGGCCGTGCTGCGGGCCGATCCGACCGAGCTCGCCGCGGGCTGGGCGGCGCGCCTCGACGACTCTGACCGTGGCTCGCCCGAGGCCTGGCTGGCGGCGGAGCGGGCGGCGCGGGCCGTCCTCGACACCGAGCTCGAGGACCACGAGTCGATCTCCGAGCCAGCGCTGCACCTGGCCCTGGGCCGCGCCCACCGCGACGGCGACCTCGTCTACACCGCCTCGAGCATGCCGATCCGCGACCAGGAGGCCTTTCTAGCGCCGGGCGAGACCGACGCCGCATTCCTCTGCAACCGCGGCGCCAACGGCATCGACGGCCTGCTCTCCTCCGGGATCGGCGCCGCCCACGCGAGCGGCCGCCCGACCACGATCGTCAGCGGTGACCTCGGCCTGCTGCACGACGTCGGCGGCCTTGCCGCCCTGCGCGAGGTCGAGACCCCGGTGCGGATCGTCGTCATCGACAACGACGGCGGCGGCATCTTCCACTTCCTGCCGCAGGAGAAATCTCTACAGGGGGGCGAGTTCGAGGCGCTGCTGGGCACCCCACGCGGTGTCGACGTCGCCAAGGCGGCTGCCCTCTTCGACCTCCCCCACCGCCGCCTCTCCTCGCTCGGCGATCTGCCGGACGCGCTTGCAGCCGGCACCGGCCTGATCGAGGTCAAGACCGACCGCGGCACCAACGTCGAGATCCACCGCCGCCTCACTGAGCGCGTCCACGCGGCGCTCGGCAGCGACCGCTAGCTGAGACTGCCGAGCCGGCCCGGCGAGGAGGTTCGCCGGTGCCGGCTCGACAATGGAACCGCTGGCTAGGGCTGGGTTCGCGGGTGGCTGGAGCGAACCCGCCAGCGGTAGACGGCGGGGGTGGAATCGGGCACCCCCGCCGAGTTCTTCGCGCGCACCATGAACAGGTGGCGGCCAGTCTTCAGCCTCCTCTTCCTCCAGGGAGAGGTGCAGGCTTTGTAGGGGCGTTTGTCGAGGCTGCATTCGAAGCTCGCACCCGGCTGGTCGGAGACGAAGGTGAACTTGGCGCGATGCCGCGCCGTCTTCCGCTTCGGGCGCTTCCCGAGCGCGGTATTGGGAGCCACCTGGCCCGGCTTGGTGCTGCTGCCTTTGTCGGGCGTCCCGGGCTGGTCGGGTTTCTTCGGATCCTGGGGCGGGTTGTCGAGGTCTTCGACGCCGACCCCCTTCACCTGCTCGACGGTCGCGCCGCTGCTGGATTTGTGATCGTCGTCGCCGGCGTAGCTGATCGTGATCCGGTGCTGGCCGTCGGCGATCTCGGACGGGGTGTATTCGACCGTGCAGGAGGAGCTGACGACCGCGACGACCAGCGAGCAGCTCACCCCGGGGCCGGAGAAGAAACCGGGCCGGTTGGTCTCGAAGTTGACCGTTCCCGTCGGCGAGAAGCCGTTCGGGGAGACGTCGGTCACCGTGGCCGAGCATTTGGCCCTCGCCTTCCCTTTGACCAGGGGGTTCGGGCTGCAGGACACCGCCGCGCTCGTCGCCCGCCCCAGCTCGTTGGCGTCGCCGATCGCAGGAAGGAGGACCACCGCGGCAAGCGGGAGCAGGCCCGCCAGCAGGCCGAGCAGGACGGTTCGCTTCAGGCTCATGGCGATCATCGGATCCTCCAGCGGTAGGTGGCGGGGGTCGGGTCGACCAGGCCGCCGGCGCCGATTGCGCGAACCTGGAAGCTGTGGCGGCCGGGGCGCAGCTTCTTCTTCTTGAACGGGGAGCCGCAGGCCTTGAACGGCTTCCTGTCCAGCTTGCACTCGAACGTCGCCCCCGGCTGGTCGGAGCCGAAGACGAATTTGGCGCTGCGCTTGCGGGTCCGTTTGGCCGGCATCTTGGTCAGCGCGGTGCCCGGCGCCACACCCGGCTTCGTCCCGTTGCCACCCCCGCCCGTGCCGCCGCCCCCGGCACCGCCTCCGCCGCCACCTTTGCCGTCTGACTCGGAGACGGTGACCGTTACAGCGCCCCGGGCTTTGTTGGCTTCGTGACGGACGTCGCCGACGTAGGCGCCAGTGAGCGTATGGGTCCCGCTCCCGACCTCGGTCGGCGTGTAGGCGATGGTGCAGCTGGTGGTCGTGCCGATGGCGTTGCCGAGCGTGCAGGAGCCGTTGCCGCCGAACGCCCCGCCGGCATCGGATTCAAAGGCGACCGGCCCGGTCGGTGCCGTCGCTCCGGCGACGAGGACGTCGCTTGCGGTGACGGTGCAGGTCGTCGCTTTGCCAGCCACGAGGGCACCTGGGGCGCAGCTGAGGGTCATCTGCGGCGCCGTCTGCAGCTCGTCGGCGCCGATGTCCACCGAGAGGCCAAGCCCCCGCTGGCCCTCGTCGATGTCGGCTTCGGGACCGACGTTTTCGAGGAACCCGGCGTCGACCGTGGGCGACAGGGGCAGCTGGTGGAAGCTGTCGGCGGCCAGCAGCGGCGCTGCGGTGACGTTTCCTTCGGCTGCTGCGGAGGTGATTTCGCCGTGACCCCCGCCGGCGTCACCGGCGGTCGAGACGGTTGAGTAGGCAGAGGTCTTCATCTCCACGTTGGCGATGCCACCGGTGCCGGGGGTGTGCGGCGCCGGGCTGAGACCTTCGGCCACGATGTCGGTCATGGTGCCGTCGGCGATCACGTTCTGACCCCGGAATGGAGCGTTGCCAACGCCGGTGAGACGCGCCCGGAGCGCGATCGAACCGGGCCCCGTCGCGATCGCGGTCGTGTTGAACAGACCCCAGCCGGCGGTAACCAGCAGCCCCGCCGGAGTCACATCGCCGTCGATCGCCACCCCGTTCGCCCCGCGGCTGATGCAGACCGAGTTTTTCATCCCGCCGGGCCCGGTCACGCGGCACGGGGTGCCGCCGTCCCTGGTGTTGACAGAGATCACGTTTTCGATGCCGCCTTCGATCAGGCGCAGGTTTGCCGCAGCAACCCCAGAGGTGATTTCGACGTAGCGCACGAGGGCGAGGTTCGGCAGCACCAGCGCCGGAGGCGAGGCGGGGTCGTTGATTTGGATCACCGGGCGCGGCCCGGTCGGGACGCCGCGCAGGAAGGTGGTTTCCCTCAGCAGCACCGTGCGCGCCGGCCCAAGGTCGCCTGCCGTATCCGAGTACACGCCGGGTGCGAGGGAGACTTCGTCGAAGGCGTCGATAGTCGTCCCCGGAGAGTTCACGCTCGCCGCGGTGAACAGCGAGCAGGGGTTCTCTTTGCTCGCGCACGGGTCGGCGGCGGTGCCGCCTGGCGCGGCGAAGCGGACGCTCGCAACCGCGCTCGCTGCGAGCAGCAGGAATAGGCCTACAACCGCCCCCGACACCAACGAGTTTCGAGTTCCTCTTCGCATCCCTGGCTCCCTTCCTGGTGGACTGACGCCGGGTGCCGACCGCTGCTTCGAAATCCGACGCACCCGGTTTGCTCAGTGGACCACATTGCAAACAACTGGGTACGTAAAGCGGACAAATATCCTGCTCTTACGAGAGGAGAGGCAGCAGCGCTTCGAGCTTGACCTCGGTCTCGGCCAGCTCGGCGGCGGGGTCGGAGCCGGCAACCACGCCGACTCCGGCAAAGAGGTGCGCATCGCGGTCTCGCAGCAGGGCGCTGCGCAGGGCGACGCAGAACTCGCCGTCCTCGGTCGCGTCCATCCACCCCACTGGGGCCGCGTACCAGCCGCGGTCCATGCGCTCCAGCTCGGCGATCGTGCGACCGGCCGCGGGCCAGGGCTCGCCGCCGACAGCAGGGGTCGGATGAAGCATGCCGGCGAGCTCGATCGCCGAGTGCGGCTCGGCCAGCTGGGCGATCACCGGCGTCGCCAGGTGCTGGATGTTCGCCACCTTGACGATCTCCGGCTCGGCCGCGGCCTCGACCCAGACCGCGTGCGGGCGCAGGGCGCGGACGATGCGCTCGGCGACGATCCGCTGCTCGCGCCGGTCCTTGTCTGAGCGCAGCAGCTGCTCGCCGAGGTGGTCGTCGACCGCGGGGTCGGAGCTGCGCCGGGTCGAGCCGGCGAGGGCGACGGTGGAGACGCTGGCGCCGGAGCGGCGGACCAGGAGCTCCGGGCTGGCGCCGATGAAGGCGGCCTCCGGCGTCCCACAGCAGAAGCAGAAGCAGGCGGGGAACTGGGCTCGCATCCCGCCGAAGACGGCGGCCGGATCGTGGGCGCGGCCGGCGCTGACGACGACCTCGCGGGCGAGCACAACCTTGGTCAGCTCGCCGGCGGCGATCCGGTCTGTGGCCGCGCCGACGGTTGCTTCGAACTCCCCGGGCGTGCGGACGCTGCGGATCTCGGCGGACTCGGTCGGGTGCGGGTCGAGCAGCGGCAGTGTGACGCCGGTGCGCAGTGAGGCGAGCCGCAGGCCCACCGCCTCGGCGCAGCGCTCGGGGTCCTCGTCAGGGGCGATGACGATGTTCACGGTCAGGTAGGTCTGCCCGCCGGAGCGGCAGAGCGAGACCTCGGGCAGGACCAGCGAGGCCGGCGGCAGCGAGGACCAGGTCGAGGAGGAGCCACCGTCGGGCTCGAAGGCAAAGCCGCCGAGCCAGACCGGGCCGGCACCGGCGGGCAGCCCCGGCGGCTCAGCGAGAATCGCGTCGCGGCCGGCACGCAGGCACTCCTCGGCGGCGTCGGCGAAGCGACCCTCCCCGCGCGAGGAGACCTCGTGGGCGATCCCGAGCCCGGCCAGGGCGAAGCCGCGATCGGGCTGCTCCCAGCAGAACCAGCGGTCCGAGGCGAGCCGCGAGGCGAAGACGGTTGCGCAGGGATCCTCGACGTCGCTCTCCACCGTGACGCTGACCAGCGTCCGCTGCGCCCGCTGGGCGCCCTTTGCCAGCGCGTCTAGGAGGAGCTCAGTCGCTGCCACGGGCGATGGCGATCTCCCCCGTGCGGACCATTTCGACCAGCCCGTGGGGCCGGACCATGCGCTCGAATGCCTCGATCTTGTCGGCCGACCCGGTCACCTCGATCGTCATCGTGCGGCGCGCGACGTCGACGATTTTGGCCCGGAAGATCTCCGCGAACTGGATGATCTCGGCCCGGTTCTCGACCGCCGAGGAGACCTTGAACAGCGCCATCTCGCGCGCCACCGTCTCCTCCGGCTCCATGTCGCGGATCTTCAGCACGTTGACCAGCTTGTGCAGCTGCTTGGTCACCTGGTCGATCGGATGGACGGCGCCGTCCAGCGTCAGCGTGATCCGCGAGATGCTGGGGTCGTCGGTCGGGCCGACCGCGAGGGTGTCGATGTTGAAACCGCGGCGAGAGAAGAGGCCAGCGACCCGGGCCAGCACGCCCGGTTTGTTCTCGACCTGGATCGAGAGGATGTGCTTGCGCCCGCTCAGCTGTCCCGGCAGGTGCAGGTCGTCAAGCTTGACCGCTTGCGGGGTCCCCGCCTCCATCAGCGGACCGCCCCCCGCGGCGCCTCGACCATGTCGCGGGCGGCCTGGCCCGGCGGGATCATCGGGTAGCAGTTCTCTTCCCGGGCGACGCGGACGTCGAGCAGGACCGGGCCCTCGGTCTCCAGCGCCTTGACCATCGTCTCCTCGAGGTCAGCAGAGCTCTCACAGCGCATGCCGGTGGCACCGAAGGCCTCGGCCAGCTTCACCCAGTCGGGGCTGGCACCCATCTCAACTGAGCTGTAGCGGCGGTCCCAGAAGAGCTCCTGCCACTGGCGGACCATGCCCATGTAGCCGTTGTTCATGAGGAAGACCTTGACCGGGATTCCCTCGGTCACGCAGGTCGCCATCTCCTGGATGTTCATGATCAGGCTGCCGTCGCCGCCGAGGCAGACCACCTGCTCGTCGGGACAGGCGACCTTGGCGCCGATCGCCGCCGGCAGGCCGAAGCCCATCGTCCCGAGGCCGCCGGAGTTGATCCAGCGGCGGGGCTTGTCGAAGCCGTAGTACTGCGCCGCCCACATCTGGTGCTGGCCGACGTCGGAGGTGATGATCGCGTCGCCCTGGGTGGCGCGGTGCATCGCCTCGATCATGAGCTGCGGCTTGATCTCGCCGTCCACGCCGGGCTCGTAGAAGAGAGGGTGCTCTTTCTGCCAGCCCCGCAGCGTCTCCCACCAGGCGTCGAGCCGGGCCGAGTCGGTCTGCAGCGCCCGGTACTCGCGGGTCAGCGCCGGCAGGACCAGCTTGACGTCGCCGACGATCGGGATGTGGGCGCCGACGTTCTTGGAGATCTCCGCCGGGTCGATGTCGATGTGGATCACCTTGGCGTGCGGCGCGAACTCGGCGAGCTTGCCGGTGATGCGGTCGTCGAAGCGGGCGCCGATGGCGACGATCAGGTCGGCTTTGTCCATCGCCCAGTTGGCGGCGACAGTGCCGTGCATGCCGAGCATCCCCAGCCAGCTCTCCTCCGAGGCCGGGAACCCGCCGAGGCCCATCAGGGTCGAGGTGACCGGGAAGCGGTCGGAGGCGGCGAGCTCACGCAGCTCGGCGGAGGCGTTGGCGTTGATCACGCCGCCGCCGGTGTAGAAGATCGGCCGGCGGGCGTTGGCCAGCGCTTTGGCGGCGATCCGGATCTGTTTGATGTTGCCGTCGGTCGAGGGCTTGTAGCCGGGCAGCTCGACCGGCTCGGTGCGCGGCTCGTAGTCGATGTCGGCGCGCGAGAGGTCCTGCGGAATGTCGAGCAGCACCGGCCCGGGCCGGCCGGTCGAGGCGACGTGGAAGGCCTGGTGCACGTACTCGGGGATCTGGCGCGGGTCGGTGACCTGGAAGGAGTGCTTCACGAACGGCAGCGTGGCGCCGAGGATGTCGGCCTCCTGGAAGCCGTCGGTGCCGATCAGCTCAGTGCGGACCTGGCCGGTGATGAAGACGGTCGGGACCGAGTCCATCATCGCGTCGGCGATCGCGGTCACCAGGTTGGTCGCGCCGGGGCCGGAGGTGGCGAAGGCGACGCCGACCCGGCCGCTGGCCTGGGCGTAGCCCTCGGCGGCGTGGCCGCCGCCCTGCTCGTGGCGCACCTGGACGTGCCGGAAGTCGGCATCGACCATCGCGTCGTAGGTCGGCAGGTTGGCACCGCCGGGGATCCCGAAGACGTCTTTGACGCCCTCGGCCTTCAGCGATTCCATCAAGGTGTCGGCGGCCCTCATCGGACTCGCGATGGTACCAGTGGGACGCTGCCTGATAGCGCCGACGCTATGCCTGGCCAGCAGGCGATTTCGCCGGGTTCCAGCGGGTGTGCGGATCGATGTGCCCCTCGATCACGCGCTCCTTGTGGCGCTCGATGATGCTGATCATCGACTCGACCAGCTCCTCGCCCAGCAGAGTCGGCTCCAGGCCGAGGTCGAGCAGCTTCGTGTGGATCGCGTTGTAGTAGTGCTCTTCCTTCTCCACCCGCGGGTTCTCGCAGTGCTGGATCTCGACCGCGTAGCCGAGGTGCTCGCCCGCCACTTTGACCAGGTGGGCCAGCTCCAGCACGGAGAACTGCTCGGTGAACTGGTTGAAGACGCGGAACTCGCCGGCCTCGGCCGGGTTCAGCGCCGCCAGCTCGACGCAGTTGAGCGTGTCGCGGATGTTGAGGAAGCCGCGGGTCTGGCCGCCGGAGCCGTAGACGGTCAGCGGGTGGCCGATCACCGCCTGCAGGCAGAAGCGGTTGAGCACGGTGCCGAAGATCTCGTCGTAGTCGAAGCGGGTGATCAGGCGCTCGTCACCGGCGGTCTCGTCAGTCTCGATCCCGTAGACGACCCCCTGGTTGAGGTCGGTCGCTCGCAGGCCCCAGGTGCGGCAGGCGAAGTGGATGTTGGTCGAGTCGTGGACCTTGGAGCAGTGGTACAGCGAGGCCGGCAGCTTCGGGTACGGCAGGGTGTCGCGCCGCCCCTTGTGCTCGATCTCGATGTAGCCCTCCTCGATATCAATGTTGGGCTGGCCGTACTCGCCCATCGTCCCCAGCTTCACCAGGTGGCAATCGGGGACGTGGTCGCGGATCGCGAAGAGCAGGTTGAGGTTGCCGATCGTGTTGCCGTACTGGGTCTCGACCGCCTGCTCGCGGGAGGCCATCGAGTACGGGGCCGAGGCCTGCTGGCCATAGTGGACGACAACCTCGGGCTTGGTCTCGGCGACGACGCGGTCGAGGAAGTCGCCGTCCTCGACAGCCCCGACGTAGCTGCGGATGCGGTCGCCGGAGGTCTCGGCCCAGGCGTCGATGCGGGCCTCGAGGTCGAGGATCGGGGTCAGCGAGTCGCTGCCCACCCCGGCTACCCAGCGGCGGCGGATGAAGTTGTCGACGACGGCGACCTCGTGGCCGCGAGAGGAGAACCTGAGGGCGGTCGGCCACCCCAGGTAGCCGTCACCCCCGAGGATGAGGATTCGCATAGGCGGGCACCTTAGACGACCCGTCGGCCTAGTTGAATCCGCCGGATGGGAAGTGGACTGGTGGCGCGCAACGGCGGGCGGCTCGGCGTCGCGGTGCTGGCCGCGATCCTGCTGCTCGGGCTCGGCCTGCGGGTCGGCGAGGCCTGGAACGGGCGGGCGCCTGTGTACGACGCCGCGGCGTACGCGGCCATCGCGGAGAACCTGGCTGACGGGGACGGGTTCACGGTCGGCGCCGGCGCGACGCAGCCGTCGAGCAACTACTCCCCCGGCCTGCCGCTGTTCGTGGCGGGGATCTACGAGGTCACCGGCCCCGAGCACGAGCGAACCGCGCGCGTCGTCCTCGCCCTGATCGGCACCCTCGCAGTGCTCCTCACCTACCTGATCGGGAGGCGGCTCAGCCGAGTGATGCATTTCCCACCCCATAGGGTCGGTAATGCATCACTCGATGTGGTGGCCGGGCTGGTTGGGGCCGGCGCCGTGGCGGTTTACCCGGCGCTGCTCGAGTACCAGGGGATGCTGATGAGCGAGCCGTTGGCGGCGACGCTGCTGGCCGGCGCGGTGCTCGCGATCCTCTGGGCCGGGGACGGAGGGTCGCTCCTGCGGTGGCTCTGGCCGGGCGCGCTGCTCGGGGCGCTGGCACTGGTGCGGCCGGAGTACTTGGGCATCGCGGTGCTCTTGGCGCTGGTGATTTTCGGCTGCGGAGCGTTGCGCGGTTCCTTTTTCGCCCCCGAGGTCCATAAGGAACCACGCGTTGGCTGGCAGGGGTGGTTGGCCCGGGCTGCTGCTCTCCTCGTTGGGGTTGCGGTGGTCGTGGCGCCGTGGACGGTGCGGAACGCGGTCGCGCTGGATCGCTTCGTGCCGATCTCGACGGGTGGCGGCCAGGTGCTCTTCGCGGGGACCTACCTGCCTTCGGATGGCGACCCGGAAAAGGTCGGGGCCGAGGTGGTAGCCGAAAACCCGCAGCTGTTCTCGTCGGGAGACGCGGAGCGGCTGCGGCTGGAGCAGATCCTCGCCGTACTCGCGGCCGCGGAGCACCCCGAGCTCGAAATCGACAAGGCGCTCTCGCGGATGGGCCGCGAACAGCTCTGGGACGACGTCAGCGAAGAGCCGGCGGAGTACGCCGGGTTCCTGGCGCAGAAGCTCTGGCGGGTCTGGGGACACGGTCCCAGAGACGTGATGCACGAGCCGGGATGGGCGCTCTTCCACTGGGCCCTGGTCGCCTTCGGCCTAATCGGCCTCGCCGTACTCGCCTGGCGCCGCCGCTGGGAGGCACTCGTGATCGCCACCGTCCTGCTCTCGATCACCGCCGTCAGCCTCCTCCTGGTCGCCTCCCCTCGGCGCGCCCTCGTCCTCCTCCCCCTCACCGCCTCCCTCGCCGGCGTCGGCGCTGTCTGGATGCGGGATAGCCTGAGCCGACCTTGAGCGCCGCCCGCGACTGGATCGGAGGACTGCCCGCGCGCTACGGGCGGCGGACGCTGATCGCGCTGGCCGTGATCGCGACGCTCGGGCTCGCGGTACGGGCGGTGGCGGTCGTCAATCCGGTCGATAACCCGGCGGACGACTCGCGCGCCTACTACGCGCTCGCCAAGGCCCTTTACGAGGAAGGGAGCTACGGCGGACCGGAATTCCGCGACTCCAGCGACTGGTCGCCGGGGGCGCCGCTGCTCTACGCGGGTGCCTTCTACGCCACCGGCGGCGCCCGCGAAGGGACGGCGCGGATCGTCGAGGCGCTGCTCGGCGTCGCCGCGATCCTCGTCGTCTTCGCACTCGGGCGGCGGCTTGGACTAGCGGTAAGGACACCGCGGGCAAGTGGCGGGCGGCGGGACGACCCCGACTTCGCCTCCGTCGTCGGCCTGCTCGCCGCCTTCGCGGTCGCCGTCTACCCGCCGTTCATCCACTCGACCGGAGAGCTGATGAGCGAGCCGCCGGCGATTTTCACCTTGCCTGCGGCGGTGCTCGGCTGGCTCTGGGCGAGCGAACGCGAGCGAGCGTGGGCCTGGCTCCTCCCCGGCCTGCTGTTCGGCCTGACGGCGATGTTCCGGCCCGAGTACCTGCTGGTCGGCGTCGCCTTCGCCGCCCTCGCGATCCCCCGCCCGCGTTCGCAGCTCCGGACGGATACCGGCGAAGACAGCGAACGCTCGGCGGGACTGTGGGCGCGGGTGCTGCCGGCGCTGGTCGTGCTGGGCGGGATCGTCGTGGTGATCCTGCCCTGGGCGGTCCGCAACCAGGTCGTGCTCGACCGCACGGTGCCGATCTCCACTGGCGGCGGCAAGGCGCTCTACGTCGGCACCTACCTGCCCGCCGACGGGGAATACCAGCGGGTCAAGGCGATCCTCGCCGAGCGCTACCTGCACCGCGAGCTCGAGCCCGGCTCCGCGGCGCTCGACGCGGTCGACCCCACCCCGCTCTTCGACCGCGTCGCCGCGCAGTACCCCGACCTCCCCCGCGACTCCGCCCTCGGCAAGATCGGCAAGGAGAACCTCTCCGACTACCTCTCCGAAGACCCGACCGGCTATGCCGCGATGACCATGCGCAAGGTCGGGCGGATGTGGTCCAGCGGGGTCGGCGAAGCGATGAGCAGCACCCTCGGCCGCGTCGTCCAGATCCTCTTCGTCGGCCTCGGCCTCGCCGGCTTCGTCCTGCTTGGGCTGCGCCGGCGCTGGTGGGAGCTGATCGCGCTGGCGACCCCGATCGTGCTCGTCACCGTGGTCGGCGCGGCCTCGCTGGCGGCCCCGCGGCGCAACGAGGTGCTGATGACGCTGGTCTTTCCTCTCGCGGCGCTGGCCCTCTCATCGGCCGTCGCGGCCATACTCTCTGGCCGCGAATGGTCCCCAGAGCAGGCATCTTCCCCTCCGAGCTGACCGCGCTGCGCAGCGCCGGCGTGCTGATTGGCGCCGCGATCGTGCTCTACGCGGTCCTGCGGCGACGCTCGCTGCGCAACGCCGACGTGCTGATCCTGCTGCTCGCCGGCCTCGGCCTGGTGTTTGTCTCCGGGACCGAAATCACCGACACGCTGCTCTCCACCTTCTCCTTCGAGAAGGGCAACGGCGGCCGCATCCTCGGGCTCGCGGTCTTCGCGATCTTCATCCTCTTCGGGCTGATCCTGCGGGCGCTCTCGGTCGCGGCGCGCAACTCGCGGCAGCTGGCAGCCGCGCTGGAGGGGCTGGCCTGGGAGGAGTTCCGCCAGGCGGGCCTGCCGGAGCGCTTCCGCGACAAGGTCGCGATCCTCGTCCCCGCCTACAACGAGGCGGACAACGTCGGCTACGTGCTCGACCAGATGCCGGCTGAGGTCTGCGGCGTGCGGACCGAGGTCCTGGTCGTCGATGACGGCTCCCGCGACGGCACCGGCGACGTCGCCGCCGAGCACGGCGCCCTGGTCGCCCGCCACGTCACCAACCGCGGCGGCGGCGCGGCGCTCCGCACCGGCTACCGGCTGATGGTCGAATCGGGCGCCGAGGTCGTCGTCACCCTCGACGCCGACGGCCAGCACCTGCCCTCGGAGATGGAGCGACTGGTCAAACCCGTGATCGACGGCGAAGTCGACGTCGCCCACGGCTCCCGCGTGCTCGGCCACGCCGACCGCAACCACTTCGCGCGGGAGCTCGGGATCGTGTTTTTCAATCGCCTCGTCTCCACCATCACCCGCACCCACGTCACCGACTGCTCCAACGGCTACCGCGCCGTCCGCACCACGGTGCTGCCGCAGCTGGTTCTGCGCCAGGAGCAGTTCCACACCTCCGAGTTCATGATCGAGGCGATCAAGCGCGACATCCCCGCCCGCGAGGTCCCGATCACCGTCGAGCAGCGCCTGCACGGCCACTCGAAGAAGCCCGCGGTCTTCCGCTACGGCGTCGGCTTCGCCAACGCGATCGTCCGCACCTGGCTGCGTTAGCTCTCGACGCCCGGATGGCGGACTGCGGCGGGGTCGGGCAGGTAGAGGTCGGTGCCGCAGCGGGGGCAGACCTGGACGTAGAGCTTGACCGCCTTGTGGCAGGTCGGGCACTGCCGTTCAGGTTCGTCCTTCTCGACTCGGTAGAGGACGACGGCGACGAGGCCCAGCAGCGGGATCACCGAGCCGATCACGAACCAGATCCAGAACGAGCTGCCCTTCCGCCGGCCGATGATGCCCGTGGCGAGGCCGAAGGAGAAGGCGATTACGAGGTACTCCATGACCTCATTCTTGCGCGCGCCCCGCGCGAGAACGCAATTCCTCCCGCATACCGGGAAGAAATACGTTCTCGCGTTCAGCCCAGCCGTTTGCGGTGGCCGATCGAGCCGACCTCGGAGATGTCTCGCCGGAACGGCAGGCCGGCGGTCCAGTCGAGCACCGCGCGGACCTTGCGAGCGGTGCCCGGGATCTGGCTCATGTGGTAGCTGCGGGCCAGCCACCAGGCGGGGAAGCCGCGGAAGGTGCGGTCGCCGATCCGGCCCACGGCCTTGTAGCGGCCGAGATTGACGAAGGAGGCTTCGCTGCGGTACTCGAACGGGCGCGGGGAGCCGACGCCCAGCTCGGCGGCGATGTTGCGGGCCACCACCGGGCCCTGGCGGACGGCGTGCTGGGCGGTCGGCGGGCAGGTGCCGCCGCGCGGGTCGGGAGCGGCGGCGCAGTCCCCGATCGCCCAGACCGAGTCCATGCCCTCCACTCGCAGGTACTGGTCGACCGGGACCCGGCCGCGCTCGTCGAGCGGCAGGCTGAGATCGCGCAGGACCGGCTGCGGGGCGACGCCGGCGGTCCAGACGACGGTTCGGGTCGACAGCGTCTCGCCGCTGGAGAGGCGGACGGAATCGGCCTCGACCTGCTCCAGGGTCGTCCCCAGGCGGACGTCAATGCCGCGGCCGCGAAGCTCGCGCACGGCGTAATCGGCCAGCTCGGCGTCGATCTCGGGCAGCACCCGGTCGGCCGCCTCGACCAGTACCCAGCGCATCCCGTGCAGCCGGGCGCGCGGGTAGGACTCCATCGCGTCGGCGGCGAAGTCCTGGAGCTCGGCCAGGGCCTCGAGCCCGGCGTAGCCGCCGCCGACGAAGACGTAGGTGAGGAGTTCGTCGCGGCGGGCCGGGTCTTCGGTCGCGTTGGCTTCCTCCAGGCTCTCGACCACGTGGTTGCGGAGGTAGATCGCGTCGGCGAGGCTCTTGAAGGCGACGCCGTGCTCGGCCAGGCCAGGGATCGGCAGCACGCGGGAGACCGAGCCAAGCGAGAGCAGCAGCTGGTCGTACTGCAGCGTGTCCGTGGCGCCGTACTTGCCGCGCATCGTCACCGTCTTCGCCGCCGGGTCGTGGTCGACGACCGCGCCGAGGCGCAGGTAGGTGCGGTCGAGGATCTCGCGCAGCGGCGTGACCACGTGGCGCGGCTCCAGCGTCCCTGCGGCCGCCTCCGGCAGGAACGGCGTGTAGAGCATGAAGTTGGTCTCATTGACCAGGGTCAGCCGCGCCGACTGCTTCGGCATCAGCCGCTCCAGGTCGCGGGCGGCAGCCGCCCCTCCGAACCCACCGCCGACGATGACTACGTTCCAGGCCATGTTTTCAACCTACCACTTTGTAACAACTTGTTACAAAGTGTTGAAACGCACTTTTACGCCCTTCAGGACTACGAAAAGGGCGACTACAGTCCGAGCTGCTCGTTGATCAGGCGGTTGACCTCGCCGCCGTCGGCGCGGCCCTTGGTCTCGCGCATGACGTGGCCGACGATTGCGCCGATGGCCTTCGGATTGCCGGCTTTGATCTTCTCGGCGGCGTCGGGGTTGGCCTCGATTGCGGCGGCGACGATGCCGGCAAGCTCGCCGTCGTCGCCGGCCATCTGGGCCAGGCCCTCGCGCTCGACGATCGCGTCGGGGTCTCCCCCATCCGCGACGAGAGCAGCAAGGACCTGCTTGCCGCTGCCGTGGGAGATCTGCTTGGCGGCCACAAGCTCCGCGACGCGGGCGAGACTCTCGGCCGGGACGGTGTCGATCGCGGCGCCCTCGTCTGCCTTGCGCAGCTCCGCGGTGTAGTCGCCGGTGACCCAGTTGGCGACGACCCTGGGCTCGAGGTCCGCCGCCTTGGCGCAGACCGCGTCGAAGTAGGCAGCCACCTCCGGCTCGCGGGCGAGCAGCCGCGCCGGATCGGAGTCCAGGCCGAGCGATTCGTAGCGGGCCGCGCGCGCGGCCGGGAGCTCGGGCAGCGCTTCTCGGGCTTCGCGCAGCATCTCCTCCGTCGGCGCCAGCGTGACCAGGTCGGGCTCGGGGAAGTAGCGGTAGTCGTGAGCTTCCTCCTTCGAGCGCAGGGAGGTCAGGTTGCCGCTGCGGGGGTCGAAGTGGAGCGTCTCCTGGGTCACCGACCCGCCCGAGGTGACGAGCTCGCGCTGGCGCTCGATCTCGGCTTCGACGCCGCGCTGGAGGAAGCGGAAGCTGTTCATGTTCTTGAGCTCGGTCTTCGTCCCCAGCTCACTCGACCCGGCCGGGCGCACGGAGACGTTGGCGTCGACCCGGAGGCTGCCCTCCTCCATATTCACGTCGGAGACGCCGAGCTGGCGCACCGTCTCCCGCAGCAGGCGGGCCCACTCGGCCGCTTCGGCGGCGCCGCGCAGGTCGGGCTCGGTGACGATCTCGACCAGCGGCGTGCCGCCGCGGTTGAAGTCCACCAGGGAGGCGCCGGAGCCGTGGATCCGGCCCGACTCGCCGACGTGGATCATCTTCGCCGCGTCCTCCTCGAGGTGGGCGCGGTGGATGCGGACGTCCCCGAGCTTGCCGGCGCCGGCAATCGGGATGTCGTACTGGCTGATCTGGTACGCCTTGGGGCTGTCGGGATAGAAGTAGTTCTTGCGGTGGAAGATCGAGCGCGGCGCCACCTCGCACTCCAGAGCCGCGGCGATCTGCAGGGCGTAGCGGATCGCCTGCTCGTTGACGGTCGGCAGCACGCCCGGGTGGGCGAGGCAGACCGGGCAGGTGTGGACGTTGGGCTCGTCGCCGAAGGAGAGCTCGCAGCCGCAGAACATCTTCGTCCGCGTCGCCAGCTGGACGTGGATCTCGAGCCCGATCACGGCCTCCAGCTCAGCCACCGGACCCTCCGCTCCACGGCCGGCGCGATCCCGCCTCCTGCTCGAACCCGATCCCCTGCTCCAGCGCGTAGGCCGCCTCAAGCAGCTTCTGCTCGGCAAAGGCCGGGGCGGCGATCTGGAACCCAACCGGCAGCTCAGCGCCGCCGCCCTCGGGCTGGGCGAGGCCGGAGGGAATCGAGATCGCCGGGATCCCAGCCAGGCTCATCGGCACGGTGAAGAAGTCGTTGAGGTACATCGCCAGCGGGTCGTCCGTCTTCTCGCCGAGCCCGAAGGCGACCGAGGGCGAGGTCGGGGTGACCACGAAGTCGACGTCCCCGAAGGCCGCGTCGAAGTCCTGGGCGATCCGCGTCCGCACCTTCTGGGCCTGGCCGTAGTAGGCGTCGTAGTAGCCGGAGGAGAGCGCGTAGGTGCCGAGCATGATCCGCCGCTTCACCTCGGGCCCGAAGCCCTCCGCCCGGGTCGTCTCGTACATCTCCAGGAGGTCGCCGTCGCCGCCCTTGCGCATCCCGTAGCGGACCCCGTCGTAGCGGGCGAGGTTGGAGGAGGCCTCGGCCGGGGCGATCACGTAGTAGGCGGAGATGCCGTGCTCGGCGCTGGGCAGCGAGACCTCGGCGATCTCGCCGCCGAGCGACTCGATCCGCTCCAGGGTCGCCTCGAAGCTGGCGCGGACGCCGGCGTCGATCGCGTCGCGGGAGAGCTCGATGGGGACGCCGAAGCGCAGCCCGCTGAGGTCCTCGCGGCTGGGGGCGACGATGCCGCCCTCGATCCCGACCGAGGTCGAGTCGCAGGGGTCGCGGCCCTGCAGCGCCGCCAGCAGCAGCGCCGCGTCGGTGACGTCGCGGGTCAGCGGGCCGCACTGATCGAGCGAGGAGGCGAAGGCGATCATCCCGTAGCGGGAGATCGAGCCGTAGGTGGGCTTGAGGCCGACGATGCCGCACAGCGCTGCCGGCTGGCGGATCGAGCCGCCCGTGTCGGTGCCGAGCGCGCAGGGCGCGAGGTCGCCGGCCACGGCTGCCGCCGAGCCGCCGGAGGAGCCGCCGGGGACGCGGCCGCGGTCCCACGGGTTCAGCACCGGCCCGTAGGCGGAGTTCTCGTTCGAGGAGCCCATCGCGAACTCGTCCATGTTGGTCTTGCCCAGCAGCCGCGCGCCGGCCTCGCCCAGCTTGCGAACCGCGGTCGCGGTGTAGGGCGGGCGGTAGCCCTCGAGGATGCGCGAGCCGGCCGTGGTCGGCGTGCCCTCGGTGCAGAAGAGGTCCTTGACCGCTACCGGGATGCCGCCCAGCGGGCCCGACCCGGCCTCGTGCGCAGCGCCGTCGACCGCGCAGAGGTAGGCGT
>DASUMA010000019.1:0-45165 GCA_036277915.1 Solirubrobacterales bacterium
ATGCTCGGCGGCCTGATCGTCGTCGGGTTCGCCAACGACGGCCTCGAGTACGTGATCGGGACGATCGCGATCGCCTTCGGCGCGATCAACATCGTCGGCGGCTTCATGGTCACCGACCGGATGCTCGGCATGTTCTCCAAAAAGCCGAAGCCGAAGGCTGAGGCCGACAGCAAGGCCGGCGGGGGCGGCACCTGATGCCCGCCGCGGTCTTCGAGCCGGGCGGCGACGCCGCCACGGCGCTCTACATCGTCGCCTTCTCCCTCTTCATCATCGGGATCAAACAGGGCACGCACCCGACCACCGCCAAGCGCGGCAACCTGATCGCCGCCGGCGGCATGGCGATTGCCGTGGTCACCACCCTGCTGCTCGACGGGATGGGCAACTGGGGCCTGATCGCGCTGGGCCTCGGGATCGGCACCGCCGTCGGCGTGATCGCCTCGATCCGCGTGCAGATGACCGAGATGCCGCAGATGGTCGCCCTCTACAACGGCGTCGGCGGCGGCGCCGTGGCGCTGATCGCTTGGTCGGAGATCCGCCACGGGATCTCGCTGGGCGAGGAGATCCCGCTCGACGAGCTGATCCCGATCCTCTTCGCCGGCGTCGTCGGCTCGGTCTCCTTCTGGGGCTCCAACATCGCCTTCGCCAAGCTCCAGGACCTGATCCCGACCCGGCCGCTGGCGGTGCCCGGCCAGCAGGTGATCAACGGCATCCTCGTGATCGGCATCGTCGCCGCCTGCGTCAGCATCGCCACCAACAATGACGATCCCTCGCAGCTCACCTTCATCGGCATCCTGATCGCCGCCGGGATCCTCGGCAACCTGGTCGTGCTGCCGATCGGCGGCGCCGACATGCCAGTTGTGATCTCGCTGCTGAACGCCTTCACCGGGCTCTCCGCCGCGGCCGCCGGCTTTGCGCTCGACAACGTCGCGCTGATCGTCGCCGGCACCCTGGTCGGCTCCTCGGGAACGATCCTCACCCTGGAGATGGCGACGGCGATGAACCGCTCGGTCGCCAACATCCTCTTCTCCGGCTTCGGCGGCGCCCCCGCCGGTGGCGGTGGCGGCAGCACCGAGGAGCGCCCGCACGTCTCCGTCGGCGCCCAGGACGCGGCGATCAAGCTCGCCTACGCCGACACGGTCGTGATCGTGCCCGGCTACGGCCTCGCGGTCGCCCAGGCCCAGCACGCGATCAAGGAGGTCGCCGACGAGCTGGAGAAGCGCGGCGTCACGGTCAACTACGCGATCCACCCGGTCGCCGGCCGCATGCCCGGCCACATGAACGTGCTCCTCGCCGAGGCCGACGTCGCCTACGAGAACCTGAAGGAGATGGAGGAGATCAATCCGGAGATGGCGCGCACCGACGTCGCCGTCGTCGTCGGCGCCAACGACGTCACCAACCCGGCCGCCAAAAACGACCCGGACTCGCCGATCGCCGGAATGCCGATCATCGAGGTCTCCGAAGCGCAGCAGGTGATCGTGATCAAGCGCTCGCTCTCCCCGGGCTTCGCCGGCATCGACAACGACCTCTTCTACGAACCGAACACCTCGATGCTCTTCGCGGATGCCAAACAGGCCGCCGCGGACATCGCCGCCGAGATTCAGAACCTCTAGGCAGGGCCGGCGAGCGTCGCGCTCGCGGGCGGCTGGCGGCGGCGGACCGGCGCGATGCTGCGTCCTCGGTCGTCCAAATAGCGCTGCTATTCGGACTCCCTGCGTCCTTGCCTCGCTTGGTCCGGCGCTCGCCATTCACCCACGATCGCTCCCCTCGACGGCCCTGGGGGAGACACTCGTGCCGCCCGACGCTTAGTCGGGGGTGCGGAAAACAGAGCGCGGGCAGTCGACGGTCGAGTGGGTGGGGACGGTTTGCGTCGTCTCGCTGCTCCTCGCTGGCCTGATTCTGGCGGGCGTCCGGGTGCCCGGTGCAGGTCTGGCGCGAACGGTGCTTTCGCGGATCCTCTGCGGGGCTGCCTTGGCGGATGGGTGCGGGGACGAGCCGGTGTTAATCGCCGCCTACGGGACCGAGGTGGGGAGGCTGGTGCGGCGGCATATGCCGACGATCGCGTTTGAGCCGGGATCGCGGGCGTTGCCGGTCGACTTTCGCGAGTGCCGCGATCCGGTGTGTGGGGACGGGGACGACGAGGGGCTGGTGTATCGGAGTGACGAGCGATTGCCAGTGGCCGCGTTCGTCCATGTGATCGATTGCAGGGCGGGGGAGAGGGAGGACTCCGAAGCGGCGGGTGCCGACTGCTCCGGCGAGCGGGCCGGGAATCTCTATCTCCAGTACTGGACCTACTACGCCGACTCCGCGACCTTCCGCGGCGTCCCTGTCGCCGGCGACGCCGGGTTCCACCACGACGACTGGGAGTCGGTGCAGATCCGCATCGGCCCCGACGGCAGCGTCGCGGAGCGCGCCTCCTCCCACGCAGGCTTCAACTACGAGCGCGGCGTCGCTAACTGGGGCTCCGACGCCGGCTTCGACCCGCTGAAGGAGCTCGCCGAGACGATCGGCGCCCGCGCCGACAACGGCTGGGGTCCCGAGACCGGCCTCCTCCTCGTCTCCGGCGGCAGCCACGCCGGCAACGCCGCCGGCGCCGACCGCGGCCCCCGCTTCACCCCCGGCCCTCGCGTCCACCTGATCCCCCTCGAGCCCATCGCCACCACCACCCGCGCGACCTTCACCATCACCCCACCCTGGCGCAAGCGCGTCTGGCTAGACCCCGAGGCCGACGGCACCGACTAGCGAGTCCTACCTTTCCTGGGTTATTGCCAGAAAAGGAAGGACTCAGCCGACTTACCCGACCGGCCAGCGGTGGAGATCGGCGCTGAAACTGGGTCCGGTCAGCGGCAACATTTCCTTGCCAGGCAGCGAGACCGCGAGGGAGCCCGTCCAGTTTTTCGTGCCGCGAGCCGTTTGCTGGAAGGTGGCGGTGCCGCTGAATGGTGCAGGTGGGGCGATGGTGGCGGCGGTGAGAGCGTCGTCGAAGGAAAAGGTATCGGGCTGCCCGACAGCAATAGCGTCCCGCGCGATGACGATCCCATTCGATTTTTCCACGTCGATCGCCCGGAACACATAGCTCTGTGGATTGGGCACCGATAGGGGCCCCGTTCTGGTCATGAAGCCTTCAGGGCCAACAGAGAATATAGGCCCATCTTCCGCGACTGCCAGCAGGCCGACCCCGCTTAGCGCGGAGTACGGCCCACACTCTGGGTACGGCCTGATCGCCCTTGGGTCGCCAGTGCCACCATGGACGTGGCGAGTCGAGACTTCGGTGTAGCCGCCCTCGCCGCGGAAGCGGATCAGGCCCGTGAAGGTGCCAAACCGCGCCTTAGCCGAAACGCGACTGTCGCTGAGGCAGTTGCCTCGCACTCTTACGCGCCTGATCTCCTTGGCGTGGAAATGCACGGCAATCCTTCCGAAATGCCGGAAGTGGGCGTCGATGCTGTTCGCGGTAACAGTGCCGTCGCCGGTGTAGGTGGCGGATTGCCCGGGTCGCTCGACAAGGATCGTGACGGCCTTATGTTCGGGTCCGCCTGGTTCGCCGGAGACCGTTACGCGGTAGCCGTTGGTGCCACGAAGGGTGAATTGGGCGGCGCATGGGAATCCGCTTCTCTGGTCCGGAAGTGAACACGCTGCTTCCGCCTGATCGCTCTGCACTCGGCTGGCGGTAGCCACGCCGGGCACGGCGAGCAACGCGATGCCAGCCATCGCGACACACGCGCCTCGCCAGTTTCTGACAGCCCTGATCTCCCCCGCAAAGTGCCGCACGCAACCACACCCCTCCCCGTCGATTTATCCCGCAGACTTCGCGGACTAATCTAGTACCAATTTAGTACTGCAGTGTCCGCAGGTAGCTCGCCCGGGGGAGCGTTACTTCGGCGCCATCCTGACGGCGCCGTCGAGGCGGATCGTCTCGCCGTTGAGCATCGGGTTGGCGACGATTTGGCCGACCAGCTGGGCGTACTCCTCGGTGCGGCCGAGGCGGGAGGGGAAGGGGATGCTGGCGCCAAGGGACTCGCGGGCGGCCTCCGGCAGGGCCGCGAGCAAGGGCGTGTCGAAGAGGCCGGGGGCGATCGTCATCACGCGCACGCCCTTGGAGGCCATGTCGCGGGCCGCCGGCAGGGTCATGCCGACGATGCCTCCCTTGGAGGCGGAGTAGGCGATCTGGCCGATCTGGCCGTCGAAGGCGGCGATCGAGGCGGTATTGACGCAGACGCCGCGCTCACCCTCCTCGTTGGCCTCGTTGCCGATCATCGAGGCCGCGGCCAGGCGCAGCACGTTGAAGGTCCCGATCAAGTTCACCTTGACGACGTTGGAGAAGTATTCGAGGTCGTGGGGTCCGCGGGTCCGCGCCAGCCGCTCGGCCCAGCCGATGCCGGCGCAGCAGACCGAGATCCGCAGCCCGTCGTCCGCCGCTGCGGCGCGCTCCACCGCGGCTTGCACTGCCTCAGCATCGGTGACGTCGGCAGCCAGGAACTCGGCGCCGATCTCAGTCGCCAGGGCGCTGCCACGCTCCTCATTGAGGTCGGCAATCACCACCCGCGCCCCGTCGGCCGCGAGCGCCCGCGCCGTCGCCTCGCCGAGGCCCGATGCCCCCCCGGCTACCAGCGCTCCTGCTCCCTCGACCCTCATCCGGGCGGCAGCTTAGACGCCCCGGGGATCGAGTGATGCTTTACCGACCCCATAGCGTCGGAAATGCATCACTCGATGGTTCACACGAGTCTTTTTGAGCCTGTGTAGGGTTTTCACATCGCGACCGAGGTGACGGCAAACTCCAAGGCAGCGATCGCGGAGGCACTCTCCGAGGCCCGGGAGCTCACCCTGGAGCTGATCGAGCCGCTGGACGAAGAGCAGCTCAACCGGGTCTACTCGCCCCTGCTTAGCCCCCTGGCCTGGGACCTCGGTCACATCGCCAACTTCGAGGAGCTCTGGCTGGTGCAGACGATCGGCGAGCGCGAGCCGCTGCACGGCGACCTCGGCCGCTTCTACGACGCGATCGAGAACCCGCGCAAGATCCGCGATCAGCTGCCGATCCTGCGCGACGCCGAGTTGCGCGCCTACATGGCCGACGTCCGCGAGCGCACGCTCGAGGTGCTCGACTCGGTCGAGGTCGACGCCGACGCGGAGGACCCGCTGCTGCGCGAAGGCTTCGTCTACGAGATGCTGCTCGCGCACGAGCACCAGCACAACGAGACGATGCTGCAGCTGCTGCAGCTGGTCGAGGGATACGAGTTGCCGCAGCGCTATCGCGATCGCATCGCCGCAGCGACGGGTGGCCACCCGGGGACCGTCCTGATCGAGGCGGGCGAGCACGAGATCGGCGCTCCCGCGCACGGCTTCGCCTACGACAACGAGCGCCCTCGCCATGCGGTCGCGCTCGAGGCTTTCGAGATCGACCGATCCGCGACGACCAACTCCTCGTACTTGAAGTTCATGGAGGAGACCGGGGCCGAGCCACCGTCCCACTGGGCGTCCGACGGAGACGGCTGGGTTGAGACAGCGATGGGCCGCCGCGACGCGATCGATCCCGACCATCCCGTCATCCACGTCTCCTGGCACCAGGCCGACGCTTATGCCCGCTGGGCGGGCAAGCGGCTGCCGAGCGAGCACGAGTGGGAGGCGGCGCGGCCGCACCTGGATGGGCTCGGCCATGGCTGGGAATGGACCTCCTCGGACTTCCTCGCATACCCCGGCTTCCGCGCCTTCCCTTACAAGGAGTACTCGCAGGTCTTCTTCGGCGACGAGTACAAAGTCCTGCGCGGCGGCGCCTGGGCCACTCACCCGCGCGTCGCCCGGCCGAGCTTCCGCAACTGGGACCTGCCGCAGCGCAGCCAGATCTTCGCCGGACTGCGCTGCGCGAGGAACGCATGATCGCGATCGACGTTCATCTCGACGCTGACGCCGCCGCGACGATGGCGCGCGACGTCCGCGCCGGCCTCTGCGCCTACCCGAAGGAGCTGGCGCCGAAATACTTCTACGACGATCGCGGCTCGATCCTCTTCGAGCAGATCACCGAGCTACCCGAGTACTACCCGACCCGGGCCGAGCGGGAGATCCTCGCCGGCCGCTCGCCCGAGATCCTCGCCGCCGCCGGCAGCCCGGCGACGCTGGTCGAGCTCGGCTCCGGCTCGGCCGCGAAGACCCGCCACCTGCTCAGCGCGATGCGCGACGCCGGCGCACTCAACACCTATGTCCCGGTCGACATCTCCGAGGAGATCACCCACCGCACCGCGGCCGACCTGGTCGACGAGTACCCGGGCCTCGAGGTTCACGGCCTCGTCTGTGACTTCGAGCAGCACCTGGAGCGGATCCCCGACGGTGACGGCACCCGGATGATTGCCTTCCTCGGCGGCACCATCGGCAATCTCTACCCGCGCCAGCGCCACGCCTTCCTCGAGCGCATCGGGGCGCTGCTCGGGCCGGGGGACAGCCTCCTGCTGGGGACCGACCTGATCAAGGACCGGAGCCGCCTCGAGGACGCCTACAACGACTCCGCCGGGGTCACCGCCGAGTTCAACAAGAACGTGCTGGAAGTGCTGAACCGCGAGCTCGGCGCCGACTTCGACCTCGACAACTTCGAGCACGTCGCCCGCTACGACGACGAGGCAGAGCGGATGGACATCCGCCTGCGCTCGCTGGTCGCCCAGGAGGTCCGGCTCGAGAATCTCGACCTTGAGATCTCTTTCGCCCCCGACGAGGAGATGCGGACTGAGATCTCGACCAAGTTCACCCGCGAGCGGCTGGAATCGGTCTACGCCGGCGCCGGGCTGGAGCTGCGCGGATGGTTCACCGACGCCGCCGGCGACTACGCCCTGTCACTGGCCGGCCGCGCCTAGCCTGCGGCCGGCACCTGCTGCGTGATGCAGTGGATGTTGCCGCCGCCGAGGATGATCTCGCGCGCCGGCACTCCGACCACCTCGCGCTCCGGGAAGCACCCACTCAGGATCTCCTTCGCCTCGTCGTCGGTGCGCTCGTCGAGCAGCGGGAAGACGATCCGCGAGTTGCCGATATAGAAGTTGGCGTAGGAGGCCGGCAGCCGGTCCCCGGCGGTGCGTGGGTAGGTGCCCTCGACCGCGTCGACGCCGGCCGCCTCCTCGGCTGTGATCTCCAGCGGGCCGGGGGAGGGGATGAGGATGACCTCGAGTGAGCGCCCCTTGGCGTCGGTCATCGCTTCCAATCGCTTGCGGGCGTCGAGCGAGATCGCGTACTGCGGATCGCTCTCGTCCTCGGTCCAGGTCAGCAGCACGACGCCAGGCCGGACGAAGTTCGCCAGCTCGTCGACGTGACCGTCGGTCTCGTCTTCGAAGACGCCGCGGTCGAGCCACAGCACCTTCTCGACTCCGAGGTACTCGTGCAGGTTCTGCTCGACCTGCTCGCGTGAGAGCTCCGGGTTGCGGTTCGGGTTGAGCAGGCACTCCTCGGTGGTGAGGACGGTGCCCTCGCCATCGACGTGGATCGCGCCGCCCTCGAGCACGAACGGGGCTCGGTAGCGCGCGGCCCCTTCGATCTCGAGGATCTTCGCGGCGACCCGGTCGTCGCGGTCCCAGGGGAAGTAGAGCCCGCCGTCGAGGCCGCCCCAGGCGTTGAAGCGCCAGTCGACCCCACGGCGCCGTCCCCCGGCGTCGATCACAAAGGTCGGGCCGGTGTCGCGGACCCAGGAGTCGTCGGTGGACATCTCAACGACGCGGACCGAAGCGGGCAGCAGCGAGCGCGCGTGCTCAAATTGGGAGTCGGAGACGGCGACCGTCACCGCCTCGGACTCGGCGATCGCAGCGGCGACCTCGGCGAAGGCCTTTTGGGCCGGCTTTGCCCCCAAACGCCAGTTATCTGGACGCTGCGGCCAAACTATCCAGCAGCCGCTGTGCTGCTCGTACTCCGCAGGCATACGAAAGCCGTCTGCGGCCGGGGTGGAGTCGATCTGCGAGCTCACGTTTCTCCTATTGTCGGGGGCATGGAGCAGATACGACTCATCACCGCCGACAGTTCAAGCAATTCTCCCGCCCGCACGCGCCCGCCGACCCGCGAGCCATTCCGGATCGGCGCCGTCCAGCACCGCTGGCACGCCGATCCCGAGGAGCACAAAGCCGCCCTGCGTGCCGGGGTCGAGATGGCCGCCGCCGAGGGCGTGCAGCTGGTCTGCCTGCAGGAGCTGACCCTGAGCAAGTACTTCGCCACCGACCCGGGCGGCCCCCAGGCCGTGGGCACTGAGCCAGAGGAGCTCCCCGGCGGCCCCACCCACGAGTTCGCCGCCAGCCTCGCGAAGGACACGGGGATCCACGTTCACGCCTCGCTATACGAGCGCGCCGACGCGGAGGACGGCCTCGGGTTCAACACCGCGATCGTCGTCGCCCCCGACGGTGAGCTGCTGGCGCGGACCCGCAAGCTCCACATCCCGATCACCGCCGGCTACTACGAGGACCAGTACTTCCGCCAGGGCCCGGCCGAGGGCTCGCCCTTCCCGCTGCTCGGGCTCGGCGAGGCGAAGCTCGGCCTGCCGACCTGCTGGGACCAGTGGTTCCCGGAGCTCGCCCGCGCCTACAGCCTCGAGGGCGCTGACGTGCTGATCTACCCGACCGCGATCGGCTCCGAGCCCGACCACCCGGACTTCGACACGCAACCGCTCTGGGAGCGGGTGATCGTCGCCAACGGGATCGCCAACGGCACCTTTATGGTCGCCGTCAACCGGATCGGCGAGGAGGATCCGCTGACCTTCTACGGCTCCTCCTTTATCTCCGACCCCTACGGCCGCGTCCTCGTCCAGGCACCGCGCAACGAGCCGGCTGTGCTCGTCGCCGACCTCGACCTCGACCAGCGCCGCGACTGGCTGGAGCTGTTCCCGTTCCTGACCACGCGGCGCCCCGACGCTTACGCCTCGCTGGCCGACCCAGCTGCGACCCCGGCCGGCTAGGCGGGAGCCAGCGCCTCGATCGTCTCGCCGAGCTTGTCGGGCGGGACGATCGTGGTCAGGATCGGCAGCGTGATCCCGCCGGCGACGAAGGCCTCGAGCCGCTCCCGCATCTGCTCCGGGGAGCCGAAGATGAACATGTCCTCGATCAACTCCCACGGCGCGGCCGCCGCCGCGGCCTGGCGGTCGCCGGACTCCCAGGCGGAGACCATCGGCTCGATCTGCTCGCCGTAGCCGAGCCAGCGGTAGAAGTTGGCGTAGACCGGGACGGTGATGTAGGAGGAGAACATGAAGCGGGCCAACGGCTCGACCTGCTCGCGCTCGCCGGGGATGCAGAAGAAGCGGCAGAGCAGCTCGAAGCCCTCCGGCGCGCCCTCGACCTGCGCGGCGACTTTGGGCAGCCCGGCGAGCGGGAGGAAGTTGGTGAAGGCGCCTTGCGCCCGCTCGACCGCCAACTCCAGCATCTTCCCGCGTAGCGCCGCCAGCACGATCGGGATCTCGTGCGCCGGTGCGGTTTCGAGCTTGAACCCGGTCTCGGTGCGCTCGCCCTTGAGCGCGGTCTGGAGGAAGTCGAGCGTCTCGCGGACTTTGCTCAGCGGCTTCTCGAAGGGGATCCCGTTCCAGCCTTCGACGATCCGGTCCGAGGAGGAGCCGATCCCCAGCACGAAGCGGCCGCGGGAGGCGTCGGCGAGCGCCGCGGTCTCCTGCGCGAGCAGCGCCGGGCCGCGCTGGAAGACGCCGACGATCCCGGTACCGAGCCGCATCCGCTCGGTCCATGCGGCGCTGAGGGTGAGCGGCGTGAAGCCGTCGGGCCCGGCCGTCTCGCCGGTCCAGAGGTCGGTGTAGCCGGCTGCCTCGGCGCGCTTGACGAGCTCACCGTGGTCGGCGAGCGAGGTGCCCGGCAGCGGCAGCGTCAGTCCCCAACGCCTATCCATGCGGCGACCCTATAGCCTGCGCGCCGATGGCCGAGACTTCGCAGGCGAAGCCCGACCGCAACCTCGCCCTGGAGCTGGTCCGGGTGACCGAGGCGGCCGCGCTCGCCGCCGCCCGCTGGGTCGGGCGCGGCGACAAGCTCGCCGCCGACGGCGCCGCCGTCGACGCGATGCGCTTCGTGCTCGACTCCGTGGCGATGGACGGCGTCGTCGTGATCGGCGAGGGCGAGAAGGACGAAGCCCCGATGCTCTTCAACGGCGAGCAGATCGGTGACGGCTCACCCCCGGTGGTCGACATCGCGGTCGACCCGCTGGAGGGGACGACTCTCTGCGCCCGCGGCATGCCCAGCGCCCTGGCGGTGATCGCCCTGGCCGAGCGCGGGTCGATGTTCGACCCGGGCCCCTGCGTCTATATGGAAAAGATGGCGGGGGGTGAGGAGATCGCCGATCTGCTCGACCTCGACCGGCCGCTGTCGGAGACGCTGAAGCTGATCGCCGAGCGCAAGGGCGGCAGCGTCGGCGACGTGATCGTCGTCATGCTCGACCGCCCGCGCCACGAGGAGGCGATGCGCGAAGTCCGCGAGGCCGGCGCCCGCATCCGCCTGATCAGCGACGGCGACGTCTCGGCGGCGCTGCTCGCGGTCAGCGAACGCTCCCCGGTCGACCTGCTGTGGGGGATTGGCGGCACGCCCGAGGGCGTGCTCTCGGCCGCTGCCCTGAAGTCGATGGGCGGGCAGCTGATCGGCCGCCTCTGGCCCCGCGACGACGGCGAGCGACAGGCTGCGCTAGACGCCGGCTACGACCTTGACCGCATCCTCACAGCCGACGACCTCTGTTCCGGCGACGACGTCTTCTTCTCCGCCACCGGCGTCACCGACGGCGACGTCCTCCAGGGCGTCCGCTACCGCGGCGCCGGCGCGACCACGGAATCGCTGGTGATGCGCTCGCGCTCCGGCACCGTGCGCCGCATCCACGCCCGCCACGACCGCTCCAAGCTGAGGGCGGTCACCGGCGAGCGCTACGGGTAACTCGCTCGCTCGGGGGTAGGTTGACCGTGTGATCGCGGTTGCCGGGAGCACCGGGTACATCGGCGGGCTGCTCTGCGAGCGGCTGCTGGCCGACGGCCAGGACGTGCGTGCGCTGGCTCGGGGCCCAGGGCGCGCCCGGGACCTGCAGGAGGCGGGCTGCGAGGTGGTCGAAGCCGACGTGCTCCGGCCGGACACCTTGGGACCGGCCCTGGAAGGCGTCGAGGTCGCCTACTACCTGGTCCACTCGATGGGGCGTGGCTCCGACGGTGACTTCGCCCGGCGCGACTACGACGGCGCCTTCAACTTCGCCCGCGCCGCGGCCGCCGCCGGGGTGCGCCGGATCGCGTACCTGGGCGGGCTGGGGGAGGGGTCCGAGCACCTTGCCAGCCGCCACGCGACCGCCGAGGCGCTGATCGCGGGCGAGGTCCCGGTCGCCTACTTCCGGGCCGCCGCGGTGATCGGATCCGGCAGTGAGTCCTTCCGCACCGTCTACTACCTGGTCCGCCGCCTGCCGGTGATGGTCACTCCGCGCTGGATCGACACCCGGACCCAGCCGATCGCGGTCGCCGACGCCGTCGCCCACCTCACTGCCGCCGCCGATCTCGGCCTGCCGATCGACCGGGAGCTGCAGATCGGCGGGCCCGACGTGACCACCTACGGCGGCATGATCGACGAGCTCGCTCGCGCGCTCGACCAGCGGCCGCCGCTGCGGGTCTCCGTCCCGGTGCTCTCCCCGCGGCTCTCCTCGCTCTGGATCGGCCTGGTCACCCCGGTCGACGCCGGCGTTGCCCGCCCCCTGGTCGAGGGGCTGGCGACCGAGACGGTAGTCAGCGACCCGAGCGGAATGGACCTGCTGCCACCTCTCGAACCGACCCCGCTAACCCTCGCATTGCGCTCTGCAATCGGATAGACGCGATTGTTCGTTTATAAAACATACTTGTTCCAGTAAAAAACTCCTGATAACCTAACTGTCCGAAAGGGGAGAGCACTTTTGGGCAGTCCAGTTGAAGCGTCAGCCACCGAGGCGGCAGCCGAACTAGGCCCGGAGTCAGTCCGAGCGCCAGAAGAGCAGCGCTATCGCGCTGGCGAGCGCGCGCTCACGGTCCTTGCGACGCCGCTCAACATGATGATCCTGCGCGCCCTGGCGGAGCGCCCGATGCGCCTCGCCGAACTGCGGCGGGCGACCGGTCTGCCGGCGCAGACGACCCTGCGCGGCCACCTCGCCAGCCTCACCGAGATCGGCGTCGTCGATAAACGCCCGACCCAGCAGATGCCCTACGCGGTCGAGAACGAGCTGACGCCGATGGGGCGGGAGCTGCTCGAAGTCGCTGACCGGCTCGAGGCCTGGCTGCAGCACGCCCCCGACGGCGGCATCTCGCTGGAAACCGGCGGGGCCAAGGGCGTGATCAAGGCCTTCATCGACGGCTGGGGATCGACGATCATGCGCCGGCTGGCCTGGACGCCGATGTCGCTGACCGAACTCGACCGGCGCATCGCCGAGCTCAGCTACCCGGCGCTGGAGCGCCGGCTCGCGAGCATGCGGATGGCGGGGCTGATCGAGGCCCGGCCTAGCCAGGGCGCGGGCACTCCGTACACGGTCACCGAGTGGGCCCGCCGGGGAATCGCGCCGCTGGCCGCGGCCGGCCGCTGTGAGCTCCTCTACATGCGGGAGCGGGCGACGCCGGTGACGCCGGTCGACATCGAGGCCGCCTTCATGCTGGCGACCCCGCTGGTCGGGCTGCCGATGGACGTCGCCGGGTCCTGCCAGCTCGAGGTCGAATCGGACACGACCGGTGACCCGGCCGGGGTCACCGTGAAGGTCGAGGGCGGCAAGGTCGTCGCCTGCGACTCAGAGCTCGTTCGCAGCCCCGGGGCCTTCGCGATCGGGTCGACCTCGAAGTGGTTCAACGCCGTCAACGACGGCGAGATCGGCGAGCTTCGCTTCGGCGGCGGGCGCCAGCTGGCCGAAGAGCTGGTCAGCGGCCTGCACACCGCCCTCAGCGACCGATAGCGGCGGCGCGGTTGCGCTCGGCGCTCGCAGCCTCTTCGCCGAGGAACGGGACCAGCGCCTCGTAGGTGAGGTCGGGGAGCAGTGAGGGCAGCTCCGCCGCCCGGTCGAGCACGACCTCTTCATAGATCCGGGCGAGGGCGGCGCCGACGCCCAGGCTCGTCGCCTGCGCCAGCTCCGGCGCGGCGCCGTTGTCCTCCATCCCCTCGTCGATTAGCGCGACGAAGCGGGCGAAGGCGTCCTGGAAGCGGGCGCGAGAGACGGGGCCGACCGCGGCGAGCTCGACCACGGTGAAGCGAGCCGCCGCGGGGTCGGAGGCGAACCACTCGAGCGCCGCCGCGAGCGCGCTCGTGACCCGCTCCTGCCAGGGACCGGCCTGCGCGTAGGCGGCGCGAACCTTCGCCTCCAGGTCCTCGACCAGGATCGCGTGCGCCGCCAGCATGCAGTCCCGCTTGTCAGCGAACAGTTCGTAGAAGCTCTCCCTGCCGACCCCGGCCTCCTCGAGGATGTCGGCGACGGTGGTCGCCTCGTAGCCGCGGGCGGCGGTGACCCTGACCACGGCGGCGAGCAGGCGCTCGCGCTGGGAGCGGGTCACGAGCTCCCGCGGGAGGCCGTGCCGGCCGCGCGGCAGCCGCCACTTGCGCAGGTCCTCCGGGGCGCTCACCGCTCGTCCGCTGGTCTGCCGTTCGACTGGGCCAGCCGCGCTTGGGCGAGCGCCTCCTCGTGGCCGCCGAACGGGGCTACGGCGAGGTAGACGATGTCGGGGAGCAGGGCCAGGAGATCGTCGGAGCGGCCGGCCGCCGTCTGGTTGAAGACCAGCAGCTGGGCCCGGCTGAAGGCGAGGCCGGGGTCGATGTAGCCGTTCTTGTGCGCGCCGGCGCTCTCCCAGAGCCCTTCCAGCGCCGGGATCAGGATCTTGCGGTAGCGCAGGGCCACGCCGGGGTCGACCGAGACCGCGTCGCCGGTCAGCAGCTGCGCCATCGCCGGCTTCGCCGCCATCCGCGCGAGGATCGCGGCGGTCGCCCGGCGCACGGCCTCCGGGGGCGAATCAGCCGGGGAGCGCGCATCGCGGGCGACTTCTTGCAGCTCGTCGAGGCAGAAGCTGACGGTTGCCGCGAAGCAGGCGCGCTTGTCGCCGAAGCGCTTGTAGAAGGTGGTGCGGGAGATCCGCGCGTGGCTGACGATGTCGGTGATCGTCGTCGCCGCGTAGGTCTTCTCGGCGCAGCTGTCGATCATCGCCTCGATGATCCGCTGGCGCTGAGAGGTCTCCCCTATGTCGATGGGGACGGTCGGCGATAAAACGCTGGACCCGCTTCCAGAACTCTGGTGTTTTTGCATCAATTGGATTGTTTCAGCATGCGCAGACGCGTGCCTGCGGCCCGGCCACCCCCTCTGGCCGAGTGAGGGTTCCCAAATAAAGATATGACAATTTTGTTTGACCTATTGGGAAGCTGGCGGCGCTGGCACGTCAGGCCGCTTCCCTGAGTGCCCGCCGCAGTCGTGGCAGGGCGGCTTCGGCGAGGTGCCGTTGTAGGGCAGTTCGCCGGTGTCGTGCAGCTCGTGGCGCAGCGAGTTGATCACCGCGCCGACCATCAGCGCCAGGCTGAGCACGTAGAACCAGAGCAGGGCGATGAGGACGAACCCAAGGACGTCGCCGAAGCGGGTCAGGCTGGAGACGTTGGAGAGGTAGATCGGGAAGAGCCAGTTGGCGAGGCCCGCCGCGACGGTGACGAAGGCGGCGCCCGGCCAGACCGCGCGCCAGGGCATGTGCCCTTTCGGCACCGCCCAGAAGATCACCGAGCAGATCAGGAAGGTGACCAACAGGGCGGCGGCCAGGAGCAGGACGGTGTCGATGGCCTTGATGTCGGAGAGCCCGAGCGGCAGCCGGTCGGTGCTGGAGAGCAGCGTGCTCTCGATCGTCGGCACGAAGATGCTGGCGGCGATGAAGAGGAGGACGACGCCGAGCATCGCGAAGGAGAAGCGCTTCTGCTCGACCCAGCCGCGGCACTCGACGTGGTAGATGCGACAGAAGGCGGTGTCCATTGCGCCCCAGAAGGAGGCGCCGATCCAGAGCGAGCCGAAGAAGGCGGCGATCCCGATCGTCGTCGAGTTGCTCTCGATCCGGTTGAGGACATCGGTCAGCGTCTGCTGCTCGACGTCGGGGAAGAGGCGCTGGAGATCGCTGAGGACGCTGGTCTCGACGCCGCCGATCTTGAGGACCTGGCCGAAGACGAAGAGGACCAGGAGGGCGAAGGGGAAGACCGCCAACATGAGGTTGTAGGCGACCATCGCCGAGAGCCCGGTGACGTTCTCACGGTAGGCCCGCTGCCAAAAAGCGCGCAGAAAGGGAGTGGGATTGCGGATCGAGTCGGGCATTGACTTTACAAACTGAAGCGCTACTATGCGAACACGCGTTTGACGGAAGTTTGACGCCTGCCCAACCGGGCAAAATGTTGTTGAGCCTTAATTCGCGGACCAGTTCCTTGGTCCGCTTTTTAATCTGCCGGCGCGACTTTCAGGTCGCGACGGCATTTCAAGTCCCAGGACTAAACACCAAGCGCTAGGGAAACGAGTAGACACGAATGCTGGTAGCAGAGCTTCAGGAGCTGGAGGAGGTTAAAAACCTCATCAATCGCGGGCAGCAGCTTGGCGTGCTGACCTTCGGCGATATCGCCTCGGCCGTCTCCGAGGTCGATCTCGACGAGTCTGACGTCGAGGATCTCTACGGCCACCTCGAGAAGTCGGGGATCGAGCTTGTAGAGGACATGGACCCGGCGCAGAAAGCTGCGGCCGACGCCATGCCCGCCGACACCGGGAAAAAAGGGCGCCGGCGCCAGAAACAGGCGCTCGACCTAAAACCGGACATGACCACCGATTCCTTGCAGCTGTTCCTCAAGGACATCGGCAAAGTCCGCCTGCTGACCGCCGCAGAGGAGGTCGAACTCGCCAAGCGGATTGAGCGCGGCGACCTCGACGCGAAGCAGAAAATGGTCGAGTCGAACCTGCGCCTGGTCGTCTCGATCGCGAAAAACTACCGAAACCAGGGACTGCCTTTCCTCGACTTGATCCAGGAGGGCACCCTCGGGCTGGTCCGTGCGGCGGAGAAGTTCGACTACCGCAAGGGCTTCAAGTTCTCGACCTACGCGACCTGGTGGATCCGCCAGGCGATCGCCCGTGCGCTCGCCGACAAGGCGCGGACTATCCGTATCCCGGTCCACGTGGTCGAGAAGCTGAACAAGATCGGCCGCGCGGAGCGCAAGCTGGTTACCGAGCTCGGCCGCGAGCCGACCCCGGAGGAGATCGCCGAGGTAACGGGGATCGATCCCGAGGAGGTCGACTCGATCAAGCGCTCGGCCCAGGCCCCGGTCTCGCTGGAGAAGCCGGTCGGCGACGAGGAGGAGTCCGAGTTCGGCCAGTTCATCGCCGACGAGAAGGCCGAGTCCCCGTTCGACCGGGCTGCGGACCTGCTGACCAAAGAGGCGCTGAAGGAGGCGTTGGAGAACCTCTCCTACCGCGAGCGACGCGTACTCGAGCTTCGCTACGGCCTCGGCGGCGAGCACCCGCGCACCCTCGACGAGGTCGGCCGCACGTTCAACGTCACCCGCGAGCGGATCCGCCAGATCGAGAACCAGAGCCTCAAAAAGCTCCAGAGTCTCGGCGAGGCACAGAAACTGCGCGAGGTGGCGTAGGGCATTCGCTCTACCTGGGGGAGAGGGCCGGGTGCCCCTCCCCCGGAGACCGTCGCGCAGCTGGACGAGCCCCCAGGGCTCAAACGTGGTTCCTTGAGCCTCCGGGAGAGGGGCACCCGGCCCTCTCCACACGCCGCCGCTGAAAAGCGAGCACTGGCCGGCTGGGCCACGCTGCTCTACTGCTAGTGGGACTGGGGCGGACGTTGGGGGGTCGAGGGAGGGGCACCACACCCTCGACCTCGCATCCCGCCCCTTGCGTCCCACCGCTTAAGACCACCTGTTTCGCGGTCGATACCTACCGCGATGTTTGACATCGACTCAGCTTTGCGCACCCTCGTTGAGCGGGAGGGCTCGGATCTTCATGTGAAGGTCGAGTCGCCGCCGGTCGCCCGTATGCACGGGGAACTTGTCGCGCTCGAGGGGTTTGGCGACCTCAGTCAGGAGGACACCGAGAAGGCGTTTCGCGACATGGCGGAGGCTCGCTCGGTGGCGGAATTCGAGGAGGAGGGGGAGGCGGACTTCTCCTACTCTCTCTCCGGGGTCTCCCGCTTCCGCGTCAACTGCTTCAAGCAGCGCGGCTCGATCTCGATTGTCTGCCGCGCGATCCCCTTCGACATCCGCTCGATCGAGGAGCTCGGCCTGCCCGAGGTGGTGCGGTCGCTGGCCGAGGAGTCGCGCGGGATCATCCTCGTCACCGGAACGACCGGCTCGGGCAAGAGCACGACGCTGGCGGCGATGATCGACCACATCAACAGCACCCGGGCGCGACATATCGTCACGCTCGAGGACCCGATCGAGTATCTGCACGCCGACAAACGCTCGATCATCAACCAGCGCGAAGTCGGCTCCGACACGAAGGGCTTCGGCCGCGCGATGCGCCGGGTCCTGCGCCAGGACCCCGACGTGATCCTGATCGGCGAGATGCGCGACGAGGAGACGGTGCGCACGGCGCTCTCCGCAGCCGAGACCGGCCACCTCGTCCTCTCGACCGTCCACACGCTGGACGCGACCGAGACGATCAACCGGATCATCGACTTCTTCCCGCCGCACCTGCAGCAGCAGGCGCGGGTGATGCTCTCCTCGACCTTGAAGGGAGCGATCGCCCAGCGGCTCGTCCCCGATGTGACCGGCGAGGGCCGGGTGCCCGCCTCCGAGGTGATGGTGGTCACCGGGCGCGTCCAGGACCTGATCCTCAACCCGGAGGAAACCGGGAAGATCACCGAGGTCATCTCCGAGGGCGAGTACTACGGGATGCGGACCTTCGACCAGGCGCTCCTCACCTACGCGATGGAGGGCCGGATCACCGAGGAGACGGCGCTCGAGTACGCCTCCAGCCCGCACGACTTCAGGTTGATGCTCGCGGCTGGCGGCCAGCGCGCCAGCGGCATCGAGCAGATCGCCGCGCCCGAGGAGCCGGTGGCGCGATGAGGGAGAAGCTGAACGAGAACCCGATGGCCCAGATCGGCCTGGTCGTGATCCTGATCCTTGTGGTCGGCTACATGCTGCTCGGCAAAGGCGGGGGCGAAGAAGAAGAAGCCGTGGAAGAAGGCCCCGTCGTCGCCAGCGTCAACGGCGTCACCGCGACCGGCGCCACCCCCGGCGAAGCGGTCGAAGGTGCGGTCGAAAGCCTCGAAGCAGGCGCGGTTGGCGCCGGCAGCGGTGAAATCCCGACTTCGGTCCCCGCCCCGCCGCCGCCCGCGCCGGTCACCGCCGCCTACGAGTCCGGCCGCGTCGTGATCCTCCTGGTCGTCCACGACGGCGATATCGACCGCACTCTGACCAGGGCCGCTACCGACTACGTCGCCGGGCTTCCCGGCACCAAGCTCTTCGTCGTCCCGGTCCGCCAGCTCGCCCGCTACGCGTCGATCACCGTCGGCCTCGACCTCAACCGGGTGCCGGCCCTGGTGGTGATGCGCCCGCGGCAGCTCAGCGACGGGATCCCCCAGGCGACCGTCGACTACGGCTTCCAGACCCCGGCGAGCCTGCTCCAGGCGGTGCGCGACGCCGCCTACGCCGGCCCGGAAACGACCTACCACCCGGATTGAGCGGGCGATGAGCTCGAACGACCGCACCAGCTTCCCGGGCCACCTGCAGCCGGTCCCCGACTCGGGAACCTCGGCGGCGCCGGCGATGCCGGTCGAGCAGGGCACTCCCGGCTTGACCCCGCCGCGCCAGCGCGGCCACTCGCGGGGCTTCATCACCGACGTCCTCGTCGAGCTCGGCTTCGCCTCGGCGGAGGTCGTCTCGACCGCGATCGAGGCGGCCCGGACGGCGGGTCGCACGCCGGAGGCGCTGCTGCTGGAGCAGAGCACGATCAGCGAGGAACAGCTCTCGATGGCGACCGCCGAGCGCTACGGCCTCGACCACGTCGACCTCGCCCTCTACAACGTCGACGTCGCCGCGGCGGCGCTTTTCCCGGTGACGATGGCGCGCCGCTACATGGCGGTGCCGGTCGGGTATGTCGACCAGCACACGCTGCTGGTCGCCGCCGCCGACCCGGCCAACGTGCTCGCGGTCGACGACATTCAGATCGCGACTGGCCTCGACTGCCAGATCGCCGTCGCCGCGAAAGCCGACGTCGAGTCCCTGCTCGGCCGCCTCGGCACCCTGCAGAACGCCGCCGCCGAGGCGATCGTCACCGAGGACGTCGAAGAGGAAGAGGACGAATCGGCGCTGGCCGCGGTCAGCGATATGCAGGCGAGCGCCGAGGACGCACCGGTGATCAAGCTCGTCTACAGCATCCTCGCCCAGGCGGCGGGTGAGGGAGCTTCCGACATCCACCTCGAGCCCGAAGAGGGGGAGCTGCGGATCCGCTTCCGTGTCGACGGCGTCCTGAAGGAGTCGGCCCACGTTCCCAAGCGGATGATCGGCGCCGTGATCTCGCGCCTGAAGATCATGAGCGAGCTCGACATCGCCGAGAAGCGGATCCCCCAGGACGGGCGCGTCAGCGTCGCGGTCGACGAACGCCGTGTCGACCTCCGCGTCACCACCCTGCCGACCCAGCGCGGCGAGGGCGCGACGATCCGCATCCTCGACGAAAGCAACGCCCACCGCACGCTCGACGACCTCGGGATGGACGGCTCCGCCCGCGCCACCTTCGAGCAGGCTTTCCGCCAGGCATACGGCGCCGTTCTCGTCACCGGGCCCACCGGCTCGGGCAAGAGCACGACGCTGTACGCGGCGCTCAGCGACCTGAACGAGATCGAGAAGAAGATCATCACGATCGAGGACCCGGTCGAGTACCGGATCGACGGCGTCAACCAGATGAACGTCAACCGCAAGGCCGGCCTCGACTTCGCCACCGGCCTGCGCTCGATTCTCCGCGCCGACCCCGACATCGTGATGGTGGGCGAGATCCGCGACGCGGAGACGGCGCGGATCGCGATCGAGGCCGCCCTCACCGGCCACTTGATGCTGACCACCCTGCACACCAACGACGCCCCCGGCGCGATCGCGCGCCTGAACGAGATGGGCATCGAGACCTTCCTCACTGCCTCGGCGGTCGACTGCGTGGTTGCGCAGCGGCTGGCGCGCAAGCTGTGTGCGACCTGCAAGCAGCGGATCGCGATCCCGCCGGCGACCCTGGCCGAAGCCGGCGTCCGCGTCGGTGCCGAGGTTGAGGCCTACCAGCCGGTCGGCTGCGCTCGCTGCAACCAGAGCGGCTACAGCGGCCGGGTCGGGATCTACTCGGTGATGAAGCTGAGCGATCCGCTGAAGGAATTGACGATCGCCCGCGCTGCCGAGACCGACATCGCTGCCCTCGCTCGCGAGGAAGGCATGCTGACCCTGCGCGAGGACGGGGTCGCCAAGGTCCGTGCCGGCCAAACCAGCCTCGAGGAGGTACTCCGTGTCACTGCCTGACTTCGACTTCTCCGCCGTGCTCGGCCACATGGTCGAGATCAAGGCCTCAGACGTCCACATCACGCCGGGCTTCCCGCCGGCGATCCGCGAGAAGGGCAAGATCCACCCGATCGACGGCTTCCCGGTCCTCAACGGGCAGCAGACGCGCGAGATCGTCTACGGGATTCTCAACGACGACCAGCGCAAGCGGTTCGAGAACAACCAGCAGCTCGACTTCGCCTACGCGATCCCCGGCGTCGCCCGCTTCCGCGTCAACTGCTTCTTCCAGCGCGGCTCGGTCAGCGCCGCCTTCCGCCTGGTCCCGCAGGAGATCCCGGACCTGGACTCGCTCGGCGTGCCCCAGGTGCTGCGGGAGCTGACCCGCAAACCGCGTGGCTTCGTCCTCGTCACCGGGCCCACCGGCTCGGGCAAGAGCACGACCCTGGCGGCGATGATCGACGTCATCAATCAGGAGCGCGAGGACCACATCCTCACGATCGAGGACCCGATCGAGTTCCTGCACCGCCACAAGCGGTCGATCGTCAACCAGCGCGAGGTCGGCTCCGACGCTCCCGACTTCGCGCTTGGCCTGCGCGCCGCCCTGCGCCAGGACCCCGACGTGATCCTGGTCGGCGAGATGAGGGACCTGGAGACGGTCTCGACCGCGCTGACCGCGGCAGAGACCGGCCACCTCGTCTTCGCCACCCTCCACACCCAGTCGACGGCGCAGACCGTGGACCGGATCATCGACGTCTTCCCGCCCGCCCAGCAGGGGCAGGTGCGGACCCAGCTCTCGATCGCCCTGCAGGGGATCGTCACCCAGCAGCTGCTGCCGACCCTGGACGGCCGCGGCCGCGCCGTCGCTTGCGAGGTGCTGATCCCGACCCCAGCCGTCCGCAACCTGATCCGCGAGGGCAAGACGCACCAGATCTACGGCGCCCTGCAGACCTCCGGTGCCGTCGGGATGCAGACGATGGACGCCGACCTGGCGCGGCTGGTGCGCAGCGGCAAGATCAGCCGCTCCCTAGCCGAACAGCAGGCCGCGGTGCCGGAGGAGCTCAACCGGCTGCTCGGGGGGGAGACGCCCGCTGCGGCCGCACCGGTGCCCGCCGCCGGCCCGCCCTACGTGCAGCAGGGGGCGATGTAAGTGGCGGCGACCACCTTCCAGTTCCGCGCGATGGACCTGGCCGGGTCGACCTCGGCCGGCGAAATCGAGGCCGAATCGAAGGCGGCGGTCGGCGAGCAGCTGCGCCAGCGCGGCCTGATCGTCCTCGACGTCAGCGAGAAGACGACGCCGTTCGCGATCGAGGATGTGTTCAAGAAATGGCAGCGGGTCGACATGCGGGAGCTAGCCGTGTTCTCGCGCCAGTTCGCGACCCTGGTCGCCTCCGGGATGCCGATGCTGCGGACGCTGCAGACGCTGGAAGACCAGACCCAGGACGATCAGATCCGCGAGGCGACCGCCGGCATCCGCTCCGACGTCGAGGCCGGCAGCTCCCTGGAGAAGGCGATGGAGCGCTACCCGAAGGTCTTCGACCGCCTCTTCCGGGCGATGGTCCGCTCCGGCGAGGAATCCGGCCGGCTCGACGAAGTGCTCGACCGGATCGCCTTCCAGGTGGAGAAATCCGACGCCCTGCGCCGGCAGGTGAAATCGGCGCTGATGTACCCGGCGCTGGTCTTCGGCTTCGCCACCGTAGTCCTGATCGCGATCGTCGCCTTCGTGATCCCGGTCTTCGCCGGCATCTTCGAAGACCTGGCGGCCGAACACCCGGAGGAAAAGGCCGAACTGCCGATCCCGACGAAGATCTGCGTCGGCGCCTCCGACGCGCTCACCAGCTACTGGTTCATCATCATCCCGGCGATCGTGATCTCGCTGGTGGTCTTCTTCAAGTGGAAGAAAACCGACCGCGGCAACGACCTCTGGGATCGCTTCAAGCTGCGGATCCCGTTCAAAATCGGCGACGTGATCCAGAAAGTGGCGCTGGCCCGCTGGTCGCGCACCTTCGCCGGCTCGGTCTCCGCCGGCGTGCCGATGCTGCAGTCGATCAAGCTGACCGGGGAGACCTCCGGCAACACGGTGGTCGAGAAGTCGATGGAGGACGTCTACGCCTCGGTCAAGCGCGGCGGCACCCTGGCGGGGCCGATCGAGGACAACCCGATCTTCCCGCCGATGGTCGGCCACATGGTCGCGGTCGGCGAGGAAACCGGTCAGCTGCAGCACATGCTGGCCAAAATCGCCGACTTCTACGAGGCCGAGGTCGACGCCAAGGTGAAGGCGCTGACCGCGCTGATCGAGCCGATCATGATCGTCTTCGTCGGCGGCATCGTCGGGTTCATCGTGATCTCGATGTACCTGCCGATGTTCAGCATCTACGAACACATTCGTTGAGCGGTTCGACTGGACGGTTGTCCAGCTTTGGCCACCCGACTATTGCGGGTCGGCAGGGAGCGGATAAGTACTTTTTTGTGTCCGCTTGCACCCACTTTTGGTGATTTGGCAGCCAAAACTGGGACTTCGCGAATTCCACCCTGCAGGAGCTAAAGGTGGCGTGAACAGCGCCGATGAGAAAGGGCATACGAAATGGCCAGTGCCTCGGTGCCGCAAGGCAATTCACCCGGGCTCTGGCGCAAACGATAGGTCCACTAGGAGGTACCTATGTTGCTCCAGAATATCCGGGCGAAGATTGGAGCCCGGCTCAACGGCGACAGTGAGGCTGGTTTCACCCTTATCGAGCTTCTCGTCGTCATGCTGATCCTCGGCATCCTCGCCGCGATCGCCCTGCCCGCCTTCTTCAACCAGAAGGACAAGGCCGGTGACGCGAAGGCGAAGGAGAATCTGCACTCCGCTCAGGTCGCGATGGAGACCTGCGCCACCGAGAACAACGGCGTCTACAGCAAAACCGCCTGCACCCAGGAAGGCTTGAACAAAATCGAGCCGACCATCCCGAAAGAAAAAGGCGGCTTCACCATCACGCCTAACGAAGACAGCTACACCCTGACCGCGACCGGCTCGCAGGGTCAGACGTTCACGCTCGCGAACACCAAAGGCACCATGTCCTACACCTGTGAAGTCAAAGGTAAGGGTGGCTGCCCGAGCACCGGTAACTGGGGCGAATAGTCCCTCCGGAGCGCATGGCATGAACCAGCCAAGCGCAAGTGCTGCCGAGGGGCGGGCCAATCTGGCCCGCCCCTCGCTGTGTCTCGTCCTGCTGACGATCGTGGTGCTGCTCGCCTCGGCCTCCCCCGCCGCGGCGTTGATGACGCCGATCCTGACTGAGACCAACCCCGCGTCCCCTGGCGCTACGACCACTCCCAGAGTGAAGGGGATAATCGAAGTGATCGACACTAAAGTGATGACTCTCGGTGTCGGCTTGCGCGGCGCCGGCCCGGTGACCCGCGGCGAGGGCCTCACCAACACGGTCAAGGTCTACGCCAGCTCCAACTGCACCGGACCGGTTCTCGGCGAAGGGCCGGTGTCACAGCTCAAAGGCGAAGGGATCCAGGTCGGCCCCCTCGTCGAGGACGCTGTCACCACTCTCTACGCGAACCAGACCGACGGCCTCACCACTTCGGAATGCTCGGTCAACGGCCTGCCTTACCGTCAGGTCTCGACGGCGCCCGACGCACCTGTCTTCGAAGGCACCGACCCTTCCTCGCCCGCGAACCAGAACTCGCCGCGGCTCTATGGCTTCGCGGATCAGGAAGCGACCGTCCTGATCTACCAGGGCGCCGACTGTGCTGGGTCCGTGGTCGCCAGCGGCAAAGGCACCGAATTCGAAGAACTCGGAATCCAGGTCAGCGTCTCCGACAACTCCGAAACGATCTTCTCCGCCGAGGCCGACCTGGGGGGGCTGACCTCGGAATGCTCGGAAGAGCCAGTCGTCTACCGAGAGGTGACGCCGCCGCCGGAACCCGGGGGTGGGGGCTCCAGCGGCGGGAGTGGGAGCGGCAACGGCGGGACTCCTGTGCCCGCCGGGCCGCCCCCGCCGGCGCCGCGCTTGCGCACCGTTCCAGGTGGCTTCGCCAACGACAGCACCCCGCTGATCACCGGCACCGCTCCCGCCGCTTCGACGGTGCGGATCTACGCCGACCCGCAGTGCGGCGGCAACCCGGTCGCGAAGGCCTCGCTGGCCGAGTTCCTCGCCGGGGTCGAGGTCCGGGTCGTCGACAACGACGTCACCGTCTTCTCGGCCACCTCCTCGAATGGCCTCGTCTCCGCTTGCTCTGAGCCGGTCGCCTACGTCGAGGACTCGCTCGTCCCGCACACCCGGATCACGATGGGCCCTGCCTCGAAGACCGCGAAACGCAAGGCGATCTTCCGCTTCATGGACGCGACCGGCAACCTGCCAGGCACCACCTTCCAGTGCCGGGTCGACGGCCGCGGCTGGAAGCGCTGCACCTCACCGCTGCGCCTGCGCAACCTGAAGCCAAAGCGCCACACGGTCGAGGTGAAAGCAACCGACGCCGCCGGCAACGCCGAGACCAAGGGCGCCAAGCGGCGCTTCAAGGTCGTTCCGCGCCCCTGAGGCAATTGCGTCGCCCCTTTCCCGGCCGCTGGCTTGGGTAGAACTCCGCAGCCATGGCCGCTGTCGTCACCTTCTCCTTTGTGCTCGGTCTCGTCGCCGGCAGCTTCGTCACCGCGGTGGCGCACCGGGTGCCGCGGGGGGTCTCGATCGCCGGGGTGCGCTCGGAGTGCCCGGGCTGTGGGGCGACGATTGCGGCTTACGACAACGTCCCCGTCGTCTCCTGGGCCCTGCTGCGCGGGCGGGCGCGCTGCTGCGGGAAGCCGATCTCGCCTCGCTACCCGCTGACGGAGCTCACCCTCGGCGTGCTGTTTGCCGCCACCGTGCTCGTCTACCGGGACGAGCCGGCCGAAGCGGTGATCGGGATGGTCTTCCTGGCGATGCTCGCCGCGGTCACCCTGACCGACCTCGAGCAGCGGATCATCCCCAACAAGATCCTGCTTGCCGGGGCGATCATCTGTCTCGCGATCGCCGTGCCGACCGATCCCGGGGGGCTGCCCGAGCGGGCGATCGCCGCCGCTGCCGCCGGGGGACTGCTGTTCGCGACCGCGCTGGTCTACCCGCAGGGGATGGGCCTCGGAGACGTCAAGCTGACCGCGACGATAGGCCTCTTCCTCGGTCGCGCGGTGGCGCCGGCGCTCCTCTTCGCCCTGCTTGCCGGCAGCGTCGTCGGCCTCGCCCTGATTGCCCGTCACGGCGCTGGGGCCCGCAAGATGACGATCCCGTTCGGCCCCTTCCTCGCCCTCGGCGGCGTCTTCGCCCTGCTTGCCGGCGACCAGATCCTCGACGCCTACCTCAGCTGATTTCCTCAACAGGGTGCGGGTAAAGGGGGGGGGAGGGGCCGGCCGCGCCCCCATCCGTTCGCGGGCCGACCCCTTGCTGCGACGTTTAGCTGCCCTTCCCAATTGAGTCGAGCGGTAGCAAGCGCTCGGTGCGGATCTGCATCAGAGGGTCACCTCCTTCCCTGGCTTTGGAGTTGCTCGGAACCGACCGGTCTATTGCTGGAGGCAGTTCCATTGCTGGAGCCGGTTTTAGGAAAAACTCCGCACGTTTCGCCCAAATCTCGATTAGGCAACTAGGATCAAGTGATCAGAGGGGTCTGCTAGGAGGAGAAATGTCAACGAGGGTGCAGCGCCGCAAGGCGACCGAAAATCGGATTAAGGCCATGGGCCACCCGCTGAGGGCGGCGATCCTGCGGATCCTGGCCGACCGCACGGCAAGTCCGGCGGAAATGGCGAGGGAGCTCGACGAGGAGCTATCGAACGTCAGCTACCACGCCAAACAGCTGGTCAACTTCGAATGCGCCGAGCTGGTCAGCACCCGCCCGGTCCGCGGTGCCCTAGAGCACTTCTACCGCGCCACCGAGCGCCACCTGATCGACACCGAAGAGTGGGAAGAGCTGGAGCCGCTGATGGCCGAGGACCTCGTCTGCGAATTCATGCAGAAGATCCTCGACGACTTCGTCCGCTCACGGAAGGCGGAAATCGTCGGCGCCGACGAGAACTTCCACCTGACCCGGACGCCGCTGGTCGTCGACGAGGCTGGGCTGGAGGAAGCGATGGAGATCCACGAAAGGGCGCGGCTCGAAATCCTCGAGGTCGAGGCCCGCAGCGCTGAGCGCCTGGTCGGGTCCGGCGAAGAGGGAATCCCGGTCTCCTCCTCGCAGGGCTGCTTCCGGATGCCGCCCCGCTGACGGGGGCGCCGCCTCAGCCTGCGCCCTGGCTCTTCTTGCCCTTCTGCTTCGGCTCGCCGAGGGGGGCGCGGTTCAGCTTGTCCGATTCGACCAGGTGGATCTTCAGCAGTTCGATCTTGTAGGTGCGCCCGGCGCCGCCGTAGACGAAGGTCTCCGGCAGGCCCTCTTCCATCACCAGCAGCTCACAGCGTTCGGACCCGAGCGCGCACTTGGCGTCGCCGAAGATCGACTGCACGTCGGAGGAGACGGTCATCACCGCCTTTTTCCCGTCTTTGGTCGACCCCATGTAGACGATCGCCGGGGTATCGCGGCTGGGCAGCATCGTCAGCTCCGGCAGGTTGCGGCGCACGGTTGACTTGCGCGGGCCGTCCTGGCCGCCGCCGGTGATGCGGACGTCGATCGCGAAGGAGAAGTACCGCAGCCCGTCCTCGTCGGGGGCACCTTCTTCGCCGCCGGTTTCGGCGCCGCCCGGCTCGGTGGGGAAGACCTCTTCGCTGCCGGCCCCGCCTTCGGAGCTTTCCGTCGCGCCTTCGGCGGAGCCCCCGCCTGCGTCTTTCTCCTTTTCTTTGAACTTCTGGATGAAGGGGTCCTTAGGCTGCAGGTGGTTGAGGCGGCGACGGTAGTCGCGCAGGCCCGGCGCCGATTTGGCGACCAGCTGCGCCGACTCGGCTGCGGAGGAGCTGATGCCCGCGGCTGGAGCTTCGGCTTCAGCTTCGCCGCTGTCCCCGCCGGAGCCGCCGATCAGGATCGGCGCGGCGATGATCCCGATCACCAGTAGCGCAACGATCGGCAGCAGGTGCCGCTCCTTGAGGTCGTAGTAGATGTCCTCGGCAAAGCCGGGGACCTTGATCTTCTTCAGCTCCGAGAGCTTTAGCTCCGGCCCTTTCTTCAGGAAGCTCATTGCGCCGCCGCCGTCTGCGTGGCTTCGGCCGCCGGCGCTTCTTCTTCCGCGGCTGGCGCTTCCGGTGCCGGTGCGGTCGGCGAGGCGCCCGCGGTCAGGCCCTGGTCCGGCGGGGTGACGAAGGTCGTGACCGCGAAGCTGGCGTCGAGGTGGGGGAACTCGAGCTCAGGGTCGGCGTTGAGCGCAAACCCGTCGAGGGTGACGAGACGTCCCTGCACGCTCACCTTGGTGCTCTTGGTCTCGACCAGGGAGTCGATTTCGTGAATGAAGTCGGCGACCTCGAAGAAAGTGCCGCTGAAGGTCAGCCGGTAGGGCATGACGCCGAGCCCGGCCGGCCCGATCGTCGCTCCCAGGGGCAGCAGCGAAGCGGCCGCCTCGGTCGGGGGCACGGTCGCCGCCGCGGGCACGCTGCCTCCCGGCGCTTCGGTCGCGGGCGGCACGGCCGGGGCGGGCGCCACTTCCGGCACGCCTTCGCCGGTGGCGTTGAGCGAGAAGGTGTCGAAGGAGACGTTGGAGTCGGCGGCGACCTGATTCAGCTCGACCAGCAGCGAGGAGGTTTCGTCGTTGGCCGGGACCGCCTGACCGAGCAGAACCAGCTGCTTGTAATCGGCGGGGAACTCTTGCTTCGCCGCCGTCGCTTCGGTCGCGCGGCTCTGGGCTTCGGTGAGGCTGACCTGGAGTGAGTCGGCCTGGCTGCTCAGCTCGTGGGCCTTCTCGCGCTTGGGGCCGAGTAGGAGCATCCAGAAGGCGACCGCAAGCGCGGTGACCACGAGGATCCCGATCAAAGGCCGGTTGGCGGAGGGCATCAGCCTTCCCCTTCCGGTTCGGCTTCGGGTTCGGGCGCGGGGGCAGGCGCTGCTTCGGCGCCAGCCGCGGTGCTCGTGACCGGCGCCGCGTCGAAGGCAGCGACCAGCTGGAACTGGGCGATGAAGTCGCGGGTCTGGCAGGAGGACGAGGAGCCGCCGGAGTCCGAGGTGGCGCCGGCCGATTCGTCCCCGACGTTGGAGGTTTCGACGCCGACGCGGGTGACGCCGTCGATGTCCTTCAGCGCCTGCACGAAGCCGGCGACCGCGTCCTGGCTGGTCGCGCACCCGATCAGGGCGAGGGCGGGGCCGGGGACAGAGGCGCGCAGGGAGACGGTGGCGGCGCCGTCAGGGGTGGTCGCAGGGCTGGAGGTCGCGGTCAGGTTCGTCAGCCAGACGTCGCCCGGCAGGACCAGGGCCAGCTCTCGCATCACCCGCTCCCAGTCGAAGCGGCTGTCGGCGAGGCTGGCGACCGTGGCCGTCCGCTGTTCGCTCACCTGGTTGAACTGGGTGTAGGGAGCGAGTTCCGCGGCCTTCGCTTCGGCCGCCGCCACGTCGCCTTCGATCTGGGTGATTTCGCCTTCCAGGTCGGAGATCTGGTTGCCGGTGGCAACCAGCGCGCTGACCCCGATCAGGGCGGCGACGAGGGCGCCGACGACGATGTAGGCGAGCGGGCCGCCGCGCAGCGGCCGGCGGCTGCCGGGGCGTTCCTCCTGCGGGATCAGGTTGACCGGGCGCATCGCCTAGCTCTCCAGGGCGATGCCGTAGGGGAGGGTGAGGCGGGCAGCGGAAGCGGCGTCGAGGCCGGCCAGCGCCGCGGGCCGGCCGGCGGAGATCGGTTTGCCGAGGCCCTGCTCGAGCCGCTCGGGGAGTCCGGCGATGGCGCTGCCGGGGCCGCAGAGGACGACCCGCTCGACCGGGACCGCTGCCTCCTGGGCGCCGTAGAAGTCGAGCGAGAGGCGCAGCTCGTCGAGCAGGGCGTCGGCCCCGCGTTCGAGCGCCGAGCGCGACTCGGCCAGCAGGGTGGGGTCGCCCTCGATCCCTTCCAGCGGCAGCGTCAGGCCGGTGTACTCGAGCCACATCCGCGCGTGCTCCGGGGCCAGCTGCAGCTTCGCCGCCAGGTTCGCGGCCATGTCGTCGAGGCCGGCGGGGGAGACGCGGGTGAAGAGGCAGGAGCGGCCCTTGGCGACGGCAAGGTTGGTGACGTCGCCGACGTTGCAGTAGAGGATCGCGCTGGGAGCCGTCTCGGCCCCGGGATCGGTCGCTGCCGGGGCGGGTGCCTCGCCCAGCGCCCGGATCATCCCGAAGGCCGCGAGGTCGACCCCGACCGGTTCCAGGCCGGCGTCGCGCAGCGGTTTCAGCGAGGCGGCGATCATGTCGCGGCGAGCAGCGACGACCATCACGTCGACCTGCGGCGGCGCTCCCTCGCTGGCGGCGACGCCGCCGATCACCCTGTGGTCGAGCACCGCCTGCTCCAGGGGCATCGCGATCTGCTCCTGGGCGGAGAAGCGGACCGCCGAGTCGAGCTCTTTCGGGTCTTCGATCGCGGGCAGCCGCACGGTGCGGACCACGACCCGCTGGTTGGCGATTCCCAGCCGCACCCGCTTCGGCAGCTTGTTGGCGGCGAACAGCGCGCGCAGGGCCCCGGCGACGGTGTCGGGGTCGACGACCTCGCCGTCGTCGAAGGCGCCCGCCGGCAGGGCCTGCACGGCGACGGCGCCGACCCGGGCCTCGCCGTTGGCGTGGACCTCGGCGGCGGCGATGCTGCCGGCCTCGATCTCCAGCCCGACAAGCGTCGTCTCCTTCTTGCCGCCGCGCCCGAGCGAGAGCGACGACTTGGAGAGCGAGAGCGTGGGCCTGGAGATGGCGGGTTTCTTGAGCGAGAGCTTCATCGGATGGTCGGTCGCAGTGCGCCTACCTGTACATCGACAGATCGGCGGTGAAACTTTTGTTCTGGGACGAGACGCGCAGCCGGGGAATCAATCGAGCGTCAGGCGCCCGATCACCCAGTCCGATTCAGCCGGTTCGATGAAGCTGGGCGGCTGCAGATAGCGGAGCCGGTCGTCGTAGGTGTAGTTCTTCAGATAGCCGGCGGAGCCGATCGTCCCGACCGGGCCGCGGTATTTCTGCGCGATCGCGCCGTTCACCGTCAGCGTGCCGAGGCCGGCGCCGCAGTCGTAGTGGTCGACGATGAAGGAGTGTTCGATCGCCAGGATCGCGGCGTCGATCCGCAGGTTGGAGATCGACCCCGGGCCGTTGCTGCCGCTGTTGCATTTGCCACGGCCGGTCTCGGTCGAGACCAGGTCGGACGAGTAGGGGTGGTAGACGCGGACGAAGTTGTTGGCGACCAGGCCGAGCACGCCTTCGCCGCTGTGGATCAGGTTGCCGTCGACGACGATGTCGTTTTCAGTCGCCAGGGTCAGCTGACCCGAGTATTCGCCGTGGATGTAGGCGGTGCCGCACCCGGATTTTTCGGGGTAGGTGACGGTGAAGGGGGAGTAGGCGGTCGGGCATGAGGTACCCGACACGTAGACGACGCCGTTGGAGGGGATCGGGCCCGAGTACTGCGGTTCGTCGGTGCAGGTTTTCCCGGCGCCGACGGCCATCGTGTTGCCGCTGAGGCAGATCCGCACCTGGCCGGTGAATTTGAGGCCGGCGATGCTGTTCAGGGCGGCGTTGGAGGGCGGCGGCGTAATCACCGGCGAGTTGGCGGTGAAGGTGCCTTTGAAGTTGGAGGAGCTGCCGGTGCAGCTGGACCCGGAGTGGCCGACGTCTTTGGTCGAGAACCAGCCTTTGGGCGGGCCGCTGACCTCGACCGGGTCGGCCGGGGCGCGGCCGAGGGTCGGGTTGTTGCAGATCACGAAAGCGTCGTTGGTGTGCATCGGGCCGTTGATGCTGTCTCCCGCGGTGAAGGAGATGACCACGCAGTAGTCGTCTTCGACATTGGGGATTTCGGCCGCCATCCGCCCGTCCTCGAAGGTTTTGCTGCACTGCGAGTTGACCCCGCTGAGCTCTGGCGAGGGGTTGGCGAAGCCATAGCTGACCGGGTCGAGCGTCTCCCGCTGGGTGAAGTAGACGTAGTCGAGGAAGGTCGCCGGCTTGAAGGTGGCGACGATCGAGGTGTCGACTTTGCCGGAGAACCCAGTCGAGCGGATGCGGAAGGTTCCCTTCAGCAAGCCGGAGGGCTCAAGCATGCTGCCGCCGGGGTTGGTCGTGTCGCACTGGGTATAGGTCGACTGCGCGGCGGCCGGCAGCAGTTCGATCGCGTAGGTGCCGCCGGTGTTGCCCGGCACCGGTCGCCGCTTCGCGGTCGATCCTTTGAGGTTGACCGCGTTGTTGACCGGTTTCACGTTGGTGCACTTGGTCCAGTAGTCGGTTTCCTTGTGCAGGTGGTAGACGTAGTCGTTGATCCCGGCCTTGGCCGCCTCGTAGGCGCGGCGCTGATCGAGGTCGTTGCGGGTCAGGTGCAGGTCACCGCTGACCGCGGTCACGGCGACGACCGAGATCGCGACGACCAGGGAGATCCCCAGCATCACCGAGATCATCGTGAAGCCGCTCTCGTTGTTGACCCGTTTCACTGGCATGGCAGGCTCGGCGCTTCTTTGTTGTAGGACGGGGCAGTGAGTCGCAGGGTCGCGCTGCCCTGGATCCGGGAGGGCGTGAATTCATCCGCGCTCGGGCCCTTGAACGGCGCCGTCTTGAGGGCGATGCTGACGTGGATCGTGCGCGAGGCATCGAGTTCGCTCAGCGGGGTTACCAGCGGAGTCGGGGAGACGGCCCCGGCGGCGGAGCCGTAGTAGGTGAAGACCGGCCGCGTCGGCGTCATCTGGGTGACGTGGGTCATCAGCGTGCTCGTTTTTGACGGGGTCGCGTTGAAGACCCAGAAGGGTGCGGTCCCTGATTTCCAGGAGTAGTCGTACTGGGTCAGGGTGGTGCCGCTGAGCGTGATCACCGAGAGCGTCGGAACGGGGGAGACAGCCGATCCGGAGGCGTGGATCAGGCGCATCGAGGAGCCGGTGCTTTCTTTGCGGATCGGCGGCACTTTCGGCGCGATGCAGGCCGAGTGCAGCTGGTCGACGACCTTGGTCAGGGTAAGCCGGGAGCGCTGGGTCGCGTCGACGCGGGTGCTGACCCGGGCGGTGGTGTGCATCGTCGTCACCGTCAGCATCGTCAGCCCGCCCATCACGACCAGCCCGGTCGAGAGCCCGACCATCAGCTCCGCGAGGGTCGTTCCCCGCTCGTCGCGCAGCAGCTGTCGCAGGCGGGCCTTCATGAGCACACCACGTTGTTGGTGGTGCCGCTGCCGAGATCGATCGTCGCGGTGGCGGCTTTGGTCAGGTCCTGGACGGTGACGCTAGAGATCGTCTTGCGCTTATTGGTGCCGGCGATGTTGGCCGAGGCGCAGAGTTCGTAGGAACCCCACGGCAGGCCAAGTTCGGCGACGCCGGTGGCGCTGTTGCTCGGCATCCCCAGGGCGTTGCTGGTGTAGGTCCGTTTGACCAGGTTTTTGCTGGCGTCTTTGCAGACCTTGTCGGTGATCGTGACTTTCGCCCCGCTGAGGGCGACGCCGTTGTTTTTCACCACCAGTTCCAGTGCCGGCAGCTGGATCGTCGCCGCCGCGGCGGTGCCGCCGGCGGGGGCGACGACGTTGGCGAATGCCGGGGCCAGCGCCGGGATTTTTCCTTCCGGGTCCGGGTTGTTGGAGATGCAGGAGCCGGCGTAGAAGGTGTAGGCGGAGGCGAAGGGGTAGAGCGGGGTCGCGTTCAGCGTGCTCACGCGGGTCCCCCCCGGGGTGCCGAGGGTCCGCGCCTGGCTCAGCCCGGTGTTGTTCCCGATCACCACGTCGGCGGTCGCCGGTTTGAATTCGGACGTGCTGCCGACCCGGTATTTGAACTGGAGCGGGACCGTCCCCGGTTTGTCGAACTCGAAGTTGACGGTTTTGGTGTCGCCGCCGACCACCGTCACTTTCTGTTCTTCGGAGCCTTTGCCCGCCTTGTTGATCAGCCCTGCGGCTTCGCCGGAGACCGTGACGTTGTAGTCGCCGCCGGGAAGGTCGGTGAAGACGGCGCAGCCGGCGGCGTCGGTGAGGCCGTTGATCGCGCCGCTGCCGCCGAAGATCGAGACGCCGGCCATCGGGTACTGCGGCTGGTTTTTGACCGAGAAGGCGATCGTGCCGTTGTTCGGGTCAAGCGAGCCGTTGGAGGGCGAGAGGATGCTCTCGATTTCGGCCCTTTCGGTGGCCCGCATGCCGGGCCAGCTGACGGCGGACCTGATCTGGACGTAGTCGGCGGAGGAGGTGCCCTCGCCGCAGGAGGGGGTGGAAGTGGTGTCGTTGACGAAGACGCCGGTCGAGCGGACTTTGAATGCCGTTTTGTTGAGGGTGACGGTGCGGGTTTCGTCGAGTCGGTTGAGGGTGGCCAGCCGCATCGAGGTCATCCGCGCCTGGTCTTCCTGGGCGATCGCGTAGGCCTCGGAGCCGTGGCGCTCCTGGGTCTGGGAGCGGACCGAGGTCTGCAGCACGGTGACGACGCCGGCAGTGGCGATGACCACGACCATGGCGCTGACCAGGACCTCGATCAGCACGAAGCCGCCCTCCGAGGAGCGGCGCTGGGCAGGGGAAAACGTCACCCGCATCCATCGGAGCTCTAACTACCGGCCTTTAGCCGCAGACCCCGAAAAATTCCCGATTTGCCTGATCGGAGCTAACGCTTCAGTTTGTGAAGCCATGTAGCTACACTTGTTGAAGCACCGCCTTTCGCCCGCTTGACCGATTTCCGCAATGAGCGCGATCAGCAACTCAAATTGCCCCGTCTGCCGGACCGCCGAAGTTGTCTGCGGGAAGTGGACGCTCCTCCTGATTCGCGATCTGGCCGCTGGCAGCAGCCGTTTTTGCGAGCTGGAGCGCTCTCTGGAGGGGATTAGCCCGCGCACGTTGTCCCTGCGGCTGCGGGCGCTGGAGGAGGAGGGGATCGTCGAGCGGCACACCTATCCCGAGGTTCCGCCCCGGGTCGAGTACGCGCTGACCCGCAAGGGCGAGGCGCTGGTGCCGCTGATCGACGACATGCGCCAGTACGGGACTCGGTGGCTTTTGGCCGAGGATCCCGAACCGGCCGCCGTATAGGCCAAACGTCCGAATCGTCCGCGATTTGTAAGTAGCGGCGATTTGCAAGGCGCCGTGCAGGCGCAGGAGCGCCGCCCGCCGGGCGGAAGCCTGGGGCGTGCGCGACTTCCTCCTCACCGAAGCCCTGAAGCGTCTGGCCACCGAGGCCGCAACCCGCTTCAGCGCCCTCGTCGCCGAAGGCGACCAGATCCCCTTCGATGTCGCCGCCGAGGACGGTGAGGAATCAGCCTTCTACAGCTACGTGCCGATGACCGGCCGTTTCGTCACTGAGCACGCCGACGAGCTGCGCGCGCTGCCCGGCTTCGCCCCGGCCCGCGCCGCCACCGCCGAGGCCGGCGTCGCCGCCTCCTACCTGGAGTCCCGCGGTGAGCAGGTGCCGGCCGACCCGGGCGCCCGCGCCGAGCGGATGCTGATTGTGTTCTTCTCCTCCCTCTGGGAGGGCAGCACTGGGTTCTCCCTGGACCGGGAGCGGCTCGAGGACGCCCTCTCCAACCTTGACGCCGAAGCGCGCGACGCCGACGACGCCGACGTCCTCATCGTCCCGATCGTCGGCCTGCGGATGTCGATCGCCCGACTGCAGCTGCCGCACGGGGTTCGGATCGTCCGCTCCGACTCGATCGAAGCGCCGATCGACGCGATGCGCAGCGAGGGCATGGGCCGCACGGCCTGGGAGCCCCAGTTCCTGGCCGTCGCCGAGCAGCACCCCGGCGAGGGCGCCGATGAGGCGCTGCGCCAGCTGCGCGAGCTAATCAGCGTGATGCGCATGTTCAAGGCCGGCGGTATCGGCCTCGGGCCATACGCCTTCGCCCCGACCGGGGCTGAGTGCTGGCGGCGGATCGCCACCGGCGCCGCGGCCGCGCGTCCAGGCGGTTACCGGCTCAGCGAGACCGAGGCCAACGAGCTTGTTGATTTCGCCTCCACGCTGGAGTCCCGCCCCGATCCGGATACAGCCCTCAGCTGGGCGGTCGGCCGCTTCGATCTTGGCTGCGGGCGGGAGAGCGCGCTCGACGGGCTCAGCGACCAGCTCTTGGCCCTGCGGGCCGTGCTCGAGGGCCGTGGCCCGGTTGGCGCATCCCTACCGCTGCGCGCGGCCGCGCTGATCTGCGACGACTCGGTCGACCGGATCGAGGCTGGCGAGCGGGTCGAGGAAATCCTGGAGCTGGAGCGGGCGCTGATGAGCGGCCGCAGCGTCGAGCGCGCGGTCGAGCTCGCGACCTGGGCCGAGGACGGGGTGCGGCGGCTGCTGCGCCAGGCCGCTCTCGGCGAGCTCGGCGGCGACCTCAGCGCCACCGCCGACGAGACCCTGATCGCTACCGGGCTGGAAGGAGGCGACGCGCAGATCGCGATCTCGATCGAAGAATCGCCGGCCCCGGAGGAGCCGATCGAGGAGGAGGTCGTGGTGGTCGAGGCGCCGCCCGTGCCCGCAGCCCCCGAGCGCCGCCACCTAGCCGCGGAACTACAGGACCACGAGGAGGAGTACATGGAGCAGGAAACCCGCATCCTCGAGCCGATCCCGGCCGAAGACGAGATCAAGATCACGGCGACGCCGTGGCTGGACGAGGTCGCCGACCCGCGCCCTGGCGGCGAGACGATCGAATGGCCGGCCGACTCCGACCGCGACCTGCAGCACCGCGAGCGGGTCGACACGCCCCGCGTCCGCCACCTCTTCTCCGTGCCGGACTCCGACTGGGAGGTCTCCCACCTGGAGTTCGAGTACGACCGGCGCGCCGGTCGCTGAGCCTGGTCAGGCCCGCCCGGCGGCCATCGCGACGCGCTCCTCGCCCGTCGCGAACAAGTAGCGGTTGATTTCCGCCAGGCCGGTCAGGTCGTGCACGTCCTCGTCGAGGTAGGGGACCCGGATCACGCCGCTGGCCCGCAGCTCAGTGGCGAGGTGGTCGATGTTGCGCGCGTCGCGCTCGGCCAGCGCCTGGTAGTCGGAGAAGTTGGCGGCGACGCGCTCGGCAAGGTCGCCGTCCCCGAGCTTCTCCGCCAGCGCCGCCGGCAGGTCGTCGCCATCGCCTCGCAGCTGCTCGGCCGGGTAGTGGACCTTGTTGACGATGACGCCGCCGAAGGGCAGCTTTGCCTCGACCAATTTGCGGTGGAAGTAGACGGCCTCGTCGATCGGCTCCCCCTGCGGGCCGCAGACCACGAGGAAGCAGGTGCTGGGGTCGGCGAGCAGCTTGTTGACTCGCTTGGCCCGCGCCTGAAAGCCCTCGACCATGCCGCTGAAGGCGTTGAAGAACTCGGCTAGGTCGGCCAGCAGGTCGAAGCCGACGATCCGCTTCAGCACCCCGAGTGCGACCGAGGTGCCGCGGCCGGCGACCTTGGCGGCGATTCCCGTCGGCTTCATGAAGACGCGCAGCGAGCGCCCTTCGATGAACTGGGTCAGTCGTTTCGGGGCGTCGAGGAAGTCGAGCGCGTTGCGGGTCGGCGGCGTGTCGAGGACGAGGAGGTCGTAGTCGCCTTCGGTGTGGAGCTCGAACAGCTTCTCCATCGCCATGTACTCCTGCGAGCCGGCGAGGGCGTTGGAGATCTGCTGGTAGATCCGGTTCTCGAGGACCCGGTCGCGGGACTCCTCGTCCGGCGCCTGGCGCGCGATCAGCTCGTCGAAGGTCGCCTTCGGGTCGAGCATCATCGCCCACAGCTCGCCCTCCATCTCGACCCCCTGGCGCTCGAACAGAGCAGGGTCGACGCGGCGCGCCTCGTTGCCCAGCTCCTCCAGCCCGAGCGAGTCGGCGAGCCGCTTCGCGGGGTCGATCGTCAGCACGCAGACCTTGAGGCCGCGGGCGGCCATGCCAGTGGCGATCGCGGCCGAGGTGGTGGTCTTGCCGACGCCGCCGGAGCCGGCGCAGATGCAGATCGCCTTGTCTTCGAGCACCTCGCCCAGCTGCGGCATCAGGAGAGCCTCCGGGAGAGCCGTCGCGCCGCCTCCGGGCCGAGCTCGGGCTCGAAGAGGAAGGGGAGGGTCTTCACCGGCGTCTCGACCCGCCGCCGCAGCCGCGCCAGCTGGGCGCGCTGGGAGCGGGCCCGTTCGTGCTCGGAGACGGCCGCCCGCGCCGCCGCTCGCACCGACCCGTTCTCGCCCTCGGCCAGCTGCGAGAGGCGCTCGCACTCGGGCTTGGAGAAGCGCTCCGGGTAGAGGCCGTTGAGGTAGATGCGGTCGACCGCGACCCCGACCTCGTTGCGCAGGTCCTTCTCCAGCGCCGCCGTCTCGTTCACCGGCATCTCCTCCGGCAGGGCGACGATCGCGGTCCCGGTCTGCTCCTGGTCGGTGATGAAGGCGTCGAGCCGCTGCGCCTGGGAGTGGATCGGCCCGACCCGGGCGATCGCGGCGAAGGTGCGCGGCGTTTCCAGGAACCCAACCCCGTGGCCGGTTGCCGGCGCGTCGACGATCACCAGGTCGTACTTGCGGCCCTGCTTGACCTTGCGGTCGAGCTGTGCGAGCTCCCAGATCTTGCCGATCGTGACCAGCTCCTTGAGGCCGGGCGTGGCCGCGGCGAGGTAGTTGAAGATGCGGCTGCGGAACAGCAGGTCGCGCATCGCCCGCACCTTCAGCTGCAGCAATACGTACTCGCGCATCGACTCGTCGGGGTCGATCGAGATCGACCAGAGGTTCTCCTCCATCTCGACCTCGTGGAAGCCGACGGCGGTGTGGTCGAACATCCGCGAGGCGTTCTCCTGCGAGGAGACCTCACAGACGATCGTGCGCTTGCCTTCCGCCGCCGCCCGCAGCCCGAGTGCCACCGCCACCGTCGTCTTGCCGACGCCGCCCTTGCCGGTGACGATGACCAGTCGCTTGTCGAGGAGTTCGGGAATCGGGCAATTCCTAGCAATTTCAGAGGCCGGCAGGAAAACCCCGGCCCTATCCGAATATCCGCGCAATGGGATTTCTAAGCCGCAAGCCAAAGCCTGAGTCCGACAACCCCATCGCCGTCGAGGAGCAGCAGCACCCGATTGTCGAGGAGCTGCAGCAGATGGAAGAGGCGGTGCCCGAGCGGACGGTCGAAGAGGTCGAGGAGGAGCTCTACGAGGCCCCCGCGCTTGTCGACGAGGCCCCTGCGCCCGTGGAAGAGGCGCTCGAGGAGGAGCTCTACGAGGAGGAAGAGGAGCCCGCGCCCGTCGCCGAGGAGATCGTGGTCGAGGAGGCTCCCGCCCCCGCACCGGTCGAGGAGGCGCCAGTCGCCGAGGAGCCCGAAGAGGACCGGGGCCCGGCGCGGATGATGCCCTCGGACCTGATCGCGCCCTCCCGTCATGAGGTCGTCCAGCAGGCTTCTGAGGATGAGGTTGCGGTCAAGCACGCGGACGTGATCGCGTTCGCCAACCAGAAGGGTGGGGTGGCGAAGACCACGACCACGCTCAACCTCGCGGTCGCCTTCGCCGAGTCCGGCTACCGGGTGCTCTGCATCGACCTTGATCCGCAGGGCAACCTGACGATGAGCCAGGGCGTCGACCCGGACAAGGTCGAGAAGAGCCTCTACGACGTGCTCGTCAACGACATGCCGATCTCCGAGATCATTGTCAAACGCGAGATCGACATCGCCGTCGCCTCGATCGACCTGGCAGGAGCCGAGATCGCGATGAGCACCAAGATCGGCCGCGAGCGCTCTCTCGAGAAGGCGCTGAAAGAGGTTTCCGCCGATTACGACTTCGTCTGCATCGACACGCCGCCCAGCCTTGGGCTGCTGACGATCAACGCCTTGACGGCGGCGAGCAAAGTGATCGTCCCCGTGCAATGCGAGTATCTGTCGATGCGGGGGCTGGTCCAGCTCCAGAACACGCTGAAGATGATCCAGGAGAACCTCAATCCCGACGTCAAGATCGAGGGCATCCTGCCGACGATGCTCGACTCACGGACCGTCCACGCCAAGGAGGCGGTGGAGATCCTCGAGGAGAACTTCGGAGACCTCGTTTTCCAGTCTCGGATCCGCAAGGCGATCAAATTCGCCGAGGCGCCGGTGAAAGGCGCCAGCGTGCTCAAGTACGATTCCGGCAGCAGCGCCGCGAACTACTACCGGGAGCTGGCGAAGGAGGTTCTGGCGAATGGCTCGGCGTAACAAGCGCGCAAGCATGCGCGAGGGTCCTCTCGCCGATCTCTTCCGCTCTACTTCTGACGACGCCCCCGCGGATCCGCCGGAGGCGCCGCGGTACGGGCGCCAGGATCCTGTCGAGGCGCAGAAGCAGGAGGAGGAGTCCGCTCCGCCGGTGAGCCCGCCTGCGGCGGAGGAGCGCCCGCCGGCGCCGCCCGTCGAAGAGGCGCCCGCGGCTGAGGCGCCGGGTCTCTACGACCAGGACGTCGAGGGCCCGGTTGCCGAAGAGCCCACTGACGATCCGGTGCGGGAGTCGAGCGCCGAGACCGCTCCGGAAAGGCTGAAGCGGGTCTTCTCCGAGGAGCCGAAGCTGCGCCGCGAGGAATTCACCAGCACGCCGCGCTACGGGCGTGAGGAGCCGGAGTACGAGCCGCCGGGCAGCGGCGAGCCGCACCAGCCGGTGATCCGCGTCGTCGGCGTCGGCGGCGCCGGCGTCAACGCCGTCAACCGCATGGTCGACGCCCGCATCCCCGGGGTTGAGTTCATGGCGGTCAACACCGATCTTCAGTCGCTGCAGCTGTGCGTCGCCGACGTCACCGTCCACATCGGCGACGAGCAGACGCGTGGCCTCGGCGCCGGCGCCGACCCCGAGGTCGGCCATCGCTCCGCCTTCGAGGAGCAGGACAAAATCAAGCGCCTGCTGAAGGGCTCCGACATGGTCTTCGTCGCCGCTGGCGCCGGCGGCGGCACCGGCTCCGGCGCCGCCCCGGTGGTCGCCCGCCTCGCCCGCGAGGTCGGCGCCCTCACCGTCGGCATCGTCACCAAGCCGTTCACCTTCGAGGGCAACCGCCGCGGCGCCCAGGCCAACAAGGGCATCGAGGAGCTGGCCGCCGAGGTCGACACCCTGATCGTCGTTCCCAACGACCGCCTGCTCGAGGTGCTCGACCAGCAGACCTCGATGGTCGAGGCCTTCCAGGTGGCCGATGACGTGCTGCGCCAGGGCGTGCAGGGGATCTCCGATTTGGTCACCCTGCCGGCCGTGATCAACCTCGACTTCGCCGACGTGCGGACGATCATGTCCGACGCCGGACGGGCCCTGCTCGGCATCGGTATGGCCTACGGCGACGACCGCGCCGTGCTGGCTGCCGAAAAAGCGATTTCCTCGCCGCTGCTGGAGACCTCGATGGAGGGCGCGCGCTCGATCCTGCTCTCGATCACCGGCGGCTCCGACCTCTCGCTGGTCGAGGTCTCTGAGGCCGCCAAGGTGGTTGGCGAGGCCGCGCACCCCGACGCCAACATCATCTTCGGCGCCAACGTCGACGACGAGCTCTCCGACCAGATCTGGGTCACCGTCGTCGCCACCCGCTTCGACGGCCGGCCGACCCCGCAGCGTCGCGCTGCCGAGCCGACGATCCGTCGCACCAAAGAGACCGGCGGCCGCGCCCCGCGCGCCGGCGAGCGCGGCGGCGAGCTCGGCATCGACGTCCCAGAGTTCCTGCCCGGCTAGCGCCCGCCCCATGCGCGGGGTAGTCGCAGCTGGCCACCCGCTGACCGCCGAGGCCGGCGCCGGAGTGCTGCGTGAGGGCGGCAACGCGGTCGATGCCGCGGTCTGCGCGGTGCTCGCCTCCTTCGCCGCCGAGAGCCCGTTGACCGGGTTCGGCGCCGGCGGCTACATGATGGTCCACCGCGGCGGTGAGACGACGCTGATCGACTTCTTCGTCGCTGCCCCGGGCCTGGACGCGATCGAGCGCGAGACGGAGCTGGTCCCGGTCCCGGTCCACTTCGACGCCGAGACGGTGCAGACGTTCTTCGTCGGCCCGGCCTCTTGCGGCGTGCCGGGGACTGCGGCAGGGCTGGTCCATGCCCTCGAGCGCTTCGGCTCGGTCCCGCTCGCGGACCTGGTCGGCCCCGGGGTCCGCCTCGCCCGCGAGGGGACCGAGGTCAACGCCGAGCAGGCCTACATCCTCGACATCCTCGCCCCGATCCACGAGCGGCTCGAGGGCACCCGTGAGCTTTACGCACCGCGCGGGGTGCCGCTGGGCTGCGGCGACCGCTTCGCCTTCGCCGAGCTGGGCGAGGCGCTGGAACGGTTCGGGGCCGAGGGAGCGGAGCCGTTCTACCGGGGCGAGGTCGCCGCCGCACTCAGTGACTTCGTGGTCGAGCGCGGGGGCACTCTCGGCCCCGGAGACCTCGCGTCCTACGCGGCGATCGAGCGCCCCCCGATCCGGGCGCCGTTCCGCGGCACCGAGGTGCTGACCAACCCGCCGCCGTCCTCGGGCGGGATCCTGATCGCCTACTGCCTCGGGCTGCTGGAGCGGCTGGGGGAGCGCAGCGGCCCCGAGCAGCTGGTGGCGGCGATGGAGGCGGCCAACGGCCTGCGCGACCTGAAATTCGCCGAGTCGCTCTACGAGGAGGGGATGGAGGCCGGCGTCCTCGACCCGACCGGGCTCGACTTCGCCGCCGCCGACCTGCTCGGCTCGACCACCCACATCTCGGTCCTCGACGGCGAGGGCATGTGCGCCAGTGTCACCTGCTCCAATGGCTCCGGCTCGGGCGTGCTGGTGCCGGGCACGGGCGTGATCCTCAACAACATGCTGGGGGAGGAGGACCTCAACCCACTTGGCTTCCACCGCATCGCGCCCGGCCGCCGGGTGCCCTCGATGATGGCGCCGACCGTCGTCCTGCGCGACGGCGAGATCGAGCTGGCGCTGGGCAGCGCCGGCTCCAACCGGATCCGCTCGGCGATCCTGCAGACCGTGGTCCGCGCGGTCGAGCAGGAGCTGCCGGCGCCGGCGGCGGTCGAGGCGGCGCGGCTGCACTTCGAGCAGGGGGCGGTGCAGGCCGAGCCCGGGATCGACGACGCCGCGCTGGCGCGGATCGAGGCGCGCGGGATCACGGTTGCGCGGCGGCCGGCGATCAACCTCTTCTTCGGTGGCGTCCAGGCCGTCGCCCGCGACCGCTACACCGGCGCCGTCAGCGGCGGCGGCGACCCGCGCCGCGGCGGCGCCGTCGCCTATGCCGACTGAGCCCGCCCGGTTCCTTTTTCGCGTCTGACGTGCATGAGGAACCACGCGCCGGGCGAATCGACAGAATGGGCCCATGGCGGGCGCCAGCGAGATCGATTTCGCGGCCGAGGGGCTGCTCGACGAGCTCGAGGACGAGGCGCTGCAGGCGCGTCTGGCGCTGCTGCGCCGGCTCACAGACGAAGGCGTGCCGCTGGAGGAGCTGCGCGAGGCGGTCGCTGCGGGGCGGTTGGCGCTGTTGCCGGTCGAGCGCGCCCTGGCGGGCGACGGGCCGCGCTACTCGCCGCGGGAAATCGCCGACCTGGTCGGCGGCGACCTGGCGCTGCTGCAGCGCTTCTCAGCTGCGCTGGGCGTCCCCTATCCCGATCCCGACGAGAAGATCCTGACCGAGGCCGAGGTCGAAGCTTCGCGGCGGATCATGGCTTTTCTCGACGCCGGCCTACCTGAAGAGGGCCTGCTGCAGGTGGCGCGGACGATCGGGATGGGGACCTCGCGGATCGCCCAGGCCAACCGCGAGCTGGTCGTGCGCACGCTGGTCCAGCCGGGGGACAACGAGCGCGACCTGGCGGAGCGGCTGGCGCTGGCGGCCGAGCAGATGATGCCGCTGGTCGGGCCGACGCTGGTCCACGCCTTCCAGATGCACATGGTCGAGCAGGTGCGCCGGGACGTGATCGGCGCGGCCGACCTCGCCTCGGGGGAGATCGGCGGCACCGCCGACCTCACGGTTGGCTTCGCCGACCTGGTCGAGTTCACCCGGCTCGGCGAGGAGATCGCGGCGGAGGAGCTGGGCCAGGTCGCCGGCCGCCTGGAGGAGATGGCGCTGGCCGTCGCCGAGCCGCCGGTGCGGCTGGTGAAGACGATCGGCGACGCGGTGATGTTCGTCTCCAGCGAGGCGGACGCGATGCTGGAGGCGGTGCTGTCCCTGATCGCCGCGGCTGAGGCCGAAGGCGAGCAGTTCCCCTGGCTCCGCGCGGGCCTTGCCAGCGGCGCGGTCCTGCCCCAGTCCGGCGATTTCTACGGCCGCCCGGTCAACCTCGCGAGCCGGATCACCAGCGTCGCCCGCCCCGGCAGCGTCGTCGTCGACGCCGCCGCCAAAGACGCCGCCGGCGAGGGCTTCGCTTACACCTTCATCGGCGAGCGCCGGATCAAGGGCATCGACTCGCGGGTGAAGCTGTTCCGCGCTCGCACTGTCGCTGCGGCGCCAGCCTGAGCGCCGCTAAGCGGGCTTGCGGGCGCTGACGAGGAGGTTGTAGAAGAGCTCGGCGGGGAGATGGGGCTCAAGCAGGCGGGTGTCGACCTTCTGCAGGGCGATGTAGCTGCGGAAGGCGAAATTGCGCCAGCCCCAGGAGACGGAGTCGGGCTCGGCGGTCGACTCGACCGTGCGCAGGCCCCAGCCCCAGGCGTTGGAGAGCAGCTCCTCGCCGCCGACGTGGCGGCGCTCGAAGCCGCCGTCGCGGAGCAGGCGGCGCAGGTCGGCGGGGGCGAAGGCGTGGACATCGACCTCGCCCTCCAGCGAGTGGCCGTGCGAGAGGTCGGCCTCGGCGACGGTGCGCTGCCGCGCCCCGGTGAGGCGGCGCCAGGCGGGGGCGAGGAGCATCCCGGTGCGCTTGGGCAGCGCCGCCAGGCGGTCGCCGTAGCGCGAGGGCTCGCCGGCGAAGGCGATCGCGCCGCCGGGCCGCAGCACGCGGCGGAATTCTGCGAAGGCGCGGTCGAGGTCGGGGATGTGGTGGAGGACGGCGTGGCCGAAGACGAGGTCAAAGCTCCCGTCCTCGAAGGGGAGCTGCTCGGCCTCGGTGGCGACCGTGGTGACGCCGGCGACGCCGAGCTCAGCGGCGGTCGCCTCCAGCCGCTTCAGCATCCCGGGCGAGATGTCGGTCGCGGTCAGCCGCTCGATCACGCCGAGCTGGACGAGGTTGAGCGAGAAGTAGCCGGTGCCGGAGCCGATCTCGAGGGCGTCGCCGAAGCGCTCGCCGTGGTCCCCACCCAGTGCCTTGACCAGCTTCAGGCGCACCTGCTCCTGGCCGGTGTCGCCGAAATCGATCCCCCACTTGGCGTCGTATTCGTCCGCCGCCGCGTCGTGGTAGCGGGTGTTGACGTCCTTGATGTGCTCCGGGGTGGCAGTCGGGCTGGCCGGCATCGGGCCGGAACTCTATGCGGAACCTCAATACGGTGCCGGGGATGGAAAGCCAGTACTTGCAGGAGAACCAGCCGCCAGGCGTGCCGCCGCTGCCGCTGACGGGGGAGCGGACGCTGCCCGACGTGCCAGAGGAGAACTACTGGTACCGGCGCCACCTCGTCGTCTACGAGTGGATCGCCCGCCGGGTCGAGGGGATGAGCGTCGTCGACCTGGCGTGCGGCGAGGGATACGGGTCCGCCACGCTCGCGGCGACGGCGAAGTCGGTGGTCGGCGTCGACGCCAATCCAGAGGCCCACGAGCACGCGCGGCTGCGCTACGTCCGCGAGAACCTCAGCTTCCGCCGCGACCTCGTCGAGAACGTCGGTGACATCGAGGGGCCGCTCGACGCCGTCGTCTTCCTCCAGACCATCGAGCACATCGAGGACGTCCCGAAGCTGCTGGGCGCGATCGCGACGGCGGCGCCGGTCGCCTACATCTCGACGCCGAACCGCCTGACCCTCGCTCCGGAGGGCGCCGAGAAGTCGGACAACCCCTGGCA
>DASUMA010000020.1:0-11757 GCA_036277915.1 Solirubrobacterales bacterium
GCCACGGCCTCACTCATGTCGATCTCCGCCGAGAGGTAGAAGTGAGGAGCGGTCGCCTTGGACTCCGCCATCCGTCTCGCAACTACCTGCTGCAGCTTCGAGAGCTCCTGGACTTCGGTCTGCCCCTTCGCCGTCTCCCCCTCAACCTGCGTAGTAGGCGCGGGACCCGCAACCTCTACCTGCCGAGTCGAGGTTGCGGGTCCCGCGCTCTCAGCCCGTTCGACGTCCGCCTTGACGATTCGACCGCTGGGGCCTGAGCCCTGGATCCCGGAAAGCTCGATCCCTTTCTCCTTCGCCAGCCGCCTCGCAACCGGCGAAGCCTTGATCCGCTCACCCCCCGAGGACCCACCGCCGTTCGAGGTGCCAATGGCGGCGGCTGGGGACTCCTTCGACTCAAGCTCCGCCGGTGCCGGTGGCGCCGCAGGCTCCTCGTCGCCCCCCTGCTCGGCCTCCGGTGCCTCCGCGGCCTGCGCAGCCTCTCCATCACCCCCGCCCGAATCGCCGTCATCCCCAATCCGCGCAATGACCTCCCCGATCGGCAGCGTCGCCCCCTCCTCGGCCACGATCTCCGTAAGCGTCCCGGCAACATCGGCCTCGTACGCCATGTTCGCCTTGTCGGTCTCGATCTCCACCAGCTCTTCGCCGACCGCGACCTCGTCGCCAACGCTCTTCAGCCAGGTGAGGATCGTGCCCTCCTCCATCGAGTCGGACAGCCGCGGCATGACTACGTCGGTCATCAGATCGATCCCTCCAGCGTCGCCAGCGCCGCGCTCACCACGTGCTCCTCGTGCGGGATCGCTGCCTGCTCCAGGCGCTTCGAGTACGGCATGTGCACGTCGGCGCCGGTCACCCGCTGCACCGGCGCATCCAGGTAATCGAAGGCCTGCTCGGTGATCAGCGTCGCCAGGTTTGCCCCGACCCCGCCGTGAGGCCAGCCCTCCTCGACGATCACCGCGCGGTTCGTCTTCCGCACCGACTCCAGGATCGTGTCGAGGTCGAGCGGGCGCAGGGTGCGCGGGTCGATCACCTCCGCCTCGACCCCGTGCTTCTCCGCCAGCTGCCCGGCCGCGTTCTCGGCCACCTGCGCCATCTTCAGCACGCCGACGATCGTCACGTCGCCGCCCTCGCGCCGCACCGCCGCTTCGCCGAAGCGCAGCACCGCGTCGCCGTCCTCCAGCACCTCGCCGCGCGTCCCGTACAAACTCTCGTGCTCGATGAAGATCACCGGGTTGTCGTCGCGGATCGCCGCCTTCAAGAGCGCCTTGCCATCGGCCGGGGTGGAGGGGCAGGCGACCAGCAGCCCCGGCACCTGCAGGTAGAGAGCCTCGAAGCTGTGCGAGTGGGTTGGCCCCAGCTGGTGGCCGCCGCCGCCCGGCATCCGGATCACCATCGGCACCTTCGCCTGGCCGTTGAACATGTAGGGGATCGCGGCGGCGTGGTTGACGATCTGGTCCAGCGCCAGCAGCGAGAAGTTGACGGTCATCAGCTCGACCACCGGCCGCAGCCCGCCCATCGCCGCCCCGACCCCGGTGCCGACGATCGTGTTCTCGGAGATCGGCGTGTCGCGCACGCGCCGCTCGCCGAACTCGTCGAGCAGGCCCTCGGTCACCTTGAAGGCGCCCTGGAAGACGGCGACGTCCTCGCCCATCACGAAGACCGCCTCGTCGCGGCGCATCTCCTCCGCCATTGCGTCGCGCAGCGCTTCCCGCATCCGCAGCTCCGCCATCAGCCCTCGTCTCCTGGCTCGCCCTCGCCCCCGGCGGCTGCCTCTTCCGGCTCCGACCCCACCTCGCGCTCCGCGGAGACCCGCGACTGCACCCCGTCCTGCGCGTCCCCGTGCGTCGCCGGGTTGGGCCGCGGCTCCGGGTCCTCCTCGTCGGCGTAGGCGGCGCCGGCCTCGGCCAGCTCCCGCGCCCGCGCCGGCATTTCGGCCTCGTGCTCACCGCGGTGCGGCTCCGGGCTGCGCTCGTCGACCGCGTACCAGCCTTCGGTGTCGGTCCGGGCGTAGAGGCTCTCGTACATCGTGTCGAGCGGCGGCTCCGGTGAAGCGTCGGCGAACTCAACCGCCGCGGCCACCGTCGCCTCGGCCTTGTCGCGCACCTCCTGCACCTCGCGCTCGCCCAGCACCCCGGCCTCGACGCAGCGCCGGGCGAAGGTCTCGATCGGGTCCTTCTCCCGCCACTCCTCGACCTCCTCGCGCTCGCGGTAGACCTCGGGGTCGGCGGCGGAGTGGCCGCGATAGCGATACGTGAAGGCCTCCAGCAGGGTCGGCCGGCTCTCCTCGCGCGCCAGCCGCACCCCCTCGGCGACGGCCTCGCGCACGGCGATCACGTCCATGCCGTCGACCCGGCTGCCGGGGATCCCGTAGCCCTCGGCCTTCTGCGAGAGGTCGGTCTGGGCCGAGTGGCGCTCGACCGCGGTCCCCATCCCGTAGAGGTTGTTCTCGACCAGGAACAGGACCGGCAGCTTCCACAGCGCCGTCAAGTTCATCGTCTCGCCGAAGTTGCCGGTGTTAGAGGCGCCGTCGCCGAACATGCAGACGGTGACCGCGTCTTCGCCCTTGAACTGGGAGGCGAGCCCGAGCCCCGCGGCGATCGGCAGGTTGCCGCCGACGATCCCGTAGCCGCCCATGAAGCGCTTCTCGGCGTCGAAGATGTGCATCGAGCCGCCGCGCCCGCCGCTGGTCCCGTCGACCCGGCCGAACAGCTCCGCCATCACCCGTTTCGGCTCGGTCCCGCGGGCGATCGCGTGGCCGTGGGTGCGGTAGGTGCCGATCAGGAAGTCTTCCTCCCGCATCGCCGAGGCGACGCCGACGATCGTCGCCTCCTCGCCGATCCCCAGGTGCAGGAAGCCGCCGGCTTTGGCGCGCTGGTACTGGCGCCCGGCCTCCTCCTCGAAGCGCCGGATCAGCGCCATCCGCGCCAGCAGCTCGTAACAGGTGGAGGCGTCGGGGAGGTCGGCCATCTGCTTCACCTTAGCCAGCTACCCGGGCCGCCTCCACAGCATCCTCCAGCCGGTCGTCCCCCCAGAAGACCTCGTCGCCGACGACCATCGCGGGCACGCCTTCGACGCCCCGGGTCGCGGCCCGGTCGGTCGCCTCCCGCAGCGCCGTCTTGACGATCTCCGTCTGCACCGCTTTCTCCAGCGCCCGCGGGTGCAGCTCGCAGGCCGCGGCGGCGATCATCACGTTGTCGGGCTCGGAGAGGTCGCGCCCGGCGGCGAACTGCTGGCGGAAGGCGGCGAGGGAGAAGGAGACGGCGCGGCCAGTCTGCTTGGCGAAGGTCGCGACCCGCATCGCGGTCAGCATGTTGCCCGGCCAGGGGTCGGGCCAGACGATCGGCGGTAGCCCGTAGGCGGAGGCGCGGCGCTCGCACTCGGCCATCCCCGCCTCGCGCTCGGAGCCGTTGCCCCAGGAGTCGCGGCCGAAGACCCCGAACAGCCCGCCGAGCAGGACCGGCTGCCACTCCGGCTGCCCCAGCCCGGCTTCGGTGAAGAGCCCGCTGATCCGCTCGGCACTCAGGTACGCGTAGGGCGAGCCGAGGTCGTAGTAGAAGGTCGGCCGGCTCGCCACGGGCGAATTATCGCCGCTACGCGTGGATCGGCCAGCCGTCGACGGCGCGCGCCGCATCCAAGACGGCCTCGGAGACCGTCGGGTGCGGGTGCACGATCCGCGAGAGCTCCTGGTAGCCGCCCTCCAGCGCCATCGTCGCGACCAGCTCGGCGATCATGTCGCAGGCGCGGTTGCCGACGATGTGGGCTCCCAGGACCTCGCCGTACTTTGCATCGACGACCAGCTTGACCAAACCGTCTTTGTCGTCGTAGACGGTGCCCGCCCCCTCGCCGGCGATCTTCTGCTTGCCGACCTTGACCTCGTGCCCGGCCTCCTTGGCCGCCGCCTCGGTGAGGCCGACGCTGGCGACCTGCGGCGAGCAGAAGGTGGCGCCGACCATCAGCTCCTGGTCGACCGGGTGGGTCTCGACGCCGGCCGCTTTCTCGACTGCGACGACGCCCTCCTCGGAAGCCTTATGGGCGAGTGCCTTGGCGTTGACCAGGTCGCCGATCGCGAAGACCTTGGGGTTGGTCGTCTGCCCGTAGCCGTCGACCTTGATCTTGCCGTTCTCCTCCAGCTCGACCCCGGCCTCCACCAGGCCCAGGCCCTCGGTGTCGGGACCGCGGCCGCCGGCGATGCAGAGGTAATCGACCTCGGCGCTCTTGTCGCCGTAGGTGAGCTTGACCGAGCTCTTGCCGACCTCGACGTTCTCGACCGGGGCGCCGGTGGCGATCTCGATCCCCTGTTTCTTGAAGGCTCGTTCGACCACCTTGGCGATGTCCTTGTCCTCAGCGGGGAGGATCTGATCCAGCATCTCCAGCAGGATCACCTCGGTGCCGAAGCGGGCGTAGGCGGAAGCGATCTCCGAGCCCGAGGCGCCCGCCCCGACCACGGCGATCTTCTTCGGCTGCTCCGGCAGCGACCAGGCGCCCCAGGTGTCGAGCACCCGCTCGCCGAACTCGACGCCGGGGATCGGCAGCGCGACCGAGCCGGTGGCGAGGGTCACGGCCTTGGCCTCGTAGACCTCCTCGCCGACCTTGACGTTGCCCTCGGGGGTGAGCGAGGCGTCGCCCGCGATCAGCTCGATCTTGTTTTTCTTCCAGAGCATCTCGACCCCGCCCGAGAGCGAGGCGGAGACATCGGCGCGGCGTTTGTTGAGCGCGTCCCAATCGACCCTTACGTCGGAGGCGACGACGCCGAGGTCGGCGCTGTTGGAGGCCTCGTGGAAGATCTCGGCCGAGCGCAGGATCGTCTTCGCCGGGATGCAGGCGTAATTGAGGCAGCGGCCGCCCGGTTTGTCGCGCTCGACGACCGCCGTCTTCTGGCCCAGCTGGGCGGCGCGGATCGCCGCGACGTAGCCGCCGGGGCCACCGCCGACGACGATCTGATCGAAGGAATCAGGCACGGAACGAGCCTATAGGAGTGTCTGCGCCGGCCGAGTTGGCCGCTTTGTAGATCCCCCCGACCGGGCTACTTCTTCTGTCCGGGTACCCGGCTGGCGAGTCGCCCCATCGGCTCGACTGCGCCCTGCAGGGTCTCGACGCTGTCGTTGAGGCCGTCGAGCGCGGTCAGGATCCTCTCCATCAGCGCACTCAGCCGCTCGAGCCCGTCGTCCAGCCGGTCCATCGTCTCCGGCAGCTGAGCGAGGTGGCGCTGGACCTCCACCAGGGCCGGCATCGCCTCCTCGATCCGGGCCATCCGCGCGTCCATCTGCTGCAGCACGTCGGTCTGCTCGGCCACCCTGGCCAGGACGGCGGTGTGGCTCTCCATCGCCTTCGTGTTCTCGGCGATCTCGGGAATCCGCCGCAGCGCTCCGAGCACGTCGGCGGGCAGGGCCGAGACGCGGCTGAGGGAGTGCAGCCCGAACGAGCTCATCGCTTCATTCCCGCGGCAGCCGGTGCGGCATCTGGATTCGCGCCATCGCCTTGACCATGAAGAAGAAGAAGGTACCGGCGACCGCCAGCAGACCCAGGGTGGCGGCGAACTGGGCCACGGTGCTGGCCTGGACGAGCAGGCCGAAGACGGCGCTGAAGATGAGGAAGACGAGGACCAGCTGGAAGCCGAGCACCGCCCAGTAGCGGGCCCGCCACATGCCCCAGGCCATCACTCCCATGATCAGCGCCGGCGCCACCACCTGGGCCCACCGCGGCTTCTCCCCGTCGACCTCGACCCCGGCCAGATAGCCGCCGAGGATCGAGATCGCCACCAGGGCGGAGACGATCGCCCCGACCGTGACCACGGTCGGCCGCTCGCCCTCGCCCAGCGGCTCCAGCGCCTCGCGCGCCGCCTGGTTGCGCTCCTCGGCCTTGGCGTATCCCCGGGCCATGCGGTCGGCGGGGGAGGGGGACGGCCCGCCGCGCTGCTTGCGCTTCTGGCGCTCAGCCACCGGGAGCGACCCCCCGCTCGCCCTCGCTGGCGGCGAAGGCCTGGCGCAGCCTGGCCGCCGCCGCAGCCGGGTCGGCGGCGTCGCGGACCGCGCGGACCACGCACATCCGCTGTGCCCCGGCCCGCACCACGTCGGCGGCGTTGGACTCGTCGATGCCGCCGATCGCGAAGAAGGGATGCGCGGCGTGCGCCGCCGCGTACTCGACCAGCCCCAGCCCAACCGCCGGCCGCCCGGCCTTAGTCGGCGTCTCCCAGATCGGCCCGACGCTGTGGTAGTCGATCGGGAGGGACGCGGCCGCGTCGATCTGCTCCTCGGTGTGGGCCGAGAGCCCGACGATCGCGTCGGGGCCGAGCAGCTCCCGCGCCTCCTGCACCGAGCCGTCGTCCTGGCCGATGTGGACGCCGTCGGCGTCGCAGGCGCGGGCCAGGTCGGGGTCGTCGTTGACGATGAAGAGGGCGCTGTAGCCGTCGGCGATGCGGCGGAAGGTGGAGGCGGCGCGGAGGATCTCCGCCCGCCCGAGCTCCTTCTCGCGCAGCTGCACGATGTCGACGCCGCCGCCGAGCGCCGCCCGCAGGAACGCTTCCGGGTCCTCCCCGCGCGGCCGCGCCTCGCAGCAGAGGTAGAGGCGGGCGGTGCGCAGCCGCTCCCGTCGCAGCGGGCCATCACCCTCGGGTGGCGAAAGGCTCATATGGCGATTAAAGCGGCTGGGTAACATCCCCGTAGCTGCACGCGGGAGCCCGCAAGGGCTGAGAGGGTGGCACCGAGGCCACCGACCGTCCGACCTGATCCGGGTAATGCCGGCGGAGGCAACGTCTTGACCCAGAAGCGCAGTTTCGACGCGGTATTCGTCGGCGGCGGCATCGTCGGCCTCAGCTGTGCGTGGCGCGCGGCCCTGCGCGGGGCGCGGGTGGCGGTGCTGGAGCGGGCCGAGCCGCCCGCCGGCGCGACCAACGTCGCCGCCGGGATGCTGGCGCCGGTCGGCGAGCTCACCTTCGGCGAGCCCGAGCTGCTGCAGATGACGCTCGCCTCGGCCGAGCTCTACCCGGACTTCGTCGCCGAGCTCGAGGCGGCGAGCGGCATCGCCACCGGGTACACACGCTGCGGCGCTCTCCACATCGCCCTCGACCGTGACGAGGCTGCGGAGCTGCGCCGGGTCCACGACCTGCAGCGCTCGCTGGGGCTAGAGGCCGAGTGGCTGCCGCCGCGCCGCTGCCGCGATCTCGAGCCGGGCCTGACCCCGTCGTTCAACGGCGGCGTTCACGCGGCCGGAGAGGCGGCGGTCGATCCGCGGGCGGTCGCGCGGGCCCTGGTTGCGGCGCTCGCCGCGGCCGGCGGAGAGCTGATGACGGGATGCGAGGTGGTCGGCGGCGTCTTCGAGGGCGAGCGGCTCGTCGGGGTGCAGGTCGCGGCCGCCGGCCCTGCCGGTATCGGCGCCGCGAACCGTGACGCTGCAGACGGCGCCGAGCCCGAGGAGATCCGCGCCGACGCGGTCGTCCTCGCTAGCGGCGCCTGGTCCGGGGCGACCGAGTGGCTGCCGGAGGAGGCGCGCCCGCCGGTGCGCCCGGTCAAGGGCCAGACCCTGGAGCTGCGCACCCGCGACGGCGCCGCGCCATGCGAGCGGATCGTCTGCTCCGAGCGCGTCTACCTCGTCCCCCGCGAGGACGGCCGCCTCGTCGTCGGCGCCACCGTCGAAGAGCAGGGCTTCGACACCGCGGTCACGGCCGGTGGCATCCACGAGCTCCTGCGCGAGGCCTACCGCCTGCTGCCCGACGTCGCCGAGATGGAGCTGGTCGGCGCCCTCGCCGGCCTCCGTCCCGGCACCCCCGACAACCTGCCGCTGATCGGACCCGGCGCGATCGACGGCCTCGTCCTCGCCACCGGCCACTTCCGCAACGGCGTCCTCCTCGCTCCCCACACCGCGGAGAGGGTCGCCGCCGAGCTCGCCGGTTCGCAGTTCCTCCCGCATACCGGGAGCAATCGCGAATCGGCGGAGGTGGGGACGTGAGGGTCGAGCTGAACGGCGCGGCGCGCGAGCTCCCGGAGGGGGCGACGCTGGCCGATGCGGCGCGCGCCGCTGGGGCCGCCGCCGACGGCCGCGGCGTCGCGGTTGCGCTCGACGGCGAGGTCGTCCCCCACAGTGAGTGGGAGGGGACGCCACTGCGCGAGGGACAGAGCGTCGAGGTCCTCGCCGCGATCCAGGGCGGGGCCGAGACCTGGGAGCTCGGCGGGCGCCAGTGGTCCTCGCGGCTGATCGCCGGGACCGGCGGCTTCCGCTCGCTGGAGCAGATGGAGTCCGCTCTGGCCGCGGCCGGGACGGAGATCGTCACCGTCGCCCTGCGCCGGGTCGACCCCGCGGCCGAAGGCTCGGTGCTCGACGTGATCGATCGCCTCGGCCTCTTCGTTTTGCCCAACACCGCTGGCTGCTACACCGCCCGCGATGCGGTCCGCACCGCCAAGCTCGCCCGCGAGGCCTTCCAGACCGACTGGATCAAGCTCGAGGTGATCGGGGACGACCGCACCCTCTACCCCGACGCGGTCGAGCTGCTCGACGCCGCCGAGCAGCTGGTCGCCGACGGCTTCACCGTGCTCCCGTACACCAATGACGACCCGATCCTTGCCCGCCGCCTCGAGCAGGCCGGCTGCGCCGCGGTGATGCCGCTCGGCTCGCCGATCGGCTCCGGAGCCGGCATCCGCAACCCCTACAACGTCGCGATCATCGCCGAGCGGGCCGAGGTCCCGATCGTCCTCGACGCCGGCGTCGGCACCGCCTCCGACGCCGCCCTGGCGATGGAGCTCGGCTGCGACGCCGTCCTCGCCGCCAGCGCCATCTTCGGCGCCGAGGATCCAGTGACGATGGCGACCGCGCTGCGCCGCGGGGTCGAAGCCGGCCACGCCGCCGCCCGCGCCGGCCGCATCCCCCGCCGCACCCACGCCGAGGCCTCCACCGCCTACGAGGGCATCCCCGACCTCTCTTGACCGAGGCGCGCGATGCTCAGAGTCCCTCTACCATGGGCACTTCGCCCCTGTAGCTCAGTTGGTTAGAGCGGCGGCCTTTTAAGCCGCGCGGCGCGGGTTCGAATCCCGCCGGGGGCACTTTGGCCGGCTCGGAGGGCAGCGCGGGAGCGAAGCACGACGAGCACCTGCTGCGCGTCCCGGCCGATATCGAATTCGCGGACGACCGCCGGCTCGACCGCATCCGCGCCGAGGTGGACGCCGCCTTCGACGCCCTCCGCGATATCGACGACGGGGTCTCGATCTTCGGCTCTGCCCGGATCAGCGAGGGCAACCCCTGGTACGAGCTCTGCCGCGAGACCGCCGCCTGCCTCGCCCGCGACGGCTACACGGTGATTACCGGCGGTGGCCCCGGCCTGATGGAGGCGGCCAACCGCGGCGCCGCCGAGGCGGGCGGCCTCTCGGTCGGGCTCAACATCGAGCTCCCTTTCGAGCAGAGCCCGAACCCCTACGCCAACCGCGCCCTCCACTTCCACTACTTCTTCGCCCGCAAGCTGATGTTCGTGCGCTACGCCCGCGCCTTCGTCATCTTCCCCGGCGGCTTTGGCACCCTCGACGAGATGTTCGAGAGCCTGACCCTGATCCAGACCCACCGCATCCACCAGTTCCCGACGATCCTCATCGACTCCACCTTCTGGCGCCCGCTGCTCGGCTGGATCGACGACACCCTCGAGGACGAAGGCCTGATCGACCCCGCCGACAAACGGCTGCTGGTCCTGGCCGACACTCCGGAGGAGGTCTGCGAGCACGTGCAGCGGGCCTGCGAGGCTCAGAGGCAAGCGGCCTGAATCACGCACGGCCCGCCGAAGCGGGCCTCGCCCCCGCGCCCTATTTCAACCCGAGTGTCCCTTTCGCCGGGACGTCTACTTCGATTTCGCCAGCCATCGTGGGAGAGCCCCCCGAGGTGCTGGTGATTTTGAAGCTGTCGACTGTCGTGTTTTCGCCGATTTTCGGCGTCAGGATGATTTTGTTCAGCACGGAGTGAAGTTCGAGTTTCGGCGCTTTGCATTTCGCGCCTTTGAGCACGTATTTGACTGTCAGGCTTTTGCCGGCTTTTTCGGGTTCGACCTGAACGCCAGTCGTGGTGTTTTTTGCTGCCCACCCTTCGGCGATGTTGGTCGTGTGACTTTCCAGTTCACAGTCGTACGACCCGAAGCCGACGCATTTGGCTGTCAGCGGTTTGAACTCCGAGATCTTGCCCGTTTCAGGGCTGTTGGTTGTGATTGTGACTTCGGTTTCACAGCCAAACAGGGGCGTTCCGGAAGCTTCGAAGAAGACAAAGCCTTTGAACACCTGCGCGAGATGGTCGTCCGCTTTGACGTCCTGATGCTGGTCGGTCCATTTCAGGTTTCCTTCGTCCGCCGGGGCCGTCACGGCAACGAGGAGTCCGACCGCCGCCAAGATCGAGACGACTGCCCCCAGTGCTCTTTTCCTAGAGAACATGCTCTCTCCCTTTCCTAGTGGCGATCCCAGGGCGAGACCGCCGTTCCCTTCACAGTGCCGAGCGCACCGCAAAAGATCAAGAAAAGTGGAGTAAACCTCGGCTAGTGCCGGAAGTGCCGGTGCTTGGTGAAGACCATCGCGACGCCGTCGCCGTCACAGGCCTCGATCACATCGCCGTCGCGTTTGGAGCCACCGGGCTGGATCACGGCGGTGGAGCCGGCCTTGATCGCCAGCTCGGGGCCGTCGGCGAAGGGGAAGAAGGCGTCGGAGGCGACGGCGGAGCCGGCGAGCAGGGCCTCGGCGTCCTCGCCGCGGGCGTCACGGCACTTCTCGACCGCGAGGCGGACCGAGTCGACGCGGCTCATCTGGCCGGCGCCGATCCCCAGGGTCGCCCCGTCCTTGGCGATCACGATCGCGTTGGAGCGGACGCGGCGGACCACCGTCCAGGCGAAGAGCATGTCCTGCCACTGCTGCTCTGAGGGCTGCGTGCTGGTCACCGCCTCCATCAGCTCGCGCGGCTCGGGATCGCCGTCGCGGTCCTGGATCAGGAGGCCGCCGAGGACGCGCTTGACATCGCGCTCGGCCGGGTCGGGCTGGCGCCGCTCCTCCTCGTAGAGGATCCGGATCGCCTCCTTCTGCTGCAGCACCTCCAGCGCGCCGTCCTCGAACCCGGGCGCGATCAGAACCTCGACGAAGTTCTCGTGCAGCTTCTCGGCGAGGGCCATCCCGATTGGCCGGTTCAGCGCGATCACCCCGCCGTAGGCGGACATCGGGTCGCAGGCGAGCGCCTTCAGGTAGGCCTCGAGCGCGTCGGCGCCGACCGCCACCCCGCAGGGGTTGTTGTGCTTGACGATCACGCAGGCCGGCTCGGCGAAGTCGCCGACCAGGCCGCGGGCCGAGTCGAGGTCGAGCACGTTGTTAAAGGAGAGCGCCCGCCCGTGCAGCTTCGAGACCCGGGAGAGGATGTGGCTGCGCACGCCCGCCTCCGAGTAGAGCGCCGCCCGCTGGTGCGGGTTCTCGCCGTAGGAGAGGTCGAGCACCTTCTCGTAGGCGACCGCCAGGTGTTCCGGGAAGTCCTCGTACTCGGTCGAGAACCAGCGGCTGATCGCGGCGTCGTAGCGGGCGGTCTGGGCGAAGGCCTCATTGGCCAGCCAGTGCCGGGTCGAGGCGGAGATCGCCCCGCCGGACTCCTCCAGCTCGGCGCAGACCGCGTCGTAGGCCTCGGGCTTGACGACGACGGCCACGCCCTCGTGGTTCTTGGCGGCGGCGCGGATCATCGTCGGCCCGCCGATGTCGATGTTCTCCACTGCCACCTCGGGCTCGACCTCATGCCCGGACACAGTCTGCTCGAAGGGGTAGAGGTTGA
>DASUMA010000021.1:0-386646 GCA_036277915.1 Solirubrobacterales bacterium
TCAGCGCCTCTTCCAGTTCCGGTCCCTTTTCGGAGCTCGCTTCGGCCGCCGCGCCGGAGTTGGTGATGAAGCCGGCGAAGTGCCGGCGCTCACGGGCGAGCGGGCCGAGGATCGCGTCGGAGTCGGCGGCCAGCTGGGCCAGCTGCTTGCGCTGGGCGGAGAGGATGCCGAACACCCGGTCGGCGTCGCGCAGCACCGGGTTGGCGCGTTTGACCAGCTCCTCGATGTCTTCCCCGCGCCCCGCCAGGCCGGCGCCCAGTTCGTTGAAGATCAGCCGGAAGCGCTGCGCGTAGGGCAGCGAGTAGATGTCGTTGATCAGGTCCGGGTCGACGCTGGTGCCGTTGCTGCCGAGCGGCAGCAGGTGCTGGCCGGCGCCGGGCTCGCCGTCGGGGATCTCCTTCAGCGCCGGCGGTGGCTCGGAGCCGGGCGCCCGCGGCAGGGTCGGGCGACAGTCGACGAACTTCTCCCCGATCAGCGATTGCGGGCGGATCAGGCAAGATGCGTCTTGGCGGAAGTCCTGGAAGCTGGGGTCGGTGATCTCCATCTCGATCACTGCCTTGCCGGCTTTGGCGACCGGCTCGCCGTTCTTGTAGGCGACCGTGTCCCCGGGCATCGTCACGCCGACCGACTTGATCGTGCCGACGTTGGCGCCGGCGACCCGCACCTGCTCGCCGTTGACCATGAAGGCGCCGTTGTCGAAGATCGCGCGGACCACATAGCCGTTGCTGGAGCCGCCGCCGGAGACAAGCAGAACGACGAGGATCACAGCCGCGACCAGCGCTCCCCCGAGTATCAGCCGGCGCCTGTTCATGGTCCCGGGGGCACGTCGGCCGGGTTGCATTCCGAGGAGCTGACGCTGCCGCCACCGACGAACGGGCTGGAGCCGTCAGCCGCGGGCTGGGTGGCGCCGCCGGGGCACCGCCTGCGCGAGGGCGCCGAGCCACCGAAGACGTCGTACTGGTTCGACTTGGCGATCGGGTTCAGGTCCCCGCCTTCATAGGCGAAGACGTTCTGCAGCGAGGTGGCGCCGCGCACATAGTGGCCGTTGCCGTCGTAGTAGCCGGCAACCTGGCCGAACTTGCTGATCGCGTTGAAGAGGTCCGGCGTGTAGGGGCGGATGAAGTTGAGGTTGGGCTGGAAGTCCCGGATCGATTCTTCGGCGTGCGGGAAGGTCCGCGAGACCTGGCGCTGGACCTGGGGCAGAACCGCGAGCAGGTCGGCGGTGTCGTTGCCCTTGCCCGGCCGGCTGACGGTGAGGCGGAGGTCGCGCGTGAACGGGACCAGTTTCTGGAACACCGGGCGCAGTTCGGTGAGGAACGGAGCCAGCTGCTTGGTCGCCGGCTTCGCGGTTTCGACCAGGGGATCGAGGTCGTCGAGGGCGGCACGGAGGTTGACGAAGGTCGTGTTCGACTGCCGCATCACCGGCGGCAGTCGCTGCAGCGTCTGGTCGAAGGCGACGTTCTGTGCAGCGATCGCGTCGAAGGCCGTGTTGGCGTTGGAGATCGCGCTGGAGAGGGCCTCGCCGCGGCCGGCGATCGCGCTCGAGAGCTTGCTGGAGCTGACGATGAACTTGGTCAGCAGGCGCTGATCCGCGTTCAGTTCGGAGGCGAACGCGGAAGCGCGGTTGAGGACCGGGCCGAAGTACTTGTAGGCGTCGTTGGCGGCCTGGCCCTGGCCGGAGTAGATCGCGGCGTTGCCCTTGATGAAGTTGCCGAGCCCCTTGCGGACGGAGGGGGGAAAGGTGTTGAAGAGCTGGTCGAGGTCGACCGGGGTGGTCGTCGCCTCGAGGCCGATTTCAGCGCCGTCGTCGAGCTCCGGGCTGCTGTTCGGGCCGGGGCTGACGGAGATGTAGTGGTTGGCGACGCCGGAGAGCGAGGTGGCGCGGATCACCGCGGTCGAGCCCTCGTGCAGCTGCTGGTCGACTTCAACGTGGACCTCGGCCAGGTTGTCGTCAGTGAGGCCGATGCTTTCGACCGTGCCCACCGGGGAGCCGCCGATCAGCACCTGGTTATCGGGGACCAGCTGCCCGGCGTTCTGGAAGACGAGCGTGTACTGGTGCCCGCCGCCGCCGCCGAAGAGGACGATTCCAAGCGCGACGACCACGATCGCGAGGGCCGCAATCACCGCAATTCGCGCGGGGGAGACCCCCCGGCTCGGAGCCGAGCTTTTCTCCTCGCCTAAGGGTTTCGCGGCCACAGATCGTCGCTCGTTCGTTCCCCGGCCCCTCCGACCCGGTGGAACGGCTGGCGAATCGTATCCGAGCGTCTCCCCGCAAAGCCCGTGCCCAGCGGGGACTTAACTGGAAATCAACGCGCTACTCTGGACCGCAGGAACGGTTTGAGCAAGTGGGAGGCGCGCCGCCATTCAAACGGAGGAGCGACTCAAATGCGCAAGCGTTCATTTCCGGTCGTCGGCTTCATCGCCATCCTGGCCGCCGCGATCGCAGCCACCGCAGCGCTGGCCGGGCCGACGGTCTCCGGCGGTGACGGGAACACGCAGTCGGTCGACGTCAAGATCGCGCCGAAGAAGCTCTCGAAGACCGCCTTCACGCCGGCGTCGCTGCAGGTGACGACGAAGACGACCACCACGACCCACGCCAACGGCGTGCCCTCGCCCGCGATCCACGCGATCGTCGACTTCGACAAGAACGCGAAGCTCTACACGAAGGGGCTCCCGACCTGCGACCCAGGGAAGCTGCAGAACAGCTCGACTGAAGTCGCCGAACAGCTCTGCGGCAAGGCGAAAATCGGCGGTGGCACCGCCAACGCCCTGCTCCCCGCGGGCCAGGTCTACACCGTGAACCAGGTCGTCACCGCCTTCAACGGCGTCCCCCAAGGCGGCAAGCCAACGGTGATCCTCCACACCTACGGCACCACGCCAATCCAGACCACTCTGGTCCTGGTCGGCAAGGTGAGCAGCTACAACAAGGAAGGCTACGGCCCCCGCCTCGACCTCGAAATCCCCAAAATCGCCGGCGGCACCGGCGCCCTGATCGACTTCCAGGTGAAGATCGACAAGAAGTACAGCTTCAAGGGCCAGAAGCGCAGCTTCATCTCAGCCAAATGCACCTCCGGCAAGCTCAAAGCCCGCGCCGCGTTCACCTACCTCGACGGCGAATCCCTAACCGCCCTCTCGACCCAGCCCTGCAAGAAAGGGAAATGAGGGAAAGCGCCTAGACGCTGAACTTCGGGAGCAGCCGGGCGAGGGGCTTGGGGAGCCACCAGACACGGTCGCCGATCAGCAGCATCAGGGCTGGCAGGAGGACGATGCGGACTACGGTGGCGTCGAGGATGACGGCGATCGTGAGGCCGATGCCGAGCTGGCTGACCGTGGCAAGGGAGGAGCCGGCGAAGGCGATGAAGACGGCCATCATGATCGCCGCCGCGCCGGTGATCACGCGGGCGGTCTTTTCCAGGCCGAACTCGATCGCGGCGGCGTTGTCGCCCTCTTTGTCGTAGTGCTCCCGCATGCGGACTAAGAGGAAGACGGCGTAGTCGATCGAGAGCCCGAAGACGATCCCGAAGATCATCACCGCCCCGACCGCGTCGATGTATTCGTGGCCGCCGAGCGGGAAGCTCGAGGGCAGGTAGGAGAGCAGCGTGAGGATTCCGAAGGCGACGCCGACGGTGAGCAGGTTGAGACCGACCGCCAGCGCCGCCAGCGGCAGCGCCCGCAGGACCAGGATCAGGACGAGGAAGGTGGCGATCGTGATCGCCGCGACCACGACCGGGATCGTCTCCCGGGTGACCCGGCTGTAGTCGTTCAGCTGTGCCGCGCCGCCGGCGACCCCGGCGGTGAGGTCGGTGTCGGCGCTGAGGCGCGCCGCGCTGTCATCGAGTTCGCGGTTGAGTTCGATCGAGCCGTCGCTGTTGAACGAGTATTCGGAGATCACCAGCATCGCCGCCGCCTGACCGCCGCCTTCGAGGTCGATCGATTCGCCGACCTGGGCGCGGGTTTCCGCCGGCGCGCCGTCGAGCGCGGAGAGGACAAAGTAGCCAGAGTTGAAGAGGTTCGGCGAGGCCTCGCCGATGCGCCGCGCCTGGTCGCGGAGCCGCGCTTTGCCGGCGAGCACCTGGACGCTGGCCCGCTCCAGCCGGCTCGGGTCGATCTGCTCGGCCCCGCTCAGCAGGTTGGTCTGCAGCGCTTCGGCGCCGTCGCCGAAGCGCTCGATCGCGGCGGGCAGCGCCGCCGCGCCGCCGCTCAGCTGGTCGAGCCCGTCATTGAGGCGGCGGGCGGCGCTGGCGAGGCGCTCGGACCCGTCGGCGAGCCGGTCGCCAGCGTTCTTGATTTTCCTCACGCCGTCGTTCAATTTCTCCGCCGCATTGCGCAGCCGGCTGAGGGCGTTCAGCGTGGTGACGATCCAGTTGGTGACTTCGGTTGATTCATCGGCGTCGACCAGCAGTCGCTGGCGCAGCGCCTCCAGCTCGGCCGGCAGCCCGGTGTACCCCGCGGCGTAGGGCTGGCCGCTGACCGGGTCGGTGCCGCTGACCGCCGCCAGCGCCCGGCGCACCGCCTCCAGCGCCGGGGCGTAGTTGGGGTCTTCCTTGCCCGTGGTCATCCCCTGCAGCTGCGCCAGCGCCGCTTTCAGCTGTTCGTCGGCGACCGCCGTCGCGCTCTGCAGCTTCGGCAGCGTCACGTTGCCCTCTTCCTTCAAGGCCTTCTGCAGCTCCCGCGAGCGCCGCAAGCCGTTGAAGCGGAGGTTGGGGCCGAGGTCGCGGATCGCCAGCGTCAGCCCGAGGATCCCGGTCGAGGCCTTTTCCTGGGCTTCGGCCAGGCGCCGCGACCCGGTGGCAAATTTGTCGAGGGCGCCGATCGCCTGTTCGCTGCCCTCGCTCGCCTGCCCGAGCCCCGCGGCGAGCATCTCGGACCCCTCCTCAATCCGGTCTGAGCCCATCGCCAGCAAGCCGGCGCCCTCGCTCGCTTCGGTGATCCCGGAGCGCAGCTGGCCGATTCCGCCGGCGGCGACTTTGAGGTTGCGGCCCAGCCGGCCAAGCTGTTTGACCGGCCCGATGTTGCCCTCCGAGGTGAGGAACGCGTTGCCGGTTTCCTGCAGCGGCTGCACCCGTTTCGCCAGCTGCCCCGGACCGACCACCGCGGTCACCCCCGGCAGCTTCGCCAGCTGGTGCTGGAAGCGGTTGAGCGCGGCGAGGTTGGTGCGGTCGGTGATCGGGCCCTTTTCGGTCGCGGCGACGACGACAAACGGCGCTTCGTAGCCTGGCGCCGCCGCTTCGGCGATCAGCTCCGCGTTCTTGCGAGCGGGATCGTCGCTGGGCAGCTGTTCGGGGCTGGGTGGGCCGGTCCGCAGTGCCAGGGCCGGCGCGGCGAGGACGAGGACGATCGCGCCGATCGCCGCTGCAGCCGCAGCCGGGCTCCTCAGCGCCGCGTTGACGAACCGCATCAGACGCGAGCGCCCGTTCGGCGCGGCCCCGATCCGCCAGCGGTTGACGTTGGCCCCGAGCAGCATCAGCACCGGCGGCGCGACGATGGTGCTGATCAGGACCGTCAGCAGCACCACCATCGCCAGGGTCCCCGCCAGCGAGGCCAGCAGGGACCCGGGCAGGATGAAGATCGAGACGATCATCGAGAGCAGCAGGGTGCTGCCGGCGAAGGCCGTCGTGCGCCCGGCGGTACGACGGGTGACCCGCGCCGCCTCCTTCGCGTCAGCGCCGGTCGCCAGCTCCTCGCGGAAGCGGGAGACCATCAGCAGCGCGTAATCGACCCCGAGCGCCAGCCCCATCATCGAGCAGACGACGAGAGCGAAGGCGTCGATGTCGAACCAGGAGGACGCGAGGTGCAGGATCCCGCGCGAGGAGACGACCGTGATCGCGCCGAAGCCGAGCGGGATCGCCGCCGCGACCGGCGAGCGGAAGACCAGCAGCAGCACCAGCAGCAGGAACGGCAGGGCGATCAGCTCGCCGCGCTCGGCAGCGTCGATCGAGCGTTCCTGCAGCGCCCGGGAGATCGAAGCGAACCCGGTCTGAGTCGCCCGCACCGGCGGGTGGATCGTCTCCTCGATGATCGATTCGAGTTCCGGGACCGTCTCGTTGACGCCCTCTTTGATGTTGACGTGGAAGTCGGCGAGGATCAGCGCCTCGCGCCGGCTCGGCCGCAGCGGCACCACCGAGCCGCGGTCCCAGGGGGAGATCGTCGTCACTTCCGGGTTGCGCCGCAGGGCGCGGATCAACTCCGGCCCCTGGCGGTCGATCGCCGCCCGGTTGCCCTGCAGCAGAATCGCGAACGGCATCGCCGGGCCAAAGCGTTCGCGCAGCAGATCGTTGGCGCGCGAGGAGTCGGTCCCGGGGATGTTCAGCGTGGTCGGGTTGAGCCGGTCCTCGACCCCGGTCCCGATCACACCGAGAACAACGAGTACCACCGCGGCGAGAGCGAGAACGGCGCGGGGGTGGCGCAGGGTCAGCGGCAGACGACGGTCCGACTTCGAGTCGTCTGGCTCCGGCCTCCCCCTGCTCGTCCGGCTTCCCACCCGTGGTAGTTTGCCGGTAAGGGGAACGGGAGGAAGGGAACGTATGCGGAAGACTCTGTTAAGGGCGCTCGCGGTGAGCATGGCTGTGCTGCTCGTCGGAGCCGGTACGGCGCTGGCAATCGTGCTGCAAGCCGGCAACCTCGTCGTCACCACCGACGGCGGCTTCACGCCGACGACCCTGCCCAAGCACGAGTTCGCGCCGATCACCCTGCACGGCTACGGCAAGATCGGCACCAAGGACGGCTCGATCCCGCCGGTCCTGAAAGACCTCGTCATCTGGTTCGACAAGCACGGCGAAGTCGAGACCCGTGGGCTGCCGACCTGTACCCCCGGGAAACTGGCTGCGACGACCACCGCGCAGGCGCGCAAGCTCTGCCCCGGCGCGATCGTCGGCAAGGGCTTCGGCAAGGCGGTCGTCAACTTCCCCGAACAGGGGCCGATTCCGGCCGGCTCGCCGATCACGATCTTCAACGCCGCACCTAAAAACGGCAACCCGACCGTGCTCGCCCACGCTCACCTGACGGTCCCGGCGCCGACCACCTTCGTGGTCCCGATCGAGATCGAAAAGGTTCGCAGCGGCCGCTACGGCTTCCGCACCGTCGCCACGATCCCAAAAATCGCCGGCGGCTACGGGACCCCGCTCTACGGACAGCTGACGATCGGCCGCAAATGGACCTATAAAGGCCAGAAGCTGAGCTACGCCAACGCCAGCTGCCCCGACGGGCGCCTGCAGGCCAAAGTGGAACTCGGCTTCAACGACAGCACCAAGCTGAACGGGACCCTGTTCCAGCCCTGCAAGAGCAAGGGCTAGGCAGGGACCGCTGCAACCGGGCGCTAGCCTGGTTGTAAGGGATGGGATGAGGAGAGCGCTACCCAAAGCAGTCGCTGCCGTGGCCCTGATCGGCCTGCTGGCCTGTGGAACCGCTTACGCGCTGAAGGCTGAGATCGGCAACACGATGATCAGCGCCACTGCCAGCGTGCTGCCTCGGGCGCTGCCGGAAAAGAGCAACGCGCCGGCGCAGCTGACCAGCATCACCCGAGTCGGGACCAAGGACGGCTCGATGCCGCCGGCGCTCACCACCCTGAGCTTCGAGCTCGACAAACACGGCTCGATCGAAACCAAGGGCGTCCCCGTCTGCACGCTGGCGAAGCTGGCCGGGACGACCCCGGCCGAGGCGCGCAAGCGCTGCGCCGGCGCCTTGGTCGGCGAAGGCACCGGCAAGGCCCGGGTGGCGCTGCCGGGGCAGGCCCCGGTGACCATCACCTCCCCCCTCTCCTTCTTCAACGCGCCGCCGACCGGCGGCAAGCCGACCCTGATCGCCCACGGCTACGAGACCCTGCCGACCCCGCAGGCGGTCCTGGTCCCAATCGTGGTCGAACGGGTGAGCCACGGGCGCTACGGCTACCGGGTGCAGATCGAGATGCCGGAGATCGCCGGCGGCTACGGCGCGGCGACGCTGGCGCAGGCGACGCTGGGCCGGACCTTCAAGCGCGGCGGCAAAGAGCTCGGCTACGTCAACGCCCGCTGCGAGGGCGGTCGCCTCCAGGTCCAGGGCTCGGTCAAATTCAGCAACGGGGACTTCTTCCCGACGACCCTGTCATCGGCATGTCACGTGCCAGGCTGAAAAGGGCCGCACTTCTCTGCTCGCTGCTGGGAGTGCTGCTGGCCGGGGTCGCCTCCGCCGCGGTGGTCGAAATCGACAACCTCGTCCTCCACGCTGACGGGGGATTCACGCCGCGGGCGCTGCCCCGCTCGCACTACGCGCCGATCGAATTCCAGGGCGAGGTCGACTTCGCCGCCAGGGACGGCGGCGCCCCGGCCGCGCTGACCCAGGCGGTGATCGACTTCGACCGCGACGGCCGCCTCGACGTCTCCGGCCTGCCCGCCTGCGCTCCGGAGCTGATCGCCCAGGCCAGCACCGACGAAGCCCGCCGCAGCTGCGCCGGGGCAATCGTCGGGAAGGGGCGGATCGAGGCGCTGGTCTCGCTCGGGGGCGCGCCCGTCCCCGCGAGCTCGCCGCTCACCCTCTTCAACGGACCGCGCCTCGCGACCGGGCCGAGCGTGGTGATCCACGCCCGAACCAGCGTGCCCGCCACCCAGACCTACGCGATCCTGGTCCCGATCGAACGGCGGCCGGGGGGCTTCCGCTACCGCGCCACCCTCAACGTGCCGCCGATCGCCGGCGGCGCCGGGGCGATCACCCACGTCAAGGTCAAGATCGGGCGCCGCTTCGACGCCGGCGGCCGCCACCGTAGCTACGTCGCGGCCCGCTGTTCTGACGGGATCCTCGCGACCCACGGCCGCTTCAGCTTCGCCGACGGGATGATCATTGACGGCAGCGTCGAAAAGTTCTGCCGAGCGCGATAGCGGTTCGGCCCGCCCACCTCCCGGCGCGGCGTCTTCCTATACTTGCCCGTCCCGGGCCGCTAGCTCAACTGGTTAGAGCAGGAGCCTCTTAAGCTCAAGGTTGAAGGTTCGAGTCCTTCGCGGCCCATCCCGCGCCCGGCGCCGCCCGCCTATTCGGCGAGGCCGGCACTGCCGCCGCCGAGGCCGAGCGGGTTCTGCAGGCTTTCCTGGGGGTTGCCGCCGGCGCCAGCCTGTTTTTCGGCTTTCTTGGCTTCCTTCGATTCTTTCTGCAGCTGTTTGGCGCGTTTCTCGACTTCGTCGTACTGCGTCTGCAGGGATTTGCGTTCGGCTTTGGTGTTGGCGAATTTCATCGCCTGCGCGAGCGCCTGTTCGGCGGCTTTGTAGTCGAAGGTGTAGAGCGTGTACAGCGCCTGGGTCGAGCGCGAGCCGAGGCTGGGGCGCTGGTCGGCGACGAGTTTCTGCGCCGCCGCCGCGGCGACGATGTTCCGGTTCGCTTCCGGCAGGCTGCGCGAGTACTGGGCCAGGGTGAAGAGCGCCTGCGACATCTGCTGGGCTGCGCCGGCAGCCGGTTCACTGGTCGCTTCGAGGTATTCGCTCCAGGCCGCGCTCGCCTTCTCAAGCTGGGCGCGGGACTCGACGGTCGGCAGCAGTTCGCCGGTCGGGCTCACTTCGGCCAGCAGGTTGGAGGTGCTGAGGTGGTTGCGGGTGAGGGCGATCAGCAGGTCGGCGTTTTCCGGTTCTTTCGCCAGCTCCCGTTCGATCTTCACGGTCCGGTCTTCGAGCCGGGAGACGGCTTCGTCGTTGTTGGCGCCGCCGCCCCCGCCGATGCCGCCGATGCCGGGGCCGGCGAGGAGGATCAGGCTGAGGCCCATCAGCAGCGCGAGGATCGCGTAGATGACTTTGACGACGTTTCCGCGGCGCCCGCGGATGTCGAACAGCATCCTGTGCTCTTTATCGCCCGAAGCCATGCTCTCTTCTCTCTACTCCTGCGTAGAGGGCTCTGCCACTCCCCCAGACTCACCCGGCCGCCCAAATGCCTTAGCGAGCAAGATACTCAACTCGAACAGAACAAGCAGGGGAACCATCTCAATCACCATCGAGACGGGGTCGACGCCTGGCAGCGCCGCGGCGACGATTGCGATCACCAGGTAGGCGTAGCGGCGGTTGGAGGTGAGCTGCTCGACGCTGACGATGCCGAGGCGGGTGACGGCGAGGATCGCCAGCGGCATCTGGAAGAGGACTCCGCAGGCGAGCTCGGTCATTGAGAAGAAGCCGTAGTAGTCACGGGCGCGGACCTGGACGTTGAACTGGCTCTCGTTGAAGTTGAGCAGGAAGCTGACGGCGGCCGGCATCACCACGAAGTAGGCGAAGGCGATCCCGGCGATGAAGAGGAACGGGAAGGCCAGCAGGATCGGCAGGATCACCCGCTTCTCCTGGCGGCTGAAGGCCGGCAGCACGTAGGCGTACAGCTGGTAGAGCCAGATCGGCAGCGAGAGCACCAAGGCGCCGTAGAGGGAGACGGTGAGGGTGGTCGTGAAGGGCTCGGTGATCCCGAAGGTGATCAGCTTGTCGTGATCGGAGGGGAGCGGCCCGTTGGCGATTTCCAGCAGCAGGTTGTTCTGCCAGAAGCAGAGCGCCAGGGCGACGCCGAAGACGGCGATACAGACGATCAGCCGCGAGCGCAGCTCATCGAGGTGCTCTACGAGGGTGAGGCGATCCTCATGAGAGACCGCCTTGACGCGGCGGGCCATTCCGCGTCCTCAGCCGTGTTTGTCATGCGCGACTTCGGCGTCGGCGGGAGGTTTGGTGCTCTCCGCCGTCGCCGGCGAGGCGCCGATTGCCTTGACGTCGTCGCCTTTGGACCCGGCGTCGTCGTCATCGTCGCGCTCCCCGCCGATTGAGCCTTTGAACTCGCGGATGCCCTTGCCGAGGCTGCGCCCAAGCTCCGGCAGCCGTTTCGGGCCGAAGACCAAGAGGGCGATGATCACCACGATGGCGATCTCCAAAGGTCCGATGTTCCCAGGCATCTATTCCATGGTAGCGAGGCCGAAAGGCGGTCGGATCAGCGTCACTCGCGCAATTGCATACCCGGTAGTTGGATTTTGTCTGCGAAGGTGTCGAAAAGTTCGGATCGAATCCACTTCAATCGGGTTCGATAGGGAGCGAGATGAGAGACCAGGGCCAGAAAAACGAGACCGAGCAGGCGAGCAATCTGCACGTCTGCCCCGAGTGCGGGTCCCATCTCGTGCAGCCGACCTGCTGGGAGCGGGCCGAGGACCGGGCCCACTGGCGGGTCTGGCGGCGCTGCCCCGAGTGCGAGTGGTCCTGCCAGGGGGTCCACGGCGAGAGCGAGATCGACGCCTTCGACGAGCAGCTCGACATCGGCGCCCACGCGCTGGCCGACGAGCTGCGGGAGCTCGAGCACTCGAACATGTCGGCGATGACCGACGTCTTCGTCGCCGCCCTGGCGGCGGACCTGATCACCGCCGACGACTTCGCCTAGCGCGCGACTGCAACCGGCCCGGCCGGGTACGGTGAGGGCATGGCGGGCTCAGGGCAGCTTGATGGTGCAGTCGCGCTGGTCACCGGCGCCTCCAGCGGCATCGGCGAGGGGACCGCGCGGACCCTGGCCGAGCGCGGTGCCACCGTCGCTTTGGTCGCGCGGCGGCTTGACCGCCTGACGGCGCTCGCCGCATCGATCGAAGCGGCGGGTGGACGGGCGCTGACGGTCGAGGCCGACGTCAGCGATCGCAGCCAGGCCGAGGGGGCGGTGACGCGCACCGTGGAGGAGCTCGGTCGCCTCGACGTCCTCATCAACAATGCCGGCGTGATGCTGCTGGGCCCGATCCAGGACGCCCCGGTGGAGGAATGGGAGCGGATGCTGAGCGTCAACGTCGCGGGCCTGCTCTACGCCGCGCGGGCGGCGCTGCCGCACCTGCTCGAGGCGGCCGAGAACGGCCCGCGCGGGGTCGCGGACATGGTCAACATCTCCTCCGTCGCCGGCCGCCAGGTGCGAATGGGCAGCGGCGTCTACAACGCGACCAAGCATGCGGTCGGCGCCTTCAGCGAGTCGCTGCGCCAGGAGGTCACGCAGCGCCACGTGCGGATTTCTCTGGTCGAGCCCGGCGCCGTCTCCACGGAGCTGGTCGATCACAACCGGCCAGAGATCCAAAAGCTGATCCATAAACGCTTCGAGGAGATGGAGCGGCTCGAGTCGGAGGACATCGCCGACGCGATCGCCTACGTGGTCACGCGCCCGCGCCATGTCGCCGTGAACGAGATCTTGATCCGCCCGACCGAGCAGCAGAACTAGCGGCGGCGGCTCAGCTGTAGCGCTGGACGACGCCGTCGGCGACCAGCGCGAGCAGCTGCCGCTGTTCGGGCTCGAAGCCAGTGCGCTCGAGCTGGCGCTTGCCCTCGGCGACCATCTCCAGGGCCTGGGCGCGGACCCGCTCCAGGGCCCCGGTCGCAGCAATCCGCTCGCAGAGCGCCTCGGCGCTGGCCTCGTCGAGGTCATGCAGGTTGACTTCGCGGATCCCGGGGTCGGCGGCCGCGGCCTCGATCAGCGGCAGGGTCACGGTGCCATCAAGCAGGTCGGTGCCGCGCGCCTTGCCGGTCCGCTCCGGTGGGCCGGTGACATCGAGCACGTCGTCGAGCAGCTGGAAGGCGAGCCCGACCTCGGCCCCGAAGCGGCTCAGGTGCTCGTCGTCGCGGCCGAGCAGGCAGGCGCATTCGAACAGGGTCGCGGTCTTCAGCCGGCAGCGGGCAAGGTAGCGCTGCTCGGAGACGCCGAGGTCGAAGGCGTCGTGGCGCTGGGCCAGCTCCCCCCGGGCTAGCGCCACCGAGGCCGCGGCGAGCAGCTGAACCGAGCGTCCGTCGCCGGCCGCGGAGAGCAGGGCGAAGGCGCGCGAGAAGAGCAGGTCCCCAGTGGCGACGGCGCGGTCGCGGCCCGAGGTCGCGGCCACCGTCGGCAGACCGCGGCGCAGCGGCGCTTCATCGAGGACGTCGTCGTGGACCAGGGTCGCCATGTGGATCAGCTCGATCGCCGTTGCCGCCCGCACGGACGCGTCCCCCCCAGTCTCGCCGGCGCAGAGCAGCACCAGCATCGGCCGCAGCCGCTTGCCGCCGGCAGCCAGGGTCGCGGCGGCGTCCTCGCCGAGCGGCCCGCCGTGTCCGGCGAGCGCTTGCCGCAGACGCTCCTCAACCTCGCCGAGGCGGGCGGGGAGCCAGCGGCTGGAAGCGTCGAGGACCGCCGTCACCGGCGGCGGCACGGCCGAGCGCCGGGTCACCTGGGGCGAGCGCCGCTGTGGATCGCGATGATCCCGCCGGCCAGCACCGTGTACCGGATCCGCTCGAAGCCGGCCGCGTCCATCTTCTCCGCCAGGCCGCGCGGGCTGGGGAAGCTGCGAACCGATTCCGGCAAGTAGGAGTAGGCCTCGGGGTCAGCCGAGAAGGAGCCGAGCAGCGGCACGATGCGGTCGAACCAGAGCGAGTAGAAGGTCGAGAGCGGCGGCCGCGTCGGCTGGGTGATCTCGAGGATCACCAGGCGGCCGCCGGGCTTCAGCACCCGCGCCATCTCGCGCAGGCCGCGGTCGAGGTCGGCGAGGTTGCGGACCCCGAACCCGACCGTGACCGCGTCGAAGCGCTCGGGGTCGTAGGGCAGCTCCAGCGCGTCGGCCCACTCGAAGCGCAGCCCCTCGGCGCCCCGCGCCGCCGCCTTCTCGCGGGCGAGGTCGAGCATCGGCTCGGAGAAGTCGCAGCCGACGACGCGGCCGCCGGGGCTGACGCGGCCGGCCAGCTCAAGTGCGAGGTCGCCGGTGCCGCAGCAGACGTCGAGCGCGGAATCTCCGGGACGCAGCTCCGTGCGCTCGGCGGCCCGCTGGCGCCAGCGGTGGTGCAGCCCCGCCGTCATCACCGAGTTGAGCGCGTCGTAGCGCCCGGCGACCCGGTCGAACATCCGGTTCACCTGGCCGGCGAAGTCCGGCGATTGGCGGTTGTCGTTAATCGTGTCCATGGGATTCAGAGCCACCCGCGGGCCCGCCCTGGACCGCTAGTCCAGTGAGGAGAGGAAGTCGGCGATCTCGTTCAGCTTCTTTTCCGACAGGTCCCCGAATGAAGGCATGATGCCAGGCCCGATTTCGACCGAGCGTTTGATCGCCGCCCGCGGCACCCGCTGGGCGATGTGGGTCAGGTTCGGGCCCAGCGTTCCGCCGTTCTCGCCGATCTTGTGGCAGGCAAGGCAGCCGGCGCCGGCCACCGCCTCCTTGCCGGCCTCGTACTGCGGCGCGACCGTCATCTCGATCTCGGTCGGCGAGCCGCCGGTGGCGCCGAGGTAGGTCAGGTAGCCCATCGCGACGATCGTCAGGCAGCCGGCGGTAGTCGCCAGCGGGCGCCGCTCCGGGCGCCGCTCCGGACCGCGGTCGTAGAACGGCAGGAGCAGCAAGAGGACCATGCAGATGGTCGGGATCCCGATCGTCGCGATCGGGACCAGCTCCGGCGGCTTGATCACGCGCAGGACCTCGAAGAGGAAGAAGAAGTACCACTCGGGACGCGGCACGTAGGTGGTCGAGGTCGGGTCCGCCTTCGGCCCCTGCTCGGCACCGAGGATCAGCGACATCGCGATGATCACGGCGACGACGATCAGCGCCATCACCGAGTCCTTCATCACGGCGTAGGGGAAGAACGGCTTCCCCTTCTTCTTCAGAAGCTCGTACTCCTCCAGGTATGCCTGCTTGTCCTGGGGCTTCATGAGGTCGGCGAGGCTCCGTTGCCGTTGCTGCCGTTGCGCTCGGCGCCGGCCTCCAGCTGAGTGACATGGGACGCGACTTTCGGCCGCTCAGCCCGCACCCACGGCGGTGCCGTGGTGCCGAGCTTGACCACCAGGTACATATGGGCGCCGATCAGGGCGATGATCGCCCCGGGCACGAGAAGCATGTGGATCGCGTAGAAGCGCGAGAGCGTGGTCGCGCCGAGCTCCGGCCCGGCGCGGAGGAAGTCGCTCAGGTAGGGGCCGACCACAGGCCCGGTCCCGTTGATGTTGATGCCGACGATCGAGGCCCAGAAGGAGCGCTGGTCGAACGGCAGCAGGTAGCCGGTGAAGGCCATCGTCATCGTCAGGATCAGCAGCACCACGCCGATCACCCAGTTGAGCTCCCGTGGGTACTTGTAGGCGCCGAAGAAGAAGGTCCGGCCCATGTGGAGGAAGATCAGGATCACCATCACGCTCGAGCCCCACTTGTGCATCCCGTGCACGAGGGCGCCGAGTGGGACCTCGTTGTTGATGTGTGAGATCGAGGCGTAGGCCTGGGTCGCGGACGGCGTGTAGAACATCGCCAGGAAGACGCCGGTGGTCGCCTGGACGATGAAGGCGAAGAGGGTCGCCGAGCCGAGCGTGTAGAACCAGTTGGTCCCCTTCGGCACCTTGCGGAAGAGCATTCCCGTGAGGAAGCCGGTGGCGCCAGTGCGCTGGTCGACCCAGGCGAGGACGTCGGCCGGGGCCTCTTTCGCCTGGTCGGTCAGTCGCTGCACGTCGGTCTGCCGCTGCGGCGGCGAGCTCTTCAGGTCCTGAGGCGCCTGGCCCTTGGCCGCGCCGCTCTGCCCGGGCTTGGCCGGTTTGCGCAGCGGGGCGGGGACTATGGAGTCTGGGATCTTCGGCATCAGGGCGGTGGGAAGGTAGAGGGACGCGGCGGGTAGAGGTATTCCCAGATCCCGCCGGTGAACTCCCCGGGGTCACGGGCGCGGACCGGCTCCAGCTGCGAGGTGACGCTGTAGCGGGGGCCTACTTCGACCTGGCCGCCCTGGACCCTGGTCTGGAACTGGTCGAGCGGGCGCACCGGCGGGCCGCCGATCCGCTTGCCCTGGAAGTCGTAGACGCCGCCGTGGCAGGGGCAGATGAAGTTGCCCGCGGCCTCGACGAAGCGGACCGGGCAGCCGAGGTGGGCGCAGCGGTTGGAGACGGCGACGAAAGAGTTGGGGTCCTCGTCGAAGGTCTTGGAGCCGCGGCGGATGTAGGCGGTGGTCTTGCCGGCGTCGCCGATCCCCTCGGTCTCGGTGAAGACGACCTGGCGGTAGGTGTCCTCGACGAAGTCGCGCGTCGGGCCGACTCCCTCCCAGCGCTCCTTGCCGCGGTGGAAGATCGGGGCGACCGCGAAGCCGACGGCGGGAAGGATGATCGCCGCGCCGGCGAGCCCGCCGATCGCCTGGCTGGCGACGGTGAAGACCTTGCGGCGGGTCATCGACTCGCCCTCAAAGTAGCCGGGGACGTCGGGCTTTACCCGCTCCTGCCGTGGGGCGCCATCGGCCCCGTTCTTCTTGTCCGCGTCGTCAGCCACAGTCGTTCGCGTCGAGGTAACGAAGTCTATTGAGTTGGGCGCGCATCTCGCCGCGAGGCTGAGTGGGAATTCGTCACTCGCCGGCGATCTGGGCTGCCGCCGCGGCCCACAGCCCCGGCGTCTCGGCGGCCCGGCCCTCGGCGTGAAGCTGGGCGCAGTGGCTGATCAGGTCGGAGAGGACGGTGACCGCGGCGGTGTCGCCGAGCGCCGCGAGGCGCTCGAGCCCGAGCGCGTAGAGGTAGTCGCCGGCGAGCAGGGCGAGGTCGGGGTCGTGCCCGGCGAGCAGCCGCGGCTCCCCGTAATGGAGCAGGTAGCCCTCGCGGACCGCCTCGACGACCAGGGCGTACTCGTCGGGCGCGGCGGCGGCACCGGGCCCGCCCGCGGCGCGCAGGCCAAGCTCCGGCGGCGCGGCGGGGTCGACGACGTGGGGGGAGATCGGCGTCTCCTCCTTGCGCAGCTGCGCCGCCAGCGCGCGCAGCGCATCCTCCGGGGCGGCGCTCACGCCAGCGCCTCGTCGAGGGCCTCGGCCGCGGCCTCAAGGGTGCGGTCGACGGTGGCCTCGCTGTGGGCGAGGGAGACGAACCATGCCTCGTACTGGGCCGGCGGCGGGTAGACGCCGCGGTCGAGCAATGCGTTGCAGAAGCGGGCATGGGCCTCGACGTCGCAGGCCGTGGCGCCGGCGAAGTCCCGCACGGGCTCGGCGCTGAAGAAGAGGGTGACGAGGCCCGGGGCGCTGGCGACCTGCAGCGGCCGCTCGGCAGCTAGGGCCGTGAAGCCGGCGGCGAGGCGGTCGGTGAGGGCGCCGATCCGCTCGTAGGCGCGTGCGTCGAGGTGGGCCAGGGTGGCGAGGCCCGCAGCGACCGCGAGCGGGTTTCCGGAGAGCGTTCCCGCCTGGTAGACGTCGCCGGCCGGGGCGATCCGCTCCATCGCCGCTCGCGGGCCGGCGAAGGCGGCCGCCGGCAGGCCGCCGCCGATGATCTTGCCCATCACGGTCAGGTCGGGCTCGATCCCGTAGAGCTCCTGGGCGCCGCCGCGGGCGACGCGGAAGCCGGTGATCACCTCGTCGAAGACCAGGAGCGCCCCCGCCGCCCTAGTTGCATCGCGGAGGAACTCGAGGAAGCCCGGCTCGGGCAGGACGACGCCCATGTTGGCGGCGATCGGCTCGGCCAGGAGGGCGGCGACGTCGTGCTCCTCGAGCGCCCGCGCCACCGCCTCGCGGTCGTTCCAAGGGACGACGACGGTGCCCGCCGCCTGCGCTGCGGTTACCCCGGGGCTGCCGGGGACGCCAAGCGTCGCCAAACCGGAGCCGGCGTCGGCGAGCAGGCCGTCGGAGTGGCCGTGGTAGGCGCCGGCGAACTTGACCACCACCTCGCGCCCCGTGATCGCCCGCGCCAGCCGCACCGCGCCCATCGCCGCCTCGGTCCCGGAGCTGGTCATCCGCACCATCTCCACCGCGGGGAAGCGCTGGGCAACCTTCTCCGCCAGCTCGACCTCGGCCGCGGTCGCGGCGCCATAGCTGGTCCCCCGCTTCGCCGCTTCGATCACCGCCGAGACCACCGAGGGCTCGGCGTGGCCGAGGATCAGCGGCCCCCACGAGCCGACCCAGTCGAGGTAGCGCTGGCCGTCGCGGGCGATCAGCTCGCAGCCTTCGCCGCGCTCGATGAAGATCGGGTCGCGGCCGATCTGCCGCATCGCCCGCACGGGCGAGTTGACGCCGCCTGGCAGGACCCGCTGCGCCCGCTCGTACAGCGACTCCGAGCTAGGAATGCTCGGACTCCCAGCGGGCGTACTCGTCGGTGAAGTAGTGGAGGCGGATCTTCTTGTACTCGGTCGAGGAGTAGAGGGTGGCGCGGTCGTCCGGCCCCATCCCGCACTCGACGGCGATCGAGTCGAGGATCGCGTCGCACTCCTCTTTCGAGCGGCCGTGGGCCATGGTGAAGACGCTGTAGGGCCAGTCCTCATAAGTGGGCCGCTGGTAGCAGTGGGAGATGCCGCGGAAGGAGGCCATGCGACCGCCGACCTCCATGATCTGGTCCTCGGGGACCTTCCAGACGCCCATCCCGTTGGCGGAGAAGCCGGCGCGGCGGTGGTAGAGGATCGCCGCGACGCGGCGCAGGATCTTGCGGTCGATCAGGCCGCGCAGCCGCTCCAGCAGCTCCTCGGTGTCGATCCCGAGCTCGCCGGCAGCCTCGTCGTAGGGGCGCTCGACCGCGGCCATCGGCCCCTGCAGGGCGCGGATCAGGGCGATGTCGTCGGCGTCGTAGGGCTGCGGCTCCAGCTCCCGCGGGGGCGCCGCCTCGACCGGGGCGGCGAGCGCGTCGGTCCCCTTCTCCATCTCCAGGTTCATGTTGATCTTGAACAGGGTCAGGGTCGGCAGCTCCCGCATCGAGATCGCCCCGGTCTCCGCCATCAGCGCCTCCAGGGTGCCGCTGAGCCCGAGCTCGGAGTCAGGCGGGGTGGCGATCGTGAACCAGAGGTTGAACTCGTGCGTGCGCAGGTAGTTGTGGGAGACGCCGGGGTGGGCGTTGACGATCTTCGCCGCCCGCTGCGGGTTCTCGGCGTCGACTTTGGCCGCGACCAGCATCGACTCGTAGCCGAGCGCGCGGGTGTCGAAGATCGGCGTGATCTCGCGGATGATGCGGCCGTCGAGCAGGCGCTGGGTGCGGGCGAGGACGTCGTCGAGCTCCAGCTCGGCCTCCGAGGCGACCAAGGCGAAGGGCTCGGGGTCGAGCGGGAAGCTCGACTGCAGCAGGTTCATCAGCCGCTTGTCGGTCTCATCGAGCGGGATCGCCGACCCGTCCTTGCGGCTGCGGGCCTTCGACTGCGGGAGCTTCACCGAAGCCACGGCGCGGCCTCCTTTGCGTAGTAGGTGACGATCGCGTCGGCCCCTGCGCGGCGGATCGAGGTCAGCGTCTCCAGCACCGCCTGGCGCTCGTCGATCCACCCGTTCTGCGCCGCCGCCTTCAGCATCGAGTACTCGCCGGAGACGTGGTAGGCGGCGAGCGGGGCGTTGGTCGCCTCCTTGACCCGGCGCACGACGTCGAGATACGGGATCGCCGGCTTCACCATCAGCATGTCGGCACCCTCGTCGAGGTCGAGCTCGGCCTCGCGCACCGCCTCCAGCGCGTTGGCCGGGTCCATCTGGTACCCACTGCGATCGCCGAATTCGGGGGTCGAGTCGGCGGCGTCGCGGAAGGGCCCGTAGAACGCCGAGGTGTACTTGGCGCTGTAGGCGATGATCGGGATGTTCGGATGGCCCTCCTCGTCGAGCTGGTACCGGATCGACCCGATTCGCCCGTCCATCATGTCGCTGGGGGCAACCGCGTCGGCACCGGCCTCGGCGTGGGAGATCGCAGTTTTCGCCAGCAGCTCGACGGTGACATCGTTGTCGACCTCGCCGTCGCGAACGATCCCGCAGTGGCCGTGCGAGGTGTACTCGCAGAGGCAGACGTCGGTGATCACGACCAGGTCCGGGTGGGCGTCCTTGAGCGCGCGGACCGCCATCTGCACGACCCCCTCGTCGTCGAAGGCGCCGGAGCCAAACTCGTCCTTGACCCCGGGGACGCCGAAGAGAAGGACGGCGCCGACCCCGGCCGCGGCGACATCGCCGGCCTCCTCGACCAGGTTGGAGATCGAGAGGCGCTGGATCCCGGGCATCGAGGCGACGTCCTCGCGGACGCCCTCGCCGGTGACGACGAAGAGCGGCTGGATCAGGTCGGCCGGGGAGAGGTTGGTCTCGCGGACGAAGCCGCGCAGGGTCTCGGTGCGGCGCAGGCGGCGCAGGCGGGTAGCGGGGAACGGCATGGGGTGGCGAGTTTAGGGGAGGGGGCGAGTACGGTTCCCGCCGTGCGAGCGCAGGGGCTGGTCAAGAAGTACCGGGACAGGGAGGCGCTGCGGGGCGTCAGCTTCGAGGCCGCTCCCGGAGACCTGGTGGCGATCATCGGGCCCAACGGGGCGGGGAAGACGACCCTGCTCTCGATCCTGGCGGGGATCCTCGACCCGGACGACGGTGAGCTTCGCCTCGGCGACGGCGCAGTCGGGTGGGTGCCGCAGCAGGCGGCGCTCTACCGGCGGCTGACCGTGGAGGAGAACCTGCTGCTGTTCGCCCGCCTCGAGGGCTACGACGACCCGCGTGCGGCGACCGAGGAGATGCTGGAGCTGTCCGGCCTCGGCGAGCGCCGGGAGGAGGTCGTCGCCCGCCTCTCCGGCGGCAATCAGCAGCGGATCAACATCGCGATCGGGCTGCTCTCGCGGCCCTCGGTGCTGCTGCTCGACGAGCCCAGCGTGGGGCTTGACCCAAGACAGCGGGCCCGACTCTGGGAGTTCGTCTCCGGCCTCGCCGGCCGCGGCACCACGGTGATCTTCTCCACCCACGACATCCAGGAGGCCGAGCGCTACGGCCGCCGGCTGCTGGTCCTGGCCGACGGCGAGTCGCTCTTCGACGGCTCCGCGGAGGCGCTGCGGGAGGCCGTGCGGCGGGAGGCGCCGGAGGCCGCCGATCGCGACTTCGAGACCGCCTTCGTCGCCTACCTGCACCACCGGGGGCACTGAGTGGCCCGCTCTGTGCGCTGGCTCCTGCTCAAGGACCTGCAGATCCTGCGCCGCTCGCCGCTGCAGGCGCTGCTGCTCGTCCTCTACCCGATCCTGATCGCGGTCTTGGTCGGCTTCGCGATCTCGCGCGACTCCGAGAAGCCGCGGGTCGCCTTCCTCAACGAAGTCCCGGCCGAGACCCGGATCGACGTCGGCGGGCAGCAGCTGCCTGCGGCCAGCGTCAGCAGCCGCATCTGCCGGCGGGTCGAGTGCGTCGACGTCGGCAGCCGCGAGGAGGCGCTGGAGGAGGTCGAATCCGGCGACGCGCTGGCGGCCCTGGTTCTGCCCGAGGACCTGGTCGACAAGATCAACTCGCTCTCGACCTTGACCCCCGGCGTCCCCAAAGTCGAAGTGCTGGTCAACGAGGAGGACCCGGTCAAGGCCGGGCTGGTCGACGACCGCATCTCCGCCCTGCTGGCGCAGGCCAACCTGGCGATCGCGCGGCGGATCGCCGCCGAAGGCGGGCGCTACCTGCAGCTGCTGGTCGACGGCGGCCAGCTCCAGGTGGTGGGGCAGACGGTGCAGATCCTCGGGCTCGGCGCCACCGCCAGGATCCTCGAGGCGCTGGAACCGGCGCTGCCGCCGGGGCCGCTGCGCAGCTCAATCCGCCAGGTGACCCGGTTCGCGAGCCAGGCGCGCGACAACCTCGACATCGCCGAGCCGCTGCTGGACCGGCTGGCGCAGCCGATCGCGGTGCGGAAGGTCGTGGTCGGCGGCTCCTCGCCGCCGCTGGAAGTGTTCGCGATCGCGGTCGCCGCGACCCTGACCCTGGCCTTCGTCGTCGTCCTCCTGGTCGCCGGCTCGCTCGCCCTCGAGCGCGAGGAGAACGCTTGGCCGCGGCTGACCCGAGGGCTGGTCTCCCCCGAGGCTCTGCTGGGCGAGAAGGTGCTGCTGGGGCTCGGTGTCGGCCTGGTCGTGACCCTGCTGATGCTGGCCGGGCTGGAGATATTCGTGCCGTTGGCCTGGGAGCGGTTCGGCCTCTGGCTGGTCGCGATCATCGCCGGCGGCGTCGCCCTGGCCGCGGCGGGGGCGGCGCTCGGAGCGGCCGCGCGCGAGGTCCGGGCCGTCTCCCTGCTCGCCTTCATGGTCACCCTGCCGGTCGCCTTCCTCTCGCTGGTCCCCTCCGGCGCCGTCGGCGGCGGCGTCTACGACGCGATCAGGGTCGTCACCGCCGCATTCCCGTTCAAGCCGGCGCTGCAGGCGATGACGGCGGCCCTGGACTCCGCCGGGCCGGGGATCGGCGGGCCCCTGCTGCACCTGGCGATCCTCGCCGTCGCCTACGCCGTGCTGGCCCGCCTCGCCCTGCGCCGCTTTACCACGGTTTGAGCGGCGCTCGGCCGCCGGACTCGACGCAGGCGAGGACGAACTGCTCCAGCGTCTGCCCGGGGGCAAGTTGACGGCGGGCGAGCTCGAGTACCTGGCGCTCGCTCATCTCCGCCAGGGTGCGACCGGCCGAGGCGACGGCCGCCAGCGCCACCGGCTCGCCGTCGAGCAGCAGCGGGCCGTGGCGGCTGAGGAAGGCCGGCGTGCCCTCGACTTCGCCGAGCTCGTAGTTCGGCTCGGTCGCGCTCAGCAGCGCCAGCTGCTCGGCGGTCGGGTGGGCGACGAAGACCGGCGCGGTAGTCCCAGGACTGGGCGCCAGCGTGGCCGGGATCGCCCCGTGGAAGGAGACGTGCGCGGAGTAGACGGCGTCGAATCCGGCGAGCGCCGTGCGCAGGACGGGCAGCGGCATCTCAGGCAGCGTCGCCAGCTTGGCGGCGAGCGCCTCGGGCGCGGCGTTGGCACCGTAGGCGAGCAGCGGGGTGCGGCCGGAGAGGTCAGGGCCTGCGGCGGGCAGCTCGAGCGTCTCGCTCCCCAGCTGGATGAACGAGGACCCCGGCGCCTCGTACGGGTAGGCCAGCGCCCGCTCCACGATCTCGCCCGCTCGCTCCGGCTCCACCACCAAGGTGAATTTCGCAGATAGGGTCAGCGGCGATGCGGATTCTCTTCATCGGCGACGTGGTCGGCAGCCCCGGGCGGCGGGGGCTGCGCGAGGCGATGCCCGGCCTGCGCGAGGCGCACTCGCCGGACCTGGTGATCGTCAACGGCGAGAACTCGGCCGGCGGCATGGGGATTACCGAGCGCACCGCCAACGACATCTTCGGCGCCGGCGCCGGGGTGATCACGACCGGCAATCACGTCTACCGCCACCGCGAGGCCTACGCGTTCATCGACCGCGAGCCGCGCCTGGTCCGCCCCGCCAACTACCCGCAGGCGAGCCCCGGCCGCGGCCACACCGTGGTCGAGGTCGACGGCACCCGGGTGGGGGTGATCAACCTCAGCGGCGGCATCGGCCTCCGGGTCGCGCGCTCCCCCTTCGACACCGCCGACGCGATCCTCGACCGCCTTGAGGCCGAGGTGGCGATCGTCGACTTCCACGCCGAGGTGACGAGCGAGAAGGTGGGGATGGGCTGGCACCTCGACGGCCGCGTCGCCGCCGTCCTCGGCACCCACACCCACGTGCCGACGGCCGACGGCCGGGTGCTCCCGAAGGGCACCGCCTTCATCTCCGACGTCGGCATGACCGGCTCGCGGACCAGCGTGCTCGGTGTCAAGCCGGAGCAGGCCCTGGCCTCGATGATCACCCAGATGCCAACCCGCTTCGAGACCGCCGAGGAGGACGTCTGGGTGATGGGAGCCCTGGTCGAGGTCAACGCGAAGGGCCTCGCCGACTCAATCACCCAGGTGATGGTCCCCGCTCCCCCTGCTGTCTCCTGAAAGAGTGGCTGACGTAACTTCTATGTTACGCTGGTCTTCTTCGTTTCCACTAGAGAGAAAGCATGGCCAAAGCCCTCGACACGACTCGACACGATCGGCGACTCGCGCGGCGACTTGAGGATCCTGAGTTTCGGGCAGAGTTCGAGCGCCAGCAGCGAGAGATCGCCCAAATCGACGCCGTGGTCCGTCAACTCGATGTGCTGAGGGAGCAAGCCGGGATGTCAAAGGCCGAGCTGGCTCGGGCCATAGGTAAGGAGCCGTCCAGCATCCGCCGGTTCTTCACCGCCGACGTGAATCCCGAGTTGAAGACCGTCGCCGCCGTCGCCGCCGTTCTCGGCGCGAAGCTCCAAGTGGTTGCCGCCTAGCCCTCAGACAAAACACCGCAATCGTCATTATTCTTGCTCGGGCGATGGCATGGGGGATCGTCTACTGCGAAACCAAGAGCGGCAAGGTGCCGGCTGAGGATTTCCTCGGCGGCTGCCCGACGAAGATCGAGGCGCGTTTTTCCGCTGTCCTGGAGGCGGTCCGCGACGCTCCGCCGCCGCAGTTCAGCGGAGGCGGCTATTGGGAGGCAATGCATGGCGACATGGGCGGGCACCACGAGATTCGCCTCACCGGCCCTGGGAGGCGCCAGTACCGACTCTTCTGCATCCTCGACAACGGCAGCCTCGAGGAACTCCACGAACGCGGTTTCGAGCAACCCCAGATCGCTGCGATCACCGGCTTGGTCAAGGACTCGGGTGAGAAGTTCTCAGCTCGGGATTACGCAAAGGTCAGGAAACTGGGGAAGGAATATCTCAGCGAGCTTCCGCGCCGTATTGCGACTTGACCTCTCCCTCCCCCGAACTAGTGGGTGATGGTGATGGGCCTGCTTCCAGGGACGCCAGCGCGATCAGCAGCAGTGGGTAGAACCAGACGATGTAGAGGTAGAACCAGTGGTCCATCGTTATCTGGACGGCCAGGAGCAGGGCGGCGCCCAAAGCTGCAACCTGGACCAAAGACTTCCGGTGGGGGCGGAAGGCGAGGAGGAGCGAGAGGGCTGCGGTCGCGGCGACGAGGACGGTGCGCAGCGGGTCGAGCGAGACCTGTCCCCAGATGCTGAAGGGGGAGTTGCGGTTGGCCTGGTAGTCGATGGTGCGGTCGTAGAACGTGGAGAGGCCGGGGTCGAGCAAGGGCCAGATGAGGGCAGCGGCTGAGACAGCGGCGAACCCGCCCGCGAAGAGCAGCATCGGGCGTTTGCGGGATTCGTAGGTGAACAGCATCGGGACGAGGATCGCGGGGGCGAACTTGGCCCAGGTGGCTGCCGCGGCGAGTGCGCCGCGAGCGAGCGGCTTGGCAAGGACCAGCAGCGTCGCCAGGAGGAGGACGGCGACGAGGGTGTCGTTGGTGTTCGACTCCAGGGCGAAGGCGCTGTAGGGGTAGGCGGCCCAGCCGAAGGCGAGGACCGCGGCGAGACGGCAACCGGCCGGTCCCGGGCGGATGCGGAGGCCGAGCAGGATCAGGAAGCCGAAGGCGAGGAGGTCGAAGCTGACCGCGGCGCCATGGGCGGCGGGCAGGTCGTCCCAGCTGCCCGCCCAGGGCCAGACGAGCTCGAAGGGAACGTAGGCGAGGTAGTTGAGCGGACCGTAGGTGTCGCCGGAGGAGACGTCGTCGGGGAAGCTGCCGTAGATCGGCTCGCCGTGGCTGATCCGGTCGGCGCCGACGACGCTGGCGTAGCCGACGTCGATCGCGCCCGAGTCGGCGAGGTTGAGGCCGACCCGGAAGCCCATTAGGAAGAGCGCCGCGATCAGCAGCCAGCGCGCCGGCCAGACCGGGCTCAGCCCCTCGCCGCGGCCGCGCCACCCGATCCACAGAGCCCGACCGAAGAGGTAGAGCAGGACCGGGTACTGCAGCGGCACCGAGACCCCGATCTCCCCCTGGTTGAAGAAGTAGTGGGAGACGCCGAAGCCGAGCAGCACTACGAGGTCGAGGGTCGCAACCCGGCGCCAGCGCCTCCAGTCGACGAGGCCCAGGAGGAAGATCGCGCAGAGCGGCAAGAAAACGTAGGGCGCGTTCAGCTTGTGCCCGAACTGGCCCTCGTAGCCGCGGGCCATGCGCCAGGCCACCTGGTATCCGGCCCAGGACTCCTCGACCTCGCCGCTCTCGCGGTCGACGATCGCCAGCGCCACCTCCTTGCCGCCGGCGAAGTAGGCGACCTCCCACTTGCCCTCATCGAGGTCGGCGCTCGAGGTCAGCCCCCCGTTCTCCCGCCGCTGTTCCACGACCACCGGGTCGCGGTCGGCCGCTCGTTCGGCCTCCGCCTTGGAGACGGCCGCCGCCGCGCTCGCCGTGGACGCCAGGAGGAACGCCACCGCGGTCAGTGGCAGGAGGCTCCTCTTCATCGGTCCTTTTGGTCGAGGCCGAAGTGCTCAAGCACCGCCGGGGCCACGTCCCGCAGCGTCCACTGGTTGCGCTCGGCCGCACTCTCTGGGCCGCAGCCGACGAACAGCAGCGGCCCCACCGAGTCGCCCGCGTGCAGGGCGCCGTGGCTGCCGCCGCCGGCGTGGGTGACGCCGCCCCAGTCGACGGCCTCGAACCCGAGCTCGAGCGAGACGACGAAGTCGCCCGAGTGCGGCGCCGTCAGCGCCGACCAGACCCGGGCCAGCGGGTCCGGGTAGGTCTCGCTGCGCAGCCGCCCGTCCTCGATCCGGGCCTCCAGCACACTGAGATCCCCCTCCACCTGCCAGGCAGCGCCGCGCAGGTCGAGGGTCTCGCCGCCGGGGCGGAACCGGACCGCCTCCCCCCCACGCTCGACCGCCGCCCACTCGTCGCCTGCCGCCGGCATCCCCGGGTCGGTCCGCGGCAGCTGCAGCCCGTCCTCTCCCTGCAGCCGGCAGACCAGATCGACGCCCTCGATCTCCCCCAGCCGCGCCCCCACCGCCGCCGGGTCCGCCCGCTCTCCCTCCCCGGGCAGCAGATAGACATGAGCGGCGCGGCCGGTCGGGCTGACCGCCAGCTGCGCCAGCTCGGGCCGGTCGTCGGAGGGCTGCAGCACCGACCACTCGCGGCCCAGCAGCTCGGCCAGCGGCAGGCCGCGGTGGACCGGCGTCTGCGCGTGGTCGGCGAGCAGGATCACCGCGTGCCCGTCAAGGAAGGAGTCGAGACCGCCGGCCGCCTCGACCAGCTTGGCGAAGCAGCTGTCGGCCTTGGCGATCGACTCGACCGAGGCATCGGGCCCGTGGCGGTGAGAGTAGTTGTCGTTGTCGGGCAGGGAGAGCAGGAGGAAGTCGAAGCTGTCCTCCTTGATCAGCTCGACCGCGCAGCAGGCGGCGTAGCCGTCGCGGTTGCCGGGGATCGAGGTCGACTTGCAGGGGACGTCGCGGCTGGCGTAGAGGTCACCGTAGAAGAGGTCGGCCGGACCCCAGGTGTGGTGGCGGAACTTGAGTTTGGTCGCGTCGACGGCGCGCCGCATCAGTCCCTCCAGGGACACCTGATGGCGGTGGCGACCGCGGTAGATGAGAAACGGGGTGCAGGCAGTGCGCTCACCGGCGTCGTCGAGCCGCTCGAAGACGGTCTCGATCTCCGGGCTGAGGTGGGCCAGGTTCATGTTGTAGACGAGGTCGTAGAGGGCGCGGAAGACGCCGAAGGAGCGGGTCGCCTCCAGCGAGGAGCCGTACTCGACGTAGCGCCGCTCGAGCCGGTGGTACCAGTTCATGCCGCTGATCCAGTGGCGGTCAGCCCCGACTCCGGTAACCATCTCCGAGCAAGCGACCGGGGTGACCGAGGGGAAGCTGGAGACGCAGTCGGGGATCAGGACCCCGCGCTCCAGCAGCGCCCCGAAGGTCGGCGCCCTCCCCTCCTCCACCGCCCGCTGCAGCATGTCGGTGCGCAGCGAGTCGACGTAGGTGAGGACCAGCTTCTTGCGGTCCGCCATGGCGCGAATGATGCTCGAACGGCGGCGCCGGCCGCCTCAGGCCGCTAGCGGAGGACGCGCAGCCCGGCGTGTTTGCGCTGGGCGCGGCGGTGGCGGGAGATGCCGAGCCAGGCCAGCGCCAGGGCGACGACGATGACCGCCGGCGCGAACAGCACCGAGACGGCGACCACGACCAGCGCCGCCAGGGCGACGATGAAGCCGAGCGCTCCCCCACCGCTGCCCTCGCGGCGGCTGGCCCCGAAGACGAGGTCGCTGATCACCAGGCACGCAGCGACCGCACCGAGCAAGGCAAGAACGCCGCCGAGCGGCCCGTCGAGCAGGTAGCCCACCACGAGCCCGATCACCGCAGCGAGGATGGTCATGCGCCCGCGGGCGGAGCCGTGGGTGCCGGTGGTGCCGGCGAGCATCCCGATCGCGATGCCGATTCCAAGTTGGGTAAGTACGTCCACTTGCGAAAACCTAACCACCTGGGCGTTCGAGTGTCGATCCGCCACACTTCATTGAATGAGTGAAGTGACGCAGCCGCCGCAGCGACGCCGCGCCCACACCAGCACCAGGGACCTGGAGCGCTACGCCGGCCTGTTCGCGGCGCGGACCAAGGTGATGCGCTCCTCGGCGATGCGGGACCTGATGGCGATCACCGCCCGGCCGGAAGTGATCTCACTCGCCGGCGGCCTCCCCGACACCTCGACCTTCCCCCCGCAGAGCTTCGCCGCGCAGATGACCCGGATCGCCCAGGAGTCGGCCGCGGAGGCGCTCCAGTACGGCCCGACCGAGGGCTTCGAGGAGACCAAGGACTGCATCCTCCAGGTGATGGCCGCGGAGGGCATGCTTCCCGACCCCGAGGACGTGATCGTCACCACCGGCGGCCAGCAGGCGATCGACCTGGTCTGCAAGACGCTGGTCGATCCCGGCGACGTCGTCATCTGCGAGGCGCCCACCTACCCGGGTGCGGTCCCGGTCTTCTGCAGCTACCAGGCCGACGTGGTCCAGGTTGAGTGCGATGAGAACGGGATGCGGATCGACCAGCTGGAGGAGCTGCTCGGGACCCTGCACCGCGAAGGGCGCCATCCCAAATTCATCTACTCGGTGCCGACTTTCCAGAACCCGGCCGGGGTCACCCTCTCGCTGGAGCGGCGGGCGCGGCTGGTCGAACTGGCGCGGATGCACGAGCTGCTGGTGATCGAGGACAACCCCTACGGGCTGCTGCGCTTCGGCGGCGAAGCCCTTCCCCCGCTCTACCAGCTCGACGGCGGCGACTTCGTCATCTACATCGGCACCTTCTCGAAGATCCTCTCCCCCGGCATCCGCCTCGGCTGGGCGGTGGCGCCGCCGCCGGTGATGGAGAAGATCGTGCTCGGCAAGCAGGCCGCCGACCTCTGCACCTCGACCCTGACCCAGTACTTCGTCCGCGAGTACTTCGAGGAAGGCAAGTGGCGTGGCTACATCGAGGACCTGATCGAGCTCTACCGCGGGCGGCGCGACACGATGCTGGCCGCGCTCGACCAGCACTTCCCGGCGGAGGCGACCTGGACCGCGCCCGAAGGCGGGCTCTTCATCTGGGCCACCCTCCCCTCCTACATCGACACCAGCGACCTGCTCGCCAAGGCGCTGCGCGCCGACGTTGCCTTCGTCCCCGGCGAGGCCGCCTACATCGACGAGCGCGGCCGCAGCTCGATGCGGCTCAACTTCTCCGGGGTCAGCGAGGACGAGATCCGCGAGGGGATCCGCCGCATCGGCGAGGTGATCTCCGAGCAGGTCGAGCTCTACGGCGCGCTGACCGGCGAACAGCGCCTGCCGGCGCGGCCGGCCGCGGAGCAGGAGCCGCCGGAGGTCGAGGAGAACGTTGTGCCGTTCCGCAAAACCGGCGAGGCAGGGTCATGAAGGTCGCGGTGCTCAAAGGGGGTCGCTCGCTGGAGCGCGGCGTCTCGCTGCGCTCGGGAGCGCGGGTAGAGGACGCGCTGGAGCGGCTCGGGCACGAGGTGCTGGCGCTCGACGTCGGCGCTGATCTGGTCGAGCGGATCACAGCCGAGCCCCCCGAGGTCGCCTTCGTCGCCATGCACGGCGTCGGCGGTGAGGACGGGACCGCGCAGGAGCTGCTGGAGATCCTCGGCGTGCCCTTCACCGGACCGGGCGTCGCCGCCTGCGCCCGCTGCATCGACAAGGTCCTGGCCAAGAACACGATCCGCGAGGCCGGCCTGCCGACCCCCGATTGGGTCGCCTTCAACCAGACAGCCTTCCGCGAGCTCGGCGCCGCCAACGCGCTCGGCCGCCTCGAGCAGACCCTCGGCTTCCCGCTGGTCGTGAAGCCGAGTCGCGGCGGCTCCTCGCTCGGCGTCCGCTTCGCCAGCGAGCCCGGCGAGGTTCCCCAGGCCCTGGTCTCCGCCTTCAGCTACGACGACCGCGTCCTGCTCGAGCGCTTCGTCGACGGGCGCGAGCTCGCGGTCAGCGTGCTCGGCGACGAGGCGCTGCCGGTGGTCGAGGCGATCCCAGCCGAGGGCGACCGCTACGACTTCGAGGCCCGCTACGCGATCGGCCGCACCCGCTTCATCTGCCCGGCGGCGCTGAGCGCGGAGGAGAGCCGCGCCGTGACCGAGGTGGCGCTCGCCACCTACCGGGCGCTCGGCTGCACCGGCTTCGCCCGCATCGACCTGATCCTCGACGCCGAGGGCCCATGGGTGTTGGAGGCCAACGCGATCCCCGGCCTCACCGACACCAGCCTCCTCCCCCAGGCCGCCGAGGCGGCGGGCATGTCCTTCGAGCAGCTGGTCGAGCGCATCCTCGAGCTGGCGCACTCACCCGTCGGCGCCTAGCCGGGCCAGCCGGCGCCTAGCTTTCCCCCTGGGCGAAGTCTTCCGGGGTGACCTCGTCGAGGAACTCTTTGAACTTGTCGACGACCTCCTCGGTGTCCTCGACCTCGTGCTCGAACTCGATCGCCGACTCCTCGATCACCTCCTCAGCCGCGAAAATCGGGGCCGAGACCCGGACCGCCAGGGCCAGCGCGTCGGAGGGACGCGAGTCGATCTCAACCTCGGTGCCGTTTACCGAGACCGTGATCGAGGCGTAGAAGGTGTTGTCGCGGAGCTCGGTGACCGAGACCCGCTCGCACTTAGCGTCGAGGTTCTCCAACATGTCGGAGAGCAGGTCGTGCGTCATCGGCCGCGGCGTCGAGGCCCCCTGCAGCTTCATCAGGATCGCCGCCGCCTCCGGGTGGCCAATCCAGATCGGCAGGAAGCGGTTCCCGTCCACGGTCTTCAGAAGCACGATCGGCTGCTTGCCGACCATGTCGAAGCTGACCCCATAGATCTGCATCTGCTGCACGCGAAAGACTCCCGACCGTGGGTTGAACGGCAAGTATAGGTCGGGGCTGGCGGCGCCTGGCGGCGCCCGACGAGTGGGCGATCCTGGATTCGAACCAGGGACCTCGTCCTTATCAGAGACGCGCTCTAACCAACTGAGCTAATCGCCCGGGGACGGCGATGATAGCGACGGCTGCGAGGCAAGATCACTCGCCTGTGCGGCGCAGCCGCCGCGCGAGGGCGTGTGCCTCTTTGAGCTCGTCGAAGCGCAGCTCGACGACGATCCCTTCCCCCTTCGGGCGCACGCTGACTTCGTGGCCGATCGCGCTCTCCAGTGCATCGCCGGCATCCTCGAGGGCGGTGACCAGCTCCGGGTCGAGCGGCGGCTTGCCCTGCTTCACCTTTGGCTGGCCAGCCAGCCGAACCCTGTTCTCGGTCTCGCGGACCGACCATCCACCCCGCACGGCATCGCGGGCGAGGCGGCGGCGGACGTCGTTGCCGCTGGCTCCGAGCAGAGCCTTGCCGTGGCCCTCGCTGAGCTCGCGGGCCTCGAGCAGCTCCAGGGTCTCGTCGGGGAGCTCGAGCAGGCGGATCAGGTTGGAGACGGCGGGCCGGCTGCGACCGACCCGTTTCGCCAGCTGCTCTTTGGTCAGCCCGAGCTCCTCGACCAGGGCGGCGCAGGCGCGCGCCTCCTCGACCGGGTTGAGGTCCTCTCGAACCATGTTCTCGATCAGCGCCGCCTGCAGCCGCTCGGCTTCGGCCTGGTCGCGGACCACGGCCGGGATCGTCTCCAGCCCAGCCTGCTGCGCGGCACGCCAGCGGCGCTCGCCGGCGACCAGCTCGTAGCTGCCGTCGGCGAGCGGGCGGACCAGCAGTGGCTGGACGACGCCGCTGGACTCGATCGAGGCGGCAAGCGCGGCTAGCGCCTCCTCGTCGAAGTGGGTTCGCGGCTGGTCGGGGTTCGGCTTGATCAGGCCGACCGGGAGCTCGCGCAGCTCCCCGGCCTCACCGACCTCAGCTTCCGGCAGGATTGCCGCCAGGCCGCGGCCGATCCCGCGCTTGGTACCGCTAGCCACGGCTGGCGAGCTCCTGGGCGAGGGCGGTGTAGGCGACGGCGCCACGCGAAGAAGGGGCGTGCTCGGTCACCGGCAGACCATAGCTCGGCGACTCGGCGACTCGGACGCTGCGCGGGATCACCGTCTCGAAGACCATCTCGCCGAAGTGCTCCCGCAGCTCGGACTCGACGTCGTGAGCAAGTCTGGTGCGCTCGTCGTGCATGGTGATCAGCAAACCTGAGACCTCAAGCTGAGGGTTGAGCTGACGCCTGATCAGGCCCAGCGTCTCCAGGAATTGAACCAGGCCCTCCAGCGCCAGATACTCGGCCTGCACCGGAACGATGACGCGGTCCGCTGCCGTGAGGGCGTTGACGCTGACCGGCCCAAGCGACGGCGGGCAGTCGAGGAGGGTGACCGCGAACCGCTCCCTAACTGGCCCCAGCCGCTCCCGGAGCCGCGTCTCTGAACCTTCAATTCGGGGGAGCTCGACTGCAGCACCGGCAAGATCCCTGCTCGCCGGGACGATCCAGAGGTTGTCGGGGCCAGCCGGGCGTGCCGCCTCGGCGACGGAGACGTCGTCCGTAAGGCAGTCATAAGAGGAGGGGTGCATCTCCTTTTCCCCGCCCAGAGCGGTGGTCGCATTGCACTGCGGATCCAGATCCACCAGCAGCGTCTGTGCTCCCGAGGATGCTGCGCAGGCAGCCAGATTCACGGCGGTGGTCGTCTTGCCGACACCGCCCTTTTGGTTCGCGATTGCGTAGACCAGGCCCATCGGAGGTCACCCTAATCATCAGGGCGCCCGAGGGAGATGGATCCCCCTCTGATCGGCGGGTGAATTAGGGTGCGAGCTATGACTGAGACTGCGGATTGGCCTGAGACCCCGGCGGAGCGCGCCCGTGAGCTGGTGGAGGGAGTCCTCGACGAGCTCGATCTGGATGGTGAGGTAGAGATCGAGGAGGACGACGATCGAATCTCGATCAACGTCGCCGGTGGGGATGACTACGGGCTGCTGATTGGCAAACGCGGGCAGACGATCGATGCGCTGCAGCTGCTGTGTTACCAGGCGGCATTCCGGGGATTGCGGGACCGGAAGCGAGTTGTGGTGGATGCTGCTGGATATCGCGGTCGCCGTAGGGAGACGCTCGAGGGGCGCGCCGATCGCGCTGCCGAGCAGGCCCTGACGAACAATCGCGTGGTCGAGATGGACCCGATGAGCGCCCAGGAGCGGCGGGTCGTGCACGAACGCCTGAAAGAGCGCGCCGGGGTCGAGACCTACAGCGAGGGCGACGAGCCACACCGCTGCGTCGTGGTCGCTCCGCTCGTCGCGGAGTGAGCCCGGACCCCACCCGGTCGCTCGACCCCGGCGCCCGCGAGGCGCTGGGCAAAGTCTTGGCGCTGCTGGCAGCAGAGCGCGCCTCGGTTAGCTCCGTAGTCGACGAGCGCGCCTGGAAGGTGCACGTCGCCGACAGCCTCACCGGCCTCGAGATCCCCGAGCTCACAGCCGCCTCCCACATCGCCGACGTCGGCGCCGGCGCCGGCTTCCCGGGTCTCGCCTTAGCCGTAGCCCTCCCTAGCGCCCATGTCGACCTGGTCGAGTCGGTCGGGCGCAAGTGCGAGTTCATGCGCCGCGCAATTGAGGCCGGCGGCATCCCCAACGCCACCGTCCTCAACGCCCGCTCCGAGGACCTCGCTAGCGCCGAAGGGCGCGAGTCCTACGACGTCGTCACCGCCCGCGCCGTAGGCCGCCTCTCGACTCTCGCCGAGCTCGCATCCCCGCTCCTGAAGCCAAACGGAGCCTTAATCGCCTGGAAGGGCAAACGCGATCCAGACGAGGAGAACCAACTCGAGAACGCAGCTGAGTCCCTAGCCATGAGCCCAGAGAGCATTCTCGACGTCGGCGACCGGGCCGGCAGCCAACACCGCCATCTCCATGTCGTCAGAAAGCTCGGTCCCACGCCGCCCGACCTCCCACGCCGCCCCGGCATCGCCAAGAAGCGCCCCCGCGGTTGACCCGGCTCTCGAGGCGTCAGCCGGCTATCTAGAAGTCGTCGGAGCGCGGCGGGTGGAGGGTCCGGGTGGCCCCGAAACGTCTTGTACTTCTCGGTTGTCCGAACCGAGGACCAACCAGAGCAAGCCCCACCCGAGCAAGTTAAGTGAAGGGGCCACCCGGACCCTCCACCCGCGGTCTCCTACCGCCTGCGCTTCTTCTTTTTCGGCGGCGGGGGCGGGGGCTTAGACGCCACCGCGGCAGCTGCACCCTCGGGCGTAGCCGTCACCGGCACAGGGATCACCTTTTTGATCACTGCCTGCTGGCCGATGGTCCAGATGTTGGTCGTGATCCAGTAGAGGATCAGGCCAGCCGGGAAGCTGATGATGAAGGGGACGAAGATCAGCGGCAGCAGGAAGATCATCGCCCGCTGGGATTTATCGGCGCTGAGCGCCATGACCATGCCGGAGATCAGCTGGGTGCCGACGTAGAGGACAAGCAGCGCGATCAGGACGCCGCCCTCGGCCTTCGCGGTCAGGTCGGGAATGAAGAGGAAGCTTTCGCCGAAGTAGCCGGCGGAGTGGCCCTGGGCGACGGCGAACTCGCTGCAGGTCTTCGCGGTCTGGCCGCAGATATCGGTGCGCAGGTCGTGCTGGAGGACGTAGAAGAGGGTGATGAAGACCGGCAGCTGGGCCAGCAGCGGCACGCAGGAGGCGAACGGGTTGACTTTGTTCTCTTTGTAGAAGCGCATCATTTCCTGCTGCATGCGCTGTTTGTCGTTTTTGTACTTCTCCTGCAGCTCCTTGATCTGCGGCTGCAGGGCCTGCAGGGCCCTCATGCTTTTCAGCTGTTTGTAGGTGAGCGGGATCAGGATCGTCCGCATGCACACCGTCAAAGCGATGATCGCTCCGCCCCAGGAGAGGCCGGCCGAGTCGTGGAAGAAAGTCAGGACCGAGTCGGCGATGTCGACCAGGAACTGCGGGGCGAGCTGGAATCCGAGCGGGAGCATCAGGCCTTGGCGTCTCCGTGGTAGTCAGCGGGGTGGATGTGGCCGGTTCCCCGCAGCGTGAAGCGGTCCGGAACCGGGTCGAATCCGCCGTGGCTAAAGGGGTTGCAGCGCACCAGGCGCCAGGCGGCAAGGATCAGTCCGCGCAGCACGCCGAAGCGCTCGACCGCCTCGACAGCGTAGGCGGAGCAGGTCGGCTCGTAGCGGCAGCGGCGGGGCCGAGAAGGGGAGATCCAGCGCTGGTAGGCGCGAATCGGCGCCAGGGCGAGGCGTTTCACGTGGAACGCCCCTTGCCGGCAGAGCCAGCGAGCGCCTCTTCAAGGTTCTTGGTCACTCCGGCCGTTCCCTCGCGATCGACCAGCCCAGTTATGTCCCCTCGGGCGACGATGACGAAGTCGTGCCGGTCCGGCAGGCGCTCGGAGAGGCCCCAGAAGGCCTCGCGCAGGGCGCGCTTGATCCGGTTGCGCTCGACCGAGCCGCCGACCTTGCGGCTGACCGAAACCCCGAGCCTCACGTCCTCCCGCTCCTCATCGCGACGAGGGAAGGTATAGAGAACGAGGTAGCGGGTGGCATGAGATGAACCGTCTCGATAGACGCGGTCGAACTCCCCGCTGCGCGAGAGGCGACGTCGTCGCTTCGACGTCATCTAGGGGGTGAGGCGCTTCCGCCCTTTGCGCCGGCGGCGCTTCAGGATCGCGCGGCCACCACGGGTGCTCATCCGCGCTCGAAAGCCGTGGGTCTTCGCCCGCTTCCGCTTCTTTGGCTGGTAGGTGCGCTTCATCGGGCCGGGAAGTATACGGACGGCCGTGCAAATCTTTTCTGCGGGATTTGCGGCTCGCTCAAATCAGGGCAACAGGCACGTCGCTATGGTCGCCGGCCAGGTGCCCGATGACTCCTCCGAACATCAACTCGACGCCCTCTGGCGGGCGACCCAGGACAGGCTCCGCGCCTCTGTCCCGGACTCGACCTACCGGATCTGGCTGGAGCCATTGGAGGCCGTTGGCAGCGAGGGCGACGCTCTCTATCTGACCGCCCCGGAGGGGATCCGCACCTGGGCGGAGCGGCGCTACTGCTCGCTGATCGCGGAAGCACTGGCCGAGGGAGGCTCGCCGTTGCGCCGGGTCGTCTTCACCGACGAGCGGCCCGAGCCGGGGTCCAGCAGCGACGCCGGGGTTGAGCTGAACCCCAACTACACCTTCGACCGTTTCGTGATCGGCCCGGGCAACCGTCTTGCTCACGGGGCCGCTCTGGCTGTGGCCGAGGCACCCTCCGAGGCCTACAACCCGCTCTTCCTGCACGGACCGCCGGGGCTGGGCAAGACCCACCTGCTGGCGGCGATCGCCAACTACCTCGGCGCCAACGCCCCCGGCCTCAGCGTCCGGTACACGACCGCGGAGTCGTTCACCAACGAGTTCGTCGCCGCCCTGCGGGGCGCCGGCCCAGAGGCCTTCAAGCTCCGCTACAGGGACCTAGACGTCCTGCTGATCGACGACGTCCAGTTCCTCGAGGGCAAGCAGCGAACCGAAGAGGAGTTCTTCCACACCTTCAACGCTCTCTATGAGTCGGGCAGCCAGCTGGTCCTCTCCGCCGACCGGCTGCCGAGCGAGCTCTCAACCCTGGCCTCGCGGCTGCGCGACCGCTTCGAGTGGGGCCTGACGGTCGCGGTCGAGCCGCCGAACCTCGCCACCAGGCTCACCGTTCTGCGGCGTCTGGTCCAAGAGGCCGGGGTCGAGATCTCCGATGCCGGCGCCCTCTCTGAGCTCGCCAACCGGATCGACGCCAACGTGCGCCAGCTGCACGGCGCCCTGACCCGGGTCCTCGCCCACGCCTCGCTGATGGCGCGGCCGCTCAGCTCCGAGCTGATCGCCGAGGTCATCCCTCAGGCCCGCTCCGCCGAGGCGACCTCGGTCGAGGAGATCCAGCTGCGGGTGGCCGAGCGCTTCGGCATCTCGCGGGCTGAGCTCGTCGGCACCAGTCGCGCTGCCACTCCACTGCGGGCGCGCCAAGTCGCGATCTTCCTCACGCGGGAGGCGACCGATCTCTCGCTGCCGGAAATAGGCCGCCTCTATGGAGGGCGGGATCACTCCACCGTCCTCAACTCGCTGCGCCGGGTCGAAACCGGCATCGGCCAGGACCCCGAGCTCTCCCGGCGAGTCGAGGAGTTACGCACAGCCATCCACAACCCGGCCGGGGGCGAGGCCTGACGGCCGATGGCGCTGCAAGAATCCCCGCTCTTCCCACAGCCGCTTCCACAGGCTCGAAACGGCGGCCCAAAGCCGATTCGCCCGTGACCTCAACCCTTTCCACAAGTCCTACTCCAACTCAAGAAGGCACTCACAACTTGAAGCTCACGACCAAACGAGAAGACCTCGTCTCCAAGCTCTCGATCGTCTCCAGGGCCGTCTCCACTCGCGCTGCCACCCAGGCGCTGTCCGGCGTCCTTCTCACCGCATCTGAGGGACGCGTGACGCTGACCGCCACCGACCTCGACATGGGCCTGCAGACCGAGCTCGAGGCGGAGGTCGCCAGCGAGGGGTCAGTGCTGCTGCCGGGACGGCTGCTCGCTGAAGTCGCTCGCTCCCTCGCCGACGCGACCGTGGAAATCGAGACGCGCGAGACCGAGCGCGACGTCGAGATCCGCAGCGGCAGCTCCAGCTTCCACCTGCGCGTGCTCCCGGCCGAGGACTTCCCGACGCTTCCCGCGGCCGGGGACGAGCCAGGCCTGAAGATCCCGGCGCCGGCACTCGAGGCGAGCATCGAGCTGGTCGCCCGTGCCGCCTCGCGCGACGACATGCGCCCGGTCCTCACCGGGGTCTTCGTCAGCGCCAGCGGCACCGAGATGACGATGGTCGCCACCGACTCCTACCGGCTCGCGGTGAAGCGGACCGAGCTGGAGACGGCGCTGAGCGGCGAGATCGAGGCCAACATCCCGGCGAGGGCTCTGCGGGAGCTGAGCCGGATCATCTCCTCCGAGGCGGTTGACGAGACGACGATCTGGCTGCTTCCCAACCAGGCGGTATTCGAGGCAGGGTCGATCACCCTCACCACGCGGCTGATCGAGGGCCAGTTCCCCAACTTTCGACAGCTGCTGCCGGAGTCCTACGAGCACGACGTGCGGCTGCCGCGCAGCGACTTCCTCGAAGTCGCCCGGCGGGTCAGCCAGCTGGCCCAGCGCAACGCGCCGCTGCGCCTCGCCTTCGAGTCGGGGGAGCTGACGGTCGCCGCGGAGACGCCGGACGTCGGTGACGCGAAGGAGACGATGCCGGCCGCGTTCGAGGGGGAGGCCCTGGAGATCGGCTTCAATCCCGAGTTCCTCAAGGAGGGGATCGAGAGCGCCGAGGGGGACGAGATCCTGCTGCGGTTGATCTCGCCGCTGCGCCCCGGCCTGCTGCAGCCGGTCGAGAGCGAAGACTTCCGCTACCTGGTGATGCCGATCCGGCTCAACGTCTGATGACCGCGCGCCCGGCCACCGCGGCGACCTAGAGGTGCCGGCCCGGTGCTCGTCACCGCGATCGAAGCAAGGCCGCTGCGCAGCCTCGAGCGGGCTCGGGTCGAGCTGGCGCCGGGGATCGTCAGCGTCGTCGGCCCCAACGGGGTCGGCAAGACGAACCTGGTCGAGGCCCTCTACTTCGCCCTGACCGGGCGCTCCTTCCGCACCTCCGACCGCCGCGACCTGATCCCGTTCGGCGGCTCGCTGGCGCGGGCCGAGGCGACTGTCTGTGATGAGGATGGGCTCGAGCGCCAGCTGCTGGCCTCGGTCAGCCGCACCGAAGGACGCCGCCACCTGCTCGACGGCGGGCCGGCCGATCCCGCCACCCTGGCCCGTAACCGACCGCCGGTGGCGGTCTTCGCACCCGACCGCCTCAGCCTGGTCAAGGGACCACCCTCGGAGCGACGGGCCCACCTCGACGGCTTCGCCGCTGCGCGCTGGCCGGCTCGGGGGGAGCTGCGCAAGCGCTACGGGCAAGCGCTGGCCCAGCGCAACGCGCTGGTCTCCCGGCTCGCGGCCGGCTACGGCTCGCCCGCTGACCTCGACGTCTGGGACGCCGGGCTGGCCGCCGCGGCCGCCCCGCTGGTCGCGGCAAGGGACGAGGCCGTGGCAGAGCTCGCCGGCCCCTTTGCCGCCGCAGCCGCGGAGCTTGGGCTGGAGGGTGGGGCGGTGCTGGAGTACGCGCCGCGGGCCGCGGGGTCGGCGGAGGAGATCCGCGCCGGCCTGGAGGAGCGGCGCGAACAGGACCTGCGGATGGGCCGGAGCTCTTGGGGCCCACATCTGGATGAGCTGAAGCTCTCGCTCGGCGAGCGCTCACTGCGCCGCTACGGCTCCCAGGGACAGCAGCGGGCGGGGCTGCTGGCGCTGCTGTTCGCGGAGCGCGAGGTGCTGCTCGCCGCCCGGCGGGTCACCCCGCTGCTGCTGCTCGACGACGTGATGAGCGAGCTCGACCCCGGCCGCCGTGAGCGGCTGATCGCCCGCCTCGATGCCGGCGGGCAGGCGCTGATCACCGCCGCGGACGAGGAGTCGCTGCCGGCGCCGGCGCTGCGCTCAGTCGTGCGAATGCCGCCACCCGGGCTGGAGCGCACCGCCGCGTGACCCGCCGCCGCGCTCCCCGACCCGCCGCCGCCGCATTCCAGGCGGCACGCGAGCAGGTGGCGCCGCGGACCGGCCTCGCGGCCGCACAGGCTGGCTGGTCACGGGCGGTTGGCGAGCGCATCGCTGCGGTCGCGACGCCGGTCTCCGAGCGCTCCGGGACGCTGACGATCGAGTGCACGGACAGCGTCTGGGTGCAGGAGCTCGACCTGATGCAGCGGCAGCTCCTGGAGCGACTCCGGGCCGAGTTGGGGGAGCGGGCGCCGAAAGCCCTGCGCTTTCGTCTCAAATAAGTCTCTGGTATGACACTTTTTATCCACGATTTGCAGGGAAATCGTGTTGATAGGAGCGGCCTTCCGAAGCCCCCAACTGGTATTCTTATGGCAACTCGCATCGCGCCCCGACCTGCGTGGAGCCTGGCTCCAGGCGTCGGGGTTTTCTGTGTCGACCGGAAGGGACTCATTGCCTGACAAGAAAGCCAAAGACGGCTCCTATGGCGCCGCGGACATCACCGTCCTTGAGGGACTGGAAGCGGTCCGCAAACGCCCAGGCATGTACATCGGCTCGACCGGCCCGCGCGGGCTCCACCACCTGGTCTACGAGATCGTCGACAACTCGGTCGACGAGGCCCTGGCCGGCCATTGCGACGAGGTCCGCGTCGTCCTCCACCCGGACAACAGCTGCACCGTGGCCGACAACGGCCGCGGCATCCCGGTCGAGACGATGGCGAAAGAGGGGCGGCCCGCGGCCGAGGTCGTGCTGACGGTCCTCCACGCCGGCGGCAAGTTCGGGGACGGCGGCGGCTACAAGGTCTCCGGCGGACTGCACGGGGTCGGCGTCTCTGTCGTCAACGCGCTCTCCGAGCGCCTGCACCTCGAGATCAGCCGCGACGGCAACGTCTGGGACCAGGACTACGAGCGCGGCAAACCACAGAACGACCTGACCAAGGGCGCCAGCACCGACGCCCACGGCACCGTGATCACCTTCCTGCCGGACCTCGAGATCTTCGAAGAGATCGAGTTCGACTTCGAGACGCTGGCCGAGCGCCTGCGCGAGACCGCCTTCCTTACTCGTGGCCTGAAGATCGAGCTGGTCGACGAGCGCGGCGAGACCCACAGCGTCACCTTCCAGTACGACGGTGGCATCGAGGACTTCGTCCGCCACCTCAACGCCAACAAGGACATCCTGAACCGCAAGCCGATCTACTTCGAGGGTGAGAAAGACGACGGCGAAGTCGAGATCGCGATGCAGTGGAACGCTTCCTACCAGGAGTCGATCTTCAGCTTCGCCAACAACATCAACACCCACGAGGGCGGCACCCACATGTCGGGCTTCCGGGCGGCGCTGACCCGGACCCTGAACGCCTACGCCCGCAGCAAAAGCCTGCTCAAAGAGAAGGACGACAACCTCGCCGGCGAGGACGTGCGCGAGGGGCTGACCGCGGTGATCTCGGTCAAGCTGCACGACCCCCAGTTCGAGGGCCAGACCAAGACCAAACTCGGCAACCCGCCGATCAAAGGCCTGGTCGAGGAGACCGTCAACCGCAAGCTCGCCGAGTTCCTCGAGGAGAACCCAGCCGAGGCGCGGAAAATCATCAGCAAGACGATCGACGCCGCCCGCGCCCGCGCCGCGGCCCGCAAAGCCCGCGACCTGACCCGCAAGTCGGCGCTGGAGAACTCGACCCTGCCGGGCAAGCTCGCCGACTGCACGGTCAAGGACCCGAGCCTGGCCGAGATCTTCGTGGTCGAGGGCGACTCCGCCGGCGGCTCGGCCAAGCAGGCCCGCGACCGCAACACGCAGGCGGTGCTGCCGCTGCGCGGCAAGATCATCAACGTCGAGAAGAGCCGGATCGACAAGGTCCTCGCCAACAACGAGATCCAGGCCCTGATCACCGCGATCGGCACCGGCGTCCACGACGAGTTCGACATCGAGGGCGCCAGGTACCACAAGATCGTGATGGCGACCGACGCCGACGTCGACGGCGCCCACATCCGCACCCTGGTCCTCACCTTCCTCTACCGGCAGATGCCGGAGCTGATCAGCCGCGGCTACGTCTACATCGCCAAACCGCCGCTCTACCGGGTCAAACAGGGCAACCAGGAGACCTACCTGGAGCGCGAGTCCGAACTGGAAGAGCTGCTGCTGCGCGACAAGCTCGAGGAATTCGAGCTGACCGACGCGACGGGGGAGAAGCGGAAGCTGACCCCGAGCCGGTGGCAGGCCTACATCCGGCGCTCGAAGGAGTACGAGGGCTGGGGCTCATCGCTGCAGGCCGACTTCGGTCACGAAGTGGTGCGCTTCCTCGAGGAGTCGAGCCTGCTCGACGAGCAGGTCAAGAGCGTCGACGCCGCCCGTGACCTGCTGCAGCGCGGCGGCGACCCGGCCGAGCCGTTCGAGACCGAGGTCCTCGAGGCCAACCAGGACGTCGTCGTGGTCAAGGCGATCGAGCGCAAGAGCGGCCTGGCCCGGACGCACCGGCTGCCGGCCGAGCTGTTCTCTCACCACGACTACCGCAAGTTCGCCGAGGTCCACGCGGCGCTGCTGAAACAGGTCGGGCGGCCCCCATTCGCGGTCAGCCGCGGCGAGCGCCGCAACGTGGCGCTCTCCTTCGAGGCGCTGCGCGGGGCCGTGCTTGAGCTCGCCCGCCAGGGCGTCGTCCTCACCCGGTTCAAGGGACTGGGCGAGATGAACGCCAAGCAGCTGCGCGAGACGACGATGGACCCCGCCTCGCGGACGCTGGCCCGGGTGACGCTCGAAGACGCGACCGCCGCCGACACGATCTTCTCGATGCTGATGGGCGACCAGGTCGCCCCGCGCCGGGACTTCATCGAGACCCACGCCAAAGAGGTGAAGTTCCTTGATGTCTAGACAACCTTTGTCGCGGACGCCCGTGGCGCTGATCGGAGGGACGTTCCATGGCGCTTGAGGCACTGACGGGTCACATCGAGGACCGCGCGCTCGAGCAGGAGATGCGCTCGTCCTACCTCGACTACGCGATGAGCGTGATCGTCGGGCGGGCGCTGCCCGACGTCCGTGACGGGCTGAAGCCGGTGCACCGCCGGGTGCTCTACGCGATGCACGACATCGGCCTGCAGCCGACCCGTCCGTACCGCAAGTGCGCCTTCATCGTCGGCGAGGTGATGGGCAAGTACCACCCGCACGGCGACTCGGCGATCTACGACACCCTGGTGCGGATGGCGCAGGACTTCTCCCTGCGCTACCTGCTGGTCGACGGGCAGGGCAACTTCGGCTCGATCGACGACGACCCGGCCGCCGCGATGCGGTACACCGAGGCCCGCCTCGGCCGCCTGGCGACGGAGATGCTGCGCGACATCGATGCCGACACCGTCGACTTCGGGCCTAACTACGACGAATCGACGCAGGAGCCTCAGGTCCTGCCGGCCCGCTTCCCGAACCTGCTGGTCAACGGCACCTCGGGGATCGCGGTCGGGATGGCGACCAACATCCCGCCGCACAACCTGCGCGAGGTCTCGGCCGCGGTCGCCGCCTACATCGACGACCCGCAGATCGACCTCGCCGGGCTGATGGAGCACATCAAAGGCCCGGATTTCCCTGGCGGCGGCTTGATGAGCCGCGAGGGCATCCGCGACGCCTACGCCTCGGGCCGCGGCAGCATCAGGGTCCGCGCCCGCGCCCACGTCGAGCCGCTGAAGGGGGGCAAGGAGGCGATCGTCGTCACCGAGCTCCCGTTCATGGTCAAGAAGGGCGGTGAAGGCGGCCTGATCACGAAGATCGCCGACCTCGCCCGCGACAAGAAACTCGAGGGCATCTCCGACCTGCGCGACGAGAGCGACGAACGCTCCGGGATGCGGTTGGTGATCGAGCTCAAACGCGGCGGCCCGCCGGCCAAGGTGGTCCTCAACAACCTCTACAAAAAAACTCCGATGCAGTCGACCTTCGGCACCAACATGGTTGCCCTGGTCGACGGGGTGCCGCGGACGCTGAGCCTGCTCGAGCTGATCGAGCACTACGTGGAACACCAGCGCGAGGTCGTCACCCGGCGCACCCAGTACGAACTGCGCCGGGCCGAGGCGCGCGCGCACATCCTCGAGGGGCTGCTGGTCGCGCTCGACAACCTCGACGCGGTGATCAAACTGATCCGCAGCTCCAGCGACCCCGACGCTGCTCGCGACGGCTTGATGGACAAATTCGAGCTCTCGCGCGAGCAGGCGCAGGCGATCCTCGACATGCGGCTGCAGCGCCTGACCGCGCTCGAGGCCGACAAGGTCCGGGCCGAGCACGCCGACCTGATGGAGCGAATCGGTGAGCTCCGCGCGATCCTCGGCGACGAAGCACGGGTGATGGCGCTGGTCAAAGAGGAGCTGGCCGAAATCGTCGAGGCCTACGGCGACGAACGGCGCACCGAGCTGGCCCACTTCGAGGGCGACGTCGGCATCGAGGACATGATCGCCGACCAGCAGATGGTGATCTCGCTGACCGCGTCCGGCTACGTGAAGCGGCTGGCGCTCGCCACCTACCGCCAGCAGAACCGCGGCGGCGTCGGCGTGATGGGGATGAACCTCAAAGACGACGACTACATCGCCCACCTCCACATCTGCTCGACCCACGACTACCTGCTCTTCTTCACCAACCGGGGCAAGGTCTACCGGCTCAAGGTCTACGAGCTGCCGGAGGGCTCAAGGACCGCCAAAGGCAGCTCGCTGAACAACCTGCTGCCGCTGCGCGAAGGCGAGCGGGTGATGGCGGTGATCCCGACCCGTGACTTCAAAGAGAACAAGTACCTCGCCTTCGCCACCGCCCAGGGGCTGATTAAGAAGACCGAGTTCCTCGCCTACAACACGCCGATCCGCGCCGACGGAATCATCGCGATCAAGGTCCGCGACGGCGACGAGCTGGTGCAGGTGCGGCTGACCTCGGGCGAAGACGACATCCTCATGGTCTCCCACTCCGGCCACGCCTCCCGCTTCTCCGAGGAGCTGGTGCGGTCGATGGGCCGCGACACCAGCGGCATCAAAGGCATGAACGTCTCGGCGAAAGACAACCGGGTGCTGGCGATGGACGTCGCCCGCAACGACACCGAACTGTTCGTCGTCACCGAGAACGGCTACGGCAAGCGCACCCCGGTCTCCGACTACCCGGTGAAGGGACGCGGGACCAAAGGTGTCCTGACCGCGAAGCTGACCGAGAAGAAGGGTGGCCTCGCCGGCGCCCTGATCGTCGCCGAACACCAGGAGCTGCTGTTCATCTCCCAGAACGGGATGGTCCAGCGCACCTCCGTCGCCGGCATCTCCCAGATGGGCCGCTCGACCCAGGGTGTGAAGGTGATGAACATCAAGGACGACGACCGCGTTAGCGCCGTCGCCCTGGTGGTCGAATCCGAAAGCGACGCCCCTGCCGACGGCGACGGTCCGCAGCCAGACGAGCTCCCAGTCGCGGGCGAAGATTCAGCCGCGAACGGGGACGGCACCACCGGGTAGGACCCGGCAAGCCTCCCGCTGTTCGCGCAGCCGGGTCCTACCCGGTGGTGCCCTTCGCATTCTGATTGACTTGTTCGACTACTCGACTACTCTTGTCCAACGGGATGAGTCAGTCAAAGGACACCGGGGGATGATCACGCTGGTAACGCTCGGCCCGACGGGCACCTGCCATGAGCGGGCCGCCATCGAGTACATGGGCTTCCAGGGAGTCGCGGATTTCGAGTTCGAGTTCATCGGCGACTTCTTCGACGGGTTGGAGATGATTCGGGGCAGGGACGACGCCTTCCTGATCCAGTGCAGCGCACACCCACTCGTCCACGAGATCACCGAGACACACTGGAAGGAGGTGTTCGTCGTCGACACCTTCATCTACCCGACGAAGGCTCTGGCGGTATTGGCCCGCCGCGAGGTCGAGCGGCCCAGGACGCTCGGCCTCGTCCCCGCGACCGCGGGATACATCGACCGCGACGACTGGGAGGAGATCATCGACGTGCAGTCGAAGCCGATCACCGCCGAAGAGCTACTGGCGGGTCGCTACGACGCCGCGCTGACCCACCTCGAGCACCTGGCGAAACACCCCGACGAGCTGCGGCTGGTCGAGGAGATCGGCGAAATCGACACCACCTGGGTCGTCTACGGGACCCGCAAGCGGTTCAAGGGTGAGGTGATCGGGATCCCCTCACCCGACGTCTTTGCGCCGCTCCTCGCGCCGGTGGCGGCGGAGCACGGGGAACGCGTAGCCAATTAGCGCCCCGATCGCGACCGAGACGAGAAGGATCACGATCAGCGGCGCCTCGAAGCTGGCGAAGAGGACCTCGAAGCTGACCTCCTGCGAGTTCTGCAGGGCGACGATCAGGACCAGCGCCACCAGGGCGCCGATCCCCCAGGCGCGCCAGTTAACCGGCTTCTTCTCCGCTGGTGGCACCTGCCAATCCTAGAGGCGTACTCTCGCTTCACACCTCACAACGAAGGAGCGGCGGATGGCGATCACCCAGCAGGAGAGCGCGCAGATCGAGAAGGCCAACGCGAGCGGAAGGACCCCGGTCGTCTTCATCCACGGGCTCTGGGTCCTGGCGAGCAGCTGGGACCGCTGGGCCGGCGTCTTCGAGGAGGCCGGGTACGCGGCGGTGCAGCCGATCTGGCCCGATGACCCGGAGACCGTCGAGCAGGCGCGGGCAAACCCCGACGCCCTGGCCAAGAAGACGCTCGGCCAGATCGCCGACCACACGGCCGAGGTAATCGGGAAGCTGGACCGCAAGCCCGCCGTGCTTGGGCACTCGACCGGCGGCCTGCTTGCCCAGATCATCGCCGACCGTGGGATCTCGGCGGTGACGGTGGCGATCGACCCCGGCCCCTTTCGCGGCGTCCTGCCGCTGCCGCTCTCGGCGCTGAAATCGGCGAAACCGGTGCTGGCGAACCCGCTCAACCGCGGCCGCGCGATCACCCTCACCCTGGACCAGTTCAAGTACGGCTGGGCCAACGCGCTTTCCGACGAGGAGGCGAAAGAGCTCTACGACACCTACCACGTAGCCGCGCCCGGAGTGGCGCTGATGCAGATGGCCAACGCCAACCTGAACCCGGCCACCGAGGCCAAGCTCAACCCGAAGAACCCGCAGCGCGGCCCGCTGCTGATCATCGACGGCGAGGTCGACCACACCGTCCCTTGGGCGATCGCCAACGCTTCCTACAAGCGCCAAAGCCGCAACCAGGCGGTGACCGAGATCGCGAAAATCCCCAACCGCGGGCACTCGCTGACGATCGACAGCGGCTGGCGCGAGGTCTGCGACACGGCGCTCGAGTTCGTCCAGCGCTTCGCGCCCGCGGGGGCGGCGGCTCAGTAGGCGGTGTTGCGCGAACGCGGGCGGGGGAGGGCCTTGTAGCGGAGGTCGCGGCCGCGGTTCCAGAGTGCCGCGTCGATCTCGGAGGCGCTCAGAGGTGCCCCGTGCCCGGCGCTGCGCCTGGCGCCGGCGAGCAGCTCGACCGCCTGCACCGCGCAGGCCCGCAGCTCGACCTCCGCGGGCGAGCCGTGCTCCAGCAGCTCGCCAGCTTCGATCGCCGCGGTCAGATTGGGCTCGAAGCGCAGCACTCCGTCGACGCGGAGCACGTGCGGGACCAGGTTGTCGGCGAAGGTGGTGAGCCGGCCGAGGTCGCCGAAGCCGGCGACGCCGGCGCGGTCGAGGTCGGCGGCAGCCAGCTGGGCGCGCTTGTAGAAGGGGACGAAGCGGCCCTCGTAGGTGGAGACGTCTTCGAAGGCGGCCCAGCCGGCGAGCAGGTTCGCCAGCGTGACGGCCGACCCGCCGGCGTTGTCGACCAGTGCCTCGAAGCGCCCGCCGTGCTCGAAGCGAAGGTGGCCGCCGACGTCCCGCAGGGCGACCGCGAAGTCGGCCATCAGCGGATGCTCCCGGTCCTGGCCGAGCACCGCCGCGATCTCGCGGCGGTCGAGAGCGCAGAGCTCATCCGCGGACCAGGGTCCGTGCGCCTCGAAGCGCTCCCTCAGCCCGGCCTCGACCGTGCGGTAGCCGCTGTGGCTGGGGCGCTTGCGGATCGTCGGCCACCAGCCGGAGCCGAAGTTGATCGCGTCGAGGCAGACGACGAAGGCGGCTCGAGCCTCGCGGTCGCCGGAGACCGCCGGATCCTCTCCGCCCGCCTCGCCATCGTCACCCGACCCGAGACCAGCCGCGTAGGCGGAGACCGCCTCCTCCTCAATCCGCACCGAGCGCGCCCGGGCCGCCACCCAGGCGCAGGCCTCGCGCACCATCTCGGGAATCGGCGCTGTCGACTCGGCGGCCACCTCGGGCTAGATCGCGACCGCGGCGAAACCGATCCCGGCCGGCGGCTCGACCCGGTCGGGGTGGAGCAGGTGGCCGAGCAGCTCGACTCCGTCAACCAGGCGCGGGCCGGGGCGGGAGTAGGTCGAGGCGGCATCGACTGCGAAGACGCGCGCGGCGCCTAGCGCCCGCAGCCGCTCCCGGTGCGCGGCCGCCTGCGCGAGCGAGTCCTCGAGGTACCACCCGCACGGCATCACCACGACCACGTCTGCGCCCAGCTTCTCCAGCGCCTCCCACTCGACCTCGGGCGACTTCGCGCCAGCGGTCCCGGCGACGTCTTCGCCGCCGGCGAGCTCGACCATCTCCGGCAGCCAGTGGCCGCCGACGAAGGGCGGGTCGAGCCACTCGAGGGCGACCACCCGTGGCCGCTCAGCCCCAGCGACTGCGCTGCGGACCGCGTCGAGCCGCGCCTCCAGCTCAGCCCGCAGCGCCCGCCCGCGCTCACCGATCCCGGCGGCGTCGCCGAGGCGCTCTACGTCCTCCAGCACCTCGGCCAAGCTGCTCGGGTCCTGCTGCAGCACCCGGGGTGGCCCCGGCAGGCGCGCTGCCACCGCGACCACGTCCTCGTAGGAGACGGCGCAGACCTCGCAGACGGCCTGGGTGACGATTAGGTCCGGTGCCAGCTCGGCCAACCGCTCCTCGTCGAGGCTGTAGAGAGCGCGGCCTTCGCCGACCACCTGCTTGACCGCCGCGTCGATCTCCGCGGCGCCCAGGCCCGCCGGCAGCACGGTCGCGGTGAGATGCGGCAAGTCCCGCGCGGCGGCTGGCCAGTCGCACTCGTGGGTGACGCCGACGACGCTCTCGCCGAGCCCGATCGCGAACAGCATCTCGGTCGAGGAGGGGACGAGGCTGGCGATCCGCATCACCTGAATATGGCATTCGGACACCGATTTGGACCGGCAGCCCAGGTTTAGAATCAAAGAGTGTTGAGCATTAGGGAGGGGGGCAGGGGAACAACAAGCGGGAAGGAGAAGTTGATGAACACGTTGACCCAAAGTGGGACTGGGGCCCGGCGCTGGCTTGCCGTCCTCATCCTCGCGACCGCGGCGCTGACGCTGCTGCTTGGCGCGGCAGGCGCGCGCGCGGCCAGCTACACCGCGCTGGGAGATTCCTACGCGGCGGGGCCGCTGATCCCCAACCAGTCCCTGAATCCGCTGGGCTGTCTGCGCTCCAGCAACAACTACGCGCACCTGGCGGCGCCGAGCCTCGGTCTGGCGCTGACCGACGTCAGCTGCAGCGGTGCCAAGACGAACCACATGACCGAACAGCAGAACGTCGAACCGGGCCCGAACCCACCCCAGTTCAACGGCTTGAACGCAGCGACCACGATGGTCTCGATCACGATCGGCGGCAACGACATCGGCTTCTCCGAAGTCGCCCAGAGCTGCATCACGATCAACCCGTTCAGCCACCCCTGCCTCGACAAATACAAAGCCGGCGGCAAAGACCAGCTGGCGGAACGAATCGCGGCCACGGCACCGAAAGTGGCGGCGGTCCTGCAGGGGATCCACAGCATCTCGCCGCTGGCGAAAATCTACGTCCTCAACTACCCGGCGATCTTCCCCGAGACCGGGTCCGGTTGCTGGCCGCAGATGCCGATCGGGTTCCAGGACGTGCCGTACCTGCGCTCGACCGAGAAAGGCCTGAACGCGATGCTCGCGACCCAGGCCGCGGCCAACGGGGCGACGCTGGTCAACTGGTACAACGCCAGCATCGGCCACGACGCCTGCAAGAGCAGCTCGAACCGCTGGGTCGAACCGCTGCTCCCGGGTGAACTCGCAGCACCGATCCACCCGAACAAAGCCGGCATGCAGGGCGGGGCCACCGCCCTGATCGCGGCAGCCAAATAGCAAGCGCTACGCCCATCGCCCCCGATCAGCTACAAAGGGGGCGATGGGCACCGCGCAGATACCCGATCCGACCGAGTCGGTCCGCCACCAGCTGCGGCCGCTGTTCGACCAGATCGTGATCAAGGAGCTCGACCAGGACCGGGTCCGCCGCTCCGGACTGGTCGTCCCGCCCGGCACCCACGAGCCGCCGCCCGAGCAGGGCATCGTGCTCGCGGTCGGGCCCGGGCTCGACTGGTGGGCGCAGGCCGGGGTGGAGATGCCGGTCGCGCCCGGCGACCACGTCGTCTTCCCCGCCGCCGCCGGCGTCTGGGTCGAGATCGACGAGGAGCGGCTGCTGGTCTGCCGGGTGACGCAGCTGCTCGGCGTGCTCGAGTCGGCTTCGCTCAGCCGCGAATAGCGACGCCGCGCTTGCGCTGCAGCAGGCGCTGGTCGGCGCGGTGCATCAGCGTCTCGAAGTCCGCGCCGTCTTCGGGGAAGACCGCCCACCCGACCGAGGCGCTCGGGGTCGGCGCCGAGGAGCCGGGCTCCGGCTGGCTGACCGCGGTGCGGATCGCTTCCGCCATCTGCTCTACGCCCTCGCCATGGGCGGCGGGCGCGATCACCGCGAACTCGTCGCCGCCGATCCGGGCCAGGGTGTCGCTGGAGCGGAGGATCGCGTGGGCGCGTTCCGCCGCGCGGCAGAGCACTGCGTCGCCGACCTGGTGGCCGTGGTCGTCGTTGATCCCCTTGAAGTCGTCGAGATCGAGGATCAGCAGGGCGAGCGGTGAGCCGTCGGCCTCGCGCCGGCCGCCCGGCGCGGTCCGCGCCTTCAGCTCTCGCTGCATGATCGCGTCGAAGACGCGGCGGTTGCCGACCCCAGTCAGGGGGTCGCGGTTGGCAAAGTCGCGCTGGCGCGCCTCGGCTGCCATCAGCCGGCGTTTGAGACCGACCATCACCCAGGTCGCGGCGATGAAGCCGACGACGAGGGCGGCGTAGCGGGAGAGGAAGGCGTTGTCGATCGCGCCGGGGTCGTAGAGCAGCGGCGCCCCGGCCATCGCCACCAGCTCGATCGAGAGCGGCCAAGCCCAGCGCGCGGGGAAGAAGAAGGCGGCGTAGAGCAGCGAGCAGACCAGCAGCGGTTCGATGTAGCTGAGCGAGCCGCCGGTCAGGTAGATGGCCAGGCCTACCACCGGGATCGTCACCACCATCCCGACCCCGAGCGAGTCCATCGAGGCCCGCTCCCAGGGGATCGCGCCGGTGACGCTGCCGAGGCCGTAGAGGAGGACGACGAAGCTGAGCGCGAGGACCCAGCCGAGGCCGGCGTGCTGGGCGCCGGGCAGGAAGCTGGCGATGGCCCCGATTAGCGCCGCCGCGACCCAGAGCACGCCGGAGATCCGTCCCATCCGCGCCCGCTCGTCGGGGGCTTCAGCGAAAGCCGCGGAACCTTTCGCTACCGGAAGCTGGTGGGGTGACATCCCAACCTGGATCGGCTGGAAAGGCGCGACGGTTGAGCGATGAACCGTCGCCTGTACGGACGTCCAGCTGTGGCTACCAGGTGTAGAAGCCCTGGCCGCTCTTTTTGCCGAGGCGCCCTTCGGCGACCATCGCCCGCAGCAGCTCCGGCGGCGCGAAGCGCTCGCCGTAAGCGGCGCTGAGGTTGGTGGCGATGTCGAGTCTGACGTCGAGGCCGACGATGTCGCCGAGGCGCAGCGGGCCGACCGGGTAGCGGTAGCCGAGCACCATCGCCCGGTCGATGTCCTCCGGGCTGGCGACCCCTTCTTCGACCATCCGGATTGCCTCCAGGCCGAGCGCGACGCCGAGCCGGCTGGTCGCGAAGCCGGGCGAGTCGCCGACGACGATCGCCTCCTTCCCGATCTCGCCGACCAGGGCGACGGCCGCGTCGCGGGCCGCGTCGGCGGTTGCGCTGCCGATCACCACCTCGACCAGTGCCATCGCCGGCACCGGGTTGAAGAAGTGCATGCCGAGGAAGCGGCTCTTGTCGCTGACCCCGGTGGCGAGCTCATCGATCGAGATGCCGCTGGTGTTGGTCGCCAGCAGCGCCGGTTGCAGCTGCTCGGCCGCGGCGAGGATCTTGTGCTTCAGGTCGACCCGCTCGGGCACCGCCTCGATCACCAGTCGCGGCTCCGGCGTCGCCTCCTCGATCGCGGTCCGCGGCTCCAGCCGGGCCTTCGCGGCCTCGCCGTCGGAGGGGGTGATGCGGTTGCGCGCGACCCCATCCTCGATCGTCTCCCGCGCCTTCGCGATGCCGTCGTCGGCGAGCTCCTGGCTGACCTCGACCAGCTCGGTGCGGATCCCGGCCCGGGCCAGGGCGGCGGCGATGCCGGCGCCCATCGTGCCGCCGCCGATTACCGCCGCGTGTCCAGCCCCGGGGTTGATTGCCGCAACCTACCGGAGCTCCCTGGCCGCTGGCCGGAAGTTCAGCGAGCGTCCGAGTAGGCCGGCTCCGGCTCGCCCGGCGCCGCGCCCGCCTCGCCGGCCGGGGCCTCCGCCGGCGCTTTCTGTTCGCGCAGAACGAAGACCGCAATCGCCACCGCAATCGCCGCCAGCCCGGCGCCGATCAGGTAGGCGAGGTGGTAGCCGGACGTCAGCGCCTGCGCTTCCACGGTGCCCCCGGCTTCCAGTGAGCTGGTGCGCTCGGCCGAGAGCGTCGCCAGCACCGCCAGCCCGATCGCCCCGCCTACCTGCATGCTGGTGTTGACGAAGCCGGAGGCGAGGCCGGAGTCCTGCGGCGTCGCACCCGACATCGCCAGGGTCATCACCGCCGGGAACGAGGTGCCGACGCCGATCCCGATCAGCAGGAAGGGCGGCAGCAGGTCGGTCAGGTAGTTGGCATCGACCGGGGTCCGGGTCGCGAACAGGAGCAGCGCGACCACAACCAGGCAGACGCCGGGGATCAGGGTCCGGCGCGGACCGAAGCGCATGATCAGCTTTTCCGAGAAGCCGAGCGAGAGCGTGCCCATCACCAGGGTCGTCGGCAGGAAGGCGAGCCCGACCTGGAGCGGGGTGTAGTCGAGCACCTCCTGCAGGTAGAGAGCGCCGAGGAAGAACATCCCGAACATGCCGGCGACCAGCAGCGCCTGCAGGATGTTGGAGCCGGAGACGTTGCGGGAGCGGAACAGGCGCAGCGGCATCAGCGGGTTGGCGATGGTCGCCTGGCGGTGGATGAAGGCCGCCAGGAGCGCGGCCGAGACGGCGCTGAGCGCGAGGACCCGCGGGTCGACCCAGCCCCACTCGGTGATTTTCAGGATCGTGAACACGCCGAGCATCAGCGAGACCGTGATCAGCGCCGCGCCGCGGTAATCGGCGCCCTCCTTGAGACCGATCCCCTCGTGGTCCTCGACCAGGCGCAGCGCCAGGTAGGCGGTGGCGATCCCGATCGGGAGGTTGATCAGGAAGATCCAGTGCCAGCTGATCGCGTCGGTGAGCACGCCGCCGAGCAGCAGCCCGATCGAGCCACCGGCGGAGGCGACGAAGCCGTAGACGCCGATCGCTTTCGCCTGCGCGGCCGGTTCCGGGAACATCGTCACGATCATCCCCAGGATCACGGCCGAGGCGAAGGCGCCGCCGATCCCCTGCACGAAGCGAGCGCCGACCAGCATCTCCTGGTTCTGGGAGACGGCGCAGACCAGCGAGGCGAGGGTGAAGACCGCGAGCCCGGCGAGGAAGATGCGGCGCTGCCCGACCAGGTCGCCGACCCGTCCCGCCAGCAGCAGCAGCCCACCGAAGGGGATCATGTAGGCGTTGATCACCCAGGCGAGGTTGTTCTGGGAGAAGCCGAGGCTGTCCTGGATCGAGGGCAGCGCGACGTTGACGATCGTCGCGTCGAGGACGATCATCAGCATGCCCGCGCAGAGCACGTAAAGCGCGAGCCAGCGCTTGCGGTCGTCGTGGGTATCGACTGGGTTCACTTGGATTGCCTCCTGGCCGTGGGGTATTGACCGGTTGCGGTCACTGGCAGTGACTGCCTGGGGGCCGAAAACTCATCGCCGCGCGTCGAAATCGCGCTGGCAGGGAAGGGGTCACCGAGGATAGCTAGGCCTCTCCCTCGAAGTACTCGACAGCGCTGTCGCGGCGGACCATCACGTCGGTCTCCGGGTCGCCGGTCCAGATCCCGACCTTGTCGCTGTCGGGGTAGACAGTGGCGGTGGGGACGATCACGGTCGAGAACATCAGCACCCGGACGATCTCGTCGGTCTCGTTGCGGATTCCGTGGGCGCCCTCGGGGCCGCGCGGGAAGAGGACGACGTCCCAGGGCTCGAGCCGCTCCGAGCCGCCGGGGTGGCGCAGGGTCGGGCTACCCTCCAGGACCAGCAGCCACTCCTCCTCGCCGACCTCGTAGTGGTACGGGCAGATCGCCTGGCCGGGTGGAAGCTCGTAGACGCTGATCCCCGACTCGGCGGCGCCGAGCAGCTTGCCCAGCCGCGCCATTCCGCTCCTGAACCCCTCCGGGTCGGCGCCGTCGTAGGCGAACTCGGGAGCTCCAATGTTGATCCGCTGCATGACTCCCGACGCTAGCAATGCGCGCCTATGATCGAGGACGGATGCGTGGAGTTATTCAGCACGAGGTTGGGCCGCCCGAGGTGCTGGTCGTGGAGGAGATGCCGGCGCCGCGGCCGATCCCGACCGAGGTCCAGGTCCGGGTCCACGCCGCCGGGGTCAACCCGGTCGACTTCAAGACCCGCCAGGGCGGCCGCTCCAAGTTCCTCGGCGACCCGCCCTTCCGGGTCGGGTGGGACGTCTCCGGGGTGGTGACCGAGCTCGGCGCCGGCGTCACCCGCTTCCGGGTCGGCGACGAGGTCTTCGGGATGCCCTGGTTCCCGCGCGAAGCCGGCGCCTACGGCGAGTACGTCACCGCGCCCTCGCGCCATTTCGCCGGCAAACCGGCGGTCCTCTCGCATGAGGAAGCCGGGGCGCTGCCGCTGGCCGGCCTCACCGCCTGGCAGATCGTTGTCGACACGATCAACCTCCAGTCCGGCGACGACCTGCTGATCCACGGCGCCGCCGGCGGGGTCGGCCACCTGGCGGTGCAGATCGCCAAGGCGCGGGGCGCCAACGTCTTCGGCACCGCCCGCGCCGAGCAGGCCGAGCGCCTGCGCGGGCTCGGGATCGACCGCGTCATCGACTACCGCGAGGGGGACTTCGAGCAGGAGCTCTCCGACCTCGACGCGGTGATCGACCTGACCGGCCGCCACGGCGAGGGCTCGCTGCGGGCGCTGCGCCCCGGCGGCCTGCTCGTCTCCGTCCCCAGCGGCGCCGGCCAGGAGCTGATCGAGCAGGCGGTGGCGAGCAACCGCCGCGCCACCGGCTTCCTGGTCGAGCCCGACCCGACAGGCCTCGCCGGCCTCTCCCACCTGGTCGAGAACGGCCAGCTGCAGGTCCACGTCGATCGCGTCTTCGACCTCGACGAAGCGCCTGCTGCCCACGTCGCGGCCGAAGACCACCACGGCGGCGGCAAGATCGTGCTGCGCGTTCCCTAGGAGGGATTGGCCTAGCCTCACCGCCCGCGCCTCCCGAAGCTGTGGCCCGCGGGGGCGACCTCGCGCAGCTCGGCGACGGCGAGCCGGCGGCGCTCGCGGCAGGCAGCGGGGTCCGGTTCGGCCCGCTCGGCCGGGGCGGGGGAGGGCGCCGGCTCGGTCCGCTCGAGCGCCGCGACCTCGGCGACGAGGACGTTGATCGTGCCTTCGCGGCGCTCGAGCCGGCCGCGGGCGCGCAGCAGCGGCGCGGTCCGGACCAGGGCCCGGTGGCGGTCGTAGACCTTGCCGGGGATGATCAGGTTGACGGTGCCGCGCTCGTCCTCGAGCAGCATGAAGATGATCCCCTTCGCGGTCTCCGGGCGCTGGCGGGCGACGACCATGCCGGCGACCTCGACGGTGACGCCGTCGTCGATCTGGGCCAGGTCGGCGCTGCTGGCGATCGCCGGGTCGAGCCCCGGCCGCAGCAGCTTCATCGGGTGCTTGCCGAGGGTGAGGCCGGTCGAGCGATAGTCAGCGATCAGCTTGCCCCACTCGCCGAGCGGCTTCAGCGCCGGCGGCTCGGGCGGCTCCATCGGCAGCGCCAGCTGTGTCGCGCCGCCGGCTCCGCGCCCGGCGCCGGCGACCCCGACCCGCCACAGCGCCTCCCGCCGCTCGCTGCCGGCCCCGGCCGGGATCCCGTCCAGCGCCCCGGCCCAGGCCAGCTTTTCCAGGCTCGGCAGTCCCGCCCCCGAGCGCGAGGCGAGCTCGGCGATGCCGCCGTAGGGCCCACCCCGCCCGCGCTCGGCAACCAGCGCCTCCATCTCCTCCTTGCGCACGCCCTTGACGTAGCCGAGGCCGATCCGAACCACCATCCCGCCGCGCAGCTCCGGCCCGTCGCGGTAGGCGGATTCGACCCGGCAGAGGAGGTGGCTGCGGTTGGCGTCGGGTGGGGCGATGCGGACGCCGCGGTGCTGCGCCTCGTGGACCAGCGAGTCCGGCGGGTAGAAGCCCATCGGCTGCTCGTTCAGCAGCGAGCAGAGGAACTCCGGCGCGAAGTGGACCCGCAGCCAGGCCGACTGGTAGGCGAGCAGCCCGAAGGCGGCCGAGTGCGCCTTCGGGAAGCCGAAGCCCGAGAAGCCCTGGATCTGCTCCCAGATCCGCTGCGCCAGCTCAGCACTCGCCCCGTGCCGGGCGGCGGCCCCGGCGAGGAAGCGCGCGTGGTGCTCGTCGATCGCCTGCTGGGAGCGCTTGCGGCTCATCGCCCGTCGCAGCCCCTCCGCCTCGCCGGAGGTGAAGCCGGCGAACTCCATCGCCACCTCCAGCACCTGCTCCTGGTAGACGATCGTGCCCAGCGTCTCCGCCAGCACCCGCTCCAGCGAGGGGTGCGGGTAGGGGACCATGTAGCCAGGCTGCTCGCGCAGGAGCTTGCGCCGCTCTATGTAGGGATGGATGGCGCCGCCCTGGATCGGGCCGGGGCGGACCAGCGCCACCTGCACGGTGAGGTCGTCGATGTTGGCCGGCTGCGTGCGCGGCAGCATCTGCATCTGCGCCCGGCTCTCGATCTGGAAGACGCCGGTGGTCTCGGCGGCGCGGATCGATTCGAAGGTCTCGGCGTCGTCGAGCGCGATCCGCGAGAGGTCGAGCTGCTCTCCCCGCGCCGCCTCGATCTCGTCGATGCAGCGCTCAACCGCGGAGAGCATGCCCAGCCCCAGCAGGTCGATCTTGAGGAAGCGCGCGTCCGAGCATGAGTCCTTGTCCCACTGGATGATCTGGCGCCCCTCCATCGCCGCCGGGACGATCGGGCAGACGTCGACCAGGGGCTGGGTCGAGATCACCATCCCGCCCGAGTGCTGGGAGGCGTGACGCGGCAGCCCCATCGCGTCCTCGCAGAGCCACAGCAGCGCCTTCCAGCGCGGCGAGTCGGCTCGCTCCTCGCCGATTGCGGCAACCGCGTCGCGCCCGATCTGGTCGCTGGACTCGTGGAAGCCGACCGTCTTCGCCACCTTCTCGATCTCCTCCGGCGGCAGCCCCAGCACCTTGCCGAGCTCCCGCACGATGCCACGCGGGCGGTAGGTGGGGAAGGCGGCGACGAGGGCGGAGCGATCGGCGCCGTAGACCTTGTGCACGCGCGGGATCAGGACCTCGCGGATGTCGCGGGGGAAGTCGAGGTCGATGTCGGGCAGCGAGGCCCTGACCTCGTCGTTGAGGAAGCGCCCGGCGAATAGCTCGGCTTTCACCGGGTCGATGTGAGAGAGGCCGGTCAGGTAGCAGACGATCGAGCTGACGCTGGAGCCCCGCCCCCGCCCCGGCGGCAGCACCGCCCGCGCCGAGCGCGTCCCGCGCACCTCGACGGCGACGTCGCGGGCCAGCTCCAGCAGGTCGAAATGAAGGAGGAAGAAGCCGGAGAGGCCGAGGTGGCGGATGGTCCCCAGCTCCTGGTCGAGGCGGGCCTCCGCTGTCGGCCGCTGCCCGCCACCCGGGTAGCGCTCGTCCAGCCGCTGCCGGCAGAGCCCGGCCAGCTTGCGGTCGGCGTCGTCCTCCTCCGGGTAGCGGTAGCCGAGGTCGGTGGTGAGGTCGAAGCGCAGCCGCTCGGCCAGCTCGGCGCTCTCGGCGACCGCCTCCGGGTACTCGGCAAAGCGCGCCGCCATCTCGGCCGGGGAGACGAGGGCGAAGCTGCGGTTGCCGCGCCGCCGCGGCTCCGACCCCTCCAGCGTCTCGCCCAGCCCGGCCGCGACCAGGGCGTCCTGCAGGTGGGTGCGGCGGCGGTTGTGGCAGTGGACGTTGCCGGTCGCAACGGCAGTGACCCCGAGCCGCGCCGCAAGCCCGGCGAGCCAGCGGTTGCGGGCTCGGTCGTGGCGCCAGAAGGGGCGCTGCAGCTCAACCCGGAAGCGGTCGCGGCCGAAGGCGGCGAGCAGCCGCTTCCCGAGCCGCGCACCGCCACTGGTGTCCCCCCGCTCCCAGGCGCCCGCCAGCGCCCCCTGGCGGGCGCAGCCGGAGAGGCAGACGAGCCCCTCGGCGTGCTCCTCCAGCTGCTCCAGCGTCGCCCACGGCTGCCCGGCCGAACGGGTCGCGTTGTCGCGCGTGTGCGCGTGGGCCAGGGTCAGCAGCCGGCAGAGGTTGCGGTACCCGGCGGCGTCCTCGACCAGGAGGGTGAGATGGAGCAGCGGCTCGGGCCCGATCGTCAGCTCCGCCCCGGTGATCGGCCGCAGGCCGAACCCCTTGCAGGCGTGGGCGAACTCGAGCGAGCCCCAGATGCCGTCGTGGTCGGTCAAGGCGAACGCCGGGTATTCGTGCCCGGCCGCGGCCGCCGCCAGCTCCATCGGAGTCGAGGCGCCGTCGAGGAAGGAGAAGGCCGAGTGGGCGTGCAGCTCGACGTAGGGCACGCCGCCTGCCTGCTGCCGGGCCATCAGGCGCGCTGCCGGTACCAGCGCTGGCCCGCGCCGAGACGGAAGACGGTGAGGGCGCGCCCGTCGGCCAGCGCCAGCTCGAAATAGTGGCGGCGCAGCGGCCGCGGCGTCCACCAGCGGTCCTCCACCAGCCACTCCTCGCGGACCGCCTCGACGGTGACCCCATCGACCTCCACCGGCTCGCCGCCGGGATCGGCCCGGACGTCGATCGCCCGCGGCGAGTAGAGGCGGCGCAGGGCCGGCGTCATCGCCAGCGCTCCCCGCTCACAGCTCGGGGAAGGGAGTCAGCATCCCCCAGCGCTCGGGGACCCGCGAGGTCGAGTCGGTGGGGAGGACCTTCAGCAGCGCCTCGGCCCCCTGCGCGGCGCGCACCTCGCGCACCGCCTCGCCGAGCCGACGCCGCCGCGGCTCGGCGCCGCCGACCGCGAGCTCGAGCTGGTCCTGGGCCGCTGGCCCGAACCCGAGCGCCCGCAGCCGCAGCGCCCCCGCCGGCCCGGGCAGCGCTTCCAGGCGCGGCAGCAACAACCGCCGCAGGACCCGGGCCGAGGCGCTTGGCCGGCCCAGCCCCTGCTCGACGCTCCAGCTGCCACCCCCTGCCAGCAACGCCCCCAGCCGCAGGCCCAGCAGGGTTCGGCCGCGCCGCTGCGGCGCCGCCAGCAGCCGGTCGACCAGCAGCTCCAGGGCGCGGTCCAGCTGCTGCCCGGCCGCCCCCTCTGGCAGGTCGATCTGCTCGACCAGCTCCTCGTGCGGCGCCCGCGGCCGCAGCGGCTCGTCCTCGCCGCGGGCCAGGCGCAGCGCCCGCAGCCCCAGCGGCCCGAAGCGGTCGGCGACCTGGTCGGGGGAGAGCCGCGCCAGCTGCCGCAGCGTCTCGATCCCCAGCCGCTCCAAGGCGAGGAGGAGCTCGCCGGCCTCGCGCTCAGGGACGCCGAGCCGTGTCTCCAGCGCCGCCACCGGGACCGGCCGCGGCCAGCCGGTGGCGGCGACGAAGGCTGCGAAGCGGGTCGTTCCGGTAGCCACCCCGACCGGATCCCCCTGCTCGCGCCCCGCCGCCGCCAGCGCCTGGCGGACGACCCTGAGGACCCCGGCGCTGCCGCCGTAGATCCCCTTTAGCCCGTCTACGGCGAAGAAGGCCTCGCCCGATCGCTCCGACTCGACCGCCGCCCCAATCCCCTCCAGGGCCCGCACCATCGCCTCCGTCCGCTCCGCCGCCGCGACCGGATCGGCAAGAGCGTCGCGCCCGGGCCGAGGCCCCCCGGAACGGCCCGGGCGCGCTGGAGATCCCCCGCGGCTGTCTAAAACGCAAGTGATCTCCATACGAACGTATGTTCGTATACGAAGGAGGAGAATTCAAGAGTGAATTTGCAGGGGTTTTGCGGAAATCGCGAAGCCGCAGCCCCTCTTTCTGAACTCCTCCGTTTACTCAGAGGAGCTTGCGCTAATGACTTCGGTGTGGGAGTGTCATCGCGATGTTGGCTCACATCGGAGGCGTGCCAATAGAGGAGACGGCGCTTGGGTTCGTGCCGGTTGTCATGGCGGCAGGGGGCGTCGCCGGAGCCAAGTTGCGTCGTCTTTGGAGGCGCCGGTGAGCGCTGCCGCTCCGGCAGTCACCGCCGCCCCGGTCGCGCTGCGCCATCGCCGCAGCGCTCGGCGGCTGAGCAAAGACCAGCTCACCGACCTGCGCAAAGCCTTCACCCTGGCGCAGGGGATCGGCGACGATCGCGGCTACCAGTACTGGGCCGGGATCCACGGGCTGCCGCTGCCGATCAGCTGCAAGCACTCCAGCCCGCTCTTCCTGCCCTGGCACCGCGCCTACCTCTACTTCATCGAGAAGGCCCTGCAGGACCGGGTCCCCGGGGTGACGCTGCCCTGGTGGAACTGGACCCGGCACGACACCGGCTTGCCGCCGGCCTACGCCAAAGCCCGCGTCGACGGCAAAGCCAACCCGCTCGCCTCCTCGCCGATCCAGCCCGTCGGCCGCCGCGACCCGAAAGAGAAACGCACCTGGCGCCAGCCGGAAGACCCGCGCTGGCTGCCGAGCGCCGACGAAGTCAACGGCGTACTCGACCGCAACCCCGACTACTTCACTTTCCAGAACCAGCTGGAGAGCATCCACAACGGCGTCCACATGTGGGTCGGCGGGACGATGGGCGACCCCTCAGTCGCCGCCTACGACCCGATCTTCTGGGCCCACCACTGCATGATCGACCGCCTCTGGTACCTCTGGCAGCTGCGCCACCCCGGCGCCACTCTGCCGGCCGCCTATCTCGACCTGGCGCTGCCGCCGTTCGCGATGACGGTGCGCCAGACGCTCGACGTGACCAGGCTCGGCTACGACTACGCGGCCGCCACCGCGGCGGTTCCGGGGACGTGATGGTCGACCGCTTCCACAGCAAAGGACTGGAGCTGCCCGAGCCCGGGCAGGCGTTCCAGCGCGCCGACCTCGTCTTCTACGGCGTCGACCACTCGGGCCCGACCTTCGAGGCGCGGGTCTTCATCGGCGCCAAACGCGGCATCGACCGCCGCGCCGACGTCGAGCACCCCGCCTACGCTGGCTCCCTCTTCGTCTTCGGCCACGGCCGCTGCCACGGCGAGGCTGGCCACTGCGACGTCCCCGCCGAACGCGACCCCTTCGACTGGCGCCTCCCGCATCACCTCGAGCCGGGGACGCAGATCCTCACCGTCACCGACACGGTGAAGGAGCTGGTCGCGGCGAAGAAAGCGAAAGCCGCGGTCGACGTCTTCGTCCACGGGCCGCAGGGCAGAGCGCGCAAGTGCCTCGCCTTCTCGCGGCTGCGCCTCCTGACTTACGCCTAAGCGCCCGCCCAGGCGGCGCCGACTACTTCTCGCGCGCGATCTTCGCCGCCTCGGTGCTGCCGAGGTACGGCGTCAAGGCGAACTCGGCGAGGTCGGGCAGCAGCGACTCGAGCTCGGCCGTGCGCCCGGCGAAGATGCGGCGGGAGATCAGCGAGACCATGCCGCCGACCAGGGCCTCCTCGGTGGTCGGCGAGAGCCGCGCCAGGACCTCGCGCGAGCGTCCCTTGCGACCCTCTTCGAAGTAGGGGACGAGGCTCTGGATCGCGGCGTCGTAGCGTTCGACCACGACCGGGCCGGCGACCAGCGCCTCGACCATGCAGAGCCGCGCCAGGTTGGGCTCGGCGGCGAGGAAGGCGAGCATCGCCCCGATCCCGGCCTTGATCGCCCGCGGCCAGTCCTTCTCGGCCTCGAAGGCGCCGCCGACGCGCTCGCGCAGCTCGTCCATCACCGTGTCGTAAGCGGCGACGAAGCAGGCGTCCTTGCTGTCGAAGTGCTCGTAGAAGGTGCGCCGCGAGACCGCTGCGTGGCGGGTGATGTGGGCGATCGTCGTGCTCGCGTAGCCGTTCTCGGCGACAGCCTCGGCGAGGCCGGCGATCAGCCGCTCGCGCTGGTTGTGGACGACGAACTCGCGCGGCAGGCCGTGCCTGCCCGGGGGGAGGCGGGAGAGCTCAGGGGGGTACTCGGGAGCGGGGTCTAGTGAGGTTTCAGCGGGGTCAGCGGGCAAGGAAAGCGACGATACCGGTCAGTGAGGTTGAAGTTGTGACGACATCTATACCCGCTAGGTCGAAGGTCCAATCAGGTCACTTTTTCGTGCCTGAGGCCACCTTCTTCGCAGCTTTGGCGCCGATGTACGGAGTGAGCGAGAACTCGACCAGCTCTCCCCGCAGGGACTCGAGCTCCTCCGTCTTGCCCTCGACGATCCGGTTGTAGATGATCCAGTAGACGCCGCCGACGACGGATTCCTCCAGTGTCTCCGGCAGCTTCTCGCCGTGGGGAGAGACCTTGCGGCCCACCTTGAACAGCGGGAAGAAGGTCTGCAGCGATTCCTCGTAGCGCTGCTTCGCTGCGGCCCCGGCAGAGTGCGCCTCGACGAAGCAGATCCGGGCCAGCTCCGGCTCCTCGGCGACGGCGGCGAGGAAGGCTGTGAGCCCGGCGTCGACCCGGCCCTGCCAGCTCTCGATCTCGGCGGCCGCCTCGACCACGCGGCGGAAGGCCTCCTCGGCTGCGTAGTCCTGGGCGGCGAGGAAGCAGGCTTCCTTCGAGGAGAAGTTCTCGTAGAAGGTGTTGCGGGCGATCCCAGCGCGGCGGACGATGTCGGCGACGGTCACTGCCTGGTACCCCTTGACCATCGTCTCCTCTGCCAGGGCGGAGACGATCCGCTCCCGCTGGAAGCGTGAGATGAACTCCCGGGAGAGCTGCTGGCGGCCAGGGGGCGGCCGCATGGGGGAGTCTTTCTGATTCACGAACACCAGAGTACCTGAACGTGACAAGAGACAACCCGCGCGCCGCTTCTCGATACTTCTAGAGTACCCTGACTAGACAAGCCGTTCTCCTGTTCCAAGTCGAATTTCCCCAAGCGGGCGTGGGGGCGCTACTCGGTGATCTCGTCGAAGCAGCAACGGATCCTGGCAGGAATGCTCGAGGCGGTCGGGGCGGAAGGCTACGCCCTCGCCTCGGTCCGCTCGGTGCTGGGACGGACCGGCCTCTACCGCCAGGCCTTCTACGACCACTTCGCCGACAAACAGGACTGCTACCTGCAGGCGTACGACCATGGCGTCGAGCAGGTCGAAGCACGGGTCCGCGCTGCGGCCGAAAGCGCGACCTCGTGGCGAGCCGGCCTGAGGGCTGGGATGGGGGCGACGCTGGACTTCTTCGAATCCGAGCCCGACGTCGGCCGCGCCCTCCTGGTCGAGGTCCACGCGGCCGGGCCAGAGGCGCTGGCCAAACGCGACGCGGCGGTGCGCCAGTTCGGCGCCTACCTCGACCGGGCACGTGAGGACGGCGCCAGCGCGGCGCCGGCGATTGCCTCCGAGGCGGTCGCGGCCGGCATCCACTCGGTCCTCCACGCCCGCCTCGCTGCCCACGAGGACGACGGCTTCAGCCGCCTGCTTCCCGAGTTCATGTACATCGCGGTCCTGCCGTACTACGGGGCCGAGGCGGCGAGCGCGGAGATGTACGGGGGCGCGATCTGAGGTACGAAGTCCGCACCGAGCGTGAGCGGGTGCTCGAGGCGATGGTCCGGGTCGCCGCCCGCAAGGGCTATGAGGCCACGACCGTGGCCGAGGTGGCTGCCGCCGCCGACGTCTCGCGCCAGCGCTTCAACGAGCTCTTCGGGGACAAGCAGGGCTGCTTCCTGGCCGCCTACGACGCGGCCGTCGACGTCCTCCTCGCCTACGTCACCTCCACCTTCGAAAGCGCCGCCGACGCTCCCTGGGCCGACCGCATCGTCCTCTCCCTGCGCGCCGGGATCGGGTTTCTCGCGGCCGAGGCCGACATCGCCCGCATGGCCGTGGTCGAGGTCGGCGCCGTCGGCGAGGACGCCCGGATCCGGTACCGCGAAGCGCTGATGCGCTTCGTTCCCCTGCTCGACCAGGGCCGGGCCGACTCCCCGCAGGGCCGCGACCTGCCACCTGACACCGCCAGCTTCGCGATCGGCGCCGTCACCGCGATGATCTTCGATGAGATCCGCGCCGGCCGCGCCACAGAGCTCCCGCAGATCCTCCCCAAACTCGCCTACTCGGTCCTGATGCCATACCTCGGCCCCGAGGCGGCCGAAGCGGAGATGGCGCGGATCGAGGTCTAGACGCCGGCGCCGCCGCGGCCCTCGCCGGCGGCGAACCGGGCGGCGCCGCGGACCGCGACCTCGAGGGTCTCGCGGCCGAGTCGGTGCTCCAGTGCCAGGCCCTCGGCGAGCGATAGGCCGAAGCCCTCGATCGCGGCGCGGCGGTCGGCCAGCATCGTCTCCTGGGGGAAGGCGGCGATCCGCTCCGCCAGCTCCAGCGCTCGCTCGAGGTGCTGGCCGGCGGCGACGACCTCGTTGACGAGACCGATCCGGTGCGCCTCCTCGGCCTCGACCGGGCGGCCGGTGAGGATCAGCTCCATCGCCCGGCCCATGCCGATCATTCGCGGCAGGCGCTGGGTGCCGCCGTCGATCAGGGGCACCCCCCAGCGGCGCTCGAAAAAGCCGAAGGTGGAGTCAGAGGTGGCGATCCGCAGGTCGCACCAGAGCGCCAGCTCAAGCCCGCCGGCGAGGCACCAGCCCTCGACCGCGGCGATCGCCGGCTTCGAGGGCGTCAGCCGGGTGAAGCCCTCCGGGCCGGCCGGGTCGTCGACATCGAGGTCGAGCGCTTTCAGGTCGGCGCCGGCGCAGAAGGCCTGGCCGCCAGCCCCGGTCAGGACCAGGACGCGAGCCTGCTCGTCGGCCTCGAAGTCGTCGAAGCCCTGGCGCAGCGCCCGGGCGGTGGCGCCGTCGACCGCGTTGCGCCGCTCGGGGCGGTCGATGGTCAGGACCGCTGCGGCCCCGACCCGCTCGTAGCGCACCTCCCCGCTCATCGGGCCATCCTCCCACAGGGCAGAGGAGGTGAGGAGCGGGCGGGCTAGTCGCGGCGATGCGCACGGGGTTCGCCTTTGACGCCCGGCTCCCAGTGCGTTGCGCCCCGGTCGCGGGCTCGGGAGGGCAGGCTCTCCCAGGGCCGCGGCGAACGCTAGGCGCCGAGTCGGACGGCGAGTGCCGAGTCTGCAGCGCAGACCAGTGAACCCGGCACCCGCCCGTATGAGGAATGAAAAAACGACCGGTGATGACGCTCGGTTGCCTGCCTTGCGCGTAGCCTTCGCGCTTAGAAGCTCGTTGCGCCACCTTCGAGGCCGACTTCCGCTTGGCTTCCGCGGAAACCGGTCTCTCCCGGTCGCAATGCGAAAGTAGCGCGTCCACCTGCGCCGCGCTAGGGGCGCCCGTGCACCGACCCCGCAAAATCCGCAACTAACGCTCGTCCGGGCACCGGTATAGGTTTTTTGTCGGCATGAACCAGGGATCAGAGGCGTCCGCTCGCAGGGCGCGGCGCAACGTGGTTCTGACCGCCGCCATCGCGGGGCTCGGCGGCCTGCTCTTCGGCTACGACACCGGTGTCATCGCCGGGGCTCTGCTCTTCATCAAGACCGACTTCGACCTCGGCAGCTTCGCCCAGGGCCTGGTTGTCGCCGCGGTCCCGATCGGCGCCGTCGTCGGTGCCGCGATCGCCGGCCCGGCGGCCGACACCTACGGGCGGCGGCTGATGATCCTGATCGCCGCCGCCGTCTTCATCGTCGGCGCCCTGGCCAGCGCCGCCGCCCCCGGCGTCGAGGTGCTGGTGATCGCCCGCGTGGTGATCGGAGTGGCGATCGGGCTCGCCTCCGCCGCCGCCCCGGTCTACATCTCCGAGGTAGCGCCGCCGGAGAGCCGCGGTCGGTTGGTCAGCTTCTTCCAGCTGGCGGTGACGATCGGGATCCTCGTCGCCTACCTGGTCGGGCTCGCCTTCGACCACGTCGAAGGCTGGCGCTGGATGCTCGGGCTCGGCTGTGTGCCGGCGCTGGCACTCGCCTTCGGCATGGTGCGGATGCCGCAGAGCCCGCGCTGGCTGGTGATGAGCGGCGACGACTTCGCGGCGCGGGCGACGCTGGCCAAGATCCGCGTCGACGACCCCGACACGATCGACCGCGAGCTCGGCGAAATCAAAGACAGCCTTGACGAGAAGCCCGGCGCCTGGAGTGAGCTGCGCCAGCCGGTCGTCAAAGCGGCGCTGGTGGTCGGGGTCGGGCTGGCGATCCTGCAGCAGGTCACCGGCATCAACACGGTCATCTACTACGCCCCGACGATCGTCGAATTCACCGGCGTCAACTCCTCCGCCGGCTCGATCCTGGCTGCGGTCGGCGTCGGCGTGGTCAACGTCGGCATGACCCTGGTCGCCCTGCGCCTGCTCGATCGCGCCGGCCGCCGCACCTTGCTGATGGTCGGCGTCTCCGGGATGACGATCTCGCTCTTCACCCTCGGCCTCGCCTTTGCCGGCGGCGGCGGTGGCAGCACCTTCGACTCAGTCCTGGCGATCGCCAGCCTGATGGTCTACGTCGCCTCCTTCGCGATCAGCCTCGGCCCGATCTTCTGGCTGCTGAACGCCGAGATCTACCCGCTCAGCGTGCGCAGCAAGGCGGCCGGGGTGGGGACGATGGCCAACTGGACCTTCAACTTCATCGTCTCCCTCACCTTCCTGCTGCTGATCGAAGCGCTCGGCCGCAGCGGCGCCTTCTGGTTCTACGGCGCGGTCGGGATCCTCACCCTGGCCTTCTGCTGGAAGCTCGTCCCGGAGACCAAAGGCAAGCGCCTGGAGGACATCCAGGCCTACTTCCAGGCCCGGGTCGACGCCCGCAAGGCCTCCGCCTAAAAGCCTCGTCGCTACCCTGCGGCCATGCGAATCGACGAGATCATCGCCGCGCGGCAGCCGACCTTCTCGGTCGAGTTCTTCCCGCCGAAGACGGATGAGGCGAGGGAGCAACTCTACGCGACCGCGGCCGATCTGGCCCGGCTGGAGCTCGACTTCGTCTCCGTCACCTACGGCGCTGGCGGCACGACCCGCGACGGCACGGTCGAGATCACCAAGGCGCTGAAGGACGACCTCGGGCTGGAGACGATGGCCCACCTCAGCTGCGTCGGCGAGACCACCGACGGGCTGGCTGCCACGCTCGACCGGATCGGCGAGGCGGGGATCGAGAACGTCTTCGCGCTGCGCGGCGACCCGCCCCGCGGCGAAGAGGACTTCGTCCAGCCGGAGGGCGGCCTGGGCAGCGCCGCCGAGCTCTCCGCCTTCATCACCGCCGGGTGGGACTTCGCGATCGGCGGCGCCTGCTTCCCCGAGGTCCATCCCGAGGCCCCCGACCTGGAGACCGACCTCACCTACCTGAAGACCAAGGTCGACTCCGGCGCCGGCTTCCTCATCACCCAGCTCTTCTTCGACAACCAGGTCTACTTCGACTTCGTGCGGGCGGCGCGGGCGCGGGGGATCGAGGTGCCGATCCTGGCCGGAGTGATCCCGGTCGCCAGCTTCGCCCAGACGAAGCGGATCTGCGACCTCTGTGACGCGACGATCCCGGAGCCCCTGCAGACCGCCTTCGAAGCTGCCGGCGGCGACCCCGAGCGGGAGTTCGAGCTTGGCATCGCCTACGCGGCGCAGCAGTGCGCTGAGCTGCTGATCGCCGGCGCCCCTGGGATCCACTTCTATGCCCTGAACCGGGCTCCGGCGACGCGGGCCGTGCTCGGCGCGCTGCGCGCCTCGCGCCCCTGGGAGCGGGTCAGGGGAGACGCCGCCGCACTGACGAAAGCGTCAGAATAGGCTCAGGTCATGGGTAAGGGTGAGCGGGAAAGAGAACGCGAGAAGCTCCGCCAGGAACGGGTGGAAAGCGAAAAGGCCGATGCCCGGTCCGGTCGCAGCCGCCTGGTGATTGGCTACGGAGTCGCGGCCGTCGCGGTGCTGGCGATCGTCGTCGTGGTCGTCGTTCTGGCCAGCGGCGGCGAGGACTCCGCCAGCGGCGACGCTCACATCAACCTCGACGCCTCGGTCGGCTCGACCAACGGGGTCCAGCCCGACGATCGCATCGGCACGCCGCCGCCGCCGGTGGCGACCACCGACCTCCAGGCCGCGGCCAAGAAGGCCGGCTGCAAGCTGCAGCTGAAACTCGAAGACGAGGGCGCCGAACACATTCCGCCCGAATCGGAAACGCCGAAATACGGGACGAACCCGCCGACCTCCGGCCCCCACGTCGAACCGCCCTTCCAGCAGGCCGACGGCGCCTACAGCGAAACCCCGGCCGAAATCGACTACGTGCACACGCTCGAGCACGGGCGCCTGGAGATCCAGTACTCGCCTCAGCTGTCGGAAAAAGACCAGCTGGAGCTGAAGGGCCTCTACGACACGATGTACGGCGCGACGCTGCTCTTCCCGAACGGGAAAATGCCCTACGAGGTAGCGGCGACGACCTGGACCAACATGCTCGGCTGCCCCACCTACAAGGGCGCAGCGACGCTCGACGCGATCCGCGCCTTCGGCAAGGAGACGTGGGGCAAATACGGCGGCGAGCCCGTCGAAGGCTTCAAATTCACCGGGCCGACCCCGGCCAGCGTCGAATAGCTCGGCGGCGCCAGGGGAGCCGAGGGGACTTAGGCCCGGTAGGCGGGGAAGAAGCCGGTTGATTCGCGACCGGCGCTGAGCTGCTTGTAGCGCTTGCGGTCGCAGACGATCTCCGACGTCTGCCAGGGCTGCTCGCGGTTGGCGAAGCCGCGCTTGAACTCCTCCAGGGCGTCGCCGCGGCTGATCCCGCCGCCGAGGTTGAGCGGCAGGCCGAGCTCGGCCGAGTGCTCGACCAGGCGGGCGACGACGTTCTTCATCGGCGAGTCGCGCAGATGCGAGTCGGCGCTGCCGCTGAGGTAGTAGTGGAGGTAGCCGTCGCTGACCGTCGCGATCGAGGCGGCGGCGGGCTCGCCGCCGGGCGCCAGCGCCAGCGCCAGCCAGGTGCGCTCAGCCGCGAGGATCCGGTCGAAGTACTCGGCGCCGAAGAAGTAGTGCGCCGCCGCGTCGGTGCGCCGCATCGTCTGCTCGTAGAGATCGAGGAAGGTGGCGCGCTGCGCCGCCGTCGTCTCCGCCGCCGGGACCAGCAGCAGCTCGTACCCGGCCTCGAGGTTGCGGCGGACTTGCCGCCGGTCGCTGGGCCGGCTCTTCGGGTCGAGTCCCGGGTCGGAGATCTGCACCCCGTTGCGCTCCGTCGCCCCCGCCAGCGGCGACTCCCCGAGCGTGTGCCGCAGGAAGACGCTGACCAGCCCCGTCGCGGAGAAGTCGATTGCCGCGGGATCGAGTGGCCGATTCGCACTTCCTCCCGGTATGCGGGAAGAACTGCGAATCGGGGCGGGGACGAGGCCGGGGTAGCCGTAGGGGGAGATCGCGTCGCGGTCGGGGCCGTCGCCGATCGCTCGCACGATCAATGGGGCGACCAGGGCGCTGTCGTCGGACTCGATCCGCAGCGTGTGCGTGACGCCCTCCGCGTCGAGGAAGGGACGCGAGCGGAAGAACTGATCAGAGAGCGCCGCTTCGCCGCTGTCTTCCAAGAGCTCGGCGCGCGCCGGGGAGTCGCTCACCGCGGTGCCTACCCGAATAGGTCCGCGGTGGCGGCGCGGAACTCGTCGGGGAGCACGCCCCAGACCTCGCAGTCGTCGGGCGCCGTGCCCTCGCGCGCCAGATGCGCGCGCATCGTCCCCTCGTGCTTCCAGCCGAGGCTCGTCACCGTCTTCTTGGCGATCTCGTTGCGGGCGGGGATGCGGCCGTAGACGCGGTGGGCGCCGTACTCGTCAAAGGCCTTGGCGATCGTCAGCGCCTCGGCCCGGCGGCCGACGCCCTTGCCGCGCACGTCGTCGCCGATCAGCGCCCCCAGCTCCGGCGCGGTCTGGCGGAAGAGGCCGTAGAGGGCGGTGAACCCGACCGGCTCCGCGTAGCCCTCGACGACGATCGCGAACTTGCGGTCCTCGCCGGAGTCGTCCATCGCCCGCTGCGCCCAGCCCTCGGCTTCCTCCAGCGAGAAGCTGCCGCGCTGCTCCATCAGGCTGGCGGTCGCAGCTGGGTTGTTGAACCAGCGGTGCACCGCTGCTGCATCCCCCGGCTCGAAGCGCCGCAAGCTCACCTCTGACCGCTCGCTCACGCCGGGAACCTTAGTCGGGTTCCGGTCGTCGCTCAGTCGGGCGCCAGGCCCTGGCCGGTGACGACGAGCCAGGCGGTGCGGACGAGGATGCGGAGGTCGAGGCCGAGGCTGCGGTGGTCGACGTACCAGACGTCGAGCTCGATCCGCTCCTCCCAGGGGATGCCGGCGCGGCCCTGCACCTGGGCCCAGCCGGTGATCCCGGGCAGAACCTCGTGCCGGCGGTGCTGGCGCGGGGTGTAGTCGGAGACCTGGGCCGGGATCGTCGGGCGCGGGCCGACGATCGCCATCTCGCCGCGCAGCACGTTGAGCAGGTTCGGCACCTCGTCGAGCGAGGTGCGGCGGAGGAAGCGGCCGGCGCTGGTGACCCGGGGATCGTCGCGGGTGACGACCGTCCCGACCCCGACCGGGTCGGAGCCCTGCTCCATCGTCCGCAGCTTCAGCATCTCGAACTCCTCGCCGTCGAGGCCGACCCGACGCTGACGGTAGAAGACCGGGCCGCGGCTGCCGAGCTTGATCGCGATTGCCGCAACCAGCAGCACGGGGGAGAGGAGGACCAGAGCCAGGCTGGCGATCAGAAGGTTGAGGGCGCGCGGCATCAGCGGGTTCCCTCTGACTTCTCCCAGCGTCCCGTCGGGTGTCCGGCGCGGAAGCGGTCCCAGAGGCCGAGGGCGATCGAGGCGGTGGTCAGCACGTAGTAGCGGGCGATCCGCAGCGGCGGCCAGGGCAGCGACCGTCCCAGCACCGCCGCGGCGAGCAGGGCAAGCTGGGCGAGGAAGGTCAGCGCGTAGACCCAGCCCTCGCCGAGCAGGGCGAGGTTGGCGAGAAAGGCGACGACGTGCAGGAGGGGGCTGAGGTAGCGAAGGAGCCGGTGCGAGGCGAGCTCGAAGGCGAAGAGCGGCGAGTAGCCGCGGGGCGAGAGCATGCCTTCGCCGACGACGATGTCCCAGAGCCCGACCATCATCCGCCGTTTGCGTGCGAACTCGCCCTCCATCGTCGGCACCATCTTCTCCTCCGCCCGCGCCCAGGGCGCGTAGAGCGAGCGCAGCCCGCGCTTGGCGAGCAGGAAGGGGAAGCTGAGGTCGTGGCTGCCGGAGGGCTCGAGCGGCAGGTAGGCGTCACGGCGGACCGCGTAGATCGCGCCGTTGCCGGCGGTGACCCCCCCGAGCGCGGACTCCATCTCCCGCACCGCCATCTCGTAGCGCCAGTAGGCACCCTCGAGGTTGTCGCCGCCGGGGCTGAGAAAGCGGACCTGGCCGCAGACGTAGCCGACCGCGGGGTCGGCGAAGGACTCGACCAGGCGGGCGAGCGCGTCGGGCGCCCAGCTGCTGTTGGCGTCGGAGAAGGCGAGCAGCTCGCCCCTGGCCTGCTCGGCGGCGGCGTTCAGCGCCGCGACCTTGCCGCCGGGCTCGAGCTCCAGGACCAGGTCAGCGCCGGCGGCGCGGGCGCGCTCGGCGGTGGCGTCGCTGGAGCCGTCGGAGGCGACGATTACCTGCAGCCGCTCGCGCGGGTACTCCAGGGCCAGGGCGTTGGCGACCTTGGCCGCGATCACCTCCTCCTCGTCGTAGGCGGGGACGATCAGGGAGACGGCCGGCAGCTCGTCGCGGGAGCGCGGCGCCAGGGTCGGGTGGCGGCGCAGGGCGACCCAGACCCACAGCACCACCGGGTAGCCGGCGTGGGTGTAGACGAGCAGGCCGGCGCTGGCCCAGAAGAGGATCGCCGCGAGGGTGCTCACCCGCGCGCCTCGATCAGCTCGCGGTAGAGGTCGAGGGTGAGGCGGGCGGCCTCGTCCCAGGAGAAGGGCCCGGCGGCGGCGCGGCGGGCCGCCTCGGCGAGCTCGGTGCGGGCGCCGGCGTCCCCGGCCAGCTCGGTCAACGCGGCCGCGAGCGCCGGCGCCTCGCCGGGCGGGACCAGGCGACCGGCCCCGGTCGCCGCCACCTCGGGGAAGCCGCCGACCGCGCTCATCACCATCGGCTTGCCGAAGGCGAGGCCGGTGTAGAGGACTCCGGAGTGCTCGGCGTCGAGGTAGGGGAGGGAGAGGACGTCGGCGCGGCGGAAGATCGCCGGGATCTCGGCCTCGTCGACGAAGCGGGTGACGAAGCGGACCCGGCCGGGCACCTCCTCGGCGAGGCGGCGCAGCGGCGCTACGTCCATCCGCGGGTTGCCGACGATCCAGAGCTCGGCCCCGCGGATCTGTTTAAAAGCCTCGAGCAGCACCTCGATCCCCTTGTAGGGGCGGATCAGGCCGAAGCAGAGGACGACCGGTCCATCAGCCCCGTCGAGCTCAGGCGGCAGCGGCTTCTCCTCCGGCAGCTGGGTGAGGTAGTCGAAGGCGCCATGCGGGATTACCCGCACGCGGCCGGCATCGAGGCCAACCTCCTGGCGCAGCCGCGCCGCCCCGTGCTCGGAATGCGCAACCACCGCATCCATCGCGCCAAAGGCCGCCCGAGCGCTCCGCACCTGCCGCCGGCTCGGCCGCGTCGGCAGCACGTAATGCGCAGTCATCACTCGCGGCCGCACGGCCGGCAGCAGATGCGCATCCAGCCCGGGCATCGTCAGCCACTGGAAATGGAGAACGTCGGCGCTGGCTTCACGGCGAAATCGCCGCATGTCTCCAAGATGCTCCACCGCCTTGAACACTCGCCGTCCAGACGCCTTGAGCCCGCGCTCCGCGCTCCGCCGGTAGAAGCTCTCCGTGACCTCGTAGCCCTCCGCCGCCGGCACCGGCCCGTAGAGAAACCGACTCGTCACCAACTCGACCTCGGCCCCACCGCGCGCCAGCGCTCCCGCCAGCGCGCGGTCATAAGGAGGCGTGAAAGCCGACGGGTCAACTAGCTGCACCTTCATCGCGGCCGATTATCGTGACCGCCTTGCCTCCCACGCTCTCCTACTGCATCGTGAACACCAACGGCCGCGAGTACCTGCTCGCCTGCCTCGCCGCGATCGAGCGCACGCACCCGTCTGGCATCGAGCACGAGATCCTGGTCCTCGACAACGCTTCGGACGACGGTTCCGCGGAGGCAGTCCGCGCCCGCGGGGGCGATATCCGCCTGATCACGCTTGAGCAGCGCACCGGCAAGGCCGAGAACGACTCGACCCTGATGCGCGAGGCGAACGGCCGATACTGCCTGCTGCTGAACGAGGACTCCGAGCTCCGCCCTGGCGCCGCCGAAGCGCTGATCGCCGCTCTCGGCACCGACCCCAAGGCTGCCGCTGCCGGCCCGCAGCTGCTCGACTCCGCCGGTGATCCGGTCCCCTGCGCCTGGCGCTTCCCGGGCGTCGGCACGGCGCTCGCCGGAGCACTTTTCCTCCACCGCTGGGCGACCGTGCAGAGCAAGGGGAGCGAGACCCGCCGCGTCGACTGGGCCCAGTCGAGCGCGCTGATGGTGCGGCGCGAGGCCGCCGCCGAGGTCGGCTTCATGGACCCGGACTTCTTCGTCTACTACGACGAGTGCGACTTCGCCAAGCGCCTCGCCGACGCCGGCTCGCACTCGCTCTTCGTCCCCGCCGCTGAGGCGGTCCACCACGACCAGCTCTCGACTGACCTCACCAAGGGCCTGCCCCGGATCGTCGAATTCCACCGCAACCGCGATCTCTACATGCGAAAGCACCACGGGCCCGTGGCAGCCCTCGCCGTCCGCCTCCTCACCGCCTGGTCCTACGCCGTCCGCGCCCTCACCGCCACCGTCCTCCCCAACCAGCCGGCCAGGGTCTACTGGGCCCACACCCGCCAAGCGCTCCGCCCCAATCGCGGCGAAAGCCTCCGCGACCGCGCCTAGAGGCGCGCGTCTTCGTCGCGGAGCTCGGCCTCGTAGGCCTCGGGAATGCGGCCGTCGACTGCTGCCGGCTGGGTGCGCATGCGGCGGACCTCGGCGGCGATCTCCTCGGGGTGGCGCAGGCGGGCCAGCCAGCCGCGCTCCTCGGCGGTGAAGAAGCCGCTGGCGAGCAGGGCGAGCGGGTAGGCGGCGAGCAGGGCCGCGCGCAGCAGCAGCCCGGCCGGGCCCTCGGTCGGGGTCACGAGTTCCGCCAGGCCGACCAGGGCGGCGGCGGTCAGCACCACCCGCGCCAGCCGTCCCCATTCGTAGGGGACTGGGAAGAGACGCTGGGTGAACCCGTACATCAGCGCCACCACGACCAGGTAGGACGCGACCAGGGCGAGGCCGGCGCCGACGATCTCCAGCGACGGCACCAGCACCAGGTTGAGCGCGATGTTCACCGCCAGGGCGGCGATCGCTGCGGGGAGGTTGAGCTCGGTGCGGCCGGTGCGGCCGAGGATCACCACCATCACCATGTACAGCGCGTAGAGGGTGACGCCGATCGAGATCAGCCCGATCGCTTCGTAGGACTCGAAGAACTCCGGTGCAGCCAGCGCCCGCACGATCCAGCGCGAGAACAGCCACATCCCGGTGACGACGAAGGCGCAGCCGGCGAGGAAGAGGGTGACGACCCGGGCGTAGGCGCGCCGCGCCTCCTCGTCGTCGCGGATCGAGTAGGCGAGCGGCGGCCAGGCGAGCTGGAAGCCGCGGACGAGGACGTTGACGCCCTGGGCGAACTTGACTGCGAGCGAGTAGAGCCCGGCCTCGGCCAGCCCGACGGTGCGGACGATGATGATCCGGTCGACGAAGTTGAGCGCGTAGAGCGAGACCTCGGCCGGCATCGTCGGCAGCCCGAAGCGCAGCAGCCGCCGCAGCAGCGCGGGGTCGAAGAGCAGCGAGAGCTGGCGCCGCTGCAGCACGATCAGGCCGAGGACGAAGACGGCGCCGGTGGCGTAGCTGCCGAGCAGGAGGCCGCGGGCGCCCTCGTCGTTGCCGACGACCAGCACCACGGTCACCGCGATCGTCGTCAGCACGCTCGCGATCGTCGTCGCGAAGTAGGCCCGGGCCCGCTCCTCGAGCCGGAACAGGGTCATCAGGAATTCGAACATCGTCAGCACCCAGAGGCCGCCGATCGAGATCCGCGCCAGGTCGGCGGCTGGTTCGTCGAGCAGCGCTTCGGAGATCGGCGTCGCGAACGGCAGCGCCACCAGGGCGCCGATCGTCGCCAGCCAGAAGAGCCCGGCGAAGGTGCTGGAGACGACCCGAGCCGGGTCCTCGTCGTCCTTGTAGTAGAAGCGCAGCACCGCCTCGATCAGGCCGAAGCGGACGATGATGCTGATCGAGACGACCGAGGCGAACATCACCTCGGCGGCGCCGTAGTCGTCCGGGGTCAGGTAGCGCGTGTAGAGCGGCAGCAGCGCGACCGCGATCAGCTTCGAGAGGACGCTCGCCGCGGTGTAGGCGGCGCCCGTGGTGGCGAGGCGGCGCAGGTATCCCGACACGGTGTGACCCTACGCGGGGTCGCGGACCGCCGGGGCCGCCAGCGAGGCGCCGACGGCCAGCAGCACCCAGGTGATCGGGTCCTCGTAGAAGCCGGCGTAGGCCAGGGTGTGGACGAGCAGCGCCACGAACGTCGCGAGGACCGCGGGGCGGGCGGGCGTCGGAGACCCCCTGATGCCGGCCGCCATCGTCCACAGGGCGACCACGAGCAAGCCCACGTACAGGACCAGGCCGATCAGGCCCTGCTCGGCGAGGATGGTCACGGGCTCGGTGTGGGAGACGGTGACGGGGGCGTCCTTGTTCTCGCGATGATCGCGGTAGGCCTCCTGGAAGGAGCCGGAGCCGTAGCCCCAGAGGGGACGTTCGGCGAACAGGTCGACGCCCCCGGAGACGAGGTTGCCGCGGCCGCTGAGATCGACGTTGAGGCGGTCGGTGGTGATCTCCGAGCCCCCCGCGAGGAGGACGACCATGACCGCCCCCACGGCCCCGACCGCGACCGCCGCCAGGGTCCAGCGCAGGCTCCACCGGATCGCCGCCAGCACCGCGAGCCCGCCGAGCAGGGCGATGTAGCTGGACTGGGAGAAGGTCTCGGCCAGTCCCACCCAAAGCACCCCGATGAGCACGGTCAGCAGGGCGAACTCGCGCCGGTCCCGCACCCACAGCAGCGCCGCGGTCGCCAGCACCGCGACCAGCGAGAGGTAGCGGCCGTAGACGTTGGGGTCCCAGAACATCGAGTTGACCCGGAAGTAGGTGTGGAATTCGTTCGAGCGGATCACCTGGTCGTTCCAGAAGAGGCTGCGGGTGACGTACTCGACGCTGCCGATCAAGACGAAGGCGACCGCCTCGACCCCGACCACGATCAGGACCAGCCGCAGCAGCCGCTTGTCCCAGCTGACGTCGCTGAGCAGCCCGTAGGCGACGGTGAAGGGGACGAGGAAGAAGCAGACGTTCTGCAGCCCCTTCGAGAAGTCCTCGGAGTAGAGCGTCTGCAGGGCGTAGAGGACGACGACCGCGGCGAGGATCCGCGGCAGCCAGGAGCCGCTGAACTCGGCTGCGCGTGCTCCCCAGTCCCGGACCGCCACCGCCGCGACTCCGGCGGCGATCACCAGGTAGAGCGGGACCAGCAGGTTGGCCGTGTCGCCGCCCGCCTCCAGCGGCACCCGGAAGGGCAGGGCGAAGACGATCGCCAGCGGCAGCAGCAGCGGCCAGCGGCGGAAGCAGTAGGCGAGGCCGCCGACCGCGACCGCGGCGATCGCCAGCAGGGCGACGATCCGCCCGCTGTCGTCCCGCAGGTCGACGATCTGCGCCGTGTGCCACTGGTCACCGAGGATCAGGACCGGGAAGAGGACGATCGCGACCAGCATCGCCAGCGAGCGCCGGCGGCTCGGCGGCAGCAGGATCGCGGCGGCGCTGGCCCCGGCGGCGATCAGCACGCCGGCGCCGGCGAGGAGCTCGCTCAAGGCGACGACTCCGGGCTGGCGCCGCCGCTCTTCGCTCGCGTCCCGCAGGCCGACTTGACGTCCTTCCCCGAGCGGTGCAGCTTGATTGCTCCCGGGGTGACCAGGACCCGGTCCTCACCGAGCAGTTTCACCCGCAGCTTGTAGCGGCCGGGACGGGCGATACCGCCACCGCGCTGGCGGCCGTCCCAGTAGAAGGTGTGGAAGCTGTAGCGCTTGAGGAGCTGCTCGCGGGCGAGGGTGTAGACGACCCGCCCACCGGGCCTCACCACCTGCACCGTCGCGTCGTCGGAGATGGTCGTGCGGAAGCGGATCCGGATCCGGTCGAAGCGGCAGTCCCCGTTCGGCGTAAAGCTGTGGACCGGCTGCCGGGGATGAAGATTGGGCACCGCGACGAAGGTCGCCCGGTCCAGTACCAGCGGGTCGCGCTTCAGCCGTTGCGCCCAGGCGAAGGCGGCGACGGTTGCGAGGACGAGCAGCGCGAAGACCAGAGCCGCCGCGTCAACCCGCCGCCGCGGCATTGTCCTCGCCGGCGATGACCGCGACTTTCGCGCCTTCCACGATCGCTTCGACTTCGTCGCTCATCAACTCGACTTCGTCGATCTGCAGAGCTTTGGCGACGCGCTGGGCCTCCGGCTTGTGGCCGCGGGAGAACATCACGACGCTGCCGGAGAAGCTGGAGTCGCTGTTGCCGACGGCACCGAGCTCGAAGCCCTTGCCCTCGACCATGTCGCCGTAGGTCGCGGCGAGACCAGGTACCGCGGTCCCGTTCAGCACCGCGACCTCGATGTCGCTGGGCGCCGTCTTCGCGGCGACCTGCTTACCGCCTTTGCCGCCGCCCCCACCGCCGGAGGCGTCGTCGGAGCCGGAGAGCAAGAGGTAGCCGGCGCCGCCGACAACAGCCAGCATCACCACGAACAGCGCCACCAGGGCAGCGGGGTGGGAGAGGCGGGCGCCGGCACCGGAGAAGCGCTCGCGCAGTTGCTCCCGCCGGGTCATTTCCGGCAGCCCTTCCTCGCGGCGCTGGCGCCGCTCCTCGCGCTGGGTGACCGCGGCGTGCTCGGCCGTGCGCGCTTCCTCCAGCGCCCGCAGCTCCTCCGCCCGCTGGGCGGCGACGGCGGAGGTCGCCTCCTTGCGCTCGGTGTCGCGCTCGGGCGCCGAGCCGGCCCACTCGCGCAGCCGCCGGATGTCCCGTCCCTGGGTGAACGAGAGCAGGGCGAGGACGGCGAGGCCGAGGAATGCGGCCAAGCCGGCGAACGCGCCGATTTGTTCGATCACGTCGACCAAAGTGGCTGCGGGAGGCTACTCGTCGTAGGCGACTGCCGCCGCGTCCCCACCGGGAGCGGCGATCAACTCGACCACCCGCTCCGCCAGATTAGCCTCGTCGCCGGCCATGACCAGGTGTTCGAGCGCGTTCAGCGTCGACTCCACCCACTCGGAGTCGAGCCCTGTCTCGCGCACCGCCCGGTTGATCCGCCGCGCCGCCGTCGGCTGCGGCTTCTCGCCGGCGCTGAACAGGTCCTCGTGCAGCTTCTCGCCGGCCCGCGGCTTGGTGAACTCGACCGCGATGTCCTTTTCGGGCTCGTATCCGGCGAGCCGAATCATGTTGTGGGCGAGGTCGACGATCTTCACCGGCTCGCCCATGTCGAGGACGAAGACCTCGCCCTTGCCGGCGCCGATGTCGCCGGAGCGGATCACCAGCTGCACCGCCTCCGGGATCGTCATGAAGTAGCGGGTCATCTCCGGGTGGGTGACGGTGACCGGCCCGCCGCGCTCGATCTGGCTGCGGAAGATCGGGACGACGCTGCCGGAGGAGGCGAGCACGTTGCCGAACCGGACCGAGGCGAAGCGCGTCCCAGGGTGGGCGTTCCCGGCCGCCTCGACGATCCACTCCGCCATTGCCTTCGAGGCGCCCATCACCGTCTTTGGGTTGACCGCCTTGTCGGTGGAGATGAGGACGAAGCGCTCGACATTGGAGGCGGCCGCGGTCTCGGCCGTGATCCGGGTCCCGATCACGTTGTTGCGGACCGCCTCGAGCGGGTTGGACTCCATCAGCGGCACGTGCTTGTAGGCGGCGGCGTGGAAGACGACGTCGGGTTTGAAGCGCTGCATCACCTCCAGCATCCGGTGCGGCTCCTTGCAGTCGGCCAGGACCGCCTCGGCGTGGGTGAAGTGGCGCTCGTCGATCATCTCCCGCTCGATCTCGAAGAGGTTGTCCTCGGCGTGGTCGAGCATCACCAGCAGCCTCGGCCCGACCTGGGCGATCTGGCGGCAGAGCTCGGACCCGATCGAGCCGCCGGCGCCGGTGACGAGGACGATGCGATCCCGCAGGTAGGCGCCGACCCGGTCGAGCTCGCGCACGATCGGCTCGCGCCCGAGCACGTCCTCGACCCGGACCTCCCGCAGCTGGCGGTTCAGCTGGACGCCGCCGCGCAGAAGCTCGAACACGGTTGGCAGGGTGCGGACCCGGATCTCGCGCTCGCGGCAGGCGGCGACGACCTGGCCGCGCAGCGTTCCCGGTGCCGAGGGGATCGCGATCACGACCTCGTCGGGCTCGGCCTCGTCGAGGATCGCGGTGATCTCGCTGGTCGAGCCGAGCACCTTCAGGCCCAGCATCCGCATACCGCGCTTGCGCGGGTCGTCGTCGACGAACCCGATCGCGGTGGCACCGAGGTTGGGGTTGAGCTGCAGCTCCCGGACCACCATCTGGCCGCCGGAGCCGGCGCCGATCACCAGCACCTCGTGCTTCGGCAGCCGCGCCCCGCGCGAGGGCCGCTCGACGATCAGCCGCACCGCCAAGCGGGCGCCGGCAACCAAGAGCAAGGTCAGCAGGAAGTCCATCACCTCGACCGAGCGCGGCAGGGTGTCGTCGAAGGGCTTGACGACGGCGAAGAGGATGACCAGCACCGCGCTGGCGACGGCGACGGCGCGGACAATCAGGAGGAAGTCGCGGCCGCTGATGTAGCGCCACCACTTCTGGTAGAGCCCGAAGGCGGCGAAGACGATCAGCTTGCCGGCGACGACGAACCCGACCGACTGCGCGAACAGCACCTCGTAGCGCTGCGGCCACCCGTGCGGGTCGTCGAGGAATCGCAGCTGGAATGCGAGGAAGTAAGCCAGCGCGACGAGCGCGGCGTCGGCCGCCACCTGCAGCACCCGATTGCGATAGACGGGGTGGTTCAAACGGCTCATCGGACCGGTCCAGTTTAGGGCCAGAGCGGGCGATCGGCCGTCTATCGACGCCGCTGGTCCCTACGATGTGGCACTTCGATGCCGCCCGCCCTGCTCACGCTCGCCAGCGTCACCGACGTCTTTCTCGACCCGATCGTCAACGCCGGCACCGATTTCATCAGCGCCACCGGCCTGCCGGCGGTCTTCTTGCTGATGCTGCTGGAGTCCGCCTGCCTGCCGGTCCCAAGCGAGGCGATCATGCTCTTCGCCGGCTCCAGCGTCGCCGCCGGCGAACTCACTTTGTTCGGCGTTGTCGCCGCCGGGGTCCTCGGCAACCTGGTCGGATCCTGGATCGCTTATGCGGTCGGCTACTACGGCCGCATCGACCTGCTGGAAAAGAACAAGCTGATCCACATCAGCCCCAAGCACCTGAAATGGGCCGATGATTGGTTCGAGCGCTACGGCTCCGCGACGGTCTTCTTCTCGCGCATGCTGCCGATCGTCCGCACCTTCATCTCGCTCCCCGCCGGCGTCGCGAAAATGCCGTTCTGGCGCTTCACCACGCTGACCCTGCTCGGCTGCATCCCCTGGGTGCTGATGCTGGCGCTGATCGGGGAAAGCGTCGGCGCGAACTGGGAAGAGTGGCGTGACCACCTGCACTACCTCGACTACATCGTCGTCGTGGCGATCCTCGCCGGCGTCGCGTACCTGATCGTCAGGCGCCGCCGCGGCGGTGGCTCCGGCGGCGACGAGGCCGCCAGCGGGGCCGAGGCGACCGACCCGAGCAGCGCTTGAGCGGTCCCGGCGCAGCCGGGATCCCCGCCCGGCGCGCGATCGCGCTGGGAGTGGTCCAGGGCCCGGCTGAGCTGCTGCCGGTCTCCAGCTCCGCCCACATCGTCCTCGTCCCCTGGCTCGCCGGGTGGGACTGGGAGGCGGTCGACCCGGAGGTCCGCAAGAGCTTCGAGGTTGCCCTGCACGCCGGCGCCGCCGCGGCGCTGGTGATCGGCCAGCGGCGGCTGATCGGCGAAGAGCTGAGCCAGCTCGACGCCCGCCGCGTCCTCTTGCTGGCGCTCTCCTTCCTGCCGGCGGCGATCGCTGGCTACACGCTGGAGCGGCCGATCGAGCGCCGCCTCGGCGGCCCCCGCGCCACGGCCTACGGCCTCCTCGCCGGCGCCGCAGCGATGCTGGTCGCCGACCGCCGTCCCCAGAGCCGCGGCCAGGGCGATGCCACCGCCGCGGACGGGCTGGCGCTCGGCGTCGCCCAGGCGGCGGCGCTCGCCCCCGGCGTCTCCCGCAACGGCGTCACCCTCGCCGCTGCCCGCTGGCGCCGCTTCTCCCGCGACCAGGCGAACCTGCTCTCGCGCACGATCGCGCTGCCGATCATCGTCGGCGCCACCGCGCTCAAGGGCACCCGCCTCGCCCGCCGCGGCACCACTCCGGAGCTGCGCCGCTCGCTCGCCGTCGGCGTCGCCGCCTCCTTCGCCTCGACCCTCGCCTCCCAGCGCCTGATCGGTCTGGTCGAGCGCGACCGCGCGCTCTGGCCCTACGCGGCGTACCGCGCCGCGCTCGCGGCCGCCGTCCTCGTCAAACTGCAGGGCAGATGAGCGACGCCTACGCCAAAGCCGGGGTCGACCAGGGCGCAGCGGACTCCGCCGTCGCCGGTCTGGTGCGGGCGCTGGGCGCGATTCAGCTCGGTCGCCCCTCGGCCCAGGTGCCGCTGCCGGGCCATTACGCGAGCGTGATTCGGCTCGACGAGCGGACCGGGATCGCGCTCTCGACCGACGGGGTCGGGACCAAGCTGCTGGTCGCCGAGGAGCTGGGGCGCTGGGACACGGTTGGGATCGACTGCGTGGCGATGAACGTCAACGACGTGATCTGCGTCGGCGCCGAGCCGCTGGCGATGCTCGACTACATCGCCGTGCAGCAGGCCGACCCGGCCGTCTGCGAGGAAATCGGCGTCGGCCTCGCGCGTGGCGCCGAGCTGGCCGGGGTCGAGATCCCCGGCGGCGAGCTCGCCCAGCTCGGCGACCTCGTCTCCAGCGTCGATGTCTCCGGCGCCTGCTTCGGCACCGTCGCCCTCGACGCGATCGTCGACGGCGCCGCGGTCGAGCCCGGCGATGTGGTGATCGGCCTGCCCTCATCGGGGATCCACTCCAACGGCTACACGCTCGCCCGTACCGCTCTCGCCGGCATCCCGCTCGACGACGAGCGCCTCGGCCGGCCACTCGGCGATGTCCTCCTGGAGCCAACCGAGATCTACGTGAAGCCGATCGTCGAGCTGCTGCGCTCCGCGGTCGAGGTCCGCGGCCTCGCCCACATCACCTCCGGCGGCACCGCCAACCTGCTCCGCCTCGCGGCCCCGGTCGGGTACGAGATCGACGACCCGCTGCCGGTGCCGCCGGTCTTCGGCCTGATCCAGGAGCGCGGCGACGTCAGCGAGGAGGAGATGTACGACGTCTTCAACATGGGCTGCGGCTTCTGCGTCGTCGTCCCCCCGGCTGAGGAGGCCGCCGCCCTGGAGCTGCTGCGCCCCCACTACCCCGCCGCCAAGCGGGTCGGCCGCGCGACCGATGCAACGGGTGTCGTCACCCGCACCTAATGCGGCCATCGCGCCGTTGACGCAGCGATAATCGCGGGCACGTGACCGACCCCGCCCGGACCAGCTCGCAGATGATCGGAACGGTTCTCTCCGATCGCTACCGGCTGGAGGCGAAGCTCGGCAGCGGCGGCATGTCCACCGTCTACCTGGCCCGCGACGAGACCCTCGACCGCGCCGTCGCGGTCAAGGTCATGCACCGGGAGATGTCCGAGCAGGCCGACCAGCTGGAGCGCTTCCGCCAGGAGGCGCGCGCGGTCGCCAAGCTCTCCCACCCCAACGTCGTCGCCGTAATCGACGCCGGCGAGGACGGCGGCCACCCCTACATCGTCTTCGAGTACGTCGAAGGCGAGACGCTGAAGCAGCGGATCAACCGGGTCGGCGCGCTCGACCCGCAGGAGGCGCTCGCCTACGCGATCGAGGTCGCCCGCGGCCTCACGGTCGCCCATGGCCGCAACATGGTCCACCGCGACGTCAAGCCCCAGAACGTGCTGATCGACGCCGAGGGCCGGGCCAAGCTGACCGACTTCGGCATCTCCCGCCAGCTTGAGCAAGACGGGATGACGGCGACCGGGCGCGTCCTCGGCACCACCGACTACGTCGCCCCCGAGCAGGCGATGGGCCACGCCGTCGACCCCCGCTCCGACCTCTACTCGCTGGGCGTCGTCCTCTACGAGATGCTGGTCGGCCAGGTCCCCTTCCACGCCGACAGCCAGGTCGGGGTGGCGATGAAACACGTCAACGAGGAGCTGCCCGACGTGCAGCAGCGCCGCCCCGAGCTCTCCGCTGCTGCGGCGCTGGTGGTCGAGCGTGCCACGGCCAAGGACCCCGAGCGCCGCTACCAGTCGGTCGGCGAGATGATCGACGACCTCTCGACCGCGCTCGAGGTCGAGGCCGCCCGCGCCGGGTCGACCACCGGCGAGGCGACCAGCGTGCTCGACGCCGTCCCCCCGGCCAAGCGCAAGCTCTCCAGCCGCGCCCGCGCCTCCTGGGCGGCGATCGCCCTGCTGGTCGTGGTTGGCGTCGGTGCCCTGCTCGCGGTGCAGCTGATCAGCAGCGGCGACAGCGGCGGCGGGGGCGGCGCGCTGAAGGGCAAGGGCAGCACGATCCCGATCTCCGAGGCGACCGATTACGACCCGCAGGGCGACGAAGAAGAGGACGCGGCCACGGTCGAACTGGCCGTCGACGGCAACTTCTCCACCGCCTGGAGCAGCGAGCACTACGACACCGACACCTTCGCCGGGACCAAGACCGGTCCCAACCCCGGCGTCGGTCTCTACGTCACCGCCAAGTCCGCGGCGACCCCGGCGGAGATCGTCGTCCGCACCCCGACTCCCGGCTGGGACGCGGAGATCTACGCCGCCGCCTCCGGCCCGCCGGCGGAGCTATCCGAATGGGGTGACCCGGTCGGCGAGATCACCGACGCCGGCGAAAGCGCCGAAGCCGACCTCAGCCTCTCCTCGCCGGCCAAGTACTTCCTGCTCTGGTTCAACAAGGCCTCGCCCGCGCGCGACCAGGCCGGCCGCTACCAGGTCGAGATCAGCGACGTGAAGCTGATCGAGTAGCTCAGAACTCGTAGGAGCGCGCCTGCGCGTGGCGCTCCACGGCGAGCCGGACCAGCCGGTCGCAGAGGTCCTCGTAGGCGATGCCGCTCGCCTCCAGCAGCTTTGCGTAGACGCTGGTCTCGGTGAAGCCGGGCATGGTGTTGATCTCGTTGACGAGGATCTCGCCGTCGGGCTCGACGAAGAAGTCGCAGCGGGCGAGGCCGGAGCAGCCGGCGAGGGTGAAGATCTGGCCGGCGAGTTCGCGCACCCGCGTGGTCTCGCGGCCGGAGAGCGGCGCCGGGACGCGCAGCTCCATCCCGCCCTCTTGGTACTTCGCCTCGAAGTCGTACCACTCGGCGTGAGCGACGATCTCGCCCGGCAGCGAGGTCTCGAGCTCCTCGTTGCCGAGTACCGAGCACTCGACCTCGCGGCCTGCGGCGGAGGCCTCGACGATCACCCGCGGGTCGTGCCGCAGCGCCGCCGCGACCGCCCCGGCGAGCTCGCCGATGTCCTCAACCCGGGTGATGCCGACGCTGGAGCCCATCCGCGAGGGCTTGACCCAGAGCGGCAGCCCCATCGCCTCGCAGTGCTCGCGCCAGCCGGGCTCGCCGACCGCGGCGAAGTCGACTTGGGGGATGCCGCGCTGGGCCAGCAGCCGCTTCAGCGTCAGCTTGTCCATGCAGATCGCCGAGGAGAGGACGTCGGAGCCGACGTAGGGGACGTCGAGCCACTCGAGCAGGCCTTGGATGCTGCCGTCCTCGCCGAAGGCCCCGTGCAGGGCGGGGAAGACGGCCCCGGCGCCGAGCAGGCCGCCGCCGGGCGTGAGCTCGACCGCGACCCCGTCATGGCTCCAGCCACCCTCGCGTGTGATCGTCACCGCCACCACCTCGTGCCCGGCCGCCTCCAGCCCGCGCGCGACCGAGGCGCCGGAGCGCAGCGAGACGTCGTGCTCGGAGGAGCGCCCGCCGGAGAGGACCGCGACCCTCATTCTTCACCTTCCGCTTCCGGCGCCGGGACCGCCGCGGCCTGCTTGCCGACGACGATCGTCACTTCGGAGCCCGGTTCGATTTCCTGCCCCGGCGGTGGGAACTGGTCGACGACGCGGCCGACTTTGCCGGTCACTTCGGTTTCTTCTTCTTCGACCACCGGGACGAGGCCGGCGGCGCGGATTGCTTCCACCGCTTCCCGCCGCAGCTTGCCGATCGCGTTCGGCACCTTCGCCTGCGCTTCGCCCTGAGAGACGACGATCGTCACCACCGAGCCGGGCGAGACCTCGGTGCCGGCGTCCGGCGTCTGTCGGATCACCTGTCCGGTTGGGGAGTCGCTTTCTTCTTCTTCCACGACCGGTTCCAGGCCACGCCCGCGGATCTGCTGCACGGCGAGTCCGCGCTGGCTGCCGACCAGGACCGGCACCTTGGTCAGCTTCGGCCCGCGCGAGACGAAGATGACGACGGTCGAGCCGTTGGTGACGCTGGTCCCTCCCGAAGGTTCGGAGCGGATCACCAGCCCTTCTTCGACCTTCTCGGAGTTGATCGTTTCGACGCCGACTTCGAAGCCGCGGCCTTCCAGGCGTTCGGTCGCCTCTTCCTGGCTGAGGCCGGCGACGCCGGGCACGGCGCTCTGGCCAGGGCCGGCGCTGACCGTGAGCGTCACCGTCGGCTTCGAGCAGAAGAAGGTGAGGAACGAGCAGTCCTGCTCGGCTTCGTCGGGCGGCGGGTCCTGCTCGAGCACCAGCCCGCGTTCGGCCTGGCGCTCGACCTGCTTGGTCTCGCCGATCTCGAAGCCGCCGTTTTCGAGTTTCACTTCGGCCCGTTCCTGTTGCAGGCCGGTCACGTCCGGCACCTCGGTGCTGGTGTCGCGCGAGAGCGCCCAGCCGAGCAGCAGCCCGATCAGCACCGCGGCAATCAGCAGCCAGATCCACCAGCGCGCCTTCCGCTCCTCCTCTTCCTCCTCGGCCACCGCCTCCTCCTCCGGCGTCGCTACCACCGGCGGGAGCGGCGCGAAGGCAGCGGTCCCCTCTCCGGGCGCACCTTCTTTCATCGCCGCGTCGAGTGCCGCGATGAAGGCGTCGGCGCTCTGGAAGCGGGCACCGGGATCCTTCTCCAACGCTCGCATCACCACAGCGTCGAGCGCCGGCGAGACCCGCGGGTTGATCGAGCTCGGTCGCTGCGGGGTCTGGGAGACCTGCTTCATCGCCACCGCCACCGCGCTTTCGCCCTCGAAGGGGACGCGACCGGTCAGCGCCTCGTAGAGGATCACCCCGACCGAGTAGAGGTCGGAGACCGAGGTGACGTCGTGGCCCTGGGCCTGCTCGGGCGAGAGGTAGTGCGGCGTCCCCATCACCGAGCCGGTCTGGGTGATCTCCGAGACCCCGGCGCGGGCGATCCCGAAGTCGGTGACGACGGCCTTGCCGTCGGGATCGACGATCACGTTCTGCGGCTTCAGGTCGCGGTGGACGACCCCGTGCTTGTGGGCGAAGCGGGCCGCCTCCAGCACCTGGCGGATCAGCTCGACCCCCTCCGGCGGGGTCAGGCCGCGGTCGATCAGCTCCTTCAGCGTCGCGCCCTCCACGTACTGCATGGCGATGTAGTAGGTGCCCTCGAACTCACCGCGGTCGTAGACAGCGACGATGTTGGGGTGCTGCAGCCCGGCCGCCGCCTCGGCCTCGCGGCGGAAGCGCTCGACGAACTCGCGGTCCTGGGCGAAGCGCCGGTGTAGGACCTTCAGCGCCACCCGCCGCTGCAGGTGGGTGTCCTCGGCCAGCCAGACGTCGGCCATGCCGCCGCTGCCGAGCCGGCTCGCCACCCGGTAACGGCCGTCGACGACGCTGCCCTCGCTCACCTCAGCCACCCTTCGCCTCCCTCATTCGCCTTCCAAGATCGCTTCAGCGACTTCGCGGAAGATCGGCGCCGCGACATCGTTGCCGAACTGTTCGGTGCACTCGACCGAGGCCGCGATCGCGATCTGCGGGTCGTCGGCCGGCGCGAAGCCCATGAACCAGGCCTGATTCTGCTCGGCCCCGCCACCGCAGGCCTTGTTGCCCGGCGTTTCCGCGGTTCCGGTCTTGCCGGCGACGGCGACCCCGGGGATCGCCGCGTTGGTGCCGGTGCCTTCGCTGACAACCCCTTCCATCGCCGTCGTCAGCTCCGCCGCCGTCTCCTCGGAGACCGGCTCGCTGTACTCGTCGGGGTCGAGGCGTTCGGTCACCCGCCCGTCGGGGTCGATCACCCGGTTCCAGATCTGCGGCTTCATCAGCTTGCCGCCGTTGGCCACCGCGGCGGCGACCATCGCGATCTGCAGCGGCGTCGCCAGCAGCCGCTCCTGGCCGATCGACATCCGTGCCAGGTCGATCGGGTCGCGCCGGGTCAGGGTCCGGTTTTCTTCGTAGACGCCGCTGTTGTAGACCTCGTTGTCGGGGAGGTCGATCGGCGGCGTCGCGTTGAAGCCGAACTTTTCCATCGTCTCGAACATCTCGTCCTCGCCGACTTTCTCGCCCAGCTGCGCGAACCAGGTGTTGACCGAGTTGGTCAGCGCGGTGTCGAGGGTGGCGCCAAAGAAGTCCTCGTTGAAGTCGTTGGAGAGCGGGATCCCTTCCGCGTCGATCGTCCCGGGCGCGTCGATCGGCGTCTCCGGCGTAATCGCGCCGCTCTCCAGCCCAGCGGCCGCGGTCACCACCTTGAAGGTCGAGCCGGGCGGGTAGAGGCCCTGCGTCGCCCGGTTGACCAGCGGCGTCCTCACGTTCTGGGCGAACAGCCGCTTGATTTCGAACGGGACCCGGTTCGGGTCATAGGGCGCGTTCGAGGCCATCACCTTGACCTCGCCGCTGCGCGGCTCGAGCGCCACCACGGCGCCGAACCCCGCCGCCTCCAGCCCTTCCAAGGCCACCTGCTGCGCGTGCGCGTCGATGTTGGTGACGATGTCGTTGCCTTCCTGCGTCTGCCCGGTCAGCTCGTCGAGGATCGAGGCGAATTCGGATTCTTCGCCGACCAGCTGGTCGTTGTGGAACTGCTCGAAGGCGGTGTCGCCGTAGCGCACGAAGCTGTACCCGATCGGGTGCCCGTAGAGCGCCCCTTCGGGGTAGCGACGGACGAAGCGGCGCGCGTCGCCCTTGCCCTTCGCCACCGACTTGGCGATCACGGTGCCGTCGGCGGCGAGGATGCGGCCGCGGCGGATCTGCTGCTGCTCTAGCAGCGGCCGCTTGTTCGCGTTCTTCTCCTTCAGCGCCTTGGCGTCGAAGACCGACCAGTAGGACGTGAACCCGATCAGCACCGCGAACAGGGCGACGATGAAGGCGAAGAGCTTGACGATCTGCCGGTTCACGCCGCCGCCCCCAGCGCCAGGGCCCGCCCGCCCGGCTCCTCGGCTTCACGCCGCGCCCGGTCGGAGATCAGCAGCAGCAGCGCCAGCAGCACGAAGTTGGCGACGATCGAGCTGCCGCCGTAGCTGATGAAGGGCAGGGTGACGCCGGTCAGCGGGATCACCCGGGTGACGCCGCCGATGATCACGAAGGCCTGGATCGAGAAGACCGCGGTCAACCCGGTCGCCAGCAGCTTCGAGAAGCCGTCGTTGGCGAGCAGTGCGATCTTGAAGCCGCGAGCGGCGATCAGCAGGTAGGTGAGGACGACCCCGCAGGCGCCGAACAGCCCCAACTCGTTGACGATCAGGGCGTAGATCGTGTCCGTCTGCGCCGCCGGCAGCAGCGCGTCGTTGGTGCCGGGGATCGTGATCAGCCCCTGCGCGAAGCCCTTGCCGAAGAGGCCGCCGTCGGCCTGCGCGAAGATCGACTGCAGGATCTGGTAGCCGGTTTCGCTCGGGTCGTTGTAGGGGTTGAGCCAGATCTCGACCCGGTCGTGGACGTGGGGCACGGTCGAGGCGAAGAACCAGGCGCCGACGACGAACATCGCCATCCCGATGACCACGAAGGAGAAGCGCCCGGTCGCCACGTAGAGCAGAGCCAGGAAGGCGGCGAAGAACATCAGAGAGCTGCCGAGGTCGCGGATGAAGACGAGCATGAACATCGAGGCGCCCCAGACCACCAGCATCGGCCCGAAGTGCTTCAGTGGGGGCAGGGTTATCCCCAGCACCCGCCGGGCCCCGACGATCAGCACCTCGCGGTGCTCGCGCAGGTAGCTGGCGAGGAAGACGACGATCGCGAGCTTCGTGAACTCGGCCGGCTGGAAGGCGAGCGGGCCGATCTTCACCCCGAGGTAGGCGCCGTTGACCTGCTGCCCGATTCCCGGCAGCCGCGGCGCCAGCAGCAGCAGCAGGCCGGCGCCGGCGATCGTGTATCGGTAGCGCTCCAGCACCTCGTAGTCGCGCAGCAGCTGGATCGTCAGCGCGAAGAGGACCAGCCCGAGCACGAACCAGTTGGCCTGGTCGCGGGCCAGCCCGTCGTCGATCCGGTAGATCATCACCAGCCCGAACGCGGTCAGGGTGGCGACCAGGGGGAAGAGGTAAGGGTCGGCGTTGGGGAGCCGGATCCGCAGGTAGATATGGGTCGCGAGGCAGATCGCGAGGAAGTAGCCGCCGTAGATCAGGCTGAGGTTGTCGAGCCGCGTTTCCTCCTGGGCGAAGACCGCGGCGAAGCCGGCGGTGAGGAGGAGGGCGACCGGAACGAGAGCGATCAGCTCACGGTTCCTGGCGGATCTCAAGGGACTCCCTGGCTCTGCTGGATGTCTTCGATCAGGTCGACCGCGTCTGAGCGCGAGCGCAGGCTGTGGCCGGTGACGGCATCGCGGCGCTTCGCCGGCAGGGCCGTGGTCTGGATCGGGCTGGCGTAGCGCTGGTCATAGAGGGTGATCCCGAACGGGAGCTCATAAGGGAGGCCGCGGTAGAGGGCGACGCGCCCGGCTTCGTCGGTGCCGAGGAACCAGACCTGGCGGTTGCCGTACCAGGCGCCGAAGGCGATTGCCCCGACCAGGATCAGCGCCAGCAGCACCTTGGCGGCGGTCTTGAGGCGCTTGTGGCGCGGCTTTTCCTCGAGCTCCTGCCGGCGCTGGCGCGCCGCCTCGGCGGCGGCCCGGCGGCGCACCTCGGTCGCGGTCAGGCCTGCCTCCTCGGCGGCGGCGCCGACCAGGGTCGCGCCCTCGGCCGGGTCGGCCCCGGGCGGATCCGTGCCCGCCGGCGCCGGGGCAGCGGCATCGCCGAGCTTGAGGGCGATCACGGTGATGTTGTCGCGCCCGCCGGCCCGGTTGGCTTCGTCGACCAGCGCCCGCACCGCCGCCTCCATCGAGGAGGCGCGGCCGAGCAGGCGGGCGATCTGCTCGTCGTCGAGCATCGTCGTCAGCCCGTCCGAGCAGAACAGGAAGACGTCCCCGGCCTGCGCCGGCACCGTCTGCAGGTCGACTTCGACCACCGGTTCGGGGCCCAGCGCCCGGGTGATGATCGAGCGCTGCGGGTGGTCCTCGGCCTGCGCCTCGGTCAGCTGCCCCTTGCGCCGCATCTCCTCGACCAGCGAGTGGTCGCGGGTCAGCTGCTCTAGCTTGCCGCCGCGCAGCCGGTAGGCCCGGCTGTCGCCGACGTGGCCGATCGCCACCTCCTCGGCCTCGAGGTCGACGATCGCCGCCGTCGTAGTCGTCCCCATCCCGGTCAGGCTCGGGTCCTTCCGGGCGAGCTCGTGGATCGTCCGGTTCGCCTCCTCGATCGTCTCCCGCAGCACCTGCTCCGGCGGCGCCTGCGGCAGCTCGCGGTCGAACGACTCGGCGGCGGCCTTGGAGGCGACCTCGCCCGCCTGCGCGCCGCCCATCCCGTCGGCGATCACGAACAGCGGCGCCCGGGTGAAGAGCGAGTCCTCATTGGCGCTGCGCTGGCGCCCCGTGTCAGTGCGGCTCGCCTGGTCGTCGATCCGCAGGGTCATGAGGCCTCGAGCCTGAACTCGGTGTCGCCGATCTGCACCGTGTCGCCGTCGATCAGCTCCGCCTCCCCCTGCAGGGTGGCGCCGTTCAGCAGGGTCCCGTTGGTCGAGTTCATGTCCTCGACGAAGTAGCGGCCACCGCGTTCGAATACCCGCGCGTGCAATCCGGACGCGTAGCGGTCCTCGATCTGCACGTCGGAGTCCTTCGAGCGCCCGATCGAGAGCCCCCCGATCAGGTCGTAGCGGGCCCCCGTCTCGAGGCCGCCGCCGCGCTCGGCGATCAGCCAGGCGTCGGTTCCGCGCGGGCTCGAGTCGAATGCCGGGGCGGCGTGGAAGCCGGTCGCGTCAGGTGCCGGCGAGACCGTGCGCCGCAGGTCCTTGATCGCGCTGCGGGCGATCACCAGCACGAAGAGATAGAGGAGGCCCAGGAACGCGAACTTCAGGGCGACCGAAATGGGGTCGTATTCCACGCCAGCACCTTAATGACGAGCGCCGACCGCGCGGGCGCTACTGCTCGATGTCGAAGAGGAAGGTCGTCGTGCCGACGGTGACCTGGTCGCCGGGGCTGAGCCGGGTCGAGGCGACGCGGCGCCCGTTGACTTTGATCCCGTTGGTCGAGCCGAGGTCGACGATCTGCCAGTCACCGGACTCCGAGCGGCGCAGCTCGGCGTGGCGGCGGGAGACGTTGGGGTCGGCCAGCACGCACTCGACCGACTTCGAGCGGCCGATAGTGGCGCGGGGCCCGTCGAGCACGTAGCGGCGGTCTTCGAGTGAGACGACCGCCCGGGTCGAGACCAGCGCCCCAACCGCCTGCTCGGGCCGTTTCGGGCGCCCCCGGTCGCGCTCGCGCACGGCCGAGTAGACCATCGTGTGGCCCTCTTCGCCCTGCTTGGCGGGCTCGCCCTCGTGCGCCGGCGGCTTCACCAGCCGCGCCTGGATCCCGAACTCGCCCAAGCGCAGCCGCTCGTCGGTGTCGAACTCGACCGCGGGCCGGGTCAGCAAGTCGTAGCCGCGCCGGCGCGCGTGCTCCAGCAGGTAGCCGGAGAGCTCCTGCTCCAGCGAGCGTTCGTAGCCCTCGAGCTTGGAGCGGTCCTGCTTGGAGAGGTAGACGGTGTACTCGTTGGGGACGTAGACGCGCTGGACCGAGGCGGTCTTGTGCGCGTCCATTTCCTTCGCCAGCTTGCGGGCGAGTTCGACTGGCTGCACCTCGGAGCTGAACGCACGGCTGAAGACCCCCTCGACGAGGCCTTCGATCTTCGACTCGAGATTGCGCAGGACGCCGATCGGAAAATCCTAGGGGAGAGGAGCGGGCCGCCTACAGCAGCACGCCGTGGCCAAGAGCAAGCCAGGCGCCGAGCGCCGCCGCGATCGCGAGGGCGCCGAGCCGGGCGCCGATGTGGCGAGGGCCGGAGTGGGTGTGGTCGGCGAGCAGGTCCAGCGAGTCCTCGATCGTGGTCCCGAGCTCCTCCAGCGAGGGCCGCCGCTGCGGCCGGGGGGCGAGGCAGGCGTCGAGGGTGTCGGTGAGCTCGCGCGGCAGGTCGGGACGGAGCCGGCGCAGGGCACGGTGGCGCGACCCGATCGCCCGCGCGGTCGCGGCGGGGGTGGCGCGCCGGTGCGGGTTCTCGCCGCTCCAGCACTCATAGAGGACAAGCGCCAGCGAGTAGACGTCGGCCTCAGGGCCCGCCGGCCGTCCCTCGGCCTGCTCGGGGGACATGTAGGCGAGGGTGCCGACGACGTCGCCGGTCGCGGTCAGGCCGGCCTCATCGGCGAGGCGGGCGATCCCGAAGTCCATCAGCTTGGCCCGCGCCTCCCCTTCGATGTCGGTCACCTGCACGTTCTGCGGCTTGATGTCGCGGTGGACGACGCCGCGCGAATGGGCGTGGTCGAGCGCCTCGCAGAGGTCGGCCCCGATCTCGCCGATCTCGCGGTCGGAGAGCTCCCCCGCATGGGCGAGCCGGGCCAGCGTCGAGCCCTCGACCAGCTCGGTGACGAGGAGCGCGTTGCCGTCCTCCTCCCCCATCTCGTAGAGGGTGACGATGCCCGGGTGGTTGAGCCGTGCCGCCGCCTGCGCCTCGCGCAGGACCCGGCGCCCGGCCTCCCCCCGCTGCTCGATCGCCTTCACCGCCACCGGCCGCTCCAGGCGCCCGTCCCAGGCCTCGTAGACAACCCCGAAGCCGCCGCTGCCGATGCGGCGCTCGATCAGAAAGCGGTTGAGGACGAGGGAGCCGACCACAGCAGGTCGTTATTCCGCACCGGAGCAGGGTTTCCTGCTGGTACCGCCGAATGGAGGCATACTCTTCGGCCACCCCAACCAGCTTTGGAGAACCCTTCTTGGAGAGTTCAGCCCCCCGCCCGTCGCGCCGCGAGCGACCGAAACGCCGTCCCGAACGCCAGCAGATCATGCTGCGGCGCGGGCTCGCCCTCGGCGGCGGCCTGATCGTCCTGATCCTGATCGTGCTCGGGGTCAAGGGCTGCCTCGACGCGCGCGCCAACCGTGAGCTCAGCGACTACGCGCGCAACGTCAGCCAGATCGTCGACGAGACCGAACAGACCAGCAAAGCCTTCTTCAGCAAGCTCGAAGACCCCGGCGACCTCACCGTCACCGACTTCGTCAACGAGGTCAACGCCGACCGCAGCGCGATGGACACGTTCGCCTCGCGGATCGACGGCCTCAGCACCCCGGGCGACATGGGCAGCGCCCAGAGCAAGCTGGAGCTGGTCTACGAGCTGCGCGCAGCGGCGATGGGCGAAATCGCCGACAAGATGAGCACCGCGCTCGGCGACGCCGGGGCGGAGAAAGCGACCGCGGCGATCGCCAACCAGATGCAGAAGCTGTTCGCCTCTGACGTCGTCTACGAAACCGTGGTGCGGCCGGAAATCGACGGCGTCCTCGCCGACAACGGCATCACCGGCTCCGACGTCCCGAAAAGCAGCTTCATCCCCGACGACGACACCAGCTGGCTAGAAGAGAGCACCGTCGCCGACGCGCTCGGAGCGCTTGGCGGTGGCGGCGGCGGCGCGGCCGGGCCTGGCGCCCACGGCCTCGGCCTGGTCGGCGTCAGCGTCAACGGCACCGAACTGATCGAAGGCGGCGAATCGTCGGTGATCGTCGAAGAAGCGGCGGAAGTCGAAGTGCAGGTGCAGAACCAGGGCGACTCGACCGAGAACGGAGTCTCCGTCGCGGTCTCGGTCGACGGGGCGAACGAGCTCGAAGGCGACATCAGCGCGATCAGCGCCGGTGAAATCTCCACGGTGACGATCCCGCTGACCCCGACCCCGACCGGCACCGTCACGCTCGAAATCAAGGTCGACACCGTTCCCGGCGAGCAGATCTCCGAAAACAACGAAGCCGCCTACACGGTCACCTTCGAATAGGCGGGGCAGCAGTGAAGATCGCCTACCTCGGCCCTGCCGGCACCTTCACCGAGGACGCGCTCGGCGAGGCGGCGCCGGCGACCGAGTTCGAGCCGCTGCGCACGGCGACGATCCACGACGCGATCCTCGCCGTCGAGGGCGGTGGGGCCGAGCGGGCGCTGGTCCCGGTCGAGAACTCGATCGAGGGCTCGGTCCGCCCGACCCTCGACGCGCTCGCCTTCGACGCGCCCGGGGTACGGATCGTCGGCGAGTACGACTACCGGGTGCGGGTCCACCTGATCGCCCGCGAGGGGGTGCGCGCCGAGGAGGTGGAGGCGGTGCTCTCCCACACCCAGCCGCTGGCCCAGTGCGCGCGCTTCCTCCGCACCCAGCTGCCGGGAGCCGAAGTGCGGAGCGTCAGCAGCACCGCCGCCGCGGTGCGGATGGTGAGCGAGTCGGAGCGCCCCTGGGCGGCGCTCGGGGCGCGGGCCGCGGCCGCGCTCTACGGCTGCACGCTGCTGATGGAGGGAGTCGAGGACGAGTCCGACAACGTCACCCGCTTCGTCTGGATCGCCCCGGCCGGGACCGAGCCGGCCGGCGCGGGCCCGTGGAAGACCTCGCTGGTCTTCTCCGAGCTCGGCGAGGACCACCCGGGGGCGCTGGTCGAGGCCCTCGCCGAGTTCTCCAGCCGCGGCATCAACCTCTCCCGAATCGAGTCCCGGCCTCTGCGCCAGGGCCTCGGCCGCTACATGTTCTTCTGCGATCTCGAGGGCGCCGAGACCGATCCCGCGGTCGCCGAGGCGATCGCCGCGCTGCGGACCAAGGCCGATTCCGTGCGCCTGCTCGGCTCCTATTCCGTCAGCTGAACTGAGCAACCGGCTCCAGGCCCCCTACAATTCCTGGGCACTATGGCCAGGGTGCTGGTTCTCAATGCGACGTATGAGCCGATCAACGTTTGCACGCTGAGACGCGCTGCTGTGCTCCTGCTGAAGGAAAAGGCGGAGCTTCTCGAGCAGCGCGAGGGCGCCGCCCTGCACTCCGAGCACATGACGCTGGAGCGCCCCGACGTGATCCGCCTGGTCAGCTACGTGCGGATTCCCCGCGAGGCCCACCGCCGCAAAATCACCCGCCGAGCGGTTCTCGCCCGGGACTCCTGGACCTGCCAGTACTGCGGCTCGACCAAGTCCGGCCTCACCGTCGACCACGTGATCCCGCGCTCCCGCGGCGGCAAATCGGTCTGGGAGAACATCGTCGCCGCCTGCGCCACCTGCAACCGCCGCAAGGGCAACCGCCTCCCCCGCGAGATCCAGATGCACCCGAAGAACTCCCCCAAGGCCCCGCCGCCCACCGTCTTCATCCAGGTCGCCAGCCCGAAGATCCCGGAAGCCTGGCAGCAGTACTTACCCCAGGCCGCATAGCGGCGCCGGGGGATCGCTGCGGCGACATCCGCTGCGGTTGATTCGCTGCCGCGGTCACCGAGTGCCTGTTCCGGAACATGATCGTCTCCTGGCTCATCTTCCCCGTCGTCCTCGCCGCGCTCTGCCTCGGCTGCGGGCTGCTGCTCCAGGTGTGCGTGGGACGGCGGCTGGACGGGGTCCTGCTCGCCCCCGCCGGGTTCGCCGTGATGGTGGTGCTGACCGGGATCCTCACCTCGCGCGGGGAGACCGCTTCGCTCGCCACCCCCGCCGTCGTACTCGCTGCGCTGGCCGGCATCGCCCTGACCCGCCCATGGCGCGGCCTCAGCCTCGATCGCTGGGCTCTGGCCGCCGCGCTCGGCGTCTTCGCCGTCTACGCCGCCCCCGTGGTCTTCTCCGGCGATCCCACCTTCACCGGCTACATCAAGCTCGACGACACCGCGACCTGGATGGCGTTCGTCGACCGCGTGATGGACCACGGCCGTGATCTCTCCGGCCTCGAACTCTCCACTTACCAGACCACCCTCGACGTCAACCTCCCCGCCGGGTACCCGGTCGGCGCTTTCCTGCCGCTAGGTGCCGGCGCCAAGCTGACCGGCACCGACGTCGCCTGGCTGGTCCAGCCCTACATGGCGACGATGGCCGCCCTGCTCTCGCTCTGCCTCTACTGGCTGTCCCGCCCGCTGGTCGACTCGCCCCGGCTGCGCGCCCTCGTCGCCTTCGGCTCCGCGCAGTCGGCGCTGCTCTTCGCCTACGGCCTCTGGGGTGGGATCAAGGAGATCGCCGTAGCGCTGGCGATCGCCCTCCTCGCTGCGGCCTCACCGGCCCTGCTGAGGGACGGCGCCGGGTGGCGAGACACTTTGCCGCCGGCCGTCGCGGTGACCGCGCTGCTGGCGATGGTCGGCTCCGGCGGGGTGGTCTGGATCGCGCCGATCCTCGGCCTGGTCGCGGTCGGGCTCTGGCGCGCCCGGGACCTGCGCACCGTGCTCACCCTGGCCTGGCCACTGCTCCTGATCGCCGCCGTCCTCGCCGTCCCCGCGCTCTTCGCCGCGGGCGCCTTCTCCCCTACCCAGGGCGGCCTCACCGACGCCAATGAGCTCGGCAACCTGATCGGCCCGCTCAGCGTCGCCCAGTTCGTCGGCATCTGGCCCAACGGAGACTTCCGGCTCGACCCGGACAACATGGGCCTGACCGTGCTCCTGATCGCGCTGGCCCTGGCGGCCGCGGCGGTGGGCGCGGTCCTCGCCTGGCGCCGCCGCGCCTGGGAGCCCCTCCTCTACGCGGCCGGCGCCGGCGCCGGCAGCCTCGCCGTCTTCGTCTACTCCTCGCCCTGGGTCGGCGCCAAGGCGCTCGCTTCGGGCAGCTGCGCCGTCCTCCTCCTCGCTCTCGGCGGCGCCGCTGCCTTTGCACTGCGGGTCGAGCGGGTGCTGGGGACGACGGCGCTGGTTCTGGTCCTCGCTGGCGTGCTCTGGTCCAACGCCCTCGGCTACCACGACGTCAGCCTCGCTCCCTACGACCAGCTGCGTGAGCTCGAGAGCATCGGCGAGGAGTTCGCCGGCGAGGGGCCGACGCTGATGACCGAATACCAGCCCTACGGCGCCCGCCACTTCCTCGGCCCCGCCGACGCCGAGGGCGCCTCGGAGCTGCGCGCCCGCTCGGTGCCACTGGTCGCAGGCGGCGAACTCGAAAAGGGCGCCTGGGGAGACACCGACCAGATCGTCCTCCCCGCGGTCCTCACCTACCGGACCCTGGTGCTGCGCCGCAACCCTGGCCAGAGCCGCCCGCCCTCCCCCTACTCGCTGGTCAGGCGCGGCGACTTCTACAACGTCTGGCAGCGCCCCGCGAGCGCCGGGCCCGAGATCGCTGAGCACCTGCCGCTCGGCGGCTTCGAACAGCCCGGCGCCGTGCCGGACTGCGGCGAAGTGCAGCGCCTCGCCGCCCTGGCCGGTCCAGGGGGATCGCTGGCGGCCCCCGTGCGCCTGCCCAACCTCGTCGGCTCCCTCGCGGACTCGAGCCATCCCGCCGACTGGGTCCCGACCGAAGCGGGCAGCCCCGACCTGATCCCCCTCGGCGCGGGAACCGCCGAGCTCACGCTCAACGTCACCCGCGCCGGCCGCTACGGCTTCTACCTGCAGGGCAGCGTCCGCAATCGCCTCGCCGTGGTCCTCGACGGCGTCGAGATCGGCGCGGTCGAGCAGCAGCTGAATGAGAGCCAGCAGTTCCTCTACTTCGGCACTGCCCTGCTCAGCTCCGGACTGCACGAGATCGCGCTCGTCCTCGACGGCCAGTCCCTCGCTCCCGGCAGCGGCGGCCCCCCCGAACCGATCGGCCCACTCGTCCTCGGACCCACGGCGAACCAGGATCCCCCAATGCTGGAAGTGCCCACGGCGGCGGCGCAGACGCTCTGCGGCAAGCAGCTCGACTGGGTGGAGGCGCTGCCTTAAGGATTGGCGAGCACGCCATACGTCTACGCTCAAATCGTTTTGACAGTACGCCCCTGGCTGGTATAAACAAATCGTGTTGACCGTTGTCCAGGTCTTCTAGGAAGGGGAACACCGGAGTGCGAGCTGGAGGCTATGCGCTGTCCCTGCTCTCGGTTCCGCTCAACGTCCATGTGCTGCAGGCGTTGGCGGAGGAATCGAGATCGCTGACCGACCTTCGCCGCGCGGTCGGCTCACCGCCACAGACGACGATGCGGGGGCACCTGAGGACGCTGACCGATATCGGCGTGCTCAAGCGGCGCCGGCAGAACGAGTTCCCCGGCGCCCTCGACTTCGAGCTGGGAGGGCCGGGCCGGGACCTGCTCAAGGTGGGCGGCGTCCTCCAGGGCTGGCTCGCGGCGGCGCCCGACGGGCCGATCCCGCTCGGCGGGATCGCCGCCAAGAGCGCGATCAAAGCCCTGGTCGAAGGATGGTCCTCAACGGTGGTCCGCGCGGTCGCCGCGCGGCCGCTCTCGCTGACCGACCTCAACCGCCTGATCTCGGAGCACAACTACCCCTCCCTCGAGCGCCGACTTGGCGCCCTGCGCCTCGCTGGACTGATCGAGGCCTGCCCGGGAAAGACCCGTGGCACCCCCTACACGGTCACCGACTGGCTGCGTCGCGGAGTCGGCCCGCTGGCGGCCGCGGCGCGCTGGGAGCGGGCCTACGTGGTCGAGGAGACGGCGGCGATCGGGCGCATCGACATCGAGGCCTCCTTCCTCCTGGCGGTGCCGCTGCTGAACCTGCCACCCGAGGTCTCCGGCGCCTGCCGCCTCGCGGTCGAGCTCCGCTCCAACGGGGGCGAACCGGGGCTGGCCGGAGTCTTCATCGAGATCGAGCAAGGGCGCGTGCGCTCCTGCGTCTGCCGGCTGCAGGGCGAGGCCGACGCCTGGGCCTCGGGAACGCCGAAAAGCTGGATGCGGGCGATCGACGAGGGCGGCGCCGACCGGCTCGAGATCGGTGGCGACTGGGACCTGGCGACGGCGGTGCTGGGCGGCATGAACCGGGCGCTGTTCCGGGTCACCCAGCCGACCTGAGCTTTCCTACACCGCGGTTCCTTTGTCTTGACAAAGACTTTTACAGTCGAGTACTTTAATCGCGCCTGGGCCGGTTTCCGGGCAAAAAACGGGTGGGGGACTTAACGGAATAGCGCCGGGGAGCGTGCGGATGGGCACGCCCTCAGCCAGGAATCCTGCCTTCAATTTCAAGCTAAGACAGGGAGGGTTTCGATGCTTTCGAAGCTTCATAGCCGCCTCGGTACCGCCGGTTTCGTGGTCGCCATCGTGGCGCTCATCGCCGCGCTCGCCGGCACGGCATTCGCCGCCGCCGGTCTCAACAGCAAGCAGAAGAAGGAAGTCAAATCGATCGCGAAAAGCTTTCAGGGGACCGGACCGCAGGGACCGGCAGGGCCTGCGGGCCCCGCTGGCACCGCCGGGGCCAAAGGCGCTGACGGCGCTGCCGGCAAAGACGGCGCTGGCGCGACGACTGCCGCCTTCACCGGCCCCAAAGGCGCCTGCACCGAAGGCGGCCTCGAAGTGAAATCCGCCAGTGCGCCCGGTCTCGTCTGCAACGGCAAAAAAGGCTCAGAAGGACCGGAAGGGCCGAAGGGCGACAAAGGGGCCGAAGGAAACCCGTGGACCGCCGGCGGGACGCTTCCCAGCAACGCCACCGAGACCGGCACCTGGGGCAGCTTCTTCAACGCCGAAGACCTGGTGCCGCTCTCCTTCTCGGTGCCGCTGGCGGCGCCGCTGGACGCCGCCCACGTCAAAGTCGTCGGCGAAGGTGAGACCGCTCCAGCTGATTGCGACAACGGAACCGGCGACGCTGCGTCGCCTGCCAACCCAGAGGCTGATGCCGGGTTCCTCTGCGTCTTCGTCACCGCGTTCGAAAACGGCGGCTCGATCCCGACCGGTGGCGTGGTCGACCCGTCAGACCTCGAATCCGGCGCAGGCAAGGCCGGTGCCGGCATCCTCGTCTCTGCCGGCGGGCCCGCCCTCGGCGTAGGGACCTTCGCGGTCACCGCTCCGTAGCGGCGAATCTCAGCAGGCAGTGGGAAACGGCCGGCGTAATGCCGGCCGTTTTCTTGCTCCAAACGGGTTGTAGGCCGCACGACAACCGCGCACGGCCGTATCGGCGCACGCGCAAATCTGCGAGCTCATTTTTCTGTCGCACGTCAGTTGCGGGGAAAACCGCATGCGTTCCCGGAAAAGGCCGCCCTTGTGTCAGCAAAAACACACGGGTTTGCTTGCTTTCACTCAAACCCGCTGCATACGGTTTGAAGACTTCGAGCGGTCTGCTCGAGGGGAATAGACAGGGAAAGGAATCAAGAGAAATGATTCGCAACATCAAGGTGCTCGGCCTTGCTCTCGTCGCCGTCCTGGCGATGAGCGCGGTCGCGTCGGCGGGTGCGTCGGCTGCCACGAATTTCGTCGCGGCTACCTCCACGGCGTCGGTTACGGCTGACCAGGTCGCGTCCGAAAACCACATCTTCACGGTTGACGGCGCCGAAGTGAAATGTAAAACCGCTCACTTCGAAACCGCGGGCGAAGTTGCCTCGCCGGCTTCGAGCATCACCGTTCACCCGACCTACGGCGAATGCACCGCGTTCGGCTTCGTCGGCGCCTCGGTGAACACCACCGGCTGCGACTACAAACTGTTCGCCAGCGGCGCGATCAACGTGGTCTGCTCCGGCACCAACCAGATCATCATCACCGCGGCCACCTGTGAAGCCAAGGTCCCGGCTCAGGAAATCGCCAGCGGCGTGACCTACAAAAACCAGGCCACCTCGCCGACCACCGTTCTGGTCGAAGCCGGTCTGACCAACAGCATCAAAACCACGAAAACCAAAGACGGCCTCCTGTGCCCGCTGAACGGCACCGGCAGCGCCAACGGCTCCTACGCCGGCGACACGGTTGCCAAAGGATTCAACAAAGGCAGCCAGGTCAACATCAAAGTCGAATAGTTCAGTACCTAGTCGAATAAGACAGTACTGACTGTCCGTCGGCTCAGCTGTACACAGACGGGCATTCGCGACGAGGGGCCGGGAGAGATCCCGGCCCCTCGTCTGTGTACGGAAGTTCTACGTACCCGTTCGTTTGTGATCTCGTTGACACTCGGGTATATTGATCGCCAAGCCGAGTGGTCAGGGGAAGTACAAGGGAAACGGCTAAGGGAAGGTGGGGTTCGCAAGGATGCTGGATGGATGCGCTCGTGGCCTGCGCCACGTCATGACGGTGACCGTTCTCTGCGCTTGCTTCGCGGTATTCGGGCAGGCATCCGCGTCTGCCGCTGTGCCCGCATTGCTGACCAGCTTCCCGGCTGACACCTCAGGCGGCAGCGCCGCCGATCAGCTTGCAGGCCCTCGCGGCATCGCGACCGATCCCCTTACCGGCAACGTCTACGTGGCGGAGGCCAGCAATGGCCGCGTCAGCGAGTTCAACCCCTGGGGTGAGTTCGTCAAGGCGTTCGGCTGGGACGTCGCCCCAGGTGCGGTGAACGAGCAGCAGGAAGTGCGGGTGCGAGCCGCAGCGGGTCAGCTCAAGCTCACCTTCGGCGCCGCCACCACGGGGGATCTCGCCTTTGACGCCACTGCGGAGCAGGTGGAAACGGCGCTGAACGGGCTGCCGACGATCTCCGCAGGCGGCGGCGCCGTCAGCGTCGAGGGCGGACCCGGCGGCATCGCCGGCACCACCCCCGCCGTCTACGTCGTCACCTTCGACAGTGGGCCGCTGGCGGCAGCCGACGTCGACCAGATCTCGGCCGCAAACGGCACGACGCCGCTTGCGGGGGGTGCTCCCAGCACCAGCTTGGCGGTGCGAACTCGTGCCGACGGCGCCGTGGCGGGGGTTGGCCTCGAGGCCTGCACGGCGGAATCGGGCTGCCAGCAAGGGACTCCTGACGGCGCGCCTGGGCAGATCAACCCGAATGGGGTCAGCGTCGACTCTCACGGTGACGTCTACGTCCTCGAACGGCTCAGCTCCCGGGTCCAGAAGTTCGACTCAGCCGGCCGGTTCCTGCTGATGATCGGCGGCGAAGTCAACAGGACGACGAAAGCGAACCTCTGCACCAAAGCGGACATCGCCGCCGGCGACGTCTGTGCCGGCGGCGTCAACGGAACCGGCGACGGGGCGTTCGAACCCCCCGTCAACTTCTTCGCCGGCAGCTACATGGCGGTTGGCCCTGGGGACGTGCTGTTCGTCGGCGACAAAGATCGGGTCCAGAGCTTCAACCCAAACGGGAGCTTCAAGGGAAAACTCCCTCTGCCGCAGCCGGGCAGCCCAGACCACCTGGTGGTCGATCCGCTCTCCGGTGACCTCTACCTCTCCTACGTCCCGTTTGCCGGCGCCCAGCTCAACCCACCGGTCTTCCGGATCGACTCGGCGACCGGCCAGCTTCTCGACACGCTTCCTGTGGAAGCCCCGGAAGCCGGGCGGATCGAAGCCCTCGCGACTGACCCGGGCGGCAACCTCTTCGTCTCCTTCGACATCCCCGGCAGCGCCGTGGCCCGCCTCGAAGCGAGGGTGTTCCAGTTCGACCCCAGTGGCGAAGTCGTCTTCGGCTATGACCAGGCGTTCGCGTCGCCGCCGGTCGCCAGCCGGCAGGTCAACCCGGTGCTCCTGCCCGCCCTTGGCACCAACGCGGCAGGCAATCTCTACGTTGCTGAAAACGGCTCGGGCAACAGGATCGCGGTGAGTGCGTACGGTCCCCCGCCGCTCAGCTTCGCGCCGCCGCCGCTGATCCCGCCGGAGATCACGGAGCAGTTCGCAACCTCGGTTGCCACCAAAGCGGCCGTCGTGCGAGCCCAGATCAACCCTCGCTTCTGGGACGACACCCGCTTCTACGTCGAATACGGGACCGAGAGCTGCGAGGCATCCGCCTGCGCTACGCAGCCGGTACCCCCCGGTGCGCTGCTGACCGACGAGATCGTCAACGCCCCGCTGAAGACCACCGGCGTCACGCTCAGCGGCCTCGACCCGAGCACCACCTATCACTACCGTTTCGTCGCGGAGAGCACGGGGGGCGGGCCGGTCAAAGGCCTCGCCGGGAAAGTAGGGGAGGAGGCGGAAGCGACCTTCACCACGGCGGCGCTCACGCCCCCGCAGCCTTCGTGTTCTGCGAACGAGGCCTTCCGGCCTGGCTTCGGCGGCTTGCTGCCCGACTGCCGCGCTTACGAGATGGTCTCGCCGGTCGACAAAAACGGAGCCGACATCTCCGTCGTGCTGACGGTCAGCGGCGAACCTGCGGCGCTCAACCAGGCAAGTCTCGACGGCAACGGGATCAGCTACTCGGCCTTCCGCGCCTTCGGCGACGCGGAGAGCTCGCCGTACACCTCGCAGTACCTGGCTACTCGCGCCGGCTCCGGCTGGGGCAGCACCAGCATCTCGCCGCTGCGCAAGGGCCCCTCGCTCTTCTCGGTCTCCGGCCTCGACTCGCAGTACAAAGCGTTCAGCGACGACCTCTGTCTGGGCTGGCTGGTGCAGGACTCCGACCTGGCCCTTGCCGAAGGCGCGGTCGAAGGCTGGCCGGATTTCTACCGGCGTGACATCTGCGGGGACTCCTTCCAGGCCCTGGGGCCGCTGCGGGCGCCGCGCGAAACCGAGATCGACGACTTCCGCCCCGAACTCCAAGGGGTCTCGGCCGACGGCTCCAAGGCGATCCTCCTCGCGACGGGCAGGCTGACCAACGGCGCTTCGCGGCTTCCGCAGCTCTACGAGGCGAGCCAGGGCGAACTGCGTCTCGTCTGCGTCCTGCCTGACGGGACCGCGCTGAAAACCGGCTGCTCCGCGGGAACTCCCAGTCCCCAGGAGGACGATCGGCACTCCGGGGTCTCCAATGCCTACTCCGACGACGGCTCGACGATCTACTGGATGGACGACGATGAGGGCGAGGGGAGGCTCTTCGTCCGGGTCGGCGGGACCGAGACGGTCGCGGTCAGCCCTCCCGGCCCAGACCACAAAGCGCAGTTCTGGACCGCGGCGACCAACGGCTCACTCGCCTTCTACTCGGTGGAAGAGAAACAGCCTCCGGAAGACGAGCTGTTCGAATTCGATCTCGCCACCCGCACCTCCACCTCGATCGTCAAAGGATTCGAGGGAGTGATGGGGGCAAGCGACGACGCTTCCAAGCTCTACCTCGTCTCGCGGGAAGTGAAGGCGGCCGGGGCGACCGCAGGGCAGCCGAACCTCTACCTCTACGAACGGGGCGACCCGGCGCGCTTCACCTATATCGCGACCCTGGCAGGGGCCGACCTGGGAGCGCAGTTCTCGCCGGTCGCGATCGCACCGGTGTTCCATACCTCACAGGTGACGGCGGGCGGTGGTGCGGTGACCTTCATGTCGGTCGCCAAACCCGGTCTGACCGGTCTAGACAACACCGACGCGGTCAGCGGTCAGCCCGATGCTCAGGTCTACCTCTACCGGGCGGATGCGGACGAGCTCTTGTGCATCTCCTGCAACCCGACCGGCGCCAGGCCGCACGGTCGCCAGGTCAAGGACCTCTGGGTCGCCGGGCAGATCCCCGCCGCCGAAAATCAGCTTCACGCCCCGCGGGTCATCTCCGCTGACGGGTCGCGTGTCTTCTTCGAGAGCTTCGACGCCCTGGTGCTGCGGGACACCAACTCGCAGCTCGACGTCTACGAGTGGGAGTTCGCCGGCAGCGGCAACTGCACCAGCGCCGCGCCGGGATTCCGGGAGGTGGTCAGCGGCTGCGTCAACCTGATCTCCTCGGGCGAAAGCCCGGAGGGCTCGGAGCTGGTCGATTCCAGCGCCGACGGTCGCGACGTGTTCTTCGCGACCAACTCCAGCCTGCTGCCGCAGGACCCAGGCCTGATCGACATCTACGACGCCCGCGCTGGTGGCGGCTTCCCACTGCCGCCGCCTCCCGCGCCCCAGTGCGTCGGCGAAGCCTGCCAGCGACCGAACCCCGTCCCCAACGACCCGACTCCCGCGAGCCAGGCCTTCGTCGGCCCCGGCGACGAGCTCCAGTGCCGGAAGGGGACGCACTCGGTGACGAAGAAAGGCAAGACGGCCTGCGTCAAGAACGCGAAGCCGAAGAAGAAGAAGCACAAGGGGAGCAAGAGCAAGGGCCGGGGGGCGGGACGATGAGGCGCGCGCTCGCGGCACTCGTCGCCTTCGGCCTGCTCCTGCTCGCCGCCGCCCCGGCTCAGGCCGAGTTCGACCTGACCGAACTCGCGGTGACGCCGAGCGAGGCTGACGGGTCGGTATCCACGATCGCCGGGTCGCACCCGTTCGAGCTGACCACCACGCTTGGGGTCACCACCGAGCTCAGCGCCAAAGGTGAGGTGCCGCAGGGCGAAGCCAAGAGCCTTGAAGTGAATTTGATGAAGGGCCTGGTTGGCAGCCAGACCGCGGTTCCGGTCTGCAGCGCCGCCGAGTTCAACCTCCGCAGCGAAGGGCGGCCGGCGTGCCCGGACTCGACCGCGGTCGGGATCGCGGCGGTGAAGGCGGAATTCAAAGTTCTGCCGCCGAGCTCGAACCTGTTCCTGCACGTCCCGGTCTACAACCTCGCCCCTTCACCAGGGAATGCGGCGAAGCTCGGGTTCGTCGCCCTCAACGTCCCGATCGTGATCGACGTCGGCGTCAGCGAAGAGGCGCCGCACAACCTCGTCGCCCACCTCCGGGACATTCCGCAGGCGATCCTCTTCTACGGCTCCAAGCTGACGATCTGGGGCAACCCCGCGAGCTCGGCGCACGATGCGCTGCGCGGCGACTGCGTCGGCGAACCGGTGGAACTGACCCCGCAGCCGGTCTCGCTCGGAACCTGCGCGGCGAAAGTGCCGGAAAAGCCGTTCCTGACCCTGCCGCGAGCTTGCGAAGGGCCGCTCGCCTCGATCTTCAAAGTCGACTCATGGGCTACTCCCGGCGCCTTCACCGAGCCGCAGAGTGCGATCACCGACGAGATGACCAACTGCGACAGCCTCACCTTCGCCCCGACCGCCGAGGCGCAGCCGACGACGAGCTCCGGCGAGAGCCCGAGCGGGCTCAGGGTCGGGCTCGACGTCCAGGACGCGGGTTTGACCGCGCCGACCGGGCGAGCCAAATCGGACATCCGCAAGGTCGAGCTGACCCTGCCCGACGGGGTCACCGTCAACCCGTCGGCCGCCGAGGGACTCGGCGTCTGCACCCCGGCCCAGCTGGCGGCGACGAAGCTCGGCAGCCAGGGTTGCCCCGACGCCTCCAAGCTCGGCTCGGTCAGCGTCAAGACGCCGCTCCTGGAAGAACAGCTGGAAGGCTCGATCTTCCTCGCCGAGCAGGACGACCCCTCGACCTCGCAGCCAGGGGCGGAGAACCCGTTCGACTCGCTGATCGCTTTCTACATCACGATCGAAAGCGCCCGCAACGGGATCCTGATCAAGCAGGCGGGCAAGGTCGAGCCGGACCCGCGCAGCGGCCGCCTCGTCTCCACCGTCGACGACATCCCCCAGCTGCCGTTCTCCCACTTCGATCTGCGCTTCCGCGAAGGCCCGCGAGCGCCGCTGACGACGCCGCCGTTGTGCGGGACCTACGCGGCGAAGGCGGTGCTGACGCCGCGCTCCGGCGGCGAAGCGGTCGAGTCGACTTCGACGTTCACCGTCAGCTCCGGACCTAACGGCGGGCCCTGCTCGCCGGGCGGCGTGCCGCCCTTCCGGCCGGGCTTCGAAGCGGGCTCGATCAACAACAATGCCGGCTCCTACTCGCCGTTCTACATGCGCTTGACCCGTGGCGATGGCGAGCAGGACATCACCCGCTTCGACGCGATCCTGCCGCAGGGCGTGACCGGGAAGCTGGCCGGGATCGCGCGCTGCCCGGACGCGGCGATCGCCCTCGCGGCGGGCAAGCGCGGCCGCGCTGAGCTGGCAAGCCCCAGCTGCCCGGCGAGCTCGGAGGTCGGCCGCGTCCTGGTCGGCGCCGGGGTCGGCCCGGCGCTTACCTACGTGCCCGGCAAGATCTACCTCGCCGGCCCCTTTGGCGGCGACCCGCTCTCGATCGTCGTGATCACCCCCGCGGTCGCCGGTCCCTTCGACGTCGGCACCGTCGTCACCCGCGAGGCGCTGACCCTGAACCGGGTCAGCGGCGAAGTCGAAGTCGACGGCGCCGCCTCCGACCCGATCCCCCACATCCTGCAGGGGATCCCGCTGAAGCTGCGCGACCTGCGCGTCTACGTCGACCGCCCGAACTTCACCCTCAACCCGACCAGCTGCGCTGAGAAGACGGTCAAGGCGACCCTGTTCGGTGGCTTCGCCGACGTCTTCAGCCCGCTCGACGACCGGCCGGCGCCGCTCGGGACCCGCTACCAGGCGGCGAGCTGCTCGCGGCTCCAGTTCAAGCCGCGCCTCGATCTCAAGCTCACCGGCGGGACCAAGCGCAGCCAGCTGCCGTCGCTGCGAGCGACTCTGCGGCCGCGACCCGGGGACGCAAATCCGAGCGGGCTCTCCGTCACCTTCCCGCATTCCGCGTTCCTCGAACAGGCCCACATCCGCACCATCTGCACCCGCGTCCAGTATGCGGCGAACCTGTGCCCGGCGGGCTCGGTCTACGGCAAGGCCAGGGCCTACTCGCCCTTGCTCGACGAGCCGCTGGAAGGTCCGATGTACCTGCGCTCCTCCAGCCACAAGCTGCCGGACCTAGTGCTGGCGCTGCACGGTCTCGTCGATTTCGACGGCGTCATCCGGATCGACTCCGTCGGGGACGGGCGCCTGCGCAGCACGGTCGACTTCGTCCCCGACGTGCCGCTGAGCAAAGTCACGATCGAAATGCAGGGTGGCAAGAAGGGGCTGATCGTCAACAGTGAAAACCTCTGCGCCCGGCCGCAGCGCGCGACCGTCGAGGCCACCGGCTACAACGGCAAGCGCGTGACCCTGCGGCCCAAAGTCGCCAACTCCTGCGGCAAGAAGAAGGGAAAAAAGGGGAAGCGGGGCAAGCGGCGCAGTGCCCTACGTCTCGGTACTTGACAAGTTCTTTTCCGGTTAAGTAGCGTGTTCCGGTCTGGAAATTTCCAGGCGCGGGAAGAGGTGGGAAACGTCTCGGCGCAGGGAAACCCGCCCTTCGACAACGCACCCAAGGGAGGGTTTTATGTTCTCGAGGCTTCACAACCGCCTCGGCACGGCCGGCTTCGTGATCGCGATCATCGCTCTGGTTGCCGCGGTGGCAGGGACGGCGTTCGCCGCTACGGGCTTGAACAGCAAGCAGAAGAAGGAAGTCAAGAAGATCGCCAAGAGCGTGGTGCAGCAGGGGCCCGCAGGCGCCGCTGGCGCGGCGGGGGCAAACGGGGCTGCTGGGGCCGCTGGACCCGAGGGCTCGCCGTGGACCGCCGGTGGCACCCTCCCTTCAGGGAAGACCGAGACCGGTATCTGGAGTGCGGCCTTCACCACTGATTACGGGGCCGCCGCGTCGATCTCGTTCTCGATCCCACTGGCCGCGCCCCTTGACGGCCAACACGTGAAAAAGGTGGGCGTCGGCAAAACCCCTCCCGCCGAGTGTGACAACGGGTCTGGGGAGGCACCGTCTGCAGCCAACCCCGAGGCCGACCCTGGCTTCCTCTGCGTCTTCGTCGCCAGCTTCGAAAACGGCGGCTCGGCCGGGGCGGTGTCCGACCCCCTGACCGGCGGCTCCGGTGCTGCGAAGACCGGGGCTGTCCTGTTCATCGGAACCACCGGAGGCCTCGAACCCTCCGCCCCCCCAGATACGGGAATCGGGACCTTCGCCGTAACCGCGCCTTAGGGCGGGCCGGCGAGCACTCGGTTGCGACCCGGCGGAGACCGCCGCTGGGTCGCAACTCGCCCCTTAAGCTGACCTTACGATCCGCCTCCAGGGCGTTGTCTACGATCGGTGCGTGGGTGGGGACCTCGATGCGCGACGCTTGGGGCTGCGGCATCCGCGGGCGACTCTTCTCGCCGCGGTCCTGGTGCTCGCGATCCTCGGCTTCATCGGCCGGGACGTCGAGGGCAAGCTGCGCCCGACCTCGATCGATGTGCCCGGGACCTCTTCGGCCCGCGGCGAGGACCTGCTGCGGGACCACTTCGGTGACTCGGCCCCCTTCGCGATCCTCCTGCGCGGTCCGGAAGCGGCGCTCGACCGGCAGGGGCCGCGGCTGGTTCGTACCCTGAGGAGGGACGCGAAAGTCACCACCCTCTCGCCCTGGGACCGCGGGCAGCTCGACCGCCTGCGTCCCACCCCCCGCAAGGCGCTGATCCTGGTCGACTTCCACGTCGACTCCGAGCAGGCGGTGAAGGACAGCGTCCCGGCCCTGGACGACACCCTCGAGGCGACCGTGCGCGCGCCGGTGAGCGCGATCCAGACCGGGTTCCCGACGCTCTCGCGGGCGATCCAGGACGAGTCGGTCCACTCCACCCAGATCGCCGAGCTGGTCGCGATCCCGATTCTCCTGCTGGTCCTCCTGCTCGTCTTCCGCTCGCCCGTCGCGGCGGCGATTCCGCTCGTCTTCGGTGCCGCCGCCGTGCTCGCCGCCCGAGGGGTACTCGACTTCGTCGCCTCGCACTGGGCGGTCGACGGGTTCGCGCTGACGGTGGCGACGATGATGGGCCTCGCGCTTGGGGTGGACTACGCGCTGCTGATGGTCTCCCGCTTCCGCGAGGAGCTTGCAGCCGGCGCTGAGCCGATGGCGGCGGCGTTGCGGACGCGGCGCACCGCTGGGCGCACGACTGCCTACGCCGGCTCGACTTTGCTGCTGGCGATGGGGGTGATCCTGCTGGTGATGCCGGGGACGCTCTTCCTCTCCCTCGCCGGCACCGCGATCCTCGTCACCGCGATCAGCGTCGTGATCGCCACCGTCGTCGCCCCGCCCCTGCTCTACCTGCTCGGCCCCAACGTCGACCGCTGGCGCCTCGGGGCTGCGAGCAACGGCGACCGCTTGATGGCGGTGGTCAACGGCGCCCTCGCCCGCCCCCGCCTCGCCGCCGGGCTGATCGGTGGCGTCCTCATCCTCTTTGCGATCCCGGTGCTGGCGCTGAAGACCGGTCCGCCGAGCGCCAACCAGCTGCCCGAGTCAAACCAGGCTCGGGCCGACGCCGAGACCGTCGACCGCGCCATCGGCGCCGGCTGGGACGCGCCCTTCGTAATGGTCGCCTCGACCGGCGAGGGCCCGATCACGAGCGAGCGTCGCCTCACCGCGCTGCGCCGCACCCAACGCCGCATCGCCGACGACCCGGGGGTGCAGGCGGTGATCGGCCCGGGCCAGGTCCAGCGGCGGATCGCGCCGCTTAAACGGGGCGGCAACGAGCTCCTCGCCGAAGAAGGGCCCTCGAGCCCAGCCCGGCTCTCCCGCCTCGGTCAGCGCCTCGACCGCGCCGCCGGCGGGGTCGGCCAGCTGCGCGGCGGCCTCGCCAAAGCGGCGCAGGGGGCTGGTCTGCTCGCCAGCGGCTCCGACCGGGCCGAAGAAGGGGCGGCGCAGATCTCCGAAGGCCTCGAAGGCGCTGTGGGCGGCGCCGGCGAAGCGGTGAAAGCGCTCGACCGGCTCGACGAAGGCTCGGGCCAGCTGGCCGAGGGGCAGCGCCGGGCGGCGCTCGGGTCGCGCTCGCTGCGGGACGAACTCAGTGGCCTGCTGCCGTTGCTGCGCCGCGGCGGGCTCGCCCGAGCCCGCAGCCTGCGGGCGAACCTGCGTGCCGCTGCTGCGGCCAATCCCGACCTAGCTGGAGAGCTGCGCGAATCCGAACGGCTGGTCGAAGCTCTCTCGCTCGCCCGCAACCAGGCCAAGCGCGCCCGCGCGCTCTCCTCCAGGCTCCTCTCCGGCCAGAACCGCCTCTCCGACGGCGGGGCCAAGCTGCACCGCGGTGCCGGGCGCCTCGCGGCCGAAGCCGAGGCTCTCCCCGCCGGCCTCGAGCAGCTGCGCGACGGCGCCAGCCAGCTCACCGGTGGCCTGCAGAGCCTCACCGGCGGCGCCGACGCGCTCTCGCGCAACCTCGCGCAGGGCTTCCAGGAGTCCCGGCCGCTTCAGGGCGGGCTGGCGCGGGCGAGCGTCCGGGTCTCGGGCTCGGCTGCCCGCCTCTCCGACCAGGTTGGGGAGCTGCGCCGCTCCTCGCCACGGATCTTCGACTCCGGCTACTTCGTGCTCTCCGCCCTCGACGGCGCCCCGCCTGCGGAGCGCGACCGTGTCTCGCGGGTGATCGACCTCGACAACGGCGGCCAGGCGACCCAGATCCTGGTCATCCCCCGGTACACGTTCAACACGCCCGGCTCCGACGCGCTCAACGCCCGGCTCAAGCAGGACGCCAAGGACCTCAGCGGCACCACCGGCCTGGAGACGGGAGTGACCGGCGGCCCGGCGCAGCTGGCCGACTACAGCGAGGCGATCTCCTCGCGCGTGCCATGGGTGATCGTCGCGATCTCCCTCGTCACCTTCCTCGTCCTCCTGATCGTCCTCCGCGCCCTTGCCCTGGCGGCGATCGCGGTGGCGCTCAACCTGCTCACGGTCGCCGTCGCCTTCGGCATCCTCACCCTCCTCTTCGACGTCCCCGCCGGCTGGCCGCTGGGTGGGCACGACTACGTCGACGCGATCGGCGCCGCCGGCATCTTCGGGATCGTCTTCGGGCTCTCGATCGATTACGCGGTCTTCCTGCTGACGCGGATGCGCGAGAGCCACGAGGCCGGTGCCTCGAACGAGGAGGCGATCGCCTACGGGCTGGAGCGCACCGCCCGGGTGATCACCGGCGCCGCGGCGATCATGGTCGCCGTCTTCGTCGCCTTCGCCGCGGCGCCGATCGCCACCATCAGCCAGCTCGGCACCGGCCTCGTCATCGCGGTCGTGCTCGACGCGACCGTGGTGCGGATAGTGTTGCTGCCGGCACTGATGCTGCTGGTGGGGGAGAAGGTCTGGTGGCTGCCGCCTGCGCTGGAGCGGGCGCTGCCCAAGGTCGGTCTGCACAGCGCTTAGCCGTGTTCAGGTAGAACAGAGACAGGGGAGGAGAGCCATGTTCGGGATTCAAGGTCGGAGGTTGCATCTATTCGCGGCGGCGGCACTCTGCTCGCTGCTGCTGGCTGCCTCGGCAATCGCCGCCGAAGAACTCACCCGGGTCGAATACAAGGAACGGGTCGAGCCGATCTGCAAGACCAACGTCCTCGCCAACAAGCGGATCTTCAAGGGCGCCAAAGGCGAGGTGAAGGCGGGCAAGCTGAAGCCGGCATCGACCCACTTCCTCCGCGCTGCGACCGCGTTCGGGAAGACGATCTCCCAGCTGGAAGCGGTGCCGCGCCCGCTCGGCGACGAGGCGAAGCTGAGCAAGTGGTTCGCGGCGCTGCGGACCGAGAAGGCGCTGATCGAAAAAATCGGCCGGGCGCTGAAGGCCGAAGACAAGCGCAAGGCCGAATCCTTCTCGGCCGAACTCAACCGCAACTCCAACAAGGCCAACAATGCGGTCCTCGGGTTTGACCTCGACTACTGCCTGATCGACCAGTCGAGGTTCGGCTGAGGTGAGCCGGGCCCGGCTTGCGCTCGCCGTCGCGGCGCTGCTGCTCTGCGCGGCGATCCCGGCGGCGGCGGAGGTCGGGCAGGAGGGGAGCCTGGTCGGGACCTTCGACGCGCAGCTGCATCCGAACAGCCTCCCGCGCGAAGAGCCGACCCCGGTCGCGGTCCGAGTCGCAGGTGATTTCCGGGACGCGAGTGGCGACCCGGAACAGCTGGCGCAGCTGCGCCGGATCAAGGTCGCGATCAACCGCCAAGGCCAGCTCTTCGATCGCGGCCTGCCCGTCTGCGACGTGAGGCGGATTCAGCCGGCGCGGGAGAAGGCTGCGCGGCGCATCTGCGGCGACGCGATCGTCGGCCGCGGCCACATCAGGCTCCGCGCCCGGCTCTCGCCTCAGCCCTCCTTCCCGATCCGGGCCAACCTGCTCGTCTTCAACGGCCCGCGCCGCAACGGCACCAAGCTGATCTACGCCCAGGCCTACTCGTTCAAGCCACCGGGCGCCTTCGTCCTCACCTTCCGCGTCACCGAGCAGCCTGGTGTCTTCGGCACGGTGCTGGCGACGAAGCTGCCGCCCAGCGCTTGGAGCTGGGCCTACCTGACCCACTTCGACATGACCCTGCACCGGACGTACGAGTACCGCGGCCAGCGCCGCTCCTACGTATCCGCCGCCTGCACCGCCCCGGCCGGCTTCGACTCGGCGGTCTTCCCCTTTGCCCGCGCCACCTACGGGTTCGCTGCCGGCGGCCGGCTTAGCCTCTCGGTCGCGCGTGTCTGCCACGTCGCGAAATAGCCGTCCAAACGCGTTGACACCGTTTTCGGCAATCAGCGAGGGTTGAGTTGACACGGCGTTTTTTAAACCGCCGACAACCTGCACCAAGGGAGGCAGAGAATGTTGATCAGACCCCGACGGCGGCTGCTCGCGGCCGCACTCACGCTTGCAGCGCTGGCCACTGCGGCGCCCGCCGGCGCCGCCACCCCGGCCAAAGGCTTCGAGCAGTTCGCCGGCTGTCCGAGCCCGGCCGAAGATCCGACGATCTCAATCTGCGTCAGCTCGCGGATCAAGTCCGGCTTCTTCAAGCTGGGCACGAGGTCGGTCGGGATCCAGAACCCGATGACCCTGAGCGGCGGCGTCAACGAACAGCTCGGCGGCTTCCGGGCCAGCCCGAAAGGGGGACTGCGGGGGACCAAGCAGCCGGTTCCTGGCGGCCTCGTCGGGATCACCGGGCTCGACGTCCTCGTTGACCTGCTGAGCGTCGAGCAGCTGCAGGTCTTCGCTCTGCCTGAGCTCGTCGGCCAGCCGGTGATCGGGGAAGGGATCTCGCTGCCGCTGCGGGTGCGCTTGATCAACCCGCTGCTCGGCAGCAATTGCTACATCGGCTCGGCTGCCAACCCGGTGCGGCTGGAGATGATCGAAGGGACGACCAGCCCGCCACCGCCGAACAAACCGATCAGCGGCCGCGCCCCTGAACTCAGCCAGGACCCGGAAACCGGGATCCTGCACTTCGAGAACGGCCTCTTCGTCGACAACTCGTTCTCCGCCCCGGGCGCGAGTGGGTGCGTTCTGAACCTGCTCGGGCTGCTTGGCCTCGACGCCAACGCGCTCGTCAACCTGCAGTCGGGCCTGCCCGCCGCTGCCGGGAGGAACGAAACCCAGCAGGAAATCGACATCGACCTGGCAGGGATCGAATCGGTCTACCCGTAGCCCTGCAGCGGGCGCCGGCGCCTGCGGGCGCCGGCGTTCCTTCGGGGAGAGCTAGTCCTCGTTCTCCTCAAGCCAGTCGAGTGCCTCTTGGGCGACGTCCGAGCGCGAGGCGATGAAGCTGCCCATGATCTCGGTTTCGCAGGTGCGGGTGCCGGCGATCCAAGCGCGGCCGAGGAAGTCCCATAGGTCGAGGGTGTGGTGGACGGTCAGATTGAGCGTGTCCGCCGACTCTTCCATCAGCGCCTTGAACTCGGCTTCCACCTCGTCGAGGCCGACCGGCTTGGCCTGAGCTTTGCGTTCGACCGCCCGCACCACCATCTGCGCGTGGCCGGTGCGGGTCCCGGAGAACCAGGCCTCGTTGAGAAATGTCTCTACCTGCACGACCTGTCCGGCGTCTAGGTCGAGAGATTGGGCGCTTTCCTGCACCAGTGGGTTCAGATCCCGTTCCTTCGCGGTGAGGAGATCGTGACGAAGGTCTTCGTTGCCAGGCAACGACACGTTGGCCAGTTTAGCCAGTCAGGAATAGTCGAGTATGCCTTTTTGGACATAAATCGGCTTGGCGCCTGGCTTTGTGCCTGGGAGCGACCTCGCCCACCACGAAGAAGGGCGGCCTTTCGGCCGCCCTTCTCAGTCCTGCCCGTCCCAAGGAGATCCCTGGTGAGGTCCTGACTCAGCCCTTGCCGGTGCAGGTGCGGATGACTTCTGCCGAGGCCTTGGTGCCGTCGGAGAAGACCGCCGTGCCGTGCGCCTGGAGCTTTCCGTCGGGGCATTTAGCGCTGAGCACGCTCATCTGCTTGCCCTTGTAGGAATATTTTTTGTTGATGGTGAGGCTGAATTTCTTCACCGAGCCGCTGCCGCCGGCGATCTTCGGCACCGAGGCGGTGGAGAGCAGGCCGTAGCGGCCGTTGTGAATTTTCTTGATCTTGACCGTGGTCACGATCGCGGCCGGGGTCGGCACCGTGATGTAGGCGTGGATGAAGAACGTCGTCACCCCGCCCTTGGTGCCGCCGTTGAAGGCGATCAGGTCACTCTTGACGGGGATCGGCGCCTGTTCGGGGAAGGCGATCTCGACGTCGGTCTTGCCCTTGCCGATAATCGCTTTCTTGCAGATCGCTTCCGCGTGCGAGGTGTCCTGCGACTGCAGCTGGCCCGATTTGCAGACCGGGTAGCCGACCGTGGTCACGGACCCGTTCTTGTCCGTTTCGACCAGGAATTCCTTCAGCGCCGGCGGGTGGGTGCCGTCGACGGTTTTGATGTCGCCGGAGACGCTGAGCGCGATCGGCGCCAGCTTGCTTTTCGGCAGGGCCTTCGGCGTGAAGCCGCCATTGAAGGTCAGTTCGAGGTTCCCGGCGCGGACTTTGACCGGCTTCTCAGCGGTGGCAAAGCTCGCCACGGTCAGCGCGATCAGGGCCCCGAGGGCCAACGTCGTAATCAAGTACTTGCGCATATCCCTATATCTCTCCTTTTTGCGGCCCACCCGTCCAAGGCCGGGCCGTCGAAAGCTTGCGTGGAACCGTGAAACATTTCCCTCCAGCGGCCCAAACTACCACCGTGGCCTTCTTCATAAACCCGTGCGTTGACGAAAAAGAGCGCCTTAACAAGGCGCTCGAATTTGGTCAGGAATCTCGCATCGAGAGCCGGGTCCGCTCGCGCTCCGCTGCGGCGCCGTCGGCGCCGAGAAACGGGAGGGTGATCCAGAACATCAGGTCCGGCAGGCGGCTCGGGAGGCGGGCCGCGGCGCCGTGCAGGATCTCGCTGTAGAGCAGCTCGTTGACCCCGCCGACCAGCGAGAGGGAAGTGATCCCCGGGAGTTCGACCGAAGTCTCCGAGCGGCCGGACTCGAGGAAGCCGGTGAACTGGCGCAGCGCGGCATCGCGCCGGGCCAGCGCCTTGGGCCCGGCGGCCAGGACCTCGACGATCGCGAACCGGGCCTCGTCGGGGTGGGCGGCCAGGTGCTCGAGCAGGGCCTGCATCCCGGTCGCGACCCGCTCTGCCCAGGGTGATCCCGGCTTCGACTCGAACCCGTTCGCCGTGTCGCTCAGCAGGTTGCCGAGCAGCACGTCGTAGGCGGCGAGGAAGCAGTCCTCCTTGCTGTCGAACAGCTCGTAGAAGGTCTTGCGCGAGACCCCGGCGACCCCGATCACGTCGACGACCCGCGTCTCCGGGTAGCCGCGCTCTGAGACGACCTCGATCATCGCCTGGTGAATGCGGGTGCGTTGGGACGCGGTTACCGCCTCCCTCGGCAAGCCGTGTCTTCCCCGGGGCAGCCGCTCGCTCAGCTTGGCCGCACGTCTATTGGAAGCCACATCGAGACTCTAGACCAGAAAGGACGCGTTCGCGAACCGGAACGTACCTATAAACGAATTAATCCAATAGAATCCCCGATCGTTCTATGGGAGGGCCGGTAAAAGTCGGGCTTGGGGTGCTGGTGGCCGCCCTGGTCGCTGTGCTGATCGTCTCCGCAACCGGCGGTGACGATTCGGACTCCCCGACCACCCCCACGGTCGCCGGCGGCCAGCCGAAGAGCCCCGCCAGCGCCAAGCCCGGCGCCGGGAAGGAAGCCTCTAAGGGATCGAACAGCGCTGGCGGCGGGCAGAGCAGCAGTGGCAGCAGCGCGGCGCCGATCGAAGAAGAAGCAGCGGGCTTCACCGAATCGGCCGGCTCGGAAGGGCAGAGCGGCTCGGACGGGTCCGGTGGCAACGGCTCGAAGGGCAACGGCGGCAAAGTGGGTGGCTCCGGCGCCTCGCAGGGCTCGGGCAAGCTCGGGAGCGCGAAGAAGAAGAAGGGTTCCAAGCCCAGCAGTCAGGCGACGGCCGGGCTCGACCCCGAAGCCGCAGCGGCATCCGCCGTGCTCGAGTCCTACATGGCCGCCCGCGGTGCCCAGGACTGGTCGACCGCCTGCGCGAAGATGACGCCGAAAGCCATTTCCTCGCTGGAACGGTTCGCCGCCGGCGGGCGCGGCTGCGCCGCCACCTTCGCGGCCGTCTACCCCTTCCTCGAACCCGGGGTCTGGGCGAACACGATGAGCGGCCCGATCTCCAGCCTCGGCGCCGACGGCGTCGCCGTGTACCACGGCACCACCGGCAAGAACTACGCGATGCCGATGGTCAAGGAAGGCGGTGGCTGGAAAGTCGCCGCCCTCGGGCCGACCGCGGTCTCCTAGGGCACCGCTGCGGCACCCGCCGCTACTCGCCCAGCCGCACCGTCTGGTCGCGGTCGGGCCCGACTCCGACCAGCCGCACCGGCACGCCGACGAACTCGGCGATGTAGGCGAGGTAGTCGCGCGCAGCCTGCGGCAGGTCCGCCTCCTCGCGGCACTCGCCGATGTCCTCGTCGAAGCCCGGCAGCTCTTCGTACTCGGGCGTGGCCGAGTGCAGGATCGACTGGTGGTAGGGGAAGCTGTCGAGGACGGCGCCCTCCTTGGAGCGGTAGCGGACCGCCACCCGCAGCGGGCCGATCCCGCTTAGCACGTCGAGCTTGGTGATCGCCAGCGAGTCCATGCGGTTGAGGCGGACGGCGTAGCGGAGCGCGACCAGGTCCATCCAGCCGCAGCGGCGTCGGCGCCCGGTCGTGGTCCCGAACTCGTGGCCGCGCTCGACCATGTGGTCGCCGAGCTCGTCCTCGAGCTCGGTCGGGAAGGGACCGGCGCCGACCCGGGTCGCGTAGGCCTTGGCGATCCCCCAGACCTCGGTGATGTCGGTCGGCCCGACTCCGGCGCCAACCGTTGCCGCGCCGGCGATCGGGTTGGAGGAGGTGACGAAGGGATAGGTGCCGTGGTCGAGGTCGAGCAGCGCTGCCTGCGCCCCCTCGAAGATCACCGTCTTGCCGGCGTCGAGCGTGTCCCAGCAGAGCCGCGCGGTATCGGCGATGTGGGGCTCCAGCCGGTGGCCGAAGCTGACGTGTTCCTCGACCATCGCGTGCAAGTCGAGACGCGGGTCTGGGACCTCGGCGACGGCCACTTCGGGGGCCCTTGCATCCTCTCCGGCTTCCTTGCGGATCTTCCGGCGCTGCACCGAGAGCTCGCGCAGCGCCTGCTGCTTGGGCTCGATCGCGGCGCGGATCTTCGTCCGCAGGATCTTCTCGTCAAGCAGGTCCTGCACCCGGATTCCCAGCCGCAGCGCCTTGTCGGCATAGCAGGGGCCGATCCCGCGCCTGGTGGTGCCGATAGAGAGCTTGCCTAGCTTCGTCTCGCCGGCCGTGTCGAGGAGCACGTGGTAGGGCATGATCAGGTGCGCGTTGGCGGAGATCCGCAGGTTGCGGACGCTGATCCCGGCCCGTTTCAGCTCATCGATCTCGCCGAGCAGCACCCGCGGGTCGACGACGACGCCGTTGCCGATCACGCAGGTCTTCTCCGCGTGCAGGATCCCGGAGGGGATCAGGTGGAACTTGTACTGCTGGCCCTCGCGCACGATCGTGTGGCCGGCGTTGTTGCCGCCCTGGAAGCGCACGATCACCTCCGCCTGCTCCGCGAGCAGGTCGGTGATCTTGCCCTTTCCCTCGTCGCCCCACTGGGCACCGACTATGACCACACCTGGCATCAGCGGGGGATTGTGACGGGGTTGGGGGCCGGGCGCGTTGTAGGGTTATCCCTCCATTAGTCAAAGAATCTGGAGGCGGACGTGTTCGGGCGAATCATCGGGGTGCTTCTTGCGGTCTTGGCAATTGCGGCGGTTGGGATCGGCTGCGGCAGCAGCAGCGACGACAGCAGCGGCAGTGGGGACAGCGGCAGCGAGCCGCCGAGCATCGCCTCCACCTCGATCTCCAAAGCCAAGTACGTGAAAAAAGGCGACGAAATCTGCACCAACGTCCCGACCGAATACCAGAAGCTGGTCAGCAAGCTGCCGAAAAAACAGCAGGAAAACAAAAAGATCGCTACCCCCAAAGCCGCGGTGCCTCCCTTGCGGACCGCCTCTGAGGAATTCGCCGAGCTCGGCGCCCCGGACGGCGACGAGGCCAAGGCCGAAGAAATCGTCGCCGCGCTTGAAGCCGCTGGCGACGGGCTCGAAAAGGAACCGGAAGGCGAACTCTCCGGGCCGAAATCGTCCTTCGCCGAATTCAACAAGCTGACGAAGCAGATGGGCTTCAAAACCTGCTCCGAACTGTAGGTCGGGAGAGAGCGGCTAAGCGACCTTGCCGTAGCGGCGGTCGTCGCCGAAGACCGGGACCTCGTCGCAGATCTGGTTCAGCCGCGAGACAGTGCGGTGGCCGATCTGCTCCTCCAGCTCCTCGTGCTGGAGGTTGGTCGTGATCAGGACCGAGCGCTGCGTCTCGTAGCGCTCGTTGATCAGCGCGTAGAGCTGCTCCAGCACCCAGTCGGAGCGCTTCTCGGCCCCGAGGTCGTCGATGTGGAGAAGGTCGACCGAGGTCAGCCGCTCGAAGAAGGAGAGGTAGGAGTCGCCGCCGGGCTCGGAGTCGTAGGTGCGGCGGATCCGCGCCAGCAGTTTCGGCAGCGAGTAGATCGCGACCGTGCGCCCCGCTTCCAGCGCCGCCTTGGAGATCAGCATCGCCAGCGTCGTCTTGCCGGTGCCGGTGTCGCCGAAGAGCCAGAGGCCGCGGCCCTCCTGCAGCCTGGCGTCGAGGTCGTCGACGTAGGCGCGGACCTCGGCCACCGCGGCTTTCGTCTGCAGGTCCCGGGCCATGTCGGAGACCGGCGGCCGCTCGAAGGAGACGCCGCGATAGCGCGGCGGGATCACCGAGGAGATGCCGCGGCTGCGCCCGCGGTTGAGCCGCTCCGCCCGGCAATCGCAGGGCCGAGCCACGTCTTCGGGGCCGAGGATCCAGCCGGAGCCGTCGCAGACCCCGAGCGGGCACGGCTGTTCGCGGAAGGGCTCGGAGCGAGCGATTGCCGGCATCAGAACTCAGGCCCCGCGGCGCTGGCGTCGGCGTAGGGCGGCTCCTCGCCGACCGGCTGCTCGATTGGCGCTTCTTGGCCGCTGAAGTCGGCGAATTTGGGGAAGCGGTCGAGGAAGACCAGCTTCCTGGTCCCGATCGGGCCGTTCCTATGCTTGGCCACGATCAGGTCGGCAAGGCCGTCGGGCTCGTCGTCGGGGTCGCGGTAGTAGTCCTCACGGAAGAGGAAGGCGACGACGTCGGCGTCCTGCTCGATCTGGCCCGACTCGCGCAGGTCGGAGAGCTGCGGCTTCGGCGGCGTCCGCTGCTCGGGCGCGCGCGAGAGCTGGGAGATCGCCACCACCGGGACCTCGAGCTCACGGGCAAGGATCTTCAGCCCGCGGCTGATCTGGCCGACCTGCTCGACCCGGTTGGCGCGGGCGTCGTCGGAGCGCATCAGCTGCATGTAGTCGAGGATGATCAGGCCGAGGCCGCCGCGGTCCTGTTCCTGGGCGTGCAGCCGCCGCGCCTTCGCCCGCAGGTCGAGGATGCCGAGGTCGGAGGAGTCGTCGAACCAGAGTGGCGCTTCCTCGAGTTCGTTGCAGGCCCGCACCACCTTCGGCCAGTCGCGCTCGGAGACCTGGCCCTTGCGCAGCTTGTCGCCGGAGATCCGCGCCCGGCAGGCGATGAAGCGCTGGGCGAGCTCGACCTCGGACATCTCGAGCGAGAAGAAGGCGACCGGCTGGTTGTTCTTGACCGCGACGTTTTCGGCGATGTTCGCCACCAGCGCGCTCTTCCCCATTGCCGGGCGGGCGGCGACGATGATCAAGTTGCCGGGCTGGAAGCCGCCGGTGATCGCGTCGACGTCGCGGAAGCCGGCGGGGGTGCCGGTCATCTCGATCTCGCCGGTGGAGAGCTTCTCGAGGCGGTCGACCTCGTCGTGGAGGATCTCCGAGAGCAGCCGGAAGTCGCTCGCCTGCTCTTTGTGGGCGACGTCGAAGAGCAGCTTCTCGGCCCGCTCGGAGAGCTCGCGCGGTTCCCCGGCGCGCTCGTTCACCCAGCCCTGGATCTCCTGGCCGGCGCCGAGCAGCCGCCGCAGCAGCGAGTTCTCCTGGACGATCTCGGCGTAGTGCTTGGCGTTGCCGGCCGCCGGCACCTTCGCTGCCAGCTCGGAGACGTAGTGCTTGCCACCCGCCTCCTCGATCAGGTTGCGCTGGGTCAGCGCCTCGCTGACGCTCAGCTGGTCGACCGGTTTGGAGGCCGCGTAGAGGTCGTGGATGCACCCGAAGATCGCCCGGTGGCGCTCGAGGTAGAAGTCGGCCGAGTTGAGCTTGACCTCGTCGATCACCCGGGTCAGCGCCGGCTCGGCAACCAGCATCGCCCCGAGGACGGACTCCTCCGCCTCGATGTTCTGCGGCGGGACGTGACTGGCTGGCGGCTGCGGCATCGAGGTCTAGTTAACAGAGCGCCGCAGCGGCTATGGATGCTGTCCCTGCAACGAGGGAGAAAAGGGTGGGATCAAGCCCTCCTCCTCCTGGCGGCGCTCGCCGCGGCGCAGCATGCGCTGGGTGAGGATGGCGATGCTGAGGATCGCGGTGGCGCCGAGGCTGAGCTGGACGCTGAGCAAGCCCTCGCGGGTCCAGTAGACGTCGCGCAGGTCGAGCAGCAGCGCCGCCTCGTCGAAGGTGAGGCCGATCCCGGCGCCCATCGGCACCGCCAGCCGTTGCTCGAGGACGTCGTCTTCGACCAGGAGGGCGACGGTGCCGGCGGTGAAGGCGATCAGGATCCCCGGCACGAAGTGGTGGATATGGCGACCGCCGATGCGGACGTTGCGGAACGGGCCGTGGCCGTCGCGGATGCCCCAGGTCGAGATCCGGACCAGCGTGAAAGCGCCGAGGAAGCCGGCCAGCAGGTTGAAGAGGACGGTTTCGCTGCGGGTCGCGTCGCTGTAGCCGCGCACGGCAACCCCGACGGTGTCGGCCGCGGCCGCGGGTGCGGCTTCGATCAGTCCTTCCTGGTTGCGTCGCTCATGCGCGCGGCGCCGCAGCAGGCGGCTGAACTGCCCTGCCACAACCGCCCCCGCGCCACCGAGTGCGACCACCGCAAGCCCAACGGTCTCGCGCTCCGAGCGCGCCCAGCCGAGCCTGGTCCGCGCGCGGGCGCGACGGGTCAGCCGCTTCGGCAGGGCAGGGCGGGCGGGTAGCCGCGTTGAAGCCATCCCGGCGAGCCTAGCGGCGCGCCTGGCGAGCGAGCGCTACTTCTCTTCGCTGATGATCGTCTTGACCGCGGCGACGGTGCCGTCGGCAAGCTCGATCTCGACCATGAAGGTGCCGAGTTCGCGCAGCGGCTGCTCGAGGCGGACCTTTTTTTTCTCGATCCGCAGGTCGCGGGCGTCGCGCAGGGCATCGACGATCTCCTTCGGCCCGACCGAGCCGAACAGCTTGCCGTCCTCGCCGGCCCGCTGGTGGATCGTCAGCACGGTCTTCCCGAGCAGGCCAGCGGCCTCGGCTTCGCGTTCGGTGCGCAGCTTCTCCGCCTTTTCGGCGGCCTCCTTGAGGCGCACCGCTTCCTCCAGGGCACCGGGCGTCGCCGGCTGGGCCAGCTTGCGCGGGATCAGGTAGTTGCGCAGGTAGCCGGGGGAGACGTCGACTGCCTGACCACGTTCGCCGAGGGTCTCAACGTCCTGCAGCAGGATTGCCTGCGCCATCAGCGCTCTCCGACGTAGGGAAGCAGGGCGATTTCGCGCGCCCGCTTCACCGCCACCGAGAGCTGACGCTGGTGACGGCGGGAAAGTCCGGTGACGCGACGGCCGCGCGTCTTCCCCTTATCGGAGAGGAAGCGCCGCAGCAGGTTGAGGTCCTTGTAGTCGACGACCTCGGCGTTGACCCGCGTGTACTTGCGCGGGCGGGCACGATCAGCGCCGCGCCGTCCGCGCCGATTTCCGTCTGATGAGTTCTCTCTACGAGCCATCGCGACGCGGGATGCTACTGATCAGGCCCAGAGGCCGTCAGGCGGTGTACCTGACAGCCCCTGGATTCTGCTCAGAAAGGTATGTCGTCTTCGCTGCCGCCTCCGCCGCCCCCGGCTGGGGCGCCTTCGAAGTCGGAGGTGTCGGCGGGGACGTCGCTGCTCGGCGGCGTGAAGCCACCGCCACCGTTGCCGTTCCCGCCACCGCCGGAGCCGTCGCGGGAGCCGAGGAACTGCACCGTGTTGGCGACGATCTGCACCGCCTGCCGTTTGCCGCTGCCGTCTTTCGCCTCCCACTCACGCCAATCGAGGCGCCCTTCGACCGCGACCGGGCGGCCCTTGGACAGATAGTTGGCGCAGTTCTCGCCCTGCGCACCCCAGACAGTGACGTCGAAGTAATTCGGCTTGTCGACCCATTCGCCGGTCTGGCCGTCTTTGCGGCGGCTGTTCACGGCCACCCGAAGCTCGCAGATGGCGGTTCCGCCGCCGGTATGGCGCAGCTCCGGGTCGCGGGTCAGGTTCCCGGTGATGACCACCACGTTCACGTTCGAAGCTGCCAAAGCACTCACTCCTCTGAATTCGCTTGTTGAGTTCCAGTCTAAGAGGGTGCGCGGCGCGAGTTCTCCCCCCGCGGGAGGGCATTTCCGCAAACAGCGAGGCCGGGAAAAGGGAGTGGCGCCGTTGCCGGCGCGGGCGGTGAGAGCGCTACTCGTCGGCGTCGTCGCCAGCGGAGTCGCCGTGGTCCTCACGGGCTCCCTGGGCGCTGCGCTCGCGCGGCCCGGTGGGGGCGGCGGCGACCGGCGGCACGATCACCGGCGCGCTCGGGTCGACTTTGAAGACGCGGAAGCGGAGCACGCCGTCGGCGATCTTCAGGTTGTGGTCGAGCGAGTCGAGCAGCTCAGTCGGCGCCTCGAAGCGGAACCAGCGGTAGTCCGCCTCCGTGCGCTTGTTGATTTCGTAAGCCATCTTGCGAAGCCCCCAGCTGTTCTCGTGCTTGAGGCTGCCGGAGCCCTCAATCTGCCCTCGCGCCTCTTGCGCCAACGCGTCGCGCGCGGGGGCGTCTAGCTGGGGGTCCAGCATCAGGACAAGCTCGTATTCGCGGGGATCTGGCAAAACGGCGAAGGACTATAGCGGTGGAGTTTGTGCGGGGACGGGCGCCCACGGCGCGCTCAGTGCGGGGCGAACTCCAGCGAGCCGTCTTCGGGCTGTGGGGGGGCTGGCGGGATGGGTGCGGGCGGGGGCGGGACGGGCGCTGGTTCCGGTGGCCGAGATGCCGGCGGCGGCGTTGGGCTTGGCGGCGGCGGCTTTGGTGCGGGCGGCGGGCTGGCGGGTCGGGGACGCCTGGGGCGAGGGCGGTTCACCGGCACAGGGCGACCGAGTCCGACGCCTAGGGGAGCGGCTGCTTCTGCGCGGGTGGTGTGAATCTGGACCGGCGGGTTGGCTTGTGGCAGGCCGACGTCCGCGGCCAGGGGTGGCGGCTCAGGCGGCTTCAGCAGGCTGGGCAGCGCTTGCAGCCCGACGAATCCGGCCACGACGATCGCGGCCGCCTTGCCGATCCCACTCCACCGAACTCGGACCCTTCGCATCCCACGTCAAGCTCCCAGCCCTGGGAACTCTCCCCGCCGGGCTTGCTGGCGGTGACCTTAAGCCAGCTGCTCCCGCAGCTCTGCGATGTCGCGCAGCTGCTCGTCCACCCAGTCGCCGGGGTTGCGCGAGAAGATGATCTCCTTCAGCCGCTCGGCCCGAAGCCGCCGCTCTTCGGGGTCCATGGTCAGCGCCCGGTAGATCGCGTCGGCCTGGTCCTGGATGTCGAAGGGGTTGACGGAGAGAACGCAGTCGGCGAGCTCCTCGTGGGAGCCGGTGTTCTCGGAGAGCATCAGGACGCCGTCGCGGGTATTGACCGCCGGCGCCTCCTTGGCGACCAGGTTCATGCCGTCGAAGATCGCGTTGACCATCAGCAGGTCGAAGTGCTTGTAGCGGGCGACCGCGTCGTGGAAGTTCTCGTAGATCTTCAGGTCGATCGGCATCCAGTCGGTCGTCCCGTGGCGGTGGTTGACGACCGCGACCAGGGCCTCGATCCGCTCCAGGTACTCGGCGTACTCGGGCACGTCCTGGCGCGAGGGCTGCAGGTGGGCGATGAAGGTCACCTCTTCGCGGAACTCGGGGTGCTGGGAGAGGAAGGCGTCGAAGGCGGTGAAGCCGCGCAAGACGTTCTTGGAGAGGTCGGCGCGGTCGACGCGGATGATCAGGTGCTTGCGGCGGCGCTCCAGCACCTCGCGCTCGGCCTCCGCCACCTCCGGCGAGGCAGCCGCCCGCTGCAGCCGCTCGGCGTCGATCGAGAGCGGGTAGGCGCGGGCCAGCGTCGTGTGGCCGCCGTAGCGCACTTCCCCCTGCACGTAGTCGACTTCGGCTTCCAGCAATTCGTCGCAGCAGCGGAGGAAGTTGATGCAGTAGGCGTGGGTATGGAAGCCGATGATGTCGTTGGCGAGCATGCCCTCGAAGAGCGCCTCGCGGATCCGCCCGGGCAGGACCCGCCAGCTGTCGGGCTGCGACCAGGGGATGTGGACGAAGTGGTGGAGGAAGGCGTCGGGCCGGGCCTCGCGGATCATTCCCGGCGCCGTGTACAGGTGGTAGTCGTGCAGCATCACCAGCGGCCGCTCCTGGCCCTCGATCTGCCGCACCACGGCATCGGCGATGTCGCGGTTGACCTCCTGGTAGCCGTAGTCCCAGGCGTCGAGCTCTTCCTGGCGGATGTCCGGGGCGTTGGAGAGGTCCCAGAGGTAGTGCTGGATGAACCAGAGGATCGGGTTGGCGATCACGTTGTAGAAGCGCTCATAGGCGCTCGGGTCACTGCCGACCATCAGCACCCGGTAGTCGATGCCGTCGATCGAGAGCTCGACTGGGCCGCCGCGCTCCTCGGAGACGGCGACGTCCTCGTCGGTCATCGCCGAGGCGATCCAGAGTGCCTCGCGGTGGGAGACCAGCCCCGACAGCGCCGTGACCAGCCCGCCGCCACCGCGCCGCACAGTGCGCTGCCCGTCTTCGTCGCGCTCGAACTGGGCCGGCCCCCGATTCGAGACGATGATCAGAGGCGAGCTGTCCACGCGCGAAGGTTAAGGGACGGGGCTCAGGCCTCCAGCTTGCCGAGCAGACCGAGCCAGTCGCGCAAGAGGCGCGGCGAGAGGAACTCGCGCCGCGCGTGCTCCTTGCCGGCCCGGCCCAGGCGCTTGCCCAGCTCCGGGTCGGCGAGGATCTCGAGGCTGCGCTGGGCGCACTCGGAAGGGGAGTTGACGAGGAAGCCGCCGACCCCGTCCTCGATCTGCAGGGGGATGCCGCCGACGTTGCCGGCGACCGTCGGTCGCGCCTTCCACAGCGCCTCGGTCACGGTCAGGCCAAAGCCCTCGCGGATCGACTTCTGCAAGCAGACGTCGGACTGGGACTGGAAGGCGTTGACCTCGATCGCGCCGACGTTGTTGAGGTTGCTGAGGATCTTGATGTCGGGATCCGCGTCGGCGTATTCGAAGGTCTTCTGGAAGTACTCGCGGCCCTCGGGGTCGTCGGTCGCCATCGAGCCGACCATCGCCAGCTGCGCCTCGGGGACCTCCTTGGTCACCTCGCGGTAGGCGTCGATCACGCCGATCGGGTCCTTCCAGGGGTCGAAGCGGGAGACCTGGGTGATCAGCGGCCGGTCGACGTCGATCCCGAACTGGCGGCAGACGAAGGCGGCGTCCTCGGGCGAGAAGGCCATGTTCTTCGGCGAGAGCGGGTCGATCGCCGGCGGGATGATGTTGACCCCGTCCTTGCCGTGGTCGATGCCGTCGGGGACGTAGTCGGGCAGGTGCCAGACGGTCGCGTCGTACTCCTCGATCAGCGGCAGCAGGCGGGCGATCGGCGCCGGGTTCGGGGTCGAGAGGTCGATGTGGCAGCGCCAGATCCAGTGCTTGCCCTTATCCAGTGCGCCGCGGCGCAGGCCGATCGGCTGAGGGTCGTGGACGATCACCGTGTCCCACTCGCCCTGAAGGCCGTCGGCGTTGATCTCGTTGATCTCGTCGAAGACCTGCCACTGCTCGTCGCTCAGCGTCTCCTCCGCGCCCTGCAGCGAGTTGTGCAGGAGCTTGGTTGCGTTGAAGAACTCCTCCTTGCCGAAGATCACGTGCCAGTGCGCGTCGATGCCGACGTCGCGCATCAGCGGCACGATCGTGTAGAGGATCTCCGAGACGCCGCCGCCGAAAGCAGTCGCGCTGACGTGCAGCACCCGCTTGCCCTTCAGCGGCTCCGCCATCTCGCGGATCTGCTCGGTGAGCTCTTTGCCGACTATGTGGGTGTAGTCGGTGAGGGACTTCTGGCCAAGTGCGACTTCCTGAAGCAAGGCCGGAGTTCTACACGCCTTGGCGGCGTGGTGCGAGTCAGCCCTGGTTGATGCTGTCGGGACGCTTGCCCAAAGTGACCTCGATCTGCTCGCGATCGCCGCCGCGCAGGACCGTCAGCGTCACCTCTTCGCCGGGCTTGTGAGCCGATACGTAGTGGGCGAGATCGTCCGGGGTGACGATGTCGTGGCCGTCGACCTGGAGGATCACGTCGCCGCCGGTGCGGTATTCCCCGGCCTGGAAGCGCAGTTTCTCGTCGCCGCCCTTGAGGCCGGCCTTCTCCGCCGGGCCGCCGCTGACCACGGTCGCCAGCAGGCCGCCGAAGTTGGTGTCGAGGCCGAGCTTGTCGGCCAGCTGCGGGTAGAGCGCCTGGCTGGAGACGCCGATGTAGGCGTACTCGGCGTTGCCGTCGGCCTCCAGCTGCGCTATCGAGCGCTTGATCGCCGAGACCGGGACGGCGAAGCCGACGCCGTCGTTGGCGCCGGAGCTGGTCTCGATCTGCTGGTTGATCCCGATCACCCGAGCGCCGGCGTCGAGCAGCGGCCCGCCCGAGTTGCCGGGGTTGATCGAGGCGTCGGTCTGGATCGCGCCCTCGATCTGGAAGTCGGTCAGCGATTTCACCGAGCGGTCGGTGGCAGAGACGACGCCGACCGAGAGCGACTGCTGCTCGCCGAAGGGGCTGCCGATCGCCGCCACCGGCTGGCCGACCCGCAGCTCGGCGTCGTCGCCCAGCTCCAGCGGGTGCAGCGGCACGCCCTCGGGGTCGACCCGCAGCAGGGCGACGTCGGCGAAGGGGTCGAAGCCGACGATCTCGGCGTCGACGACGTTGCGGTCGGGGAACTCGACGAAGACTTCCTTGGCCGGCTTGCGGGCCCCGCTCGATTCGTCGGTGACGACGTGGGCGTTGGTGACGATCTCGCCGTCCTCGTTGAGGACGAAGCCGGAGCCCTCGGCGGCGCCGCTGCTGCCGAAGACGGAGCGGATCGTGACCACGCCAGGCGAGGCTTCATGGAAGACCTGGGCGGGGTCGAAGCCGCCTCCGGCGGTCTCGACGACTACCCGGGGCTGCTCGGTGGCGGCGGCGTGGGTCGCGGCAGCGTCGCTCGCTCCGTCGTCGCTGGAGCCGCAGCCGGCGAGCAGGCCGAAGGCGAGGACAAGCGCCGCGAGCGCCGTCGCCCGCTTCACCTGGTCGCCCTGGCCGGCAGGCGCGGAGGCTGCGCGGCCTCGCCCGTCGCCGGCGGCAGGTCCAGCGTGAAGGCGGTGTAGCGGCGGCTGGAGCTGATCGTGATCCGCCCGTCCATCCGCTGCGCGAGCTCGGTGGCGATCGCCAGCCCGAGCCCGGAGCCGCCGGCGCTGTCGGCGGTGTAGAAGCGCTCGAAGATCCGGCTCTGGGTCCGCTGCGGGATTCCGGATCCCTCGTCGGAGACGGTCAGCTCGGCACGGCGATTGGCGGAGTAGGTAGTCACGGTCACCTTGGTGCCCTCGGGGGTGTGGGTGAGGGCGTTGTCCAGCAGGATACGGATGATCTGACGCACCCGGTCGGGGTCCCCGTGGGCGACCGCTGGCTGCTCTGGAGTCCTCAGCTCCAGCGGCGATCCGCGCAGATCCGCCCGCGGGCCGAACTCGCGCACGATTTCCCGCGCGAGCTCGGTCAGGTCGACTCGGCTCGCCTGCATCACCACCGCTCCGGAGTCGAGCTGGGAGAGGTCGAGCAGGTCCGTGGCAAGCTTCGTCAGCCGCTCGATCTGCTGGCGCATCGTGCGCACGAATTCCTCCCGCTCCTCCGGGCTTGGGTCCTCCTCTTCGAGCAGCTCGATGAAGCCGCCGAGGCTGAAGATCGGGGTCCGCAGCTCATGCGAGGCGTTGGCGATGAACTGCTTGCGGGCGCTGTCTAGCTCGGCCAGGCGCTTCTGCATTTCGTTGAAGGTGCGGGCCAGCTGCCCGAGCTCCCCGCCGCCGACCGAGGCGACCGGGATCGTCGTCTCGAAGTTGCCGTCGGCGACTTTGCGGGCAGCGTCCTTGAGCCGGCCAACGCTGGCCGACGCCACGCGCGTGGAGTAGGCGCCGATCGCGGTCGCAAGCAGGGCCGCGACCAGGCCGCCGAGCAGGGCCTGCGCCTTCACTGCCGAGTCGCCGCTGCCGGCGCCGCCGATCGTCACCAGGACGAGGTAGACGACGATCGTCGTGCTGAGGCTGATCGCCACCGCGGTCAGGGTGATGCGGCTTCTGAGGTTGCTGGGCCTGAGCCAGCGCATGCTCGGAACCTACTCGCGGAAGCGGTAGCCGACGCCGCGCACGGTGAAGAGGAACTCGGGCTGCTTGGGGTCTTGCTCGAGCTTCTCGCGCAGGTGGCGGATGTGGACGTCGACGGTGCGCGGGTCGCGGTACTCGGAGTCCCCCCAGACGTGCTCGAGCAGGGTCTCGCGGGTCAGCACGCGGCCGGGTGAGCGGGCGAGCGCTCCGAGGATCTCGAACTCGACGTAGGTGACTTTGATCTCCTCCTCGCGCAGGGTGACCATGCGCCGGTCGAAGTCGATCGTCAGCTCCCCGGTCTCGATCGCGCCGCCCTCGGCCGCCTCGCCGCCCATACGCGAGCGGCGCAGGGCCGCTTTGACCCGGCTGCGAAACTCGCGCATCGAGAACGGCTTGGTGATGTAGTCGTCGGCGCCGACCTCGAGGCCGGCGACCTTGTCGGTCTCGCTCCCCTTCGCGGTCAGCATGATGATCGGCACCTGGCTGCGCGAGCGCAGCTGGCGGCAGACTTCGACCCCGTCCAGGCGTGGCAGCATCAGGTCCAAGATCACTAGGTCGAAGCGCCCCTCTTCGAAGCGCTGCAGCGCCTCGCCGCCGTCGAGGGCCGAAGTCACGTGGTAGCCGTCCTTGCGCAGCGGGTAGCTGAGCAGCGTCTGAATCGACTGCTCGTCGTCCACCAAGAGGATGCGCGCCGACCCGTTAGTCACGAAACAAGGTTAGTCGTGCTTGACGAATGGACGCATGTGCGAGTACCAAGAACTAAGGATCTCCTGTGTTTCGCCGATAAGAGGGGCGATGCAGGCACAGGAACTGAAAAGCCTCGTTGAATCCGGGATGTACAAGCCGGACCCATCGCAGATCGCGGCGGCGATGCTGCAGCGGCGCGGCGTCATGGAGCTGCTCGGCGCTCCGCGCTCGCATTCGGACTCAGCTGGTCGTATCCAGTCGCCTTCACCTGTCCCCCGCCAGGCAGCCTGATCTCGACACCCGCGCCGGCGAGAACCTCGCCGACCGGCGTGAGCGTGGTTTCTGCGGCCTCACCGATCGCGACCGAGGCCTCGGCCAGCCGAGCTGCTGGCAGCGCCGCCAGCAGCTCGTAGTCCTCGCCGCCCGAGGCGGCCAGGTGCAGCGGGTCACGCCCGGCCGCGGCGGCGACCTCGGCCACGCCCTTGGCCAGGGGCAGGGCGCCGGCGTCGATCCGCAGGGCGACGCCGCTGCGCGCGGCCAGGTGCCCGGCGTCGCCGCCGAGGCCGTCGCTGAGGTCGATCATCGCCGTCGCTCCCGCTCGGGCGAGCGCCTGTCCCGTGCTCAGGCGGGGCGTGGGATCGAGCTGGCGCTGGCGCAGCCGCTCGGCGGTCTCGGCTGGGACCGCTGCGGCCAGCTGCGGCCGCTCGAGCAGCGCCAGCCCCGCCGCCGCGCCCCCGATCTCGCCGCTGAGCACGAGCAGGTCTCCCGGCTCGGCGCCGCCGCGCCCGACGAAGTCCTCGGCGCGCGGTGCGTGGCCGACCACGGTCACGGCCAGGGTCAGCACCGGTGCCCGGGTGAGGTCGCCGCCGGCGATCGCGGTGCCGGTTTCGGTTGCGAGGGTGGCGATCCCGTCGACCAGCTCCAGGCACTCCGCCTCGCTCAGGTCCGGCGGGGCGCCCAGCACGACGTAGGCCTCGCCGGCTTCGGCGCCCATTGCCGCCAGGTCGGAGAGGGCGGTGGCGAGCGCCTTGCGCCCGACCAGCGCCAGCCCTGCCTGGCCGCGGCGGAAGTGGACGCCCTCGACCAGGGCGTCGACCGAGGTCGCGGTGGCGCCTCCGGGCACGGTCACAGCTGCGTCGTCGCCGGCGCCGAGGCGCAGGCGCGGCCCGGCGTCGGGCAGACGCCCCCAGACCTTTGCCAGCAGCTCGAACTCGCCCACGCCGGAATTGTCCTCCACGCCGTTCGGGGGGTCGTCGGTGGTGCGCACCGGCGGCCTCACTAAGGTGCGACGGACGTGGAGCGTCGCCAACCATTTCTGCACCGCGTCGGCGAGGCCGGCGCCAAGATCGGGACCAAGCCGCCGCGCAGCCGGGCCGTCCGCCTCGGTCTCCAGATCGGTCTCGCGGTCCTCATCTTCGGCTTCCTCGTGCTCACGGTCATCGACCAGTGGTCGGAGATCCAGAACGAGGGGGTGCACTTCCACGTCGGCTGGCTGGTCCCGGCCACGATCATCCTCCCGATCTTCTACGTGCTCGGCGCCTACGGGTGGGATCTGACCCTGCGCCAGCTCGGCTACCCGCTCGGGTTCGGCCGCGCGCAGGTCGCCTGGGGTCAGCCGATGCTGGCTCGCTATGTGCCCGGCAGCGTGCTCTACGTGCTGGGGCGGGTCCTGCTCTCGGAAAAAGCCGGAATCCCGCGCCGGATCACGATCGCCAGCATCGTCTACGAACAGGCGATCTCGGCGACCTCCGCGGTGGTCGTCGCCGCCTACTTCATCATCAACCACCCCGATCTCCAGGGGCAGCCGCTGCGCTGGGCGGTGCTGCTGCTGATCCCGCTGGCGGTAGCGGTGCTCTCGCCGCGTGTTTTCGGGCCGCTCGCGAACCGGGCGCTGAAGGCGTTCGGGCGCGAACCGCTGCCGGCGGTGATCCCCCTGCGCGGGGTGATCTGGCTGATCATCTTCTACTCGGCAAACTGGTTCGTGGTGGCGCTGGGGATCTACTGCGTCGCCCGCTCGGTCACCTACATCCCCTTCGATGACATCCTCCTGGTCGGCTCGGCGCAGGCGATCGGGTACTTCGCGGCGCTGGTCACGCTGGTCGCCCCGGCCGGGCTCGGCGTGCGGGACGCCGCCTTCGCCTGGGCGGTGAAGGCGGCGCTGCCGAGCGGGAGCTTCGCCCTCGGCTCGCTGATCGCGATCGCCGTGCGCGGGGTGATGACCGTGACCGAAATCCTCTATGTCGGCGCTGTCACGGCGCTCGGGCGCCGCGAGGGGTGGAGCATCCACACGGGCATCCTGCATCCGTCGCCTGAGGAGGAAGAAGCCGAGGCGGCTGGCGAGACCGGTGAGCGCACGCCCGAAGTCCTCTGACTCAGAGGGGGATGCGCGCCCCGAGCTGGTAGGCGGTGAGGGCGAGGGTGAGCAGCTGCAGCGGGCGGTCGCGGGAGACCGCGGCGAGCGGGAGCGCCCAGACGAGGTACCAGGGGAGGAGCCAGGAGGTGGCTAGGAGGAGGCCGAGCGCGGCCCAGGCTGCGGCGCGGACCCAGTCGCCGCCGCGCCAGGTGCAGACCAGGAGCCAGGCGACGAGGGCGGCGTAGAGGACGGCGGCCGCGGCGCGCACGGGGCCGGGATCGAGGCCGGTAAGGCGGGCGGTCGTGATCGGCAGGCTCATGTGGCTGGTCCGGCTCTGGTTCTCACCGGCAAGGCCGAAGCCGCTGAGCCAGTCCCAGCCGAAGGCGGCGTAGGCGGAGGCGGCGACGAGTGCCGCCGCGATCGCCGCGCCGGCGAGCAGGCGCGGCCAGCGGCGCTCGCGCAGCGTCGCCAGCAGGGCAAAGGGGGCGAGGAAGGCGGCTGAGGCCTTGGTCGCGATCGCGGCGAGGAGCGCCGCCCCGCCGGCTGCCTCGCGGCCGGAGAGGATCGCGGCGACGGCGAGCATTGCCAGCAGCATCGTCAGGCCGTCGTTGTGGGCGCCGCCGACGATGTGGACGAGGACCAGCGGGTTGAGGGCGACGAAGGCGGCGGCGCGCAGCGGCTCGACCCCGCGCCAGGCGGCGATGCGGGCCGCGAGCGCGGCCAGGCCGAGGACCGAGAGCGCCGCCACCGCCTTCAGCACCGCGACCGCGGCACCGACCCCGAGCCAGGCAAGCGGGTAGGTCGCGAGCGTGAACAGTGGCCCGTAGGCGCTGGTCGATTCGGTCCAGGTGACGTTGGCGAAGGCGGGGTCGGCGGGGACCGCCTCCGGCGGGTGGACGTAGGGGTCGAGGTCGTGGACCACGCCGAGGCGGGCGTAGTCGACGTAGCTGAAGACGTCGTGGGAGAGCAGCACCGGCGCCAGCGCGAAGGCGGCCACCAGCACCGCGATCGTCCCCCAGATGACGCGGTTGCCCAACGCCGGTGCGATCACCAGCACTCCGAGGTACGCGGCGAACCCCGCCCACATCAGTCCATAGGCCAGGCCGGGATCCAGGATCAGACCACCACCCTGCACTTTGTCGCCCACAGGGCTACAAAGTGCATGGGTCAGCCGGGGGCGGAGGCACCGCCGGCGACGCCGCCCTGGCTCGGCGGCGCGGGGGGCAGCGGCGCCGGGTCCTGGCCGGCGCCGGGGGCGTAGGCGTTGGGGTCGTAGCCGCCGACCGCATCGGAGCCGGGCAGCGGTTCGCCACTCTCGTCGCTTGCGCCTTTTCCGGTGCGCGCCGTGTCGCGCGGGCTCGCCGTCGCGAAGCGGCCGTAGTACGGCGCCCAGCTGATCTTCTGCTCGGGCACGGCGAACTCCTCGCATGGCACGTCGCCGCCGCTGTAGAGGGCGTTCCAGATCTCGGCCGGGAAGGTGCCGCCGAAGACGGTGATCCCGTGCACCGAGGACATCGAGATGTCGTTGTTCTGCGGGTACCCGACCCAGACCGCGGTCGCCAGGTTCGGCTGGTAGCCGGCGAACCAGGCGTCGGTGTATTCGTCGGTCGTCCCGGTCTTCCCGGCCTGGCCTTCGCACCCGGTGTAGGCGGCGGTGCCGGTGCCTTCGGTGATGTTGTCGTGCAGGAGGCGGGTCACCTCGTAAGCGACTGGCTTGGTGAGCACGCGGCGGGGCAGTGGCTGTTCCGGGCGGTCGACTTTGCCGCCGGGGAAGACGACCCGGTCGATCGCCACCGGGCTGCGGTGGATGCCGCCGGAGGCGAGGGTCGCGTAGGCGTCGGTCAGCTCCAGCGGCGAGACGCCAATACGGAGGCCGCCGATTCCCTCCGCCGGGATCCCGTCCAATTCGCTTTCAATCCCCATCGACTTTGCCGTCTGGGCGACGCTCGCCGGGCCGACGTCGAGGTCGAGCTGGGCGAAGACCGTGTTGTCGGAGGAGACCGTGGCCTGCTGCAGGTTGACCGTGCCCTGGTAGCCCTCGTCGGCGGTCGCCACCTCCCAGTGGCCCCAGTGGGGGAGGTCGAGGTTGAGGGGTTTCGAGGTGTAGAAGGTCGAGTAGGGGTCGATCCCCTGCTTGATCGCGGCGGTGAGGACGAAGGCCTTGAAGGTCGACCCGGGCTGGCGATGGCCCTGGGCGGCGAGGTTGAACTGGCTGGCGTCGTAGGCGGAGCTCGAGACCATCGCCCGGATGCGGCCGCTGCGCGGGTCGATCGAGACCAGCGCCGAGGAGGGGTCGGTCGAGTAGGGCAAGGCTGAGCGCATCGCGTCCAGGCCGACTTCCTGCAGGCCGAGGTCGATCGTGGTTTGCACCTCGAGGCCGCCGCGCCGCACCTTCTCCGCCCCGTAGGCGTCGATCAGCCGGTCTTCGACGTAGTCGAAGAAGAAGGGCTCGCGGTGGGCGAAGTAGTCGCCGGTGAAGTCGAGCTCGAGCCCGCGCTCGGCTGCGGCCGCGGCCCGCTCGCGGGTGACGTAGCCCAACTGGGCCATCTTCCGCAGCACCTCGTTGCGCCGCGCCCTGGCGGCCCGGGGGTGGAGGATCGGGTTGTATTCGGAGGGCGCCTGGGGGAGCCCGGCGAGCAGCGCCGACTGGGCCAGGTCGAGCTTCCAGACTGGCCGCGAGAAGTAGATCTGCGCGGCGGCGCCGACCCCGACCGCGGTGGCTCCTTCGACCGTGCCGTAGGAGGCGACGTTGAGGTAGGAGCCGAGGATCTCCCGCCGCGAGTGGCGCTCGAGGTACTCGTCCGCCAGCTTCGCCTCTTCGATCTTGCGCTCGATCGTCTGCGCCGGGTCGGGAATGCAGAGTTTTCGCACCAGCTGCTGGGTGATCGTCGAGCCACCCTCGACCGTCTCGCCGGCTTCGATGTTCCTCCGTGCCGCCCGCGCGATGGCCTCGATGTCGTACCCCCCGTGCTCGTAGAAGCGCTCGTCCTCGATTGCCACCGTCGCCCGCTGCAGGGTCTTGGGGATGCGCTCGATCGCGACCGGGTCGCGGGCCTCGCTGGAGGCGATCGCGCCGAGCTTGGTCCCGTTCGCGGCGTAGACGGTCGAGTTGCCGCCGGTCCCGACCGGTTTGCAGGAGGAGAGGTCGGGCGCGTCGGCGGCGACGTCGAGGACCCAGGAGGTGACGGCGATGACGGCGATCCCGGCGACGGCGAAGACGGCGCCGAAGGCGAGCAGCAGCTTGCCCCCGAGGCCGATCCCCCGGCGCCTGTGTCGCCGAGTCCGCTGCGTCATCTCAGGCCTGGGTGTCTGCGGTCGAGTGGTTGTGGACGATCCCTTCGACTAGGAGCTGGTTCGGGATCACCACCGAGCTGCCGTCGCCGGGGTTGATGTAGGTGTAGGAGAGGGTGATGTCGGTGACTCGCCCTTCGTTCTCGTCGAAGGTGATCAGGTCGCCGATCCGGATCGGCTGCGAGACCGCGATCTGAACCCCGGCGACCATGTTGGCGATCGTGTGCTGGGCGGCGAAGCCGACGATCAGCCCGATCACCGCGGTCGAGGCGAGGATCCCGGTTGCCAGTTTGCTCAGGTCCGTGAACTGGTTCAGCGCCATCGCCCCGAGCACCAGGAAGATCCCCAGGAAGAGCAGGCGGCGGATGATGCGCAGCCGGGTCCGGGTCGAGCGGGAGACCTGTGAAACTGCCGGCGACATGGAGACCAACTTAGCCGCGAACCCCCCCGAGGAGGCGCCCGGGAGGGAGTTTCCCTACTCGAACTGGGGTCCCGGCACCGCGGTGCTCGGGCTTCTGCTGGCGATCGGCACCGGGATCGTGCTGGGAATCCCCGCGGCGGTGATCGGGCACCAGGAGGACGGCGACCTCACCACCTTCGGCAATGTCGGCGTGCAGCTGGGGACGGCGGCAGGGTTCCTGATGGTGCCGATGGCGATCGCCGCCCAGCGCGGCGCCGAGACGCTGGGAGAGATCTTCTCCCGGCTCGGGCTGCGTCGCTTTCAGCCCTCGGCGTTCGGGTGGATCGCGGCCGCGGTCGGCGCCTACCTGGCGTTTGCGCTCTTCTACTCGCTGCTGGTCGTCGAACCGGAGCAGAAGGACATCGCCGAGGGCTTCGGGGCGCTGCCGGTGCAGATCCTCCTGATCGCGATCGCGGCGCCGATCTCAGAGGAGATCTGCTTCCGCGGGATGCTGTTCGGCGGCTTGCGGGAGAAGCTCTCGCGAGTCCCGGCGGCGCTGATCGCGGGCGCGCTGTTCGGCGGCCTCCATGTCCTCACCGGGGCCACCGCGGTGCCGCCGCTGATCGTCTTCGGCTTCGTGCTCTGCCTGCTCTACGAGAAGACCGGCTCGATCGTCCCCGGAATCCTCCTGCACATGCTGAACAACTCGGTTGCGCTGCTGGCCCAGTAGCCGCCGTCGGCGGCCAGTAGGATTTTCGGCCATGTTCCGCCGCCTCGCCCCGACGCTGGTCCTCGCTGCCTTGCTGGCGCTGCCCTCTGCGGCTGCCGCGGCGACGCCGAAGCCGGCGCCGGTCCCCGATGCGACGGTGAAGATCAAGCTCGGTCACCTCGACGGCGGCCGCGCCCAGATCTACTCCAAGGTGCCCGTCTTCGGCACCGTCAGCCCCTACGTCCCCGGACAGCAGGTGGAAGTCAGCTTCTACCTCGACGGCAAGGAGCTGATCAGCCACCGCCTGGCGGTCGGCAAGGGCAAGGGCGACAGCGGCAGCTTCCGCACCAGCGTCTTCGTCCGCGAGGACGGCAAGTACGCGGTGGCGGCCAAGCACGAGGCGACGCCGGAGCTGGGTGGCGACAGCACCGTGCGCAAAAGCTGGAAGGTCAGCTTCCCCTCCCTGCACCAGGGCCAGTGCGGCGACGTCGTCGTCGGCTTCAAGAAGGCGATGCGGAAGATGGGCTATATCGCCAACAGCGGCCGCTGCTTCGGCGGCAAGACCGCGCGCGGCGTGCTCGCCTACCGCAAAGTCAACGACAAGTCGCGCAGCTACCGGGCCGGCGCCGGCCTGGTCAAGGCGGTCTACAACGGCAAGGGTGCCTATGAGGTCCGGTACCCGGGCGCCGGCGAACACGTCGAGGCGCCGCTCTCCAAGCAGGTCCTCGTCTTCGCCAAGGGCGACAAGCCGTTCGCGATCTACCCGATCTCCTCCGGAAAGTCCTCAACCCCGACGGTGACCGGCCACTTCGAGTTCATCCGCCAGGAACCCGGCTACAACTCGCACGGGATGTACTACTCGTTCTACTTCTACGGCGGCTACGCAGTGCACGGCTACGAATCGGTGCCGGACTACCCCGCCAGCCACGGCTGCCTCCGCACCTTCATCGCCGACCAGCCGGAGATCTACGAGCGGATCAACTTCGGCGAGGACATCTTCATCTGGTAGCTGCTCTCCTGGATTTCGGGAGACGCATTTAAGGTTGGGGTATGCGGGTCTTCGTCGCGGGGGCTAGTGGAGCGATCGGGCGGCCGTTGGTGCGGCAGCTGGTGGCGGCCGGGCACGAGGTGACGGGGATGACCCGGCGGGAGGAGAAGGCGGAGGAGATTCGGGCGGCTGGAGGAGAGGCGGTGGTTTGCGATGTCTTCGACGCCGAGGCGCTGAATGCTGCGGTTGCCGCCGCGACGCCGGAGGCCGTCGTCCACGCGCTGACGGCGCTGCCGCCGAAGTTCAAGCCGCGCAGCGACTACCTGGCGCCGACCAACCGGGTGCGGACCGAGGGGACGCGGAACCTGGTGGCGGCGGCACGGGCCGCGGGGGCGCAGCGGATCGTCGCCGAGAGCGTCGCCTTCTTCTACCGGCCCGAGGGTGACTGGGTGAAGGACGAGGAGGCGCCGACCAACGACGCGGCGCCGGGCAACTTCGCCGCCGGCGTCGAGGCGATCCTCGACCTCGAACGGCAGGTGCTGGAGGCAGAGGGCCTGGAGGGCGTGGTCTTGCGCTTCGGTTGGTTCTACGGACCCGGCACCTACTTCGGCCAGGGCGGGTCCTCGTGGGAAGACGTGCGCAAGCGCCGCTACCCGGTCGTCGGCTCCGGCACCGGGACCTTCTCCTTCATCCACCTCGAGGACGCGGCCGCCGCGGTGCTGGCCGCGATCGAGCACGGGTCCGGCGCTTACAACGTGGTCGACGACGAGCCGGCGCCGCTGCACGAGTGGCTGCCCGTCTACGCCGAGGCGATCGGGGCGAAGCCGCCGCGCCGGGTCCCGGCCTGGCTCGGGCGCTTGGCCGCCGGCAAGGCGATGGTCGACGCGGCGCTGACCATGCGCGGCGCCAGCAACGCAAAGGCGAAGCGGGAGCTCGGCTGGGCGCCGGCGCACCCGAGCTGGCGCCAGGGCTTCCGGGAGTCGGCGGAGGCCTGACCCCTGCGGGCGGCGCGGCTAGGATGGCCGCCGTGACCGACCTCGCCGCTGCCAAGGAGACGCTGCTCGGTGAGCTGCGCGAGCACTCGCTGATTCTCGGCGAGGTCACCCTCGCCAGCGGCGCCGTCGCCCAGTACTACGTCGACGCGCGGCGGGCGCTGATGCGCCCGGCCGGGTTCCGCGCCGCCGGTGAGCTGATCGCGGCGAGGGCGCTGGAGCTGGGCGCGCAGGCGGTTGGTGGCCCGGCGACGGCGGCGATCCCGCCATCTACCGCGGCCATCGCCGTTCCAGCTGGGGACGGTCTCGTCGCCTTCTTCGTCCGCGGCGAGCGCAAGGAGCACGGGCTGCAGCGCTGGGTCGAGGGCCCGGTCGGCCCCGGCATGCGCTGCCTCGTCGTCGAGGACACGGTGACCACCGGCGGCTCGACCGCGAAGGCGATCGAGCGGATCCGCGAGGAGGGGCTGGAGATCGCCGGCGTCGTCGCCGTCGTCGACCGGCTGGCTGGCGGAGCGGAGCGGATCGAGGCCGCCGCGCAGGCGCCGTACAGCGCCCTGGTCACGATCGACGAGATCTACCCGGAGCGGCCCGACCGCGGCTGAGGGCTATCCGCCCAGCGACAGCTTCTGCACCCGGCGCCCGCCGGGGATCGATGCGATCAGCTGGGCGCGCAGCTCACCGCGCTGGCTCAGCAGCGCCCGGCCGCCGGCCGTGAGCGGGATCACGAAAGCGCGGGAGCGCTTGCCGGTGAGGTTGAACGGCCGCCGTCCCAGGGAGCGGTCGACGACCCGGGTCCGCGCCCGGCCGCCGCTGCGCTTGGTCACCGCGACTCGCGCCCGCAGCGCCAGCTGGCCCGGGCAGCGGGTGCCGGTCGGCCAGGCGCAGGAGACCCGCACCTGCACGCCGCGCTTCGTCTGCTTGATGTTGGAGAAGGTGACCGCGACCGGGATCGTGGTCGCTTTGCAGCCGAGCAGGCGGTCGCCGCCCGGGGCGATCCCGACCGCGTAGACGCAGACTGGCTGCGAGCCCGATTTCAGGGTCGCGATCGTCGTGTCGAACCCGTGGCGCTTGCCGGCGACCGGGTACTTGGCACCGACGTCGCCGCGCGAGAGGCTGGCGATCGGACCCAGTTCGAACCAGGCGGTTCCGGGCTGGCCGGCGCGGCCGCCGACGACGGCGCGGATCGCCAGGGTCGAGCCCGGCGAGTTGGGGTCATACGCCCAGCCTTTGACGCGGACGTGGCCCGGTTCGGGGGCGCCGGTGCGGTCGAGGTAGCCGACCGGGTCGTCTTCGGCGGGCAGGGTGGCGGTCCCGACCGTCGCCGCGTCGACGTAGTTGTTGTCGATGTTGATCGTGATCCCGCCGTAGGTCTCGTTGTGACCGCCCTCGTACTGGTGGATGCGCTGGTGCGCGGTCCAGGCCGTGGATGGGACCTCGGGGTCGAGCGCGTCGGCCCGCCCGTTCCAGTTGGCGAACCAGAGGTCATCGGGGAGGACGTAGCCGGTGCCGACCTGCCCGGCGATGTCCTCGATCCCGGAGGCGCTGGAGCTGTAGACGCCGGAGATGTAGCCGAGCGAGTGCAGCTTTTCGGTCCAGGCCTCGAGGAAGGCGAGGGTGGCCGCGGAGGCGCTGGAGGTCTGGGAGTAGGCCTCCATGTCGAAGTAGATCGGGCTGCCGGGCCCCATCGCGATCGCACTCGCCTGGGCGACCGCGTCGACCGCAGCGGCGGCGCCCTGTGCGGTCGCTTCGGCGCTGTTCAGCTTGGCGCAGCTGGAGCAGGCCGAGGTCGGCGCCTGCAGGCCGACGTAGGTGGGGATCAGGTACCAGCCGTTGCTGGTCTGTTCCTCAACCCAGGCCGGAGTCAGGCTGGGCTGCGAGCAAGCGCGGTTGGTACCGCCGATGTAGACGCCGACGGCGCGGTAGGGCGAGGCCTCCCAGGCCGCCATCGAGCGCGAGGTGGGCGTGCTGCAGGCGTCGAAGCCGAGGCCGGTGAAGACGGCGCCGGAGGAGGCGGTGGCGACCTTCTGGGGAGGGGTCGGCAGGGTCGGGCGGCGCGAGTCGGAGGCGGAGCGGGGTTCGACCAGGATCGCGCGGCGGCCGCCGACGGCGGCGTCGGCCGGGCAGCGCTGCTGCGCCGAAGGCGTCCCCAGGTAGACGGCGCGGCGGTCGAGGCGCACGCACATTCCCGGGTGCTGGGCGAGCCGGTAGACCGGCCAGGAGGGCGGCAGGCTCAGCTTGCGGCCGTCAAACTCGACGCTGCGCGCCTGCGGGCCGGTAGCCGCAAGCGCGCTCTGCACGCCTGCGAGCAGGGCGACCAGGCCGAGCAGAATGGCGAGCGTCGCCGGAAGCCGGCGCGCGGGTCGGTTCTGGTGCCTCACGGGCTGCACTCTCGACTACAACGAGTCGAGGCACCGGAAAGTTGCTCTCCCGCGGGCGAAACCATGCAGGCCGCCCCGCTTCGGACCCGCGATAATCGGCCTCCCGCCCCGATAGCTCAGCTGGATAGAGCGATCCCCTCCTAAGGGATAGGCCGCTGGTTCGAATCCAGCTCGGGGCACTCTCCACCTGATTTGCGCCTTTCGCGCGTGAATTGGCCCGCAATTGGTCTTAAGTGCGCGCCACACGTGCGTTCGCGCTCGGCAGGATCTCGTGCATGAGACCAGCCGAGGTGATCGACATGTCCAGCGCGAGGGTTAATGTGCAGGACATGTCCAAGATGATTCAGATCAGAAACGTGCCGGATGAGCTGCACCGGGCCTTGAAGGTCCGGGCAGCGGAGGAGGGGATGACCCTGTCCGACTACATAAAGAAGCAGCTGTCGACCTCCAGGCGGAAGATGACGATCGAGGAAATCGCCGAGCGCCACAAGGGCCGTCCGCCCTCGGGGCTGCCTTCGGGGTTCGCGGTCGACGTGATCCGGGAAGCCCGGGGTGACTGATGCCGGTGGTCGACGCGTCGGTGGTAGTTGAGTTTCTGGCCGGCGGCGAGCATGCTGGCGCGGCGGCCGAGCGGCTCCGGGGAGAGGACCATGCCCTCTGGGTCCCGGAGCTGCTCGACGCCGAGGTCGGCCACGCACTTCGCCGTGCGGCAAGGCTCGGCCGCATCGACGCGGACCGGGCCGGGGAAGCGCTCTGGGAGCTGGATGACCTCTCGCTGCGCCGGGTCTCGCACGAACTCCTCGTGTACACCGCCTGGGGATTACGCGAGAACGTCAGCTTCTACGACGGCCTCTACGTCGCTCTCGCCTCGATGCTCGACGAACCGCTGATCACCTTGGACGCGCGCCTCGCCCGGGCAGGCACCGGCGCCAAGATCGAAGTGCTCGGGTAGGGGCTGCCGCCAGCTAGGCGGCGTAGAGGCTCTCGGAAGCGAGCTCGAGGCCGCGGCGGCTCCAGAGCTTGACCGCCATGAAGACGTCGTCGCCGTAGGCCTCGAGGGCGTCGAGGGCAATCAGGGTGAAGCGCTCCTGGGAGACCAGCTCCTGGTCGACCGCCTCGCCGTCGAGCTCGGCGGTGGCGGCGAAGGCGCCGCGGACCAGCGGCCGTCCCCAGACCAGGGTGACCGCGCCGGCGCGCCCGTTCTCCCCCCGCCAGCGGCCGATCACGTCGTCGTTGAGGTCGATCCGCCACTCCGGATTGTCGGCCGCGAGGACGTCGGTGAAGTCGGCCTTGGCCTCGAAGTCGCTGGGCTCGCCGCCGGCGGGCTGCACGTAGGAGACGTGCCCGAAGAGCTCGATCTCGCCCTCCTCGCTCTGGCTGTGGGCCGAGCACGGAACCCAGACCCGCCCGCCCCAGGCGCGCTCCGGGAACCAGTCGAGCTCCTCCGGCACCGCGACGCCCTGCGGCAGGTCGCCGAGCGCGTCGACGGCGGCGACGAAGCTCTCGCGCAGCCGCTCGGCGAAGCGGCCGTGGGGAATCCCCTCCTGCGTCGTGTCGGCGATGAAGCGGGGGATCGGTCGCGGGTTCGGCGGCATCGGCGTGACCCTACCGGCGACTCACACGCACTCGCGCAGATCTGCGGCGGCGCGCTCGGGCGGGTAGATGTTGATGTCGACTCCGGTGCCGAGCTCGAAGCCGGCCTTGATCGTCAGTCGCGGGGCGATGTCGACGTGCCAGTGGAACTGCTCGGCGCCGCGGGGGGCGGTGCGGACCCAGAGGTTCAGCTGCGGCGGGCCGCCGAAACGGGCGGCGAGCACCCGCATCGCGGTGCCGATCATCGCCGCGCCGGTCTCGTCGTCCTCGAAGCGGGCGGCCTCGCGGCGCGGGATCACCCGCAGCTCAAAGGGGGAGCGCGAGGCCCAGGGGCAGATCAGCGCTGCCTCGTCGTCGATCGCCACCAGGCGCTCTTGGCGGCGCACCTCCTCGACCAGGACGTCGCTGAGCAGGCCGGAGCCGGCGGTGCGTTCGCCGTAGGCGCCGGCCCGCTCACGCTCGCGGGCGATCGCGGCGGGAACGAAGGGCAACGCGTAGAGCTGCGCGTGGCTGTGCTCGAGCGAGGCGCCGGCCCCACCGCCCTCGTTGACGATCAGCTGTACGCAGGAGGCCTCGGCGTGGGCGCGCATGCGCTCGCGCCAGGTCGCGATCGCGGCGGCCAGCTGCTCGTCGCCGAGCTCGGCCATCGCGGTGACGTGCTTGGGGGCGCTGATCAGCACCTCGTGCGCGCCGTTCGCCGGGCGCGAGGAGAAGAGGTCCGGTTCGCCCGCCCGCCGCGAGGCCAGCAGCGGGTCGCCGCTGCTGGCGAAGGAGCCGGCGTCGGCACCGGGCGTCCCCCCGTCTCCCTGCGCTTCGGAGCTCGATGAGGAACCCAGCGCCGGGTAGAGGTTCGGGACGACGCGGGTCAGCCAGCCCGGGCCGTCGGTGCCGCCTCCGTTGGGTCGCAGCGCGTAGAGCTCGGGCGGGGTCTGGTCCTCGCGTCCCTCGCAGAAGGGGCAGCTGTCGGCCTTGTCGCCCTCGCCGGCCCGGCCGGCGCTGGCGGCCTTGAATTGGTCCGGTCGCTCGGCCCGGCCAGGGGCGAGGATCGTCCTCAGCCCACTCAGCTGGTCGATGCGTATCTCCGGCGCGCTCAGGACCGGGAGGGGGGGAGGTCGCCTGGGTCGGGCTCGTCAACCGCCGGAGGCGCCGGGGCCGCAGGCGGAGCCGGTGGCCGGGGCGGACGCTCGCTGCCCGTGGCGCGGTCGACCGCGCCCTTGCCGACGAACGGCTCCAGCACGTCCATCGGCAGCGGGAAGACGACGGTGGTGTTCTGGTTGCTGCCGATTTCCAGCAGCGTCTGCAGGTAGCGCAGCTGCAGCGAGGCGGGGTTGGTGCTGATGATGTCGGCGGCGTCGGTGAGCTTTTGGGCGGCCTGGAACTCGCCCTCGGAGTTGATGATCTTGGCCCGCCGCTCGCGCTCGGCCTCGGCCTGGCGCGCCATCGCCCGCTGCATCTGCTCCGGGATCTCGACGTCCTTGATCTCCACCGCCGTGACCTTGACCCCCCAGGGCTCGGTCGACTCGTCGATGATCTTCTGCAGCTCTTCGTTGAGACGCTCGCGGTCGGCCAGCAGCTGGTCGAGCTCGGCCTTGCCGAGGACCGAGCGCAGCGCCGTCTGCGCGATCTGCGAGGTGGCGAGCAGGTAGTTCTCGACCTCGACCACGGCCCGGTTGGGGTCGACGACGCGGAAGTAGGCGACGGCGTTGACTCGGCAGGGGACGTTGTCGCGGGTGATGATCTCCTGCGGCGGGATGTTCAGGGTCACCGTCCGCAGGTCGACCTTGACCATGCGGTCGATCAGCGGGATCAGGAGGATCAGGCCTGGGCCCTTCTGGGCGATCAGCCGGCCGAGCCGGAAGATTACGCCGCGCTCGTACTCGCGCAGGACCCGGACCGAGGAGCCCGCCGCGATCAGCGCGAAGAAGAGGACAACGACGAGTACTCCCAGCGCGACCTCCATCAGCTGACTCCTTCCTTCGCCTGCTCCGCGGGCTCCGGCTCCGGGCTGACGACCAGCGTCAACCCATCCACCGCCTCCACCCGGACTCTATCCCCCAGCTGTGCCGGGGCATCCTCGCTCGCCAGCCGCGCGCTCCACAAGGTGCCCTCGAGCCAGACCTGGCCCTCGGGGTCGATCGTGCTGCGTGCCTCCGCGAAGGCGCCGACCAGCTGCTCCGTCCCGGCCCGCACCGGCTGGTGCTGGTGGGCGGCAATCACTTTGCGGGTGACGTAGTAGAAGGTGATGCCGGAGAGGATCCCGAGGGTGATCAGGGCCGGTCCGATGACGTCGGCGCCGTCGCTGTCGGAGCCCAGCGCCAGCACCCCGGCGGCGACCACCCCGGCGATGCCGAGCGCCGCCAGCACGCCCCCGGTCGGCAGCAGCAGCTCGAAGAACAGCAGGGCGAAGCCGATCAGGGCGACGATGACGAAGGCGTCCATAGCCCGATTATCCGCTTATCCGGTCTCGCACTCTCCGCGCAGGGCGAATTCGCGCACGTCGGCTTCGAGGTCGGCGTCGTCGGAATAGGGGCCCTGTTTCAGGTAGCAGAGCTCGCCGCTGCGGTCGTAGAAGGCGGTGTCGGGCAGTCCCAGGGTGGCGCCGACCGAGTCTTTGATCTCCTCGTTCGGGTCGGTGTAGCTGGGATAGGGGACCGGCTCCTCGCTGAGGAAGGTGGAGGCGGCGTCGTCGGAGTCCTGGGCGTCGACGCCGATGAAGGCGACCTTCTTGCCGTAGCGGGCCGAGAGTCGCTGCAGGGCTGGGAACTCGAAGCGGCAGGGCCCGCACCACGAGGCCCAGACGTTGACCACGATCGGGTAGCCGCGGAGGCTCGCGATCCGCTTCTCGTAGGCGTCGATTCCACCGGGGAGGAGCTCGCTTTCCTGCGCGTAGAGGCTCGCTAGAGGCGCCGGCGCGCCGGCCAGGGCGCTCTCGTAGTCGGGCGGCGAGCCGCCGCTCTCGCCGTCGGCGGAGGAGCCGCAGCCGGCCACCGCCAAGGCCATCAGGCAGAGCGCCAGGAGCGCCGCGCGCGGTGAAAGTCGTCTATTCATCCTCTTCGTGATTACAATACGTACGTTCGGTTCGTGAGTTCAGCGGACCGCTGAGAATCTCGGGGGAAGGGAAGGCCTGACCTCCGCAGCCTCGTTCACTTGCCCAGCCGCATCACACGTTCGCGGTGGGCGGACCCAGAAGCCACTCAATGGCCAAGACCAGCGACGTTGCCGCTGACGCGGCAGTTCCCTCAGGCGCCGATATCGAGCGTGCGTCAGCGTTCGCCCGCGAGCCCTTCCTGCTCGACGGCGAGGGTCCCGAGGCGCTCGCGCCCGGCACCGCCCGCCGCCTCGCCCTCGACGCCGCGCTGAGCGAGCTCGACGCCGGCGCCGAGAACCCCTCGATCGAGTGGCGGCGCGAGTACTCGCTGCTGCTCGGCCTGGAGCGGCTGCTCGCCGACGAACCGCCAAAGCTGCGCGACGGGGCCGAACTTAACCCCCACCAGGTGGATGCCCTCTCCGGGACGCTGGCCGAGCTGATGGCCCAGCACCAGGTCGCCGCCGACGGCGAGGAGCGCAACGGCGCCGCGCTGGAGCTGGCGCCCCCGGAGCCAGCCGCGCCAGTCGAGGACGAGCCGGAACCCGAAGCTGAGGAGGACGGTGAGCTCGAGGACGCCGCCGACCTCGACGAGGACGAGGAGCTCGAGGAGGACGCCGCACTCGAGGTGGAGGCCGAGGAGCTGGCCCCCGACGAGGAGCCGCAGGACTGGGAGGAACAGCCCTCCGAGGAGGACGAGGACGTGGTCGAGGAGGCGCCCGAGGACCCCGGCGCGTCCCGCCGCTTCTGGTTCGAGCACGCAACCGGCGCCGGCAAGACCGTCGCCGCCGTCGGCTTCATCGAGGCGACCAAGACCGGTGGCGTCCTGATCCTCACCCACCGCCGCAACCTGGTCGACCAGTTCATCGGCGAGATCTCCGACCGCGGCTACAAGGAGCGGCTGCGCCCGCCGCTGCTCGACGGCCGTGACGACCCCGACGGCGCCGTCACCGTCGAGACCTACCAGTGGTTCGTGCGCAACCACAAGCGCGTCTCCGACGCCTACTCGATCGTCATCTGCGACGAGGCTCACACCGCCCTGGGCGAGAAAACGAGCGCCTGCATCCGCGCCTGGAGCGGCCCCGTCTTCATCGGCATGACCGCGACCGGGGCCCTGATCGCCCGCCACGTCGCCGACCTCTTCCCGACCCAGACCTCGCGCTTCGACCTGGCGCAGGCGGCGCGGCGCGGCGTCATCTCGCCGCTGCGCTGCCTCCGCATCCCGCCCGGGCCAGGCGTGCGGACGATCGCCAAGGTGCCGCTGCGCAAGGGCGAGGTCGACCAGGACTTCGACCAGGAGGAGCTGGCGGCGCTGCTCGACCAGGAGCCCTTCAACGTCGCGATCGCCGACCTCTACCAGTCGCGCTTCAGCAAAACGCCGGGCGTCCTCTACACCGCCGGCGTCCAGCACGCCAAGAACGTCGCCAAAGCCTTCCGTAACGCCGGCATCAACGCCCAGGCGGTCTCCGGCGAGACGCCGAAGCGCGAGTTGGCGGAGATCCTTGCCGGGTTCGAACGCGGCGACGTCGACGTCCTCTGCAACGCGATGCTGCTCGCCGAGGGCTGGAACTCGCCGCGGGCGACGATCTGCATGCACCTCGCCCCGACCGCCTCGCGGCGGATCTACCAGCAGCGGGTCGGCCGCGTCACCCGCCGGGCGCCGGGCAAGGAGGCTGGCCTGGTCATCGACTTCGTCCATCCCGCCACCACCCACGACGAGACGATCGTCACCCTGCACAGCCTGCTCGACCGCGACGTCTACCGCGGCGGTGCCATCGTCGTCGGCCCGGTGCGGCGCGGGCGCGGGCGCAAGGTGCGGGTGGAGCGGCGGATCGTTCCGGTCTCCGACGTCGAGGAGAAACGGATGGAGGTGCTGGAACGGGAGATCTGGCGGATCGCGGTGGAGAACCTCGACTACCCCGAGCAGCACGCCTGGGCAGCGCTGGCCGGGGCGCGGGTCAACACCCAGGGCTGGCGCCGGGCGCGGGCGATGCTGCAGAACGACCGCACCAAGGAGCTGCGCCGCCGCTTCCTGCTGACCTGCGTACAGCGCAATCGCAACGCCCAGCTGCGACTGAAAGCGCTGGGGGAGATCGCTGACCTCGGCGACCCGGACGCCTTCGACGACGCGATCGACATCGTCGGCACCTGGAGCCGCGAGGACAAACGGGCGGGGACGAAGACGCTGCTGCAGGCGCTGGTCGACAAGCGGATCGGCCGCCGCGACCAGGCGCAGGCGTGGGTCTGGCGGCTCGCCTCCTACACCCGGGAGCTGCACGAGGAGTATGCCGTGCAGCGCTGGCCGGAGACGAAGCGGCTGCTCGGCCTGCTGGTCAACTCCTCCGGCCGGGCCCACGGTCGCAACGCGCGCCGGCTCGTGCACGCGGGCCGGAAACAGGACCGGCGGCTGGCGGTGGCGCTGCTCGCTGCCGCCGTCTCCCACACGCCCGAGGGCGAGGAGGTGCTGCGCGGGGCGCGGATGCGGCTGGCGCGGAAACCGGCGGCGGTGGCGCGGGAGCTGCTGCGCAACTTCCCCAAAGGCGGCAAGCGCCGGCGCAAGCGCGGCAAGCGCAACGGCGGCGGCCGCCAGGGCGAGAACGGCGGCGCCCCCGAGAAGGGGAAGGCGCCCGAGGGCTCAAGTGCTGAGACAGGTACCGCGAGCGGTAGCGGCGAGCAGCCGCGGGCGGCGAAATCGAAACCCCGGCGGCGGCGCAAATCGAGCGCCAAGCCGAAGTCGGGCTCAGCCGACGCGGAGATGGACCTCGCCGGCGCCAACGGCGACGCGGTCCCCGGCGGCGGTGACGACGACCAGGTAGCCACGGTCGTCGATCCCGTCGGCGACGCCTGAGCCGCCGTCCCAGGAGACCTCGCGGCCGCGCAGGGCGTCGCGTTGGCGCCATGAAGCGATGACGATCTCCGGGTCGGCTTTGGTCCAGCCGTCGAGATGACGACTGAGTACTTCCGCTGCCAAGCGGGGCATCAGGGGAGGTCCCGCCGGAGCAACAGCGGGGAGGCTCCGTCGGGACCCCCCCTGACCCGCCGCTTCGGAGCCGTAGAGGGAAGTCGCCGTAGCGCGGAGGTCTGGCGGGAACTCGTCGGGGGATATGGTCAGGTTCAGGCCGACTCCGATCACGGCCCAGCCGTCTTGCGGTCTAGCTTCGATCAGTACTCCGGCTAGCTTGCGGGATTCGAGCCAGATGTCGTTCGGCCACTTGACTCTGCACTCAGCGCCGGGTGCGAGCTCCTCGGCGGCGTCGCAGACGGCTAGGGGGACTGCGAGCGGGAGCATGGTGTGGCGCTCCTCGAGGGGGCGGACGATTGCCGAGTAGAGGAGGGCTTGGTCCGGCGGGGCGGTCCAGGTGCGGCCCTGGCGTCCGCGGCCCTTGGTCTGCTCGGCGGCGGTGACCACGGTTCCGTGTGGGGCGCCGGCCGCGGCGAGCTCGCGAGCGCGGGTGTTGGTCGAATCAGTGCGGCGAAAGTGCCGGTGCGGGCTCCCGAAGCTCATCGCTGCCAAGACGGTATGCACTTTGTCGCCCACAGGGTTACAAAGTGCATGGGGCTCGTCGGTCAGGTGGTGGCGTCGGCTAGGAGGGCGGCTAGGAGGCCGTCGATGTCGTGGGGGTTGGCCTCGACGTCGACGTTGAGGCCGGCGGCGCGGGCGGTCTCGGTGGTCACGGGGCCGATGGAGACCACGCGAGCGTTGGCCGGGAAGCGGTCGCCGAGGGCATCGACGAGGTTGGTCACGGTGGAGGAGGAGGTGAAGGTCACGTACTCGGCGGCCTGGGCAGCCTCGATCGCCGCCTCGTCGGGCTGCTCGCGCACGGTCTCGTAGAGGGCGACGACGTCGACCTCGGCGCCGCGCTCGCGCAGCGCGTCAGGGAGGACGTCGCGGGCTTCGGCGGCGCGGGCGACGAGCACCCGCCGGCCCTCGACCTCGACCCCGGCAAGCGCCTCGACTAGGGCCTCGGCGACGAAGCGCTCGGGGACGATGTCGGCGGCGATCCCGTGCTCGGCTAGGGCGCGGGCGGTGCCCGGCCCGATCGCCGCCACGGTGGCGTGGGCTAGGGCGCGGGCGTCGCGCGGTCCGCCGCTCGGGCTCTGCTCGCCGGTCTCGGCAGTCAGAGCGTCGAAGAGCAGGTTGGCGCCGTTGGGGCTGGTCACGCAGATCAGCGAGTACTCGCGAATCGCAGCCACCGCGCGGCGCACCTCCTCGCTGTCCAGACGCGGCTCGATCCGGATCGCCGGCAGCTCGATCGCCTCGGCGCCGAAGCCGCGCAGGGTGGCGGCGAAGCCGCTGGCCTGGGCGCGGGCGCGAGTGACGACGACGCGGCGGCCGTGCAGCGGGCGCCGCTCCAGCCAGGCGAGGTCCTCGCGGCGGGCGGAGACCTCGCCGATCACGATCAGCGCTGGGGCGCCGACCTGCTCGCGCTCGACCGCGGCGGCGATCGTGCCCAGCGTCGCGGTGACGGTGCGCTGCGCGGCGGTCGTTCCTCTTTCGACTGCGGCGGCGGGCTCGTCGGCATTGCGGCCGGCGGCGATCAGCGCCGCGGCGTTGTCGGCCAGGCGTTTCACGCCCATGTAGAAGACGAGGGTGCCGGGGAAGCGGGCCAGCGCCTCCCAGTCGAGCGCGCTCTCCGGCTTCTCCGGGTCCTCGTGTCCGGTGACGAAGGCGACCGCGGAGGCGTCGTCGCGGTGGGTGACCGGGATCCCGGCGTAGGCGCTGGCGGCGACCCCGGCGGTGACTCCTGGGACGACCTCGAACTCGATGCCCGCGGCGCGCAGGGCTTCGGCCTCCTCGCCGCCGCGGCCGAAGACGAAGGGGTCGCCGCCCTTCAGCCGGACGACGCTGCGCCCCGCCTTGGCGGCCTCGATCAGGCGCTCGCCGATCTCCTCCTGGGGGACCGAGGGCACACCGGGCTGCTTGCCTACGTAGACGAGCTCGGCCTCGGCCCGGGCGCCGCTGAGCGCCCCCGGCGGGATCAGCCGGTCGTAGAAGACCGAGTCCGCGCCGGCGATCAGCTGCAGCGAGCGCGCCGTCATCAGCCCGGGATCTCCGGGCCCTGCCCCGACCAGGTACACAACCCCCGACCGGATCATCGCGCGGTTCCTTTTGCTCGCCTGACGTCCATAAGGAACCACGCGATCACGCTGCACCTCCGAGCGCCTCGGCGCGGTCGAGCAGGTCACGGGCGCCGGCGGCGAGCAGGCGCTCGGCCAGCTGGGCTCCGGCGGTGGTCGGGTCGGCGGCGTCGGCCTCGATCCGGTCGCGCAGCCACTCGCTGCCGTCCGGCAGGCCGACAAAGGCTTCAACGCTGAGCTCGTCGCCGTCGACCCGGGCGTGGACGCCGATCGGGCTGGCGCAGGTCGCGTCCAGCAGCGCTACGACGGCCCGCTCGGCGCTCAGCTCCCGCAGCGCGGTCCCGTCGCCGACGGGCGCCACCGCGGCCGCAGTGTCACCGTCGTCGCCCCTGATCTGCAGCACCAGTGCGCCCTGGCCGGCGGCTGGAACCATCTCCTCGACCGGAATCGCAAACCCGATCTCCGCCTCGCGACCGAGTCGGCGCAGCCCGGCGGCCGCAAGCACGATCCCATCGAGATCGCCCTCCTCCAGCTTCCGCAACCGCGTATCGACATTCCCATGCAGCTCCTCCACCCGCAGGTCCGGCCGAGCGGCCAGCAGCTGCGCCCGCCGCCGCAGACTCGCCGTCCCTACCCGCGCTCCCTCTGGCACGTCATCGAGGGAAGTCCCAACCCCGATCCAAACATCCCGCGGGTCCTCCCGCACCGGCACCGCCCCAATCGCCAACCCACCAGTCATCTCCCCCGGCAAGTCCTTAGCCGAATGCACCCCAACCTCAGCAGCTCCGTCTAAGAGCGCTTGCTCAACCCCGCGCACAAACCGCGCCTTATCCCCCAGCTCTCCATCCGAGGAAACCTCCACCAGCTCAGCCCCTCCCAGCATCTCGCCAACGAGGCCCGCTTGGGTCAGGGCGAGTGCGCTCGACCGCGTAGCCAGCCGGAGGGATGGCGATGCCACAGGGCCGTCAGCTCTGCTTGGGGCGCAGCTCGGTGACGTTCGAGCCGGACTCGACCTCGGGCTCGGTCTCGACGTCAAGACCGAACAGCTCCTTCAGGGCGCTGACGTACTGGTAGGCGTCCTCCTCACCGGCGCTCCGCCGCATCCGCAAGGTCGGCTCGTGCAGCAGCCGCGAGGCGATCGCCTTCGCCATCGCCTCGACCCGCTCCCGGTCGGCCTCGCTCAGCCCCTCCCACCGGTTCTCGTTCTCGGCCATCACCCGGCGCACGACCTCGTCGCCGCGTTCGCGCAGAGCGGCGATCGTCGGCATCACCTCGAGCGCCGCGAGCCAGCGCTCGAAGCGGTCGAGCTCGGCCTCGATGATCAGCTCCGCCTGGCGCGCCTCGGCCTCGCGGCCGCTGGCGTTGCGTTCGACGATCTGCTGCACGTCGTCGATGTCGTAGACGCTGACCCCGGCGATCTCGCGGACGTCGGGGGCGATGTCGCGGGGCACGGCGATGTCGATCGCCAAAAGCGGCCGGCCCTCGCGGCCGTCCATCACCTGGGCGAGGTCGTCGCGCTCGACGATGTGGTGCGGCGAGTTGGTCGCGGAGACGACGATGTCGGCGGCCGCCAGCTGCTCCGGCAGGTCCTCGATCCGCACCGCCGAGCCGTCGAAGCGCTGGGCCAGCCCGATCGCGCGGTCGTAGTGGCGGTTGGCGACGAAGACGGTGTGGACGCCGCGCGCCGACAGCGCCTTGGCGACGAGCTCGGCGGTGTCGCCGGCGCCGATCATCAGCACCCGGCGCTCGGAGAGGTCGCCGAGCGCGCGCTGCGCGACCTCGACCGCGACCGAGGGGATCGAGAGGCCTTTCTGGCTGATCCCGGTCTCCTCGCGGGCGCGCCCGCCGGCGGTCAGGGCGGCGCGGAAGAGGCGGTTGAGGATCGGCCCGGTGCCGCCCTCGACCAGGGCCAGCTCGTAGGCGCGTTTGACCTGCCCTTGGATCTCGGCCTCGCCGAGGATCATCGAGTCGAGCCCGGCCGTGACCCGCAGCAGGTGGCGAGCGGCGTCGGTGGCGCGCAGCGAGTAGAGGTGACCGAGCAGCTCGGTCGGCCGGGTCTCGGCCTGGCGCGTGAGCACGCTGAGCGCTGTCGACTCGGCCTCGACTGGGTCGGAGACGATCAGGTAGAGCTCGGTCCGGTTGCAGGTGGAGATCGCCGCCGCCTCGTGGATGCCCGGGGCCTCGGTCAGCTCCCGCAGGGCGCCGACGGCGCGGCCCTCGGTCAGCGAGAGGCGCTCGCGCAGGTCGAGCGGTGCGGTCTTGTGGGAGACGCCGAGGGCGAGGAGCTCAGACATCAGTCGCCACCTCCTCCGCTTCGCGTCCGGGGGTGGCTAGGCGTTTCTCGCCTTCCTTGCGGTTCTCGGCGAAGCCCGCGAGGTCGCGCAGCTCACGCTCGATCCGCTGCAGTTTCGCCGCCATGATCGCGACGTAGACGACGAGCAGCACGACGAAGACGATGTAGGCGGCGGCGACGTACTTGCTCGCTTTGCCCTCGGGCAGGGCGGCGGCGAGCGGCAGCAGGTCGAGCAGGGCGGCCATCAGCTGACCTCCGGGGCGACCCGCGAGCGGCTGCCGCTGACCGGCGCGTCGAGCGCCCGGCGCAGCCGCTTGACCTGGCCGGAGGCGCTCTTCGCGGTCAGCTCGAACTTGACCAGCGTCACCCAGAGCAGCGCCATCGCTGCCAGGCTGACGAGGAAGGTGAACATCATCGAGCCGGGCAGGCCGCCGTCGGCGGTGGCGAAGGTGCGCGGGTGGACCAGGCTCTGCGCCATCCGCACCGCCATGAAGTTGAGCGGCACGAAGGCACCGGCGGTGATCGCGAAGACCGAGGCGTAGCGGGCCTGGCGGTCGCGGTCCTCGATCGCGTAGCGGAAGGGGTAGTAGGTCGCGTACATGAGGAAGACGATCAGGAAGCTGACCAGGGTCGGCTCGTCCCAGACCCACCAGTGCCCCCACGACGCCTTCGCCCAGATCGCCCCGGTGATCAGGACGGCGACGCCGAAGATCACCGAGATGTGGATTGAGACGTAGGAGTAGGCGTCCCAGCGGCTGTCGTCGGTGCGCAGGTGGGCGATCGCGAAGATGCCGCCGACCACGAACCCGACGAGCGCCACGATCGCCAGCGGCACGTGCAGGTAGAAGATCTTCTGGATGAAGCCCTGGTCGGCGTCGAGCGGCGCGTAGAAGGCGACCAGCGAGAGGGCAAGGGCGAGCATCGCCACGGTGGCGATCGAGAGGGGTCTCAGAGCTTTGCCGTACATGCTTCTCGGGGGTGGGATGACGCTTGCCCGGTCAGTCCTCGAGGAGGAAGTCGAACACCGCATAGCCGACCAGGCCGAAGATCAGATCGTATAGCCCGAGCACCATCAGCCAGGTGCCGAAGCGCTCGTAACCGGGACCGCCCACGGCCAGCAGTGGCTCGGTGGCGCCGGTGGCGGCGATCATCAGCGGCACTACCAGGGGCAGCAGCACCAGCGGCACCAGGAGGTCGCGGGCGCGCGAGTTGACCGCCATCGAGGAGATCAGGGTGCCGGTTGCGGCGAGGCCGAGGTCGGCCAGGACCAGCACCGCGACCAGCGGGCCCAGCGCCGCGGCGGAGTCGAGGAAGAAGACGGCGAAGATCGGCACCGCGACCAGCTCCAGCGCCAGTAGGTAGGCGAGCAGCGCCGCCGCCTTGGCGGCGAAGAGAGCGGTGCGGTCGATCGGGGCCAGTCGGATCGCGTCGAAGCCGCCCTCCTCGCGCTCGGCGACGAAGAGGCGGTTGATGCCAAGGATCGCGGCGAACAGGAGCGTCGCCCAGAGCACCCCGGCGGCGAGGCTGCCGGAGAGGCTGGTGCGGTCGAGGCCGAAGCGGAAGATGACGAAGGTGGTGACCGAGAACAGCGCCATCGCCGGCAGCGACTGCAGGGTGCGCAGCTCCGAGCGCAGGTCCTTGCCGAGGATCGCCGCGAAGGCAGCGCGCGAGGGGGTCACGAGACCGCCGCCCTCTCGCCGATTCCCAGCCGCAGCACCTGGTCGGCCTCCGGCAGGTGCCGGTCGGGATCGTGGGTGACGACGACGCGAGTGCGCCCGCCGCCGGGGCCGATCAGCCGCTGGGCCATCTCCCGCCCCTCGGCGTCGAGGTTGGAGTCGGGCTCGTCGAGCAGCAGCAGCTCCGGCTCGTGCAGGACGCAGCGGCAGATCGCCAGCCGCTGCCGCATCCCCGCCGAGAGCTCGAAGACCCGCTCGTCGCCGCGATGCTCCATCCCGGTCGCCGCCAGCAGGTCGGCGATCCGCGTCTCCATCGCCCCCGGCGCGATCCCCTGCAGGCGGGCGTGGAAGCGCAGGTTCTCGCGCCCAGTCAGGTCACGGTAGAGCAGCGGCTCGTGCCCCAGGTACCCGATCCGCCCGCGCAGCTTCCAAGCCTCCTTCGGCAGCGCGCAGCCGAGCACGGTCGCCTCGCCGCCGCTGGGCCGCAGCAGCGTCGCGAGAATCCGCAGCAGCGTCGTCTTCCCGGCCCCGTTCGGTCCCAGCACGACCAGCGACTCGCCGGCCGCGAGCTCGAGCCCGACCCCATCCAGCGCCGCGCGTTCCCCGTAGTCCTTGCGCAGCCCGGCGAGGCGCAGCGCCGGCTCCGGCCCCGGGATGGTTTCTGGCTCCACCCCGGGGATTGTGAAGGTCGGGAGCGGACTAGCGCCTCGTGCAGGCGTCGACGAAATGGGTTTGCACCTGCGTCCCGTCGTCGAAGCTCGCGTTGAGGATCGCCTGCAGGCGCCCGATCGGGCAGCGGGCCACCAGGTAGTGCATCTCTTTGCCCTTGTACTTCCACTCGCGGTCGATGCGGAAGCGAAAGCCGGTGATCGTGCCGCTGCCGCCCGCGATCCGGGGCACGTCGGAGGCGATCCGGAACCCGTAGATGCCGTTCTGGATCCGTTCGACCCGCAGCAGCACCAGGTAGGTGGTCGGTGCCGGGATGTTGAGGTGGGCGTGGACGATCACCGAGGGATCGGCGCCGAAATGGGGACCGTTGAAGAAGGTCAGCGGCGTGGTGACGTCGATCGGCGGCTGTTCCGGGAAGGCGAGGATGCCCTTCCCGGAACCGGTGCCGACGATCGCGCCGGGGCAGAGCTGGCGCGCCTGCTGGGTGGTCGTGGTGGAGAGCTTGGCCTTGGAGCAGGCCGGGAGGCCGTGGGTCTCGACGTCGCCGAACTTGTCGATTTCGACGTCGACGTGCTCGATTTTGGCTGGGATCGTGCCGTCCTTGGTGCCGATCCGCAACGAGCCCCAGAACTTGATCGGGACGTTTTCGTGTGCCGGCAGCGCCTCCGGCGAGGAGCCGAACCCGAAGGTGAGCACGAGGTTGCCGACCGACGTCTCGATGGGCGGCCTCGCGACCGCCACCGCAGCCAGCGCCAAGGCGGCGACGAGGCTCAGAGCGAGGATCTTCCAGCGTGGTTTCCGTCCCGACATGGCTCCTCCAATTCGTCCGACGTAACAGGAGAAACATCAAAACCGGAGCGGGTCGGTGGTGCAATCGGTCTCGTGGAACCGATCCTGAGAGACAGCTCGGCGAAGCCGGTGAAGCTGCGGACGATCTCCTACCTGGTGCTGGGCATGGTCCGCTTCGGCGCCACCTCGGGATACGCGATCAAGAAGGCCGCGGACGCCGGGACCCAGGGGTTCTGGCCGGTCTCGCTCGCCCAGATCTATCCGGAGCTGGCCCGCCTCGAGGGCGCCGGCCTGCTGGTCAGCCACGACGACTCCCAGGGCGCGCGGTCGCGCGCCTCCTACGAGCTGACCCCGGCTGGCGAGGAGGCGCTGCTCGCCTGGCTGCGCTCGCCGGTCGAAGCGCCGCCGCAGCTGCGCTCGGAGGGGATGCTGCGGGGCTTCTTTGCCGACGCGCTGCCGCGGGAGGATCAGCTGGCGGTGCTGCAGCGCCAGCGCCAGCGCCTGCTAGAGATGAAGGACCACCTCCCCGACGGCGACCTGCGCGCCGCGGCCAAGGCTCTCGACACCGGAGAGATGCACTACCCGATCCTGCTCTGCGACTGGGCCGAAGAGGTCATCGAGTTCACCTGCGAGTGGATGGAGCGCCTGGAAGCGCGCCTCGGGGAGGAGCTCCCCTAGCGGCGCTTGCGCAGGGTGCGCCGGCCGACCTCGAGAAGGGGGCGGGCGCCCTGGCGCAGCGCTTCGGTGCGGGTGGCTCCCTTGCCGTAGAGGACCTTGGCCGAGGCGCGGACGGCTTCGCCGAGGGTACGGTCGTAGGGGTGCCACCAGAAGTCGCGAGTCATGCCCGGCTCCCAAGCGTTCTGCTTGATGTTCACGCACTCATAGAAGCCGAACTTGGAGTGGGAGCGGCCGAGGCCGGAGTGCTTGACGCCGCCCCAGGCGCACTGGCAGGCGCCGTGGCTGAAGGAGTGGTCGTTGATCCAGACCATGCCGGACTCGACCCGACGGGCGATCCGCTCGCCGCGCTGGCGGTCCTTGGTCCAGACCGAGGCGCCGAGGCCGAACTCGGAGTCGTTGGCGAGCTCGATCGCCTCCTGCTCGGAATCGACGACGACGATCGGCAGCACCGGGCCGAAGATCTCCTCGCGCATGATCCGCATCTGGTGGGTGACGCCGGAGAGCACGGTCGGGGCGACGAACTTGCCGGGCAGGCCGGGAACATCGGTCGGGCCGCCGCAGTGCTTGGTGGCGCCGCTGGCGACCGCGTCTTCGATCAGGTCGACGACGATCTCGTACTGGCCGTCGGAGGTCATCGGGCCGATTTCGGTCTCCCACTCGAGCGGGTCGCCGAGCCGCATCTTCGCGGTCCCGGCCGCGACCCTCTCGATGAAGCGGTCGGCGATCTCGCGCACTACGTAGACGCGCTCGATCCCCGAGCAGGTCTGCCCGGCGTTGGCGAAGCCGCCCCAGATCGCACCGGAGACGGCGTTGTCGAGGTCGGCGTCGGCGCAGACGATCATCGGGTCCTTGCCGCCCAGCTCCAGCACGCTGCCCTTGAGCTCAGCTGCGCAGACCTCGCCGACGTGGCGCCCGACCTCGACCGAGCCGGTGAAGAAGACCTTGCCGACACTCGACTTCGCCAGCGCCTCGCCGACCGCGCCGCCGCCGTGGACGACCCGGACCAGGCCCTCGGGCAAGCCGCCCTTCTCGAACACATCGCGGATCCGCTCGCCCAGCAGCGGGGTCAGGCTAGCCGGCTTGAGGACGACGCCGTTGCCGGCCATCAGCGCGATCGCGACCTCGCCGAAGGGGATCGACCAGGGGTAGTTCCAGGGGGCGATGACTCCCACCACCCCGATCGGCTCATAGGAGAAGTGGGCGCTCTTGGAGAGCGTGAAGGCCTGCGTCATCCGCACCTTCTCGTTGGCCAGCACCCTCTGGCCGGCCTTCGCGCACCAGTGCAGGGCATCGACGGTCGGCAGCAGCTCCATCGTGTAGGCCTCGACCCGCGGCTTGCCCTGCTCGCGGACCAGCAGATCGGCGATCTCGTCGATGTCGTCGAGCAGCGCCTCGGCCGCGCGCTTCATATAGGTGCCTCGGTCCTTCAGGCTCAGCTCCGCCCAGGCGGGCTGGATTCGGGCGACGTCGTCGACGACCGCCTGCACCTGCTCCGGCGTGATCGTCGGCACCGAGCCGACCAGCTCGCCGGTGGCGGGGTTAAACGACTCGAGGGTGGACAGGGACGGTTGAACTGCCGTAGCGCTCTCCATGGGTCGATTGTCCCTCATACTCATCCGCTGTGGGCGACCAGCTGTTCGATACCGGCGAAAGCGGTGGTTCGCAGCCTCCAGCGCCGGCTGGAGACGCACCGCTAGCCGTAAGGATGCGGCCGCGCAGCCTGGAGGAGATGATCGGGCAGGAGCATGTGCTCGGCGAGGGGTCGGCGCTGCGGACGGCGATTGAGGAGGGCAAGCCGCACAGCGCGATCCTCTACGGGCCGCCGGGGGCGGGGAAGACGACGCTGGCGCGGATCGCGGCGGCGGGGGCCGAGGGGGCGTTCGAGGAGGAGTCGGCGGTAAACGCCGGCAAAGCCGAGATCCGCGCGGTGATCGAGCGGGCGCGGGAGCGGCGCCAGGGCTCGGGGCGGCCGACGATCCTCTTCCTCGACGAGATCCACCGCTTCAACAAGGCCCAGCAGGACGCGCTCCTGCCGGCGGTCGAGGATGGGCTGCTGACCCTGATCGGCGCCACCACCGAGAACCCCTACTTCGAGGTCAACTCGGCCCTGCTCTCGCGCTGCCAGATCTACGAGCTGCGCCCGCTCGATCCCGGCCAGGTCGAGCAGCTGCTGCGCCGCGCCCTGGGTGATCCCGAGCGCGGGCTGGCCGAGCCGCCGCCGGTCGAGGATGCCGCCCTGGAGATGCTCGCGACCCGCAGCGGTGGCGACGCCAGGGTCGCCCTGGCGGCGCTGGAGCGGGCGGTCGAGCGCTCGCGCGGGGAGCCAGTCGACGTCGCCGCTGTCGAGGACGCGCTGCAGCGCAAGGCGCTCGATTACGACCGCCAGGGGGACCGCCATTACGACTTCGTCTCGGCCTGGATCAAGTCCACCCGCGGCTCCGACGTCGATGCCTCGCTCTACTACCTGGCGGTGATGCTGGAGGGTGGCGAGGACCCGCGCTTCATCGCCCGCCGGATGGTCATCCTCGCCTCCGAGGACGTCGGCAACGCCGACCCGCAGGCGCTGCTCGTCGCCGACGCCGCCGCGCGCGCGGTCGACCGCGTCGGCCTCCCGGAGTGCGCCCTCAACCTCGCCCAGGCGGCCGTCTACCTGGCGATGGCGCCGAAGTCCAACGCCTCCTACAAAGCGCTGGCCGCCGCCCGCGCCGAGGTCCGCGCCAACGGCGCCAAGACCCCACCCGACTACCTGCGCGACGCCCACTATCCCGGCGCTGAGCAGCTCGGTCGCGGCAGCGGCTACCGCTACGCCCACAACGAGCCGGGCGGCGTCTCCAGCCAGCCGCTGCTTCCCGAGGCCCTCCAGGGACGGCAGTTCTACGCGCCCACCGACCGCGGTTTCGAGGCCGAGCTGAGCCGCCGCCTGGAGGCGCTTCGCAAGCGTCTTGGCAAGGAATAAAAGCGGCGCAACTTAAGTGCGGAGGTGGTGTTTCTATGGTCGGCTTTCCAAGCTAAGCCAGGGAGAGCCAGACACCGGCCGGAGGCCTAGACTGGGGGTCTCCGGCCGGGATTTGAAACAGGGGGGAGAGGGCGCCGAGATGACTGGACTCGGCGCCCTCTGTTTTATGGTGGGGGCATGAGCGCGAATGGCGATAAGCCTCTGCGGCTCGGCGGGATGGCGCTCCGCAACGGCCTCCTGATCCACGGCCCCACCCACTGGGCGGCGGCGGTTCGCGACTCCGACGGCTCTGTCCAGGTCGCATCCGAGCGCAAGCCGGAGCTGGCGCCGAAGCTGGTGGCCAAAGTCCCGGGACTGCGGGGGCCGCTGAAACTGGCGGAGGCGATGGCGGTGCTGCCGCTGGTGCGGCGGCGGATGCCGGCGGCGCGGCTTCCGTTCGAGGACTGGCGCGTCCTCACCGCGGTCGGCGGGACCCTGGCGCTGAGCGGGCTGCTGCGGCGCCGCGCCAAGGCCGGCGCCGTGCGAGAGGGCATGCTCCAGGCGATTGGCGCGGTGCCGGCGGTGGTGGCGCTGATGGACCGCGATCTCGCTGCCTACCACGGGGTCGAGCACAAGGCGATCGCCGCCCACGAGCAGGGGATCGACGACGTCGCCAGCGTCCCCAAAGAGCACGACCGCTGCGGCTCCAACCTGATCGTCCCGATGATGCTGCTCTCCGCCGGCGGCACCGTGCTGCTGGAGCGGCTGGTCGAGCGGCCCGGCCCGGTCGCTCGCGCGGCGGTGGGTCTCGGCGGCGCCTCGATCGCGGTCGAGATGTTCGCCTGGAGCGACCGCCACCACGGCGACCCGCTGGCCGAGGCCTTCCACACCCCCGGACGGGAGATCCAGCGCCACCTTGCGACCAAGGAGCCAACGCCCGAGCAGCTCGAGGTCGGCCTCGCGGCGCTGGCGGAGATTCTCCGGGCCGAGGGCGGCGCCTCCGGGGCTGACAAGGACACCTTGCCGCCGGCCGCATAGACTGGCCGCCTTGTTCGGAAGGATCGATCACATCGGGGTCGCCGTCGAAGACATCGACGCCGCGCTCGCCCTCTACGAGGGCAGCTTCGAAATGGCGCTGGCCCACCGCGAGACGGTTGAGTCCCAGGGCGTCGAGGCGGTCCTGCTCGACGTCGGCGAGGGCCACGTCGAGCTGCTGCGCCCGCTGGGCCCCGACACCCCAGTCGGCAAGTTCATGGCCAAGAACGGGGCCGGCCTGCACCACGTCGCCTACGCCGTCGACGACATCGACGCGACCCTGCGGGCGCTCGACGCCGCCGGCCTGAAGCTGATCGACCGTGAGCCGCGGGTCGGCATCCGCGACAGCCGCGTCGCCTTCCTTCACCCTCGCTCCACCGGCGGGGTACTGACTGAGATCGTCGAACCAGCGGGAGGGCACTGATGGCCGAGGCACAGCGAGTCGAGATCGGTTTCGAAGGCGGCCAGGTGATCTCCGCCCGCCTCTCCGAAGGCGACCTCAAGGACCTGCGCAAGCAGCTCGAGAAGGGCGGCTGGCACGACCTCCACACTGAGGATGGGACGATCGCGGTCTACCTCGGCAAAGTCGCCTTCCTGCGAATCGAGTCCGGCGAGCACCGCGTCGGCTTCGGCCTCGGGGACTGAGATGAACGGCGGGCGCCGCGGCTGATGCGCCCGCGCCTGCTCCTCGGTGCGGCGGCTGCGGCGACGCTGGGCGCCGCCCTCTGGTGGCGCAAGAACCCCTCGGCCTGCCCCTACGGGCAGCGCTTCTGGGTCGAAGCGCCGCACCCGATCATCAGCCGCGACCGCTTGCGCTCGGTGCTGCGGCCCGAGCCGGGCGAGCGGGTGCTGGAGATCGGCGTCGGCACCGGGTACTACAGCCACGACATCGCCGATTGGCTCGCCCCCGACGGCCGGCTAGAGCTGTTCGACCTGCAGCAGGAGTTCCTCGACCACGTGATGCGCGGGGCCGCCGAGCGCGGGCTGACCAACCTGGTCCCGACCCAGGGCGACGCCACCGACCTGCCCTACGAGGACGCCTCGGTCGACGCCGTCGTCCTCACCGCGGTGCTCGGCGAGATCCCCGACTCCGCCGCCGCCCTGCGCGAGATTCACCGCGTGCTCCGCCCCGGCGGGCGACTCGTCGTCGGCGAGCTCTTCGGCGATCCCCACTTCACCACCCGCGCCAGCCTCGAGCGGATGGGCGCCGAGGCGGGCCTCGATCTGGAGGAGCGCTCGGGCAGCTGGCTCGCCTACTTCGCCCGGCTGGCGCCGCGTGCGGCGTAGCCCAGAATTCCCACTGCGATCAGAACACTTCCAACGGTTTTTTTCACTCTCCCCATTTCACTTATGTAAGTTCGTTCAATCATCACTTCAGTGAGTCATCGGCGCGGGAACGACGATGGCTGGGAGTGGGGAGAGGCACATAGGGTTTGCCTCCGTCTGGCCTACCGCTACGCGAGCAATCCGAGCGAAGCCGAGGACATAGCCCAGGACGCCTTGCTCCGCGCCTGGCGGCGGCGCTCCACCCTGCGCGAGCGCGAGCGGCGCAACCAGTGGCTGGCGACGATCGTGCGCAACGAGGCCTTCCGCCAGCACGCCCGCACCCGCCCCGACCCGATCGCGACAATCGAGCTGCACGAGGGGGCGGAGGACGCCCGAGTGGTGGCGACGGTCGAGCTCGCCGACCTGCACGCGGCGCTGGGGCGGCTGAGCGAACGCGAGCGGGAGCTGCTGGAGCTGCGCTACGAGGAGGACCTGACTCAGGCGGCGATCGCGGTCAAGCTCGGGATCCCCGAGGGGACGGTGAAGGTGCGCCTGCACCGCGCTCGCGACAAGCTGCGCCGCGCCTACGTGCTGCAGTAGCTGTACACGCGGGCGAGCCCACAGTCGAGAACTTCGGACCGCTGTACAACGACGGCGCCGGCGCCCGCGTCGACCATTGACAGATGAAAACCGTGCCTCGGCAGATCGTCGCCTTCGGCGGTGGCGGCTTCTCGATGGAGTCGGGCAACCCGCTGCTCGACGACTACGTGCTCGGCCTGACCGGGGCGGAGCGGCCGCGGGTCTGCTTCCTGCCCTCCGCCAGCGGCGACGCCGACCACTACATCGTCCGCTTCTACCGCGCCTTTAGCGCCCACCGCTGCGAGGCCAGCCACATCTCCCTCTTCCGCCGCGAGCAGGGCCCCGAGGACCTGCGCCGCCACCTTCTCTCCCAGGACCTGATCTACGTCGGCGGCGGCAGCGTCGTCAGCCTGCTCGGGGTCTGGCGGGCGCACGGCATCGACGTGATCCTGCGCGAAGCGTGGGAAGCGGGCGTGATCCTCTGCGGCCTCTCGGCCGGCTCGCTCTGCTGGTTCGCCGAGGCGGTCACCGGCTTCCACGGCGCCCCGCAGCGGCTCGAGGGGCTGGGACTGCTCCCCTTCAGCAACTGCGTTCACTACGAGCGCACCTCCCGCCGGCGCGATTCCTACCACCGCTTCCTGCTGGAAGGGATGCGCGCCGGGTACGCGGCCGAGGACGGCGCCGCGCTGCACTTCACCGGCGAGGAGCTGAGCAGGGTCGTCGCCTCGCGGCCGGAGGCGCGCGGCTACCGGCTCGACGTCGCCGGGCAGCGCGTGGTCGAGATGCGGATCGCGACCACCTTCCTCGGAGACCGCGGGGTCGTGCCCGCCGCACCGCTGCCGGAGGCGCTCGCGACCGCGGTCGCGGCCTGATGGTCCGCCGCCTCCTCGCCCTCGGCGGCCACGAGTTCAGCGCCCGCCCGCCGGACCGCGCCGTCTGCGAGCTGCTGCTGCGGCTGGCCGGCGAAGGCGGGGCCGAGCGGCCGCGGATCTGCATCCTGCCGACCGCCAGCGGCGACACCTCGGACCTGATCGGCAGCTTCTACGCCGCCTTCGGCGAGCGCGCCTGCGAGCCCTCCGACCTCTCCCTGTTCCGGCTCGGCCGGCGGCCGATGGCGCTGCGCGACCACCTCCTCTCCCAGGACCTGATCTACGTAGGCGGCGGCAGCATGGTCAACCTGCTGGCGGTCTGGGAGGCGCACGACATCGCCTCGATCCTCAGTCTCGCTTGGCACCAGGGCATCGTCCTCGCTGGCCAGAGCGCCGGGGCGATGTGCTGGTTCGAGGCCGGGGTGACCAAGTCCTCGGGGAAGCCCCTGGTCGAGGCCGGGCTCGGCCTGCTCGCCGGCAGTCTCTGCGTTCACTACAACAACGAGCCGGAGCGCCGCGCCGCCTACCTGGAGGCGGTCGGCGGCGGCGTTCCCGGCGGCTACGGCCTCGACGACTACGCCGGCCTGCTCTGGGAGGGGGAGGGGACGCCGTCGGCGCTGACCGCCCGCCGCGGCGCCCGCGCCTACCGCGTCACCGTCCGCGGGGACACCGTCTCGGAGTCCCCGCTCCCCGCCCGTTTCCTGCCAGCGCCCGCCCCCGCGGCCCTGCGCGAGGACATAGCGGAGTTCAGGCGCATCAAGACGATGCGCAGCCGCGCCGGCTGGCTGGGCTAGGGGCGAGTTTGTTGCCCATAGGCGAACAAACTCGCCCGTCGACTACTCCCCGGCCGCGGGCGGCGCGGTCGGGTCGCTGCCCTCCTCGCCCAGGCTCTCGCGGGCGATGTAGTCCTCGGCCAGCAGCAGGTTCTCCTTGGAGCGCTCGACCACGTTCAGAAGGTCGCTCATCAGCGCCACCTCCTCGACCTGCTCCTTGACGAACCACTGCAGGAACTGCTCGGCCCGGTAGTCCTTGAGGTCGCGCGCCAGCTCGAACAGGGCGAAGATCTCGTCGCTGACCCGCTTCTCCTGCTCCAGCGCCATCTTCACCGGCGCGCTGCCGTCGGCGTAGGTGGTCTCCTGCGACTTGATGTCGGGGATGTGGATCTCCTCGCCGACATCGAGCAGGTACTGGATCATCATCATCGCGTGCTCGCGCTCCTCCAGTGCCTGGCGGTAGAAGAAGGCGGCGAGGCGAGGCAGGGTCTCGGCGTCGTAGTAGACGGCGGCCGCAACGTACTGCTGCGAGGCGGCGAACTCGTTGGAGATCTGCTCGTTGAGGGCGTCGGCGAAGGACTTGTCGGGCATCTCGCTGCTCCTTGTCGCGGGGAGGACGGTCAGTCCAACGTAGCCGAAACCGCAAGTTCGGTTGGCCGAAGCAGGCGTTCGGGTTCCCTCAGAGTTTCCAGCGAAAACCGAGCGGCTCGATCGCTGGCTGCAGCGGGCTCGAGGGGAGGCCCGGCTTGGTCGCCACGGCCGGGTCGTTGTAGCCGCCCGGGGCGACGTCGTTGGGGGTGTCGGGATGGAAGATCGAGGCCAGGTACTGAATCTGGCCGCGCCCCTGGCCGAGCTCGGTCTGGCCGCCGCCGTAGGCGCCGATGCCCTTCTGCTCGCAGTAGTCATAGGCGGCGAAGAGCCGGCTGATCGGGCCGAAGCGGGAGGGCTTGACGTTCACGGTCTTCGGCGGCGACCACGGCATCGCCTCGATGTCGGCGATCGAGTGGATCGGCGCATCCCAGGTGACCCGATTCGAGACGGGGTCGAGCAGTGGCCGCGTCTCGTCGGTCACGTCGGGGTCCTCCAGCCAGGCATCGGGGAAGGCCTCGATCAGCTTCGCGTAGAGCTCCGGATCGGTCTCGACGTCGACCGGGGTGCCTTTGTAGAAGCCCTTGAGGTCGAGCGAGTCGACGGCGCCGGTCGCGACCAGGGCGGCGATCAGCTCGTCGTCCCAGTCGTTGGTCGGGTCGAGCTTGAAGCGCAGCGTCGGGTAGTTGGCGAGGCGGGCCAGGAGCGGCTCGATCGAGGAGCGCGCGCCGGGCTCCATCGGGGCCAGCCGCATCGAGTTGACGAAGTTCAGCGGCCGCGGCTCCCGCCCCAGCGTCTCGGCCAGGTTGGTCCCCGCCTGGCGCAGCGCCAGGTCCAGCGCCGCCGACTCGAAGGCCCAGCGGCGGTAGTCGACGGAGATATCCCGTTGCGGCTCCGCGGCCGGGAAGAGGTTGATCCCGTCCAGCCGCTCCGAGAACGCCGCGAACGTCTCCTTGCCCCCGGCAAGCCCCGCGGGCGGACCGTTGTCCTGCTGGGCGATGTGGTCGACCGCGTCGTAGACGACGTCTTCCCCAACCCCCTCATGCCCACCACCGCGCAGCTTCACGACCGTAGTCAGCCGTTCAAACTCCCCAAGCACGAGTTCCAGCCCCTCGAACTCACACTCCTCGATCTCTAGCGGCAGGTCGGCGATCGCGTCGTAGCTGGCCATGGCGAGGCACCCTAAATCATCGGGTTCGCCGGCAATCAGGGACACGACGCATCGAAGGAGGGGTCCGGTTGTACGCCGGGCGAATTTAGTCGCGCACCCTTCGGGTGCAGCTCCACCGAGTCGAGCCCGCCTATGGCGGGCAGAAGACAGATTGCATATCGCCGCTGTCGCGACATTCGCCCGGAGCACAACCGGACCCCTCCAACGACACGAAGTTCCAGGATGGCCCAGGCTTCAGAAGCCCAGGAGACGAGGTGGCTGCTCCGCTCTCTCGGCCTTGAGCTTCCGGACCGTGGTCGCTTGCTGAGGATGGGAGCCGTGACCCTCCCACCGCTCGTATCCCTAGCGAGCCACCCGCAACGTCTTCAACTCGCGGTCGGAGCTGCCGCGGACGTAGCCGCCGTGGGCGACGCTTTCGCGGATGTAGTCGAGCGTTTCCGCGGTGAGGCGCTCGCCGGGGAGGACGTTGGGGATGCCGGGCGGGTAGGCGGCGAGGCCCTCGGCGGAGACGCGGCCGGCGGCGGCGTCGAAGGGGATCACCTCCTGGGCTCCGAGGAAGGCTTCGCGCGGGGTCATCACCAGCTCGCCCCAGGGCGGCGGCGGGGCCAGCTTGGTCTGCGGCTTGCTGGGCTCGGCCTCGAGCTGGTCGATCGCTTCGCGCAGCGCGGTGACCAGGCGGGCGCCGGTCTGCTCGACTGGCTCACCGACTCCGAAGAGGGCGACGACGACATTCTCGGAGTTGAGCTCCAGGTCCATCCCGAAGTCGTGGAAGAGGGTTTTGGCGAGGCGGTACCCGGTGGTGCCGGTGCCGCGGACGTCGATCGAGAGCCGCAGCGGGTCGAGGCCGGCGATCCCGGGCTGCCCGACCATGCTCTCGTCGAGAACGGCGAGGCCGGGGATCGCGGCGATCGCCTCGCGGGTGGTGGCGATCCCCGCCAGCGTCTCGGTCAGCAGCGCCTCGCCGTGCACCTGCGCCTGGCGCCGGGCGGCGTCGAGCGAGCCGGTCAAGAGGCCGCTGGGGCTGGTCGTTTCGACCAGGCTGACGCAGCGGTCGACGACAGCGGCGTCGATCCGGCCGCCGCGGCCGAGGTGCAGCATCGCCGCCTGGGTGAGGCTGCCGACGATCTTGTGGGTCGAGGAGACGACCAGGTCGGCGCCGCAGGAGAGCGCGTCGGCCGGCAGGTCGGGGTGGAAGTGCAGGTGCGCGCCCCAGGCCTCGTCGACGATCAGCGGCAGGCCGCGCGAGTGGGCGACCTCGGCCAGGGCCGGGATGTCGGCGCAGGCGCCGAAGTAGGTCGGGGAGACGACCATCGCCGCCACCGCGTCGGGCGTCCCGTCGAGCGCCTCGGCCAGCGACTCGGGGGCAAGGCCGTGGGCGATCCCGAGCTCGGAGTCGAGCTCCGGGGCGACGAATGTCGGCCGCATCCCGCTCAGCACCAGGCCGTCGATCACCGAGGAGTGGACGTTGCGCTGGACGACGATCTGGTTGCCGAGGTGGGCCAGCGCCATGCAGATCGTGTGGTTGCCTTGGGAGGCGCCGTTGATCAGGAACCAGGTCCGCTCCGCGCCCCAGGCTTCAGCGGCCATCGCCTGCGCCTGCTGGAACGGGGTCGGCTCGGGCCCGATGTCGACGCCCTCGGTGACCGAGGGGATGTCGTTGACGAGGCCGGGCTCGCCGACTAGCTCGAGCAGCTTCGGGTCGGCACCGAGGCCGCCCTTGTGTCCGGGCACCTGGAAGCGGCCCGGGTTGCGGGCGGCGTAGGCGAGAAGGGCATCGACATAGGGAGTGGAGTTTGGATCTGGCATAGGGCAGGCGAGTCTAGGGATCGCCGAGAGTTGCGAACATCGCAAACCTGTCCGTTTGAAGACGGATAAAACCTTCTCCCGGAGAACTCCAAAAGGATGAAACACACCCCCCGCGGATATTGGCTGGAGGAGGCCGGCGCGACCGAGCCGGCGCCGGCTCTGGCCGACGACCTCGAGGCCGACGTCGTCGTCCTCGGCGGCGGCTACACCGGCCTCTGGGCCGCCTGGCACATAACCCGCTTGGAGCCCGATGCGCGCGTCGTTCTGCTCGAGGCCGACCTCTGTGGCCACGGGCCGAGCGGTCGCAACGGCGGCTTCTGCAACGCGATGTGGTTCTCGATGGCGCGGATGCGGGAGCGCTGGGGGGCCGAGCAGGCGCTCGCGGTCGGCCACGCTGCCGCTGCTGCAGTCGAGGGCATCGGCGCCTTCTGCGAGGAGCAGGGAGTCGAGGCCTGGTTCCGCCGCGGCGACTACATGCAGGTCTCGACCACCCCGGCCCACGACGCTGTCTGGGGCCCGTCGCTTGCCGCCTGCCGTGAGCTCGGCGTCCCCGGCGCGCTGCGCGAGATCAGCGCCGAGGAGGTCGCCGGCCGCTGCTTCTCGCCACTCTTCCGCGCCGGCGCCGTCTCCCCCGGCGCGACCCTGCAGCCGGCCCGGCTGGCCCTGGGTCTGCGCGCCCGCCTGCGCGAGCGCGGGGTCGAGATCTACGAGTCGACCCCGGTCCGCGCCCTGCGCGACGCCCCCGACGGCGTCCTCGCCAGCACCCCCGGCGGCACCGTCCGCGCGCACACGGCGGTGGTCGCGATCGGCGGTGCCGGCAAGGGCCTGCGCGGGCCGCTGCGCGACCGCCTCAGCATCGCCTCCTCCCACATCGTCATCACCGAGCCGGTGCCGGAGCTGATCGAGCAGGTCGGCTGGACCGGCGGCGAGTGCATCGTCGACGGGCGCTCCCTGGTCGACTACTTCCGCACCACCCCGGACGGGCGCATCGCCTTCGGCTGGGGCGGGGGACGGATCGCGGCCGGGGCGCGGCCGGCCGGGCGCTCAGAGCTCGACGCCGAGGCCGTGGCGCGGACCGAGGCGCACCTGCGCGCGATCTTCCCCGGCCTCGCCGGCCGCCGCGTCACCCACGCCTGGGGCGGCCCGATCGACGCCTCCCCATCCCACCTGCCGATGGTCGTGCCGCTGCCCGGCGGCAGCGCCTTCGCCGCCGCCGGCTACACCGGCAACGGCGTCGGCCCCTCCCACATGGTCGGCCGCACCTTGGCCTCGCTGGCACTGGGCATCGACGACGAGGCCTCCCGCCTCGCCTTCGTAGAACCCCGTCCTCAGCGCATCCCACCCGAGCCCTTCCATTGGCTAGGCGGCGAAACCATCCGCTGGGGCATCCACGCCAAGGAGGAGGCGGAGCTTGCCGGTCGTTCTCCGCACCCGGTGGCGAAAGCCCTTGCCGGGGTGCCGAAGCTGATCGGCTTTCACATCGGCCGATAGGGAGTCGGGGGAGTCTCGACGGAGCCTCCCCGCTGTTGCTCCGGCGAGGCTCCCCCGACTCCCTATGGGGTGACGGGGTTTGCCGCTGCCTCTGGTCGGACTGCCGCCATCTTTTCTGCTCGCCTTTGCTGCCAGACCACCAGTCCAGCGGCTACAACCGCGACGAGGAACAGCAGGGTGGCCAAGGCGTTCACCTGGACCGGGATCCCCCGCAAGCTGACCCCGTAGACGTACAGCGGGAAGGTCACGGTCGTCCCCGAGTTGAAGTTGGAGATGACGAAGTCGTCGATCGAGAGCGCGAAGGCGAGCATGCCGGCAGCGAGGATGCCCGGCGCCAGCAGCGGCAGGGTCACGGTGCGGAAGGTCGTGAGCGGGCTGGCGTAGAGGTCGGCCGCCGCCTCCTCGAGTTTGCGGTCGAACCCGATCAGGCGCGAGCGCACGACAACCACGACGAAGCTGATCGAGAACATCACGTGGGCGATCAGCAGCGTCTCGAACCCGAGCGAGAACGAGTAGTAGATGAACATCGAGAGCAGCGAGGCGCCGATCACGACCTCGGGCGTTGCCATCGGGATCACGATCAAGAGGTTGGCGACGCGCCGCCCGTGGAATTTGTGCCGGACCAGGGCGATCGCCAGCGCGGTCCCGATCGCGGTCGCGATCAAGGTCGAGAAGAAGGCCAGCCGCAGGCTCGTGAACAGCGCTTCGTTCAGTTCCGGCAGCGAGAACATCGTTTCCCAGTACTCGAAGGTGAACCCGTTGCCCAGCGCGTAGGTGAGTTTGTCTTTCGGCGTATTGCCAAAGGAGAAGATCGCGATCACGAAGATCGGGATCAGCATGTAGAGGACGGCGAGGCCGGCGTAGATCAGCAGCGCGTTGCGGCGCAGCCAGGCCCAGGCTCCCTTGAGCGCGCTCATGCGGTGTCCTCCTCCTCGTCACCCATGAAGGCGCCAGTGCCGGCGAAGCGGATGTAGACGGTGACGACGGCGAGGATCAGGGCCATCATCAGGAAGGAGAGTGCCGCCGCTTCGGGGTAGGCGCGCTGGCTCAGGTAGAGCGACTGGATCACGTTCCCGACCATCGCCTGCCCGGTGCCGCCGAGCAGCTGGGCGTTGACGTAGTCGCCGAAGGCGGGGATGAAGGTGAGGAGGACGCCGGCGACGATCCCCGGCATCGTCAGCGGCAGCGTCACCCGCAGGAAGGCCTGCAAGGAAGAGGAGTAGAGGTCCTTGGCGGCCTCGATCAGGCGCCCGTCGAGCCGCTCCAGGTTGGCGTAGAGCGGCAGGATCATGAACGGCAGGAAGTTGTAGGTGAGGCCGGCGATCACCGCCCCGGAGGTGGCGAGGACGCGACCGTCCTGCGGCACCAGCTGCAGCGTCTGCAGCACGCTGACCACCGGGCTGGAGTCGCTGAGGATCGTTTTCCAGGCGATCGTGCGGATCAGGTAGGTGGTGAAGAACGGCGCCACCACCGCGAACAGCAGCAGCAGCTGGAAGCGCTTGGCGCGGAAGGCGATCGCGTAGGCCAGCGGGTAGGCGATCAGGAGCGCCAAGAGCGTCGCCGTCCCGGCGTAGAAGACCGAGCGCAGGATCTGCTCGGTGTGGCCGGAGAGCGAGTCCGGGAAGTTGGACCACTCCCAGGTCAGGGTGAAGCCGCTGGTCACGCTGCCCGAGCGCAGCGCCAGTTCGCCCATGAAGTACATGGGCACGACAAAGAAGAGGATGAGCCAGAGCAGCCCCGGTGCCAGGAGCCAGTACGGAACCGATCGCTGTCTCAGGCTCATCCTCGGTGCCTCAGCCGGTTACGACTTCCTGCCAGGCCTTGTTCACCGCTTCCGCATCGGGCGGCGATACCTGGGACGAGCAGTTCTTCTGGAACTCCTCGTTGGGAATCACGAGCGGGTCTTTGGCCAGCTTCGGGTTCGTCTTCGCAAAGATCTGCTCGAGGCCTTCGACCGGCGAGAGGTAGGTGATGTATTCGGTCAGCTCGGCCGCGACTTTCGGGTCGTAGACGTACTCCATCCAGCCCAGCGCCGCCGGCGTGTTCGGCGCCCCGACCGGGATCACCATGTTGTCCGACCAGAGCACGCAGCCCTCGGTCGGCATCCGCCATTCGGCGTTCGGGTTTTCGATGATCGAGGCGTCACCCGACCATCCGATCGCGGCGACGATGTTGCCGGCGGTTAGTTCCTCGGTGTAGTCGTTGCCGGTGAAGCGGCGGATCTGGCCGGATTCGACCGCGCCCTCGATTTTGTCGACCGCTTCCATCCACTCCTCGTTGGTGGCCTCCTCGGGGTCGACCCCTTCGGCCTGCATGACCAGCGCGACGGTGTCGCGGAGCTCGAGCAGCATCGTCACCTTGCCCTTGTATTTCGGGTCGAAGAGGTCGTTGACCGATTTGATCTCCGGCGCCTTTGAGGTGTCGACCCAGATTCCGGTCATCCCGCTCTGCCACGGGACCGAGAACTTGCGGCCGGGGTCGTAGGAGGCGTCTTCCAGGCTCGGGACCATGTTTTCGAACACGGTCGGGAGGTCGGCATGGTTGATTTCCTGCAGGTAGCCGAGGTCGTACATCTGCTTCGCCATCCAGCCGGTGAGGACCATGATGCTGCGGCCGCCGGATTCGCCCTGTTCGAGCTGCGGCTGCATCTTGTTGAAGAAGACCTCGTTGTCGTTGACGTCTTCGATGTACTTGACGCTGACGCCGCTCGCGTCTTCGAACTGGGCGACGGTGCCGTCCTTGCCGGGGACGATGTAGCCGGGCCAGTTGGAGATCGTCAGGTCGCCTTTGACTGCGCCTCCTTCGGCGGTCGTTTTCTCGCCGGTGTTGCCGCCGCCGGTGGTGCCGCCGCAGGCGGCAAGACCGAGCGCCAGCACGAGCGCGGCGACCACCGCCGCGACGAGCGCGGTCCCTTTCTCAGTCCTCTCCTTGACGGGTCGCATCGTCACCCTTCCTCCCTCGGTTGTGCTTCGCTTGCCGGCTCCGGCCCTGCCGTCACTGGCTGGGCTTCGTCCGGGGATTCAAAGACCATGTGCATGTGCTCGGGCTCCCAGCTGAGGGAGACCCGGGCGCCGCCGCCGGGAAGCCGCTGGCGCTCGGCCTCGTCGGCGTTGGGTACGAGTACCGTCATCCGCACGTCATCGCCGAGGTCGACGACGATCTGCGTCGAGGTCCCCAGATAGACGGAGCTCTCCACGACCCCCTCGACCCGCGGCAGGCCGTTGCTGGCCGCGTCGCCCGCGCCGGCCAGCTCGACCCGCAGCTTCTCCGGGCGAACGACCGCGTAGCAGCCTTCGCCGGGGCCAAGCCCGGCGGTGTTGCCTTCGATCTCCAGCCCCTGGTCGAGGCGGACCCGGCCGGGCGCGCTGACGCTCGCCGGCATCAGGTTGGAGACGCCGATGAAGCCGGCGACGAAGCTCGGGGTGGGGCGCTCGTAGACCTCCTCGGGCACCGCGATCTGCTCGATCCGGCCGCGGTTCATCACCGCTATCCGGTCGCTCATCGTCAGCGCCTCCTCCTGGTCGTGGGTGACGTAGACGAAGGTGATCCCGACCTCGCGCTGGATCCGTTTCAGCTCCACCTGTAGGCCCTTGCGCAGTTTCAGGTCAAGCGCGCCGAGCGGCTCGTCCAGCAGCAGCACTTTCGGCAGGTTGACGAGGGCGCGGGCCAGCGCCACACGCTGCTGCATGCCGCCCGAGAGCTGGGCCGGCTTGCGCTTCGCCTGGCTGGCGAGCCCGACTCGCTCCAGCTCCGCCGCGACGCGGGAGGCAATCTCCGCCTTCGGCACCTTTTTCCGCTTCAGCCCGAAGCCGACGTTGTCCTCGACCGAGAGGTGCGGGAAGAGCGCGTAGCTCTGGAAGACGGTGTTGGTCGGGCGCTTGTGGGCCGGGAGGCCGGCGACGTCCTCGCCCTCGATCCGGACCTCGCCCTCGGTCGGCTGCTCGAATCCAGCGATCATCCGCAGGGTCGTCGTCTTGCCGCAGCCGCTGGGGCCGAGCAGGGTGAAGAACTCCCCCTGAGCCAGCTCCAGGCTGAGGTCGTCGACGGCGGTGAAGTCGTCGAAGCGCTTGGTTACTCCTCGCAGCTGGACGCTGGCGTTTCCTACGTGTTCATCCATCTACCCCGGGTCCCTCCTCTCCGTTCCCATTCCTGGCTACCCGTGGCGGCCACCGTTGTAATCCCCGATCCCTTTCTACTTACCTTCCCCGGCCGGCACGACCAAGACTGGACGATCGGCCAGGTGCAGAAGCTTTGACGGCGTAGAGCCCAGGATCATTCCCTTCAGCGGTGGATCGCCGTGGCTGCCGACCACGATCATCCGGGCTTGGCGCTCCGACCCCACCTCGAGCAGCGCGTCGACCGGGCGCTTTGCCACGAGCCTCTCCTCGATCGTGGCTCCGCGCCCGGCCGCCTGCTCGCGCGCCGCTGCCATCACTCTCTCCCCGAGCTCCTCGATCGCCTCCTCGTGTTCGGCGATCTCGCCCCCCCACGGCCCCGGCGGGGCATAGCCGAAGACGACGACTACCCGGTCCCCGAGCTCCGCCGCGAGGTCGAGTGCCGCCGCCAGGGCCGCTGCGCCGCAAGGGGAGCCGTCGTAGCCGACGATGACGTCGCTCATAAGACCTTCTCCAGCGGTGGCTCGGGGTCTGGCTCGGGGGGCTCCGGCGGCTCGACTTCGCCCTCGAGGAAGCCGGCGGGGACAACCTCGGGCTTGCGCCGGAAGAAGTCCCCGACCTTGTGCCACTGCACAGCCATCAGGACCACGCCGAGGACCATGAAGACGATCGCGATCACCAGCGGCGGCCCGAGCCCGAGCCAGGAGTTGCCCGATTCGGAGTTGGCTGGGTCGGAGAGTTCGATCGCGTTCTTGACCAGCAGGTAGAAGAGGATCGCGCCGCCGACGCTGGGGCCGACGCCGACGAAGAAGAAGTTCTTGACGCTGCGCAGCAGCTCGCGGCGGTAGTAGATGGTGCAGGCGAAGCCGGTGATGCCGATGTAGAAGGCGATCATCAGGCCCAGCGCCGCCAGCGAGTCGAAGAGGATGTCTTCGCTGACGATCGTCAGGCCGACGTACCAGAGGATCGAGAAGACCCCCATCAGGATCGTCGAGACGTGTGGGGTGAGGAAGCGTGGGTGGACGGCGCCGAGGCTGCCCGGCAGCGCCTTGCTGCGTGCCATCGAGAGCGTCGTCCGTGCCGCCGGCAGGATCGTCGTCTGGGTCGAGGCCGCCGCCGAGGTGAGCACGGCGATGATCAGGATCTTGTCCAGGGGGGAGCCGAAGACTTCGGTCCCGAGCGCGCTGAGCACGTCTTCCTGGTTTTCGAGCAGGCCCTCGACCCCGGCGTAGGCCTGGGCCGCGAAGGAGACGACCACGTAGATCCCGAGCAGGATCAGGGTGCTGATCACGGTCGCCTTGCCAGGCGCCTCGGTTGGGTCCTCGGTCTCCTCGTTGACGGTCGCGGTCGTGTCCCAGCCCCAGTAGATGAAGACGGCTAACAGCATCCCGGCGGAGATCTCGCTGAGGCTGAGCGAGAACGGGTTGAGCCAGGAGATGTCGGGGTGGACCGAGGTGTCGGGCGCGTCGCCGGCGTAGACCTTGACCAGAGCGACGATGGCGAACAGGGCCAGGGTGATGATCTCCGCCCCGAGTAGCCCGACCTGGGTGCGGGCTGAGAGCTCGATCCCGATCACGACGATCGCCGTCATCAGGGCGATCCAGATGACGCCGACCGCGGTCACCGCGACGGTCGAGGCCGCCGCCGACTCCCAGCCGACCAGGAGGAAGGTGTAGAGGCCTGCGATCTGGGCCAGGTTCGCCATCACGACGATGTCGGTGACGATGATCACCCAGCCGACCATCCAGCCCAGGTGAGGCCCCATGCCCTTGGTCACCCAGGAGAAGCTGGTGCCGCAGTCCGGGTCGGCTTTATTCATGTAGTAGTAGGCCCCGGCGACCAGGAACATCGGGACGAAGCTGACCAGCATGATCGCCGGCGAGGCGAAGCCGACCGCGGCGGCGACGAAGCCGAGGGTGGCGGCGAGGCTGTAGCCCGGGGCGGTGGAGGCGACTCCGATGACGACGCTCGAGACGAACCCGATCGCGTTCTTCTTCAGCCCCTTGTCCTCCACGGCCATTCGCCGACGTTAATCCCGGCCGGAAGGGCACGCAAGTGGCGAATGTCCCAAAAGGACATCTGCCACTTGTACCTGGTGTACAACGGCGGTTCCCAAAACTGACCCATTGACCACTTGCGAATGTGCCATCCTCGTTCTAGCTTTATCCATACCGTCGTAAGAAACTTTTTCTGGGTAGGAGGAGACGCATGGCCACCGCGCCTCAAGTAGTCGATACCGAGCTTCAGCAGCTGGCACGGCGCCACCTCTGGATGCATTTCTCACGGATGGGCGGCTACAGCGCCGACCATCAGATCCCGATCATCACCCGGGCGGAGGGCTGCTACGTCTATGACGAGCAGGGCAACCGCTACCTCGACGGCCTCTCCGGCCTCTTCTGCGTCAACGCTGGCCACGGCCGCACCGAGTTCGGCGAGGCGGCTGCCCGCCAGGTCGAGGAGCTCGACTTCTACGTGCTCTGGAGCTACGCCCACCCGCGGGCGATCGAGCTCGCGGCCCGGATCGCCTCGCTGGCGCCCGGCGAGCTGAACCGCGTCTTCTTCACCTCCGGCGGCTCGGAGGCGGTTGAGTCGGCGCTGAAGCTCGCCCGCAACTTCCACCGGATGCACGGCAAAGGCCAGAAGCACAAGTTCATCGCCCGCGAGGTCGCCTACCACGGCACCTCCTTCGGTGCTCTCACCGCGACCGGGATCACCGACCTGCGCTCGCAGTTTGAGCCGCTGCTGCCCGGCGGCTGCCACGTCCCCAACACCAACATCTACCGCTGGCCCGAGGACCGCGATCCGATGTGGGCCGCCGACGCGATCGAGGAGCGGATCGAATTTGAGGGCGCTGACACCGTCGCCGCGGTGATCCTGGAGCCGGTGCAGAACGCCGGCGGCTGCTTCGTCCCGCCCGACGGCTACTTCCAGCGGGTGCGCGAGATCTGCGACCGCCACGACGTGCTGATGATCTCCGACGAGGTGATCTGCGCCTGGGGCAGGCTCGGCCACTACTTCGGCTGCGAACGGTTTGGCTACCAGCCGGACATCATCACCACCGCCAAGGCGCTGACCTCGGCCTACGCGCCGATGGGTGCGGTGATCGCTTCCGACCGGATCGCGGAGCCATTCATGGAGGGGAACGCCTCCTTCGCTCACGGCTTCACCTTCGCCGGCCACCCGCTGGCGGCGGCGATCGCGATGGCCAACCTCGACGTCTACGAGAGCGAGGACCTCTGCGGGCACGTGCAGCGCAAGGAGAGCGAGTTCCGCGGCATGCTGGAAAGCCTCAGCGACCTGCCGATCGTCGGCGACGTGCGCGGCGCCGGGTACTTCCACGCGCTCGAGCTGGTCAAAGACAAGGACACCAAAGAGAGCTTCAACGACGAGGAGTCCGAGCGGCTTCTGCGCGGCTTCCTCTCCGGTGAGCTCTACAAGCGAGGCTTGATCTGCCGCGCCGACGATCGTGGCGACCCGGTGATCCAGCTGGCGCCGCCGCTGATCGCCGACTCCGAGCAGTTCGAGGAGATCCACGACGTGCTTCGCTCCGTACTGACCGAGGCCTGGAACCACGTAGTGGCTTAGGACGCACGATGCTCACCGTCCAGAGCCTGCTCGATGAGCTCGACCTCGAACTCGCGGCCGGCTCGAAGGCGGCTGCGGCGCCGGTCCGCTGGGTCCATATCTCCGAGCTCGCCGACCCGACGCCGTGGCTGTCGGGCGGCGAGCTGATGCTGACCACGGGGATCCCGCTCGACACCGCCGCCAAGCAGCGCTCCTTCGTCAGCATCCTCGCCGACCGCAACCTCGCCGGGCTCGGCTTCGGCACCGGCTTCAGCCACCGCAAACTGCCGAAAGCCCTGGTCGAGGAGGCCGAAAAGCGCGAGTTCCCGCTGTTCGAGGTTCCTTACTCGATGCCGTTCATCGCGATCACCGAGAAAGCCTTCGCGCGGCTGGTCAACGAGCAGTACGAGGTCCTGCAGCGGGGGATCGCGGTGCAGCGCCGGCTCGAGCGACTGGTCCTGGAGGAGCGGGGGCTGGAGGAAATCGCGGCGACGGTCGCCTCGGCCGTGGGCGGCACCGTGGCGATCCTTGACAGCCGCGGCGAACGCCTAGCCGGGCGCGGCTTTCGCCGCCAGCTCTCCGCCGACGCGATCTCCGGCATCCGCAAGGAAGCGCTCGGCCATGCCGGCGACGGCCACCCGTTCGTGCCCTCTCACCCCTCGGTCGCGGGGCGGGCGCTGGCCCACCCGGTGGTCTCGCCGGGCGGCGGGCCGCCGCAGGCCTGGGTCGTGATCGTCCGCGACTCCGGCGGGCTCGGCGACTTCGAGCGGCTGATCCTGCAGCAGGCTGTCGCCGTGGTGGCGCTGGAGCTGATGCGGCGCCGGGTCGCGCGCGAGACCGAGCGCCGGCTTGCCGGCGACGTCCTCGCCGGGGCCTTGGGCGGCCGCATGGAGGCGACCGAGCTGCGCCGGCGGCTGGAGCCGTTCGGGATCGGCGAGGAAGCCGCCGTCCTCGTCTTCGACCTCGACCATCCCGGCAGCGCCGCCGGCGTGCTCGAGCGCGCCCTCGCCGCCGATGCCTGCCCCGCCGTGGTCGCCCCGCACGCGGTCGGCAACCGCGAGCTCCTCTGTGCCGTCGTCGACGCCGCTGACCGCGACCCGATCGACGTCGCCGCCGACGCCCGCCGCGCGCTCAGCCCCGAACGCGGCGCCGTCCGTGCTGCCGCCAGCCGCCCTGCCGCGCCGGAGCGGCTGCGCCACTCCTTCCACGAAGCGCGCTGCGCCCTGGAGGCGACGGCGCTGGCCAACGGCGCCGCCCCCGAGGTCGCCTCCTGGCGCGACCTCGGCGCCTTCACGCTGCTGCTCTCGATCCAGGACGACGAGGCGCTCGGCCTCTACTGCGAGAGCGTGCTCGGCCCGATCGAGTCCGGCGACGAGGAGTACGGCGGTGAGCTGCTGCGCTCGCTGGAGGCCTTCATCGAGCAGAACGGGCAGTGGGAGAAAGCGGCGCGGCAGGTCTACTGCCACCGCCACACCCTGCGCTACCGGATGCGCAAGGTCGAGGAGCTGACCGGCCGGGACCTCTCGCGCGCCCACGACCGGATCGAGTTCTGGCTGGCCCTGCGAGCGCGGGAGCTGGTCAAGTGAAGATCGGCGTCCCGACCGAGATCAAGGCCGACGAGTACCGGGTCGCGATCACCCCCGCCGGAGTGCGCGAAATGAGCGAGCACGGGCATCAGGTGCTGGTCCAGGCCGGTGCCGGCGAGGGCTCGGCGATCCTCGACGGCGAGTACGAGGCGCAGGGGGCGACGATCGTCCCCACCGCGGCCGACGTATTCGCCGAGGCGGAGATGATCCTCCACGTCAAGGAGCTGCAGCCGCCGGAGATCGAGATGCTGCGGCCCGGGCAGCTGCTCTTCACCTACCTGCACCTGGCACCGGACCCCGAGCAGACCCGTGGCCTGCAGGGCTCGGGCGCGACCTGCATCGCCTACGAGACGGTCGAGGACGCGCGCGGCCGGCTGCCGCTGCTGGCGCCTATGAGCGAGGTCGCCGGCAAGATCGCGACCCAGGCCGGTGCCTTCATGCTGGAGAAGCCGCTCGGTGGGCGCGGCATCCTGCTCGGCGGCGTGCCCGGTGTCGCTGCCGCCAACGTGATGGTGATCGGCGGCGGCGTGGTCGGGATGAACGCGGCCTTCATCGCGATCGGGATGGAGGCCGACGTCTTCGTCTTCGACCGCTCGGTCGATCGTCTGCGCGAGCTCGACGTCACCTTCGCTGGCCGTTGCTCGACGGTCTACTCGACGACGCTGGCGGTGGAGGAGATGCTGCCGCGCGCCGACCTGGTGATCGGCGCCGTGCTGGTCCACGGGGCCCGCGCCCCTTATGTAGTGCGGCGCGAGCAGCTGGCGCTGATGAAGCCCGGCGCGGTCCTGGTAGATGTCGCGATCGACCAGGGCGGGTGCTTCGAGACCTCGCGCCCGACCACGCACCGCGAACCGACTTTCGAGGTTGACGGGATCACCCACTACTGCGTCGCCAACATGCCCGGCGCGGTCCCGATCACTTCAACCCATGCCCTCACCAACGCAACGCTGCCGTACGCGATCGCCCTCGCCGACCACGGCGTCGCCGAGGCGATCCGGCGCGATCCCGGCCTGCGGCCGGGCGTCAACGTCGCCGCCGGCCAGGTCACGCACCCGGCCGTGGCCGAGGGCGTGGGCACGGAGTACGTGACGGTCGAGGACGCCCTCGGGCTGGAGCAGCCCGTGAAGGGGTAGTAAGACTTTGGAAACGAGCATCTACAAGGGAGCTGCATGAGCACTTACGCGGTAGTCAACCCAGCCACCGGCGAGACGATCAAGGAGTACGCGGAGACCTCCGACGCCGACTTGCGCGCGGCGATCGACCGGGCCGACCAGGCATCCCGGACCTATCCCAGCGCAACCTCCGTGGCCGAGCGCGCGGCGCTGGTCCGCAGGGTCGGCGAGCTGCACTCCGAGCGGCGCGAGGAGCTGGCCGCGATCATCGTTCGCGAGATGGGCAAGCCGGTCGATCAGGCGCTGATGGAGGTCGACTTCGCCGGCATGATCTACGGCTTCTACGCCGACAATGCCGAGAGCCTGATGGCCGACGAGCCGATCGAGCTGTCCGAAGGCGAGGGCACCGCGATGATCCGCCGCAGCCCCTACGGGGTCCTGCTCGGGATCATGCCGTGGAACTTCCCCTACTACCAGGTGGCCCGCTTCGCCGGCCCGAACCTGGTGATCGGCAACACGATCCTGCTCAAGCACGCGCCGCAGTGCCCGGAATCGGCCGAGGCGATGCAGAAGATGTTCGACGACGCCGGCTTCCCTGACGGTGCCTACGAGAACATCTACGCGAGCAACGAGCAGATCGAGTGGGTGATCGCCGACCCGCGGGTGCACGGCGTCTCGGTCACCGGCTCGGAGCGCGCCGGGTCGGCGGTGGCCGCGATCGCCGGCAAGAACCTGAAGAAGGTCGTGCTCGAGCTGGGCGGCTCTGACCCGTTCATCCTGCTCGGCACCGACGACCTCGACGAAGCGGTGACGGCGGCGACCGAAGCCCGGCTCGACAACGCCGGCCAGTCCTGCAACGCGGCCAAGCGGTTCATCGTCGCCGACCAGTACTACGACGACTTCCTCGCCAAGTTCAGGGAGCAGATGAGCGGCGCGAAGACCGGCGACCCGACGGCCGAGGACACCGCGGTCGGCCCGCTCTCCTCGCAGCTGGCCGCCGACCGGCTCGAGGACCAGGTCAAGCGGGCGGTCGCGAACGGCGCCGAGGTGGTCGTCGGCGGCAAGCGCGACGGCAACTTCTTCGAACCGACGATCCTCACTGGGATCGAGCCGGGCAATGAGGCCTCCCAGGAAGAGTTCTTCGGGCCGGTGGCGCAGGTCTACCGGGTCGGCTCCGAGGAGGAGGCGGTCGAGCTCGCCAACCAGACCCCCTTCGGGCTGGGCTCCTACGTGATGACGACCGACAAGGCGCAGGCCGAGCGGGTCGCCGACCGGATCGAAGCCGGGATGGTCTACGTCAACCTCGTCGGCGCCGACGCTCCCGAGCTGCCGTTCGGAGGCTTCAAGCGCTCCGGCTTCGGCCGCGAGCTCGGCCGCTACGGGGCGGACGAGTTCGTCAACAAGAAGCTGATTCGCAGCGCCTGAGTCCTTGGTCTGGCGGGATATGGCGACTGCGGCTCGCCATATCCTTGCCAGCCCCGGCACCTCGATTCGAACAGGGAGAACATGAAGAAGATCGTCGCTTTGGCCTGCGCGCTGCTCGTCCTCGCGGTCGCGACCGCGGTTGCGGCTGAAGAAGGTGCGGGAGAAGACCCGCGCTGCCATGGGCGGCGGGCGAAGATCGTGGGGACGGACGAGGCCGACGTCATCTACGGGACGCCCGAGCGCGACGTGATCTGGGGCGGCGACGGTGACGACACGATCTACGGCAGCCTCGGTAACGATCTGCTCTGCGGTGGGCCGGGGGCCGACCTGATCCACGGCGGGCGCGGCAACGACGAGGTCGACGGGGGCGCCGGTGACGCGGACCGGGCGATCGGCGACCTCGGCGACGACAAGATCCTCGGCGGCGCCGGGGACGGCGACGAGGTCGCCGGCGACCTTGGGATCGACATCGTCAACGGCGGGCCCGGCAAGGAAGACCTGGTCCACGGGGACTACGGCTACGACCGCATGTCCGGCGGCGCCGGCAAGGGCGACATCGCCTCCTTCGCGACCAAGGTGGCCGGCGGCAAGGGCAGCGGCGTCCACGCCTCGCTGCGCAAGCACCGGGCCCGCGGCGACGGGCACGACAAGCTGTTCGGGTTCGAGAGCCTCGAAGGCTCGGCCTTCCGCGACACCCTGATCGGCAACGGCCAGGGCAACGTGATCGACGGCGGTCCCGGCGACGACCACATCTTCGGCAGCGGCGGCCCCGACCAGATAGACGGCGGCCAGGGGACCGACGGCTGCCAGGGCGGGACCAAAGTCTCCTGCGGCAAGGAAGCGCCGCCGAAGGCCTCCGCCTACATCCAGCTCGACCCGACCCCCGGCGGTGGCGCCGGTCTCGAGATCGTCGGCGGCGGCGGCCCTGACGACTTCGTCGTCGCCTTCGACGAGACCAGCCAGACCTTCGCGGTCTCCGCCAAGAAGGGGCTCGCCCTCGGTCCCGGCTGCACTCGCTCGGCGGTCAGCCCCAGCCAGGTCTCCTGCCCGGCCGGAGGCCCCGGCCGGTGGCTGATGGCCGACCTCGGCCCCGGCAACGACTCGCTGCGAGTCGAAGGCTCGCTGCTGGCGGTCGGCAGCGTCCGCTTCGGCGGCGGCTTCGGCAACGACGAGATCCACGGGGGCGACGAGGACGACCTGATCGAGGCTGGCCCCGGCAGCGACCGCCTCTACGGCGGCGCCGGCGCTGACGGCCTGGTCGGCGGCCTGCCCGGCCCGACCTTCCTCTACGGCGAAGGCAACGGCGACCTGCTGGCCGCCGGGGGCGGCTGCGCCGGCGGCGCCCTGGTCGGCGGCCCTGGCCGCGACGACGCCTCCTTCGCCGAGACCCAGGCGCACCCGGGCCTGCTGATCATCTCCTTCCCCAAACGCGCCGCCTGGGTGACCACGGTGAAGAACTGCGACAGCGTCCACCTCTCCCGCACCAACGAGGACATGGAGGGCTCCTTCGACTGGGACGTCCTGATCGGCGACGCCCGCGCCAACGCGATGCTCGGCCAGCCCGGCGAGGACCGCTTCTACGGCAACGGCGGCGACGACGTGATCGACGCCCGCGACGGCGTCCGCGACTTCTCGATCCAGTGCGGCCGCGGCACCCCCGGCACCAAAAAACGCCCACCCCGAGGCAAATCCGCCGGCCGCGCCCTGATCGACAAGTTCGACCCCCCACCCTTCAAATGCTCCATCACCAAAAACGGCACCCCGGTGCCAGGGCTCAACGGCTGACCCTTAGCCGCGGCTAGGGCTCCGGCCGCGGCAAGAACCCCGGCCGGGGGAGAGTTCCAGCGCCTATGCACTTTGTAGCCCTGTGGGCGACAAAGTGCATAGGACTAGAGGCGGGCATGGGCCGTTGTTTGAGCTGGCGTCGTGGCAGCACGGGGTGGTTTCGACGCGGCAGTTAGCGCGCCTTGGGTACACGCGCAGCTCGGCGGCAAAGGCCGCGCGGGTTGGGAGGTTGGAGAGGATTCACCAGGGCGTGTACCTGGTCGGTCACCGGAAGCTCTCTTGGCACGGGCGGTGCATGGCGGTGGTGCTGACGGTGCGGCCGTCCGTCGCTAGCCACGAGAGCGCCGCCGCGGTGCTCGGGTTGGTTCGCTACAAGCCTGGAACGATTCACGTGACCGCGCCGACGATCCGCCGCCCCAGGAGAGGGTTCGTCGTGCACACGGCAGAGCTGTGTGGGGAGGACATCGCGCGGGTCGAAGGTATCCCGGTCACCTCGCTGCCGCGCACCTACTTGGACCTCGCCGCGGAGTTCCGCGAGGATCGGCTTGGGCGGGTGCTTGCTAGGGCGGAGGAGCTGGGGGTGCTAGACCTTCGCCCAGTCGAAGCATTGCTCGATCGCTCGGCCAGCCATCCGGGTGCCAGCAGGCTCAGCGGTGCCCTCGACATCTATCGGCCGCAGGCGGTATTCACGCGGTCCGGGCTGGAGCGGCGGTTCCTCGAGCTCATCATCGCCGCGGGGTTGCCGGCGCCCGCGATGAACTTCAACGTGTCCGGTTTCGAGGTCGACGCTTACTGGGAGAAAGAGCGGTTCGGGGTCGAGCTCGATGTCTACGAGACGCATGGATCCCACGCCTCCTTCGAGAAGGACCGGCGAATGCAGGACGACTTGCTGCTGTTCGGCGTAGAGACGATTCGGGTGACCGGCCCCCGCTTGAAGAAGGAACCAACCGCGACGATCAAACGCGTTGCCGACCACCTCGAGCGTCGTCGCTCTGCACTTTGTAACCCTCTGGGTGACAAAGTGCAGAGGGTGGGGTTGGACTAGGCTTGAGGCGTGGCCCGGAAGACCGCAAATGGCGATGAGGCGGCGGCTGTTGCCGCTGCGATCGCGCGGTTCGAGGCGGAGGTCGGTGCGGCCTCCGCGGAGGCACCGGCGGCGGGTAATCCGTGGCAGCGAGCAGCGTTGGTCGAAGGGGTGAGCGCGAAGGAGTCGCCCATCCAGGAGCCAGGAGGTGGAGCGAGATGGCTGTCGTGAAGATCATCGAGCTGGTCGGCAGCTCGAAGACGTCAACCGATGACGCAGCGAAACAAGCCCTCAGCCAGGCCGAGGGCTCGATCCGCAACATCCGCGCGGTCGACATCGTCTCGACCGGGATCCGCGGCGAGAACCTCGACGAGTACCGCGCCCACGTCCGGGTCGCGTTCCTGATTGAGGGCACCGAGGTCGACTGATGGCAAGAACTGACGAAGAGAGGACTGCTTGATGGCAGATGCAGAGGGCAAGGAGGTCTCCCGCGAGGAGGCCAAGGCGATGGTCGAGGACGGGGCGCAGCTGATCGACGTGCGTGCCGACCACGAGTGGGAGGCGGGCCGGATCGCCGGCGCCAAGCATCTGCCCCTGGCCGAGCTGGCGGAGCGCGCCGGCGAGATCGACCGCGACCGTCCCGTCGTCCTCTACTGCCGCGGCGGCAACCGCTCGACGATGGCGACCGCGGCGCTGGCCGAGGCCGGCTACGACGCCTCGAAGCTGGTCGGCGGCATCGTCGGCTGGGACGAAGGCGACCTGCCCCTGGAACCGGAGGGCGGTTACGTGGCCGAGTCGGGGGAAGCCGCAGCCGTGCTGCAGGCTCGTAAAAAGGCCGCTCAGAGCTAAATACCCGAATCCCGGTCAGGTTTTGCTATTTTCCTCCACATGGAGGTAGCAGTAGCTGAGAACAAGGAGCAGCGCGGCAAAGGCCGCGTCGGCACCCAGGAGAACCCGGAGACCTACGAGAACGTCCCCGGGCACATCATCCCGGCGATCGAGCGCGAGTTCGACGACTTCGACAACGAAGCCGAGCAGTTCCTCTCGGGGGAGCTCGAGGAGAACCAGTTCATCGGGTTCCGCCTGAAACAGGGCGTCTACGGACAGCGTCAGCCCGACGTGCAGATGATCCGGATCAAGCTTCCCTTCGGCGGGGTCACGCCCGAGCAGATGGACTCGTTCGCCAGCGTCGTTGAGAAATACGCGCCGCTGAACAAAGGTCACATCACGACCCGGCAGAACATCCAGATCCACCACGTGCCGCTGCGCGACACCGAGCTGCTGCTGCGGGAGATCGCCGAAGCGGGGCTCTCCTCGCGCGAGGGCTGCGGCAACACGGTCCGCAACGTCACCGGCGACCCCTGGGCCGGCGTCGCCGCCGACGAGATCTTCGACCCGACCGCCTTCGGCACCGCCTACGTCCGCTACTTCGTCCGCCACCCGACGACGCAGCTGATGCCGCGCAAGATCAAGACCTCGTTCACCGGCTCCGACGAGGACCGGGCGATCAGCGGCATCCACGACATCGCCTTCCTCTCCCGCGAAAAGGACGGGGTCAAGGGCTTTGAGGTCCGGGTCGGCGGCGGCACCTCGATCATGGCCCGTGTCGCGCCGACCCTCTACGAGTTCGTCGAGGCCGAGAATGGCGACTACCTGAAGGTCGCCGAGGCCGTCTTCCGCATCTTCGACCGCCAGGACTGGCTGCGCGTCAACCGCGCCCGCGCCCGGATCAAGGTCCTGGTCGACAAGATCGGGATGGACGCGTTCCGTGAGCTGGTCGACGAGGAGCTGCAGGGCGACTGGGTCGGCGAGCGTGAATTCGGCCCCGAGCTGGTCGAGCGCCTCAGCTTCAGCGTCGACGAGGAGGCCAACGCGCCCGAGGCGCCGCTGGCGCCGTCCTCGCCGAACGGCGACCGCACCGAGTTCGAGCGCTTCCTCGCCGGCAACGTCGAGCCGCAGCGCCAGGAGGGCTTCTCCACGGTCGAGGTGAAGGTCACCCGCGGCGACCTCACCCCGGAGCAGTTCCGCGGCCTCGGCCAGATCATGCGCGAGTACACCGGCGGCAACGGCCGCAGCACCGTGCAGCAGAACTTTGTCCTGCGCTGGGTCCGCGACGAGGCGATCTACGACGTCTGGGAGCGCCTCAACGCGCTCGGCCTCGGCGAGGCCGGCGCCCGCGAGATCACCGACGTCGTCAGCTGCCCCGGCACCGACAGCTGCAAACTCGGGATCACCGCCTCGATGGGCCTCAACCGGGCGATCAAGGAGCGGGTCGACTCGATGCAGATCAGCGACGAGCTGACCAAGCGCATCCACATCAAAATGAGCGGCTGCCCGAACGGGTGCAGCCAGCACCACATCGCCAACATCGGCTTCTACGGCGCCTCGCTGAAGGTCGGCGACCGCCAGATGCCCGCCTACATCCCGCACATCGGAGGCAACTTCGAGGGCGGCGAGGTGATCTTCGGCAAGCGACTCAAATCGCGGCTCCCCGCCAAGCGGGTGCCAGAGGCGGTCGAGCGCTGGGTGCGGCTGTATGAGGCCGAGCGCAACGAGGGCGAGGAGTTCAACGCCTTCGCCGAGCGCACCGGCGCCGAGACCTTCGAAGCGGCGGTCAAGGAGCTGACCCTGCCGGCCGAGTTCAGCCTGGAGACGATGCAGCAGTTCATCGACTGGAACCGCTCCAGCCCCTACAAAGTCGAGCGCGGCGAGGGGGAGTGCGCAATTTAGTGCGTACTATTTGAGCAATGAAGCCCCCGCCGATCACGCTTTCGGGAACGGTCCCGACAATCACCGACATCGACCACGAGGCGGTCGCCGCCGAGCTCGAGGACGGCAGCGCCGAGGACGCGATCCGGTGGATGTTCGAGAACTTCGGCGAGCAGCACTACATCGCCTGCTCGTTCCAGAAAACGAGCTCGGTCACCGCTCACATGGCGAGCCGGATCAACCCGGACGCGCGCTTCTTCTACCTCGACACCGAGGTCCTCTTCGAGGAGACCTACGAGACCCGCGACCGCCTGGCGGAGGCGCTGGGGATCGAGTTCGACCGCTTCCACAACCTGACGCTCGCCGAGCAGGCCGAGCAGTACGGCGAAGAGCTCTGGAAGAGCGACCCCGACGGCTGCTGCGGATTGCGCAAGGTAGAGCCGATGCGGCGGGCGCTTTCTTCCGTAGACTGCTGGGTCGCCGGCGTCCGGCGCGGAGATTCCAGCGCACGTTCCAAGACCCCGAAGTTCGGCTGGGACAAGAAATTCAACCTCTGGAAGTTGAATCCGCTTGCAGACTGGACCGAGCGCGACGTCTGGAACTACATCCGTGAGCACCACCTTCCGTACAACCCGCTCCACGATCACGGCTACCCGTCGATCGGCTGCACGCACTGCACGCAGCCGGTGGTCCCGGGTGGCTCCTCGCGCGATGGCCGCTGGGCCGGCCTCGCCAAGACCGAGTGCGGGATCAACTAGCGCCGCCCCCGGCGCCACGCCCTCCATTCCCCTGTACCCCGACCGATTGGTGAGATGAGCGAGACGATGGCTGAGCTGTCCCTGACCCTTTCCGAGCGCCACACGGCGGACTTCGAGATGATCGGCAACGGCGGCTTCGCGCCGCTGACCGGCTTCCAGGGCTCCGCCGACTGGGAGCGCGTCTGCACCGAGATGCGGACCGCCGACGGCGACTACTGGCCGATCCCGATCACCCTGGCGACCGACCTCGAGTGCGAGGTCGGCGACGTGGTCGCGCTCTCCAGCGACGAAGGCAAGCCGCTGGGCCGGATCAAGGTCGAGGAGATCTTCGAGCGCGACGCGCGCAAGGAGGCCGAGCTGGTCTACCGCACGACCGACGAGGCGCACCCGGGCGTGGCCGCGATCTACGAGGAGGGCAACCGCTGCATCGCCGGCCCGATCGAGGTCGACGCGCTGCCCGACCACGAGGACGCCTTCATGCGCCGCTACAAGACCCCGGCCGAGACCAAAGCCGAGTTCGCCGAGCGCGGCTGGAAGAAGATCGTCGCCTTCCAGACTCGCAACCCGATCCACCGCGCCCACGAGTACCTGACCAAGGCCGCTCTGGAGACCTGCGACGGGCTCTTCATCCAGCCCCTGATCGGCAAGACCAAGGCCGGCGACATCCCCGCCGACGTGCGTATGCGCTGCTACGAGGTGCTGATGGAGAAGTACTACCCCAACGACCGGGTGATGCTGGGTGTGAAGCCGGCGAAGATGCACTATGCCGGCCCGCGCGAGGCCGTCCTGCACGCGATCGTCCGCCGCAACTACGGCGCCACGCACTTCATCGTCGGCCGCGACCACGCCGGTGCCGGCGACTACTACGGCACCTACGACGCGCAGCAGATCTTCGACGAGATCGACATCGCCGAGCTCGGCATCGAGCCGCTGATGTTCGAGCACACCTACTGGTGCAACGAGTGTGAGGGGCTGGCCTCCAACAAGACCTGCCCCCACGACGCGGAGTCGCACCTGTTCCTTTCCGGCACCAAGGTCCGCGAGATGCTCGGCAACGGCGAAAGGCCGCCGCACGAGTTCTCCCGCGACGAGGTTGCTGACATTCTGATCGACGCTTACAAGGAGGACTGAACGAGCATGGCTGGCGAGAAGGGCTTCACCCTCTGGTTCACCGGGCTTTCCGGTGCCGGCAAGACGACCATCTCCGAGCACCTGGAGACGCAGCTGCGCGGGCGCGGCTCGAAGCTGGAGATCCTCGACGGGGACATCGTGCGCGAAAACCTCTCCAAAGGCCTCGGCTTCTCGAAGGAGGATCGCGACATCAACATCCGTCGCATCGCCTTCGTCGCCGACCTGCTGAGCCGCAACGGCGTGCCGGTGATCACCGCGGCGATCTCCCCCTACGCGGAGATCCGCAATGAGGCGCGCGAGCTGATGGGCGAGCGCTTCATCGAGGTCTACGTCAAGGCTTCGGTCGACACCTGCGCCGAGCGCGACGTCAAGGGTCTCTACGCGAAAGCCTTCGCCGGCGAGATCAAAGAATTCACCGGCGTCTCCGATCCGTACGAGATCCCGGAGAACCCGGACTTCGTCGCCGACACCGAAAACGAGTCGCCGGAGGAGTCCGCCGCGAAGCTGCTGGCCTACCTGGAGCAGCGCGAGCTGATCCCGGTCGCGGCTGCCGCCTAGCGCGTAACGCACCGCTTCGAAGCCGGCGTCCCTCTGCGGGGGCGCCGGCTTTTTTTTGTGCCGGGCTAGGCGCCGGGCCGCGCCGGGACTTGGGGCTCGCCGAGGCCGTAGGTGTCGTAGGCGGCGAAAGCGGCGAAGTTCTTGTGGGTCGGGCCGTGGTAGTCGGAGGAGCCGGTGGGGACGAGGTCGAGCTCCTCGCAGAGCTCCAGCAGGTGCGCGGTCTGCTCCTTGGAGTGAGTCGGGTAGAAGGTCTCGACCCCGTCGGCACCGAGCGAGCGGATCAGGTCGTCGACCTCCTCCGGGGCGTCGATGTCCCAGTAGGGGTGGGCGATGACGGCGACGCCACCGGCGGCGCGGATCAATTCGATCGCCTGCTCGGCGTTCGGCCAGCGGCGCGGCACGAAGGCCTTGGCGCCGGGCACCAGGTACTCCTCGAAGAAGGGACCCAGGTCGCCGGTTGCGCCGGCGGCGCGGGCGATGTGGGGGCGGCCGATTGAGAGCGCGTCTCCGGCCTCGCGAACGGCGTCCTCGAGATGCAGATCGAGACCCTCGCCCCGCAATTTCTCAACGATCTCCCCAGCCCGCGCAACGCGTTCATGCTGCGCCCGCTCGCAAGCCCCCGCGATCTTCCCCAGGTCGATCCAGTAGCCGCAGATGTGCAGATCTTCCGCGTACTCATGCACGCAAGACATCTCAATCGCCGGCACTAGCTCAATCCCATGCTTCTCCGCCGCCTCAGCGGCCTCCGCAACGCCGGCAATCGCATCGTGATCGGTCAGCGCCAGCGTGGTCACGCCCGCCTTTGCAGCTTCGGCAACGACCTCAGCCGCCGCCAGCTGCCCATCGGAGACCGTGGAATGACTCTGAAGCTCGATCAACATGACGGCGCACCCTAGCTGCCACCTAAATAGACTGCGCCGCCGGTGTTCCAGAAGGTCCTCATAGCCAACCGCGGCGAGATCGCGATCCGCGTCGCCCGCACCCTGCGCGAGATGGGCATCACCTCGGTCGCCGTCTACTCGGAGATCGACCGTGACGCGCCGCACGTTCGCGCTGCCGACGAGGCCTTCCTGATCGGCCCCGCGGTCCCGGCCGAGAGCTACCTGAACATCGCCAAGATCATCGAGACCGCGAAGGAGGCCGGCGCCGAAGGGATCCACCCCGGCTACGGCTTCCTCGCCGAGAACGCCGAGATGGCGCGCGCCTGCGACGAGGCCGGGATCACCTGGATCGGGCCGCCGCCGGAGGCGATCGAAGCGATGGGCTCGAAGACCCAGGCGCGCGAGATCATGGAGCAGGCCGGCGTGCCGATCGTTCCCGGCTCGACCGAGGTCGCCAAGGACCTTGACGCGGCCCGCAAGCAGGCCGATGAGGCCGGCTACCCGGTCGCCTGCAAGGCCGCCGGTGGCGGTGGCGGCAAGGGCTTCCGGGTGGCGATGACGCCCGACGACCTGCAGGAGGCCTTTGAGGGGTCGGCGAGGGAAGGCGAGAAGTTCTTCTCCGACGACCGCGTCTACATCGAGCGCTACCTCGAGGACCCGCGCCACGTAGAGGTCCAGGTGCTGGCCGACGGGCACGGCAACGTGATCCACCTCGGCGAGCGCGACTGCTCGATCCAGCGCCGCCACCAGAAGGTGATCGAGGAGGCCCCGGGCCCGCACGTCGACGAGGAGATGCGCGCGCGGATCGGCAAGATCGCCACCGACGCGGCCGCCGCCGTCGGCTACCGCGGCGCGGGCACGATCGAGGGCATGCAGGTCGGCGACGAGTACTTCTTCCTTGAGATGAACACCCGCGTCCAGGTCGAGCACTGCGTGACCGAGATGGTCACCGGGATAGACATCGTCCGCGAGCAGATCCTGGTCGCCGCCGGCGAGCCGCTCTCGGTCGCCCAGGACGACGTGGAGCTGAACGGGTGGTCGATCGAGTGCCGGATCAACGCCGAGGCGGCGCACAAGAAATTCGCCCCCGCCCCGGGCCCGATCGGCGACTCCTACCGCGAGCCCTCCGGCCCCGGCGTCCGCGTCGACTCCGGCGTCGAAGGCGGCTCCGAGGTGACGCCGATGTACGACCCGATGGTGGCCAAGCTGATCGTCTGGGATGTGGACCGCGAGAAGGCGACCCGGCGCATGCTGCGGGCGCTCTCCGAATACGACTCCGGCGGCCTCACCACCCTGATCCCCTTCCACGAAGCGATCCTCGCCACCGAGCAGTGGGACAAGGGCGAGACCTGCCGCGACCTGATGGAGGACCGCGAGTGGCTGAAGTCGACGGCGCCGGAGACTGCACCGGCCCCGGTCGCCGAAGACGGCGCCCCCGAGCTGGTCAGCCGCGACTACAAGGTCGAGGTCTCGGGCAAGCTCTTCGACGTCAAGGTGATCGGCGAGGCCGGCGCCGCCGGCGGTGCTGCGGCCGCGTCCAACGGCAAGCGCCCGCCGAAACGCGAGCGCAAGAGCGGCGGCGGCGCCTCCGCCTCGAGCGAGTCGCTGCCCTCGCCGCTGCAGGGCACGGTGCTTAAAGTCGCCGTCGCCGAGGGCGCGGAGGTCGCCGAGGGCGACCTGGTCTGTGTGATCGAGGCGATGAAGATGGAGAACGAGATCGCCGCCCACCGCGCCGGCAAAGTCACCTCGCTCAACGTCGCCGAGGGCGCCGCCGTCAACTCCGGCGACGTCATCGCCGTCATCGAGTAATACCTCTCAGTTAGAACGCGAAACCGGCAGCGCTATTTCTGCTGCTGGTTCTTTTTCTGTTCGCGTTCTTTTTCGCGCCGTTCCTTGTCTTTCTGCCGTTTGAGTTCAAGCTGCTGCTTCTTGGTCAGCGGCATCTTCGGCGTGACTTCCTGGCAGGCGCGGCCGACGCAGTCCTCGAGGATGCGCAGCTGCGTGTGCAGGAAGTTGCGGATCGGCGCGTAGTTGTTGTCGCGAACGATGTTGTTGAGCTCGTAGGGGTCTTTGGTGATGTCGTAGAGCTCCTTCTGCCCGTCCGGCCACTCGATGTACTTGTAGGCGCCGAGGCGGATTCCCTCGTAGTCCTTGGGCGGGGCGGTGATCGAGGCGCTTGCTTCCTCGCCACTGCGGGGGCGGGCGCTGGCGCGGGCCGGCTTCGAGGGTTCGGCGCCGTTGGCCTCGACGTCGTTGGTCTCGACGAAGGACTCGAAGAGGATTGGGCGGCGGCTGCGCAGCGTCGTGTCGGTGACGTAGGGGACCAGCGAGCGCCCGTCGATGCTCTTGTCCGCCGTCGCTCCGGCCAGCTGCAGGATCGTCGGGGCGATGTCGATGTTGGCCGCGAGCTCACCGGTCGAGGTGCCCGGCTTGATCCCGGGGCCGCGCATCAGGAAGGGCAGGTGAGTGGAGGGCTCGTAGGCGAGGAACTTGCCGCCGATCAGGCGGTGCTCGCCGAAGAAGAAGCCGTTGTCGGAGGTGAAGATGATGTAGGTGTTGCGCAGCCGGCCGAGCCCGCCGAGCGTGTCGACGACGACTTTGACCCCATCGTCGACGGCGCGCAGGGACTCCAGCGCCTTCTCGTAGTAGACGCGGTAAGTGTGAAGCTCGGTCGGCGAGAGGAACGGCGCTTCGCGGATGAACTGCGGCTTGTCGCCGACGTTGCCCTCGTTGACCCCCTGCGAGAGCGTGTGTGGCAGCTTGACACCGGCGAAGGAGCCGTAGTGGCGAATCGCCGGCTCCGGCCCGGCAGGGCGGCGGAAGTCGCCGTGCGGGGCCGTGTAGTCGAGCTGCAGGTAGAAGGGCCGTTCCGGCGGGGTCCCGCTCATCTCTTCGTAGGCGATCCGGCTGAGGACGTCGGTCTCGTAGAAGCAGGGGAGGCCGTTGAGCGGCGCGGCCGGGCAGCCGAAGTCGTCGCGTTCGCCGTATTCGCGCGTGTCCCAGCTGCCGGGGTCGCCGAAGGGGCCGTCGATGACGCCGTTGTCATTCAGCTTGTAGCCGTAGAAGAGGTGGTCGGTGTCGGCCTTCAGGACCGAGTGCCAGGCGTCCCAGCCGGGCGGGACCGCGGTGCCGTTGTCGTACGGCTCGTCGCCGTAGCCGTTGAGGAACTTGCCGATGTGGATCGTCCGGTAGCCCGCGCCCTGCAGCCAAGTCGCGAGGTTGTGGCTGTAGGCGCCGCGGGCCGAGAAGCCGAGGTAGCCGCCGTTGGGCTGGACGTTGCCGCGGACATTGTGGTTGTGCGCGTAGCGGCCGGTCAGGAGGCTGACCCGCGAGGGGCAGCAGAGCGGGTAAGGGACGTAGTAGCGGTTCAGGGTCACGCCTTTGTCGGCGATCAGCGCCAGCGTGTTCGGCATCACCTGCACCGGCACGCCGCCGAGGTTGACGGCGGCGTAGAGACTGTCGAGCGTCTGGTCGTCGGTCTGGATGACGACAAAGTTGGGCTGCTGGCCCGGCGGCAGCAGGGCTGCGTCGGCCTTGTCCTGGCTGGCGAGGGCGAAGGCGCCGAGCAGGGCGAGGACACCCACGGCCAGCGCGAGGCGCGCGACCGCGAGGGCACGCATAGGAGTCGTGTGCTGAGCGAACTTATTCATCGAGTAGGTGGCGCCTAACCACGAACAACCGACGCCTAGCGTCGGAGTTGCGCCGGGAACGCTAGAAGATGCTCAGGACGCGCCGAGCTTTTTCGCTGCTTCGCGGAAGTTTTTCACCGTGGCGCTGGGGGCTTTGCGCCCTTCCAGTTTCTCGCCATGACGGTTGACCCAGATCACCGGCACGTTCATTTTCAGCACCGGGGCGATGTCGGTCGCGTAGTTGCAGCCGATGTGCAGCCAGCCTTTCTTGCCGCCGATCCGCCGCGCGCACTCTTTGAAGTGGACGGGGTCCGGCTTGTAGCTGCGCACCTGCTGGGCGGTGACGACGAGGTCGAGTTCGGTCCGCAGGTGGCGGCGCGAGATGCCCAGGAGTTTGTCGTCGGTGTTGGTGATGATCCCGATCTCGTACTTTTTCCCGAGCCGGTCCATCGCCGCGTTGGCCTCGCGGAAGGGCAGCCAGTAGGCGACGCTGTTGGGCAGGAACTGGGCCCGCGAGGGCTCCACCTCCCACCCGATCTCGCCGGCGACTTTGACGATCGTGCGGCGCAGCACCTCGGCGTAGAGCTCGTAGGAGCCGGCCATGATTTCGGCCTCGACCTCCATGAAGCGGGCGAGGAACGGCCCCTCCTCGAAGCTGAACCCGTCTTTCGACGCCTCTTTCTTGCAGGCGTCGACGATGCCTTTCTCCCAATCGATCAGGGTGCCGTAGCAATCGGTCGTCACCCAGTTGATGTTTTTCAGACTTGGAAGGGCCATCGGCGAGCGCGGCATTATGCCAAGCGGCCGAGCTTGGGGGCTTCACCTATGCCGACGGCGCGTCCGGGCGCGCTTCTTGGATAGTGTGCGCCGCCGCGCCCGGCGCGATCACATGGACCTTCTCGAGTACCAGGGCAAGCAGCTATTCGCCAAGCACGGCATCGCCGTGCCGAGCGGCGAGGTCGCGGCCACGGTCGACGACGCGGTTGCCGCGGCGGAGCGGATCGGGTACCCCTGCGCGATCAAGGCCCAGGTCCTGATCGGCGGCCGCGGCAAGGCCGGCGGGATCAAGATCGCCAAGGATGTCGCCGAGGCGCGCGAGTACGCCGACGCGATCCTCGGCATGGACATCGTCGGCCCCCACGGCGAGGGGCCCTTCCGCGTCGACCAGGTCTGGATCGAGGGCGGCTCCGACATCGCCGAGGAGTACTACGCCTCGGTCATACTCGACCGCGGTGAGAAGAAGCTTCTGGCGATGGTCTCGGCCAAGGGCGGCATGGACATCGAGGCGGTCGCCGCCGAGGACCCCGACGCCCTGGTCAAGCGCCACATCGACCCGACTAAGCCGTTCGACGCTGCCGCGGCGCGCGGGATCGTCGCCGACGCCGGCCTCGCCGAGGACGCGCTCGACGCCGCCGCCGAGGTGCTGGCGAAGCTGGCGACGGTGGCCAGCGAGGAGGACGCGACGCTGATCGAGGTCAACCCGCTGATCGTCACCGCCGGCCGCGAGGTGGTCGCCCTCGACGCGAAGGTGACGATCGACGGCAACTCCGTCTTCCGCCACGAGGACCTGGCCGAGATCGCCGACACCGTGGACGACCCGCAGGAGGCGATGGCGAAGGAGAAGGGCCTGACCTACGTCAAGCTCGACGGCAACGTCGGCATCCTCGCCAACGGCGCCGGCCTCTGCATGTCGACGCTCGACGTCGTCGCCCAGGCGGGCGGCGCCCCGGCCAACTTCCTCGACGCCGGCGGTGGCTCCAAAGCCGAGGCGATCGTCAACGCGCTCGAAGTCATCAAGTCCGACGCCAAGGTGACGGCGATCCTCTTCAACATCTTCGGCGGCATCACCCGCTGCGACGAGATCGCCAAGGGCATCGTCACCGCCTCGGGCGAGATCGACCTCGGGATGCCGCTGGTCGTCCGGCTCGACGGCACCAACTCCGAGGAGGGCCTGAAGATCCTCGCCGAGGCCGACCTGCCCAACCTGCACCAGGAGCGGACGATGCTGGACGCCGCGCGCCGCGTCGTCGAGCTCGCCGGGAGCGCCGCATGAGCATCATCGTCGGCAGCGAGACTAAGCTCGCGGTCTCCGGCCTGACCGGCCGCGAGGGCTCCTTCCACGGTCTGCGCAACAAGGCCTACGGGACCGACCTGGTCGCCGGGGTCACCCCCGGCAAGGGCGGTCAGGACGTCGAGGGCGTGCCGGTCTTCGACACGATCTCCGAGGCCGTTACCGAGGCGGGCGCCAACACCTCGATGATCTTCGTCCCCGCCCGCTTCGCCGCGCCGGCGATCAACGAGGCGATCGAGTCCGGGGTGGAGACGGTGATCGCGATCACCGAGGGCATCCCCGTGCTCGACATGCTCTCCACCTACTGGAAGGCGAAGGAGGCGGGCGTGCGGCTGATCGGCCCCAACTGCCCCGGCATCCTCTCGCCCGGCAAGGCCAACGTCGGCATCATCCCGGCCCAGTTCTTCGACCCCGGCCCGATCGGCGTCGTCTCCAAGTCGGGGACGCTGACCTACCAGATCGGCAACGAGCTGAAGCAGGCCGGGACCGGCAACTCCTCGATCGTCGGCATCGGCGGCGACCCGATCGTCGGCTCCGACTTCATCGACATCCTCAAGCTCTACGAGGCCGACCCGGAGACCGAGCTGATCGTGATGGTCGGCGAGATCGGCGGCGACGCCGAGGAGCGGGCCGCCGAGTACATCGCCGCCGAGATCTCCAAGCCGGTAGTTGCCTACATCGCCGGCTTCACCGCCCCGCCCGGCAAGCAGATGGGCCACGCCGGGGCGATCATCTCCGGCTCCTCGGGCACCGCCCAGGCAAAGAAAGACGCGCTCGAAGCGAAGGGCGTGCGGGTCGGCGAAAGCCCGACCGAGACCGCGGCGATCGCGGCCGAAGTCCTGCGCTCGCTCTAAGGGGCCGGCGTCACTCGCAGCTGCAGGCCGCGGGCGACCGTCGCCATGCCTTTGAAGGAGTTGTAGGAGCCCCTGCCGGGGCCGAAGCAGACCGCGCAGACCGTCGTCGTCTCCGCGGTGACGACGACCCCGGGGAGGTAGACGCGGGCGCTGAACTTCCTCGGCGCGCGACTGCCGCACTCGATTTGACGCCCTTCGTAGCCGCTGTAGATGATCGCTCGACCTGCTGGCAGGCTCAGCTTGTGGCTCGTCTCGCAATGGAGGCTCCCAGCCAGGCTCTTGCCGCTCGCCTGCAGCCGCCGCCACTGGCGCGGCGTCCAGAGGTTGAGGAAGACCCCATCGGCGTGTTCGAGGTTGCGCCGGTCGGTGTAGAAGAGGAACGCGCGGGAGCTGCTGAGCCGCGGCTCGGTGGACGAGACCGAGTCGTACAGGTGCAGGGTGGGCAGCCCGCGCCTCGCGGCGAAGCGCCGGCCCAGCCAGTGCACCGGCACTTCCAGCGCCGGGTCTTCCAGCGCCACCTCGCTGTCGTCGGCTTCTTGGGGCGTGTAGGGGGTCGGCGCCGCGACGTGCACTTGCTGCAGCTTCGCGAGTGCGATCGCCGCCTGCTCGCTTGGAGGAGAGGACGGGCCCGAGGCCATCACCGCGGCGACCGCGTTGCCCGAGCGCCAGACGAAGATCGCGCTTGGCTCCTCGGACCCGAAGAGGACCTCGGTGTCGAAGCGGAAGAGCCGGCTCGCGTCGCCGACCGTCTCCGGCGCCGGCACCTCCTGCAGAACTTCGCCGCCGAACAGGTGGGAGAGCAGCTCCCGCGACGAGGCGAGGGCGGCTTGCGCCGCCGCGGTGCTGGGCAGCACCATCGCGCCGCTGGCGGCGAGATCGGGACCGGGCTGGCCCGGCATCTCGAAGACCCGCGAGTAGATCGCGAGGCAGCCGCTTGGCGAGTAGCGAGCGAGGAACCTGGCCAGCCGCGGCTCGGGATCGGCTGGGTCGATCGCTTCGCAGCCAATGCTGGGCAGCTGGATCTCGGTGAAGGACGTTTCGAGCACGTGGTAGCCGCCCGGGAGGTCGTGGAGCCGCAGTAGCCGTTCGAGGGACTTGGTCGAGACCTTGGCTGGGCCGCGCCCGTCCGAGGCGGCGCTCGCGCCGCCGAGCGCGATCGAGAGCAGCAGGGCGCCAGCGAGCGCCGCGACGAGCCACGGCATCCGGCGCCTGCGCAGCTTCCCCCCGGACCGCGTCATGCGGCGAGGGTACAGGGGCTCAGCGGGTGCGCGGCGGGCGGACGTGGAGGCCGCGGGCGATGGTGGCCATGCCGCGGAAGGAGTCGAACCCGGGGGTCGGGAACGGGTCGCAGGTGTCGCCGTTGCAGATCGATTGGCCGATGCCGATGACGGCGCCGGGGAGGAAGGCATGGGCGAAGTAGTGGCGCGGCGGCCGGCTCGGGCAGCTGGCGTAGTCCTTCTTGTAGGCGGCGTAGACGATGGCGTGGCCTTGGCGCAGCCTCACCTGGCGCGAGCGGGTGCAGTGCCAGGTCCAGTCGCGCCGCTCGACCTTGCCAGTGGAGAAGCGGGCCCAGGCGGCGGGGGTCCAGCCGGCCAGGATCAGTTCCGACGAGTAGCCGATGGCAAATTCGGGGCTTTCCCTCATTCGCTCCCCGAATAAAGTGCGACCGAAGGCGAGGGTGGGCCGCGCCGATGGGAAGCCGTGCCCGGGGGAGAACTTCGCTCCGAGCCAGTAGACGGGGGCGCGGAGGCGCGGGTCGTCGAGTTCGACCAGGTCGTCGTCGCCTTCGGATTCGAGGTAGGGCGAGGGGTGTTCGGCGTGGGCCTGCTGCCGGGCGCCGAACTCGAGCGCGAGCGCGTCGGTCGCGGCGAAGCTGTTGCCGCGAACCAGGAGGCCGTTGAGGACCCGGCCGCTGCGCCAGAGCAGGATCGAGGAGCTATTGGTCTCGCCCTGGATGTGGAAGAGGCGGGTCGTGTCGCCGATTGCTGGGCTTGGAACCTCGGTGTAGGGCAGGGGCCCGGTCAGGTAGTCGACCAGGTCCGGGGCGAGAGTCGCGGCCATTTCCGCGAAAGGGACGCTCGGGCTGAGGGACGAGGCGCTGAGGACCACCGGGGTGCTCGGGCCATTGCCACGGGCGCGGAAGCGTCGTTCGTAGGTGAAGGCGCAGAACCCCGGCTGGTTCTGGTTGGCGAAGGCGGTCAGCGCTGGAGAAGCGGGCCCGTCGATATCGAGGACCCCGCAGTCGTCTTCCTCGAGGACATAGCCGGGCGGCAGGTCGTTGAGCCGGAGGGCGAAGTTCCTGGCTTTCGCCCGCTCTTCATATTCCGAGGCTGCATCGGCTCGCGCCCCGGCCGCGAGGATCGCGAGCACGATCGCGGCAACGGCTGCGGCGACGAGGAGAAGCCCCCGCCCGCGAGGGCTTGTTCCGGCGTCCAGCATCGGCGCGCGAGTCTATGGAGCGGCGACGCCTGCGCGGGCGCTTTTGGACGGGTGTTCGCGGGGCGCGGCGCGTTGCTAGGTTTGAAGGCGATGGCTGGCGACATGATCTCCTTCGCGCGCGGCGCACCCAGCGCCGACATCCTCCCGCACGAGCAGGTGCGGGAGGCGGCGGCGCGGGCGCTGGCCACCGACTGGGAAAAGGCGCTCTCCTACGGGACCGGGATCGGCCATCCGGGGCTGTGCGCCTGGATCGCCGAGCGGCACGGCGGGCTCGACGCATCGCAGGTGATGGTTGCCAACGGCTCGCTGGAGGCGGGGGCGATGCTGTTCCACCACCTGCTCAGCGCCGGCGATCGGGTTGTCGTCGAGCAGCCGACCTACGACCGCACGCTGCTGCTCCTGCAGCAGCTGGGGGTCGAGCTGGTGCCGGTGCCGCTGGAGGCCGACGGCCTCGACATCGGGGCGCTGGAAGCGGCGCTCGCCGAGGGGCCGATCCGGCTTGCGCACATCATTCCCAACGCCCACAACCCCGCCGGGTGCACGCTCTCGGTTGAGAAGCGGGCGCGGCTGGTCGAGCTCGCCGCCGAGCACGGCTTCTGGATCTTCGAGGACGACCCCTACCGTGAGCTGCCCTTCGAGGGCGAGCCGCTGGAGACGATGCTCTCGATGGACCAGGCGAACCGGGTCATCCACGCCTCCTCCTTCTCAAAGACGGTCAGCCCCGGCATCCGCGTCGGCTACTTGGCCGGGCCGGCGGAGGAGATCGCGAAGCTCGCCAAACGGGCCAACGAGACCTACATCTCACCGAACATGCTGGCCGACTCGATCGTGCTCGAGCTCTGCACCTCAGGCGAGCTCGACCGCAACATCGATTTCGTCAAAGGTGAGCTGAAGGCGCGCTGCGACGCGCTGGTCGCGGCGCTCCGCGAGCAGCTGCCCGAGGCCGAGTTCGTGGTCCCCGACGGCGGCTACTTCCTCTGGCTCGACCTCGCCGAGGGCACCGACACGGTGGCGCTCCTGAACGAGGCCAAGAACGACGGCGTCAGCTTCGTCGCCGGCCCCGACTTCATGATCGAGGGCGGCGAGCGCAGCCTCCGCCTCTCCTTCGCCCCGGTCCCGGCCGACCGCGCCGCCGAGGGCGTGAGTCGGATCGCAGCTGCGCTCGAGCGGCTGCGCGCCGGCGCGCCCGCCTAGCTCACTTAACGACGATCGTCCCCTTCATGAAGGGGTGGAACGCGCAGATGTAGGCGAAGGTGCCGGGTTCTTTGAGGGTGATCTTGCCGCTGGCGCCGCCTTCGATCGTGCCGGTGTCGAAGGCGCCTGACTCTTTCGAGGTCGCCGTGTGGGCGGCGGAGTCCTCGTTGTCGAAGCTGACCGTGGTGCCGGCGGGCACGGTGATGTTCGGCGGGATGTACTTGAAGTCGACGATCTTCACCGCCTCGGCACCGCCGCCGCCGCCGCCGCCGGCGCTGTCGGCCGCGGTCGAGGTGGTCGTGTCGTCCCCTCCGCCGCAGCCGACAAGCAGGGCCATGCAGGCGGCGAGGGCGAGGACGGGGAGCGTCAGCGTCTTCTTCATGCCACCCCCTTACGGCGTGGCGGCAGGTTCGGATCAATTCGCGGTCATTTTGATCCGGCGGCGCGGGACCTCGCGTAGGGGACCGGCAGAAGCGCAAACGACTTTCGAGGAGGCCCCGAATGCCCGAGGCAAAGGAACGCGAGAGAGAGGGAGCAGGCAGCGCGATCGCCCGCGTCGCCCAGGACCCCGTCTCCAGGCGCAAGTTCATGGCCCTGACCGGCGGCTCGGCGGCGATGGCGGCCTTCCTCGCCGCCTGCGGGTCGGACGACGACACCACTTCCAGCACCGCCAGCACGGCGAGCAACACGAGCAAGGGCGGCAGCGAAACCGCCCAGTTCGGCAAGGGCGACATCGGCATCCTCAACTACGCCCTCACGCTTGAGTACCTGGAGGCGGCCTTCTACGCCGACGTCGTCAAGAGCGGCCTGTTCAAGGGCTCCGACCTGGCGACGATCCGCAAATTCGGCAGCGAGGAGGCCGAACACGTCGACGCCCTGACCGCTGCGGTGAAGCAGCTCGGCGGCAAGCCGGCGCCGGAACCGAAATCCGAATTCCCGCTGGACAACGCCAAGGCGGTGCTGGAGCTGGCGGCGACGGTGGAGAACCTCGGCGCCGCCGCCTACCTCGGCCAGGCCGCCAACATCGAGAGCCCGGAAGTGCTGGCCTCGGCGCTGGCGATCCACAGCGTCGAGGGCCGTCACGCGGCCGCCCTCAACACCCTGCTGGGGGAGTCGATCGTCCCCGACGGCGCCTTCGCCAAGCCGGCGGACGCCAAGACCGTCCTCAAATCCGTCGAACCGTTCATCGTCAGCTGACGCGGGCGAGAGAGCGAAAGGAGACAGCAATGAGCCAGGAGCAACTCGCACACCCGGAGCTCGCCGGCGTCGAGGTAATCGAGGACAGCGGTGACCTCTCGCGCAGCGACGTGATCCTCAAGGGCGCGCTCGCGGCCGGCGCCGTCTACGGCACCTTCATGGTCGGCCCCTTCGTCCGCAAGGCCCTGGCGATGTCCGGCGGCGGCGACGTCGACATCGTCAACTTCGCCCTTACCCTCGAGTACCTTGAGGCGGCCTTCTACGAGGAAGCGAAGAAGCGGGCTGGGGCGAAGGGTGACCTGAAGAGCCTGATCGACCTAATCGCGAGCGACGAGAAGCAGCACGTCGAAGCGCTGGCGGCGACGGTCAAGCAGCTCGGCGGCAAGCCGGTGGCGGAACCGAAATTCGACTTCCCCTACTCCGACACCGCCGGCTTCCTCAAGCTCGCGCAGACCTTCGAGGACACCGGGGTCAGCGCCTACAACGGCGCTGGGCCGGCGATCAAGTCGAAGGAAGTGCTCGGCGCCGCCGGCTCGATCGTCCAGGTCGAGGCCCGTCACGCGGCGGCGATCCGGCTGCAGAACGGGGAAGAGCCGTCCCCCAATGCCTTCGATCCCGCGCTCGACGAAGCGCAAGTGCTGAAAGCGGTCGAACCGTTCATCGCGTAGAACTGCGGATACCGGTAAGCAATCAGGAACAGGATGAGCGTCAAACGCGACAGAGCCGAGCGGCTGGCAGACGAGGAGCTGATGCCGCTGGTCGGGGAAAAGGACCCGGAGGCGTTCGAGGTCTTCTACGACCGCCACGGCGGCGTCGCCTACTCGCTGGCGTACAGGATCGTCGGCGAGCGCGGCGCGGCCGAGGACGTGACGCAGGAGGCGTTCATCTCGATCTGGCGCAGCGGCGCCCGCTTCGACGCGACCCGCGGCAGCGTCCGCTCCTGGCTGCTCAGCGTCGTCCGCAACCGGGCGATCGACTTCCTCCGCAGCAAGGCCGGGAAAGCGCCGAAGCTCTCCTTCGACGACGACGCGATCCTCGAGCAGCGCCCGGCGGAGGAGCTGACCGAGGACGTGGCGATGCAGCGGGAGACGGCGAGCGAGGTCCGCGGCGTGCTCGGGCAGCTGCCCGGGGAGCAGTCGAAGGTGATCCAGCTGGCCTACTTCGGCGGCTTCAGCCAGTCGGAGATCGCGGAGATGCTGGGTGTGCCGCTGGGAACGGTTAAGGGCCGGATGCGTCTTGGACTGGAGAAGATCCGCGGCGAGCTCGCGGAGGGACTGGCATGAACGAGAGCCACGAGCGCTGGAACGACGACGTCGCCGCCTACATGCTGGGCGCGCTCGAGCCTGCCGAGGCGGCGGAGCTGGAGCGCCACCTGGAGGGCTGCGAGCGCTGCCGCGAGCGGGTCCGCTGGCTGCAGCCGGCGGTTCGGCTGCTGCCCGAGGAGGTCGAGCGGGTGGAGCCTCCGGCGCCGCTGCGGGCGCGGGTGATGGCTGAGGTCCGGTCCGACGCTGCCGCGGCTGGCGCGGATGAGCCGGAGCCGGAGACGCCGGCTGCGCGCAAGAGTGGCAGCTGGCTGCGCCGGCTCGGCGGCGGCGCCTTCGGCTGGCGCCCGCTGGTCGGCCTGGCGGTGATGGTGCTGGCGCTGGTCGCGGTCGCGGGATACGAGATCGGCAGCGACGACTCCGGCAGCGGCACCGCGCAGACCTATACCGCCGGCAAGGCGCCGGGGATCACCGCCGAGATGGTCGCCGATGGCAAGGGGGACGGCGGCACGCTGCGGCTCGCGAACGTCCACCAGCTGCCAGAGGAAAAGGTGCTCGAGGCCTGGGTCCAGCGCGAAGGCACGGTGGAACCGGTCCCGGCCCTTTTCGTCCCCGACCGCGAGGGCAACGCCTCGACGATGATCGAGGACATGGACGGGGTCGAAGTGGTGATGGTGACCGCCGAGCCCAAGGGCGGCAGCGACGCCCCGACCTCGAAGCCGATCGTCACGATCCCGATAAGCAGCTAGTAGGCGTCGGTTTGCAGGCGGCCTAGCGGCCGTAGCGGTCCGAGGACAGCACCAGCTGCTCGGGGATCGCCGCGCGGGGCGGCGGCGCGGGATCGGCGCGGACCGAGACGGTCTCGGCGACGCTGCGGCTGACCTCGTGCTTGCCCTCGGCCGAGGCGATGACGACGAACTCGGGGTCCGAGCTCTCGAGCTTGCCCTCCAGACCCGGCTCCAGACCGGCCGCCTTCAAGTAGTGCAGCAGCTCCTCGGCCTCGTTCTCGAAGCGCAGGACCACGACCGAGGCGCCGACCTCGACGTCGGCCAAAAGCGAGCCGGGCTCGCGGATGCCCTCGACGATCGGGTGGCCGTGGGGGCAGGTGGTGGCGTCGCCGATCGCGGCCCGCATCCGCTCCTCCAGCACCGGCGACATCGCGTGCTCGATCCGCTCCGCCTCCTCATGCACCTCGTCCCATGGGATCCCGAGCACGTCGGTGAGGAAGCGCTCGATCATCCGGTGGCGGCGGACGATGTAGCTGGCGTGCTCGCGGCCGGACTCGGTGAAGGTGAGCGATTTGTTCGGGTTGCGCTCGACGTAGCCGTCGTCGATCAGGCGGCCGACCATCTCGTGCACGGTCGGCGGCGAGAGCTGCATCGCGCGGGCGATGTTGGCCCCGGTCATCTGCAGCCCGGCCTCCTCCAGCCAGAACATGATCTCCAGGTACTCCTGCTCTGCGACGGTCGCCTCAGCCATTGCAGCCGATACTAGCGGCGCTCCACCAGCGTCGAGACCACAGCCTCGTAGACCCCGTCGCCCATCGCGCCTTCGGTGACCGTGACGTTGTCCCAGCTGGCGAGGGCGGCACGCAGGCCGGCGTCGCGCTCGGGGCCATTGGCGACGACGAAGAAGCGGCCAACCGCGGCGGCGACCTCGAGATCCTCGACCGAGTCGCCGATGGCGATGCAGTCGGCGGGGTCGTAGCCGCGGGCGCGGGCGTGGGCGGCGACGGCGCCGGCCTTGCTGACCAGGCGGGGAACCAGGTGGTAGGCGTGGGTGCGGCCCTCGACCGTCGGCATCGGGCGCCCGATCGCGCCGTTGTCGAGCAGCCGCAGGTCGTCGTCGCCGCGCTCAGCAAGCAGGGCGTTGGCCTCGGCAACGTCGACCTTGCCGCGGAAGAGGTGGGAGAGGACGCGGCCGTGGTGCCAGGGAGCGTGGTACTCCAGCCGCCCCTCGAAGTGCTCGAACAGCGCCTTTGGGATCCCCCGCTGCTCGATCTGCTCGTAGATCGTCCCATCCTCGTTCGGCGCCATCTCGCCGGTCAAGAGCGTCGTCTCGCCTTCGATCGCAAAGGCGCACCCGGCCTCGTATATGTAGGACGCCTGACCCATCAGCCGCGCCGCCTCGTGGACCTGCGGCTCCCGCCGGCCGGACATGATCACGACCTCGGCCCCGGCCCGCTCGCACGCCTCCAGCGCCCGCGCCTGCGCCATCGAGAACCCGCCCTCGGCGTCGCGGAAGAGCGAGGCCCGGTGGCCGAGCAGGGTGCCGTCGAGGTCGGTGTAGACGCAACTGAGTGCCAAGATGGCTGTTAACGGTATTGATCGTGCGGGGATGGGGAGACATCCGCAAGCTCGTCAGGGGCGCGGTGATCGCGGCGCTTTTCGCCTTCGGCTGCCTTGCCTCTCCGGCTGCCGCCGACACGTTGCTAGTCCAGCCCGACGGCAAGCTCGTCCTCACCGGCTCGATCTGGCCGGAAGCGGGGGCACTGGCCCGGCTCAACCCAGACGGCAGCCTCGACCCCAGCTTCGGCCAGGGCGGGTTCGCGATCGACCGCCGCTTGCCCGGTCTGCGAGCGCTCGCCCTGGAAGGCGACGGGCGCATCGTCGCCGCTGCGGTCGGCGGCTCGCAGCTGGCCCGCTATCTCCCGAACGGCGCGCCGGACCCGGCCTTCGCCGGCGGCGGGGTGGGTGGGACCGATGAAGTCGACCAGCCCCACTTCGTCTACGGCGACTTCGGGCCGACGTCGCTGCTGCTGCAGCCGGGGGGCGGGATCGTTGTCGCCGGCAACCGCGACGTCGGGGCGGGAGACGCCGAAGCCTGGGTGCGTCGCTACGGCCCGTCGGGCGGCTCGCTGCAGCTAGCTGGCTTCGTCCCCCGGATCTTCCCGCTGGCCTCCTCGCGGCTCGCCGACCTGGTCGAGCTCGGGGACGGCTCCCTGGTCGGGGCTGGGTGGGGCTACGACGGCTCCGCCGCTCGGGTGCGGTCGCTCCTGGCGCGGTTCCTCCCCGGCTCCGGGACGGCGTTCGATCCCTCGTTTGGGGGCGGGGTCGGCTTAGCGCATCCGGCCCCGGCGGGATCGACCGAATCAGTCAGCTTCACGGGCCTCGTGCGGGACGGCGATCGTCTGCTCGCCGCCGGTGCCTCCGGTCGCAGTTTCGCCCTCGCCCGCTTCGACGGTGCGGGCAACCTGGACCAGGCGTTCGGCAACGGCGGCTTCGTCGTCCCTGCGATCGTCGGGCCGTCCGACGCCCCTTGGGAGCAGACGAGCAGCCGGGCGGAGGATCTCGCGGTGATGGACGAAGGTGACGTCGTGCTGGGGGGCGGGACCTCGCAGTGGAGCAAGTGGGAATTCCTTCCTCGGTCGTCTGCCAGGCACTGCGTCGATTGCCCGCAGCCGCTGCTCGCCCGCGTCGACTCCGCCGGCCAGCTCGACCCCGGCTTTGGCAACGGCGGCCTCCTCCACCTCACGAAGCCGGACGGGACCGTGCTCGAAGGCGCGATCGAGCAGGTGACTCCGCTGGCCAGCGGGCGGTTCCTCGTCAACGGCCCGACGCCGAAAGGAGGCTCCTTCGTCGCCCGGTTGAACCCCGACGGGAGCTTCGACCCGAGCTTCGGGCAAGGAGGACTGGTCGTCCTAGCCTTCCCCTGCAAGGGAGGGAGCCGGGCTGAGCTTCGGCGTGCCGGCTGCCTGCCTTCCGCGCGCGTCAAGGTCCGCGTCCGCGAACTGCGCGGTCGCCACCCAGCGATCACGGTGCGGGTCGCGCCGGTTCTCTCCTGGTCGGCGATCCGCAGGCTCACTCTGACCTTGCCGGGCGGGCTGCGCCCCCTGCGCGGGCTCCCGTCGAAGGCGCGGATCGCGGTTGCCGGAGGCTCCGCCGGCGCGGCCAAGGTCCACGTGCTGCCGAGCAAGGGCCACCGCACCCGGATCGCTCTCGCTGGTATTGCCGCTACCAGAGCGGTGCGCCTCGGCCTCCCGGCTCGCAGCCTGCGCCCCCTCACTCGCGCCCGCCGCCAGGCGCGCAAGCTGCGCTTCCGGATCGCCGTCGAGTTCTCCCACGCTGCCTGGCTGGACAAAATCGGCGAGCAGACCGTGGTCCGCGCGGTTGGCTGAGCCGGCTCCGCGCTCGACCCGGGGCCCCGTCAGCTAGAAAGAGGGAGTGACCGCCTCTCCCTCCTGGCGCCTCGCCGACCGCACCCTCGACCTCGCTCAGCCGATCGGCGCTGGGATCGTCAACGTCACCGTCGACTCGATGTTCGAGGGGGCGCGCAGCGGCACCCCGGAGCAGGCGGTGGTGGACGGGTTGGCCCTGGCCGAGGCGGGCTTCGAGATGATCGACATCGGCGCGGTCGCAGCCCGCTCCGGCCCACCGGTCCCGCCCGAGACTGAGGCCGCGGCCCTGGTGCCTGCGATCGAGGGGCTGGTGGCTGAGGCACCGGTCTCCAAAACCGGCGATTCGCCGGCAGGCGTGCCGGTCGCGGCGGACACCTTCTCGGTCGAGGTGGCGCGGGGGGCGTTGGCGGCGGGGGCCGGGACGATCAACGACATCTCCGGTGGCGACGAGGAGATGTTTGGGCTGGTCGCGGAGAGCGGGTGTGGCTACGTGCTGATGCACATCGAGGGGCCGCCGCGGGTCGACCGGCCCTGGCGCGAGTACGGCGACGTCGTCGACCACCTCAAGTCCTGGTTCGAGGGGAGAGTAGAGCTTGCTCGGGACCTTGGGGTCGCCGAGGAGCAGATCGCGATCGACCCTGGACTTGACTTCGACCTCAGCCCCGCGCAGGACCTGGAGATCCTGCGGCGGCTCGGCGAGCTGCGCTCGCTGGGGCTGCCGCTCTACGTCTCGCTCTCGCGCAAGGACTTCATCGGCGCCGTGCTGGCCGGCTCCTGGGAGGAGCGCTGGCCGCCGGGCGAGCGCGAGTGGGGGACGGTGGCGGCGGTGGCGCTGGCGGTCCGCGAGGGCGCCGACATCCTTCGTATTCACGACCGCTCCTCGCTGCAGGCGATGCGGGTCGCCGGGCAGATCGTGCGCCCGGCGCGGAGCGCTGCCTAGTGGCGCGCGGCGGCTCGCTCCTGGAGAGCCCTTGGTCGATTGCCATCGACCCCGCGCGCCGCGACGGGCGGATCGTCGCTGAGAGCGCCGAGGCGGAGCAGCGGGCGAAGCCGGTATCCCTCCCCGACTCGCTGGACCCGGATTTCGCTGCGGCCCTTGGCCGGGTCGGCGTCGAGTCTCTATATACGCACCAGCTGGCCGCCCTGGAGGCGGCCGCGGACTCGAACCTGGTGATCACCAGCGGCACCGCCTCGGGCAAGAGCCTCGCCTTCAACTTGCCGGTCCTCGACGGCATCGCCCGCGAGCCGAAGCGGCGCGCCCTCTACCTCTACCCGACCAAGGCGCTGGCCCAGGACCAGGCGCGAAAGCTGGCGCAGCTGCGGCCGCCGCACCTGCGCGAGGCGATCTACGATGGCGACACGCCGAAGGAAGAGCGGCCGGCAATCCGGCGCCGCAACAACCTCGTCCTCACCAACCCGGACATGCTCCACGTCGGCCTGCTCCCGCACCACAAGAGCTGGGGCGACTTCCTCGCCAACCTCAGCTGGGTCGTGGTCGACGAGGCCCACACCTATCGCGGCGTCTTCGGCTCCCACGTCGCCAACGTGCTGCGGCGGCTGCGGCGGGTGGCGCGGGCCTACGGCTCCGAGCCGCGCTTCCTGCTCGCCTCGGCGACGATCGCCAACCCGGTCGAGCTGGCGGAGCGGCTGGTCGGGACGCCGTTCGAGCTGGTCGACGACGACGGCGCCCCGCGGGCCGGGCGCGAGATCGCGATGTGGAACCCGCCGCTGCTCGACAAGGCGACGGGCGCGCGGCGCTCGGCGCTCTCGGAGGCGGCTGACCTGCTGGCGGAGCTGGTCAGCCAGGGGGTGCGGACGATCTGCTTCCTCAAAAGCCGGCGCGGGATCGAGCTGATCCAGCGCTTCGCGCGGGAGAACCTGGAGCGGCGCGGCAAGCCGGAGCTGGCGAAGCGGATCGCTCCCTACCGCGGCGGCTACACGCCGCAGCAGCGGCGCGGGATCGAGGACCGGCTTTCCAGCGGCGAGCTGCTGGCGGTAGTAGCGACCGACGCGCTGGAGCTGGGGATCGATGTCGGCGAGCTCGACGCGGCGATCTGCGTCACCTTCCCCGGGACCGTCGCCAGCCTGCGGCAGATGTGGGGACGAGCGGGGCGGCGCCGCCGCGGGCTCGCGGTCTACGTCGCCGGCCAGGATGCGCTCGACCAGTTCTTCTGCCGCCACCCGGAGGAGTTCCTCGAGCGGCCGGTGGAGGCGGCGATCCTCGACCACGGCAACGAGCAGATCGCCTCCCGACATCTGATTGCCGCCGCCTACGAGCTGCCGCTGACCGACGAGGACAACGACGTCTTCGGGCCCGAGTGGCGCGAGCGGGCGGAACGGCTGCAGGCGGCGGGGGAGCTGCGCAGCGCCGGCGGCAAGCTGATGCCGAAGCGCAGCGAGTTCGTCGCCTCGCGGATCCCGCTGCGCTCGGCCTCGGCCGACTCGGTGGCGGTGATCGAGCGCGACTCCGGCGAGATGCTGGGCCTGGTCGAGGCCGAGCGGGCCTTCACGACGATCCATCCCGGCGCGGTGTATCTGCACCTCGGGCGCTCCTACGAGGTCGAGCGGCTCGACATCTCCGAGCGGCGCGCGGTCGTCTCCAGCTTCGACGGCGACTGGTACACGCGGCCGAAAAAGGAGACCGACGTCTATATAGAGCGCACGCACGAGCAGCGCCAGGTCGCCGGCGTCCAGCTCAACTTCGGCGAGGTCTCGGTCAGCGAGCAGGTGATCGCCTTCCAGCGGGTCTCGATCTCCGAGCAGGAGCCGATCGACATCGTCGCCCTGGAGCTGCCGGAGCAGAGCTTCGTCACCCAGGCGCTCTGGTACGTGTTGCCGGACCGGCTTAGCGCCTCGCTGCCGCCCGACGTCCTGCTGGGCGCCCTGCACGCGACCGAGCACGGCCAGATCGCGGTGCTGCCGCTGATCGCGATGTGCGACCGCTGGGACATCGGCGGCCTCTCCACCAACGTCCACTTCCAGACCGGCCGCGCGACGATCTTCATCTACGACGGCCACCCCGGCGGCGTCGGGATCACCCAGCGCGGCTACGAGCAGTTCGAGCGCCTGCTCGGCGACGCCGAGCGCCTGATCGCCGAGTGCCCCTGCGAGTCCGGCTGCCCCTCCTGCGTGCAGAGCCCGAAGTGCGGGAATCTGAACGAACCACTGCACAAGGCGGGCGCGCTGGAGCTGATGAGGACCATGCAGGGGTCAGCCCAAGCGCCCTGACTAAGTGCCGCCAGGCCAGAGCTCTTGCAGGGTGAGGATCGTGAAGGCGTGGGACCAGGCGAGGGGGGTGGTTGAGGTGGGGATGCCGGTGCGGGCGCCAACGCGCTCCGGCAGGGCGCCCGGCGGGGTGGCGGCGCGGCGCAGGTCGGCGAGCAGGCCGAGGGACGCCCGGCGCTCGCCCAACGCGGCCAGGCTCCAGGCGGACCAGGCGGTGGGGGCGGACCATGGGTCGGACCCGCCGTGCCAGCCCTCGCCGGGGGTGATCCCGAAGCGGGTGCCGTCGGCCGCGAGGCGCAGCAGGGTACGCCTCGCTGCGGCGAAGAGCGTCGGCTGCGGGAACGGTCGCACTGCCCACGCCGCCGCCGAGTCGAGCCCCGCGTCTGGGTCCCCGGCGATGCGCACCAGTCCGCGCGGCGTCTCGAAGGCCCTCGGGCCCGGCCAAATGGCAGCGGTGTGAGTTTTGGTCCCAGGGCGGACAAAACTCACACCGCTGGAGCCCGAGGCGATCGCGTTGGCGAGGAAGTCGCCGGGCTCGCCCTCGCGGTAGTCGGCTCGATCGTGCCACCCACCCCCATCTCGTGGTTCTTTTTGCGCGCCCTGGGTCCGAAAGGAACCACGTGCTGCTCGTGCCGCGACGGCAACCCAGCCGGCGGCGTCGCCCTGGGCCGCCCGGCCCTCGACCGGGGTGCCGTCGCCATGGAAGCGGGCGGCGGCATCGAGGTCCAGGTCCTGGAGGAAGCGGGCGACCCGTCGTGCCTCCGCGTGGTACCCGGCCGCTGCGAAGGCCAGCGCTGCCGCCCCCGCGTCGCGAGGCCAGACGTAGGCCCAGCCGTCGCGGGCGCCGGCAGCCACCGCGCCGCTGCGCCGGTCGGTCAGCGCCCGCAGGACCAGTATTGAGCGCTCGTACATCACTGCCGCCCACGCCGGCGCGCCCGGCCCGAGTGGCCGCGACCGCCGCAGCCACGCCCGGTCGCCGACGCGGGCGGCGCGAATCATCGGTCTTGCTGCGCCGCTTTCGCCGCCAGCCGCAGCGCGACAGATCAGCATTGCCCTACCCAGCTGCTGTTCCGTCTCGCACCTCGCTCCGGCGTCGACGTTCACCGCCAGTGACGGAACCACCCGTGCCGCCGCCGGCCCCTCAGCCCTGACCACCCGCGCCAGCACCCCGCCCACAGCTGCGTCGGTCACGCGCACCGACACAGCCCCGAACCGCGCCACCGTCCGCACGACGTTCGTACCGCGCAGGTACCTCTGCGCCACCGAGTCCGCTAGCCACAGCGGCAGCGCCGGCCTGTCCCCGATCGCCACCCGCACCACGATCCCGGTGTCCGCCTCCACGCTCCCGGCCGCCTGCCGGTCGGCCGGGTTGTCGATCAGCGCCCGTCCCGCCGGGCCCGGCGCTCGCAGGTCGACGACGCTCCCGTAGGCGTCGATCGCCGCCGTCATCCCGCCATCTCCCACCACGGCGGTTCCGAGGAACGGCGGCGGCAGGCCCGGCAGCGCAGGCGGCGTCTGCGGGTCTGACTCCGAGCCACCGGAGACCAGCGCCAGGCCCACCGCCACCGCGGCGGCGACCGCCAGCAAAGCCCGAGTCCAGCCCATCTGCGGAATGGAATCAGCCCCAGGCCCGTCGGACATACGTCCTGCCAGTAACACCCCGCCCGACCCGGACACCTACGAAGCGATGCACCAACCCGACAGAGCCCAGGCCGAGGCGCGGTTCAACCGCCTCTACGACGAGCACGGCCGCGAGGTACTTGCCTACGCGCTCGCCCGCACGCAACGGCCTGAGGATGCCGCCGACGTCGTCGCCGAGACCTTCCTGGTGGCCTGGCGGCGCGCGACCGACGTGCCGGCCGGCCCCAACGCCCGGTTCTGGCTGTTCGGCGTCGCCCGCAGGGTGCTCGCCAACCAGCGGCGCGGCGAGGGCCGGCGGACGCGGCTGGCCGAGCGCCTGCAGGCCGAGCTGCCGGCAGCGGTGGCGATGCAGCCCGAGCCGGATCGCGACCACTCGGCGGTGATGAGCGCGCTGGCGCTCCTCGGGGACGAGGACCGCGAGGTTCTGCTGCTCGCCGGCTGGGAGGGGCTGGACTCGGCGCAGATCGCCGCGGTGCTCGGCATCTCCAGAGTCGCGGCACGGACCCGTCTGCACCGCGCCCGGCGGCGCCTGCGCAAAGAGCTTGCTTTGAACGAGGACGGCGTCGCCGTCCCCTGCACCGGTGAACTGGAACTAGAGGAGGCGAGATGAGGAAGCGCGACATCGACAGGGCCCTGGCGGGCGCCTACCCGCTCGACCGGGCGGCGATCGCGAAGCTGCCGCTGGAGGGCGCGGAGGAGGAGCTGGTCGGTCAGATCGTCGCCGAGCCCGAGGAGGCTCCGGTGCTGGACGCCGCCTCCGCCACTCCATCTCACCTCGCGCGCTCCCCTCGTTGGCGGACCCGGTTCGCCGGCCTCGCCGCCGGCTGCGCGATCGCCACGGCGGCCTTCCTCGGCCTCACCGGCAGCGGCCACGGGCCGGCCGGCAGCGCCGAGCCGGCCTACGCCGCCGAGCTGCTGCGCCTGGCCAATATCTCGCCGCCGATCCTCTTCGACGAACCGGAGTGGATCGTCGCGACGACCAACGTGCGCGCGGTGAAGGAAGGGTGGACCTCATTCCAAGTCGGGACTCAGCGGCATCCCGCCGCGCAGGAGCAGGCAACGTTCCGCTGGAACGGGAAATCGGTCTCGGCCCGCGCCCGCGAGCTCGCGGCGCACGGCGGTCGGGAGGTCGGCACCGCGCCCGTCCTCGCGACCGAAGCCACGGTCTACGAATACCCGCACCCCGGCAAACGCGTCTTCGAACTGGTCGCCCTCTGGGACGAAGGCGGCCGCGCCTTCGAGTTCCGCACTTCGGTTCCCCGCATCGCGACCTTCGAACAACGTCTGCTGGCACTGAAGCGGGTCGACCGGGACCAATGGCTGAAAGTCGTCGCTCGGGACCTCGAATCCTTCCCGCAGAAGGTCACCTACATCAACCCCGATGGGAGCAGGTACACCTACACCTGCGTGAACGGACACCCCTTGCACCCGGTCCCGGAGTCTGTGGTGCCGAAGGGCGTCGAGCCCTGCATCTCCCTCATGCCCGAGCCACAGGACCGGGATCGGGAGTCCGCGCCGGAAGCCAGCATCTGACCCACATGGAGCGGGGCGCTCGGCCCCGCTCCGCCCCCTCCCGCTAGCCTTCCCCGAGCGCGCTTCCAGCGCCCCAGGCGAGGTAGCTCAGTTGGTAGAGCACACGACTGAAAATCGTGGTGTCGTGGGTTCGATTCCCACCCTCGCCATAGTCCTTCCCCCGCTAAACCGGGCCCAGCACGGCTGTTGCTAGCTCAGCGCCCAGGACGCGGCGCTCGGGTCCCAGGCGCCGCGCGCGCTGCCGTCGAGCAGGGGGTCGGCGAAGCGAGCCATCAGCTCGAGCGCCTCCTCAAGGGTGGGAGCCACCTCCAGCAGCGAGCGTGCAGCTTCGGCCTCATACCCCCGCTTCCAGGTCTCGCGACTCGGCACCGCGAACACGGCGGGCAGCTCGACCGACCGCCGCTCGGCCTCAGAGCGCAAAGCGGCGATCTGGCCCTCGGCCCCGACCGTGGCGGCGCTGGCGATCGCGATCAAGTCGACCAGATCCTTGTAGCGGGTGGAGGGCGACCGGGACTTTCCGTAGCGGTCGAAAATGGCGGCGATCTTGTCGGCGACGTGGTCGACCAACGGGTAGACGCGGTAACCGTGCTGCTCGATGTCGGGCATCGTCACCCGCGCCAGCGCTGGCATCTGCTCCGGCGTCCCGGTCATCGTCACCTCATTGCCGACAAGATCGACATGGAAGGCCGCCCACTCAGTCGGCCCGATCAGGGCGCGGACCGGCATCCGTAGCCCGGCCGCTCCGTCGCCAACCTCCTGTGCCGGGTCAACCTCGAAGCTGAACCCGTCGCCGAGGTCGCGCGCGATGGCTTCGCGCAGCTCACGCTCTGCGATCTCGAGCGCCGCGGCGCGGAAGACATCGACGTCGATCGAGGCGCGGACTCCGAGGCCGCGGGCGAGCAGCGCGGTGGCGCCCTTGACAACCCAACCCTCGTCGATCGCGTAGAGGCGCTCCAGCAGCCGGTCGTAGGCGATCTGCCTCTGTAGCTGGGGCAGCGTCCACTTGCTGTCCTTCGCCACCCCTTTCAGCTTGTCCGTCAGGGCTCGGCGGAACGCCGCCGGGCTGGCGTAGCGTCGCGCAGCCATCAGGGGGCGCCTACTTTGGCCATCGTGACGTCGGTCGACTTTGCGTCTGCCTCTTCGAGCCAACGCTCCGCCTCGGGAGCGCCGCTGAGGTCCAGCAGCCAGGCGAGCACCGCCCGCCCGTCGCCACGGCGGAATTGCAGCTGGGTGGCCCGTGGTGCCAGAGCGGCGGGGAGGTGACCCGCCCACGCTTTCTTCTTGCGCAGCGCGTCGGCGACGACGCGGGCGACGGCTTCCGGATCCTCCCTGTCGGCGAGGAGGTCGCTCGCGGTGCGGCCGGGCGAGGTGACGGGGAGACCGCCGAGGATCACGGTTTCACCTGCGGCGAGCTGACCGCGATGCAGGCGGATGTCCTGCTGTCGAGTCTGCCGGCGCTCGGGCAGAGTGAATTCGTGCCGGTCGGGGGCCAGATCGCCGAGTCCCCAGAGTGCGGCAGCGGAGCGATGGGAGACGGTTCCCTGGGCGGGCTTCCGCTCCCAGGCAGGAACCCCTGGCGCCAGGGCCAGCCAGGCCGAGCGCAGGCCGGGGTAGGGGGGCAGCGGTGCTCCTGCCAGGTGGTAGACGCCGTGGGCGGTGCGCTCGAGAACGCCGCCCTGCCCGCTCAGCCGCTGCAGGGTGGCAGCGGAGACCCCTGACGCTTCTGCCTGACGGCGAGTGAGCAGCCCCCACTGATCCTCGGCAATGCTGGCGAGCTTGTTGGCAGTTACGGTTTGCATCGCTGCAAAACATATCATTTCTGACTGGTTTTGCAGCAATGTAAGGAAAACTAGCTGCAAAACAACTCAGGATTGAGTTAGTTTGCAGTATCTAAGCGGGAGCGAAGTATGCGCCGCCCACCCTCGCCACTAGGATCGGCCTTGGGTGAAGGCGGCGGGCACTCGAAGAGGCGGCTCTGGGCGGGGCTGGGCGGCTGAGCTCCTGACGCCGCGCGGGCTGCCGATCGTCGCCCTCGCGCTCGCCGTCGTGGTCTCGGGGATCCTCCTGATCTCCTACGACTCGCAGCTGACCTTCATCGCCGACGACTGGATGCTGCTGGTCAAACGTCACGGGTGGAGCGCGGACTATTTCCTCCATCCCTTCCACGGCAACGTGGTGATCGGGCCGGCGTTCGTCTACAAGCTGCTGCAGGAGACCTTCGGGATGGGCTCGGCGACGCCGTACTACTGCGTTGCGATCGCGACCTTCCTGGCCAGCGCCGTGCTGCTCTTCGTCTACCTGCGGCGGCGGGTCGGCGATTGGCTGGCGCTGTTCGCCGCGGTCCTCATCCTCTTCCTCGGCGCCGCCTTCGAGGACCTCCTCTTCGCCTTCCAGATCGGCTACTTCACCGCCGCGGCCGCCGGGCTGGGCGCCCTGATCGCCCTCGACCGCGAGGACGACCGCGGCGACGCCATCGCCTGCGCGCTGCTCTCCGTCTCCGTCGTCTTCTCCAGCGTCGGCCTCGCCTTCGTCGCCGGCGCGGTCGTCGACCTCGCGCTCGGGCGCCGGCCGCGGGCCCGGCGCAGCTACATCGCCCTAGTCCCGATCGGGCTCTACGTCCTCTGGTGGCTCGGCTGGGGCCACGTCGCCGGCCAGCACGTCAGCGGGCACAACATCCTCACCACGCCCGAGTTCGTCTTCAAGGCGGCTTCCGCCGGGATCGTCTCCCTGCTCGGTCTCGCCACCGGCGACGGCAGCGAGCCGAGCCAGCCGCACCTGATCTGGGGGGAGATCCTCTTCGTCATCGGGCTGCTGGCGATCGCGGCCCGGATCGTCAAGGACGGCAAGGTCTCACGCGGGCTCGGCATCGCCCTGGCGATCGGCTTCACCTTCTGGGTCCTCGCCGGGGTCAACCGCGACGTCAGCCGGCTCCCCACCTCGAGCCGCTTCCAGTACCCGTCGGCGATCTTCGTCCTCCTGATCACCGCCGAGCTGCTGCGCGGGATCCGCCTGCCCCGGCCGGTCGTGGTCGCGGCGGCGGCGGGGACGGTCCTGGCGGCGATCGCCGGCATGTCGCTGCTGCAGCGCGAACACGAGGAACGCTGGGCGCCCTACGCGGACTCGCTGCACTCCTCGCTGGCGGCGGTCGAGATCGCCGGGGACAGCGCCAACCCGCAGTTCCCCGTCTTCTTCCCGCCCGACATCGAAGCGCCCGCCCGCTGGTACCTCTCCTCGGCGCGGGAGTTCGGCTCACCGGCGTTCAGCGAGGCGCAGCTGGAAGCGCGCCCCGCCACGGAGCGGGCGAGCGCCGACCTGACGATCGCCCAGGCGCTTGGCCTGGCCCTCGGCCCCCCGCGCCCGGGGGACCGGACCCTGAACTGCCAGACCCTCCAGGCCTCGGCTGCCGGCTACACCGGCATCACGCTCCTGCGCGGCGGCTTCAAGCTGACCAACCGCGCCGGCCAGCCCATCGAGGTCCTGCTCAGCCGGTTCGCCGATGAATTGTCGGTCGACCTCGGCCCGGTTCCCGCGGGCGCCACGACCTTCCTGCAGATCCCGCCGGACAACGGACGGCGGGCCTGGAGCCTGGGGCTGAGCGGCGAAGGCCCGGTCAGGCTCTGCACCACTGAAGCAGCGTGAGCGGCTAAGCCGCGGCGCGCTCGCGCGCGTTGCGCAGCATCCACCAGTCGACGACGTAGCCGCCAAAGGGGACGACCGCGCCGACCAGGACCCAGAAGGTCGTCTTGCCGCCCCACCCAAGCTGCTCGCGGATGCTGAAGACGTTGACGACGTAGGCGATGAAGAGGAGTCCGTGGATCGGGCCGAGGATCTGGACGCCGATCTCGTTGTCGGCCGTGCGTTTGATCACGGCGGCGACAAGCAGGGCGAGGAAGGTGGTCGCCTCGGCGAGGGCGATCCAGCGCATGGACTTCTCGGTCACGGGCGGGACCCTATTCGCGGCGGCGCGAGATTGGAGCGTGCATCCGTCACGCGGCGCCAATGCATACGGGCCGCCGCGCCGGGTAGCTAGGCGGTTCATGGACCAGCCCGACGCACGGGAGGCGCTTGCCAGGCTCGAGCCGCTGGTCGGCACGTGGCGGATGCAGGCGGGGCCGCCCGGCGGGGATCCCTGGCCGGGGGAGGGACGCGCGGGCTTCGAGTGGCATGAGTCCCGCACCCACCTGGTGCAGCGCTGGTCGGTCGACATGCCGGAGGCGCCAAACGGGGTCGCGATCATCGGCTGCGACGCCGCCAACGGGACCTACTTCCAGCTCTACTCCGATGATCGCGGGGTCTGCCGCATCTACGAGATGAGCATCGGCGAGGGCGAGTGGCGGCTGTGGCGGCAGGGGGAGCCGTTCGCGCAGCGCTTCCGCGCGACGATCAGCGAGGACGGGCAGACGATCTCCGGCCGCTGGGAGCTGGACGACGACGGCACCGGCTTCGTCACCGATTTCGACATCACCTACAGACGGGTGTCCTAGGGCCCTCACACGGGCCGCTGGCCTCGGCGATACTCGGCGCAGTGCCCGCCCGTCTGCCCGACTCCGCCCGCGCCCGGCTCCCTGGGCTGCTTGCCGCTGAGGAGGCGCTGTTCGCGGAGCGCACGCCGCGCTCGCGGCAGCTGTTCGGGCAGGCGGGGGAGGCGCTGCTGGCCGGGGTGCCGATGAGCTGGATGTCGCGCTGGGCGGGGCCATACCCCATCTACCTCGACCGCGCCGCCGGGGCTGGGGTGGTCGACGTCGACGGCAACGCCTACGCCGACTTCTGCCTCGGCGACACCGGGGCGATGGCCGGGCACGCGCCGGCGCCGGTGCTGGCGGCGGTCGCCGAGCGCTACGGCCGCGGCGCGACGACGATGCTGCCGACCGAAGATGCAGCCTGGGTCGCGGAGGAGCTCAGCCGCCGCTTCGGCCAGCTGCGCTGGCAATTCACCCTGACCGCCACCGACGCCAACCGGTTCGCGATCCGGATCGCCCGCCACCTGACCGGCCGGCCCAAGGTCCTGGTCTTCGACTACTGCTACCACGGCACTGTTGACGAGAGCTTCGCCACGCTGCGTGGCGGCGAGGTCGGCCCGCGCGACGGCAACGTCGGGCCGCCGGTGGCGCTGGGGGAGACGACCCGGGTGGTCCAGCTCAACGACCTCGAGGGGCTGGAGCGGGAGCTGGCGTCCGGCGACGTCGCCTGTGTCCTCACCGAGCCGGCGCTGACCAACATCGGGATCGTTCTCCCGGACGAGGGCTTCCACGCCGGGCTGCGTGAGCTCACCGCGGCGGCGGGGACCCTCCTGATCATCGACGAGACCCACACGCTCAGCGCCAGCCCCGGCGGCTGCACCCAGCGCTGGGGCCTGGACCCCGACCTGGTCACCCTCGGCAAGGCGATCGCCGGCGGCGTCCCGGCTGGGGCGCTGGGGATGCGGCCGGAGCTCGGCGAGCGCCTGCTCGGCAGCGGCGACGCCGACATCGAGGACACCGGCGGGGTCGGCGGCACCCTCGCCGGCAACGCGCTCTCTCTGGCCGCCGCCCGCGCCACCCTGGCCGAGGTCCTCGATGACGCCGCCTGGGAGCGGACCGAGCCGCTCGCCACCCGCTTCGTCGCCGGGGTCGAGGCTGCCTTCGAGCGCCACGGCGCCCCCTGGCACGTGGTCCAGCTCGGCTGCCGGGCCGAGTACCGGTTCTCGCCCGAGCCGCCCCGCGACGGCGCCGCGGCAGCCGCGCTCGGCGAGCCCGATCTAGAGCGCTACCTGCACCTGCACGCGCTCAACCGCGGCGTCCTCCTCACCCCCTTCCACAACATGGCGCTGATCTGCCCGGCGACGACGGCGGAGCAGGTCGACCGCCACACCGCGACCTTCGGCGAGGCGCTCGCGCAACTGCTCTGAGCCGGTAAAAAACACCCGTTTTGCGAGCTTCTGCGCCGCCTGGGCCGCGGATCGCGATTGGTAAAGTGGTCCAACCAATGTTCTCCCGCCGCAGCCACGCATGAGCCGCTACACCGCCGTCTCCCCCGAGGACCAGAAGGAGATGCTCGCGGCGATCGGCGTCGAGTCGGTCGACGAGCTCTTCGACCGCCTGATCCCGGCCGCGGTCCGGCTCGGCCGTGAGCTCGAGCTGCCCGAGGGCATGCCCGAGCAGGAGGTCTACGCGCACCTACGCGATCTCGCCGCGGCCAACGTCTCGACCGAGGACGAGGTCAGCTTCCTCGGGGCGGGGATGTACGACAGCTACGTGCCGGCGCTGATCGACATGCTGATGTCGCGCTCGGAGTTGCTGACTCCCTACACCCCGTACCAGCCCGAGGTCTCGCAGGGCAACCTGCAGATCATGTTCGAGTACCAGACCGCGATCTCCGAGCTGACCGCGCTGCCGGTCTCCAACGCCTCCGTCTACGAGGGGCCGAGCGCGCTCGCTGCCGCCGGCTACCTGGCGAAGCTGGCGAACAAGAAGAGCCGCTTCGTGATCTCCCGCGGCGCCCACCCGCACAGCCGCGAGACCCTGAGGACCGTCGCCCGCGGCTACGGCGTCGAGGTGGTCGAAGTGCCGCTGCGCGACGGCGTCACCGACCCCGACGCCTGGGCCGCGGCGATCGACGAGGAGACCTCCGCCGTCTTCTTCCAGAACCCGAACTTCCTCGGCGCGGTCGAGGACGCGGCGGCGCTCGCCGCGGCGGCAAAGGACTCGCCGGCCGTGGTGATCGGCCAGTACGACCCGGTCGCGCTCGGGATCCTCGCGGCACCCGGCGAGTGCGGGGTCGACGTTGCCGTCGGCGAGGGCCAGCAGCTCGGCAACCGGCTCGATTTCGGTGGCCCCTCCTTTGGCTTCTTCGCCGCCACCGAGGCCTACCTGCGGCAGATGCCGGGACGGATCGCCGGTGAAACCACCGACCTCGACGGCAAGCGCGGCTTCGTCCTCACCCTGCAGACCCGCGAGCAGCACATCCGGCGTGAGCGGGCGACGTCGAACATCTGCACCTCGCAGGCGCTGAACGCGCTCGGCGGCGTCGTCTACCTCGCCTGGCTCGGCCGCCAGGGCGTTGTCGAGCTCGCCGACCTGCTGCTGCAGCGGACCGCCTACGCGCGCGAGCGGCTCAGCGCGGTCGACGGCGTCGAGCTGCTGCACGCGCAGCCGGCGATCCGCGAGTTCGCGGTCACCCTCGATGCCCCGGTCGAGGCAGTGGTCGATTACTGCGCCGCTCGCGGCGTCAACCCGGGGCTGCCGCTCGCGCCCTATTACGAGGAGCACCCCGGCGGCCTCTTGGTCGCGATCACCGAGCAGCGCACGCGCGAGCAGATCGACCGCCTGGCCGAGCTCCTTGCCGAGGCGATCGCCGCCACGGGCTCGGGCGCCGGCGGCGCCAGCGACGCCACAGCGGGGGCGCTCGCATGAGCCTCACCACCAGCCAGGAGACGATCTTCGAGAAGGGACGCGCCGGCCGCCGCGCCTTCGTCTGCCCGCCCACCGGCGTGCCCGAGCGCCCGCGCGAGGAGCTGCTCCCCGCCCACCTGCAGCGCCAGGCGCCGCCGCGCCTGCCGGAGGTCTCCGAGCCGGAGATCGTGCGCCACTACGTGCGCCTCTCGAAGAAGAACTTCGACCTCGACTCCGGCTTCTACCCGCTCGGCTCCTGCACGATGAAGCACAACCCGCGCCTGCACGAGCGGGTCGCGGGGCTGCCCGGCAACGCCCGCCTGCACCCGCTGCAGCGGCCGGAGGGCTCGCAGGGTGCGCTGGAGCTGATGTTCCGGCTCGAAGGCGCGCTGGCGGAGATCGCCGGGCTGCGCCACGTCTCCCTGCAGCCCAGCGCCGGCTCCCACGGCGAGCTCGCCGGGGTGCTCTTGACCCGTGCCTACCACGAGGACCGGGGCGAGACCCGGCATAAGGTGCTCACCCCAGACACCGCCCACGGCACCAACCCGGCGACGGTGACGATGGCCGGGTACGAGGTGGTGAAGATCGGCACCGACCCCGAGGGCGGGATCGACCTCGACGACCTCCGCGCCAAGGCCGACGAGGACGTCGCCTGCCTGATGCTGACCAACCCCAACACGCTGGGGCTGTTCGACCGCAACATCGAGGAGATCGCCGCGATCGTCCACGGCGCCGGCGCGATTCTCTACTACGACGGCGCCAACCTGAACGCGGTGATGGGGCGGACCCGGCCCGGCGACATGGGCTTCGACATCGTCCACTTCAACCTGCACAAGACCTTCACCCAGCCGCACGGCGGCGGCGGCCCCGGCGCCGGCCCGATCGCCGTCTCCGACCGGATCGAGCCCTACCTGATGACGCCGCGGGTGCAGCGCGGGGACGACGGCGCCTTCGCCCTCGACTTCGACAAGCCGAAGTCGATCGGCCGGCTGCGCGGCTTCCACGGCAACTTCGGCACCTTCGTCCGCACCTACGCCTACATCCGCTCGCTCGGCGCCGAGGGGCTGCGCGAGGCCTCCGAGGTCGCGGTCCTCAACGCGAACTATCTGCTGGCGCGGCTGCGGCAGGAGGGCGTCGACGAGATGCTGCCGCTCGCCTTCGGCGAGCTCTGCGGCCACGAGTTCGTGCTCTCCGGGGCGCCGATGAAGCGGGAGCTGGGGATCAAGACCCTCGACCTGGCGAAGCGGATGCTCGACCACGGCGTCCACCCGCCGACCGTCTACTTCCCGCTCCTGGTCGACGAGGCGCTGCTGGTCGAGCCGACCGAGACCGAGACCAAAGAGACGCTCGACGAGTTCGTCGAGACGATCGTCGAGATCCTGCGCGAGGCGAAGGAGGATCCCGAGATCGCCCGCACCGCCCCGCACACGACGCCGGTTCGCCGCCTCGACGAGGCGACCGCGGCGCGCAAGCCGGTCATCCGCCAAGCCATCCCCTGATGGCCCCGCGCCTCCCGGACCGGCTCGGCTTCGACGAGCTGGTCCGCGCGCACCGGCTCTCCGCCGAGATCGCCCGCCACACCCCGGTGCTGACCGCCGGCAGCCTCTCCGAGCGGCTCGGCGGGCCGCTGGTGCTGAAGGCCGAGAACCTGCAGCGGACCGGGTCCTTCAAGCTGCGCGGGGCGCTCAGCAAGCTGCGCTCGGCCGACGCGGCGGCCGGGGTCGTCGCCGGCAGCGCCGGCAACCACGCGCAGTCGCTGGCCTACGCGGCGCGCACCGCCGGCGTGCCCTGCGAGGTCTTCATGCCGGTCGACGCTGCGGTCGGGAAGCTGGCCGCGGTGCGCGCCTTCGGGGCCGAGGTGCAGCAGCGCGGCGAGGCGGTCGACGAGTGCGTCGAGCTCGCCCGCGAGCGGGCCGAGCGCGAGGGCTTGCTCTTCGTCCACCCCTTTGACGACCTCGACGTGGTCGCCGGCCAGGCCGGGGTCGGGATCGAGATCCTCGAGGACGTGCCGGAGCTGGCGACCGTGGTCGTCCCGATCGGCGGCGGCGGGCTCGCCGCCGGGGTGGCGGCGGCGGTCAAGCAGCAGCGCCCGGGCGCGCGGGTCGTCGGGGTCCAGGCCGAGCGCTGCGCCTCCTTCCCCGACTCGGTCGCCGCGGGGGAGCCGGTCACCGCCCACGCGGTGCCGACGATCGCCGACGGGATCGCGGTCAAGCGCCCGGGGGAGGTGACGCTGCCGCTGGTCCATGAGCTGGTCGATGAGGTGGTGACGGTCTCCGACAACGCGATCGCCGAGGCGATGGCGGTGCTGCTGGAGCGGGCGAAGCTGGTCGTCGAGGGCGCCGGCGCCGCCGCGCTGGCGGCGGTGGCGAGCCGGCAGGTCGAGCTCAGCCCCGACGGGCCCAACGTCGTCGTCCTCTCCGGCGGCAACGTCGACATCGGCCTGCTGGCCACGATCGCCGCCCGCCAGGAGACCTTGCAGGGACGGCGGCTGCGGCTCTTCACCCGCGTCTCCGACCGCCCCGGCGGCCTCGCCGCGCTGCTGGCGACGGTGGCGGAGACCAAGGCCAACCTGCTCACGGTCGAGCACGTGCGCGAGTCGGCCGAGCTCGACGTGCGCGAGACCGGGGTGGAGCTGACCCTCGAGACCCGCGGCCAGGACCACGCCGACGCCGTCCGCGCGGCCCTGCGCGACGCGGGCTACGAGGCGAGCCCACCTAGACTTGGGTGACCGCTATGGCCGAGCCTGGACTCCAGCGCATCGAGCGCAGTCCGCTGTACGAGGTGGTGGCCGCGCGGCTGCAGGAGTTCATCGACTCGGAGAAGCTCGAACCCGGCGACCGGCTGCTGCCCGAGCGTGAGCTGGCCGAGCGGCTCGGGGTCAGCCGCACCTCGGTCCGCCAGGCGCTGACCGCGATGCGGGTGATGGGGCTGGTCGAGGTCCGGCCCGGCGCCGGCACCTACCTGCTGCGGCCGCCGGCCGACCTGGTCTCCGGGCTCGCCTCCGAGGTGGCCAAGGCTGAGGTCGACCACCCGATGATCTGGGAGGTCCGCGAAGGAGTCGAGGTGCAGGCGGCGCGGCTCGCCGCGGGGCGCCGCACCGACGCCGACCTGGCGGCGATGCAGGACGCGCTGGTGGCGATGTCGCGCTCGATCGACGGCGGCGGCGACGGGGTCGATGGCGACCGCCTCTTCCACCGGGCGATTGTGCTCGCCGCCCACAACGACCTGCTCACCCACCTGATCGGCGAGCTGGCCGAGGTCGTCGACCGCACGTCCCAGGTCTCCCTCACCCTGCCCGGCCGGGCGCCGCGCTCGCTGCAGGCGCACGGCGAGATCCTCGCCGCGATCGAGGCCGGCGACGCCGAGGGCGCGGCGGAGGCGATGCGCCGCCACATCGCCGAGTCGGCGGAAAGCGTCGTCAGCCGCTGAGCCCGGAGCGGGGCGGCCACCGACCATGGAAGCGCCGACTCATTACGCCGACTCCAGCGGGGTCAACATCGCCTACCAGGTGCACGGCGAGGGGCCGCTCGACCTGGTCTTCGTGCCCGGCTTCGTCTCCCACGTTGAGCTGATCTGGGAGGAGCCCTCGGTCGCCCGCTTCTTCCGCCGCCTCGCCTCCTTCGCCCGCCTAGTCGTCTTCGACAAGCGCGGCCAGGGACTCTCCGACCGCGGCGACCGCCCGCCGACCCTGGAGGAGTCGATGGACGACCTGCGGGCGGTGATCGAGGCCGCCGGCTGCGAGCGGCCGGCGATCTTCGGCATCTCCGAGGGCGGGCCGATGTCGCTGATGTTCGCCGCCACCTACCCTCGCGACGTCTCCTCGCTGGTCCTCCACGGCAGCTACGCGCGGATGCTGAAGGCACCGGACTTCCCCGAGGGCGTGCCGCCGGAGAAATTCGCCCACTGGCGCCAGCGGGTGCGGGACGAATGGGGGACGCCGGTGGCGATGGAGATGTGGGCGCCGAGCGCGGTCGGCGACGCCGGCTTCGAACGCTGGTGGGCGCGGCTCTTGCGGCAGGGGACGAGCCCGGCCGGGGCGACCGCGCTGATGGACCTCTACACCGAGATCGACGTGCGCTCGGTGCTGCCGGCGATCGACGTTCCGGTCCTGTTCCTGCACCGCCGCGATGACCGCCTGATCCCGGCCCGCCAGAGCCGCTACCTGGCCGCCCACGTGCCCGGTGCCCGCTACGTCGAGCTCAGCGGCAACGACCACCTGCCAACGGTCGGCGACCAGGACGAGATGCTCGACGAGATGGAGGAGTTCCTGGTCGGCAGCCGCCGCGCGACCGAGACCGAACGGGCGCTGGCGACGGTCCTCTTCACCGACATCGTCGGCTCGACCGAGATCGCCGCCCGGCTCGGCGACAGCGGCTGGCGGCGGCTGCTGGAGCGCCACGACGCCCTGGTGCGGCGCCAGCTCGGCCTCTACCGCGGGCGCGAGGTGAAGACGATGGGCGACGGCTTCCTCGCCACCTTCGACGGCCCGGCGCGGGCGATCCGCTGTGCCTGCGCCCTGCGCGACGAGCTCGAGGGGATCGGCGTCGAGGTGCGAGCCGGCATCCACACCGGCGAGGTCGAGCTGATCGGCGAGGACGTCAGCGGCATGGCGGTCAACATCGGCGCCCGCATTGGGGCCCTTGCCGGGGCGGGCGAGGTCCTTGTCTCCAGCACCGTGCGCGAGCTCGTCGTCGGCTCCGGCCTCGAGTTCGCCGACCGCGGCGCCCAGCCCCTCAAGGGCGCACCGGGCGAGTGGCGCCTCTTCGCGGCGGGCCAGCCGCCGAGTTGATTGTCGAGTTAGTCGGCGTATAGCCGACTAACTCGACAATTCTCAATTTCCAGTTGCGGAGAAGTGCTGGTAGTCCTTCGGCCAGCCCCAGCTGCCGCCCCACTCCCAGCCGGCCTTGGCGAATGCGGCGACGACTGGGCCGTTGCGGTGGATCAGGCCGGGGGCGCGCTTGGAGCGGTCGGCGTAGGGGGCGCCGGCAGGCGGTGAGACGTAGCCGTCGGCGTCGGCATAGGGGTTCTCGACCGGGTTGACGTCGATCGCTCGGCCGTAGGCGTGCTCGGACCAGCGTTCGGTGCCGGCGACGGTGCGGCAGTTGAAAGCGGAGGTGTTGTCGGCGTCCATGCTGCGGTGGTCATCGGCCCCGTAGGCGTCGACCAGCCGCATCCGCCGGATCGGGAAGTGGAGCGAGTAGAGGCGGTGCATGACGGCGAGCATCTCCGAGGCGGCATCGAGCTTGACGACGAGCCGGCCGCGATGGACACGGCCGTCGAAGCCCCAGTGCCGGATCCGCAGCAGCCGCAGGCGGTTGAACCCGACTGGACAGCCGCGGTGCCAGGAGACGCCGGTCATGCGCTGGCGCAGGTGCGGCCCGATCGGCTCGGCGCTGCCGCGGAACGGCGGCGCGGCGGTGGCCGTGCTGGGGACGAGCGCGATCCCGGCAAGGCAGATGGCGACCAGGGCGGAGCGCGCCGCGGTGCGGCAGCCGCCGCCGGCGCTCATTCTTCGTCGGTGCGGAGCTGGTCGACCGGAGCGAAGTCGTCGCGCAGGATGTCGTCGCCCGCGGCCATCTCTTCCACCACGGACTGATCGTAGGTGAAGGCTCCTTTGCCTTCGGGGCCGAGCTTTTTCGGCAGCGGCTTGTCGGAGGCGACCATGACGATGTTGCCGCCCACGGGCTGGTCGGCGCGGTCGGAGAAGGTGACGAGCCGGACGTACTTGATGGCGTCAAGCAGGGTCGCCGCCTCGGCCCCGATCAGGTCCATGGGCCCTTCGTCGATCATGTTCAGCGTGTAGATGCCATCCGGTCGCAGCACCCGCTTCACTTCGTCGATCCACTCTGCGGTGGTCAGGTGCCATGGCACGGTGAAGCCGCTGAAGGCGTCGCCGACGACGACGTCGGCGCTCTCGTCGGGGATCTCGAGCATCGTGATCCGGGCATCGCCGACCCTCACCTGAAGGTCGGGTGACGGCTTCAGCCCGAGCTTTTCTTCGTCCAGCTTGACGAGGTCGCCGTCGACCTCGAGGGTGATCGACTTCGACCCCGGCCGGGTCGCCGCCAGCCAGTGCGGCAGGGTGAAGCCGCCGCCGCCGACGAAGACGACGTCGAGCGGTTCTTTCGGCGCGAAGGTGTTGTCGATCGCTTTCGCGATCCAGCGGGTGTAGGCGAAGGCGAGGTAGGTGGGGTCTTCTAGCGCGACGTAGGAGTTGTAGGTGCCGTCGAGGATCAGGCTGTAGGCGGAGTTGGTGGTCGTCGGGTCGTGCTCGAGTTCGAGGCAGTGGTAATTGGTCTCGGTCAGGCAGGGGGAGTCGGAGGCGGCGGAGAGGCCGCCGAGGCCGAAGGCGAGGATCGCGACCGCGAAGAGCGCGGCCGAGCTCAGCAATCGCGCCCGGGTGCCGAGCACGATCCCGATCCCGACCAGGACGAGGCCGATCGTCAGCACCGCGGTGCTGGCCGGCATCAGCGGGATCACGAGGAAGCCGGTGCCGAAGGTGCCGATCAGCGCTCCGGCCGTGGCCCAGGCCGAGAGCCGGCCGACGATCGTGCCGCTGACCTTGAGGTCGTGCAGCTGCAGGTGGGCGACGGCGGGGGAGACGGCGCTGAGCACGGCTGCGGCGGGGACGAGGGCGAGGACCGTGATCCCCAGGGCCGCGAGGTCGCCGTCGCCGCGGGCGCCCGGGCCGAGCCAGCGGACGACCGGGACGGTGAGCAGGGTCAGCAGCCCGCCGGCGACCAGGAGGCCGACGATCAGCAGGCGGGTGTTGGTGCGGTCGGCGAGGTAGCCGCCGACCGCGGCGCCGACCGCGATCCCGGCCAGGGCGGCGCCGATGATCGAGGTCGTCGTCTCCAGGGTGAGGCCCACGTAGGGGGCGAGCAGGCGGACGGCGAGGATCTCCAGCATCAGCACCGCGCCGGCGGCGACGAAGACCAGGGCGGCGGCGCCGAGTGGCGGCAGCGCGCCGGGAATGCCGGCATCGGCACGGGTCGGCTTTGGCTTCGACTGCGCCTCGGTCGGCTCGGCCTCCACCTCCGCCGCTGCGGTTCGCCGCGCCTGCGTTTTCTTCCCCCGCGCCATTAGGCGCAAGGATATTAAGTGGTTATCCGCTCTATTCCGGAGTTTCGCACGGAAGAATTTTCAGAATCGGCACTCCGAGGTGTTGTTCCGTTGCAGACAGAAGATTACGATAACCTCATGCAGACGATGACCCGAGGCACCTGGACCGACGAGCGCCTCGATGACCTCAACGACCGCGCGCGCGTCCTCGACGAGCGGATGACCGACGGCTTCCACCGGATGGACGAGGAGTTCAAATCCGTCCGAGAGGAGATGATCGTGCAGGGGAAGGAATTCCGCCGGGAGATCAGAGCTTCGAACGCCGAAATGAACGCCCGCTTCAGCGCCATCGACACCCGTTTCAATGCAATTGACACCCGCTTCAACGCCGTTGACGCCCGTTTCGACGCGTTGAACGCCCGTATCGATTCGCTCGGCCACAAGCTGCTGTACGTCTGCGTCGGATATGCCGGCATCCTCGTCACTGCTCTGATCGCGACCGGCGGCTGAAGCCACCGGTGCCAATCCAGCGCCACCCGGGCCGCAAGCTGGCCGCGATCTATGTGGGTGGCGTTGTCGGGGCGTTGATCAGGGTCGGGCTGGCGGAGGCGTTCCCGCCGGCGGCGGGCGCCTGGCCGTGGCCGACCTTCGTCGTCAACCTGGCCGGGGCGCTGATGCTGGGCTACTTCTTCGCCCTGTTGCGCGACCACCCGGAGGAGAGCCTCGCGCACCCGCTGCTCGGCGTCGGTGTCTGCGGCACCCTCACCACCTTCTCGACCTTGCAGCTGGAGCTATACGAGCTGATCGACGGCGGCGACCTCGGGCTTGCCGCCCTCTACTGCGCCGCCACGATCGCCGCCGGCTTCGCCTTTCTGCGGCTCGGGGTGCGGCTGGAGGAACGGCGGCCGCGCTGGGCCCGGTGGGCGCCGTGAGCGCGCTCGGCTGGATCGCGGTCGGGCTGCTCGGCGGCCTCGCCGCTGGCGCGCGGTTCGTCCTCGACCACGAGGTCGGGCTCCGCTCCGACGGTCCCTTCCCACTCGGCATCCTCGCCGTCAACCTCTCGGGCGCGCTGGCGATCGGCATCGTCGCCGGGGCCGGGCTCGACGGCGCGGCGCTGACCATCGTCGCCGGCGGCGCCATCGGCTCCTTCACCACCTTCTCGACCTGGATCCTCGACTCGCGGCGGCTCGCAGACGCCGACCTCCCGCGCCTGGCGGCGCTCAACATCGGCTTCTCTCTCGCCGCCGGCTTCGCCGCGGTCGCCCTCGGGCACTGGCTCGGCTCCGTCTTCGCCTGATCCGCCGACGAATGTCCGGTCGCTGAACCTCGTCCGCGAGGGGCGCGTAGGCCCTCCGAATCGGATTCGCCCACCCGAGAGGAGAACCACCGCCGTGACCCGTGTTCAGCAGCGCCTCCACCGTCTCGTCCTGGCGCTGCTCGCGCTCGCCGCCTTCGGCTTCGCCCCTGGCGCCACCGGTTCGGCCCTTGCAGCCGATTGCAACATCGACCTCCACGACGGCGGCAACTACCTCTTCGACCTCGACACCGAGGAGAGCGAAACCCCGTTCCGGTCTCAGACCTACGGGGGCTTCGACGAAGGCGGTCTGGGGGCGGAAGAGCAGGACGCTTGGGACTCCTGGGGCAATGTCTTCGTCGCTTCGCCGGGTGCCGATCTCGAGGAACTGACCGTGGACGAGATGTACGTCGGCCCAAACGAGTGTCAACTTGCGCTCGGCGACCGTGAAGTCCGCTTCCCGATCCTCCCTCTCGAGGGGCTGCAGGTTCAGCGCTCCATTTTCGTCGACCCCGGTCCGCTCGACGGCGCCCGGCTCCTCACCACCCTGCGCAACCCAGGCGGCGCCCCGGTCTCGGTCACCCTGGTCCAGGGCGACCCGATCGGCAACAGCGGCAACCTCGGTTCCGACGGCAGCACCTTCGCGGCGGCCACTTCGGACGGGACCGGCGTCGCCACTCCCGCTTCCGCCTGGGGGGTCACGACCGACAACGAAACGCTCCCGGGACTCGTTGCGGGCGATCCCACCCTCGCCCACGTCTGGGACGGGCCTGGCGGGGCCCAGCGCATCTCCCGCGTGGGGATGGAAAACGCTCAAGACGAGCTCTTCTGGGCCTGGGACGTGACGGTGCCACCGGGCGCAACCGCCGCCTTCATCTCCTACGAGATCCAGCAGGAGACCCCGCCCGACCGCTTCGTGCTCGACGAGGTCGGCGCCGCGGTGCGCCAGGCGCAGGCTCGCCAGACGCAGAGCCTGGCCTCGCTTTTCCAGGGCATGAGCCCTGCCGAGATCGCCGGCACGATGAACTGGCCTCGACCGCCGGCGCCGACGGCCGCGATCAAGCCCGTTGCCAAGGCGACCTCGGCTGCTCCGGTCGTACTTGACGGCTCCGCGTCGGCCGCGGCCGCGATCCCCGGACTGCCGCAGTGCGCCGGCATCTCCACCTACGCGTGGCGGACCGACGACGGCGCGACCGGTTCGGCGCCGACCCTCTCCCACGCCTTTGCGCCCGGAATGCACCGAGCCACCCTCACGGTCACTGGCTGCGGCGGCACCGCCACGGCCGAGACCTCGTTCGACGTCGCCAAAGCCGCCGACGCCAAGCTGCTCATCCTCGGCAAGGTGAGGCTGAACCGCTCCAAGGGCACGGCGACGATCCGGGCCCAGGCGCTTGTCGCCGGCACCCTGACGCTGGCCGGCAAGGGCGTGAAGAAGGTGACGAGGAAGCTGGCCAAGCCGGGCACCGTCGTCCTCCCGGTCAAAGCCGTCGGCAAGGTCCGCAAGGCGCTGCTGAAACGGGGCGAGGCGAAGGTGAAGGTCGTCGTCACGCTCACCTCGCCTGGCGCCCCGAAGGCCGCGGCGACCAAGAAGCTGCCGCTGAAGCTCGGCGACTAGCATCGTCCTTCGGACTTCCCGCGACTTCCGCGACCAGTAAAGGAACGAGAGAGATGAGCGACGAGCAGAAGCGACCGACGACGACGACCGATTCCGGCATCCCGATGACCAGCGACGAGCGCTCGCTGACCGTCGGCGAGCAGGGCCCGACGGTCCTCCACGACCACGCGACGATCCAGAAGATGCAGCACTTCAACCGGGAGCGGGTCCCGGAGCGGGTCGTGCACGCGAAGGGCTCGGGCGCCCACGGCTTCCTCGAGGTGACCGAGGACGTCTCCCAGTTCACCAAAGCCGGCCTCTTCCAGCCGGGCGCGCGGACGCCGATGTTCATCCGCTTCTCGACCGTCGCCGGTGAGCTCGGCTCCCCCGACACCGCCCGCGACCCGCGCGGCTTCGCGGTCAAGTTCTACACCGAGGAAGGCAACTACGACCTGGTTGGAAACAACACCCCGGTCTTCTTCATCCGCGACGCCTCCAAGTTCTCCGACTTCATCCACTCGCAGAAGCGGCTGCCCGACACGGGCATGCGCTCGAACGACATGCAGTGGGACTTCTGGACCCTCTCGCCGGAGAGCGCGCACCAGGTGACGATCCTGATGAGCGATCGCGGCACGCCGCGCACCCTGCGCCACCTCAACGGGTACGGCAGCCACACCTTCTCCTGGATCAACGCCGCCGGCGAGAAGTTCTGGGTCAAGTACCACTTCAAGACGGTGCAGGGGATCGAGAACTACACCGAAGCCGAAGCGGCGCAGATGGCCGCCGAGGACCCCGACGCCCACCGCCGCGACCTGCGCGCCGCGATCGACGCCGGCGACCACCCGGAATGGCGCCTCGAGGTGCAGGTGATGCCGTTCGCCGAGGCCGCCGACTACCGCTTCAACCCGTTCGACCTGACCAAGGTCTGGCCGCACGGCGACTACCCGCCGATCCAGGTCGGCCGCATGGTCCTCGACCGCAACCCGGAGCACTTCTTCGCCGAGGTCGAGCAGTCGGGCTTCTCGCCCGCCAACCTGGTGCCGGGGATCGGCCTCAGCCCCGACAAGATGCTGATGGGCCGGGTCTTCTCCTACCACGACACCCACCTGCACCGGATCGGCGCCAACTACGAGCAGCTGCCGGTCAACTCGCCCAAGTCCCCGGTCCACTCCTACAACCAGGACGGGCCGATGACCTTCCACCACTCCGGCTCGCAGCCGCCCTACGCGCCGAACACCAAAGGCGGACCGGTCGCCGACCCGGAGAACGGGGCGGACCTGACCTGGTCGGTGGAGGAGGCCGAGATCGGCCGCTACGCCAACGCCAAGCACGCCGAGGACGACGACTTCGTCCAGGCCGGCACTCTGTACCGCGAGGTGCTGGACGACGCCGGCCGTGACGAGCTCGTGCAGAACGTCGTCGGGCATGCCAGCGCCGAAGTCAGCGGTGAGGTGCAGGAGCGCGTGATCGCCTACTGGACCCAGGTCGATTCGGAGCTCGGGGCGCGGGTCGCGGCGGGGCTGAAGAGCAGCGGCAACGGTGCCACTCCGGCCCAGGCAGAGGTGCCCGGGAACGTCTGATTCGGTCGTCGAGACGGGGGCTGGCAGCGTCCGCCCCCGTCTCTACCTTGGGTTGCGATGGATGGGCAAACCGCACTCGAGGCTCCGGGGCTGGAGCCGGTGGTCGAGGCTCCGGCTGAGCCGACGGGCAGGGTCCCGATTCGCGAGCTCGAGGATGGGCAGCGGGTGCGGGGGGTTTACGCGGTGCGGGAGCGGGAGTTGCGGCGGAAGAAGAATGGTGAGGCCTGGCTGCGGCTTTCGCTGGGTGATGCCAGCGGCGCGGTCGAGGCGGTCTCCTGGGAGGACGCGGAGGCGCGCTACGCGCTCTGCACCGGGGGGACGCCGGTCTTTCTCACCGGGGTCTTCGAGGTCAGCGAGCGCTGGGGGGCGAAGATCAAGCTCGCCGAGCTGCGCCCGGCCGAGCTGCACGAGTACGAGACTGAGGACCTGGCGGCCGAGTCCCATGTCTCTCTGGAGCGGCTGGAGGGCGACTTGCGGGAGCTGCTGGCGACCGTGCAGGACCCCGACCTACGTCACCTGCTCGACCTCTTCTTCGGCGAGGACTCGCCGACCTGGCACCGCTTCCGCGACGCGCCGGCGGCGAAGGTCTACCACCAGGCCTACCGCCACGGGCTGCTAGAGCACACGCTCTCGGTCGCCCAGGCGGTCTCCGCCGCGGCCAACTTCTTCCCCGGAATAGACCGCGACGTCGCCGTCACCGGCGCGCTGCTGCACGACATCGGCAAGACCGTCGCCTACAACGACGACCCGCTGGCGATCGACCTCACCGACGCCGGCCGTCTGCAGGGCGAGATCCCGCTCGGCTACTACACCGTGCGCCGGGCGATCGAGGACCTGCCCGGGTTCGACCCCGCCCTCGCGCAGTCCGTCCTCCACATCATCCTCAGCCACCACGGCTCGCTCGAACACGGCTCCCCGGTCGTCCCCGCCACCCGCGAGGCCGTCCTCGTCCACATGATCGACAACCTCGGCGGCCGCCTCGGCAGCTTCGACCGTCTGGAGCGCCAGCTCCCCGCCGGCGAGTCCTGGTCGGGTTTCGACCGCGCCCTGTCGGGCTCGGCGTATTTCGGCCAGCGCCAGGCCGCCTGAGCGAACTCGCCTAGAACTTCACGGTGCAGCGCCTAATTCGCTGCACGTCGCCCTGCGCGTGTTCGATGCAGCGGACCAGCTTCTTCGGGTGACCGTGCTTCTCCGCCGTGTGGAATGACTTGCGGATCTGGACCTGGACCTGCTTGTTGACGTCCTCGATCGTGCCGCTGATGTCGCTGAGGTCGACTTCGCCGCCGATCGACTTCTGGAAGCTCGAATTGGCTTCCTTGGAGATCTCGCTGGTCGTCTTCAAGACCGGCTTTACCAGGAAGAAATAGGCCGCGGCGAGGATCCCGACCGTGACTAATAGTCGGATGATCCCGGAAGTCAGGCTCCCGAACAGGTTGCGCAGGATGTCCATAACTTGGCTTGCAGACTATCCTGCGACCCGTGGCGAAGGACACCGAGAAGCTGATCCGCCAGCTCTCGCTGATCTCGTTCCTGATGGCTCAGGGGAGGCCGGTCTCGGCCCTCGAGATCAAGCGCGAGGTTGAGGGCTACAGCGACATGAACGACGACGCGTTCGCGCGTCGCTTCTACGCGGACCGGGCCGAGCTGGAGAGCCTTGGCATCCAGCTGGGAGTCGAGAAGCCTGGGGAGGGCTTCTTCGAGGCCGAGCTCTACTCGCTGCCGCCGGAGAACTTCTACCTCGACGCGATCTCCTTCTCCGACGACGAGCTGGCGGCGCTGAGCACGGCGCTGATGCTGCTGACCGACGGTGGCTTCGCCTACGCCGAGCCGCTGCGCCTTGCCCTGCAGCAGGTCGCCTGGGGCCATCCCAACCCGCTGAACGAGGTCGAGCGGGCGCCGGTCGAGATGGCGATGACCGCCTCCGCGGGCGGACGTGACCTCTCCCAGCGGCTCTCCAAGATCGAGACCGCGATCTCCCGCCGCAAGACGATCGAGTTCACCTACTACACGATGGAGCGGGGAGAGACCGAGAAGCGCAAGGTCGACCCGTACCACTTGGTCTTCCGCGGCGGCCAGTTCTACTTGATCGGCCTCTCGCACGAGCGCGAGGCGGTCCGCGTCTTCCGCCTCTCGCGGATCCAGGGCAAGGTCGGGTACGCCTCCAAGGCCGAGCACGACTTCTCGCCGCCCGAGGACTTCGACCGCCGCGACTACGGCAGCCGCGCCGACTGGCAGCTGGGGGAGACCCAGGGCACGGCGAAGATCTTCATCCGCGAACGGATCGCCTGGCTGGTCGAGCGTGACTTCGGCAGCTACGGCGAGCTGCGCGACGCGAAGAAGGCCGACGGCGCGCCCGGCAAGGGCAAGGTCTTCGAAACCAGCTACGCCTCGGTCCGTGAGCTGATCGCCTGGGTCCTGCGCTGGCGCGCTAATGCCGAGGTGCTGGGCCCCGACGACCTGCGCGAAGAGGCGGAGAAGCGACGGGCGCTGCTGCTGGAGCGCCACGAGAACGGATTCAAGCCCGCCAAGATCGTTGACCGGCCGCTGCGCGAGGTGCCAAAACGGAGTCGCTCCAACGGCCGCGGCGAGGCGGCGATCCGGCCCGAGCGCTTCGCCCGCCTGGTCACTCTGGCGGGCCTGCTGATCGAAGCCGCGAAAGCGGGCGAGCGGCTGCACGTCGCCGAGCTGCGCCAGCGCCTCGAACTGACCGACGAGGAGCTGCGCGAGGACGTCGAGCTGCTCAACGTCGTCAACTTCGGCGGCGGCACCTACGTGCTCTACGCCGAATTCCTCGGCGACGAGATCGAGGTCGACTCCGAGCCCTACGGCGACAACTTTGCCCGCCCCGCCCGCCTGCTGCCGCTGGAGGCGAAGGCGCTGGTGGCGGCGATCGACCTCTTCGGCGACCACCTGCCGCAGTCCAACCTGCAGTCGGCGCGGCGCAAAATCGTCGACGCGCTCGGCCACGACCCCTCCGAGGAGGGGCTGGAGATCGCCTCCGCCGGCAGTGGCGACGCCACCGTGGCGCGGATGGTCAACGACGCGATCGCAGGCAGCAAGGTGCTTGAGCTCAGCTACTACAAGGAGAACGAGGACCAGTTCACCGACCGCCGGGTCGAGCCCTACCGGCTCGAGAACGGGCGCGAGGGCTGGTACGTCGAGTGCTACGACCTGACCAAAGGCGGCGTCCGTCACTTCAAGCTCGACCGGGTCAAAGAGGCGACCGTCTCCAAGGAGAGCTTTGAGCCGCGGCCCGAGGTCGAGGAGCTGGCCGGGGTCGAGGGCTGGATGACCCACGGCGAGGTGCCGACCGCCGAGGTCGCCCGGGTCTGGGTCTCGCCGGAGCGGGCCCGCTGGCTGCGCGAGGAGCGGACGGTGGTCGAGGAGCTGGCCGACGGCGCCGTCGTCGTCGAGCTGCCCTACGCCGGCAAGCCCTGGCTGGTGCGGGAGATCCTCCGCGGCGCCGGCGACCTCGTCGTCCTCGAGCCCGCCGACGCCCGCGAGGCGATCGCGAAAGAGATCGCCGACGAGTGATGAGTTCTCCGGGTGATAGCCCGGAGAAGTCATCACTCGATCTCTGATGGAGAGCGCGCCCGGACACCCGGAGATCGTGCGCATAGTCGCGCCGAACCCCGGGCCGATGACGCTGGAAGGGACGAACACCTACGTCTACGGGGCAGACCCGTGCGTGGTGATCGACCCCGGCTCCGAGGACCCGGGCCACCTCGACGCGATCCGCGCCGCCACGGCCGAGCGCGGCGGCATCGGCCTCGTCCTCCTCACCCACTCCCACGGCGACCACAGCGCCGGGGCGGATCGGCTCGGGGCCGAGGTGGTGCTGCCGGGCGGCGGTGAGGAGCACGCCGGCCTGCGGGTCCTCGCCACCCCTGGCCACGCCGCCGACCATGTCTGCTTCGTCTCCCCCGAGAGCGTCTGCTTCGCCGGCGACCTGGTGCTCGGGCTCGGATCCACCATCGTCCCGCCCGGTGGCGGCTCGCTCGCCGCCTACATGCGCTCGCTGGCGCTGGTGCAGGCGGAGGAGGCTGACCTGATCGCCCCCGGTCACGGGCCCTGGATCACCGACCCGGCGGCGAAGCTGGCCGAATACGTCGAGCACCGCGAGGCTCGTGAGCGTGGCCTCATCGCGGCGCTGGAGGCCGGCGAGCGCTCCCGCTCCACCCTTCTCACCGAGGTCTGGTCGGACGTCCCGATGGAGCTCCTCCCAATGGCCGCCATGGCCATGGAGGCCCACCTCGAAAAGCTCGACGGCGAGGGCCGCCTGCCCGCAGACCTGCGCGAGTAGCCGCACGCGTGTGCACTAGGTGTTGCCATACAACACCTAGTGCACACTGGCCAGCTGGCCAGTTCTTTGATACACACCCTGGATGGGGCGTCTGACCAAAAGCCGCGCGGCGCGGGCCGGATTGCTGGCCGGGGTGGCCGGAACCGGGCTCGCCGCGGTCGCCACCGCTTCGGCCTGGCACTGGCTGGCGCGGCGGCCGCTGCCGCAGCAGAAGGGGTCGATCGAGATCGACGGGCTGGCCGGCCGGGTGCGGGTCCGCCGCGACCGCTGGGGCGTCCCCCACATCGAGGCTGACGAGCGCGAGGACCTCTACTTCGCCCAGGGCTTCTGCCATGCCCAGGACCGGCTTTGGCAGATGGACTTCTACCGCCGTGTGGTCCGCGGCCGGGTTGCCGAGATGGCCGGGCCGGAGGGGCTGCCGGTCGACCGCCTGCTGCGCACGCTCGGCATCCGCCGCGTCGCCGAACGCGAGGAGGCCGCGCTCGACCCGGTTCTGCGCGCCCAGCTGGAGCGCTTCTGCGCTGGCGTCAACGCCGCCGCCGCGAAGGCCCCGGCACTGCCCTTCGAGATGCAGCTGCTGCGGCTCGAGTTCGAGCCCTGGCGGCCGGTCGACATCCTCAGCCTCGGCAAGCTGCTCGCCTTCGGCCTCTCGACCAACTGGGAGCGGGAGCTGCTGCGGGCCGACATGCTGCGCGACCTCGGGCCGGAGCTGACCGCCCGCCTCGACCCGACCTACCCGGCCGACAACCCGGTCGTGATGCAGGCGCCCTGGAGCGGCGACGGTCTCTCGATCGTCGAGCAGATCGACGCCGTGCGCCGCACCATGGGCCTCGCGGCCGAGGCCTCGGGCTCCAACAACTGGGCCGTCACCGGCGACCTCAGCGCCACCGGCGCGCCGCTGATTGCCGGCGACCCGCACCTGCCCCCGAGCATGCCGGGCATCTGGTACCAGGTCAGCCTGCGCCACGGCGATCGCTTCGCCCGCGGCGCCTCGATGCCAGGCATGCCCAGCGTCTACATGGGCCAGAACAACGACGTCTGCTGGACCATCACCAACGTCATGGCCGACATCCAGGACCTCTTCGTCGAGCGGATCGAGGGCGGCGAATACCTGTTCGAAGGCGAGTGGCGGCCGCTCGAGATCGAACACGAGGAGATCGCCGTCAAGGGGCGCGACCCGGTCGTGCTCGAGGTCCGCAAAACCCACCACGGCCCGATCGTCAACGAGGCGCTCGGCGCCGACGAGGCCGAGCCGCTGGCTCTCTCCTGGCAGACCCTGTCCGAACCGACCGCCTTCCCGGAGATGTTCGGGCTGCTCGACATCGGCTCCGGCCGGGAGCTGGTGGAAAAGCTCGAGGGCCACACCTCGCCCGCCTCGAACCTGATCTGGGCCGACCGCCAGGGCTCAATCGGATACAAGCTGATCGGCCGCCTGCCGCGCCGCCCTGGCGGTTGCCCCGACCTGCCGAAGCCGGGCTGGAGCGGCGAGTTCGAGTGGGACGGGACCATCCCCTACGACGAGCTGCCGGAGGTCGTCGACCCGGAGAGCGGCTTCCTCGTCACCGCCAATAACCGCATCGTCGGCGACGACTACCCGCACCACATCACCAGCGAATGGCTCGACGGGTTCCGCGCCAAGCGGATCGAGCAGCTGCTGGGGGAGAGCGAGGAGCACGATCTCGACAGCTTCCAGGCGATGCAGTCCGACAACCTCTCGCTGCCCGGGCTGGAGGCGGCGGCGCGGCTCAGCCGCCTGCACCCGAGCGGCCAGCGCGAGCGCTCGGCGATCGAGCGGCTGCGCAGCTGGGACGGCCGGCTCGGCACCGAGACCATCGCCGGCTCTATCTACCAGGCCTTCCTGCTACGGCTGGCGCGCGAGGTTGCCCGCGCCGCGATCGGCGACCGCGACCTCTCCGAGCGCTGGCTCGACCGCGCCGACAACGGCTTCACTCCTCACATCACCTCGCCCTGGCGCTGGCACTCGCACCTGATGGGGCTCTGGGAGGAAGCCGACGAGGAGCTGATCGGCCGCCCCTGGGACGAGCTCGTGCTGGAGGCGCTGGCCGGGGCTCTCGATGACCTCACCGAGCGCTTCGGCCCCGACGCCGAGGCCTGGCGCTGGGGCAGCATCCACGAGATGGAGTTCCCGCACCCGCTGGGCGAGGCCAACCCACTGCTGCGCAAGCTGCTGAATCGCCGCCTCCGCGCCGGCGGCGCCCAGGAGACGGTGAGCCAGATCGCCTACGACCCCAACGACCCCTACCGCGCCGTCTGGGCGCCGAGCTGGCGCATGGTCGCCGACCCGACCGACCCCGACCGCTCGCGCTGGCAGATGTTCACCGGCCAGTCCGGCCACCCCGCCAGCCCCCACTACGACGACCTCCAGGCCGACTGGCAGGAGGGACGGACGCAGCCGATGCGCGGCGAGGGGCCGTGGCTAGAGCTGGAGCTCAGCCCGGCTGGTCAGCGACGCGGCTAGAGCCGCGCCCGTAGGTCAGCCGCAGGGCCCTGACTTCTTCGTTGTCGAGGCGCACCCAGACCAGCCAGGCGCGGCTGCTCTCCTGTTGTACGTCCTCGACCGAGTGGCGTGCTTGTCGCGTCAGCACGCTCCCCTCTTCGGCCCACTCGTTGAGCGCGCTCTGAGCCCACTCGGGCAGCTGCGCGAAGAGGGAAGCGGAGTCCTCCCAGGACTTGACGCCTTTCTTCAGCCTCCCGGACTTGGCGCTGACCTCGGCGACCGTGCCCTCGACGGCGACGCCGCCGGCACTGAGCTTGGTGAAGCGGATGCCGAGCAGCGCGACCGCCAGGGCGACCCCGCCGAGGCCGACCAGGACGACCGAGACGGTCTCGGTGTCGGCCGAGACTTCGACCACCCCGCACTCGTGACCGCTGCTGCTGCAGCCCTCGCCCCCGGCCTCCTTCACCTCGGGCGGGAAGAAGAGGAGCAGACCGGCCAGCACCCAGACGACGACTCCAACCCCCGCCGCGCCGCGGCGCTCGCGAGGGGTCAGGCGATCGGCTTTCAGCGGCTCGCTCATCGAGGCTTTGTCCGCCAAACCCTAAAAACCGCCTCGGACTGCTTTGCGCGGCGCTAGATCACTTTCAGCGTTGGGTCCGTCTTGGAGACGGCGGTGACGAGCTCGACGATCTCCGGCGCGGCCTTGTGCGGGGCGCCGGCATCGAACGGGGGCTGGGGGTCGTACTCGATCGCCAGCTGCACGGCCTGGGCGACCTCGGGACCGGCCTCGGTGGCGACTAGGTGCAGGGCCATGTCGATCCCGGCGGAGACGCCGGCGGCGGTGATGACCTTGCCTTCCTCGACGACCCGTTCCCCGGTCGGCTCGGCGCCGTAGGCGCGCAGCGGCTCAAGGTAGAGCCAGTGGCCGGTCGCACGCTTGCCCTCGAGCAGGCCAGCAGCGCCGAGCACCAGCGAGCCGGTGCAGACCGAGGTCGTCCACTTGGTCGTGCGGTCGACCTGGCGCAGCCAGGACAGCACCTCATCGTCCTCGAGCAACGGCCGGTTGCCGGCGCCGCCGGGGACGAGGACGACGTCGGGGTCGGTGACCTCGGCCAGGGCGCGGTCGGCGGTGATGCCGAGGGCGCCGCTGTCGGTCCGCTTCTCGCCGGTGGTCTGGGAGACGAACTCGACCTCCCAGCCGGGGACCGAGCGCAGCACCTCGTAGGGGCCGACCGCGTCGAGCGCGGTCAGGCCGTCGAAAATCAGGATCGAAGTCTTCATGCGAGCAGGATCGCCGTTTTGCCGCCGACTTTCCAGAGCTATGAGCGCCAATCTGCGCGCGATTCCTGCCATGGTGGGGCGGTGAGCCGCCGCGACCAGATCCAGCTCAGCCCCGAGGAGCTGGCGCAGCTGCTCGAGAGCGAGCGGGTGGCGGTTGTCAGCAGCCATGGCCCGCGCGGCTGGCCGCACTCGATGCCGCTCTGGTTCGTCGTCCGCGCCGGCGAGCTCTGGATCTGGACCTACGCGAAGTCCCAGAAGGTCCGCAACCTCGAGCGCGACCCGCGGGCGACGCTGCTGGTCGAGACCGGGGTCGAGTACCAGGAGCTGCGCGGGGCGATGATCGAGGCCGAGGCGGTGCTGCACCGCGACCCCGAGACGGTGCTCGGCTTCGCCGAAGAGCTGGCGCTGCGCTACAGCGGCGGCGGGGACGAGCTCGGCGAGGATGCCCGGGCGGCGTTAGAGGCGCAGGCGCCAAAGCGTGTCGCGATCCAGTTCAAGCCAGTCCGCACCGCGACTTGGGACCACCGAAAACTAGGCGGAACCTACTAAGAAATACATTGTAGTACTGGTGGGTAGGGTGACCGGGGATGAAGATCGTCCTCGGACTCAGCTCACTCGGCATCGGCGGCACCGAGTCCTACGTGCTCGCAGTCGCTGAGCAGCTCGACCGCCTCGCCCACCAGGTCTCGATCTTCACCCCGCAGCCCGGCGCCGGAGCCGAGGTCGCGCGCGAGCGTGGGATCGCGGTGCAGGGGGTGGACGAGCTCCCGCAGGACCTCGACGCCGCCTTCCTCCAGGACACTGGCGTCGCCTTCGAAATGGCCGAGCTGCGCCCGGCGGCGCGGCGCGTCTTCGTCGCCCACAGCGAGAGCTTCGACCCGCAGGCGCCGCCGCAGCTGCCGGGTGTGGTCGAGGCCGCGGTGGCGCTGAACGAGCGGGTGGCGCGGCGGCTCCGCGCCTTTGCCGGGGAAGTGCCGGTTACGCGGCTGCGGCAGCCGATCGATACCGAGCGCTTCCTCGCCCGCGGCGCGCTGCCGCAGCGCGCCCAAAGGGCCCTGCTGCTCAGCAACAACAACCTCGGCGACCGCGAGGCGATCCTCGAAGCGGCTTGCGCGGCGGCCGGGATGACCCTGGAAAGGGTCGGCGGCCAGGCCGGGCAGGAGGCCGACCCGCGGGCGCAGCTAAGCGCCGCCGACGTGGTGATCGGGTACGGCCGCTCGCTGCTGGAGGCGATGGCCTGCGGGCGTGCGGCCTTCGTCTACGACTGGGCCGGCGGCGAAGGCTGGGTCACCGCCGAGACCTATCCGGCGATCGAGGCGGACGGGTTCGCCGGCCGCGACGAAGTGGTGCTCGACGCCGATGGCCTGGCGGACTCGCTGCGCGGCTACGACCGCTCGATGGGCTCGCTCAACCGCGATCTCGTGATTGCCCACCACCGGGCCAACGTCCACGCCCAGCAGCTGCTCGAGCTGGTCGGTGACCTGCCGCCCCAGTCCCCTGCGCCGAATGCGCCCCTGACCGAGATGGCGCGCCTGGTCCGGCTGGAGTGGCGCGCCCGCTCCGAAGTACACGCCCTGATGGTCGAGAACGGCGACCTGCGCCGCCGGGTCGCCCGCGCGCACGAGGCGATGGAGCGGGAGGTCGGCGCGGCCCAGCAGCGGGAGGTCGCGGCGGAGAGCCTCTACCGCGACACCCTGAGCTGGCGCGTGACCGCGCCGCTGCGGGCGCTCGGCAGTCTGCTGCGGCGGCTGCGCCCGCGGCGCGGCTGATTTAGCGCCGGGAGGGCGCTCAGGCGGCTAGATCGGCGACATCGACCTCGCGTAGGACGTCGCGATAGCGCCGCCACCAGGCGTGCAGGAGGCTGACCGCCTCCATCCCCAGACGCAGGTCCCCGGAGAGCTCGCCGCTCGCCGGGTCCGCGAGCCAGGTCCGCAGCTGAGGCGCGAGGTGCCCCGCCAGCGGTCCCTCGGCGAGTGAGGCGCGGTAGGCGTCAAGGGCCTCGGTCGAGAGCCAACGGCGCGGCAGGCGCGGCCCGGCCCGCGGCGTATCCGCGGTCGAGGGGAGCCCGTCGGCCTGCGGCGCCAGTCGCTCGAAGACCGCCGAGTAGAGCCGGCTGTCGCGCTTTTCCTCCTGGGTCGCCGAGAGCAGCGCGCTCACGACCTGGTCGCCGGCGGCCGGCGCGATCACCGGGGAGCCGGTGCCGAGCAGGCCGGTCGGGTACTGGGAGATGCCGCGCAGCGAGCGGGTGACGTAGATCGAGAGCGGGTTCTGCGACGGGTGTCCCACGAGCGGACGGGTGACGGCGAGGAACTGGTCGCGGGCTCGGGCGACGATCGGCTCCCGCAGGTTCTCGTCGAGCGCCAGCTGCGCCTTCCCGTAGATCCGCAGGGCGTCGAACAGCGCCAGGTTGCGGGTGCGCCCGCGGCGGGCCTCGAACACCTCCGGCGGGCTGAAGTGGTTCCCGGACTGGATCAGGGTGTCGATCACGAAGCCGTCGGGCACCGGCGTCCCCAGGCCTTCCAGCCGCTGTGCTACCGGCACCAGCCAGGCGTGGTCGACGAACTGGTACTCGACCCGGCGCGCCCGCTCCTCCCAGTCCGCCGGGTAGCGCTCCGGGTAGCCCGGCAGCTGCTCCTGGGGGACGCCGAGGACCTCGGCGACCGGGGCCGCCAGGCGCTCCTCCAGCGCTTCACCCTCGTCGTCGGACCCGGTCACCACCCGCGCCACCCGGCCCTCGGCTGCCAGCGCGCAGCAGAGCATGCGCGAGTCGCGGCCGCCGCTGAGCGGGCAGACGATCCCGTCGGGAAGCTGGCTGAGGCTCGCGCGCAGAGCCTCAGCGACCCCGTCCGCGGCCCGCTCGAGCCCGGCGCCCGGGTCGACCTCCGTCCAGGCCCAGGTTGGGGTCTTGACCCGGCTTCGGCCGCGGCGGCGCCGCAGGGTGCGGAAGGGGCCGAGCCGGCTGACCTCGGCGAACGGGGTCCGTTCCCCGAGCGGGTTGCGCAGGGCGATGATCGCCGCCCAGGCTTCCCAGTCGATCGAGAGCGGCCCCGGGGCCGCGCGCACCAGTGGGTCGATCCGCGAGGCGAAGTAGGTGGCGTCGCCGTCCTCCATCCAGTAGAGCGGGGCGACCCCGTTGACCGCGGAGTGCAGGAAGCGCCGCCGTCCCGTGGCGACGAACCCGGTCAGCCCCCTGCGCGCCGCCTCCTCCCAGCCCGAGACCGGCCCCGGCTGCCAGACGTCAGCGTCGATCCAGCCGAGCCCGCGCGCCTCGCCGGCCTGCCAGGCGACCGGCTCGCGGTCGAGCAGCAGGATCGAGTCGTCGTCCTCGTGCACTGGCTCGGTGCCGAGTGCCGCCCCCATTCGCAGCACCCGGTCGCGGTCGAAGCCGCCGAGGGCGCCGCAGGCGAGGGGCGCCCTCGCGGGCGGTGGCTTCGCCGGGGGCATCTGGAGGGGGTCGCGTCAGCCCTTTTTGCGGTGTTTGGCCGGGTGCGCCTTGCGGGGCTTGATCCTCAGCTTCCGCGATTCCGCGAACAGGTAGGTCTCGTCTTCGGCGACGCTGGCGCGGAAGACGACCTTGCGGCGGATGCGAGGCCGGAAGTGCGCGGTGCAGGCGCGGTCGAGGCGGCGCGCGGCGACGCGGCGGCCACCGCGCAGCAGCCGCACCGGGTCGCCGCGGCGGCCGTTGCAGGGGGCGACCACGACGGTGATCAGGGCCCGCCGGTTGCGCCGCACCTTGCGGCTCTGGGCGCGGATCCCGATCCGGCTCGCCAGCTTCGGCCCGACCGGGCCGGCGCAGGGGTCGGCGCTGGCCGACGAGCTGCCCTGGGGCGCCGGCGCTGGGACGGCTTCGGGCCCGGCCACGCGGAAGACCTTGCCGCCGCCGGCTGCGTAGAGGCGGCCGCAGCCGTCTTCGCCGAAAGAGGTGAGGCCGGGGACCTCGAGCTGCTCGGAGCGATCGGTGGCGAACGGGGCGGAGGGGCTGAAAGAGCGCAGCTCCCCCTGGCAGGTGTCGCCGTAGAGGTAGCGCCCACTGAGTTCGCTCAGGTCCTGGGCGCGAACGACGTAGCCGCCGATGATCGCGCAGCCGAAGGCGCGGCCGCCGCCGGGGTTGTCGTGCGGGTACTCGAAGATCGGGTCGACGTAGCCGCCGGGCGGCGGGGTTTCGCATTCGGGGTCGCCGATCGAGGGCCCGGCGACGAGGCCCTCGCGGCAGCTCCAGCCGAAGTTGAAGCCGGCGCCGAGGCCGAAGGGGACGTAATCGACCTCCTCGCGCGCTCCCTGGCCGACGTCGCCGATGACCAGGGCCTTGGTCACCCGGTCGAAGGAGAAGCGGAAGGGGTTGCGCAGGCCGTAGCTCCAGATCGTGTCGGCGGGCGCGGCCGCGCCGGGGAACGGGTTGCCGGCGGGGACTCCGTAGGGGAGCAGGCCGGTCGGCCGCGGGTCGATCCGCAGCAGCTTGCCCAGCAGGTTGTTCAGGTTCTGCGCGTTTTCATGCTCGTCGTCGCTGCCGCCGCCGTCCCCGGTGGAGATGTAGAGCAGGCCTTCGGGGCCGATCTGCAGCTGGCCGCCGTTGTGGTTGGACTCACCGGGGTGGGGGATCGCCAGCAGCTCACGCAGGGTCGAGGCGGGGGCGAGATTGCCGGCGGCGGTGAGCTCGGCGACGTGGATGACGCCGTCGTCGGCCTGCGCGTAGTCGACGTAGAGGTGCCCACTGCTCGCGAAGTCGGGGGCGAAGGCCGCCGAGAGCAGGCCGCGCTCGCCGTCGTCGGCGCAGCTGCCGTTGCAGCCGACCAGGCTGCGGAGATCGGCGAAGACGGTGGCGGTGCCGTTCTGGACCCGCATGATCCGGCCCGTGCGCTCGACCACGAAGAGCCGTTCTTTGTCGCCCGGAGGTGCGGTGACGTAGATCGGTTCGTCAAATTCGCCGACCGGGGTCAGGGCGGCGGCACGCGCGGAGGGAGCCGCGACGGCGCAGGCGAGGAGGAGCAGGGCAGCGGATGCGATTAGTCGGAGCTTGGTCATATGATCCAAGAGAACAGGCAGCCGGGTAAATCGTTGCGCTACTTCCGGGCGGCGACGGAGTTTAGGGGTGACGCTCCCGGTACCTTTCCCATCCGCATGAGACGACGCCACCTCGCCACTGCCGCCATCCTCGCCTGCCTCGTCGCCTTGATCCCGGCGGCGACCAGCGGCGCGCCGCGGCCTGCCGCCCCGGCCAGCTTCTTCGGGATCGCACCGCAGACGGGTCTCGGCCCCGAAGACGCCCGCTACATGAAGGCCGGGGGGATCGACAGCATCCGCCTGCCGCTGGTCTGGGCCGGGGTGCAGCCGACCGCGAAGAGCGAGTACGACTGGAGCGGCTTCGACGCCGCCGTGGAAGTCGCCAGCCGGGCGGGCCTCGAAGTGCTGCCCTCGGTCGGCTCGCCGCCGAAGTGGGTCACCCGCAAGCCGACGACGATGCCGATCGACAGCGCCAAGCAGCGCAGCGCCTGGCAGGCATTCCTGCGCGCCGCCGTCGCCCGCTACGGACCCGGCGGCGAGTTCTGGAAGGAGCACCGCAAGGAAGGCGTCAACTACGAACCGGCGATCCCGGTGCCGAAACCGATCAAGACCTGGCAGATCTGGAACGAGTCGAACTTCTTCTACTTCGCCTTCCCGGTCTCCCCGACCCGGTACGCGAAGCTGGTCACGATCTCCAGCCAGGCGATCAAATCGGTGCGCCCCGGGGCCAAGGTCCTGCTCTCCGGCCTGTTCGGCGAACCGACGGCGAGTGGCAACAAGGGGATGCCGGCGTCGACCTTCCTCGACCGCCTCTACAAGGTGCCGGGGCTAAAAACCCGCTTCGACGGCGTCGCCCTCCACCCCTACGCGGTCGACGCGGAAACGCTGGAAGAAATGGTCGAGGAGTTCCACCAGGTCAGCGTCGACAACCACGACCGCCCCGGCCTCTACATCACCGAGATCGGGTGGGGCTCGCAGAACAACTTCCAGCAGGTCGCCTTCGAGCAGGGAGTCAAGGGACAGGTGCGGCAGCTGAAGGACTCCTACACCTACCTGCTGGAGAACCAGCGCCGGCTCAACCTGAAGCAGGTCTACTGGTTCTCCTGGAAGGACCTGAAAGGGCTCTGCAACTTCTGCGACTCGGTCGGGCTCTTCCACGAAGGCCCGCGCTTCAAGCCGAAGCCCGCCTGGCATGCCTTCGTGGCGCTCAGCGGCGGTCGCGCCCGTCCGTAGCCGCCAGGGCCAGGGCGCGGCGCTCGTCCTGCTTGGTCTCGCCCTGCTCGCCGCCGCCGCGGTGCTGCTCGATTACGGCTCCGGCCTGACCTGGTTCCAGGACAGCTGGGAGTTCCTGATGAACCGGCGCGACCCCACGGCCGCGGCTCTCTTCGACCCCCACAACGAGCACATCGTGCTGATCCCGGTGCTGATCCAGGAGGCGCTGCTGCGGGTCTTCGGGATGGACTCGATGACGCCGGAACTTGTGGTCCTGGTGGTGTTGCACCTGGCCACCGCGGCGCTGCTCTTCGTCTACGTCCGCCGCCGCCTCGGTCCCTGGCCGGCGCTGATGGCGGCGGTCCTGCTGCTCTTCCTCGGCCCCGCCTGGCAGGACCTGCTCTGGCCCTTCCAGGTTGGCTTCGTCGGCTCGGCGACGTGCGGGGTCGGGGTCCTGCTGGCGCTGGAATCCGAGCGCCGCCGCGCCGACCTCCTCGCCGCCGCCCTGCTGGTCGTCTCGGTCGGCTTCTCCAGCCTCGGCCTGGCCTTCGCGGTCGGCGCCGCGGTGGACGTCCTCCAGCGCCGCCGCGAGCGCGGCCTCGGCCGGCTCTGGGTGGTTGCGGCGCCGCTGCTCTTCTACGCCGCCTGGTACGCGGGCTGGGGCCACGACGCCGAGAACAACCTCTCCGCCCACAACGTCCTCGTCTCGCCCCGCTTCGTCGCCGAAGGCCTCGCCGCCTCGCTCGACGCGGTGCTGGCGCTGGCGACGATCTTCGACGAAGCGGTCGGCCGCTCCGACTGGGCGGTCGTGCTGCTGGTCGCGCTGGCCGGCCTCCTCGCCTACGCGGTCTTCCGCGGCCGCCGCTTCAGCCCCCGGCTCTGGCCCGCCGTGGCCGCCGCCGCGGCCTTCTGGCTCCTCGCCGCCTTCAACTCGATCCCCGGCCGCGAGGCCTGGTCCAGCCGCTACCTCTACGTCGGCGGCCTCTTTCTGCTCTTGATCGCCGCCAACCTGCTCCAGGGCATGCGCCTCAAGCCCTGGGCGCTGGTCGCGGGCGGCTCGGCGACGGTCGCGATCGCCGTGCTCAACCTGACGCCGCTGCGCGAAGGCCGCGACTTCTTCGCCGCGCAGACCGTGCTGACCCGCTCCGACCTCGGTGCGATCGAGATCGCCGCCGGCTCGGTCGAGCCGGAATTCGCGCTGCCGTCGGAGATCGCCGGCACCAGCTTCCTCAACGAAATCGAGGCTGGCGAGTACCTGCAGGCGGTCGATGAATACGGCTCGCCGGCCTACTCGCCGGCCGATCTGGCCGGCGCCCCGGAGGTTGGCCGGCGCCAGGCCGACATCGTTCTCGCCAACGCGCTGCCGCTGGAGATCGAAACCGGCGCCGAAGCGGCCACGCCGGGCGCGGACTGTGTGCGGGTGCGCGGCAACGGAGGGGCGCCGCTGCCGCTGCGACCCGGCACGACCACGGTGGCGCTGCCGCCGGGCGGGCTCGGGGCGATCCGCCTGCGTCGCTTCGCCCGCGCCGGCTACCCGCTCTCGACCGAGGGCGTCGCCGCCCCTTCGACGACTCGGCTCTACGTCCCCCGCGACCTCGCGACGCGGCCCTGGCGGCTGCTGGTCGAGGCTTCTCAGGGCGCGACCGTCTGCTGGCGGGCGGGTCAATAAGGTGCGGCGATGACCCGGACTGAGGCCGGGGGCCCGGCGATGCTCGTGCTCCCCACCTACAACGAGGCCGAGAACATCGAGGCGATGGTCACGGCCGTGCGCGCCAGCCTGCCCGCTTCTGCGCGGGTGCTGATCGTCGACGACAGCTCCCCTGACGGCACCGGCAAGATCGCCGACCGGCTCGAAGCAGAGACCGGCGGCGCCGTCGAGGTCCTGCACCGGGCCGGCAAGGAAGGCCTCGGCCCCGCCTACATCGCCGGCTTCCACCGAGCCCTCGAGGGCGATGCCGGGTTGATCCTGCAGATGGACGCCGATTTCTCCCACGACCCCGCCGACCTGCCGCGCCTGCTCGAGGCAGCCGAGCGCGCCGACCTGGCGATCGGGTCCCGCTACGTGCCCGGCGGCGATGTTGGCAACTGGGGCCCGCTGCGGCGCCGGATTAGCCGCTTCGGCAGCACCTACTCGCGCGCCGTGCTCGGGCTCGGGGTGCAGGACTTGACCGGGGGCTTCAAGTGCTTCCGCCGCGAGGTGCTGGAGGCGATCGACCTCGACGCGGTCGACGCCAAGGGCTACGCCTTCCAGGTTGAGATGACCTACCGGGCGGTCCAGCGCGGCTTCAGCGTCGCCGAGGTGCCGATCGTCTTCTCCGAGCGCCGGGCCGGGTCCTCGAAGATGAGCGCCGGGATCGTCGCCGAGGCGGTCTGGCGGGTCCCCCGACTTCGATACCGTCGCGGGTCTTGAGCCGCCTCCTGATCACCGGTGGCGCCGGCTTCGTCGGCTCCAACCTGGCTGTCTCGCTCGCCTCCCGCCACCCGGAGTGGGAGATCGTCGTGCTCGACAACCTCTACCGCCAGGGCTCGAAGCTGAACCTGCCGCGGCTGGCCGAGGCCGGGGTCGAGTTCGTCGAAGGGGACGTGCGCGAGCCCGACGACCTGCAGCGGCTGCCCAAGATCGACGCGATGATCGAGTGCTCGGCCGAGCCCTCGGTGATGAGCGGCGTCGACGGCGACAGCAGCTACCTCGTCCACACCAACCTGACCGGCGCCTACAACTGCCTCGAGCTGGCCCGCCGCGACGGCGCCTTCCTCGTCTTCCTCTCGACCAGCCGCGTATACCCGGTGGCGCCGCAGGTGGAGCTCGCCCTGGAGGAGGCCCCGACCCGGTTTGAGATCGCCGCCGAGCAGGCGATCCCCGGGGCCGGCCCGGCCGGGATCTCCGAGCAGTTCCCGCTGGAGGGCGCGCGCACCCTTTACGGGGCGACCAAGCTCGCTGCCGAGCTGCTGATCGAGGAGTTCCGCGCCAGCCTCGGCGTGCCCGCCGTGATCGACCGCTGCGGCGTGATCGCCGGTCCCTGGCAGATGGGGAAAGTCGACCAGGGGGTATTCACCCACTGGATGCTCGCCCACCACTTCGACAACCCGCTTACCTATATCGGCTTCGGCGGCGAGGGCAAGCAGGTCCGCGACCTGCTCCATGTCGACGACCTGGTCGATCTGGTCGAGCGCCAGCTCGCCGACCCCGGGGCCTGGGACGGGCGCACCGTCAACGTCGGCGGCGGCCGCGAGTGCAGCCTCTCCCTAGCCGAGACGACCGAGATCTGCCGCCGCCTGACCGGCAACGAGGTCCCGATCGAGCCGGTCCTGGAGACGCGGGCGGGCGACGTCCCGATATACCTCTCGGACTGCACCAGAATCTTCAGCCTGGACGAGTGGCGCCCGCGCCGCAGCGCCGAGCAGGTGCTGGCCGACATCCACGAGTGGATCGCGGCCGACGAGGAGCGCATCGCCCAGGCTCTCAACATCAACACCCCAGCCGGGGGAAGGGAGTAAGCACCAGATGCCGGTTGCGATCATCACCGGGGCCGGGGGCCTGATCGGCTCCGAGGCGGTCGAGCACTTCATTGCCGAGGGCTTCGACGTGGTCGGGATCGAGAACGACATGCGGGCCAGCTTCTTCGGCCCCGAGTCCTCGACCTCGCACGTGACCGAGCGCCTGGTCTCCGAGCATTCGGAGTTCCGCTGGGAGAACGCCGACATCCGCGACGCCGAGGCGCTCGAGCGGATCTTCCGCGAGCACGCCGGGCAGATCGAGCTTGTCATCCACACCGCCGCTCAGCCCTCCCACGACTGGGCCGCGAGCGACCCGCAGACCGACTTCGGCGTCAACGCCAACGGCACCCTCAACCTGCTGCAGGCGGCGCGGGCCCACTGCCCCGACGCCCCCTTCGTCTTCTGCTCGACCAACAAGGTCTACGGCGACACGCCGAACCGGCTGCCGCTGCAGGACCTGGAGAAGCGGCTGGAGCTGCCCGAGGACCACGCCTATTACAAGGGCATCGATACGAGCATGTCGATCGACACCTCGACCCACTCGCTGTTCGGGGTCTCCAAGGCGGCGGCCGACCTGCTGGTGCAGGAGTACGGCTACTACTTCGAGATGCCGACGGTCTGCTTCCGCGGCGGCTGCCTGACCGGCCCCCAGCACGCCGGCGCCAAGCTGCACGGCTTCCTCGCCTACCTGATGAAGTGCACCGTCACCGGGACGCCGTACACGGTCTTCGGCTACGCCGGCAAGCAGGTCCGCGACAACATCCACAGCGCCGACTTGATCGCCGCCTTCGATGCCTTCCGCAAGGCGCCGCGCCCGCACGCCGTCTACAACATCGGCGGCGGCCGCTTCTCCAACTGCTCGATGCTGGAGGCGATCGACGTCTGCGAGCGCGTCTCCGGGCGTGAGCTCGACTGGGAGATGGGCGAGGAGCCGCGGATCGGCGACCACCGCTGGTGGATCTCCGACCTGGCCCCGTTCGAAGCCGACTACCCGGACTTCAAGCTGCGCTACGGGATCGAGGAGATCCTGCAGGAGATGTACGAGCAGAACCTCGAGCGCTGGACGGTGAGCGCGGCGTGAAGCTCTCGGTGGTGATGCCGGCCCAGAACGAGGAGGGCTCGGTCGGCAACACGGTCGAAGGCGTCGTCGCGGCGCTGGAGCGCGAGTCGATCGACTACGAGGTGATCGTCGTCAACGACGACTCCGAAGACTCGACCGAAGCGGTGGTCGAGGCGATCGGTGCCGAGAACCCGCGGGTGCGCTGCCACCGCTCCCATTACGAGCGTGGGTTCGGGATGGCGATCCGGGCGGGGCTCGACGTCTTCGAGGGCGACGCGGTGGCGATCGTGATGGCCGACGCCTCCGACGACCCCGAGGACCTGGTCCGCTACCACCGCATCCTCGAAGACGGGTGGGACTGCGCCTTCGGCTCCCGCTTCGTCCCCGGCGCCAAGGTCTATGACTACCCGCGCCTCAAGTACGTGATCAACCGCCTCGCCAACCAGTTCATCCGCGTCTTCTTCCGCCACCGCTACAACGACACCACCAACGCCTTCAAGGCCTACCGGCGCGAGGTGATCGAGACGATCAGCCCGCTGCTCTCCAAGCACTTCAACCTGACCGTTGAGATGCCGCTGAAGGCGATCGTCCGCGGCCACTCCTACGAGGTGATCCCGACCAACTGGACCAACCGCACCAGCGGCGTCCCCAAGCTGGCGATGAAAGAGATGGGCAGCCGCTACCTCTTCATCGTCCTCTACGTCTGGCTCGAGAGCACCCTCAGCCGCGGCGACTACCACGTCGGCGGCCCGCAGAAGCGCCGCCAGTCCCAGGGCGCCGGGCGTTAGGCGCCGGCGGAGCGTTTCACCCAGAAGCGCAGGGTGCGCCCGTCGGGCAGTGGGAATTCGCGGATCTTCACGAAGCCGAGGTTGCGGGCGGCGGTCTCGGCGAAGGACTGGGTGACCAGGGGCTCGAAGTCGCCGGCTTCGCTGCTCATCGCGACCAGGCCGGTTGGTTGGCCGAAGGCGGGGTCGGTGAGCTGGTGTTCGTAGTTGGCGACGGTGTCGGTCGGTTCGGCGACCAGCTGCGTCATCGGCAGCGCCGTGCGGTGGTTGAGCAGCGCCGCCATGCCGACGCTGTTGCTGCTGATCGCGCGGTTGCGCGAGGCGAAGGCGACGAAGGGGTTTTCGTTGCCGGGCCCGACCGGGGAGAGGAAGAGGTCGGCGAGCTCTTCGTCGGCTTCGCGCCAGCCCTTGTCGCGCTCGTCGAAGCTGAATTCCGAGCCCGGGGACTGGACCCGGATCGCGTCGACCGCGTGCGGGATCCCGTTCACCCATGGCGTTTCGCCGAAGACCGGCAGGCTGACCCGCTGCGGCTCTGAGGCCGACTTCCAGAGGTCGAGGTGGGCGACGACGTTGACCGCCGCGATCGCGGCGACCAGGGCCGCCGCCGGGGCGAGGGCGACTCGGTAGTAGCGCAGAGCAATCACCGCCAGCGGCGGCAGCAGCATCGCCAGCGGGAAGGTGAACCCGTTGCCGCCGTTGCGCGAGCTCATCAGGGCCCCGTAGCCGGCGAGGAAGACGAGCAGGATGGTGAGCGCGTCGGTGCCGGCGATCCGGATCAGCTCAGCCCGGCGGTCCTCGGTCTCGACCAGCCGCCTGACCAGGACGACCCCGGTCGCCAGCAGGCCGATGAAGACGAGGACGGCAAGCGGCGCCAGCAGGTCGTCGAACAGCATCCGCTCGACCACCGTCTTGAACCGGCCCCAGGAGATGAAGGCGTGTTCGGCGCCGTAGTACTGGCTCTGGGAGCCGTACCCGAAGCTGGTCAGGTAGTCGAGGACCGGGTCAAGGTTTTTCCAGTACCAGGTGATCGCGACGAGGAAGCCGGCGAGGACGGCGAGGCCGAAGTTGAGGAGGCGGCGGCCGAGGTCCCCGCCCCAGCCGCGGGTGATGACGAGCAGCAGCGCGGCGACGACGATGCCAGGGACGAAGGCGACGGCCATCGTCCGCGAGAGCAGCATCAGGCCAACGCAGACCCCGGTCAGGATCGCCCAGCGCCGCGCCCGCATCCCGTCGCTGCGCATCAGGCAGAAGACCGCGCCGAGCAGGAAGGCCGCCGTGGGCAGGGCGAAGACGTACTCGCGGGTGTAGATGAAGGCGCCCTGGCTGGTCGCGACGGCGAGCGCGGCCAGGGCCCCGAGCCGCGGCCCGGCGAGGCGCTCGCCGATCCCGTAGGCGGCGAAGGTGAGCAGCGCGCCGAACCCGATGAGGACGACGAACCCGGCCATCACCCCAGGTTTCACCACCAGCAGCACCGAGGTCAGGGTCGGCAGCAGCGGCGCGTTCGGGGTCTGGTTCTGCACCGCTTCCCACCAGCCATGCAGGCCATTGGCCTTGAAGTTGACGAAGTCGATCAGGCCGATCGAGGTGTACCCGGCCTCGTCGACGTCGAGCGGGTAGCCGTCGCGGAAGTGGAAGACCCACCAGAGGTTGATCGCGATCAGCACCAGGCAGCCGGCGCCGACGGCCAGCGCCCAGCGGGCGCTTTCGCTGCGCGGCAGCATCAGCTTGCGCTCTTCCCGGACCCGGTCAGGGCGCGCTCCAGCAGCTCCGCGATCTGCTCGGAGTAGCGCTCCAGCGAGTGGCGCTCGGCGACCAGCGCCCGCGCTCGCTCGGCAACCTGACGGCGCTCCTCGGCGGGCACGGCGAGCGCCCTGTTCATGCCGTCGGCCAGCTGCCTGATGTCGCCGGCCTCGCAGAGCCAGCCGGTGACGCCGTCCTCGATCAGCTCCGGCAGGCCGAAGACCGAGGTGGCCAGCACCGGGGTCTCCCAGGCCATCGCCTCGAGCACCGTCCGCGGCAGCGACTCGACGTCGGAGGCGCAGACCAGCAGGTCCGCCATCCCGTACCACTGCTCAATGTCGGGCGTGATCGGGATCAGGCGCATCTGGTCGCCGTGCGGCGACTCCTCGATGCAGTGGGCCAGGGCCATCGAGTGGGGATCTTCCCTGCGGCCCCCGACGAAAGCGAGCTCGGCCTCGGGCCAGCGGGCGGCGACCGCCTCGAAGGCCTGGGCCAGGGCGACCTGCGCCTTGCGCGGCTCCACGGTGCCGACGCAGACCATCAGCTGGGCCGACTCGGGAATCCCGGCCGCCCGCCGCGCCGCCGTCTGGTCGAAGCCGGCCCGGGCGCGGTCGATCGGCGCCAGGTCGAGGCCGTAGGGGAGGACGTGGCTGCGGGCGCCGTCCAGCAGCGGCGCGTAGATCTCCTCCGTCGCCTCCGCCTCGAAGACCGCAGCGGCTGCGCCCGAGAGGGTCGCGGCGGCGCGTTCGCGCACCTCGGGGTGGAGGTCGAACCAGAGGATCTGCGGCGCGAAGCTCTCGTGGATCGCCCAGATCGCCGGGATCCCCATCCGCTCCGCCATCTCGGCGGCGGGGATGACGACGCTGGTTGCCGTGTTGATCAGGGCCAGCTCGAACCGCTGCTCGCGGGCCCAGGCGGCGAGCTCTTCGACCCGGCCGAGGTGGCCGGCGAGGCTGTCGGCGGGGGTCAGGTCGGTGAGGTGGACGGGGGTGCCCATCGCTTCCAGGTCGGCCCGTAGCACCCCGTCCATCGAGCTCAGCACGACCGGTTCGACTGCATCATGGGCAAGTAGGCCCTTCAGCAGGTCCATCAGGTAAAGCTGGGCGCCGCCGAGGGTCAGCTGGTGGGTGATCACGAGCACGCGCGGCGCCTTCCCGGCGCCGGACGGGGGACGCACCGGCGCTGGCGGCGCGCCGGCCGGGGCGGGCTCGCGCTCGGCGGGGACGACCGTCACCGGGCCCAGCTCCAGGGTCTCGCCGTGCGGGCCGGTGGCGAGCACGCGTACCTGCTGCTCTCCGGCCGGCGGCTCGCCGACGTCGGCGTGGAGCTCGAAGCCGCAGACCCCGACCTGGGGGACGTCGACGAGGCCGACCAGGTCCTCGCGCGGGTACCCGAGCCGGGCGCGGCCCAGCGGGCGCTCGTCGAGCCAGACCTCGACCTTCGCCGTCGGCCCGGTCTTGAACCCGGCCCAGCCCTTGATCCAGAGCGCCCTGTCGCCGACTGGCCCGCCCGGGAGGGGAGAGTCGAGCACCCCGATGCCATCGGCGTCGGGGCTGATGCCGTTGACGAAGAGCGTGTCCGGCCGTGCGCCCGGGCGCCAGAGGCGGCGCATCGCCTGCAGGCGCCAGCGCAGGCCGTGCAGGCGCTCCTCCGGGAGCCTCACACCCGCTCCGGAGATCCCGAGACGAGCCACCGGTGGGTGCTGGCGATCCCGCGCGCCAGCGGGGTGGGCTCGAACCTCATCAGCCTCTGCAACCGCCCGATGTCGAGGACGATGCGGTGCACGTCGAAATCACGCGGCGGATGTTCGATCCGCGTCGCGGTCCCGCCCGCCTCGCGCTCGGCCAGGCGCAGGACCTCGATCAGCGCCGTCCCTTCGCCAGAGCCGAGATTGAGGATCGTCTCGCCGTCCTCGCGGTCGACCAGCCCGGCGACGACTCGGGCGACGTCGCCCGAGTAGATGTAGTCGCGCTCGGTCTCGCCGGCGCCGAAGAGCTCGACCGGGACACCGGTCATCACGTGGTGGAGGAAGGTGACGACCGCGCCCTGGCCGCGGTCGGGGTCCTGGTGCGGGCCGTAGACGGTCGCGCAGCGGAGGATGCGGGCGCGGGTCTCGTGCTGCTCGCAGTGCGCCAGCACCTCCGCCTCGCAGGCCAGGTGCAGCTTGCCGTAGGCGCCGAAGGCGGCGGTGGGGGCGTCCTCGGGGACCGGCACCGTCTCCGGCTCGCCGTAGACGGTGCCGCCGGAGGAGAGGTAGGTGAGCGCCACCCCGGGGCGCGAGCGCAGCGCCTCCAGCACCGCTCGCACCGGGCCCAGGGTCAGCTCGGCGTCGCGCTCGGGGTCCTCCTCGGAGGCCGCCGGCAAGAGGCCGCCGGCGCTGAAGACGACGTGGCCAACCCCCTCCAGCGAGCGCTCCAGCAGCTCCCGGTTGGTCGCCTCGCCGATGTGGAGGTCTGCGGGGGCGATCAGGCTGGCGACCGCCGCACCGGGCCGGGAGCGGGTCAGCACGACCGGCGGGCGGGAGCCGGAGGCCAGCTCTTCGACGATGTTGGAACCGATGAAGCCGCAGCCGATTACGAGGACCCGCGCGCTCACTTGCGGCCGATCACCAGGAACTGCTTTCCGAGTAGGCGCCAGGCCAGCGGGGTCTTCAGGTACATCCGGGTCAGCGCCGGCGAGGGCGGCAGGATGCCGCGGAAGGAGTAGGGGAGGTAGCGGGGGATGATCCGCTCCGGCTCGAACCCGGCGGCGTAGAGGTGCTCGCCGATCGCCACGTGGGTGAGCGCGACGTAGTGGTCGGCGCAGTCCCAGTACTCGCCGGCGCAGTAGCGGTAGTTCGGGCCCATGATCGCGATCCGGCCGCCGCTCTCCATCACCCCGTGCATCTTTTCGAGGAAGGCGGCGATCGCCTCCTGGTCGTAGAGGTGCTCGAGGAAGTTGGAGATGTAGACGCCGTCGAAGTGGCCCTCGGGCAGCTCCGCGTCCATGATCGGGGAGACGATCACCTTGGTGTCGGGCTTGTGCGCGGCCTCCTCGTAGCTGACCGCGTCGACCGCCCAGGTCTCCTTCGCCGGGACCGCGCCGATGAACTCGCCGCGGCCGGCGGCCGGGTCGAGGACCTTCTGCGGCTTGCCCATCACCGAGTGGACGTGTGGTGCGATCTCGCCCCAGACGGCCTGGCGGCCCTCCTGGTCGATGTCACGGAAGCGGTAGCTGTAAAGGCGCTCGAAATTCACTTCAGACCAGTTGTCCTTTCGGCCGGCGGCGCCAGGGCCGGCGGCGGATCGCCCATTTGAAGGGGGCGCTCAGGCGCGGCATGTCGTGGCGCATGTTGGGGTTGGCGTAGGGGTCGACGGCGGTGAACGGTAGCCACCTTTTGAGAAACAGCTCCTTCTCCCATTTGCTCACGGCTGAGGAGCGGCTGGAGGACTCGAAATGGAAGAGGACGAGGTCGGGGTCATAGACGACCCGCTGGCCGGCCTTGCGCAGCCGCAGGCAGTAGTCGACGTCGTTGTAGTTGACCGGGAGATCGGCGGGCAGGCCGCCAAGCTGCTCGAACAGGGCGCGCGGCGTCATCAGGCAGGCGCCGGTCACCGCCATGTAGTTGCCGGCGACGCGGACGCTGTTGCCGTAGCCGCGGAACTCGCCGGAGAAGCCGTGGTAGTGGTGGCCGGGCAGGCCGTTCTGGAGTCGCACCCCGACGTGCTGGAGGCGCCCGTCCTGCAGGATCAGGCGGCCGCCGACGGCGCCGACGCCCTCGATCTGCGAGTACATCACCAGCCGCTGCAGCCACTCGGCGTCGATCACCTCCATGTCGTCGTTGAGCAGCAGCAGGTGCTCGCCGCTGCTGGCGGCGGCCCCGAGGTTGATCTTCTCGGAGAAGTTGAAGGGCCGGTCGAAGACCTCGATCTTGAGCCGCGCGCCGGCGATCTCGCGCAGCGCGTCCAGCACCTCGACGTCGGTGCCGGCGTCGACGACGACGACGATCTCGTAGTGCTCGTAGCTGGAGCGCTCGACGATGCTGCGCACGCAGTGCTCGACCAGGACCACGTCCTCGTAGCGGACTTCGCGGCGCTGGCCGGCGGTGGGGATGACGATGCTGACCAGCGGTTCGGAGCGCAGCTCCGGGACCAGGTGGTAGACGCCGGGGTCGTGCTCGTCGCGCTCGCAGCGCGCCTGCACGCCGGTGCGCTCGCAGTGGGCCTGGATCGCCCGCTTGCCGGCCTCGAAGGCCCACGGCTTCGCGGCTTCGCCGCCGCCGGCGGCCGAGGTCTCCAGCATCCGCCAGTGGTAGAGGACGCGCGGCACGTGGACCACCGCGCGGGCGCGCTCGGTCACCTTCAGGACCATGTCCCAGTCCTGGGAGCCCTCGAACTCGGCGTCGAAGCCGCCGACCTCCTCGACCAGGGAGCGGCGGAAGACGCTGAGGTGGCAGCTGTACATCTGCGTCCGCATCCGCTCCGGCGACCAGTCGGGCTTGAAGAAGGGGCCGGAGTGGTGGCCGGCGCGGTCGATCTTGTCCTCGTCCGTGTAGACGTAGTCGGCTTCGGGCTCGGCCACCAGCGCCTCGTGGACGTGGGCGAGCGCGTCGGGGTGGAGCTCGTCGTCGTGGTCGAGCATCGCCAGGAACTCTCCGCGGGCCATCGCCAGGGCGTCGTTGCTGGCGGCGACGATGCCGCCGTTCTCGGCCCGCCGCGCGACCCGGATCCGCGGGTCCGCCGCCTCGGCCTGAGCCAGGAGCTCAGCTACGTGTGGTGAGGGCGAGCAGTCGTCGACCAGGCACAGCTCCCAGTCGCCGTAGGTCTGCGCCAGGACCGACCCGATCATCGCCCAGAAGACGTCGGCCGGGGTGTCGTAGACCGGCGTTATGACCGAGAAGCGGGGCTCAGCCACCCTCGCGCCCCGACCGGCCCTGGAGCCTGCGCAGGGCCTTGCCGGCGAGGCGGGCAAGGGCCGGAGCAAATTCCTGCAGCCGGGTCGCAACGCGGCTCAGCAGCCCCATGTAGCTCTCCATCTCGGTCAGCCGCCCGCGCGCCTCGCCGAGTTCGGCGTCGCGGGTCACCAGGAGGTTGCGCAGGCGCGTGATCTCTTCCTGCTGGCGCTCCAGCTCACGCTGCAGCTCAGAGTGCTCCACGGCCTCGCTCGCCGGCTTAGTCCGGTCGGGCATCGCGGCGAGTGTATCTGCAAACCTGTCGGCCGAATGGCACGGGAAAACAGTTGAGCCCGCGGCTCAAAATCGCCGTCTGGGCGGGCATCTGGATCGCCACGCGAGCCCTGATGGCTGCCCAGGTCGGCTTCTGGGACAACGTCTCCGGCGTCGAATTACAGGACGTCAATTCCTACGAACACTGGGCCGCGGTGCTCTGGGACGAAGGGAGGATGCCGACCGAAGAGTCGTGGCAGTACCCGCCGGCTTCCGCCTTCCTGCTGCTGATCCCCCGCATCGGGGGGGACTACGGAGTTGCCTTCGTCGTCCTCATGCTGCTGTTCGAACTCGCCGGCCTGGCCTGCCTCTACCTGCTGGCGAAGCGGGAACGGAGAGACGCCGGTGTCTGGGTCTGGCTGCTGGCGATGCCCGTGCTCTCGGTGCTGCCAATCCTCCGCATCGACCTCGTCCCGACCGTGATCGCGATCGCCGCGCTGGTGGTGATTCACCGCCGGCCGGGATGGTTCGGCGCCCTGGCCGGGGTCGGTGCGATGGTCAAGGTGTGGCCGGCGTTCCTGCTCTTTGCCGAGTGGGACCGGCGCCGCCTGCTGCGGTCTTGCCTGGCGGCGCTGGCCGCCGGGGTCGCGATACTCGCGATCGCCTGGGTCGTCTTTGGCGACCAGACCGGGTTCCTCACCAACCAGGGGGATCGCGGCCTGCAGGTCGAGTCGGTTGCCGCCACTCCCTGGCAGCTGCGGCAGGTGATCACGGGCACGCCGCCGCCGATCGCGCTGCGGTTCGGCACGATCGAGATCGAGTCCGGCCTCGGCAACGCCCTCGGCAAGCTGCTCGACCTGGCGGCGGTCGCCGTCCTCCTGCTCGGTGCCTGGTGGTGGTGGCGCCGCAGCGCCGCGATCCGGGGCGGGCGCGAGGACCTGAAGGACGTGGTCGTCAGCCGCGACTTCGCCTTCACCCTGATCCTCCTCTTCCTCGTCGTCAGCCGGGTGCTGAGCCCGCAGTTCATGGTCTGGATGGTCGGTCTGTCCGCGGTGGTGCTCTCCTCCGGGAGGACCCGGCTGGCCCGGCCAGCCTGGATCGTGATCGCCGCTGTCGTGATCACGTCTGCACCCACCGCGGTCAACCTGGTGATCCGCAACCTCGCTCTGGTCGTCGCCGTGATCGACGCCTCGGTGACGATGGCGCTCGCCTTGCGCGAGCGGCCGACCGAGTCCCCGCCCGAGCCGGCAAGACTCGAACCGCTGCCGACGGCTGACGTGTCCTAGTGGCCGGCCGCTACCTGCTCGAGATAACCGCGGTCCACTTGGTCCTGACGGCGCTGCCGGGGGTGGCGGCTGCGCTGATCGCTGCGCGCTGCGGCATCCGCAACGTCCCGGTGCTGCTCGCCACCGGGCTTGCCGCGAGCGGGATGCTGGCGCTGCTCACCTTCTGGGCCTTCTTCGCCGACCCGCTCGTCGGGGAAACGACCTCCTTCCTGCTGCTCTTCGGCTCGGTCGGGATCGTCGCCTGGCTGCTCTGGGAGCGCCAGATCGAGGGAGCGCTCCTGCGCCAGCTGGTGACGCCGCTGCTGCTCTGGGGGCTCGGCACCTACTTCCTCGTCTTCTTCGGCTTCCTCCACGGCGGCACCGACCTGCCGCTCAACACCGCCGCCACCCGCTTCTCCGGCGGCTTCCCCTCCGACAACGCGATCCCCTCGTTCTTCGCCGAATGGTTCTTCTCCCACGGCCACCAGAAGCCGGTGCCGGTGTTCGGCGCCGATTGGCTCTCCAGCGACCGGCCGCCGCTGCAGGTCGGGTACGTGCTGGAGCAGCGGCGCCTGCCCGGCTGGGACATCCAGGGGCTCCACTACCAGGTGCTCGCGATCGGCCTGCAGCAGCTCTGGATCATCGGCCTTTGGGCCCTGTTGCTGGCGGCGAAGGTGGGGCGGACGACGCGGGCGCTGGCGATGGCCACGGTGCTGGTCTCGGACGTCGCTCTCGTCAACGGCTTCTTCGTCTGGCCGAAGATGCTGCCGGCGGCGATGCTGCTGGCCGCGGCGGCGCTGGTCGCGACCCCGCTGTGGGACGAGCTGCGGCGCAGCTACTGGGCGGCGGCCCTACTGGCGGCGCTGCTCGGGGTGGCGATGATGGGCCACGGATCCAGCCTCTTCGGCGTTGTCCCACTGGCCTTGATCGCCGCCTGGCGCGGGCTGCCGAGCTGGCGCTGGCTTGGTGTCGCGGCCCTGGTTGGGATCGCCGTCATGGCCCCCTGGTCGGCGTACCAGAAGTACCACGACCCCCCCGGCGATCGCCTGGTCAAGTGGATGATCGCCGGCGTGCCCGAAGTCGATCCGCGCGGCGCGCGCGAGGCGATCTTCGACGCCTACGGCGAAGCCGGTATCGGCGGCACGATCCACAACAAGGGCCAGAACTTCGTGACGATGTTCGGCGGTGGGCCGATGGTTGGGAGGCTCGACCACGGCGTCGAATCGCTCGACAAAGGCGAGCTCGACGAAGCGATCGAAGACGTCCGCATCGTCCTCTTCTTCGACCTCGTCCCTTCGCTCGGGCTGCTGCTCCTGGGCCCCGTCGCGATGGCGCTGGCCTGGCGCCGTGGGCGCCGTAGCCCGGCCGACTGGACGCTGGCCCTGACCTGCTTCCTGATCTTCGGCGTCGGCGCGATCGCCTGGGGCCTGATCCTGTTCGGCAACCTGCCGGCGCGCACGGTGATGCACGCGGGCAGCTACGCGATCCCGGTCCTTGGGCTGGTCGGGGCGGTCGCCGGGCTGCGGGCGGTCTGGCCGCGCTTCGCGATCTACTTCGTCCTGGCCAGCGCGGCGCTGATGCTGGCGATCTACACGCCGACGCTGAGGCCGCTGGAAGGAACCAGCTTCTCGCCCCTCGCCGCGATCGTCTCCGTGCTCGGCCTCGCCGGGTTCGGCTGGGTCCTGCTGCGCGGAGCCGCGGCCGACGATGCCCCTGCCTAGATGAACGCCGCCCTCGCCAAGCTGGACCGCAACCGGCCGCTGGCCGGGCTCGCCGCGGCGATGGCCGCCGCCGCGGTGCTGATGCTGGCCCTCGGCAGCGGCCTCACCTTCATCCAGGACACCTGGTTCTTCCTCCTGCAGCGGCCGGGGTTCAGCGCCGAGACCTTCTTCGGCCCCCACAACGAGCACATCGTCGCGATCCCGGTCGGGATCGAGAAGCTCCTGGTCGAGCTCTTCGGGACCAGCTCAGCGCTGCCGGAACGGCTCGTCCTGGTGGCGCTGCTGCTCACTACCGCCGCCCTCGTCTTCGTCTACGCGCGGCGCCGGGTCGGGCCCTGGCCGGCGCTGATCGCGGCGGTGCTGCTGCTCTTCCTCGGCCCCGCCTGGTCGGTGCTGCTGTGGCCGTTCGAGACGGTCCTGGTCGGCTCGGTCCTGGCCGGGGTCGGGATGCTGCTGGCGCTCGACCGCGACGACCGTCGCGGCGACATCTGGGCCTGCCTGCTGCTGGTCGTCGCGGTTGGCTTCTCCAGCCTCGGGGTCGCCTTCCTCGCCGCCGCCGCGGCCGACCTGCTGCTGCGGCGGCGCCAGCGCGGCCTGGCCCGGGTCTGGGTCGTCGCCGTGCCGGCGCTCCTCTACCTCGGCTGGTACCTGGGCTGGGGACACACCTCGGAGCACCACGTCACGCTCGACAACGTCCTCCGCTCGCCCGTCTACACGCTGAACGGGTTCGCCTCGGCGCTCGCCGCGCTGCTCGGGCTCAGCACGATCGACGTCAGCGACGTCGGCCAGCCCGAGTGGGGGCGGCCGCTGCTGGTTGGCGCCATCGGTCTCGTCCTCTACGGGCAGACCCGCCGCCGCGGCTTCTCGCCGCGGCTCTGGCCGGTCCTCGCGGCCGCCGTCGCCTACTGGCTGCTCGCTGCGTTCAACTACCAGCCCGGCCGCGACGCGGTTGCCGGCCGCTACAGCTACGCCGGCGCCGTCTTCGTCCTCTTGATCGCGGCCGAGCTTCTGCGCGGGGTCCGCTTCAGCCGCGCCGCGCTTTGGGTCGGCGCGGGGGTCGCCGCCGTCGCGGTCGTCTCCAACCTCGCCTACTTCCGCATGGGGGAGCACTGGCTGCGCGACCTCTCCGTCCTCACCAGGGCCGACACCGCGGCGATCGAGATCGCCGGCCGCACCGTCGCCCCCGACTTCTCGCTGACCCCCGAGGTCGCTGGCACCGCCTCCCTGCAGGCGATCAGGGCCGACTCCTACCTGGAGATGGTCCGCGACCATGGCTCCCCCGCCTACTCGGCAACGGAGCTGGCGGCGGCCCCGGCCACGGCCCGGCGTCAGGCCGACATCGTCCTCACCAACGCGCTGCCGGTGACGACCGAGACTCAGGCGGGTGCCTACCGCCGGGGTGTTGTCGGCGCCTGCGACAACGTCTCGGGCGACGCCGAGATCGAGCTCTCCCCGGGACTGACCCGGGTCGAGATCGCCCCCGGGCCCGACGTCTCCATCGGCCTGCGTCGCTTCGCCGCAGGCGAGTACCCGGTCGAGACCGACGGCATCCCGGGCGGCTCGGTCACGCTGCTGCGGATCCCGCGGGATGGGGCTCCGCAGCCGTGGTTCCTGCAAGTGAGGGCGGAGCAGCCGGCGCAGGTCTGTCGCTAGCCCAGACCGCCCGCGCCATCGCCGCGGTGAGCGCGACGATCGCCCCCAGGGCGACGACGTCGACCAGCGGGAAGGCGCCGATCGGGTCGAAATGCCGGGTCCCGAGGACGGCACCGACGGTCATTGCCAGCACCTCCAGCGCCCGCAGCGAGAGCAGCACCCGGATCGGCGTCGAGCGCAGCCAGGGGAAGCCCGCCTGCGCCTGCTGCAGGGCGACGACCGCGAGCACGCTGAGGACCCAGAACTGCAGGCCCTCGCGCAGCATCCCCGAGCTCGAGGCGCCCCAGTAGACGGTGAAGGCGAGGAAGGGGAAGACGACGGCGGCGAGCACCGGCCAGGGCCACTGGCGGCCGGCGCGCCAGAGGCTGGCCAGCAGCAGCGGGAAGAAGACGATCGCGAACCCGAAGGGGACGCCGGTCCAGTACTGGAAGAAGAAGTGGGTGACGCCGGGGGAGACCCCGAACAGGGTGTTGATCGAGACGTTGTGGTCTTCGATGATCGGCAGGTAGAGGGGCACGACGGTGTTGGCGAGCGAGTTAGCGCGGAACTCGATCCAGGTCCCGAACGAGGGGGTGTAGTCGGGGACGGCGTGGCCGACGTAGTCGAGGAAGCCCTCCTGGTTGAAGTTGTCGCCGTTGTAGCGGCGCCAGAGGTAGAGGCCGACGGCGACGCCGGCCAGCAGCAGCAGGGCGCGGAGGACCTGCGGCCGCTTCCAGCTCCCCCCGCGTGGCGGCCAGACCGTGAGCGGCCCGAGGGCAAAGAGGCCGAGCAGCGCGCTCGGGTGCATCAGGTACCCGACCCCGACCAGGAGGCCGCCGCGGAAGGCGCGGCGCTCGAAGACGAGCACGGCGGCGAGCACGGTGAACGCCGCCGCCAGCAGTTTCGGCCAGGTGAACCAGAGGTCGGCGATCAGGAACGGGGTGGTGATCGCGAGCAGCAGCGCGAACCGCGCCGCGGCCAGTCCCCCCAGCCGCCGCACCAGTTCCCAGACCGCGAGGAAGGCGGTGCAGGTGAAGGTCATCATCGCGATCCGGTAGGCCATGAAGCCCTGCCCGTCGAACGGCTGGAACGGGTACTCGGGGGCGCCGTAGAGCGGCTTGCCGCCGGTGACCAGCATCAGCGGCGTGCTGGCGATGCCCGGCAGCGGGCCGCGGGCGGAGAAGTTGTAGGGGGCGAAGATGTCGGTTGCGTAGGGGCCTTTGTGGGTCGCGATCAGCTCGGCGATCAGGTAGGAGGTGCGGCTGTCGGGCCGCGGCTCGACGATCAGGTTGCGGGAGATCGTGCCGCCGTAGAGCTCGCCGACCGGGCCCAGAGACCAGATCGAGCGGGCGATCCCGACCCCGAGCGCCAGCGCGACCAGGCCCAGCGCCCGCTGCTCCTCGGGCTCGAAGAGGTCCTCCGGGCCGGCCGCGAGCAGGCCGCCGAGGATCAGCCCGAGGACCGGTGCGATGCCGATGAAGCAGACCAGCTGGGGGTCGGTGCTGCCGCCGAGGATCCAGGCCGCGACCCCGATCGCGACCAGCACCGCCAGGCCGGGCAGGGGCATGAAGCCGAGCCCGAAGCGCCGCCCGCCGCCGGCTCGCCACAGCACTCCCGGCCCGAGCAGCATCGTCACCGCCAGCGCCGCCGTGATCGCGATCCGGAGCAGGTCGAGGAGTTCCGCCCCGAGCCCCTCGTGCGCCCCGAACGCTGGGGGCGCGATCGCGCCGAGCAGGCAGGCGAGGGCCGCGGCGAACCACAGGCCCAGCAGCACCCACCTCTCCCGCGAGAACCCCACGCGCCGCTAGAGGTCCTCGGCGATTCGCGGCGCCTCGCGGTTGAAGATGCGGACGCCGAGGGCGCAGACGACGACGAAGATGACCGCCGCCGGCACCAGGCCGAGGACCCCGCCGGCAGCATCGGTGATCGTCGGGGCGTCGGGTTCGAGCACCCAGATACGCGCCTGCTCGAAGATCACCGCCAGCGGGTTGATCATCAGCAGCCGTTCGGTGGTTTCGTTGCCGAAGGCCTCGATTGGGTAGAGGATCGGGGTCGCGTAGAAGAGCATCTGGGCGAAGACCAGCCAGATGATTGCGACGTCGCGGAAGCGCACGTAGAGGACCGAGAGCATCATGCTCATCGCCGCCGTCAGCACGAACAGCGCCAGCACCGCGAAGGGGAAGAGCAGCCAGGTCCAGGCCGGCGTCACCCCGAAGGCGAGGATGAAGGCGACGACGATGACCAGGTTGAGGGCGAAGTTGAAGGCCCCCGTGAGCACGGTCGAGAGCGGGATCACCAGGCGCGGGAACTGGGTCTTGCGCACGACCCCCTCCTGGGTCACGACCGAGGTCACCGACTCGGTCGTCGATTCCTGGAAGAAGGTGTAGAGCACGATCCCGAGCAGCAGCAGGACCGGGTAGTGCTCGGCGGTTTCGCTGCCGATTTTGAACACCTGGGTGAAGACGAAGAGCAGCACCCCGAACAGGGCCAGCGGCCGCACCAGTGACCAGACATAGCCGAGCACGGTGCCGAAGTAGACGCGCTTGAACTCGGTCACCGACATCAGCCAGAGCAAGTCGAAGAAGCGGCGGGCGCCGCCGCCGAGGGCGGAGGGTCCGTGGACCTCGCGCAGCGGTCCCGGGGTGGGCTTCGAGGGCGTGCTCATCGTCCCAGGCCGTCCTCGATCGCGGACCCGATCTCCACCTCCGGCAGGACCACGCCCTGCGTCTGCGGGCCGCCGAAGACGAGGAACTCGAGCGCTTTCGGGACGTAGAGGGCGATCCCGCCTTCGAGCGCGCGGTTGATCCCGCAATCGATGAAGTAGCGCCCGGCGGCGAGCCGGTTCTCGACCCGGGCCGTGACCGTGACCCGCTGGCAGGGCTTCAGCTCCCGCGACCCCTGCGCCTCGCCCACCGGGATGCCGAAGTTGAGCACGGCGAGGTTGTCGGCGTTGGCGACGAGGAAGCCGACATCGAGGCCGGGCAGCTCCCGCAGCGCCTCCAGCTCCAGTCGCAGCCGCAGCGGCTCACCGGACTCGAGGTTCGTCACCGCCTCCCCGGCGCCGTTCTCCAGCCGCGCCTCGACCAGGCGCACGTCGTCGCTCTGCCCCGGGCCGGGGACGCCGCTCGCGGCGCCTTCCTGCTCGAAGTTCAGCCGCAGGTACTCGCGCCCGATCTCTCCCGGGTCGCCCAGCCCCTGGATGCGGCCGCCGCCGATCAGCATCGCCCGGTGGCAGTAGGACTCGACCGTCGCCATCTCGTGGGTGACAAGGACGATCGTCTTGCCGGCCGCTTTCATCTCGTGGAAGGCGTCGGCGCACTTCTGCTGGAAGGAGGCGTCGCCGACTGCCAGGACCTCGTCGATCAGCAGCACGTCGGCGTCGGCCTCCATCATCACCGCGAAGGCGAGCCGGACCAGCATCCCCGAGGAGTAGTTCTTCAGCTTCAGTTCGGCAAATTCCTCGAGCTCGGCGAACTCGATGATCGCGTCCTGGCGCCGCTTCATCTCGCCCGGCGTCAGCCCCATCATCACCCCGTTGAGGACGACGTTTTCGCGCGCCGTCAGCTCGACGTTGAACCCGACCCCGAGCTCGATGAAGGGGGCGAGGCGGCCGGCGATCCGGATCCGGCCGCGGTCGGCCCGGTAGATGCTTGCGAGCAGCTTCAGCAGCGTGCTCTTGCCGGAGCCGTTGCGGCCGACGATGCCGAAGAACTCGCCCTGCGCGATCTCGAAGGAGACGCCGTCGAGGGCCCGCAGCTCACGGTAATCGCGCGAGGCGAAGGGGCGGACGACACGCTCTTTCAGCGAGTCGACGCGCTGGGTCGGGATGCGGAAGGACTTATGCAGGTCCTCGACTTGGATCGCGAGGCTGGGGGCGGCTTCTGGCATCGAGCGAGGGAACGCTACCGGGCTGCTCCGGCGTCGGAGGCCGCCGCGACGCTCTCGCAGGAGAGCGTCAGGCCGAACCCGGGCGGAGAGGTCGGGACCGCGATCACTTCGGGATTTTCGGCCGCGCAGGTCCGCGCCGCGCTGTCGAGCGCGTCCGACCAGGCGGGAGTGCCGCGCACGGCGGGTTCGCTGACGTCGAAGGAGCTGGCGACCGCGAGGGCGAGGACCGCGGTGGTGATCGCGACCGCCCAGGGAAGCCGGCCCGAGCGCCGGGCCGGGCGCGGCCGGCGATCGACCAGGACCAGGGCGGCGCTGAGCAGAAGCAGGACGGGGACGATCGCGTAGCGGCCGCTGTTGCCGAAGTGGATGTCCGGCGGCCACTTCATCTGGGTCCCGACCGCGCGCTGGTAGGTGGAGACGACGAACATCAGCAGCGAGGTGGGAATCGCGATCGCCGCGAACCAGCGCGCCGCGGCTCCCGCGCGCCAGGCGGCGAAGCCGAGGCCGGCGATTGCGCCCACCCCCAGCGCGATCAGGAAGGGCCAGCCGAGCAGCTCCCAGGCCTCGCCGCCGAGCCGTTCGCCGAAGGCTCCGGCGTCGAGCACGCGCTGCAGGTAGGCGGTCCAGATGTCGGCGCTCCACAGCGGCTCGACCGTTTCCCCGCTGTTGGCGGCGAGGACCGGGACCTGGACCGCGGCGCCGGCCGCGTAGCCGCCGAGGAGCGCCAGGTCGCGGCGGTCGCGGGCGGCGAGCGCCCGCAGCGCCGCGACCGGGGCGAAGAACCAGACGCCGGGCGTGCTCAGCCCGGTGGCGAGCAGGAAGAGGCCGCCCAGCACCGCCCCCCGGGTCGAGGCCGGCCGCCAGAGCAGCAGCCAGAAGCTGGCGAAGAGCATGTACCAGAGCACGTAGGCGGCAGCCGCGACCGACTCCAGGCCGGCGACGGGGGAGAGCACCGTGGCGGCGACCAGGCCGCCGCGCAGGTAGGGGTCGCGGATCAGCCCGGCGGCGGCGAACCAGACGACGAGGCCGCTGAGGGCGACGACGAGGCCGGCGCTGACCGAGGTTGCCGCCGCCGCGTCGCGCAGCGGCACCGCCGCCGCGACCTCGCCAATCAAGCGGGGCACCAGCACCAGGTAGCCGCTGTAGGGCTGCACGACCGCATCCCAGAACCCCTGGCCGAGCGCTCCCTGGAGGAAGATCACCCCGTCCTCGGCCCAGAGCGAGTCGAGCGCCTCGCTGGGGCCGATGCGGAGCATCTGCAAGATCGTCCCCAGCCCCAGCAGGGCGACGACGAGCACCGCGACTTCGGTCCGGCTGAGGCGGGAGCGGCCGGCCGGGGCAGGGAGGAAGAGCGCTCCCTGCAGCTGCGCCCGCAGCCGCAAGAGCGTGGTCGTCGCGCGCGCCGCCATCGCGGCGGCACGATATCTCCCCACTAGGCTCCCGCACCGTGGAGCGGATTCCAGAGGTCGCCGTCGTGATCCCCAGCTGGAACTCTGCCGGGCTCTTGCCCCGCTGCCTCGATTCGTTAGAGGATCAGGGCGTGGAGATCGAGCTGCTCGTGGTCGACAACGGCTCCTCCGACGGCAGCGTCGAGCTCTTGCAGGAGCGCTCCGTGCCGCACCTGCCGCTGCCGCGGAACACCGGCTTCGCCGCCGCCGTCAACCTCGGCGCCAGCCGCGTCAGCGCCGGCTCGGTCCTCGCCCTCAACGCCGACACCGTGCTGGAGCCGGGCTGCCTGGCGACGCTGCAGGCGGCGCTGGCAGCCGACCCGGGCCTCGGCGGCGTGCAGCCGCGGCTGCTGCAGCTGGAGGGAGAGGCCGCGGAGGTGGCCAGCGCCCGCCTCTACAGCGCCGGCATGGCCCTGACCCGCGACGGCCGCGCGGTCGAGGCTGGGGCGGGAGAGGAGCAGCGGCCCGAGTGGCTGCGGCGGCGCGAGGTCTTCGGTGTCTGCGGCGCGGCCTGCCTCCTGCGCCGGCAGCTGTTCGACGCCCTCGGCGGCTACGACGAGTCCTACTTCGCCTTCTACGAGGACGTCGACCTCAACGTCCGCGCCCGCATCGCCGGGTGGCACTTCGGGTACGTGCCCGAGGCGGTCGTCTGGCACCTCGGCAACGCCTCCTGGCTGGCCGGCTTCTCCCGGCCCGGGGCCGACAACGCCCGCCTCGTTGCCCGCAACCGGCTTGCCACCCAGGTGAAGTTCATGCCGGCGCGGGCGCTGCCGCGGATCGCCGCGGTCGAGGTTGGGTCGCTGGCGCGATCCGCGCGCCAGCGGCGCTTCGGCGCGACCCTGCGCGGTAAGCTCTCGGCCCTGCGCTGGCTGCCGCGGCTGCTCGCCGAGCGCCGCCGCCTGCGCCGCGAGGGGGATCTGGCGAGCGCCCGTCGCTGGCTGGGGGTGGAGGCTTGAGGATCTGCCTCGTCGCGCCGGAGCCGACCGAGTACGGGGCGGTGAGCTACTCGGTCGCGGCGCTGGCGGCGCTGCTCGCGGAGCGCCACGAGGTGACCCTGGTCCGCAGCGGCTGCGCCGACGGGGCGGCGCCGCCGCCGCTCCCCGGCAGTGGCTTTCGCGAAGTGGTGGCGGCGATCGACCCCGAGTCCGCCGGCCTCAAGTTCGCCTGCGAGGACCACCGCCACGGGGCGGCCGTGGTCGACGCAGTCCGCGCTAGCTACGGCGAGCAGGGGCCGGACCTGCTCGAGGTCCCCGACTTCCGCGCCCACGGCCTGGTCGCGCTGCAGGCGCGGCTGGCCGGGGAGCCGCTGCTGGCGCGCACGCTGATCGCGGTCCGCGCCGCGCCCAGCGCCGAGCTGGCCTGCTTGCACGACGGCACCCTCGGGCAGCCTGGGATGGAGCGCTTGGCCGACCTCGAGCGAGAGCAGCTGCGCCTCGCCGACCGCCTGCTCCACGCCGGCGGCGACGCCCACGGGATCTACGAGCGCCACTACCTCGACGTCGGACTGCCGCGGCCGGCGCTGATCCGCACTCCGCTGCCGCCGGGTGAGCCTGTCCCCGCCCCGGCCGCCGCCGAGCGCGACCCCGAGGCCCCGCTGCGGATCCTCTTCGCCGCCGACCTGCGCCGGCGCGAGGGGGCGCTCGACCTCGCCCAGGCCTGCCTCGGCCTGCCGGGCGACGAGTGGGAGCTGACCCTGGCCGGCGCTGACACCGCGACCGCTCAGGTCGGCCAGTCGGTGCGGCTGACGATCGAGACGATGAGCGGCGACGACCCCCGGATCCAGTTCCGCGAGCCGCTCTACCGGGAGCAGCTGCGGCGGGCGCTGCCCGAGCACGACCTGCTCGCCGTCCCAGCCAGGCTGGCGCTCGGCGCCGAGACCGCGGTCGAGGCGCTGCGGGCGGGGGTGCCGGTCCTCGCCACCCCCGCCGGCCCCCTGGTCGAGGCGGTCGAGGACGGCGTCACCGGCTGGCGCACCGACGGCCTCGGCTCTGCTGCAATCGGCCGCGTCCTCGCCCCGCTCGTCACCGACCCCGCGGAGGTAGGGTGCCTCCGCCGCGGCGTCCTCACCGAGCGCGCGGCGGCGCTGGCCGACCCGGCCGCGATCCTCGCCGGCTACGAGCGCCTGCTCAGCCCCGGCGGCGGCCGCCCGCCGCTCCCCGCCGCCCCGCCCCGCCAGGAGCCGCTGGTCAGCGGCGTCGTCCCCTACTACCGCGCCTCCGCCTACGTGGCCGAGGCGGTCGGCTCGCTGCTGGCCCAGACCCACCGCAACCTCGAGGTGCTGGTCGTCAACGACGGCTCCTTCGAGCCGGAGGACGCGGTCCTGGCCGAGATCGAGGACGACCCGCGGGTGCGGGTGGTCACCCAGCTGAACGGCGGCGAGTCCTCCGCCCGCAACCTCGGCGCCCTGCTGACGCGGGGGGAGTACATGCTGCCGCTCGACGCCGACAACATGCTCGAGCCGGAGTTCGTCGAGCGCGCGCTGGCGACCTTCCGGCGCGACCCCTCGCTGGCCTACGTCGGCTGCTGGCTGCCGATGGTCGACCCGGATGGGGTCCGCCTCGCCGACGGCTTCGGGTTCGCGCCGCTCGGCAACGCGGTCCTGCACGACGACGGCGAGAACTGGGACGGCGACACGCTCTCGCTCTTCCCGCGCCGCTTCTTCTATGAGCCCTGGTTCGGGTTCGCCGGCTCGATGAACTCCGACTGGCAGCTCTTCCGCCGGCTGCGCGAGCGGGGCTGGTTCGGTGCGATCATGCCCGAGCCCCTGGCCCGCTACAGGGTTCTGCCCGACTCGCTGCTGCGGGGCCACTCGCAGCGGATCCACGAGCGGGCGAGGGCCGAAGACCGCTGGAGCAGCCGGCTGCTCCTGACCCGATGGACGACGGATGACTGAGCCGAACGAGAGCAGCATCCCCGGGCGCGAAGCGCGCGAGGACGCCCGCCGCATCGAGGAGCTGATGCGGACCAACGCCGAGCTCGCGGCCGAGGTCCGCAGCCTCCACCGCGGCCGCGCCGGCGCCCAGTCGGCGCCGATGCCGACGGCGCGGCGGCTCGCCGTGATGATCGACGAGCGCGACGCTCTCGCCGCCCAGCTGGAGACGACTGAGGCCGAGCTCGCCGCCGCCCGCGTGGGCCTGGAGGCGCACGCCGCCCACCGCGCGGAGCTCGAGAGCCGCAACGCCGAGCTCGCCGCCGAGGTGACGCGCCTGCGCGCCGGCGTCCCCGGCCTCCTGCGTCGCGTCCGCGCCCGCCTCCTGCGCAGCTAGGGCGCCGATTCGCAGTTGTTCCCGGTATGCGGGAACAACTGCGTTCTCGCTAGCCGCGCCGGCGCCGGCGCAGCGCCAGCGCCTCGCGCGCCGAGATCTCCAGCAGCGGCGCCCCGTCAGCCTCGCGCTGCTCCAGCCCGCCACCGTCGCGCCAGCCGCGCCAGCGCCCGCCGATCCCCTTCGCGGTGCGGTCCTTCAGCAGCTGCCCGCCGCACAGCGCCCCCTCGCAGGCCAGCGCCCGCAAGGCCCGGCCCGGCTGCGACATCACTCCGTAGCGGCGCAGCATGTAGCCGCGGCTCCACCCGGTGCGCGCGTACTTGGCGGCGGAGGCGGCGCCGAGGCTGGCCGAGTAGGCGTGGAGGGCCCGTGCCTCTCCGGCGAGCCGGCAGCGGCCGCCGGCCGCGGCCAGCCGCAGCGCCAGGTCGAGGTCCTCGTAGTAGAGGAAGATGCGCTCATCGAAGCCGCCGATCGCCTCCAGGGCGCGGCCGCGGTAGAGGCCGGCGCCGCCGGTTGGTCCCAGCGGGGCGGGGGCGCCGAGCGCCGCCGCGACTGGCTCGCCGTGCAGGTAGTCGAACCCCATCAGGGTCGTGTCGGCAACGACCCCGGCGGAGTCGATCAGCCCGGGCGCCGCTTCCTGCACCAGCACCCCGGCGACCGAGTCGACGCCCGCGCCGAGCTCGTCCAGCAGCGCCTCGACGAAGCGCGGCTCGCACTCGGCGTCGTTGTTGAGCAGGATCGCCGCCTCCGCGGGGTGGGCGGCGAGGGCCCGGTTCAGCGCCGGCCCGAAGCCGATGTTCTGCCCCAGCTGAAGCAGCTCCACCTCCGGAAAGCCGTCCCGCACAAGCGCCGGCGAATCGTCGCTGGAGCCGTTGTCGACGACGACCACGGCGGCCGGCCGGGTCTGCGCCCGCAGGCTCTCCAGAGCCCGCCCGATCCACTTGGCGCCGTTGAAGTTGGGGATGTAAACGGTGGCTTGCACAGGTCTTTCTCGCAATAAGTAGGGTTGCAGCCTCGCATGGAGCCTTTGAAGGGATTGATCCTCTCCGGCGGCGCGGGAACGCGGCTTCGCCCCATCACCCACACCTCGGCGAAGCAGCTGGTCCCTGTCGCCAACAAACCCGTCCTCTTCTACGGGATCGAGGCGCTGGTCGACGCTGGGGTCGAGGAGATCGGGATCATCATCGCGCCCGAGACCGGCGATGAGATCCGCGAGGCCGCCGGCGACGGCTCCGCCTTCGGGGCGAAGATCACCTACATCGTCCAGGACAAGCCGGCCGGGCTGGCCCACGCGGTGCTGACCGCGGAGGAGTTCATCGCCGGCTCGCCGTTCGTGATGTACCTCGGCGACAACCTTCTGCGCGACGGCCTGCGCGGCCTCGTCTCCACCTTCCGTGACCACGAGCCCGACGCCCTGATCCTGCTCACCCCGGTCGACGACCCGCAGTCATACGGCGTCGCCGAGCTCGACGGGGAAAAGATCGTGCGGCTGATCGAGAAGCCGAAAGACCCGCCCTCGAACTTGGCTCTGGTCGGCGTCTACCTGTTCCAGCCGGTGATCTTCGAGGCGGCCCGCGCGCTCGAGCCCTCCTGGCGCGGCGAGCTCGAGATCACTGAGGCGATCCAGGGCCTGATCGACGAGGGCCGCACAGTCCGCTCCGAGGTCGTGCGCGGCTGGTGGAAGGACACCGGCCAGCTTGCCGACATGCTCGAGGCCAACCGCCTCGTGCTCGAGGAGCTGGAGACCAGCATCGAGGGCGAGGTCGACGAGGGCTCGCGGGTTGAGGGCCGGGTCCTGATCGCGCCCGGCGCCACCCTGACCCGCTCGGTCGTCCGCGGCCCTGCCGTGATCGGCCCCGGCGCCCACGTCGAGGACGCCTACATCGGCCCCTACACCTCGATCGGCGAGGGCGTCCACGTGCGCCGCTCCGAGGTCGAGCACTCGATCATCCTCTCCGGCTCCGTGGTCGAGGACCTCGGCACCCGGATGGAGGCCAGCCTGCTCGGCCGCGACGTCAAGCTGACCCGCAGCGCCGGCGTCCCGAAAACCCTGCGCCTCCTGGTCGGCGACCGCTCCGAGATCGAAATCGTCTAGTGGGGGCGGGGCGGTGAAGCTGCTCGTGACCGGCGCCGCCGGCATGCTCGGCCGCGACGTGATGCTCGCCGCCGGCAACGCCGGCCACGACGTGGTCGGGTTCGGCCGCGCCGAGCTCGACGTCACCGACGCCGCCGCGCTCAAGCGCAGACTCGACCTCGAGCGCCCGGACGTCGTCATCAACTGCGCCGCCTGGACTGACGTCGACGGCGCCGAGGAGTCCGAGCAGGCCGCCTTCGCCGTCAACGGGACCGGCGCCGGCGCGGTCGCCGCAGCTGCCGCCGAGGTCGGCGCCGGTGTCGTCTACGTCTCCACCGACTACGTCTTCGACGGCGCCAAGGGCGCTCCCTACGTGGAGAGCGACCAGCCTGCTCCGCTCTCCGCCTACGGCCGCACCAAGCTGGCCGGCGAGGAGGCGACCGCGGCTGCCAACAAGCGCCACTTCATCGTCCGCACCGCCGGCCTCTTCGGGATCGGCGGCGGCAACTTCGTGGAGACGATGCTGCGCCTGGCCGAGAGCCAGAACGAGGTCCTCGTCGTCCGCGACCAGGTCGGCTCGCCGACCTACACCTGGCACCTCGCCTACGGCCTCGTGCGCCTGATCGAGGGCCTCGAGTACGGGATCCACCACATGGCCGCCTCGGGCCAGTGCTCCTGGTACGAGTTCGCGCGGGAGATCTTCGAGCAGGCCGAGGTCGAGTGCAAAGTCCTTTCCGGGACGACCGAGATGCTCGGCCGTCCCGCATCGCGCCCGGCCTTCTCGGCCCTGACCAGCCAGCGCGAGCACGCGATCCGGCTGCCGTCCTGGCAGGACGGCCTGGCCGGCTATCTGACTCAACGACAAGCGGAGAAGGAGGCAGCATGAAGCTGCTCGTCACCGGCGCCGCCGGTTTCATCGGTTCCACCTACGTGCGCCTGGTCGGCGACGAGCACGAGGTGGTCGTCCTCGACAAGCTGACCTACGCCGGCCGGCCGGAGAACCTGCCCGAGGGCGTCGCCCTGATCGAGGGCGCGATCGAGGACCCGGCAAAGGTGCGGGAGGCAATGGAGGGCGCCGACGCGGTCGTCAACTTCGCCGCCGAGTCCCACGTCGACCGCTCGATCGATGATCAGGACGCCTTCGCCCGCACCCACGTGATCGGCACCGGCACCCTGCTCGACGCCGCCCGTGAGCTCGGCGTCAGCCGCTACCTGCAGGTCTCGACCGACGAGGTCTACGGCTCGATCGACTCCGGCTCCTTCACCGAGACCTCGCCGCTCGACCCTTCCTCGCCCTACTCGGCGACCAAGGCGGCCGGCGACCTGCTCGTCTCCGCCCACGTCGAGACCTACGGGATCGAGGCCTCGATCGTCCGCGGCTCCAACAACTACGGCCCGCGTCAGTACCCGGAGAAGCTGATCCCGCTGATGGTCCTGAACGCGATCCACGGCGACTCGCTGCCGGTCTACGGCGATGGCAAGCAGGTCCGCAACTGGCTCTACGTCGAGGACTTCTGCCGCGGCATCCACACGGTGCTGATGAACGGCCGCCCCGGTGAGGCCTACAACGTCGGCGGCCCGGACGAGTGCGAGAACATCGAGGTCGTGCAGCGGGTGATCGAGCTGACCGGCGGCGACGAGTCGCTGATCGAGTACGTCAAGGACCGCCCCGGCCACGACCGCCGCTACTCGCTCGCCTCCGACAAGCTGCGCGACGAGCTCGGCTGGGAGGCCCGCGTCCACTTCGCCGAGGGCCTGGAGAAGACGGTCGAGTGGTACCGCGAGAACGAGGACTGGTGGGGCCCGATCCGCTCCGGCGAGTACCGCGAGTACTACGAAAAGCAGTACGGGAAGTCGTTGAGCTAATGCCGCAGCGGCTGCCGACGAAGCTCGACGGCGTCGTCCTGCTCGAGCCCACCGTCCACGGCGACGAGCGCGGCTTCATGGTCGAGAGCTTCAGCCAGGACGCCTGGGCCGAGCACGGTGTCGACGTCCCCTTCGTCCAGCACAACCACTCGCGCTCCTCCCAGGGAACCCTGCGCGGGATCCACTTCCAGACCGAGCCCGGGCAGGCGAAGCTGATCCGCTGCCCGCGCGGTGAGATCCTCGACGTCGCCGTCGACCTGCGCCGCGGCTCGCCCACCTACGGCCAGTGGGAGGCCCACCGCCTCGACGACGTCAAACATCGCCAGCTGTTCGTCCCGGTCGGGTTCGGTCACGGCTTCGCCGTCCTCTCCGACGTCGCCGACGTCGCCTACCTCGTCTCCAGCTACTACGACCCGCTGACCGAGGCCGGGATCGCCTGGGACGACCCCGACGTCGGCGTCGAGTGGGAGGTCTCCGAACCCCTGCTCTCCGAGCGCGACAAGATTGCCCCAAAGCTCTCCGAGGTAGCCGAGACCCTGCCGTTCTAACGATCTCGATCTCCCCAACCGGGCGACCGCGACTTTCCGGTCGGGATGTGTTGAAGCGGTGGGGATGGGGAGATGAGGCAGCAGACGAGGAGCAGGATCGCCGACGGCCTCGAGCGGACCCGGCTGCTGTGCCCGGCCGAGCGGCTGCGGGAGCGGTGGCTGACGATGCGGGCTCGCGAGGACCATCTCGCCTTCGACGGGCTGCCGGTGCCGCCCGCCGGGCTGCGACTGCTGGTCGACGGCCGCAGCGGCGACGCCAGCCGCTTCCTCAGCATCGGCCGCCGCATGAACGACTCGATCCGCGCGGCGGTGACGCAGGCCGGCCCGGCGCCGGAGGAGATGCGGGCGATTCTCGACTTCGGCTGTGGCTGTGGCCGTGTCGCCCGTCACTGGGCTGACCTCGAGGGCCCGGAGGTCCACGGCTGCGATTACAACCCGGAGCTCGTCTCCTGGTGCCGCGACAAGCTGCCGTTCCTGCGCGCCAGCCAGAACCCGCTGCTGCCGCCGGCCCCCTACGTCTCTGGCAGCTTCGACCTGATCTACGCGCTCTCCGTCTTCAGCCACCTCGACGAGACCCTGCAGGCCGCCTGGATCTCCGAGTTCCGCCGCATGCTCCGCCCCGGCGGGCTGCTCGTGATCAGCGTCCTCGGCGAGGCGATGCGGGGCCGGCTGACGCCGGAGGAGCGGTCCCGCTTCGACCGCGGCGACCTCGTCCTGCAGCGGCCCGCGCAAGCCGGCCGCAACCTCTGCACCGCCTACCACCCGCCCGTCTACGTGGAGCGGAAGCTGCTGAGCGAGTTCGACGACGTCTCCGCCTTCGATCTGGGTGCGCCGGATCTGCCGGTCCTCCAGGACGCCTACATCGCCCGCCGCACAGCTGGCGCTATATAGACGATGTCTCTAAAGTACTCAGGGTGTTTAGGGAGTCGAACTTCTCGCGGCGGCTTGGCATCCTCCTGATCGGCCTCGCCGCGCTGCTCGCGCTTGGCGCCTCCTCGGTGCAGGCCGCCGCCTTCAGCGACAGCTTCGCCGAAGCCGGCAAATGGGGCGGCAAACAGTGGTGGGAAGGCGCCCCCGGCAGCAACAGCACGGCGACCCACGAGGCGGGGGAGCCCGCCCACGCCGGCTTCCCGGGGGTCGGGTCGGTCTGGATGTACTGGGTCCCGGACCAGACCCAGACCGCCGAAATCCGCGCTTGCGGTGGCAAAACGTTCGACGCCCTGCTTGGCGTCTACACCGGCCCCGCAGTCACCGAACTGACCGAAATCGCGAGCAACGACGACAACGCGCTCGCGCTCGGCTGCGCGCCGCCCGGCAGCGGCCTGCGCTTCGGCGCCGTCGCCGAAACGAAATACTCGATCGCCGTCGACAGCAAGGAAGCCCGCGGGACCTTCAACCTGACGATCCGCACCGTCCCGGTCAACGACGACTTCGCCAACGCGACGACGATCGCCTCGCTGCCGGCCAACCTCGACGTCGACAACCGGATCGCGACCACCGAGGCCGGCGAGCCGAGCCACGCGGGCATGACCACCGGCCACACTGTCTGGTACCAGTGGACTGCGCCCAGCACCGAAGTCGTCAGCGCTGACACCTGCACCGGCGAAGGCTCCAACACCGCGATCGGCGTCTACACGGGCGTCGCTGTCAACGCGCTGACCGAAATCACCAGCAACAACGACGCCGGCGGCCTCTGCGGCAAAAGCAGCGAAGTCAGCTGGGAAGCCATCGAAGGAACGACTTACATGATCGCCCTCGACGGCACGCCCAAATTCATGGACCTCTTCCTCGACGTCTTCTAGGCCCGCTAGCGGCCGCGGGCGGCGGTGATCGCCAGGCTGGTCGCCAGCTTGGCGCCGATTCCGGCGTAGACCGCGGCGTTCAGCAGCGGATTGTGCTCGGCGGCGTCGAAGCGGCGGTAGAAGCGGCCCATGCCGCGGTGGAAGGCGATCTCCTGGCGCGGCGCCCGGCGGCGGCCGCTGGAGCCGCCCTTGACGTGCAGGGCGACGCCGGCGGGCTCGTAGAAGACGGTCCATCCGGCGTCCCAGAAGCGGTGGCACCAGTCGAGGTCCTCCATGTAGAGCCAGTAGCCCTCGTCGAGCAGGCCGACCTCGCGCACGGCCTCGGCCCGGCAGAGCATGAAGGCGCCGTTGACGGCGTCGACCTCGCCCGCCTCGTCGTCGCCGAGGTGGGTCGCCCGGTACTGGCTGAGGGCGCCGCCGGCGTCCTCGCCGCGACCGACCCCGGTGAAGTGGGCGAGCGCCGAGAGCGGGGTCGGGAAGGAGCGCTTGCAGGCGTGGTCGAGCTCGCCGCTCTCGGTCACCAGCTTGATCCCGACCATCCCGATCCGCGGCTCCGAGCGCAGCCGCGCCAGGCCCGCGTCGAGGGCGCCAGCGTGGACCTCGGTGTCGGGGTTGAGCAGCAGCAGCGCGGCGGCGTCTGAGTCGCGGAGGACGAGGTTGTTGGCGGCGGAGAAGCCGATGTTCTCGCGCCGCAGCAGCCGCACCTCTCCGAACTCGCGCTCGACCATGTCCGGCGTCCCGTCGGGGCTGCCGCTGTCGACCACCGTGACCCGCGTCGGCACGCTCGCCGGGTGCTTTGCCAGCGAGTGGAGGCAGCGCCGCAAGAGCGCTTCGGCGCCGTGGCTGACGATCACGACCTCGAGCTCGGGCGCGGCTGGCATCGGCGGCGGGCTCAGTTGGCGCCGTCGCCGCGGAGGACCGCGGCCGGCGTGCGCAGGAGGATCGAGAGGTCGGTGAGCAGCGAGAGGTTGTCGAGGTAGTCGCGCTCCATCGCCAGCCGCTCCTCGAAGGTGAGGTCGCTGCGGCCGTAGACCTGCATCGGCCCGGTCACCCCCGGCTTGACCGCCAGGCGGCCGCGCTGGCGCTCGTCGTAGAGGGCGACGACCGCCTCCTCCTCGGGGCGCGGCCCGACCAGCGACATCTCGCCTTTGAGCACGTTGAGGAACTGCGGCAGCTCGTCGAGGCTGAATCGGCGCAGGCCTCGACCGACCCGGGTCACCCGCGGGTCGTCGGCGATCTTGAAGGCCGGCTCGTCGAGCGCTTCGAGGTCGATCAGCTCGCCCAGCCGCTCCTCGGCGTCGACGTCCATGGTGCGGAACTTGACCATCGTGAACGGCTCGCCCTCCATCCCGGCGCGGCGCTGGCGAAAGAGAACGGGACGGCCGGAGTCGATCAGGATCAGGACCGAGATCACCAGCAGCAGCGGCGAGACCAGGATCAATAGCGCCGCCGAGACGAGGATGTCGACGGTCCGCTTCAGGGCCAGGGTCGAGCGCGGCGGGTCGGAGAAGCGGAAGTCGAGGACCGGCAGCTCGGCCAGGCGGTTGAGCTCGATCCCCGGGCCCAGCAGGCCGAAGTGCTGGGGCAGGAAGGTGAGGCCCAGCCCGGCCTCCTTGCACTCCTCGATCAGGTGCTCGGCCGCCGGCTCGCTCATCTCCTGCTCGGTCACGATCACCCGCTCGACGTCGTTGTCGCCGGCGACGCGGGAGATATCGGCGACGGTGCCGAGCCAGGGCAGCCCGTCCGGGCTGGCGCCGCGTTCCTCACCGCGCTGGGAGAGGTACCCGACCAGATGCAGGCGCGCCTCCGGGTGGGTGGCGACGCGGCGGGCGACGACGGCGACGGCGTCCGCGGGCCCGATCACGAGCCCGGCGGCGACGCCGGTCAGCCGGTGCCAGAGGAAGCGCAGGACCCCGCGGGAGACGAAGCAGCCGAGCAGGCCGATGACGCCGACCAGGATCGCGCTCTGGGAGGAGAGCGGGCCGGTCGGCCCGAGCGCCAGCAGGCCGTCGATCGCCAGCGTCCCCAGCACGCAGGCCGAGGTCAGGCGGGAGATCTCGTCCAGGGTGCTGTGACGGATCCGCCGGTGGTCGTTGTCGTAGAGGCCGTGCAGCTTGATCGTGAGGATCCAGGCGGGGCTGAACATCACCGCCCAGAAGAGGACGGCGACGTCGGTGGTCGACGTGGTCGCGGTGGCGACGCAGAGGGCGCCGGCCAGGGCCGCCCAGTCCCCGGTTGCGAGCAGCCGCCGCAGCACGGCGCCGCGCCGCCGCGAGCCCTCGGCGCCGATCAGCCCAAGCCGGGCGGCGACGTCGGTGCGCTGCGGGCGCAGCGGCTCCTGCGGGGGTGCGCCGCTCTCCTGCCGCCGGGCGGGGCTCTGCTGGGTCGATCGGGTCACTCGCTCACCCACATTCCCCGCCGTTCAGGAAGCAGGTCTCGATCGGGTTCAGCCGCTGGGCTTCGGCGACGTCGGCTTCCGCCTTCGCCGTTTCCCCAGCTTCCCGCTCGACCCGCGAGCGCAGGTAGTAGAGCTGCCAATTGCGGTCCTCGCGTTCGATTGCCTCGGTGAGGCGTTCGCTTGCGGTCACGTAGTCGCCCTGCAACTGTGCCAGCAGGCCCAGCTGGACGTAGGGCGATGCCGCCCAGGGCTCGATCGTGCGCGCCGTCTTCGCGTGGTTGACGGCGCTGGGGATGTCCCCCTCGGCCGCTGCGGCCTGGCTCGACTTCAGCTCGTGCTGGACCAGCAGCGGACCGATCAGCGCCACCGCGGCGATCCAGGCCACGACTACTCCGGCCACCGCCAGCCCGTAGCGGCGCCCATCTTCCTTTCGCTTCGCGCTCGGCGCCGTCGAGGAAATCTGCGCGCACCTGACGCTGACGACGACACCGGCGAGCAGGAAGAAGACCGCTCCGAGCCCGGCGATTTCCCAGTACCAGTCGATCGCGGCGCCGACCGCGAAGGCGAGCATCCCGGCCAGCAGGACCGCGTAGAGGTCGCGGCGCGGGCCGCTTGCCGCTCGCCAGGCCGAGAACCCGGTCCAGAGCAGGTAGCCGAACAGGCCGACGATCAGGACGCCGCCGATCAGCCCCAACTCGTCAAAGACCTCGAGGTAGAGCGAGTGGGCGTTGTGCAGCGGCAGGTCGATCGAGCGCAGCTGCTCCCAGGTGAACTCGTAGGTGCCGGCGCCGTGGCCGACTAGCGGCTCTTCCCCGAAGCCGTCGAGGGCGACGCGGTAGAAGTCGTTGCGGCCGGCGGCGGAGAAGTCGTTGAAGTGCTGCGCGGGCTGGTCGGGGAACTGCAGGCTTTCGGAGTTAGTGAACTGGTCCCAGGCGCGGCCGCCGAAGGCGATCACCGCCGCGATCGCGACCAGTGCCCCGGCGATCGCGATCCGCCTCAGCACCAGCGGGTTGCGGGAGAAGCGCAGCGCCCGCTGCGTCAGCGGGCTTTCGCGCCGCTCGATCGCCCGCAGACCGGCGTGGAGCAGTAGGGCGACAGCGATCCCGCCCAGCAGGATCAGCAGCACCGTCACCCCCTGGTCGATCGTCGCCGCGGTCGGCAGCGCGTTGTAGAGGTCGCGCCGGTCGTCCACCGCGAGCATCGCCGGCAGCGCCCCCAGGGCCCCGATCGCCAGCGTCGCCAGCAGCCAGAGGCGGTCGCGGGAGAGGATCAGGAGGCAGCCGGCCGCGACCGCCAGCACGACCAGGCCCCCGCGCGAGTAGGTGAAGTAGAGGGCCAGCAGGACCGCCGGGATCGCACCGATCGCGAACCAGCGCAGCGGCGCGAAGCTGGAGCGCCGGCTCAGCCACAGCAACATCGCGGTGGCGATCGCGAACACCGCCCCGTTCGCGTTCCAGTAGCCGAGCGGGTAGCGCAGCCGGGCCCCGGCTCCAAGCGAGTTCCCAACCTCGAGCACATGGGGCAGGAGGCGGCTAAACAGCCCAAGTAGCGCGATGGACGTTAAAGCGATTGCCAGCCCTTCAGCGAAACGTTGGCGCCTTTCGTCGGTTTGGGCGATCAGGAATGCGGCAAGGAAGCACCCGAGGTAGGCCAGAACCCGGTCAGCCTCGATGACGCTTAGCTCAACTGACCCCGACCAGAGGGATGAAAGTGCAGAAAAAAGCGCCAGGCCACCGATCAACCCAGCTGACCAGTAGAACGGACGTCCAAAGTTCGTGCGCGTCGCTGCACCAAGCGCGAGCATCGCGACTACAAGCAGCCAGACGCCCAGCCCGGCGATGTGGCGAGCAGCGAGGTCGTAGCCACCTCCAGCCAGGGCAAGACCGACGATCAGCAGTATCGGCGCACCAAACGCCGTGGCTTGGTCTAACCTTCCGCGCCATGCTTGGGACGCCTCGCCACCACGCCCCGCGCTCGGGCCGCTCGTTTTTCGGGCTTCTCTCAGTACTTGCTCTGCTGGCATTGGCTTGTTTTGTACCGATGGCTCAGGCTGACTCGAGTGGGATCGAATACGAGGACGCGCCTCCGAGCGCTACCGGCGCCGACATCCCTACCGCTCCCAACAGCTCCAACGGCGGATCGGAGCCCAAGAAGGGCGCAAGTTCTTCGTCGGACGGGTCAACTGGGGTTGGCACCTCGGAAAGCGGTTCGGAAGAAAGCGACTCTGAAGCCGCCGGTGGGTCTACGGGGAACGGCAACGGCGGCAGTGGCGGGGCGGAGCCCGGCGGCAAGAGCCAGGTTAGCCCAGCCAAGGCGACGAAGAGCTCGGGCGGCGAGCCTGCAAACTCGGTTGGCGCCCAGACCGCAGCCAAGGACGATGGCGGCTCCTCGCCGCTGGTCCCGATCCTGATCGCGATCGCGGTCCTGATGGCCGCCGCGGTCGCGGCAGTAGTGATCCGGCAGCGTCGCCAGCGCTCTGACGGGCCCGACGGGCACGTCTCGCCCGAGGCGAGCTAAACCCAATGTTCAAAGCGAGGATGTCGATGGCGAGGAATCTGCGTGCCTGGACGGCGGCTCTGGCGATTGCCTTGGTGGCGCTCGCTGCCTTCGCCTCGACCGCGGCTGCGGTCCCGGCCAAGTTCTGGGGCGTGGTCCCGCAGGCCACGGCAACCCTCGAACAGCTGCAGCGGCTGAAGCGCGGCGGCGTCGACAGCATCCGCACGCCGGTCGGCTGGAGCGCGGTGCAGCTTGAAAAGGGCGGCAAATTCGACTGGTCCGGCGTCGACGCGGTGGTCAAAAGCGCGACCGAAGCCGGCCTCGAGGTGCTGCCCTTCCTCTCCGGCGCCCCCAGCTGGGCGGTCGCCGTCGACAAGCGCTTCGGCAGCCCGGTGACGCTGCCGGTGAAAACCGGCCTGCAGCGCAGCGGCTGGTCCACCTTCGTGCACGAAGCCGTGTTCCGCTACGGCCCCGCTGGCACCTTCTGGCAGACCAACCCGAGCCTGCCGGAACGGCCGATCCGCACCTGGCAGATCTGGAACGAGGAGAACTTCAAGTACTTCGTCGCCCGGCCGAACCCAGCCGACTACGGCAAGTTGCTGAGGCTCTCGAACACCACGATCAAGAGCGTCGATCCGGGGGCGAAGATCATCCTCGGCGGCATGTTCGCGACCCCAGCCGAGGCGCTGAAGAACAAGAAGCCGCCGGAAGCGTATTTCGCCAGCGAGTTCCTGGAAAAGATGTACGCCTCGACCCCGAACCTGAAATCGCTCTTCAGCGGCATCGCCCTGCACCCCTACACCGGCAGCTACAAGAACCTGACCGCGAAGATCGAAGAAGTGCGGACGGTCCTGAAGGAAAACAAAGACGCCGGCAAGCACCTCTGGATCACCGAGCTCGGCTGGAGCTCCGGGCCGCCGGCCTCCGACGGCTCCAACTCCTTCGCCAAGGGCCCGGCGGGTCAGGCCCAACAGCTGCGCGGCGCCTTCTCGCTGCTGGAGCGCAACCAGGTGAAATGGAAGATCGACCGGATCTACTGGTTCTCGGTCGACGACGCCCCCGGCGCCTGCAACTTCTGCGACGGCTCCGGCCTATTCGGTCCCGGCTTCAAACCGAAGAAGTCGTGGTTCGAATACGTCAAGTTCGCCGGCGGCACCCCGTAATTGCGCGGTTCCTTTTTCCTCTGAGGCGTAAATAAGGAACCGCGCGGCGAGCCCGCTGGCCCCGGTGCGTAAGATCGGTGGGTTGGCGACTAAGGCGAAGAAGAGCACCAAATCCGACCCACTGGCTCCGTTCAGCGAGCCGGTAAGGCGCTGGTTCGAGGCCTCGTTCGAGGGGCCGACGCCTGCGCAGGCCAAGGGGTGGGAGGCAATCTCAGGTGGCGACAACGCGCTGATCTGCGCGCCAACCGGGTCGGGTAAGACGCTCGCCAGCTTTCTCTGGGGCATCGACAAGCTCGCCCGCTCGGACAATCTCGGGACCGGCGTGCGCTTGGTCTACGTTTCGCCGCTGAAGGCCCTGTCGTACGACATCGAGCGCAACCTGCGGGCGCCCCTGCGGGGAATCGGGGCGGACATCTCGGTGGGGCTGCGAACCGGGGACACGTCGCAGAAAGACCGCCGGGCGATGGCGAAAACGCCCCCCGACATCCTCATCACCACCCCCGAGTCGCTCTACCTGATGCTCTCCTCGAACGTGCGCGAGATCCTCGCGACGACCGAAGCGGTGATCGTGGATGAGATCCATGCCGTCGCCCAAACGAAGCGGGGCGCTCACCTGGCGCTGACTCTCGAGCGGCTGGACCACCTGGCGGTGGGACGAACCGGCGCTCCGGGGGAGGGCTCTGCCGAGCAACAGCGGGGAGGCTCGTCAGAGCCCTCCCCCGGATCCCCGGTCCAGCGCATCGGGTTGTCGGCCACCCAGCGGCCGTTGGAGCGGATAGCCAAATTCCTCGTGGGCCCGAACAGGGATTGCAAAGTTGTGGATGCCGGGCGCACCAAGAAGCTGGATCTGGAGATCGTGGTGCCGGTGGAGGACATGGCCGACCCGGGGGCACCGGCGTATCCGAGTGAGGACGGGGTGCCGCCGTCGGAAATCGAGCCTTCGGCTCATGTGCGGTCGATCTGGCCCGCGATCTATCCGAAGCTCCTGGAGCTGGTCCAGGACCACACCTCCACGATCGTCTTCGTCAACAACCGGAGGGCGGCCGAGCGCCTCGCCAAGCGCCTGAACGAGCTGGCCAACGGCGAAGGCGAGCAGGAGCTTCCGGCGACGGAGCACGGTGGGCACCATCCCGACACGGGGGAGGACTCCTATGTCGAGATCGCTCGTGCTCACCATGGCTCCCTCTCCCACGAGGAGCGCACTCTGGTCGAGGAGATGCTCAAGTCGGGGCAGTTGCCGTGTCTCGTGGCGACCAGCTCCCTGGAGCTGGGAATCGACATGGGTGCCGTCGACCTGGTGATCCAGGTCGAGTCGCCGAAGTCGGTGACCCGCGGCCTGCAGCGGATCGGCCGCGCCGGCCACGGCCTCGGCGAGGTCTCCAAAGGGCGGGTCTTCCCCAAATACCGCGGCGATCTGCTCGAGTGCGCGGTCGTCGCCCGGCGCATGCGCGAAGGCGAGATCGAGGAGACGACGATCCCGCAGAACCCGCTCGACGTGCTCGCCCAGCACCTGGTCTCGATGGCGGCGCTGGACGAGTGGGAGGTCGACGAGGTCGAGCAGCTGGTCACCGCCACCGAGTCCTTCCACGAGCTCTCCCGCGAACAGCTGGAGAACGTGCTCGACATGCTCGACGGCCGCTACCCCTCCGACCGCTTCGCCGAGCTGCGGCCGCGGATCGTCTGGGACCGCACCAACGGCACCGTCCACGGCCGCAAAGGCTCGCGCCAGCTGGTCGTCACCAACGCCGGCACGATCCCCGACCGCGGCCTCTACGGCGTCCACCTGCCGGACGGCCGCCGGGTCGGCGAGCTCGACGAGGAGATGGTCTACGAGGCCCGCCCCGGCCAGACCTTCCTGCTCGGCGCGACCACCTGGCGGATCGAGGAAATCACCCGCGACCGGGTGATCGTCGTCCCCGCCCCCGGCGCCCCCGGCGCCGTCCCCTTCTGGCGCGGCGACGGGATCGGCCGCCCGGCCGAGCTCGGGCGGGCGATCGGCGCCTTCGCCCGCGAGGCGGTCTCGCGCGAGCCCGACGAGCTCGCCTCCGAGTACGACCTCGACCCGCGCGCCGCCAACAACCTCGTCACCTACCTGCGCGAGCAGCAGCAGGCGACCCGGGTTGTCCCCTCCGACGAGACGATCGTGGTCGAGCGCTTCCGCGATGAGATCGGCGACTGGCGGGTCTGCGTGCTCTCTCCCTTCGGCGGCCGCGTCCACGCCGCCTGGGGCCTCGCCCTCGCCGCCAAGATCCGCGCCGAGCGCGACCTCGAGGCCGACGCGATCTGGTCCGACGACGGGATCGTCATCCACCTCCCCGACGCCGACGAGCCGCCGCCCGCCGACCTGGTCCTGATCGAGCCCGACGAGATCGAGGACCTGGTCGTCTCCGAGCTCTCCGGCTCGGCCCTGTTCGGCGCCCGCTTCCGCGAGAACGCGTCCCGCTCGCTGCTGATCCCCCGCGCCTACCCCGGCAAGCGCACGCCGCTCTGGCAGCAGCGCCTCAAGTCCCAGAGCTTGCTCGAGGTGGCGCGAGACTTCCCCCGCTTCCCGGTCATCCTCGAGACCTACCGCGAGTGCCTGCGCGACGTCCTCGACCTGCCCGCCCTCGACGACCTCCTGCGCAAGCTGCACGCGCGCCAGCTCAGCCTGGTCGAGGTCGAGACCCCGACCGCCTCGCCCTTCGCCTCCTCGCTGCTCTTCGACTACGTCGCCACCCACATGTACGAGGGGGACACGCCTAACGCCGAGCGACGGGCAGCGGCATTGGCCCTCGACCGCGACCTGCTGCGGGAGCTGCTGGGCCAGGAGGAGCTGCGGGAGCTGATCGACCCCGAGGCGCTGGAGGAGGTCGAGGAGCAGCTGCAGCACCGCACCGAGGCAGGCCGCGCCGGCGACCGCGACGCCCTGCAGCAGCTGCTGCGCAACCTCGGCGACCTCACCCCCGAGGAGTGCGAGGAGCGCGTCGCCGAGGGCTACTCGGCCGCCTCGATGCTGGAGAAGCTGGTCGCCGAGCGCCGTGTCGCCAAGGTCCGGGTCGCCGGCGAGGAGCGCTACATCGCCGCCGAGGACGCCGGCCTTTACCGCGACGCGCTCGGCGTGCCGCCGCCGGCCGGCCTGCCGGAGACCTTTCTCGAAGAGCACCCCGACGCGATGCGCGCCCTGGTTCGCCGCTTCGCCCGCACCCACGGCCCCTTCCCGACCGCCCGCCTCGCCGCCCGCTACGGGATCGACCCGGCGCCGGCGCTGCGCGAGCTCGAGGCCGAAGGGGCGCTGGTCCGCGGCGAGCTCCTGCCCGGCGGGACCGAGCGCGAGTGGTGCGACTCCGAAGTCCTGCGCCGGGTCCGCCGCGCCAGCCTCGCGCGCCTGCGCAAGGAGGTCGAGGCGGCCGACACCCGCGAGCTCGCCCGCTTCCTGCCCAGCTGGCAGAACGTCGACGCCTTCCGCCGCGCCGGCGCCGGCCCCGACCGCCTGCGCGAGGCCCTGGTGCCGCTGCAGGGCGTGGCGCTGACGCCGAAAGTCTGGGAGGCGGACGTGCTGCCGCGCCGGCTCGGCGCCTACTCGCCGACCTGGCTGGACGAGCTCTGCACCAGCGGTGAGCTGGTCTGGATCGGCGCCGGCGCCCTCGGCCGCTCTGACGGCCGCGTCGCCCTCTACTTCCGCGAGGACGTCCGCCTCGCCGGCCCACCCCCGGCCAACGCCAAGCTGGAGTCGCCGAGCGGCGAGGTCCACGAGGCGATCCGCGAGCGCCTCGCCGCCGGCCCCTCCTTCTGGCTCGACCTGCTCGCCGACCTCGACCATCCCGCCGAGGAGCTCCACAACGCCCTCTGGGACTTGGCCTGGAGCGGCGAGGTGACCAACGACGCCTTCTCGCCGCTGCGGGCGCCGCGCCTGCGTGCCGTCGCCTCCTCCGAACGCCAGGGCCGCCGCTTCGCCCGCCGCCGCTCCACCGCCGGCGCCGCCGTCCAGGGCCGCTGGTCCCTGACCGCGCCGATCTTCGCCAACGCCCCCGGCCCCGGCGCCCGCCTGCGCGCCCAGGCCGAGCTGATGATGGAGCGCTACGGGATCGTCACCCGCGAGACCGTGCTCGCGGAGGGCGTGCCCGGCGGCTTCTCCACCCTCTACTCGGAGCTCGGCAACCTCGAGCTGCTCGGCACCGCCCGCCGCGGCTACTTCGTCGAGGGCCTCGGTGGCGCCCAGTTCGCCCTGCCCGGCGCGGTCGAGCGGCTGCGCTCGCTGCCCGAAGGAGACGGCTCCTACCTTGTCCTCGCCGCCACCGACCCGGCCAACCCCTACGGGGCCTCGCTGCCCTGGCCGAAGCTGGAGGGTGGGCGGCGCCCCGGTCGCACCCCCGGCGCCCACCTGCTGCTGCGCGACGGCGAGCCCTGGGTCTTCATCGAGCGTGGTGGGCGCGGCATCCTCCGCCTGCGCCCGCTCGCCGGGGCCGAGCTCGAGGAGGCGATGAGAGCCCTCGCCGATGCGGTGGCCGCCGGCCAGCTGCCGAAACTGGCAATCGAGAAACTCGACGGCGAGGCGGTGATTGGCTCCGGTCACGAGGAGACGCTGATCGGCGCCGGATTCAGCCGTGGACCGCGCAAACTGACCGCCTCGGCGTGAGCCGAGTCCCTCTCGCCCGACCCCTCGTCATACTCCGGGCTAGTGTCTGACAAGGAGCAGAGTGCAGTCGAGCTGCTGAAGAGCGTCACGCTTTTCGCCGATCTCGAGGAAGGCGAGCTGGAGCGCTTCTCCCACGTCGCCGTACCCCGATCCTTCCCCGCCGGCACCCGCGTCTTCCACGAGGGCGACAACTCCGACGCCTGCTACATCGTCAAGGAGGGCAGCTTCCGGGTCACCCGCGAGCACTCCGACGGCCGCGCGATCACTCTCGCCACCCTCGGCCCGGGCGAGATCTTCGGCGAGCTGGCGATGCTCGACGGCGACAAACGCTCGGCGAGCGCCGAGGCGCTGACCGACGGCGAGCTCCTGGCCCTGCCGGCCGGCGACGTCCGCTCGCTGCTGGCCCGCCATCCGGAGATCGCCCTGAAGCTGGTCGCCGGCCTCGTCCGCCGCCTCCGCGCCGCCAATGTCCGCCTCACCAAACAGTCCTTCCAGACGGTCCCCAGCCGGGTCGCCGGGATCCTCGCCCAGCTCTCCCGCGAGGGCCAGGACAACGGCTCCGGCGAGGTGACGATCCGGATGAACCAGACCGACCTCGCCCAGCTGGCCGGTACCTCGCGCGAGAGCGTCAGCCGCTTCCTCGCCGAGCTCGAGCGCGCCGGCGTCGTCCGCTCCGGCCGCGGCCGTGTCACCGTTCTCGACCCGCCCAAGCTCCGCAACTACATCTATTGACGGGACGGCTGGACCTGGGCTTCGTCCGGGCCGGGACTGAGAGCACGGTCGCGGTCGAGGTCGGCCTCAACGACGACCCGGCCAGGTACGGCTGCTGGGAGTTTGCCGTCGGCTTCCCCTGGTGCCGGGCGACGATCGCGCCGCCGGCCCGCGGCTACGCCGACGCGCTCGGCTGGGTCCAGCTGGTCGAGGCGACCGACCTCTTCGGCGAGTTCCGGATCGACCCCTTCGAGCCGCTGGGCGAGGTGACCCACCCCTTCTGCTTCTTCGGCTTCTCCCCGACCCTCTTCGACGCCCCCCACCGCGACCACCGCGACGACATGGACTTCCTCGCCCACTCCTTCCTCTGCGGCCTCGGCCCAAAGCCGCTGGACAATCCATCCGAGGTCGATGCCCTGCTCGGCTTCAGCTGGGGATTCAAGATCCGCGACGGCCGGATCGAGCCCTACCCCCTCGCCCGGCTCGAGGCCGACGCCTGGGACGCCCACCACCCCTACCTCACCCAAACCTTCCCCCGCTGGTCCTTCCTACCTGGCTTTCGCTGATCGAGTGATGTATTTCCGCCCCCATAGGGTCGGTAATGCATCACTCGTTGAGAATTAGGCATGGCCGACTTCCCGAAGCAGCGCACGACGATGGTCGAGCGGCAGCTGCGGCGGCGGGGGATTTCTGACGAGCGGGTGCTGGAGGCGATGGGGCAGGTGCCGCGGGAGGCCTTCGTGCCGCCGGAGGCGCGCAGCCGCGCCTACGCCGACTCGGCGCTGCCGATCGGCGAGGAGCAGACGATCTCCCAGCCCTGGATCGTCGCTGCGATCTGCCAGGCGCTGGAGCTGAAGGGCCGCGAGCGGGTGCTCGAGGTCGGGACGGGCTCCGGCTACTCGGCAGCGGTGCTCTCGCTGCTGGCCGCCGAGGTGATCGGGATCGAGCGCCACGAGTCGCTCGCTCGGGGCGCCGGTGACCTGCTCGCAGAGCTTGGGATCGAGAACGTCCGCGTCTTCGTCGGCGACGGCAGCTGCGGGCTGCCCGAGGCGGCCCCCTTCGAGGCGATCGCCGTCCACGCCACCGCGCCGGCGCCACCGCCGGCGCTGCTCGTCCAGCTGGCCGATCGCGGCCGCATGGTGATCCCGATCGCGGCCGAGGAGGCCGACGCGCTCACCGTCCTGCGCCGCCGCGGCGAGGACGTCGAGCGGCGCGAGATCGCCCCCTGCCGCTTCGTGCCGCTGATCGGCGAGGAGGGCTACTAACAGCTGGAGCCGTTGGGGTCGGCGCCGTCGGTCAGCGCTTCGTCATCGCCGCCGCCGCACTCGATCTGCTTGTCGCGGTGACCGTCGAGCGCGTCGATGAAGTCATCGCCGCCCTTGCCGACGAGGACGTCGGCGCCGAGGTGGCCGAGCAGGCTGTTGTCGCCGCCGTCGCCGACCAGAACGTCGGGGCCGTCGGATCCCTCGAGACTCTCGTTGTTGCCCAGAACCTGGTCGGGGCTGCCGCAGCCGGCCGGGCCGCCGCTGCCGCCGAGCGTCACCCGCAGGTTGTCGTTGGAGCGGGCGTAGGAGACCGTGTCCTCGCCGCCGCCGCCGTCATAGCCGTGCCCCTGGCAGGTCACCACCGAGGAGACGAGCAGGTCGTTGCCGGCGCCGCCGCGGAGGTTGTCGGCGCCGGGGTCGGCGTAGAGCACGTCGGAGCCGCCGTTGCCTTCGAGCGTGTCGTTGCCGTTGTCGGGCCCGTTGTAGTTCTCGCCCGCTTCCAGCACGTCATCGCCGCTGCCGCCGACGATCGTGTCGCTGCCGGCGTTGCCGTTGATCCGCACCTTGGCGCTGGGCGGGACGCTGGGGTCGACCCCGATCCCGTCGTTGCCGGCGCCGCCGGTGGCGACGACCAGCGCCTGCGCGGTCGGTCCCGGGCAGGAGACGATGTTGGCGTTGCCGGCCGGGTTGAAGCAGCCGTCGCCGGCGGCGATCGGGGCCTGGTCGGAGATCGCCCAGCCTTCCGCCGAGGCGCCTATCGTCAGGTTGTCGGCCGCCGGGCCGCCCTGGATCACGAGGCTGGCGCCGTCGAGGCCCTGGTTGAGGATGACGAAGGCGAGGCCGGCAGGCGGCGCTTTTTCCGGCCCGCAGGAGTTCTCGACGGTGAAGCCGCTGCAGGCGTCGGTGCCGGGGCCGCCGAAGGCTTCGCCACCACCGCCGCCGCTGTCGAGCGAGTCGTCGCCGACGCCGCCGTCGAGCCGGTTGGGGCTGCCGTCGCCGACGATCGTGTCGCCCTGGGGCGAGCCGACCACGTCCTCGAAGCCGGCGAGGTCGTCGTGGCCGTCGCCTTTGGCCTTGTTGGTCGCGAGGTCGACGATGATGCCACCGCGGGTAGCGCTGGCGTAGGAGACGATGTCGTTGACGCCGCCGCCGCCTTCGAGCGTGTCGGTCCCGGCGTCGCCGCGGACGATGTCGCCGTCGCCATCTCCACCGTCGGCGTGGTCGGTCCCGGCGCCGCCGAAGATCTGGTCGGCGCCGCCACCGCCGTCAAGCGAGGAGTCGTCGCCGGGCCCGCCTTCGACCCGGTCGTTGCCGGCGCCGCCGAGCAGCTTGTCGTTGCCCTTGTCGCCGAGCAGCACGTCGTCGCCACCACCGCCGTCGATCGGGTCGGAGCCCTGCTGGCCGTCGAGGTAGTCGTTGCCGGCGCCGCCGTCGAGGTCGTCGGGGCCCTTGTAGCCAAGGATCGTGTCGTCGCCGGGCCCGCCGTGGAGGTTGTCGGAGCCTTTGAAGCCGGAGAGCTCGTCGTCGCCGGCGCCGCCGTCGAGCATGTCGGAGCCGGTCTCGCCCTCGAGCCGGTCGTCGCCGCCCTCGCCGTAGAGCGCGTCGTAGCCCTTGCCGCCGTCGATCGTGTCGTTGCCGGGCCCGCCGCAGATCGTGTCGTTGCCGTTGCGCCCGCCGGTGATGTGGTCATCGCCGCCACCGCCGTCGATCACGTCGCTGGCGCCTTTGCCGACGATCGTGTCGTCCCCGGGGGTGCCGTGGATCGTCACGTGCTTGCCGCCGCAGCTGGCCGCCGCCGCGTTGCCGGCAAGCGGTACCAGCAACATCGCCAGGGCGAAGCCGAGGGAGGTAAGCAAGAGCGAGATTCGATTGATCGGGAACGCCACGGGTTTCTCTCATCGGCAGCACCCCCGAAAACTCCAGTACTGAACGCTCAAATAGATGTCCAGACGGCTGCTGGGGCCTGGGGCAGAGACCCGCCCCAGGCACTGGAATCACGCTCTCGCCCCGTCATATACGCTCGCCAGGCGCATGAAGGGCGTCTACGTCTTGAACTTCTACTCGGCGGTCTTCGTCGACCAGCTGAAGCGCGGCCGCAAGACCGCGACCATCCGGCTCGGCGACAAGAGCAACAAGTACGAGCGCGGCCAGGTGGTCTGGATCACGGTCGGCTTCCGCCACAGCCCGCGCGAGAAGATCTTCACCGCGGTGATCGACGACGTCGAGGTGAAGCGCCTTGGCGACCTCTCGCGGCGCGACATCGAGCACGACAATCCCGAGTTCCGCCGGCTCGAGGAGACCAGCCGCTTCCTCGAGCAGATCTACAGCCGTCCGGTGTCCGAGGACGACACGGTCACGGTTATCCGCTTCTCCCAGATCGTCGAGCCGCCGCGCGCGCACCTCGGCAATGGCGAGACTCCGCACCACAACTGAGCCGGGCCGCGCCCGGCGCCGTAGGTAGGCGTCGATGGCCCAGTACTCCTTCCTCACCACCTGGCTGCTGGAGTCCCCGCGCCAGCCGGTCTGGGAGGCGATCCACGACCAGGCGAACTGGCCGAGCTGGTGGCGCGGGGTGGAGGAGGCGGTCGAGCTGCGCCCCGGCGACGGCGACGGGGTCGGCACCGTCTCCCGCATGGTCTGGAAAAGCCTCTTGCCCTACCGAGTCTCCTTCGAGGTGACGACGACCCGGGTCGAGCACCCTGACCTGATGGAGGGCCACGCGGTCGGCGAGCTGGAAGGGGTCGGCCGCTGGCGGCTGTATGAGCAGGGTGGCGTCACCGCGGTCCTCTACGAGTGGAACGTCTCAACCACGAAGCCGTGGATGAACCGGATGGCGCCGCTGCTGCGTCCCGCTTTCGAGTGGAACCACGACTGGGTGATGGCGCGCGGCGGTGAGGGGATTTCTAGATTGCTCGGTTGCAGATTGCTTGCGGCGGACTGAGCTTCCTCGCTATCTTTCTCGTATTGGCACTCGAACCCTGAGAGTGCCAATGCCTCTAGAGTCATCGCATTTGGCTCTGTAGAGGCGTTTACCCCACTTTCCATCACAACACCCACCGATAACGGAGGTTCACGGATGAAGCTGAAGCCCCTCGGGGACCGGCTGATCGTCAAGCCGATCGAGGAGGAGGAGACGACCGCCAGCGGCATCGTCCTCCCCGACACGGCCAAAGAGAAGCCGCAGAAGGGCAAGGTCGTCGCCGTCGGCGATGGCGCGATCAACGAGGACGGCAGCCGCCGCCCGCTCGACGTCGCGGAGGGGGACGAGGTCCTCTACTCCAAATACGGCGGCACCGAGGTCACCGTCGAGGGCGACGAGCTGCTCGTGCTGCGCGAGTCGGACGTCCTCGCCAAGGTCGGCTGACCACCCCAACCCGGACTTAGAACGAAGGAGACAGGAGAAACATGGCTCACAAGGAGCTGAAGTACAGCGAGGAGGCCAGGGGCGCGTTGCAGGCCGGCGTCGATGCCGTCGCCAACGCGGTCAAGGTCACCCTCGGTCCCAAAGGCCGTTACGTCGTGCTCGACAAAAAGTTCGGCGCGCCGACGATCACCAACGACGGCGTCACCATCGCCCGCGAGGTCGAGGTCGAGGACGTCTTCGAGAACCAGGGCGCCCAGCTCGTGCGTGAGGTCGCCACGGCGACCAACGACGTCGCCGGTGACGGCACCACGACGGCGACCCTGCTGGCGCAGATCATCGTCCGCCAGGGCCTGAAGAACGTGGCCGCCGGCGCCAACCCGCTGGCCCTGCGCCGCGGCATCGAGAAGGCGGTCGAGCAGGTCGTCGAGAACCTCCGCGAGAAGCAGTCGAAAGAGGTTGCCGGCAAGGACCAGATCGCCCGCGTCGCCGCCATCTCCGCCGCTGACGACGAGATCGGCAACGTGATCGCCGACGCGATCGAGAAAGTCGGCAAAGACGGCGTCGTCAACGTCGAGGAGGGCCAGACCTTCGGCATGGAGCTGGAGTTCACCGAGGGCATGCAGTTCGACAAGGGCTATATCTCGCCCTACATGGTCACCGACCAGGACCGCATGGAGGCGGTGCTGGAGGAGCCCTACATCCTCATCGCCAACCAGAAAATCGGCTCCGTGCGGGACATCCTGCCGGTGCTCGAGCAGGTCATGCAGGGTGGCAAGCCGCTGCTGATCGTCGCTGAGGACGTCGAGGGCGAGTGCCTCGCGACCCTGGTCGTGAACAAGCTCCGCGGCACCTTCACCGGTGTCGCCGTCAAAGCCCCCGGCTTCGGCGACCGCCGCAAGCGGATGCTCGAGGACATCGCGATCCTCACCGGCGGCGAGGTGATCACCGAGGAGATGGGTCTCAAACTCGAGAACACCCAGCTCGCTCAGCTCGGCAAGGCCCGCCGCGTGGTCGTCTCCAAGGACACGACCACGGTGATCGACGGTGCCGGTGCCGGCGACGACATCAAAGGCCGGATCAAGCAGATCAAACAGGAGATCGACAACACCGACTCCGACTTCGATCGGGAGAAGCTCCAGGAGCGCCTCGCGAAGCTGGCCGGCGGCGTCGCCGTGGTCAAGGTCGGCGCTGCCACCGAGACCGAGATGAAGGAGAAAAAGCACCGCGTCGAGGACGCGCTGCAGGCGACCCGCGCCGCCCTCGAGGAGGGTGTCGTCCCGGGAGGTGGCGTTGCCCTGCTGAACGCCCAGGCCGGTCTCGACCCGGACAAGATCGCCAGCGACGCTGACGAGGTCACCGGTGCCCGGATCATCCACCGCTCGCTCGAGGAGCCGGTCCGTCAGATCGCCGAGAACTCCGGCGAGGAGGGCTCGGTCGTGGTCAACAAGGTTCGCGAGCTGAAGGCCGGCGAAGGTCTCAACGCGGCGACCGGTGAGTACGGCGATTTGATTGCCGACGGTGTGATCGACCCGACCAAGGTGACCCGCTCGGCGCTGGAGAACGCGGCGTCGATCGCCAAGAACATTCTCGTCACCGAGGCGATCATCGCCGAGCCGCCCGAGAAGGAAGGCGCGGCCGGTGGCGGCATGCCCGGCGGCATGCCGGATATGGGCGGGATGATGTAGCCACGCCCTATCGGGCGTATCCTCGTCTCAACAGGCGAGTGGCTTTCGAGAGGCCCGGCAACTGCCGGGCCTCTCTTTTTATCTGGCTTTCGTCGCTTTTGGCGGAGGGGGAGGCAGCGGCGGCAGGGTGCCGGCGTTGTATTCGGCGTACTGGAGGAAGGTTTCGCGGCGGACCTTGAGCCGCAGGGTGTTGGTCGTGCGCGGATACAGATCCAGGTCGTAGGGGTTTGCGCCGGGGCCGAAGCCGTTGTAGTAGACGAACATGCGGACGCGCGGGTGCTTGACGGTCCAGGCGACCAGCTGTTTGACGAAGCGGGGTTCGTCTTTCCCCGAGACGGCCCACTCGGTGATCGTCATCGGCTTGCCCCGCCATTGCTTGCCGACGTAGAAGCGGTTGAGGTCTTTCCAGACTGGATATTCGGAGTAGAAGTCGGTGCCGGCCCAGTCGACCCAGCGGGCGCCGGGCCAGTAGTTGCCGGGAAAGTTGCCTTTCACTCGCGGCGAACCGCCCGGCAGCGGGCTCCAGATAATGCTCACCGGCGCCGCCGGCAGTTCGGTCGGGTTTGGCCCCTTGGTGCGGTTGAGCGGCGGCAGGCCGATTTCAGCCAAGGTCGCGTTGATCCCTTCCAGCGTCTGACCGCCGCGCACGATCGCGACGATGCGACGGAACGCCTGCTTGTACCAGCCGGTGGTGTGTTCGCCGCCCTTTTGGCTGCCGTCGCAGTTGACCGCCGACCAGGCGTTGAGGCAGCGATTTGGCTCACCCAGAGGTCTGATGTACGCGAGCAGTCCGCGTTTGGCGAAGAAGTCGTTGACCTGCAACAGGTAGTCGTCCCCGGCGCCGAGGGCGATCTGCTCCGGCGTTATCAGCTCACCCAGCGTCTGGTCGTCCATGGTGGAGATCGCCAGGATCGGCCGCGTCGAGGTTTCGCGCCAGCGTTCGTAGGCCTGGTTGAGGCTGTTGCCCCAGGGATGGAAGGTCTCCAGCAGCGCCGGGTGCTTGGCGAGCAGTTCGGTGAATTCGTTGAACTGCTGCGTGGTCCCCTGATCGCTGGCGCCGAAGAGGACTCCGGGCTTGGGAGGGACGAGCGTCAGCGCCCGGGCAGCTTGGCTGCCAAAGATCGCGGTCAGAGCGACCGCCAATACCGCTGCCCGTCTAATCGCCCTCCAGTACATCGCCCATCCTTCTTGGCTCGACTCCAAGCTCCTCCGCGTCGGCGGGTCCCCGCTCGCTGACCATCGGGACCTCCATCAACTCGGCCTCCTCCCAGGTTGCAAACACGGCCTCGCCGAAAAGGGAGCGGATCGAGATCAACCCGGAACGGACCAGGGGAAGGGGGAGATGAACGAGCGGACGCGGTCGGCCGGCGATGCGGCTGACCAGATCGGACATCTGGTCGTAGCTGAGGATCTCCGGTCCGGCCAGCTCGTAGCGGGGGCGCTCACCCCGCTCTAGGGCCGCGATCACGCAGCGCGCCGCATCATTGGCCCAGATCGGCTCGAAGCGAGCCCGGCCGTCGCCCGATACGGGCAGGACCGGCAAGAAAGAGAAGCGGCGCAGCAGGGTTACCCACGGATCCGAGCGGTCATAGACGATCGAGGGAGCGAAGATCGTCGTCTGCAAAGAAGAGGAAGCAACGGCTTGCTCGGCAAGCCACTTGGCCCGGAAGAAACGGGTCCGCTGGGCTGCTTCGGCATTGAGGGCGCTGAAGAAGACGAAGCGCTGGACGCCGCTGCGCTCGGCCGCGCGCAGCAGCCGCACCGTTGCCAGCCCGTTCAGCTCCTCGATCCGCCGCGGGGGCTGGTCGCGGATAGTTGCCGCCAGGTGCACGACCGTGTCGACGCCGCGCAGGGCTTGGCGGACGAGATAGGGGTCGGACATCTCGCCCAAGTCGCCGAGCGCGATCTGCACGTCGACCCGCCGCGCGCCCAGCCGCCGTGGCTCGCGCACCAGGCAACGAACGTCTTCGCCGCGGTCGAGTAGCAGCGGCAGCAGCCGCGATCCAACGCTTCCGGTGGCCCCTGTCAGCAGCAACATCTATGGCCGATGCTAGTGGGGAGGTGCCCGCCGCCGCGCAATCCGTAAAATGTGCGTCCGCGCTTTGGCGGGGGCTAGAAGCCTCCGGCGGCACCGAAACGACGACTCAGGAGATAAGCCTCGAATGACCTACGTCATCGCCGAGCCATGCATCGGCCAGAAGGACAACTCGTGCGTCGAGGTCTGTCCCGTCGACTGCATTCATCCGACGCCGGACGAGCCCGACTACGACTCGGTTGAGATGCTCTACATCGACCCGGATGAGTGCATCGACTGCGATGCCTGCGTCGAGGCCTGTCCGGTAGACGCCTGTTTCGCCGAGGACCAGCTGCCGGCAGAGTGGGCCAAGTACGCCGAGATCAACGCGGAGTACTACAAGAGCAAGGCTTCTGCGTAATTGTTTTCCGCTTGCCCTAGCGGTTTGCGAGCAAGCGCCGGCCTTAGCGTCTCGTCGTAAACCGGCGGCCTTCTCGCTGAGCAGCGGCTCGATCCAGCGCGTGTCGACAGTTCAACGTGCCTGCGCGGTAGTATTGACACCCTATGCGGTGTCAAGCTTCTCTAGGGGTTGGTAGCGTCCTTCGCGAGGCACGCGAGCAGCAGGGCCTCAGTCAGCGCCGCCTCGCGTTGCGGGCAGGGACTAGCCAGGACGCGATCAGCCGGATCGAGCGTGGGGTCGAGGCACCTACGCTGGAGCGTTTCGCGCAGCTCATGTTGGTGCTTGGTCGACAGCCTGTCTTCGGCGTCGAGCCGCTGGCGAGCCCGGTGCCGGCATCCGAGCTTGGGATAGGAAGGGAGATGACGGCGCGCGAGCGGCTCCGAGAGGCGATGAGCTGGAATCTCATCGCCTCGCGACTAGCGGCCGCGGGCGAGCAGGCTCGGGGTGACGGCCATCCGGCAACGCGCAGGAGCGCGGGATGAAGGAACTTGGGAAGGAAGTCGATCGCCCGCTTGACCTCGGCGAGCTGATCGACACCCTCGCCCGCCACGGCGTCGACTACGTCGTGATTGGGGGTGTGGCCACCCAGGTGCACGGCCACCGACGCACGACGATGGACCTCGACCTGACTCCCGATCCCAGTCCGGAGAACCTGCGTCGGCTCGGTGCGGCACTTGCGGAGCTGGACGCCCGCCCCCGCGACTCAGGATCGGAGAAGGCGGAGATCCCAGTCGGCGACCCCGAGCGCCTCGCTATCGCCGCGATCGTTCCTCCCCTGCTCACGCGTCACGGCCAGATCCACATCCTTAAGGAACCGAAGGGCGCGCGCGGGTTCGATGAGATGCGGGAGCGGGCTCTAGTCGTCGACCTCGACGGCAACGAAGTCGCGATCGTCTCGCTCGACGATCTGATCCGGATGAAGCGTGCGGTCGGGCGGCCTGCCGACCTGGACGACATCGCCGCCCTCACCGAGGTCGAGAGGCAGAAACGAGGCTAAGCACTTGCCCTGCTAGCGCTCAAAACCTCACACTATTTAGGTACTTATGATGTACCTAAATAGTGACAGTGAGTTTACCTTGTGAGTTTTTCTGCCACTTTGCAGCAAGGTTCGCTTGGGTGTTGTCTCTCACGTCCATTCTCGCGGCAGTGCACCATTTTTTAGCTTTAACATTGCTGTTGCGTCGGGTTTGCCGCCCATTGGGTCGTCAGCATGAGGCTCCTGGTTTGGCTCTCGATGCTTGCTCGATGGACTGGGGGGGCGGCGTTGTTGTCGCCCTCCCAGCTGTTACCTCACCGAGTTCGCGAAACCTGGATCGGCTCTCACTGGCAGCTAGTCGTTCACCCGGTGGGCGGCCCGAGCGACTGCGCTCAAAGCCCATGGCGGCGATGACGGTGGACGTGCCGGTCTCATCGGCCTCGAGCAGCCGGGCGGAGCTTTTCGACTCGATTTCCTCGATGCGCGCATATGAGGCTGCCTGCTCATCGGCAACTTCGCGACGTCCCTGCTCGTCGAGGTTGACCGAGCGCCAGCTCATCCAGATGTCGTCGTCGGCATCCATCTTGCCCGCTCGCAGTGAGGCCAGACCCTCGGCCATGATCGCCTGCAGGATTAGGGCGGCGAACTCGCGTTTCGTCTCGGCCGGCAGCTCGCGGGCTTCCTCGTCGCTGATGAACGGTCTCGCGATCGCCCGGTAGAAGTGCTCGGTTGCACCGCGCCTCTGCTCGGTGCCCACGAGTTCGATGCAGCCTGAATCGAACAGTTCTTTGACGTGGTGGCCGACCTTGCTGACCCCCTCGCCGATCGTCTTGGCGATTTCGTTGGGGCTGGCCGTACCTTCGTTGAGGATCGATAGGGCGTCGATCCTGATCCGGTGCCCGACGGCGTAGGCCACCGCCTCGTCGATGCTTCTTCTTTGCCCTTTTGCGGTCGTCGCCAAGGCTGATCCTCCAGTCAAGAGCTATCCAATTGGTAAAGCGGGCCGGAGGATAAGCAAGTTTCCCTGATCGGCGGCGTCGGCACTCAGCCGCCCCTAAATACTTAACTTTTTTTTAGTATTCCCTCCCGACCCCGATCAGACGGGCAGGAGAAGGAAGGGAGGTGACCGGGATGACGATCAGCAAAGTGAGCGCTGTCATGCCTAGCGTGCAAGTTTTCAAGCACAACTAGGACCACCGCGGGCGGGTTCGGCCACCGCAGGGAAAGGGGGCCGGCCCGCTCTCGCTACTGGACGACCGGGAGAGGTGTGCCGCTTACCGGGGGCGCTTCGGCAGTCGCCGGCGTCGCCTGCAGGACCGGGAGCTCCTGCGGGGTCGTGGCCACAATGCCACGGGCGGCCTGGCGGATCGCCTGTGCGGCCGGTGAGTCCGGTTCCGCGGTGACGAGCGGCGTGCCGGCATCGGCGTGCTCGCGAAGCGCCTCTGAGAGCGGCACCTTGCCGAGCAGAGGGATATCGAGCTCATCGGCGAGGAGTTGCCCTCCGCCCTCGCCAAAGATCGTCAAGCGCTCGCCGTCGGGTGTCGTGAAGCCGGACATGTTCTCGATCGTTCCGAGCAACTCGAGGTCGAACTTGGCGGCCATGTCGGCAGCTCGTTTGGCGACGCTTTGCGCTGCCGGCTGGGGCGTCGTCACGATCACGAACTTAGCCTGGGGCAGCAGCTGCGCGAGCGTCATCGAGACGTCGCCTGTGCCCGGTGGCAGGTCCAGCAGCAGGTACTCCAGCTCGCCCCAGGCGACGTCCTCGAGGAACTGTTGGATCGCCTTGTGCAGCATCGGACCCCGCCAAACGACGGCGGAGTTCTCCTCGACGAAGAATCCAATCGACATCACCTTGACGCCGCCGGCCGCCTCCAGCGGCAGGATTTTGCGCTCGGCATTTACCTCGGGCTTGCTGTTGACGCCCAGCATGCGCGGGATCGAGTAGCCGTAGACGTCACAATCGAGCGCACCGGCCGGATGACCTTCTGCGGTCAGCGCCGCGGCCAAATTGGCGGTCATCGTCGACTTGCCGACGCCTCCCTTGCCGGAGGCGACGCAGATAACGTTTTTCACCTGCGCAAGGGCGCCGGCGGGCAGTTTGCCGCGGCCGAGCGTCTGCTGCAGAGTGGATTTCTCGTCATCGGACAGAACGTCGAAACCGACTGCGACCTCGGTCACGCCCTCCAGCTCGGAGACCTGTTTGGCGACAGCCTGTTCGAAATGGGAGCGGATCGGACAGCCCGCAGTGGTGAGTGAGACGACGACCTCGACGCGACCTCCCTCGTGGACGTCAATCGAGCGAACCATGCCCAACTCGACGATCGAGCGGCGCAGCTCGGGGTCGATGACGGCTCGCAGCTTCTCGGTTATCTGATCCTGCGTGGGAAGTGGCATTGGGGCCATTCTCGCAAAGGCCGAGCGGCGGCAGTCGCTGGGCAGTCCTCACCTCGGGGGAGAACTTCACTCGGCATGGCCTTAGGCCCCCACACGTTGTCGAGCGAAGGAGGGGCAATGTCGGGAACTCGTGGCGGTATCGGCCGCATCGTGGCGATGGGGGTCGCGCTTGCACTTACGCTCCTGCTGCTTGCGGCCAAGGAGGCGACGGCGGGTAAGTACTCGGTCGCGCAATGCGGCTGGCACGTTGGCGCCGACGCCAGCTGGGCTGACAGCACGGGGGGTGCGAAGTTTCGGCCCGACGCCTACTGCGCGACGCCGGCCGGCACCGACCCCTTCGACGGCGCACACATGAAGAGCTTCACGCGCGACGGTCAGGGGACGGTCTCGGGTACCCGTTACGCGCGCTGGCGCTGGGATGCGCCCCCCGGCACCGGCATCACGCGGGTCAGCGGCACTTGGTGGCACGCGCTGCATGACGGCATCGAGCAGCGCATCGGCATGGCGACTTGGAACGGTGGCTTCAATCCCTTCCTCAGCGCCTCGGGCACCGACACAACGCCTCGCGAGTTCGTCGCCGGTTTCTCGCCCGCGCTGCCGGCGCTCGAGGACCGCCTGCTCTGTGCCAGGTCCGAGAGCAAATGGTGCAGCCTCGAACCGGGTTCCTGGTCGGCGGTGCGGGCTCTGACGATCACTGTCCAAGACGACTACCCGCCGGGCTCGGGGATCGACGGCGACATGCTCGCCGGCGGCTGGTTGCGGGGCGATCGCAAGCTCGGCTACTTCGCAACGGATCAGGGTGGGGGGCTGAAGCGAACCGAAGCGCTCGTCGACGGCAATCCGGTCTTCGGTCACGACCATCCTTGCAATGCCGCCTCGATTGGCGGGGAGTGGCGGGCCACGACGATGCGTCCCTGCCCAACCGACAGGACGGGCTACTACCCGATCTCGACTCGCGGGTTCAGCGACGGACCCCATAGCGTTGGCCACTGCGCCATCGACTTTGCCGGCAACGTCAACTGCCTGCCGCCCCGCCCGATCCTGATCGACAACAACCCGCCTGCGCATCCCCGCGAACTTGCCCTCGCCGACGGGGAGGGCTGGCGGCGCAGCAACGATTTCGACGCCTCTTGGGTCAATCCCGATCAGGCTCCCGCGAGTCCGATTGGTGGCGCCTCCTGGCGCATTACCGGCCCAGTTGGCTACGACGGCGGAGCGAAGTTCGTCGCCGGCCACGATCTCCACAGCCTTCAAGACCTTTTCGTCCCTCGCGCCGGCGCCTACTCGCTCAGCGTCTGGCTGCGGGACGAGGCGGGGAACGAGACCGCGTCCTCGGCGGTTGCGGTGCCGCTGCGCTTCGACGACGTGCCCCCAGGCGTCGCCTTCGAGCCAGCTGCCGCCGGGGACGCGGTTCCGAGCCAGATCGTGGCCCAGATCACTGACGTTCATTCCGGCCCTGCCAGTGGGGAGATCCACTACCGCCGCCTCGGCAACGAGCAATGGACCGAGTTGCCGGCGAAGTTCCAGCGAGGCGCCTCGGCTGAAAGCGCCTCGCTTCTGGCGCGAATGCCCACTGACTTGGGACCCGGCACGTACGTCTTTCGCGCCGATGCGATCGATGCGGCGGGGAACGCCGCAAGCAGCACTCGCCGCGCGGATGGCACAGAGATGACCGTGCGCAAGGTGGCGGGGAGTCCCGTCGCCGGCGTCAAGCGCGCCGAGCCTGTGAGAACCAAGGTGCGCATATTCGCGCGACTGCGTTGGCGCCGTCACAGCGGAACGGAGCTAACGGTGCCGTTTCGCGTTGCCGCCATTCTTACCGGCCGGCTCCTCGATGCCGATGGTGCCGGCCTGGCCGATCGCACCCTGCGGATCGTCTCTCGGCCTTCCAAGGGAGCGCTTAGGAGGGCAAAGGTCGACCGCGTTCAGACCGGCCCGCACGGTGGCTTCGAATTGCACCTCCCGCCCGGCACGTCGCGTCGGATCGCCATCAACTTTCCCGGTGACAAGCGGCTCGAGGCGGCCGAGCGAAGTCCGCTGAGGCTCCGCGTGCGCAGTGGCGTCGAGCTCCACCTCTCACCCAGCGAGCTGCAGACAGGGGCGGCAGTGCACTTCAGCGGTCGCGTGCGCAGCCTTGGGGCGCCGCTTCCGCGGCGGGGCAAGCTGGTCGCGATCCAGTACTACGAGTCAGCGGCCAGGCGCTGGCGCCCCGTGCTGGTGACGCGCAGCGACCACACTGGCCGCTTTCACGCTGCCTATCGTTTTCGCTACATAACCGGCTCGGCCAGGATCAGGCTCCGGGCCGCCGTCCTTCCCGAAGAGCGCTGGCCCTACGCTCCGGGCGTTTCGAAGCCGATTGTGGTTCGCGTAACCGGGTAATGTGGGGCGCGATGTCGCAGGCCACCCTTCACACGAGCGCCGGGGCGATCGTGCTCGAGCTGCACGACGACGACGCTCCCAAGACCGTCGAGAACTTCCGCAAGCTCTCGGCCGACAAGTTCTACGACGAACTGGTCTTCCACCGGGTGATTCCGGATTTCATGATCCAGGGAGGCTGTCCGGAGGGAACAGGCCGGGGTGGTCCCGGCTACACGTTCGAGGACGAGTTCAACGATCACAAGGTGGAGCGGGGCGCGCTGGCGATGGCCAACGCTGGACCCAACACAAACGGCTCGCAGTTCTTCATCGTCACCACCCCATCGGCGCCCTGGCTCGACGGCAAGCACACGGTCTTCGGCCGCGTTGTCGAGGGCATGGACGTCGTCGACGCGATCGAGTCTGCCGAGACCGACGCGTCCGATCGTCCGCTTGAGGCGCAGACGATCGAGAGCGTCGAGCTCGCCGAGTAGAGCCCGCTCAGGTTTCGCTGCCGCGCTGCTCGCGCCGCCGCCGGATCGCCTCACCCGGACGCCAGAGGCTGACCAGGCCGGCGACCAGGGTGACGAGGAAGATCTGCCCGGCCATCATCTCCAGGCCCGAGACGAGCCTTCCTGGCTGGCCGCCGGGAACGAGGTTGCCGTAGCCGGTCGTAGTCAGGGTCGTGTAGCTGAAGAAGAGGAAATCGGAGCCAGCAGGGTTCGGATGGCCTTCGAAGAACGGCCCTCCCTGCACCCTGTCGATCACGCCGTAGAGGAAGGTGAAGAGAATGCCCAGGACGGCGTAGACGCTGAGTGCGCCGAGGATCGTTCGCGACCCCACCTCCGGGGCCATGACGACGCGGCGCAGGACCGCCCCCATTGCCAGGGTCAGTAGCGAGACCTGGATCACCGTCGCCAGGTTGAGCCAGTCGTGATTGCCGGCGGCGGCCCCGATCGCGGCGAGAAGCACCGTCAGCGCTGAGAGCGCCAGGGCGATGCGCACGAGCCGCCCATGCACCTGCGAGCTGGTCAGCGCCACCACCGAGGTTGCGCTTGTCGCAACCGTCAGCAGTACCGAGGTCCAGCCTCGATTCTCCAGCAGCGAGGCCAGCACGTAGGTAATCAGGACCAACAGGAGGACCAGCCCGAATGCGTCGCTGACTCGCTCCGCTCGCTGCATCCACCGCTCACGCCTGCGCCCCCGGCGCGATGCCGTCTCCATCCCCGCACGTTCGGTTGTTGCGCGATGTTTCCTGCCCCCGCCCGGCCTTGATAGACCTCATCCGTGTCGCAGGAGACCTGGACCGCGGTCGACGAGTACGTGGCGGGCTTGCTGGCTCCCCACGACGAGGCGCTTGACGCGGCTCTTCGTGCCGGCGACGAGGCGGGCCTTCCCTCTATTCAGGTCTCGCCGGCGCAGGGCAAGCTTCTCTATCTGCTGGCAAAGGCCGTTGGCGCCCGACGGATCCTCGAGTTCGGCACCCTTGGCGCCTACAGCACGATTTGGCTGGGTAGGGCTTTGCCCGCCGACGGTCGGCTGATCACCCTGGAGTCGGATCCTCGCAACGCTGAGGTCGCGGGTCAGAACATTGCCCGCGCCGGGCTCGACGATCTCGTCGACCTGCGCGTCGGCGCCGCCCTCGATCAGCTTCCCCACCTGGACGCGGAGGGTGCCGGCCCCTTCGATCTGACTTTTATCGACGCCGACAAGATCCACACGCCCGACTATTTCGCCTGGGCCCTTGACCATTCGCGGCCAGGGAGCCTGATCGTCAGCGACAACGTCGTCCGCTTCGGCCGCCTCGCCGATCCCGACAGCGACGATCCCACGATCCCCGCCCAACGCCGCCTCCACGAGATGCTCGCCGCCGAGCCGCGGGTCGAGGCGACGACGATCCAAACGGTCGGCAGCAAGGGCCACGACGGCTTCAACATCGCCCTCGTCGTTGGCTAGCCGTACCAGGTCAACTCTCGGGAATAGTGGGGATCGCGAGACGGTATTCGAACCCCTGAGGTCCAGGCTCGGCTGAATCGGCTCGATCTGGATGTCCGACTTCGGCACCACAGTCGCTAGATGCGGACATGGGGCCATACGATCTCCCCATGTCAGCTCTGGGCACGGCTGCATCACGTCGGGCTCGGCGGGTTTGGCTTCCGTCTTGACCCACCGCTCACATCTCGCCTGGACGCGCTGTCCGCAAACCGATTCACCGTCGGATACACGACGAGCCGCCCAACTGACTCTGGCTGCCGGCCGGTGCTAGCGCGCATCCGACATTGACCCCGCTCTGGTGTGGTCAATGTCGGATGCGCGACCCGTTCCTGCTTCCTCGGGCGCGGTGCCCACCGGTTCCGATAGGAACTCAACCCGGGTGAGAGCGGAGGGGGAGGGATTCGAACCCTCGAGACACCTTTCGATGTCTGCCGGTTTTCAAGACCGGTGCATTCAACCGCTCTGCCACCCCTCCGGGGAGTAGGCGATTCGCCGATGCTAGCCGCAGCGGCGCAAGATCGGAATTGCTCTGGCAGTTCCGATCAATAGGTGATTGTATTGTCTGCATGCGCCGACTTCTCATACTTGCTTCGGCGATGGTCTTCTTTGACGTCGTCTTTTTCTCGGCCATCGCGCCGCTGCTTCCGGACTACGTCTCCGATCTAGGTTTGAGCAAGGCCCAGGCCGGAGTCCTCTCTGCTTCCTACGCAGCCGGGACCCTCGCTTTCTCATTGCCCGCTGGTCTCATCGCCGCCAGCTTCGGTCCCCGTCGCACAGTGATCGTGGGGCTGCTCCTGCTTGGCGTTGCAAGCGTCGCCTTCGGCTTCGCCAACGAGTTCCTCCTGCTCGATGCGGCGCGCTTCGCCCAGGGCGGTGCAGGTGCCCTGATCTGGTCCGGGGCGCTGACCTGGCTGATCAGCGCCTCGCCGCCGGAGCGACGGGGATCGGTGATCGGCACCGCGCTTGGGACTGCCGTGGCGGGCGCACTGCTCGGCCCGGCGATCGGCGCCCTAGCGGCAACCGTCGGCACGGAGCCGGTCTTCAGTGCTGTTCTCGGCGTGGCCCTGGCGCTCGCATTCTTCGCCTCCCGCCTGCCAGAGGCCGAGGCGCCCGAATCCCAGGATCTGCGCGAGGTAGCGGAGACGATCTTCAGCCGACCGATCGTGCTGGCGACGGCGTTTGTCGCGATTCCCTCCGTGATGTTCGGCGCCGTAGAGGTGCTGGTGCCGCTGCAGATCGCCGATCTCGGCGGCGGACACGCGCTGATCGCCGGTGGCTTCATCGCCGGCGCCGCCCTGGAGGCGGTCCTCGCACCGGTCGCCGGTCGCTATTCCGACAGGGTCGGGCGCCGGGTCCCTTTTATGGCTGGCCTCAGCATCTGTGCGGTCGCGATGGCGGCGGTCGCGATCGGGCAGGCGATGGGGGTGGTGATGGCCGGGCTGATCCTCACTTCGCTTGGCGGCGGCATCTGCTTTACGCCCGCCCTGACGATGCTCTCCGAGGCGGCCGAGACCAGTCGTCTCCACCAGGGTTTCGCGGCGGGGCTCTCGAACATGGCCTGGGCTTCCGGTCAGGTAGTTGGAGGTCTCGCAGGGGGCGGAGCCGCCAGTGTTGCCGGCAACGCTGCGCCGAGCCTGGCGATCATCATTCTTTTGCTGGGCACTGTTTTCTATGCGTCTCATGCTTTGGCGGCGCCGGTCATGCGCACTGCCCAGAGCTCGCCGGGCTAGTCTCCCGGGAGCCATGTCTTCAGCGATCGGTGACGAGGTAAGGGACTCCAGCGCCTGGCGCAACTGGGCTGGGGACCAAGCGTGCAACCCGTTCGAGCGGTTGCGGCCTGCGGGTCGTGAGGAGCTTGCTGAGGGGGTCGCCAGTGCCGCGGCGGCGGGTCGCAAGGTCAGCGTCGCCGGCAGCGGCCATTCCTTCACCGAGACGGCGATGACCGGCGGGACGATGATCGACGTCGGCAGGCTCAGCGGCGTGATCGACGCCGACCGCGCCTCCGGCTTGGTCAAGGTCGGGGCGGGGACGGTCCTCGCCGATCTGAATGAGCAGCTCTGTGCGATGGGCTTGGCAATGGAGAACCTCGGAGACATCGACCGCCAGACGATCGCCGGTGCGATCTCGACCGGGACGCACGGCACGGGGGCCAAGCTGCGCAACATTTCCTCGCAGGTGATAGCGATGGAGCTTGTCCTTGCCGACGGCTCGTCGCGCGAGCTGACGGCTGACGCCAATCCCGAGCTGCTGCGTGCGGCCCGGGTCAGCATCGGCGCGCTTGGCGCGGTCAGCTCGATCACGCTGCGCTGCCTGCCTGCCTTCAACCTGCATCGTGTCGACAGCCCCCACCCGCGCGAAGAGGTGCTCGACACTTTTCAGGAGCGCGCTGATGCGCACGAGCACTTCGAGCTCTTCACTTTCCCCTACGCGGATTCAGCCTTGGTTCTCGAACGCAACCGCACTGATGGTCCGCCCCGCCCGCGCGGCCGGACCGCTGGCTTCCTCAACGACATCGTGCTGGAGAACTGGGCCCTGGAGGCGATCTCGGCGGCGGGCAAGGCGCTGCCCCGGGCGATTCCGTCGCTCTCGCGCCTGGCCGCCTGGCTCGCCTCGGGCAGCACGGCAACCGACCGCAGCGACCGGATCTTCGCCAACGAGCGGCGGGTGCGCTTCACCGAGATGGAGTACGGCGTGCCACGCGAGCATGGCCCCGAGGCGGCGCGCCGTGTGATCGAGTGGATCCGTTGCAACCGCTACCCGGTCTTCTTCCCGATCGAGATGCGCGTCACCGCCGCCGACGACGCTCTGCTCAGTCCCTCGCACGAGCGCGACACCATCTACATCGCCGTGCACCAGTACCGCGGCATGGAGTGGCGCCCTTATTTTGAAGCGGTTGAGGCGATCATGAACGAGTACGGCGGTCGTCCCCACTGGGGCAAGCGCCACTTCCAGACTGCTGCCACCCTGCCCGAGCGTTATCCACGCTGGGCCGACTTCCAGAAGGCCAGGGACGAGCTCGATCCCGGCCACGCCTTCACCAACGAGTACGCGGAGCGGGTGCTCGGTCCTTAGAGGAAGGTTTGGCCCTCGCCGCGGTAGGTGGGGACCGTGTCGACGATCTCGCCGCCTTCGACCAGGTGAAGGGCCTCGAAGCGCTCGCAAAGCTCGCCCGCCTTGGCGTGGCGCATGTAGACGCGGTCGCCGACGCGCAGGCCGCGTGCGGGTGCGCCGCTGAGCGGAGTCTGAACCTCGCCGGCGCCCTCCTCGGGGTCGAGCTGGAGGCCTCGGGGGAGCCAGGGCGAGGGGACGCGCGAGGAGTCGCCGCTGCCCGAGGCGAGGTAGCCGCCGCCGAGCGCGGTTGCGATACCTGCGTGGGGCTTGCGCACGATCGGCAGCGCGAAGCCGGCGGCGGGCGTGAGGCTGAAGCGGCTGTAGGTGTCGAAGAGGGTGGGGGCATAGAAGCCCGAGCCGGCGGCTATCTCGGTTACCGCGTCCTCGGCTCCGGTCAGCTCGAGGCTGCCGGTGCCGCCGCCGTTGACGATCGGCAGCTCGGCGAACTCACGGATCGCGGCGACCACGGCGGCGCGCCGTTCGGCCAGCTCGAGAGCGGAACGCTTCTGCATGGCGCGGATCGCCGCGCCGCGGAAGCGGCGGCCGGGCGGCTGGTCGCCCACTCCGGCGATCTGACCCTCGTAGGCCATCAGGGCGGCCAGTTTCACCTGGCTGCGACGCTCGATCTCCTGGGCCAGCTCGACGGCCTGCTCGACCGTGTGTATGGGCGAGCGCTTCGGGCCGACCTTGATCCGCCCGCCCAGCGCCCACCAGCCGGCATCGAGCTCGATGCAGACCCGCACCGGCGCCGCGCCCCCGCCCAGAACCGACTCGATCGCGTCGAGGTGCTCGACGCAGTCGACCATCACGATCGGCGCGCCCTCGGGGTTCGCCACCGAGCGCAGCGCAAGCTCCTCGAGTGCGCCGCTGTCCGCGGTCGGATAGGCGAGCAGCAGGTTCTCGAAGCCGTTTTCAGCAAGCCAGAGTGTCTCCGGCAGGGTGAAGGTCATCAGCCCGGCGTAGCGCTCGTCGCGGCCGCGGATCCGCTCCAGCAGCGCCCGGCAGCGCAGCGACTTGCTCGCGACCCGGATCGGCTTGCCCGCCGCCCGCGCCAGCATCGCATCGGAGTTCGACCACATCGCGTCGAGGTCGACGAAGGCAAACGGCGCCTCGACCTCGTCGAAGATCCGTTCGAATTCTTCGTGAGAGCGTCCCGACACGGCTACGAGCCTAGCCGCGCCGCATGTCGTGCGGGCGGCGCTAAGGTTTTAGGCTCCCGGAGAGGTGGCCGAGTGGCTGAAGGCACTCGCCTGCTAAGCGAGTAGGGGGCGCAAGCTCTCTCGAGGGTTCGAATCCCTCCCTCTCCGTTCTGTGAGGCTCGGGGCGTCGGAGGCAGATGTCGCGGTCATCGTACGGCGCCCCGATCCCCCGGTAGTTGCGGCCTGGATCGAGGCGAGCTGGCGGACCAGCGCCTGTGGTCGCGGGACGGCGATTAGGGCGTGTAGCGCGCGACCGCCCGAGTGCATGCTAAAGAAACCTTGACTAATTGGCCCTGATGCGTTAGAAGTCTCGCTGCTGGGCGCTTGTTCCAATCAGCGCGTCCGGCGATCCAGGAGCTTGCCTCAACACGCGAGGCGGGAGTTACGGCCCTGGATCACATGTTGCCGGTGCTCCTCGCTGTGGGTACCGCCCTTTTCCTCGGAATCGGGAGCCCCACTTGCCTAGGTCGACCGGTGGATTGATGCAAACCGCATCGCACACAAAAGGAGACGTTATGAGATTCATCAAACTGCTCGGAATCGCAGCGGTCGCCGCGATCGCTGCGATGGCGTTTGTCGGAGCAGGATCAGCTTCGGCAATGACGCTGTGCAAGGAAAATGCGTCGTTCTGCCCTGAAGGTCAGCGATACAAAAAAGGCGATGTCATTAAATTCCACACCAACAAAGCAGTAATCAAAACTTCTACCATGACGTTGACCTGCTCAGCCGACCTGCAAGCGAAACTCAATGAAGAAACAGGGGAACCGCAGAAAACCGAAACGATCTGGAGCTTCGGAAAATGTGAAGGCTCTTGCAGTACCCTCACAGCAGTTGGCATGCCGTCTACTGGCTTAAACTATTCGGCCATCCTGTGGGGATTTATCTGGTTATCCCATCAATTAGAATCAGGCACACCGGGGGTGATCGCGTCGAGCTGCTCATTCGAAAGCAAAGAATGTGCATTTCAGGTCGTTGAAAACGAAGAAAAACCGGCTTCCGCTGTCTTCAAGTTGGAAGAGGGGAGCCCGTCTACGGTGTATACCGGCGGAGAAAAAGGGAGCGTCGTCAAATTCGCCCTTGTGAGCGGCAACTCGTTCCTGTGTGGCAGTACTGCCACTTGGGAAGGGACGTACGCGCAAACACTTCCGGAAAAAACCGGAATCTGGGGTGCAGAACCCTGATCTGATCGGTGCAGCGGGGACCGCGTCCGCGGTTCCCGCTGACCGTGTTTTGCACGTCGGCAGTGGTCACCGACGGGCAGACCGTCTGAGCTCGGCTACGGTCGTCTACTGCGCAGGACAACACGTCCACCGCGGGCGGGGATCATCGTCACGTTGCGGTGCAAGGCGTGCTCGGGCTCGGGCTCGGCGGCTTCGAGGTCGAGGCGGCGGGCCATTGCCTCGAGGACGACGCGCATCTCGGCCATCGCCAGGGCGGCGCCGAGGCAGCGACGGATACCGCCGCCGAAGGGGATCCACTCGTAGGTGCCGGGTTTGCGGCCGAGCCAGCGTTCGGGGCGGAAGGCGAAGGGTTCCGGGTAGAGGTCCTCGCGATGGTGGACGAGAAGGATGCTCATCCCAATCGGAGTGTCGGCGGAGACGCCGTAGGGACCAAGGCGCCAGGGGACGGTTACCCGGCGGCCGATGAAGGGGACGACGGGACGGGAGCGCATGCTCTCGACGATCGTCGCCTCGACCTGCTCGGCTGAGTTGTCGCCGTTGCGAGTTGCTTCGCGCAGCGCCTCGTGGGCGTCCGGGTTGCGGACCAGGCGCTCCCAGGCCCAGGAGAGGGAGTTCGCAGTCGTCTCGTGGCCGGCGAGGACCAGGGTGAGCAGCTCGTCGCGGACTTCTTTGTCGTCCATCGTCTCGCCCTCCTCGGTGCGCGCCTGCAGGAGGAGGGAGAGGATGTCGCGGCGCTCGGCGAGGTGCTCGTCGCGGCGGCGGGCCTCGATCACGGCGTAGGTGGGCCGGTCGAGCAGGGTGACGCCGACCTTGACGACGCCCACTGCATCTTCGCGACCGATGTTGAGCAGTTCTCCTGCCTGGCCGACCAGCGAGGTCGAGGCGTTGACGAGGCGCTTGACCGTGATCCGCATCTGGTTCTCCGGCGTGCCCCGTTTGGGCTTGCCCTCGATTCCGAAGATTCCGGCCATGATCACGTCGAGGGTGATTGCCTGCATGCGCGGAGCCAGCGCGAAGGGCCGGTTCAGCGGCCAGCGGTCGAGCTCGCGTTCGGTCGCGGCGGCAATCATCTCCGTGTAGCGCTCGATCGCCTCGCCGTGGAAGGGCGGCAGCAGCAGCTTGCGCTGGCGCATGTGGCGCTCGCCGAGCGAGGTCAGGACCGAGCCGGTGCCGAGAATCGGTCGCAGCGGCGACTCTCCGGTCAGCGAGGGAGCAAGCTCGGGTTTGGCGGTAAAGAGAGAGCGGACGTGGCCGGGATGGCTGGTGACGACGGGACCGCCGGGCATAGCGGTGCGCATGCGGAAGGTCTCTCCTATGCGGCGCTGGGCGCCGAAGACGTACTCGATCTGGCGCTGGCTGAAGCGCAGCATCTGGGAGACCCGCGGCAGCGGCACTACTGGCGGCTTGCCAAGGTCTGCGAGCGCAGCCGCCTCGATCGGTCCCGCGGGCGAGGGAGACGCCTCGCCGACCAGGTCCGGAAAGGCGGGCTCGTCGGTGCTGGCGGGACGCTCCGCGACGCTGCTCACCTGACCATTGTCACAGAGATCGGTGTCAACGTTGCGAATAGGCGGAGTGCGATACGTCACGCTCTACAGTCATATGGATGCGGCACGGAAGGCGCACGAAGATCATCGCCACGGTCGGGCCGGCGAGCTGGGAGCCGGAGACGCTGGCGCGCTTGATCGAGGCGGGCGCCGACGTCTTCCGCCTCAACTTCTCCCACGCTGACCGCGATCGCCACGCGCGCACCGTGGAGGCGGTCCGCGCCGCCGCCGAGCAGGTCGGCCAAGAGGTCGCGGTGCTGGGGGATCTGCCCGGGCCAAAGCTGCGAATCGGGGAGCTGCGCGGCGACGTCGCCGAGCTCGAGACCGGGATGCACGTGAAGCTGACCCCGCAGGAGGTGGAGGGGGATCGGGAAACGATTCCAGTCACCTGGCCGGGGGTGACGTCGTTGGGCGAGGACGAGCCGGTTTACCTTGCCGACGGTTCGATCCGCTTGCGGGTCCGCGGCCAGGAGGACGGCGGGCTCGACTGCGAGGTGGAGGTCGGCGGCACCCTTTCCTCGCACAAGGGCATGAACGTGCCGGGAATCGATACGCCCGCCGCGACCTCGGGGGACCTGAGCTGGGTCGAGTTCGCGGTCGAGCAGGGCGTCGACTTGCTCGCCGTGTCCTTTGTCTCGACGGCGGCTGATCTGGAGCCGGTCAGCGAGCGGCTGCGCGCGCTCGGTTCGGACATTCCCCTGATCGCCAAGGTCGAGAAGCAGCAGGCGGCGGAGAACGCGGAGGAGATCGTCGCAGCGGCGACCGGCGGCATCATGGTTGCCCGGGGAGACCTCGGCATCGAGTTGCCGCTCGCGCGCGTGCCGGTTGTGCAGAAGCGACTGATCCGCGCTGCCGGCCGCCGCTCGAAGCCGGCTATCACGGCGACCCAGATGCTCGCCTCGATGGTGATCGCCCGCCGACCGACCCGGGCTGAGGTGACCGATGTCGCCAATGCGATCTACGACGGCACCGACGCAGTGATGCTCTCTGAGGAGACGGCCGTGGGTCAGCACCCGATCGAGGCTGTGCGGGTGATGGATCAGATCGCCCGGGCCACGGAGCCGGACCTGCCCTACGGGGATTGGCTCTTCGGCAGAACCGACCAGGCCACGCAGGACGTTGCCGACTCGGTCGCGCAGGGCGCCGTTGGCGCGGTCTATCGCCTTGGCTTGGCGGCGCTGGTGGTGCCGACGACCAGCGGTCGCACGGCGCGTCTCGTCTCCGCCCACCGGCCCAACGTGCCGGTGCTCGCCGTCTCGCCTCGGATCGAGACGGTGCGGCGGCTGAAGTTGCTCTTCGGCGTAACGGCTGTCCTCCACGACCACGAGACCGATGTGCGTGGCCTGCTCCACGATTGTGCTGCGCTGGCGGCCGAGCACGGGATAGCCGGCTCGGGGGACTTGATCGCGATTACGGCGGGCCTGCCGGAGCAGGAGCTCGGGACGAACCTCTTCGAGGTCCATCGCGTGCCATGATCCCGGCCCGATGAGCCAGGCGCAGGGGCCAATTCGAGTGGAGGGTGACGAGACCGGCCTGGCGGTGATGACCCTCGACAGCCCGCCGCTCAACCTCTTCGATCGCAGCATGTTCGAGGGCCTGCAGGCAGCGATCGGCGCGGTCGAGGGCGACTTGCCGCGGGCGCTGCTGATCCGCGCCGAGGGACGAGCGGTCTCCGGCGGCGTCAACGTCGCCGAGTTCGACGAGCTCACGCCGGAGCAGGCGAGCGGTCTCTGGGACGAGCTGATCGGAGCAGTCGAGCGGGTGGAAGCGCTGCCTTTGCCGGTTGTCTTCGCAGCCCACGCCCTGACTCTCACCGCCGCTTTCGAGTTGGCGCTGGGCTGCGACCTGATCCTCGCCGCGCGCTCGGCGAAGTTCGGTCTGGTCGAGAAAGTGGTCGGGCTGACGCCGTCGATGGGCGGCACCCAGCGGCTCGCCGAGCGGGCAGGCAGCGGCCGCGCCCGTGAGCTGGTGATGACCGGAGAGCTATTCGGCGCCGAGGAATTGGCCGGCTGGGGCGTGGTCAATCGCGTCTTCGAGGACGAGGGCTTCGACCAGCGAGCGCGGGAGTTCGCCGCCGAGCTGGCGGCAGGTCCGACCAAGGCCCACGCGATGACGAAGCTGGTCCTGCGTCGCTTTCGCGAGGGAGGCATCCCCGCCGCCGACGAGGCGATCCGAACCGAGGCGGGGGACCTCTTCGCCACCGAGGACTTGCAGCGGGCGGTCAGGACCTTCCTCGAGCACGGCGGCCCCGGACACGCCACCTTCGATGGTCGCTGACGGGATAGGGTTCCCGCCGTGACCGACTTCGACGCGATCGCCCAGGGGATGACCCAGGCTGTGCCCTTTGCGGGGTTCTTGGACCTCGAGATCACCAGTGTCGCCGCGGGCGAGGCGGTCGTGGTTCTGCCCGAGCGCACCGAGTTGACAAACCACGTCGGTTCCCAGCACGCGGGAGCCCTTTTCACTGTCGCCGAGGCTGCCTCGGGCGCCGCCTTCGTCGGCGCTTTCGCCGAGCGTATGGGTGACGTCACGCCGCTCGCCCGCAGCGCCGAGATCTCCTACGAAAAGATCGCCAAGGGCCCGATCGAGGCGAAGGCCACACTCGGCGTTCCCACCGAGGACGCCCTCGCCACCCTCGACGCCGATGGCAAGGTCGTCTTCCCCTGCGAGATCGAGCTGACCGATTCCAACGGCCAGCGCGTCGCAACCGCTACCGTCCAATGGCACGTGCGGCTGAACCAGCCCAGCGAGCCGGAAGCCGCCTAACCACGCCCCCAAGTCCCTAGAATCGCCCCTCCGGGCCACCCAGCCCAATCCCGCGCCTGTAGCTCAGTTGGATAGAGCGTCGGTCTACGAAACCGAAGGTCACAGGTTCGAATCCTGTCAGGCGCGCTGACGTAATCCCGCTTGGGGAGCGGGATTGCGGTGTTTTCGGCGTCGCGCGGAACCGCCGAAAAGCGCCATGGGGCAACGCCTGGGGCAACATGAGGTCCGAGTGAGCTTCGGCGCGAGACCTTGAGACGGGCGTCCCGTCCACCTACGTTCGCCGCCGACAAGACCAAATAGCGGCCCCGGCGACGCTGAAGACGCCCCGGGGCCCGGCACCGAAGACGTAGCTTCGATGCGAGAGAGACGGTACCCGCCGTAGGCGGGAGCCGGACGGCATCCCTGGGCTTCCCTTCGGCGTCCTGAGCGAAAGGGGACCCGTGCCTGCCAAAACCACCGCCACGATCGACCGGGAGCGTAGGGACGCGCTCTATGAGCTCGTCCTCGACCACCTCAGCGGAATAGGCGACTTCTGGATCGCAATCGAGGAGAAGGACTTCGCCAAGGCCGAGCGGCTGGGGATCGAGTTCGGCGAAGACTTCCGCCTGCTCGACGACATCGGCTGGGAGCCAGAGCATGGGCGCGCGACCGTTGCCCTGACGATGCCGCCGCATGACCTGATCGAACTGCTGCGGCGCCTGCACGGCGAAGCTGGATGCGTGCTGGAGGGCTCGGCCTGCGCGCGCTTGCTGGAGAAGGAAGAGGAGAGCGCCAAGCAGCGCTACCAGCGCGCCAAGAGCACCTGCGAGGAGCTGATCGAGCAACTCGATCCCCGCGAGGCTGACTGACGGCCACGCGGCGAGCGGCTTTCCGAGGGTCGAGGCGCAGGCCACAGGGAGGAGCGCAGCCTGATGTTGGGCTGCGTCCCTGCCTCGGCCCTCGGAAAGCCGCAGCCACCGATCTACCGCGTCGTCTTCGGTGAATGACCGGCCGTCCGATCAGGCGGCCGGGCGGTCCAACCAGAAGGCGAGGATCAGCAGAGCCACGGCGAGGCTGACGCAGCGGTCGGACCGCGAGCCTCCGGCGATCGCGGCGCACTTCGGGAACGCTCCGCGTCGGCATATAGATGTCAGCGAGGCCGTGTCGCCGCAGCGCCAGGCTACAAGCGGTCCAGAGCGGTTATCGCTTCGAGCCGTGTGAACCCCGATGGGAGCCCCGACGCGAACCCCGATGGGAACCCCTGCTGCGACGATAGATGTCAGCGCGACGGCATCGTCCCAATCGCAGGCGACAAGCGACTTTGCGCCGCCACCAGCATCAGGCGATGCGAGCCGTAGTGCGAGCCGTAGAACGAGCCGTAGTGCGAGCAGCGGTGCGAAGTAGACAACGAGCCGCGACCGACGCCGCTGAAAGCCTCCCGGGAGTCCCGATCCTCCTGTTAACGTTTTGTCCGACAACGCAAATGGGGCGGCGCCGCGACAACGGCCCGCCCCCGGCTCACGAGGTGGAAGCTCATGAGCGTTTCCCAGGATACGTCGGCCCCCGCGGCCGATCCAGGCTGCGGCGACAAGCGGCGGCTCAGAAAGACCAAGACGCCCGGCGTCTTCAAGCGCGTGGACGGCGCCGGGCAGACAATCGGCTACGTCTCCGTCTTTCGCAGCGCCGGGCGGCAACGAAAGCGCCACGCCCGCACCTACGAGGAGGCGAAGCGGATCAAGCGCGAGAGCGAGACCGACCGCGACCGCGGCGAGCTTCAAGAGCGCACGACGATCGGCTTCCTCCGCTACGTCGATGAATGGGTCGAGCGCTACCGCGGCCAAGGCCGGCGCGGTTTCCGCGAGAGCACCCGCGAGGAATACCGCCGCCTGATCCGCGCCTACGCGCACCGCCATTTCCCCCGCAAGCTGAAGTTGGTCGACGTGAGCACCTACGCGCTGGCCCGCTACATGGACTGGCTCGCCGACGAGTCAGAGCAGGGCAAGTGCCTCAGCGACCGCACCATCGCCAACGCCGTGATCTCGCTGCGCGCAGCCCTGGCGACTGCCAAGCGCGAGGGCCTGATCCGCCACAGCCCGGCCCAGGGTCTCGCGATGCCTCACCGCGAGCAGCTGCCCGACGAGGAGGTCAAGGTCTTCAGCCGCGACCAGCTCGCCGCCGTCCTCGCGATGGCACCCGAGCGCCACAAGCCACTCTTCGAGCTCCTGGCCACAACCGGCCTACGGATCAGCGAGGCGATAGCCCTCCAGCGCCTGCATCTCCAACTCGATCAGAGCGACCCCGAGGTCTGCATCCGCCGCGCCCTCGTCCGCGACCGGATCGTGCCGCCCAAGAGAAGTACGGTCGCCGAGAGGTCCGCCTACCGCCGCCGCTTGCGGCGAAGCTCCGCGCCCAGCTCGTCGCCCAGCCCGATCAAGATTCGACCGCCCTCGCCTTCCCCAGCGAAGCAGGCGGCCCGCTCGACCCCGGCAACCTCCGCCGCCGCGTCCTAAAGCCGCTCGTAGAGGAGGTCGAAGCGCCATGGGCCGGCTTCCACACGTTCCGCCACACCTTCGCATCACTCCACCTCAGCCAAGGCACCAACCTCCTCCAACTGAGCCGCGCCCTCGGCCACCATTCACCCGCGTTCACGCTAACGCGCTACACGCATCTGCTGCCTGGTGACGAGGCGCCACTACTCGATCTACCTTCAACTCATGCTCGGTAACCCAGGCGTCTTCCGCTCAGAAAAGCGAGTCCTGCCCTGGTCCTGACGCCTGGCCACAGACCGGGAGATCTTTCTCGTTGCGGTGCATCCAGCCGAGACGTTCCAGGCGGATCGCCATCGGCGTGACGTTGACCCCGAAGGCATCGGAAAGCCGATAGACGGTCGGCCAGCCCTCCCAAGGTGGAGTTGGTAGGGCAACACGCAGTGCTTGGGCGGGGATTAGGAGTGCGGCAGAGAACATCTCTGCCTGGCGCTCGACCGGATCCGGGGAGCCATCGCGGCACCAGATGCGTTCGCCGTCGAAGAGGCTCAGTGAACGCAGTCGGGCGGCACTGGAGTGAAGCAGCCAGTGTCCTATCTCATGACCCAAAGTGAAGCGGCGAAGACGCCCACCACGGTCCTCAAGGGCCTCTATGTGGCGCTCATTCAAGACGATGAGGCGCTTAGCTGGGATAAGTTGGCCGAGCACCCGCTCATCGTCGCCGGACTCGTCGATCTCCTCCCACACGAGGCCGAGGCCAAGATGGTCAAGTAGGTGTTCAATATCAAAACCGGGGGTGAGTTCATGTGCCCGCCACAGCTCTGCTGCTCGTGCTTCTATTCGTGCCTCGGGGATGTAAGTCATGACTTGTCCGGTGGTTTGATATTCAGCTTGCGGTAGAGGCCGTGCAGCTCTTTCTCCGAAGCGGTCGGTAGGCGGCGCAGAAACCGAGCGAACTCGATATCCCCTTGCGCACGCTCGCGTAGCTGGGGCGGCACCTTGCCCGCTAAAGCGAGGAGCTCCTCTGGATCAGCGCCAAGAAGCGCCGCGAGCCTTCTCACCAGCTCCTCGCCGGGTGGCTCGCCACGGTCGTTCTCTAGCTTGCTCAAATAGGTGAAGTCAATCCCAAGCTCGCTCGCGACTTGACGCTGGGTCATCCCTGCAGCGGTTCGGAATTGGCGGATTTGCGCGCCGAAAGACTGGCCGCTCTCGGCATCATTGCTGCCCATTGCGCCTCCGGAATCTTTCTGTCATGAAGTTGTAGTAGAGTTCCCAACATCAAGTTGATGTTGTCTATACAACCCAACCTACAGGCTAGTCCCCCGGGACGTCCAGAAAGGATCTTTCAATGAGCGGTGACGCGACCAATAAGCCCCCCAAGACGATCGATTACTTTGTCAATGGCGACGCCCAAAGCACTAACGAGCACAAGCTGGCAGTCAAGGCGATCCTTGAAAATGCTGGCTTCAAACCGGCCGCAGATTACGAGCTGAGTCGCGATGAGGGTGATCACGCCTTCAGTGATCTCAACGAGCTGGTTCCCATCCATAAGGACGAGCGTTTTACCGCTACGCACAAAGCCCCAACCCCGGTTTCGTAATGAAGGCCGAGGATTTGGAGTCCTACATGGCAGCGATAGGCCATGAAGTGGAGCTGATTTCATCTCCAGACGACGTCGAATTCACCGTTGTTCGTGGCATCGAAATCCCAACTGGCGGCTTGCGCGGACGAATCTGCGACGTTGCGATTCAGCGAGTTCAGAGCGAGCCGTATCTTGTGCCGGCAGCTATCCATACGCGCCCTGCTTTGGTTGCAATGAACACCGGAGAGCCGCTGGGAACGCAAGGTAGCCCCTTGGGCCCGGAATGGCAATATTGGTCGCGGCGGTTCGATCGGCCCCCTACTCCACAGGCGATCTGGACTCACGTCCTTACCGTTCTCGGTGATGATCGTTGGGAGCCGGTATGAGCGACATGACGCTTGATTGGGACGGAGGGCGCTTCTCGGTGGCCATGGCTGCCGAGGTTGATCGCATCCTACGTGCTCATCTCGACAAGGGGCCCAATCAGGAGGATCTTTGCTTTGCCTATTGGCGGCCAAGTCAAGGCGCATCTCAAACTACGGCAATCATCTCGGAGTTGGTCCTACCAAGAGATGACGACCGTATTCTCCAGGGCAACGTCGCTTTTAACCCTCAGTATTTGAAGCGCGTCCTCTCTGGGCGACCTGAGGGCACTGGCATCGCGCTTATCCACAGTCACCTCGGCCCAGGCTGGCAGGGCATGAGTCGCGACGATGTCGTTGCCGAGCGAGATCGACTCGCAGGACCAGTTTGGGGTCGTTCGGGCCTGCCGCTGGTTGGACTGACTTCGGGCACCGATGGTGCTTACTCAGCTCGCCGGTGGGTGCGCACCGACCCAAAATGTTTTCGTCGCCATGAAGCAGAATCTGTTCGCATTGTCGGGCGGTCGATGCGGATCACCCGGCACCCGATGATTGCCGTTCCTGCCGTGAGTGCGAGCCAGGTTGCAACCGCGAGCGTCTGGGGAGAGGCGGTGCAGGCGGAGCTCGTTCGCACCCGGATCGGAATCATCGGCCTCGGTAGTGTGGGCAGCATTGTCGCTGAGGCACTCGCCCGGGTTGGCTTTGCCGACCTCACTCTGATTGATTTCGATGTGCTGGAGGAGCGTAACCGCGATCGAACGGCCGGCGCTAGCGAGGCCGACGTTGTTGCTGGACTCAGCAAGGTTCAAGTGGCGGCACGAAACGCGAGGCGTTCCGCGACCGCCTCCGAGCTTAGTTTGCACCTCGCCCCCCACAGCCTGCTTGATCCTAAGGGCCTCGCGGCTGCCTTGGATTGCGACGTGCTGTTCAGCTGCGTTGATCGCCCGTGGCCGCGGTTCCTAATGAACTCGATTGCATATGCCCATTTGATTCCGGTGATCGATGGAGGAATAGCGGCTCGTGTCAAGCCCGACGGCACGCCTCTGCATGTTGACTGGCGAATTCACACGATCGGTCCTGGGAACGCTTGCTTGGTCTGCCAGGATGCGCTGCGCCGAAGCGATGTTGCTCTTGATCGCGCGGGCAAGCTTGATGATCCCGATTACATCCGAGGACTTTCGGAAGCTGACCGCGATCGTCTCTCGAGGCGCAACGTCTTTCCCTTCAGCCTCAGTGTTGCGGCTCACGAGGTGTTGCATCTAGTTGGCCTGTTGAGCGGGATGGAGCGGATAGGAGGCTGCGGTTCGCAGGCCTACCATGCCTATCCAGGCAAGATGGTGGTGAGCCAGCCTGTTTGCGAGCCTGACTGCGAGTTCGTGGCGCTCACGGGTAGTGCTGCCGACCAGAGGAGCAACCTGCGTCCGTCCGTACCTATGACCGATTGACCCCGCAATCGAGGAGCGTTCGCGTAGGCTCTACGATACTTATTGTCTGTGGGATTGACGGCGAGGAAGACGTACGGCAGGACGGCCAGCGGCAAGCAGATCACCGATGATCTGATCGAGGTTCTTGCCAGGAAAGCGGAGACGGGATACGAGATCGAGGAGGTGAACGACCGGGCGGAGCGGCTTCGCCGGTTGGCCAAGCGCCTGCGCAGTGCCGACGGGCTGGACCGCGAGGTGCTCAAGCGCATCGAGGTGCTGACGGAGGTTCGGGAGGACGTGCGCAGCATCGCTGCCGCCCGCGGGGCAGCCAATGTCCGCTTGCTCGGTTCAACCTCATGTGGGAGGCGGAACGCCTCCGGCGGTCTCGATTTCCTTGTTGACATGGCAGAGGGCCGGACCTTGTTTGACCTGATTGCGTTGTCCAACGAACTGGAGGAGATCCTCGGGGTCGACGTGGATGTCGTCACCGAGGCCAGCCTGTCGCCCTACGTGCGCGACCGCGTTCTAGCTGAGGCAGTTGCGCTCTACGGGGGCGAGGCCTGAACTGATGGATATCGCAGAGGCCAAAGCAAAGCTCGAAGGTGTCCTTGACGAACTCGCGGCAGCTGGTTTCTCGGTCTGGGGTTGGGACGACGGCTCGATCCAGATCGGGCAGCTCAAGGGGACAGACGCCGAGTGTGCGCCTCGCTACGCGGTGGACGATCCGCGAGCTCGATAAGCGACCCTGACGAGACCTCTGTATCGTGTATTGAGACCTGATACACTACTCCTCGTCATGGTCAAGGATTCCGACGTTTACGTCCTCAGTGGGCTGCTCGCCCACGATGGGGCCTGGAGCTACAGGTCGCTTGCGGAGCGGCTACGCGTTCCGCACCCGGTCGTGCAGCGAGCGTTGGAGCGAGCGAAGGGCGCGGATCTGTATTCGGTGGAACGTCGCGAAGTCCATCTCCCTCACTGCGAGGAGTTCGCGCTTCACGCATTGCGCTTTGTCGCTCCTGCTCAACTCGGTGCGCTGACGCCGGGCGTGCCTGCGGCATGGGCGGCGGAGCCGATGGCGGGCGCGATCCGCTCCTCAGGTGACGAGCCTCCTCCAGTCTGGCCTTACGCCCAAGGGCGAGTTCGGGGGCAGGCCATCGAGCCGCTGCACTCTTCTGCGCCTGAGGCGGTGGAGAATTGGCCGGAGCTCGGTGAAGTCCTCGCTCTCCTCGACAGCCTCAGGGCCGGGGACGCTCGGGTCCGGAAGGTAGCGGGAGATCTTCTCTCGAAGATGCTGCGGGAGCGATCCGTGGTCGCAGGCCGGTGAGCGCATTTCAGTTGGAGACTGCGGCGGCGCTTCTCGGGCCTCTGCTCGATGAGGTCGTTTTCGTCGGTGGTGCCACGGTTCACCTCTGGATTACCGAGCCCGGCGCTCCTCCAACGCGGGCAACGGAAGATGTCGATGTGGTCTGCGAGGTGGCAAGCCGTGTGAAGTACCACCAGCTTGGCGATCGACTACGCGAGCGGGGACTTCAGGAGGCGGTGGGCGCGCCCGTCATCTGTCGGTGGAGAAGCGCCGATCCGCAACTCGTTCTGGATGTCATGCCGACCGATCCCGACATCCTCGGATTCTCCAATCCCTGGTACGACGAGGCGATCTCCAGCGCTGTGACGGTCACTCTCGAATCCGGTGCGGAGATACGTGCCGCAGCGCCGCCGGCGCTCGTTGCGACGAAGCTCTGTGCCTGGAAGGGTCGGGGCGGGGGCGACCTGTTGCCCAGCCTCGACATCCACGACGTGCTCACGCTGATCGACGGCCGACCTGAGTTGATCGAAGAAGTCGCGTCCGCAGTACCGGACCTGCGCACGTACATCCGCGACGAGCTGGCCGAGCTTCGCGGGGAGCCCTACTTCGACTACGCCGTCCAAAGCGCGACCGCTTCCCACGGCCCGGCGGGAGCCGGTCGCGCTCGGCTAGTCCGAACTCGCATCGACAACCTCGTCACCTAACCCTGCTGGGGCAACAAATGGGGCAACATGCCCCACAGATTCCAGCCGATCCCAGCGGGACTCGATCCGCTAAAAACCGCTTGAAACCGGGCTCCACGTAGCCCAGCGGGTCTGTGGGCTCGGGCTACGAAACCGAAGGTCACAGGTTCGAATCCTGTCAGGCGCGTTCGCTGAATCCCGCTTGGGGAGCGGGTTTGTGGGGATTCTTGGATCGGCTGGAGAGGTCGAAATCGGCGCTGGGGCAACATGAGACCCGTCACTTCACCAGTGGTACGCGACCTTCAACTTCCAGGCGAACGCGAGTGATCCCGAAGCCGACCCGCTCACCTACAAATGGACCGACACCGTAGTGCCCTCCGGCCCGAGCGAACAGCGCTCGACCGTGCAGGACCCCGGCAACCAGCGGGTTTACTCGACCACGGGCTGCTCGCAAGCCCACGACTGGAAATTGGAAGTCTCTGACGGCACCAGCACTCGCAGCGACACCGTCAGGGTGACGGTCGAACTGCCCTGCTGACCGCGCCTCAGGCGACGCCGCTAGGCGGAAGCGGTCGGCTCAGCCGGAGAGCGCCGCCTCCATCTCTTCCATCTGGGCCTCGATTCCGGCCGAGATCCCGTCGCAGATCTGGTGCACGCCGGGGTCGGTGATTCGGTAGATCGAGCTGGTTCCGCGCTTGCGGCGAGAGACGAAGCCCTCCGCATGGAGGGCGCCGAGGTGCTTGGAGACGTTCTGCTGTGAGCCCCCGACCAGCTCGGCGAGCTCTCCCACCGAGGCCTCGTCTTGCCGTCGCAGGACGTCGAGGATTCGCAATCGGGTTGGATCGGAGAGGGCGCGAAAACGGCGCGCGATCAGCTCCGCTGCCTCTGGGGTCAACCGGCTCTGCTTCATCGTGTTATTCTACCATTCACAACTGATAAGTTGATCAACTGTGAATTTGTGAATGGTAGGCGAGGAAATGGACATGACACAAAAGCTGGGACCGATCGGGCGGCTGGGGCGCTACGCCGCGACCCACAGACGGGGAGTCTTCTTTGCCTGGGCGCTGATCGCGGTGGGCCTCGGTCTGCTGGCGCCCCGGGTCGAGACGGCGCTCTCCGGCGCCGGCTGGGAGGCGAGCGGCTCGGAGTCCGTCCAAGCCCGGGGCCAGCTCCAGCGCGAGTTCGGCGGCGCGGGCGCCTACGCGCTCCAGGTTGCGGTCCACTCCTCCCGGGCCGGAGCGAGTGCGTCGCGGCTCCGGCGCACTGTGGTCCAAGTTGAACGAGTGCTGGCCGCCGACCCCGCGGTCGGGGACGTCATCTCCCCGCGCCCCGGCGCATCGATCTCCGCCGATGGCCAGACCGCGATAGTGGTTGGCACCGCCGCCCGCGGGCCGAACGAGATGGTCGCCGCCGCCGATCGCCTTAGGCCCGAGATCGCCGCCGCGGCGGGGCCGGCAACCGAGGCGAGCCTGACCGGCGCCTCTGCCATGTGGGCGGACTTCAACGAAGCCAACCGCGAGGCGATGCTGAAGTCGGAGCTGATCTCCTGGCCGGTGACGCTGGCGATTCTCGTCCTCGCCTTCGGCTCGCTGGTGGCCGCCGGTCTGCCGCTGATGCTGACGATCACCGGCCTCGTCGCCTCCGCCGGCGTCCTCTACCTCGGCAGCCTGATCTCGCCGGTCTCGATCTGGGCGATGAACTTCGCGCTGATGTTCGCGCTGGCGCTCGGGATCGATTACGCGCTGTTCGTCGTCATGCGCTTCCGCGCTGCGCTCGCGGGCGATCGCAGCGCGGTCGAGGCGGTTGCCGAGACGATGGACAGCGCCGGCAAGGCGGTCCTCTTCTCCGCCCTCACCGTGCTCGTCTCGATCTCGGCGGTGCTGCTCGTCCCCAGCCCCGCCTTCCGCTCCGTCTCGCTGGGGATCATGGTCTCGGTCCTCTTCGTGTTGTTGGCGACGCTGACGCTGCTGCCGGCGGTGCTGGCCAAGCTCGGGCCCAGGCTCGACCGGCTGTCCCTGCCATGGGCTCGCAGCGGCGATCGCGGCTCGCCACGGCTCGCTCGCTGGGGGGAACTGCTGTGGCGGCGCCCACTCCTGTTCGGTGGCCTCGCTCTGGTCCTCCTCGTTGGCCTCGCCCTCCCGGCCCTCAGCCTGAAGACGGGGATGCCGTCGATCGTGGTCGTCCCCAAGGACGACTCCTCGCGAGTCGGCTATCGGCACCTCAGCGCCGCCTTCGGCCCGGGCGCGCCAGCGGCGATCCAAGTCACCGCACTGCGCTCCGCCCGCACGGCGGTGATGGAGGGTCTGGAAGGCGACCCCGGCATCGCTTCCGTCGCCGCCCCCGTCGCCGGCGCAGGCGACGCGGTCCTGATCGGCGCGGTGCCGACCAGCGCCGCCGCGAGCGCCGACTTCGGCGACACGGTCGAGCGGCTGCGGGACACGCTACCTCCGGACGCGCTGGTTGGCGGCGCGGCCGCCGAGAACCACGACCTCGAGTCGGCGCTGGCGGCGAAGGCGCCGCTGGCGATCGGGCTCGTCGTCGGGCTCGGGTTCCTGCTGTTGCTGATCGCCTTCCAGGCGCCGCTGGTGGCAGCGATCGCGGTTCTCGCCAACCTGCTCTCGACCGCCGCCGCCTTCGGGGTCGCCAAGCTGATCTTCCAGGACGGTCACCTCAGCGGCCTGCTCGGCTTCGAATCGCAGGGCTTTCTCGACGCCTGGGGGCCGATCTTCTTCTTCGCGATGATCTTCGCGATCGCGATGGACTACACCGTCTTCCTGCTCTCCTCGGTGCGGGAACAGTGGGAGCAGACCGCGGATGCGAAGGAGGCGATGGTCGGCGGGTTGGCCCGCTCGGGGCGCGTCGTCCTCGCCGCCGGAGGGGTGATGGTCGCGGTCTTCTTCACTTTCGCCCTCTCGGGACCGCTGCCACCGAAGGAGATGGGGGTAATCCTCGGCGTCGCCGTCCTCCTCGACACCTTCCCGGTCCGCCTGCTGCTGTTGCCGGTGTTCCTGCGGCTCGCCGGCCAGGCTGCCTGGATGATGCCCTCCTGGCTCAACCGCACCCTGCCCGAGGTCCGCTTCGAGCACGGCGACTAGCGCGGCTCGCGATTGGCGAGGTGAGAGCAGTATTTTAGATAAGTGATTTATTCGAGTTGGATGTGAAAGATATGCTCAGCTCAAATGGTCAAGCCCATCCAAACGGTGCAGGGCCGACCTGAGCCTTCACCTGTCTCTCTGTCCGACATACGCGAGCTCGACCGTGAGAGCGAGGTTCCGCTCTACTTCCAGCTCGCGACGGCTCTCAAGGTCCTATTGGAGGTTGGGGGCTGGGAGGCTGGCGCACGCTTCTTCTCCGAGCGTGAGATCGAGGAACAGTTCAAGGTCTCGCGCGCGGTGATCAGACCGGCGCTCGAGCTCCTGGTCAGCGACGGAGCCATCTACCGTGTCAAGGGATCGGGCGCTTTCGTCGCCCCGGTGCGGTGCGAAGTTCAGGTGACCGGGCTGGTCAGGTTGGCGCTCGAGCGGCACGACGATCTGGCGATCACGGTGCACAGTGCTCGCAAGCGTCTGCCCGACCGCACCGTGTCGCACTTCCTCGAGATCGAGGATCAGCAGACGCCAGTCACACACGTAACCGCGGTAGTCGACCTAGGCAAGCCGTCGGTGTTCCTCGTCGACTCCTTTTCCACCGCCGACGTGCCGTGGATGCTTCCCACCGCGCGGGCGCTCAGGTCCGGCGAAAAGCCGCCCGCCCCCAACTGGTTCGACCTCACCCGTGCCACTGTCTCGATCGAGCACACCTTCTTCGGCGAGTGGGCGTCTTCTCGGCTTGGCGCCTCTGCCGGCGATCCGGCCCTGATGGGACGCTTCGTCCAGTTCGGCCGGGCAAATGAGTCGGGGCGGGAGCACCCGGTCGAGTTCGCCCGTCTCGTCTACCGCGCCGACATCGCCCAGCTCGCCTTTGAGCTCAGCTGATTAGGGGCAGATGACCGAGCTGGGTCAGAACCTGATCGATGCTCTCGCTCTCGGAAGTCTCTATGCGCTGATCGCCCTCGGCATCACGCTCGTCTACACGGTGATGGGAATGATGAACTTCGCCCACGGCGAGTTCATCATGCTCGCCGCCTACGCCCTGTACGTTTTCGCCGGCATGCCTTTCGCCGCGGCAGTTGCGGCTGCTCTGCTCACTGGGATCGCGGTCGCGCTGCTTGCCGAGCGTGTGGCCTTCCGGCCGGTACGTAGCGCCGACCTCTCGGCCCAACTTGTCACTTCGTTGGCTGTTGCGGCGATTCTCCAGAACGTCGTGACTGTGGCGGTAGACGCTCGGGCCCAGTCGGTCGAGACACCGGCATCGATCAGCGAATCAACCAGCATCGGCAGTCTCACGGTGCCGAACTTGGAGTTCGTCACCCTCGGACTCACGGCGGTCGTCCTGGGTGGCCTCGGGTGGTTGCTCTACCGAACCCGCACGGGCCTGGCGATGCGGGCGGCGGCGGAGAACTTCGACATGGCGCGCCTGCTCGGCATCCGCGCCGATCGTGTGATCGCGGTTGCCTTCGCGATCAGCGGAGCGCTCGCCGCCGCGGTCGGCGTATTGCTCGTGATGCAGACCGGCCAGGTGTCGCCGACGATGGGCCTCACCCCGGTCCTGGTGGGGTTCGTCGCGGTGGTGATCGGCGGCTTCGGCAGGATGGTCGGCGCGGTGGTAGGCGGTCTGCTGCTGGGAATCCTCTCCTCCCTGCTCGGCGTCTACCTCCCCGAGGGGCTGGCGCCGTTTCGCGATGCGATCGTGTTCACGGTCCCGGTGCTGGTCTTGATCTTCAAGCCGCATGGCCTGCTTGGAGGAGAAATCGGGAGGGCTCGGGTGTGAGCGGCGCCCAATTTCGCTCCCGCCGCTCCGCGACGGTTTCGCTGCTGGCGCCGCTGGCCCTGATCGCGATCGTCGTTCTGATTGGCGCTAACGGCGCGCCCTCCTTCCAGGGCACCGTCACCCTGGTCCTCTGCAACCTGATCGTCGTCATCGGCCTGCAGGTTTTCGTCGGCAACAGCGGGGTCTACTCGTTCGGACAGCTCGGCTTCGCTACGGCCGGCGCCTACATTGCCGCGCTTCTCACCCTGCCGGCGGCCTTCGTCCTGCTGCAGACGCCCGGCCTGCCGGATCTCATCGCCGACGCCCACCTCGGTCCGCTGCCCTCGACCCTTCTCGCCGGAGCGCTCTCCGGCCTGCTCGCGATGGTGGTCGGCCTTCCCTTGATGCGTACCTCCACCCTTGCTATCCCGATCTCCACCTTCGCCTTTTTGGTCGTCGTCTACAACGTCGTTGCCAACTGGGACCGTGTGACCGGTGGTAGCAGCGGCCTGGTCAACATTCCGACGACGACCAGTGTCGAGTCTGCCGGGCTCTGGGCGGCCGCGGCCGCCGCCCTTGCGCTGGCATACAAGTGGTCCTCAAGTGGCTATCGCCTTCAAGCGACGCGTGAGGACGAGGTGGCAGCTCGATCGATCGGGATCAACGTGATGAGGGAGCGGCTGATCGCGTTCGTCATCAGCGGGTTGCTGTGCGGAATCGGCGGCGCGCTGGCGGTGCACCAGTCCGGCGTTCTCAATCCCACCACCTTCTACTTCGGTGCGACCGTGACAACGATGACGATGCTGGTCGTCGGTGGTGCCCGCAGCGTCTTCGGGGCGGTGATCGGGGCAATCGCGATTGCGACGGTGAACGAGGTGCTTCGGGGTGTCGAGAATGGCGCCAGCCTGTTCGGCGCGATCTCGATCGGAGAAGCTCCAGGGCTCGCCGCGATCGGCCTCGGCCTGATCCTGCTGGCGACGATGATCGCGATGCCAAACGGGCTCAGCGGCGGGCGAGAGGCAGGTGAGCTGCCCTGGCTCCGCCCATTGCGCTCGGTTGCCTCGGCGCCGTTGCCCGGGTCATACAGGGCCGTCGCCAAGCGGCCGCCGGCCGGCCGCGTTGCGCAGGGCGCCCTGCGTGCCGAAGGGATATCGCTCGCCTTCTCCGGCCTGCGGGTCCTGAAAGAAATAGACCTCGCGCTCGGGCCTGGCGAGGCCCTCGGTCTGATCGGCCCGAACGGCGCCGGCAAGACGACCCTCGTCAACGTCCTCAGCGGGTTTCAAGCGTCCGACTCGGGCACCGTCATGCTGGACGGGGTTGACGTCACTGGGAGGTCCCCGACGCGCCTCGCCCACGGCGGACTGGGTCGTACCTTTCAGACCGCCCTCCCCTTCCCGCATCTGAGCGGCCTCGAGAGCGTTGCCGTCGGCGCGATGGGCATGGGGGTCGGCAGACGGCGCGCGGTGGCGGTCGCAGTCGAGGTGCTTAGTCGCCTCAACCTACTCAGGCATGCTGCCTTACCGGCCGGCTCGCTGCCCCCGGGAGGCCAGCGCCTCTTGGGGATCGCACGTGCACTCGCCATCCAGCCCCGTTACCTGTTCCTCGACGAGCCCGCCGCCGGGCTGAACGAAGCGGAGCGCCAGGAGCTGGTCAAGATCCTCCGCAACGTGCTGGAGGACTTCGGCTGCGGGATCCTGCTCATAGAGCACGACATGACCATCGTCATGGAGCTCTGTCCGCAGGTCCAGGTGCTCGACGACGGCATGACTCTAAGAGTTGGGACCCCGGAGGAAGTCCAAGCCGATCCCGCCGTAGTCGAGTCCTATCTTGGAAGCTCTTTCCTGGCGGCTGCCGATGCTTGAGCTGCACGAGATCCGGGTCAGCTACGGACGCACCGAGGTGGTCCATGGAGTCGATCTGGCCGTCGCTCGAGGAGAAGTGGTCGGGATGATCGGGCCGAACGGCGCCGGCAAGAGCTCGATCCTGCGGTCGATCTGCGGCCTGGTGCGCCCGACGTCGGGAGAGGTGTCATTCGAGGATCGCGCCCTGACTGGAATGGCTCCAGAGCAGATCGCGAGGCTGGGGCTGGCACTGGTCCCCGAAGGCCGGCACGTCTTCAAGACCCTCACGGTGACGGAGAACCTGCGGCTCGGTACGCGGAGCGATAGCGAGGATGCCGTCTGGACGGAGCAGACGCTCGAGCGTTTCCCGATCCTTCGCGAGCGTGCCCAGCAGCGCGCCGATCGCCTCTCCGGAGGCGAGCAACAGCAACTCGCGATCGCCCGTGCCCTGCTTGGCAGGCCCAAGCTGCTGATCCTCGACGAGCCCTCGCTCGGTCTCGCCCCGAAGACGATCGACGTCATCTACGAGCTGCTGCAGGGTCTGCGCGACGAAGGGGTGACGATGTTGCTGGTCGAGCAGAACGCCGCCCGGACGATCGACTTTTCCGATCGTTGCCTGGTTCTCGGCACCGGCAAGATCCGAGCCCAAGGCTCGCGCAGCGAACTGCAGAGCAACCCCGATGTCCTGCGCGCCTACCTGGGGAGGCAGCCGTGAATGAAAAAAAGCTCTAAAATAATCGAGTCAGCACGATGCATAGCGAGAGCTCATCTCGAGTCCCAACCAGCGAGGAGGTCTCCCTCGCGCTGCGCCGCTGCTGGCAGCCTGTCGCGAGACTCCAGGATCTAAAGAGCGGTCCCCAGCGCGCCGTACTCCTCGGCGAGGCCCTCGCCATCTTCCTCACCGAAGCTGGAGACCCCGCGGTCGTCGCCGACCGCTGCGCTCATCGCGGCGCTTCGCTGTCCATGGGCAAGGTCGAAGGCGATTCGATCCAGTGCCCCTACCACGGCTGGGAGTGGGCTGGGGGAAATGGGACCTGCACCCGGATCCCGTCGCTTTTCGACCAGCGGCAGATCCCGTCACGCGCCCGGATTCCGGCCTATCCGGCGCGTGCGCACTTGGGTCTCGTCTGGACGGTGTTGGAGGAGCCGCTAAGCGATCTGCCCATCCCGCCGTGGTTCGACCCCGAAGAGTGGACATGGGGTCATGGCGCCCCCTTTGAGCTGCCGGTCGCCTTCGGGCTGATGATCGAGAACTTTCGCGATGTCGCTCACTTCGCCTTCGTCCACCAGGCCACCCTGGGAGCAATGCCGGAGGTGATCGAGCCACTCGAGCCCGAACGCAACGGTCTCGAGGTGACGCTTCACCGGAAGATGGAATTCGGCGATGACGCGGAAGCGGTTTGGGGAACGCTGCGAGAAATGGGCTACCACGTAATTGCTCCCAACTTTACGTCGGCCCGGTTGTTCACTGAGGATGGTGAGCGCTGCGTGCTCCACGCCGCTCGCGCGATCAGCGCAACCGAGTCGGCGCACTACTGGATCGAGGGAGGCCTCGAGAATTTCGATCAGGAGCGCCTCGAGCAGGTGATCGCCTACGACGGGCGCGTCTACGCGGAGGACACGGCGATCACCTCGGCGATTGAGCCGCCCGAGCTGCCGCTGGATCCGAACGCAGACGTCAGTGCTCTCGCCGATCGGTTCACGCTCGCCTATCGGCTGGCGTTCAGGGAGTTCGTGTATCGAGCGCTTGCCGAGCGCTCGGCTCCGGCGGGCGCGATCGCCAGTTGAGAAGTCGTCACTGCGCGACTATTCGCCGTATTCGGGGATGAACTGCGACTCGACTTCCGTGACCAGTTTCGGCTTGCCGTTCGAGTAGACGTAGACCGGCCACCGCGTCCCGGTGGGGTGGTGGTCCGCCTTCGTGTAACTGACCCTGCCCATGATCGTCGCGCGTGGTTTTGCCTCCAGCGCATCGGCGAGGACGTTCCCGTCGACGCTGCCCGTTTCTTCGATCGCGCCCAGCATCAGCTGCCCGGCGGCATAGGCCGCCAGTAGGGCGCTCGAAACGTCGGTGTCCACGCCGTCGCGCTGGAGGCTCTCGAACAGCTTCGCCATTGCCTCGTCAGGCGGATCGTAGGCCGAGCCGTTCGAGGTCACGTAGATGTTCTCGGTGTTCGGGACGCCCTTCAGCCAGAAGACGCCGTCGAAGGCGGCGGGTGCGAGGATCGGGACGTCGATGCCGGCAGCGCGGATCTGCTTGATCGCCGCGGCGCCTCCGGGTGGGTATGAGCACATCACGACGGCGTCGGCGTCGGCGCTTCGCAGCTCGCTGACCTGGCTGGCGATCGACTCGTCGCTGTTCTCGAAATCGACCGAGCCCGCGATCGTGCCGCCGAGCTTCTCCCAGGTCTGCTCGAAGGCCGAGCAGTCGACTTTGCCATAGATCAGCGAGGTGTCTCGGAACAGGAACGGACGCCTGATGCCCCTGTTGTGCAGGAACGAAGCTCCACCGCTGGCTTCGCTGAGGAGGGTCGGGTTCGAGCTGAAGGAAAGGCGACCGGTCGTCGGAGGTCCGTAACCGGGTTCATTGGCGATGGAAAAGCTCAGCTTGTCGTGTTCCTCGGCGAGCGGCGAACCGGCTGCTGCGGTCAGCGCCTCTCCGCTGAAGAAAAGGACATCGGCCCCTTCTTCGATCACCTTCTGAACCGCCAATACGGCTTGCTGTGGGTCCGAGCGATTGTCGGCTTGGATCACCCGAACTTTGTGCCCTTTGATCCCGCCACGGGCGTTGGTTTCTTTCACCAGCTGTTCGATGGCGGCAAAGGTCGAGTCGTAGGGCTCTATGTAGCCGGTCTTGGCTATTGCGGCGCCAATCACGATTTCTTCCGGCAGACCTTTTGCAGGCGGCTCGGTCGCGTTGCCGCTGCTACCGCAGCCGGTCAGGGTGGCCAGCACGATTGCCAGCAGGGCGAGAGGGGGTTTTGCAGGGAGACGTCGAGTTTTCAGCTGACACGACCTCTGTGAGAGATTCGAAAAGATTACCTGAGCAACGGCAAATTGCCCAAGCAATACTGACTGCCGAGGGTTCCTTGGCGGGACTAGGACGCGAGGGAGGTGGCGCGTCGGGGACCTATCCGGCGACTGCGGTCGAGGTCCCCGATTGCTGCCATCTCCCGGTGCGAGAGCTCGAAGTCGAAGAAATCGATGTTCGCGCAAGTCTGCTCTGGCGTCAGCGACTTGGGGATGACGACGTTGCCGAGCTGCAGATTCCAGCGCAAGATCACCTGCGCGGCCGTCTTGCCACGCCTCTCGGCGAGCCGGACGATCATCGGCTCGTCGAGCAGCTCGCCCTGCGCGAGGGGGTTCCGGACCCCCGTGGCTATCCCGTGCTCAGCGTGCCAGGCGCGCAGCTCAGCCCGCTGGGCGTGGAGGTGCAGCTCAACCTGATTGATCGTCGGCCGGGTCTCCGTCTCCCGCTCCAGCAGTTCGAGATCCTCGACGCTGAAATTGGACACACCGATCGTGCGGGCCGCCTCCTCCCCGTGGATCCGTTCGAGGGCTTGCCAGGAATCGACAAATGGGCTCCCCGCTGGGACTGGCCAGTGGGTCAGGTAGAGGTCGACATGGTCCAGCCCGAGTCGGTCGAGGCTCGCCTCGAAGGCCATCAGGGTCGAGTCGTGGCCCTGCTGCGAGCTCCAAAGCTGGGCGGTGACGAAGTAGTCCTCTCGGGGCAGTCCCGAAGCGGCGAGTGCCGCGCCGACCTCCTTCTCGTTGCCGTGAGTGGTGGCCGTGTCGATATGACGGTAGCCAGCCTCAAGCGCCAGCTCGACGGCCCTCTGTGTCTCTCTTGGTGGCACCCCGAAGACGCCGATGCCGAGTTGCGGTATCTCGATGCCGTCGTGGAGGGTGATGCTGGGCACCGCCGCCTGGGCCGTTCTCATTGCTGTCATGATAGCTCCACGCTGTCATGAGTAGTAAAAAGCTTGATAACTAGTCAGTGCCTTAGGACTAGCGGGATCCATCGGTTTAGGACCGCGCGATTTCCTCGGCGAGGGCGCGGCGAAGCGCCTCGTCGAAGGGCTCTGGGGAGATATCAAAGGCCTCGGCGCCCGATGGGTCGGTGACGATCGTCGGCGTGGTCAGCCCCTCGACCAGCGGTCGGGCGACCTTCACGTCCACCGGCGTGATCAGTCCCAGCCAGAGAGCAGACAGCCACGGCGTGATGAATGGCACGGGGAGCTTGGGGCGCGGTTGCTTGCCAAGTGCAATCGCCATGCGGTCCATCATCTCCGAGTAGGAGAGCACGTCGGGGCCGCCGATCTGGACCTCGCGCCCGGCCGACTCGGGTACATTGGGAGCGCGGCGCAGGTACTCGACCACGGCGTCGATGCCGATCGGCTGGGTGTCCGTGCGCAGCCATGAGGGAGCGATCATCACGGGCAGCCTTCCAACCAGGTAGCGCAGGGTTCGGTAGGACTCGCTGCCGGCGCCGACCACCATCGCCGCGCGGAAGTAAGTCAGTGGTGGTCCCTCGGCGGCGAGGACCTGCGCGGTCTCGTGGCGGCTGCGCAGGTGAGCGGACTCGCTTACGTCTCCGAGGCCGCCCAAGTAGACGACGCGGCCGATCCCTTCGCGCTTTGCCATGCGGGCAAAATTGCGGGCGCCATTCCGCTCTCGTTCGGCGAATCCCGCGCCACCCGCCATTGCGTGCACGAGGTAGTAGGCGACCTCGATGTCTTGGCCGGCGCCGTCGAGGCTCGCCGCGTCGGTGATGTCGCCGACGCGCAGGTCGAATCCGGCTGCTTCGAGGGCGGGAGCCTTCGAGCGGTTGCGGACCAGACATCGCACGGTCCCGCCGCGGCCGCCCAGCGCAGTCGCGAGGCGGCCGCCGATGAAGCCCGTGGCGCCGGCGATGAGAGTGCGGGGCGCGATCTCCACACGGTAGCCCTACCCGCTTGCACTGCAAGACTGAAGCCGTGTCCGTGCGAATCCTCGAACGGAGCCAGCGAGTCGAGGTCCCGATCGAGCAGGCGTTTGGCTTCTACGGCGACGCGCTCAACCTCGAGCCGCTGACACCGCCCTGGCTTCATTTCGAAGTGACGACGCCGGAACCGGGCGCATTTCAGGCAGGAACCCTGCTCGACTACAGGCTCAAGCTGCACCGGGTTCCGATCCGCTGGCGCACGAGAATCGAGATCTGGGAACCACCGGTGCGCTTCGTCGACATCCAGGTCAAGGGCCCCTACTCGCTCTGGGAGCACACCCACCTGTTCGAGGCAACGGGCGACGGCGGGACCGTTATCCACGATCGAGTGCGCTACCGGGTCCCCTTCGGACCGATTGGCGCGATCGCCGACAAGCTCTTCGTACGGCGCGATCTGAGGCGGATCTTCGACTTTCGCAGCGATGCTGTTGCCGAGCGCCTCGTGCCGGAGTAGTGAGACCAAGCATGGCTTCGCGAAAACGCGTTAGGGTGGGCGGAATGGCAGTCAAGCTCCATCGCTGCTCGACCATGTGGGTCAAGGTCGACGCGCATCCCTGTTGGCGGGTGCAGAAGGCACTCGACGAGCAGGGCATCGAGTACGAGGTGGTCAAGGGGCCACTTCGTCCCGGCAAGCGCGACGAGCTGGATCAGCTTTCGGGTCAGCGCAAGTATCCGGCGATCGAGTTCGAGGACGGCCGGGTCTACCGCGACGAATCAAAGGACATGGCGGCGCGGATTCGTGCCGGCGAGCTCTTCGAGGCGGCCGGCCCGGAGTCCTAGTGTCGCGGGTCCGGTTTCAGATCTCGGTCTCGCTCGATGGGTTTGTCGCGGGTCCGAATCCGAGCCAGGCGGATCCGCTCGGCGAAGGCGGCGAGGCTCTGCACGAGTGGGTGATCAAGCTGGCCGCTTGGCGCAAGCCGCACGGTCGGGAGGGGGGAGAGACCAACGCAAGCAGCGCAGTCGTCGAGGAGGGGATCGAGAACATCGGCGCCACGATCATGGGCCGCAAGATGTTCGGCGGCGGCCCCGGTCCCTGGGGAGAGGATCCTTGGGAGGGATGGTGGGGCGACGACCCGCCCTTTCGCCACCCCGTCTTCGTGCTGACCCATCACGCGCGCGAGCCGCTCGCCAAGGAAGGCGGCACCAGCTTCACCTTCGTCACCGATGGAATCGAGTCTGCCCTGGAGCAGGCCCGCGCGGCCGCCGGAGAAAAGGACGTCGCAATCGCCGGCGGCGCCGAAGCGGCCCAGCAATACCTGGCGGCGGGCCTGATCGACGAGATGATGCTCAACGTCGTACCCATCCTGCTAGGCGGCGGCACCCGCCTTTTCGACAACCTCGGCGACGCCGCGGTGGGCCTGGAGCAGATCGAGGTCATCGAGGCGCCCGACGTGGCGCACCTCAGGTACCGCGCTTCCGTCTAGACCTCGATCCAGGTGCCTTTCGGCCCGAGGTTGCGGATTGGCGTGCCGGCGACTTGGCTCTCGCAGCCCCATGACTCGTGGATGTGGCCGCAGACTGCCAGGCGCGGCGCCTTTTCTTCAATTGCCCGCAACAAGGCGGGGCTGCCAAAGTGGTCGCCTGTGCCGTTGGTGTCGCAATGTCCCCGCGGGGGCGAATGGAGCACCAGGACTGCTCCCTTGGGGCAGGCATCGAGCATCGACGCCGCCGCCTCATCGTCGAGATCGAAGCTCCACGCCCAGGGGGTAACCGGGACTCCGGCACCGAGGCCGTAGAACTCGATGCCGTCGATTGTGGTTCCACCGCCGTGCAAGACCGTTGCAGAGCTCCAACCGTCAGCCGCCTCCCGCAGGGCATCCTCGGTCTCGTTGTTGCCGGGAACGAGCACGGTCGGCGTCTCGATCCCACAGAGGGCCTCGAGCGTCTCGCCCAGCCCCTCGTGTACCGAGGCGAAGTCGCCGGCGCCGATCACCACGTCAGCCTCCGCCGACATCGCGACCAGCTCGGCGGCCTGAGCGAGGTCGCGGTGGAGGTCGCTGAACGCGAGCAGTTTCACTCGCCGAAATCTAGCTGGCATCGCTTGCGGTCGGCTGCCTCTGTAACATCGACCGCAGACGAAAAGTTTCGAACCTGTGACATTCAGCGCGCAACGGTTGCGGCGAACCGAGGCACACTGGAGGCATGGAGGCGATGCGAGTGAATTGGACGGACGATCGCTTGGACGCATTGAGCGGCCGGATGGACGAACGCTTCGACCGGGTCGACGAGCGGTTCGAGCAGATCGACGAGCGCTTCAAGCAGGTAGATGAGCGCTTCAGGCAGATCGACGAGCGCTTCAAGCAGGTAGATGAGCGCTTCAAGCAGGTAGACGAACGCTTCGATCGGGTCGAGACGGACCTGCGCGAAATGCGAAGCGAGCTGAACCTGCGTTTCGATCGCATGCAACAAACACTCTTCGTGACCGGTGGCGGCATCATCGCTGCCCTGCTCGGGGTGATCGCGACGCAGGTCTAGGGCAAGCCTCGGCGGTCGCCGAAGGCGAAGAGGGCAAGAGCGAGAGCAGGTAGCCGTCGACGACCAAATCCTCCCGGCCTGGCGGTTCGATAACCTCGCCCGCGCTTATGCCCGATGTCTTCTGGATCGGCCTCGTCCTCGCTGGCGCAATCTTTCTGATCGGCGTCATTTCCGGTCTGCGCTCGCGCACGACCAGCGTTCTCACCGGCGCCGCCGTCGGCGCCTACCTGGGGTTGATGCTGTCCTTCCCGCTGCTGGCCATCGGCCTCGCGACCAGCTAGCCACTGCTTGCGTAGCAGCGAGCCTGGCGGGTAGCTGAACCGCTGTGACCATCTCCAGCCTCACCCTCCACGACGGCGTAGAGATTCCCCAGCTCGGCTTCGGCGTCTTTCAGGTGCCTCCCGAGGAAACCCAGGAGATCGTCGAGCTGGCGCTGAGCGCCGGCTATCGCCACATCGACACCGCGGCTGCCTACCGCAACGAGCGTGGCGTTGGCGCGGCGCTTGCCGCCTCGGGTTTGCCGCGCGAGGAGCTGTTCGTCACGACCAAGCTCTGGAACTCCCAGCAGGGCTTCGACTCGACGCTCGAGGCCTTCGAGGGCAGCGCCCGGCGCCTCGGCCTCGACTACGTCGACCTCTACCTGATCCACTGGCCGGTGCCGACCGAGGATCGCTTCGTCGAGACCTGGCACGCCTTTGAGCGGATCAAGGGAGAGGGCGGGGCGCGCACGATCGGCGTCTCCAACTTCCGCGCCGACGATCTCGAACGGCTGGAAACTGAGACGGACACGCGTCCTACGGTCAACCAGATCGAGCTGCACCCGAGCTTCCAGCAGGCCGAGCTGCGCGCTTGGCATGCTGATCACGGGATCGCCACTGAGGCGTGGAGCCCACTCGCGCAGGGGGAGGTGCTCGAAGACGAGACGATCGGCCGCATCGGCGAGCGCCACGGCAAGACGCCGGCGCAAGCAATCCTGCGCTGGCACCTGCAGCTGGGCAACGTCGTGATCCCCAAGTCGGTGACGCCGGAGCGGATCCGCGAGAACCTCGAGCTCTTCGACTTCGAGCTCAGCGACGAGGAGATGGCCGCCTTCGAAGAGCTCGATCGCGGCGGGCGCATCGGTCCCAATCCGGACAGGTTCGTCGCCCCGTAGCCGGCGCGATCAGGTCTCGGCGGTCTGAGGCCGTCGCACCTCGTGGCGGCCCTCGCCATAGAGGCGGGTCTCGTAGGCGATCATCGTCCAGAGCAGGACGTTGACGAGCGCGAGCGCGAGCAGGGCCGGAACCGCGGTTGCCACCGGGACGAGGATCAGCAGGACGATCGCGAGGCCAAGGCGCTGGCGGTTGATCGTGTGGACGTGCCGGTAGCGGAAGGCCGCGAGACCGAGCAGGTAGACGGCGACGCCGCCGAGCAGGGCGAAGGCTTCGACTGTGTGCAGGTGGTCGTCGAAGTGGCCGATCGTCTTCTTCATCCCGAGCGCGACCAGCACGATCCCGGCGACCATCGGCAGGTGCAGATACGAGTAGGAGTCACGCGCCATCTCGTTCTGCACCCGGCCCACCTCGGCCTCCGCGAGCCGCCGTCCGGAGACGATCGCGACGATGTCAAAGTAGATCCACCACATGGCCGCAGCGACCGCGACCCCAAGCACCGCCGCGGCGCCGATGCCTAGATTGAGCGCTCCCGAGGCGCCGACCCCGATCGCGACGATCGACTCGCCGAGGGCGATGATGATGATCAGGCCGTGGCGCTCGGCGAAGTGGCCGGGGACGAGTTTCCAGCCCTCCGAGCCGAAGAGGTAGGGCCCGCCCATGTCGAGGAATAGCGCCAGGGCCCAGAGGGCGCCCTGCGGGACGCCATCGAAGAGCGAGGCCGCGCACAGCAACAGCACGGCGACCGCCGTACTGGCCGCGAGGCCCAGCACCGAGTGGCGCAGGCTGTCGTCATCCGGGCTGGCGAGCATGAAGAGGCCGATGTGGGCGACGCGCACAGCGCCGTAGGCGAGGGCGAAGACGAGCGCCAGGTCGCCGAACGCCTCCGGCACGCAGAGCGAGACGAGCAGCAGCGCCGCCATCGCGCCGAACATGACCAGTCGCACCGCGCCCTCCTCGGGGTCGAGCACGCTGGTCAGCCAGGAGTAGCCGGTCCAGGACCACCAGAGCATCCCCAGCACCAGGAGGCCCTGGGCGAGTCCGCTCCACGTGGTGTGGTGCGACATCAGCGCCGTGCACTGGGTGATCGCGAGGACGAAGACGAGGTCGAAGAAGAGCTCCAGCGGCGTTACCCGCTCGCTTTCGCGCAGGGTCGCGCTGAGGCGCGGCTGGCGTGTTTCGCTGTGGGCGGCCACTGCCGCCATCCTCTCAAGCGGGGGCGGTCGGCTTGCTGTCTTCGGCGTTGTACCGGGTGAGCAGCGCTTCCTCTTCGTCTTTCTTCGGGAAGCGGAAGTAGACGAGGGCAGCGCCGAGCAGGATTGCGACGATCCCGGCCGCGTAAGCCCACTCGTCGCCCTGCAGGAAGGAGGTCTTGGCGGCGGCGATGATCTGCTCGCTGTGGCGCGGGTACTGGGAGGCGAGGTCCGCGGCGCTGGAGAAGGACTTGGTCAGCTCGCCTTCGACGTTCTCGGTCACCTTGGCCGATTCGCCCGAGGAGGAGATCGCCGCGCTTGCGGCGGCGGCGTAGCCCGCGGTGAGCAGGGCGCCGAAGATCGACTGCATGATCGCGCCGCCGAGGTCGCGTTGCAGGTCGGCGGTCCCGGAGGCCATCCCGGCGCGCTTGACCGGCACCGAGCCGGTCAGCGAGTGCGACGCGGGGGTGCCGGCGAAGCCGACGCCGACGCCGATGAAGGCGTAGCCAAGACCGACCTTCCAGTAGTCGATGTTGTCCTTCCAGAGCATCAGCATGGTGAGGAAGCCGAGCACGCAAAAGACGTAGCCGACCAGCAGCGTGAAGCGGGCGCCGCGGGCCTCGACCAGCTTCGCCGAGCGGGGGGCGACGATCACCATCAGCACCGCCGCGGGCAGGATCGCCAGGCCGGAGTCGAGGGTCGAGTAGTCGAGCACGTTCTGGAGGAACTGTTGGCCGATGAACATCGCCCCCATCAGCGAGCCGAAGACGATGATCCCGGCGCAGGCAGCGACCCAGAAGATCCGTCGCCTCGCCACTTCGAGGTCGTACAGCGGTGCCCGCGCGCGTCGCTGGCGCAGGACGAAAGCACCGGTCGCGGCCAGGGCGACGATTCCGAGCCCGATCGCCAGGGTGCCCTTGCCTGGCACCGGCGCCAAGTTGATCCCCAGCACCAGCGCCGCGACGAGGAGGATCGAGAGGATGCCGCCGAGGTTGTCGACGGGATCGCTGGTCTCGTTGACGTGGGCCGGGACGTAGCGCCAGGCGAGGTAGAGCGCCAGCGCGGCAAGGGGCAGGGTGACAAGGAAGACCGAGCCCCAGTCGAACTGCTCGAGCAGAGCACCGGAGAGCAGCGGGCCGAGCGAGGCGATCGCGCCGCCGATCGCGGACCAGAGCGCGATCGAGCGGGTCCGCGCGGGCCCCGACCAAAGCGCGGTGATCAGCGCCAGGGTGGTCGGGAAGGCCATGCCGGCGGCGATGCCGCCGAGGAGTCGGGCGACGAAGAGGACCCCGTCGGAGGGAGCAAAGCCAGCGAGGAGCGAGGCGGGGATCGAGAGCCCCATGCCGAGCAGCAGCATCATCTTGCGTCCGTAACGGTCACCGAGCGCACCCAGGTAGAGGACCGAGGTCGCAAGGCCCAGCGAGTAGCCGACCGCGATCAGATTGAGCGTCGTCTGCCCGGAGCCGAAGGCCTTGCCGATATCGGGCAGGGCGACGTTGGCGACGGCGAGGTTGAGGTTGGCCACCGCCGCGACCAGGATCAGCGCGGCGAGAACGAGTCCGGCGCGCTTGGGACTGCTCGACTCCATCGGTCACGGCAACCTACCCGAGCGAGAAGGCATCCCCGCCCGGGGCGTGTCTGAGCTTAGGGGGCTATATCCACCTTTAAGGTCAGACACGCCTGGGGGGTAGTGTCCCGCGGCGATGGCGGATGAGCGCAAGCGGCCCGAGGCGCCGCGCAGCGAGAAAGTTCTGCCGGGCATCTGGAGGCTGCGACTCGCCCTGCCCTGGCCGGGCGTGCCCCACGGCAACGTCTGGGCCGTCGAGGCCGATGGGGGCATCGTCCTCTTCGACACCGGCATTGGTGGCAAGGGGCGAATGCGTCAGTTCGACCTCGCGCTCGCCCAGGCCGGCTTCGGCCTCGAGGACGTGAAGCTGCTGGTCTGCACCCACTCCCACACCGACCACTATGGGCTGGCGGCGCCGATCGTCGAGGGTGCCGGCTGCGAGCTCTGGATGCACCCCGCCTGGGAACACGTGCGCCTGCTCGCCGACGACCCGGCGGCGGCATTGGAGCAGCGGCTCGAGGTCGCACGCCAGAGCGGCGTCCCCGTCGCCGGGCTCGAACGCTATCGGGAGGCTCGCAAAGACGACAACGACAACGGCATCGACGCGATCGTCGAGCCGGATCGTGACCTGCTGCCCGGGATCGAGGTGGAGACCGATCTCGGCATCTGGCAGGCATACGAGACGCCCGGGCACGCCCCTTCGCACGTCGTCCTCCACCAGCCCGAGCGCAAGCTGATGATCTCCGGCGATCACCTGCTCGGGCGCACGGTCCTCTTCTTCGACCACGGCCACAGCCCCGATCCCGTCGGCGAGTTTCTCGGCAGCCTCGACCGCATCGAGCCGCTCGAGGTCGATCTCTGCCTGCCGGGGCACGGGCGTCCCTTCCGTGATCCCCAGGCCAAGATCGATGAGGCGAGAAGGCAGGTTGGCGAGCTGCTGGAAAAGACTCGCGAGGCGCTGGGCGAGGGGGAGAGGACCGGGTTTGAGATCGTCGCCGAGATCGTCGGGGCCGAGAACGTCAATACGCCGGTGAGCGCTTGGGTATTGCAGATCGTCCTGTCCTGCCTCGACCACATGGCGATCCTGGGCGAAGTCGAGAAGGTGGACGGAACCGACCCGCAGAGATGGAGGTTGGCATAGGGAGCGTCGGGCACCCGGCGCTCCCTATAGCCTTCGGGCCTGTGGCCAGCTTCACTTTTACGCGCGAGATCGCCGCGACGCCCGAGACCGTCTTCGAAGTGCTCACGGATCATCGGAAGTATTCGGAGCTGACGCCGCTGCGGAAGTCCGAGCTGGAGCGCGAGGGCGAGGCAGACGTCAACGGGGTCGGCGCCATTCGGAAGCTGACCGTGGCGGGACCGCCAATGCGGGAGGAAGTGATTGCCTACGAGGCTCCAAGCCGGTTCTCTTACACGGTCCTCTCGGGGTTGCCGGTGCGCGATCACGTTGGCACCGTCGAGCTGACGGCTGAGAACGGCGGGACCAAGATGGTCTACGCGGTGCGGACGCAGCCGACTTTGCCGGTCGTCGGGTTTGCCGTGGTCGCCGCGGTCAAGCAGGCGATCAAGGGTTTGATCGACGGCGTTGCCAAGGAGTCGGAACGGCGCGCAGCTGCGGCGGGTTGAGCGAGCGCGGATGAGCCCGCGCGTCGACGAGCAGGAGCTGCGGCGGCGGGCTGTTGAGGGGGTTCGCGACGAGGTCGAGGCGTTTGGCAGCGCCGCGCCGGATTCGAAGCTGATCCGCCACGAGGGGTTGATCGCCTCCGTCGTCCCCGCTTCTCCCCAGCGCTCGCTTTTCAACTCGGTCTATTACGACGATTCGGAGATGCTGGCGGCGCAGCTCGATTCGCTGAGCGACGCCTACGACTCGCGCGGCGTGCGGGCCTGGACCGTCTGGGTGCCCGACGAGGACCGCGACAGCGCCCGCCTGCTTGCCGCCCGCGGGCACGCGCTCGACGCGGAACCGCGGGCGATGGCAATGGAGCTGGACCATTTCGATTTGGACCTGCCTCCCCCGACCGGCCTCGCGCCCGGCCCCGTCGATGCATTCACCTGCGCAAGCCTCAACGACCTCGCCTATGGCTACGGCGAGGATGGCTTTCGTGCCGGCCTTGCCGGGAAGACGGCGATTCGCTGGCACGGCGCCTTTGAGGACGGCGAGCCGGTTGGCTGTCTCGGCACGATCGAGGTCGGCGAGGACTGCTGCATCACCGGCGTCGCCACGCCGCCCAAGCAGCGCGGACGCGGGATCGCCAGCTGGCTTCTCTGCCGCGCGCTCGCGGAGGCGCGCGAGCGTGGGTTGACCTCCGCTTCCCTGCAGGCGACCCGCGCCGGGGCACCGCTGTACGAGCGCCTCGGCTTTCGCGATCTCGGTTACATCGAGATGTGGGAGCTGCGCCGCTGACGGGATTCTGGAAAACGGCCCTGGTCGGGCTCTGGGGCGCCGTGGGCCACTTTTGGCATAGCCGGCGCGGGTTGGCGATTGGCCTGATCGCCGCCGGCGCGATCGCTGTCTTCGGCGCCGTCCTGCTCGCCTACGAGCTGTACAAGCGCCCCGGGGACGTCCACAACCCCAACGCCACTTTCAAGCCCCAGAAGCCGCCGAAGCCGGAGGCAAAGACGGTCAACTGGCCGATCTTCGGCCTCAACCCGGCCCGTACGCGATTCCTGGCCGCAAAGGGAGTCAAGCCACCCTTCCGCAAGCTCTGGCGCTTTACCGAGCGCCCGCTACTCGAGTTCCCACCGATCTACGTCGGCGGCAAGCTCTACTTCGTCAACAACAACGGCACCGCCTATTCGCTCGACGCCGACACCGGCAAGCTGCTTTGGGAACGCAGCATCGGGCGGCTCAACGCCTCCTCGCCGGCGTACTCCCGCCATCGCCTCTACATCGTCAACCTCGTCCCCGGCCACATCGTCAAGCTCGACGCCAAGACGGGCAAGACCATCTGGAAGCGCTCGCTGCCCGGTCGCGCCGAGTCCTCGCCGGTGGTAATCGATCGCACGGTCTACTTCGGCTGCGAGGACGGCAACCTCTACGCGCTGAGCACGATCAGCGGCAACGTGCGCTGGGCGACCAGCCTCGGCGGCCCAGTCAAGTCGGCCCCCGCCTATTACGGCGGCACCCTCTACGTCGGCGACTACGGCGGCTACATGAACGCGGTCGACGCCAAGAGCGGCAAGCTGAAGTGGCAGAGCGGCTCGCTTGGGCAGGGCTTTGGCACCTCTGGCCAGTTCTACTCAACTCCAGCGGTCGCCTTCGGCCGCGTCTACGCCGGCAACAACGACGACCGCGTCTACAGCTACGACATCAAGGACGGGACCCTGGCTTGGAGCTACTCGACGGGGGGCTACGCCTACTCGGGGCCGACCGTGGCCAACACCCGTCACAGCCCGCCGACCGTCTACATCGGCTCCTTCGACGGCAACGTCTACGCGCTCGACGCAAAGGACGGCAGTCTGCGCTGGAGTCACTCTGCGGGCGGCCAGGTGGTCGGCTCGCTCTCGGCGATCGGCGACGTCGTCTACGTCGCCGAGTTCACCCACAACTCGACCAGCGGCTTCATGATGCGCAGCGGCCGGCGCGTCTTCCGCTACCGCCGCGGCACCTACTCCCCAGTGATCTCCGACGGCCATCGCATCTACCTCACCGGCTACTCGAGCATCACGGCTCTCCAGCCCTACAAGCTCAAACGCGCCGTCGCCCCCGCGGTCGTCGCTCCCAAGGGCAAGCCAAAACCAAAGCGCAAACCCCGAACTGCATCAAATTCCCACCCTCGTAGATAGGGAATTTGATGCAGTTCGGGGTTAGGGCTTGGGGGCGATGCCGCCGGGTGGGGGCGGCGGGGCGACCGGTGGGTTGGGGGCGAAAGCCGGGAAGACGGGGTGGTGGATCGCGTCGCTGAGGGCGGCGAGGCTGGCCGGGTAGTTCTGGATCCGGTAGGCACTGGTCGAGCCGAAGTCCTGGTAGTAGACGAGCATCTTGGTGCGCTTGTGGCGCCGCACCCAGGTCATCAGCTTGGTCATGTAAGCGGGGTCGTCGCCAGCTGAGACGCCGAACTCGGGCAGCGAGAAGGGCTTGTCCGGATAGCGGTTGTAGAGGCCGGTGAGCGCTTTCCAGTCCTGGTTGTCGGAATAGAAGTCGGTGCCCACCCAATCAACCCAGTCATCGCCGGGATAGAAGTGGCGCGGCCGGTTCTGCGGCAGCGTGGGCGAGCCGGCGGGGAGTGTGCTCCACAGCACCGCCACCGGGGCGCGCGGGAGGCCGTTGCCGCCGCTGCGCAGCGGCGGCAAGCCCGCTTCGCCGAGGCGGGCATTGATCTTGTCTCGGGAGCCGCCGCCGTGCACGATCACGTAGATGCGCCGCAGGGCGAGCTTGTACCAACGCGGCTTGTGGGCGGAGTCGCGCAGGGCGCCGGCGCAGTCGTAGGAGGAGTAGACGTTGAGGCAGCGGTTCGGCTCGCCCAGCGGACGGATGTAGGCGGCCATTTTCTTCTCCCAGAAGAGCCGGTTGAGCCGGATCAGGTAGTCGTCGCCGTAGCCCTGCGCAATCGCTCGCGGGCTGATCAGCTCGTGGCCGTCGCCGTTGTCGGCGGTGGTGATGTGGAGCACCGGTCGCGCTCGGGCAGCCTGCCAGCGTTCGATCGACTCGGGGAAGTCCGAGCCCCAGGTGCGGAAGCTCTCGATCAGCGCGGGATGCTTGTTGAGTGCCTCGCTGAACTGGCCGAAGTCGGCTGAGTCGCCGGTGTCGCTGACGCCGAAGAAGATCTTTTTGCCCTTGGGTAGCAACGCTCCGGCGTTGGTGCTCGCGGCTGCGCAGAGGCAGAGGGAAACGGTGGCGAGGGCCACCAGAACAGTTCGCATTCGAGCCGCGCGTGTCATCCGAGCCTGATTCGACCGCCGAAGCGCTCGTCCCTTCCCGCCGGCGGTCGGATATCGGAGGTGCTGTGACACCGGCCCGCCGGCGGAGGGATCGAGTGGAGCTAAAACACGCCCGGCCGGGGTTCAGCTCGGCGTGCGAGAGGCGACGATCTGCAGGACCTCGGGCGCATACTTGGCGACAAAGCTTGGGCCGATGCCGCGGATTGCGCTGAGGCTCGTCTCGTCGGTGGGACGAGCCGTGGCAATCGCAGTCAGGGTGGAGTTGTGCGCGACCGTGTAGGCGGGCTTGCCAGCGGCCGCCTTGAGCCGCCAGGCCTTCAGCTCGTCGAACAGTGGTGCATCCGCCTCCGTCAGCTCAATTGGCGTCGCCGGGGCCGCCTTCGGGCGCGGCGTCTTGCGCACCACGATCGTCTCCGGGTCGGGCAGCCAGCGCAGCGAGTCGCAGACGTCGCAACAGCGCCCAAGCGGCTGGCCCGCCTCGCGGTCACCGAAGTGGTCGAGGATGCTGCGGCGCCGGCAGCGCTCGCCATAGATGAAGGCCTTGATCGTGTGGTAATCGCGCCAGCCGCGCTCGCGGGCGATCGTCAGCTCGGGGTCGCGTTGCTCGATGAAGCGCACCAGCCGGCCGAGGTCGGCCTTCATCGCCAGCAGCACTGCCTTTGCCGGACGCCCGTCGCGGCCCCCGCGCCCGGCCTCCTGGTAATAGGCCTCGAGGCTGGTCGGAATCGCCATGTGCCAGACGGAGCGCACGTCAGCCTTGTCCACACCCATGCCGAAGGCGTTGGTGGCGACGATGACTTCGGCATCGCCTTCCATGAAGCGGCGCTGGGTGCTGGTGCGGTTCTCGGACTCCATGCCGGCGTGGTAGGCCAGTGCCCGCAGCCCGGAGTCGCGCAGGAACTGGGCGATCTCGTCGGTGTCCCGGCGGGTCCCGCAGTAGACGATCGCGGGCCGGTTCTCGGGGTCGGCGAGCCCGCCTTCGAGCAGCGCCAGCCGTCGCGCCTTCGAGCCCTTGCCCTCGAGCTGAACGACGTCGAACGAGAGGTTCGGGCGATCGAAGCCGGAGCGCACCTGCAGCGGGCTCTTCAAGCCGAAGCGGGAGACGATCTCCGCCGCCACGGCCTTGGTCGCCGTCGCCGTGCAGGCCATCACCGTCGGTCGCCCCAGCCGCTCGGCGATCTCCGGCAAGCGCAGATAGTCGGGGCGGAAGTCGTGACCCCATTCCGAGACGCAGTGAGCCTCGTCGACGGCAAGCAGGTCGATCCGTCGTCGGGCCAGTGCTTCGAGGAAGATCGGCGAGGCGAATCGCTCCGGTGAGCAGTAGACGATGCGGGCGCTGCCGTCGCGCACCTGGTCGAGCGCTTCGCGGGCGCCTTCGGTGCTCATCCCCGAAGAGATCATCGCCACCGGATGCCCAGCAGCCGTGAGCCGCCGCCACTGGTCCTGCATCAGCGCGATCAGCGGGCTGACGACGATCGTCAGGTCTTCGGTCGCCAGGCCCGGCAGCTGGTAGCAGAGGCTCTTGCCACCGCCGGTCGGCATCACGATCAGCGAGTCCCGCCCTTCCAGCCCGGCCTCGACGGCTTCCCGCTGTCCGGGCCGCCAGCTCTCGAAGCCGAGCTCTCCGAGAAGCTGGTCGGCCCTGTTCCCTGCCACGACTGTCATCGCGAGCAGGCTATGGGTCTCAGCTGACGATCTGGGCGGGCACCTGTGACAACTCCTCGGCAAGAGCGTCGATTTCCTGTGCCAGCTTGCGGGTGTCGGCCTTGCTCAGCTCGGTGTAGGAGACGAAGCCGGCACCCCGTCGGTAGGGATCGAGCGAGGCGTAGACATCTTCGAAGCTCGCTTCGATTTCTTTTGCCAGCTTTGGATCCTTCTTGGAGAGCAGTGGCTCGACCGATTCGAAGGCCACCTCGGCGCCTTCGACGTTGGCCTCGAAGTCGACCAGGTCGGTGTGCGAGTAGCGCTCCTCCTCGCCGGTGATCTTCGAGGCGGAGACCTCGCCCAGAAGCTCGTTGGCGCCGTTGGCGATCTGCACCGCCTGCAGTTCGACTTTCTTCACCTTGGCCTGCAGTTCTTCGACGTCGGCGAGCAGCTGCTTTGCGACGGGCGTCATCCCAACCGCGCTGTCTTCGACCCAGAGCGCTTTCTCAATCCGGTGGAAGCCTTCGAATTCACTGGCGGGAACGTCGTTTTCCCGAGCGTCGATGCGGGGGTCGAGGCTGCCGAAGGACTCGGCAACCGGCTCGATCCGCTCGTAGGGGATGCGAGCGGCAGGGTAGAGCGCCTTTGCCTTGGCGATGTTGCCGGCTACGACTGCGGCGACGAAGGGTTCCGTCGCGGCGACAAGCCCGGCGGTGTTTTCCTCGAGGTACTTGCGGTACTGCGCGATGGCCGCCTCCACTTCGGGGCTGTTCTCGGCCTGCAGCTCGCCGCTGACCGTGAGCGTGCCTTTCTCGTCGTCCCCGCCCGGGCAGTAGAGGGTGTATTCGCCCTTCTCAAGGGTCAGCGAGAAGCTGCCCGAGAGTCCGTCGGAGAGGTTCTCGACCTCGCCCAGGATCGTTTCGCCGTCCGTCACCTCGAGCTCGGTCACCTTCGAGGTGCCGGCGTTTTCGACCTCGAAGGTGATCGGTCCGGCCGACGCCTTTGCCGAGTTCGGCTCGCATCCCGCATCGGTCAGGGTAAAGGCCATCTTCTTGGCGCCGGGGGGCGCATCGCCGCTGGAGCCACAGCCGGCCGCAAGCAGGGCGACGAGACCAACGCCGACGGCGGCCAGCGAAGTGCGAAGGGCAAAGCGATTCATTGGTTAGAAAGCTCCTTGGTCTTTTCCGGGACGAGAGTTAGGGGACCCTAACAAAAACCGACACTTCCAGTCGGAATACGTCAGCCGAGCAGCGTTTCGCCGACGTAGCCGCCGCTGCGGGCGCCCGGAGGGACAGCGAAAACGGCGCTGCCAACGTGCTTGATGTACTCGTTGAGCGCGTCGAAAGAGCCGAGCCGCCGCTGGATCGCGACGAACTGGCGCTCGGGGTCGCGCTGGAAGCAGATGAAGAAGAGGCCGGCTTCGAGCTCGCCGAGGCTCTCGTCGACACCGTCGGTGAAGGAGTAGCCACGGCGCAGGATTCGCTCGCCGTCGTTGGCGGAGGCGGAGGCAAGGCGCACATGGGCATCGATGGGGATCATCGGTTTGCCGCTTCGCTCGGCCTCGAGGTCGAGCGGCTCGAACTCCTCGCTGCCGCCGAGCGGGGCGCCGCGGTACTTGTCGCGGCCGATCGTTTCCTCCTGGTCGGCCAGCGGCGAGCGATCCCAGATCTCGAGCAGCATGCGGATGCGCCGGGTGACCAGGTAGGTGCCGCCACGCATCCACGCCGGCCCTTCGCCGCCGACCCAGACGAAGCGGTCCATCGCCTCGCCGTCCTCGGCCTTGATGTTGGCGGTGCCGTCCTTGAAGCCCATCAGGTTGCGAGGCGTCTCCTGGCTGCGGCTGGTGCTGGCCGTGCGGCCGAAGCCGAGCTGCGACCAGCGCATGACGACGGTGCCGCGGCCGATGCGGGCGAGGTTGCGGATCGCGTGGAAGGCGACCTGGGGATCGTCCGAGCACGCCTGCACGCAGAGGTCGCCGCCGCTTTCGCCCGCGTTCAGCTCGTCGGCAGGGAGCGGTGGGATCTCGCGCAGCGCCGCTGGGCGCTTGCCGCTCAGGCGAAGCTCTCGCCGCTCGAAGAGGCTGGGCCCGAAGCCGAACGTCACGGTGAGTCGCGAAGGCAGCAGCCCGACCGTCTCGCCGGTGTCGTCGGGCGGCGCAAGCTGGACGGAGTTGGCGTCGCCGACCATCTGCCCGGCCGTCATCTCGGCCGCCGCCGCCGACCACTCCTGCAGCAGCTCGCGCAGAGCCGAAGGGCTTGGATCGACCAGGTCGAAGGCGGCGAAGTGGAGGCGATCCTGGGCCGGGGTGGCGATCCCGGCCTGGTGCTCGCCGTAGAAGGGGACCGAGCCGGTGCCGTCGCTCGCCTCGGCAGTCTCGGTGCCGACCAAGTAGCCCGCGGCGCCACCAAGTCCGATGCCTGCCGCCCCGACGCCAGCCGACGCCAGCAGTCGCCGCCTTGTCAGCTCGGTCATCGAGGCCGAAGGGTCGCCATCAGGCCGGGCTCTCGGCGGGAGCGGACTGCGCCCGCGCCGGTGCCCGCCGTATCCGCAGGCGATCCGGCCAGAGGACGTAGAGCGTCATCGGCACCGCGTAGAGCACGTAGACGAGCACCTCGCCGACGGTCGGCGTCGGCTGCAAGCCCAGCATCCCAGTAAGCAGCGAACCGGAGATCGTTCCCGGCTGGACCAACCAGGTGAGGTCGAGCGCCTGCGCTTGCAGTGTGTTGAACCAACCAGCCTCGTGGCCGGTGTGCAGTGAGGTGGCGAGCAACCCGGCGGCGACGAAGACGAGGATCAGGCCGGTGAAGCGGAAGAAGCGATTGAGGTTGAGCCGCACGCCCCCGCGATAGATCCCAAGCCCGATCGCGATCGCCGCGGCCAGGCCGATCACGGCGCCGGCGCCGGCCGCCGCCGTGTCGGTGGAGTCCTGAAAGGCGGCGAGCATGAAGACCGAGGTCTCGAAGCCCTCGCGCAGAACGGCAAGGAACGCCATCGCGACCAGCGCCATCGCCGAGCCCCGTGCCAGTGCATGCGCGGCGCTTCCCTCGAGCGCTTTTTTGATCCCGCGCGCGTTGCGCCGCATCCAGACGATCATGTAGGTGACCGCCGCCACCGCGATCAGCCCGATTACGGTCTCCAGCCCCTCTTGCTCGCGCTGCGGAAGCTGTTCGCCGACGACCCTGAGCAGCACCGCGATCCCGACGCAGATCGCAACCGCGATCCCGACGCCGATCCACATCTGCTTGATCGCGTCGCCCCGGCCCTCCTTGACGAGGAAGGCGGCGATGATTCCGACGATCAGCGCCGCCTCGACTCCCTCGCGCAGGGCAATGACCAGGGTGGGGATCATCTCTTCGGGTCGTTCCTTTGCTCTGAAAGTACAGACATGCGTTAGGCAGCCCTAATTAGGGCTGCCAAAACCTAGCATGCACCTCGGGATTGCGTCTGACGAGGGTGCTAACTCGGCAGCCAGGGCTCGTGCCACTGACAGATGCCGCGTGTCAGCTTCTCTGCCTCGGGCGGTCCCCAGGTGCCGGGCTCATACGGGTGCACCGGCCCCGGCTCGTCGAGCAGGGGCTGCACGATCCGCCAGGTCTCCTCAACCGTGTCTTGACGGGTGAAAAGTTGGTGGTGGCCGGTGATCGCGTCGTCGAGCAGCCGCTCGTAGGGTTCGGGCTCCTCGCCCGGGACCTTCTCGAAGAGGACCTCCAGATCGGCTGGCTCGAACGCCTCTTCACCGGCTTCCTTGGCGAAGAGGCGCATGCGCGCTCCCGGCTCGGGCTCGATCCGCACCGTCATCCGGTTCGGTTCCGGCTGCTTGCCGGGGCCGACACCGAGCGGCGGCGGTCGCTTGAAGACGACGCTCACCTCGCTTGACTTTGCGGGCATGCACTTGCCCGTCCGGATGAAGAAGGGCACGCCGCTCCAGCGCCAGTTGTCGACCGCGAGCTCGACCGCGGCAAAGGTCTCGGTCGTCGAGTCTGGCGCGACGTTCTTGACCTCGCGGAAGCCTTCGTACTGGCCGCGCACGTAGCGCTTCGGATCGGCCGTGCGGGTCGCCTTGAAGAATTCGAGCTTCTTGTCGCGGACCGAGTCGTGGTGGTTGCCCGTCGGCGGGCCCATCCCGACCAGCGCCAAGACCTGCAGGGCGTGGTTTTGGATTACGTCGCGCATCGCCCCGACGGCGTCGTAGAAGCGGCCGCGATCCTCGACGCCAAAGTTCTCGGCAATTGTCATCTGCACGTGGGATACGTGCTGGCGATTCCAGACGGGCTCCAGTACCGAGTTGGCGAAGCGCAGGTAGGTGATGTCCATCACCGGCTCCTTGCCGAGGTAATGGTCGATGCGCAGGATCTGCTTCTCGTCAAGCACCTCGCAGAGTTCGGCGTTGAGCGCTCGCGCCGAGGAGAGGTCGTGGCCAAAGGGCTTCTCGATCACGACGTGGGCGTTCGCGGTGAGGCCGGCGTCGCCGAGGCCGTGGACCACGGTGGCGAACAGCGAGGGCGGGATCTCGAGGTAGAAGACGGGCCGCTTCGCCCCCCCGATTGCCTCGCCGACCCGCTTGAAGGTGTCGGCCTCGGCATAGTCGCCCTGGACGTAGGAGAGCCGTGCAGCAAGGCGGCCAAAGACGTCTTCATCGGGGTCGCTTACGGTGGAGGCAATCGAGTCGTGAGCGTGCTTGCGCAGCTGCTCGGTGTCCCACTCGTCGATCGCGACGCCGACGATCGGGCAGTCGAGCAGGCCGCGCGCCTCGAGCCGATAGAGGGCGCGGAAAGTCATCTTCTTCGCCAGATCGCCGCTGATCCCAAAGATCGTCAGGACGTCGGCGGTGCGGTCGGCATCGGCCTTGGCCATCGCCCGCCAGGCTACCCGTTGGCTCTCCGGCCAGAGCGTCGCTCGGCTCGCGTAGGGTTAGGCCATGGAGCTGGGAATGGTCGGCCTTGGCCGCATGGGCGCCAACATGGCGCGGCGATTGATGCGCGACGGCCACCGGATCGTCGCCTACGACGTCAATCCGGACGCGGTCTCCAAGTTGGCCGGCGAGGGGGCTGAGGGCGCCTCTTCACTAGAGGATCTGGCGGCGAAGCTGGGCGCCCCGCGCTCGGTTTGGGTGATGGTCCCGGCAGGCGAGATCACCGAGAAGACAATCTCCAACGTGGCCGCTGCACTGGACTCCGGCGACGCGATCGTCGATGGGGGCAACTCCTACTACCGCGACGACATCCGCCGGGCCGGCATTCTGCGCGAGAAGGGGATCGACTTCGTCGACTGCGGCACCAGCGGCGGCGTCTTCGGCCTCGACCGTGGCTACTGCCTGATGATCGGCGGTCCGGATGGGGCCGTCGAGCGGCTCGATCCGATTTTCGCCTCACTGGCGCCGGGGGTCGAGTCGGCTGAGCGAACCCCGGGGCGCAGCGGCGATCCGGGTCCGGCCGAGAACGGCTACCTGCACTGCGGTCCCAACGGCGCCGGCCACTTCGTGAAGATGGTCCACAACGGGATCGAGTACGGCGTGATGGCGGCGTACGCAGAGGGCCTCAACATCCTCAAGAACGCCAACGCCGGCAAGGTCCAGCGCGAGGCCGACGCCGAGACGGCGCCGCTGGAGCAGCCCGAGTACTACCAGTACGACCTCGATCTTCCGGAGGTGACCGAGGTCTGGCGCCGCGGCAGCGTGATCGGCTCCTGGCTGCTCGACCTCACCGCCGCATCGATGCAGGAATCGCCCGACCTCGCCGATTTCGCCGGACGCGTCTCGGACTCCGGCGAGGGGCGCTGGACCTCGATCGCGGCGATCGACGAGGGGGTGCCGGCGCCGGTCCTCACCACCGCGCTGTACGAGCGCTTCGCCTCGCGCGGCCTCGACGATTTCGCCGACAAGGTGCTCTCGGCGATGCGCAAGCAGTTCGGTGGCCACGACGAGAAGCCGTCCTAGGCGCGGCAGATGGCGATCGAGCTCGAGGTCTGCGCCGACGAAAAGGCAGCGGCGCGCCGCGCTGCCGAGTTAATCGCAGCGATCGGTGCCGCCGCGGTGGCGGAGCGCAACATCTTCTCGCTGGCGATGAGCGGTGGCCGCACCCCCTGGGCGATGCTGGCGATGCTCGGCGAAGAGGAGCAGATGCCCTGGCCGAACACCGAGCTCTTCCAGGTCGACGAGCGGATCGCCTCACCTGGCAGCGAGGACCGCAACCTCACCCACATGGTGCTCGGCCTCTCGATGGACCACCAGTCGGCGCTGCGTCCGATGCCAGTCACCCAGCGTGACCTCGACGGGGCCGCCCGCGAGTACGAACGCACCCTCCCGGACCCGCTCGACTGCGTCCACCTCGGCCTCGGTCCCGACGGCCACACCGCCTCGCTGGTTCCCGGCGACCCCGTGCTGGAGGTGACCGACCGGCGCGTCGCACTCACCGAGACCGCATACCAGGGCCATCACCGCATGAGCTTCACCTACCCGACCCTCAACTCGGCCCGGCAGGTCGTCTGGCTCGTAACCGGCCCGAAAAAGGTCGAGCCCCTGGCAAAGCTCCTCGCCGGCGATACCTCGATCCCAGCCGGCCGGGTTGGGAATCCCAAGATGACGGTGGTTGCCGACGAGGCCGCCGCGCCGTAGGCTGGCCGCCCATGGAAATGCTCGAGGGCCTCGACGACCGCGCGCTGGCGATCGACGGCAACAACCTTCAGGTCCTCCGCTGGGGAGCCGAGCAGAGCCGAATCCCCCTGGTCAGCCTGGAGCCGTCAAAGATCGTCCGCGACGACAAGCGCAAGCTCTTCGGCGCCAATGAGGAGCGTGTCCGCATCGGCTTCGGCGCCGTCGTCACCAACATCTGGATCCCGCTCGACCGCCAAGCCGAGGCCGAGGCGTTCGCCGTCGCGGTCGACGCGGCCCGCGAAGCCGCCGGCTGATCGCGCGCAGAAGCGGCGGGCTATACCGGTGGCTGAAGGGTCCGCAGGTGTCGCAGGCGGGGATCGTCATGGCCGACCATCTGGATCAGCCACCGCTCGATCTCGGATACGTCGAGGCCCGCTGTGCCGAGGAGCATTTGCTCGAGGTCGAGCCAGTCCTTGGGCCGGTCGAACATCGCCTTGCAGACTGCGAGATGCTCGGGCCCAAGAATTGGGATCGTGGCACCAGCAAACGGCACCCTTCGTATCGCGTCGCGCATAGCGTCGTGGATCGGTGCGTTGGCAAAAAAGAGATCGACCGGATTCTCTCCCCACCAGAGGCGACATTGACCGTCCCTGAGCAGGGCGCTCTCCTCCAATTCCTCGGCGCTCACACCCAATGGGACCAGGATGTCGACCACCTTCCTCCATTTCTCAGCTGGAATGAAGAGATTGACGTCGACATCGATAGTCGCGCGTGGCTCGGCGTAGTAGGCAAGCGCCAGCGCTCCACCAATCGCGTGGGGGATCTTTGCCTCGGTCAGGGCCTCGTCGATGATTAGGACCTTGTCCGGCAGCGAGGGCTCGCCGATCGGATGCTTTGTCATTGGGTCACTTGCGCCGAGGGGTTGAGCGGCGGAAAGCGGAGTGGTCGGCCTTTTCGCCCCTGGGACGGGACGGCGTCCGCGAGCAATAGGAGGTCGACGAGGGCGCGCCCTCGTTCTTCCGCTGTGGCGGCGACCCAGGGCGCGACAGAAAGGCCAGAGTCGCTTATCCGGTGGTCGGCATCGTTTTCTCGTTCCTCTCGGAGAAGGGCGCCCAGGAGATGGCGGAGGGTGGGATCGAGTTTTCGGCCCTTGCCAATCTCTGCGATCAACCGTCGAGCGGCTTCGTCAATCGGCCGCTCGGCCACCGGGGCGCCGACACGCCGTGCCGCTCGCCGAAGCTCCCCTGCACTGGGCGGCTTCTTTGCCTTTTCCCGCGCTTTCTCGATCAGCTCATCGGTAAGCGCATGGAAGGAGATGAGGGTCCGGCTACGCGGACCCCGAGGGGTGTTCTCAGACTCACGAACCTCAAATCCACCGCGCTTACGTGGAACAACGAAAGCCATAGTGGGCATAGAGTACCACTATCTCTCAGGCGAATCTGATCTCCTCGAAGTCAGCTCAGCGTCAAGCGTTCGACGGCGCCTCCGGTCCCCACCAGCACCGCGCTCACCATATCCGGCGGAAAGAGGCCGTGAGCGGCAACGCCGGGATCGGCCTCGAGGCGGGCGGAAAGCGCGGCCGGGTCGGCGATCTCGCCACGGTAGTCGGCGATCAGGCCATCGTCCGGGCTGCGGGGCACGTCGCGCAGCTCGACCTCCGGGCCGAGCCGATCCAGCGTCGAAGCGATCCCGAAGGCGAAGAGCTCAAGCGGCACCGGAGCGCTGAGCGAGTCGACCGGCTTGCTCGAGTCGGCGATGACGACGAAGCGCTCGGCCGCGGCGGCGACGATCTTCTCGCGCAGGTGGGCGCCGCCACCCCCCTTGATCAGCCAGCCGTCGGGGGTGACTTGGTCGGTGCCATCGATCGCAATGTCGAGTCGCTTCAGCTGACTGAACTCCTCGACCGGGATGCCGAGTTCCCGCCCCTGCTCCTCGGTGGCAACCGAAGTGGCAACGCAGCGAATTCCGCTGAGACCACGGGCAGCAATCGCCGGCAAGAGGTAAGCGACGGTGGATCCAGTGCCGAGCCCAACCGTCATCTCCTCCTCAACCAGCTCCGCCGCTGCGAGGGCCGCGATCCGCTTCTCATCATCCGCTTGGCTCACGGCGCCACTCTATCCAGGCAGGTGCAACGTTTTTCGGCTCCCACGCAGCCACAACGCGTTACACCCGATCGATCTATGCTCGCAGCGAGATGGACGCACGCATCTGGTTGACCGGCGAGGGTGGAGAGCCCAGATCGGTAGCTCTCTCTGGCGAGCGCACCGTGGTCGGACGCAACCCGGAGGCCGAGATCCACATCGATGATGAGGCGGTCTCATGGAACCACCTCGAGATCGAGAACCGCGCCGGCGTCCTGATGGCGATCGACCTCGACAGTCGCAACGGCACAGCGCTCAACGGCGAGACGCTTGACCGGCCCCGCCGCCTGCGCGACGGCGACACGCTGACCGTCGGGGGTTACCGGCTCGAAGTCTCCGACCCGATCCCGGGCCGGGCCGGCGGAACCGTGGCGGCCAGCGGTCCCGGTGTGGCGCTGACCGAAGAGGAGCGGGCGACCGCCGCGGCACTGGTCGCGCCCTACCGCAGCGAGGGCGCCTTCGCCGGCCGTCCCGCCACCCGGGCCGAGATCGCCGAAGCGCTCCACGTCAGCGAGCGGACCGCCCAGCGCCGTCTCGACGCTCTCGCCGCCAAGCTCGACGTCGCCGGCGAGTCCGGCCGCGAGCGGCCGCGTTTGATCGCCGCCCGCGTGATCGAGCTGGGCCTCGACCGCTAGTCGTCCGGACGCCCCGCCCTTGGCCCGGACCGAGCCAAAGCAGGCCCGGTGGGTGACGCCGGCGTCGTTGGCGCGTGCGCTCTGCGAGCGGAGCATCGGTTGGGCAATAGCAACCGACCCGAAAAGGGGAGTCCAAATGCTCAACCGTTCGATCAAATTCCTACTCACCGTCCTCGCTCTCGCACTGCTGCCGGTGGCGAGCGCCGCCGCCGCCGGGCACTCAGGCGCCGTCGTCTTCTCGCGGGCCATCGTCACCACCGAAAAAACGGCAAGCGGCGAGGTCGAAAAAGCCGAAGGCGGCCTTTATGCGGCTCGCGACGGCCGTCTCAACCAGCTCACCGAAAACCCTGCCGACAGCGAACCGGATTTCTCCGCCGACGGGCGCAAGATCGCCTTCGTCCGCGGCGGCGACGTCTGGGCGATGCGCGCCGACGGAACCGGCCAGCACAAGCTGACCTCCGGAGGCGAGGTCGACAGTCGGCCGCAATTCGATCCTGCCGGGCGCTATGTCGTCTTCGAGCGTGCCGCAGCGAAAGGCGGCCCACGTGACCTCTATCGCGTGGACCTCGGCGGCACGGCCCGGGCGTTGGTCGCCGGCGCCTACGACGAGCACGAAGCCTCGTTCTCGCCGGACGGCCGAGCGGTCGTCTTCGTCCGCAGCATTCCGGAGACCGGCGGCGGCTTCGCCGACAACGTCTTCTCCGTGCGTCCGTCCGGGGCCGGCTTGGCTCGGCTGACGTCCACCGGCCACATCGACGAGTTCTCGCCCCGCTACTTCAAGGGCGGCATCGTCTTCAGCCGCGGTCAGAGCGGCGATGGTCCGGGCGCCTACGCGGACATCTTCACCATGCGGAGCAGCGGCAGCAACGTCAAGGTCTTGGTTGCCGGCGCCGGCTCGTCCTTCGTCGAAGACGTCGCCCCGGCGGCGCAGATGCTCCTGTTCCGCCGCGACCAAGGCCTTTGGGTGAAGAAGATCGGACCGGGACGCGCCCACAAGCTGAGTGAGGTGGCCGACGGTTCCTCGACGAACTCGGTCTTCTCCTCTGACGGACGCAAGGTCGCCGCCTTCATCTCCACCGACGAAGCCGAGACGCTCTCGGCGATCGACGTCGCCAGTCGCCGCAGCGCGCAGCTCGCCCAGGGCTTTGCGCTGGAAAGCGGCTCGGTCGCGACGACGATCGGATCGGTGATCACCTGGCAGCCGGTGCGGCGCTAGGACTCCCCCCGGCTCCAGCGCGAAGGGCCCGCCCTGCACGGGGCGGGCCCTTCGTCGTTGCGCGGCGATATAACCGCCGCGTGGGAGACCCAGCAATCGGATCGACGCTCGCCGGCTACCGGATCGACTCGCTGATCGCCCGTGGCGGGATGGGCGTCGTCTATCGCGCCACTCAGCTGGCCCTGGACCGCCCGGTGGCGCTCAAGGTGATCGCTCGCGAGCTTGCCGACGACGAGAAGTTCCGGCGCCGCTTCCTCAGCGAGTCCCGCCTTGCTGCCCGCCTCGACCATCCCAGCGTCGTGCCGGTCTACGACGCTCGCGAGGAAGACGGGGAGCTGATCGTCGCCATGCGCCTGGTCGAGGGCGGAGACCTGCGCAAGCTGATCGACCGCGAGGGGCCGCTCGAGCCCGGTCGCGCGGTCCGTTTGCTCAGCCAGGTCGCCGAGGCGCTCGATGCCGCACACGCGGCGGGGATCGTCCACCGCGACGTCAAGCCGCACAACATCCTGATCGAAGGCGAGCGCGCCTACCTCTCGGACTTCGGCCTCGCCAAGGCCTACGCGGAGACCGGCTCCGGCACCGGCGCCTCGGTTGTCGGCACGGTCGAGTACATGGCGCCGGAGCAGTGGCGAGGCGAGCGGGTCGGCCCCGAGGCGGACGTCTATGCGCTTGGCTGCGTCCTCTACGAGGCGCTGACCGGGATCGCCCCATTCGCCCGCAAGGAGGCGGACACCGAGCCGGAAGTTCCCAAGGGGATCGATCGGGTGATCGAGCGGGCGGTCTCGAAGAACCCGAGCGATCGCTACCGCTCGGCGGGGGCCTTGCTGGCGGCGGCCGCAGAGCGCGAGGGCGCGACGCCGTCGGCCACGCGGGTGCTCTCTGCTCGCGAGGAGCTGCCGACGCAGCGAATCGATGGCTCGCCGAGGCGCCGCTCCCGCCTCTCAGCGAGGACGAAGCAGTGGCTGGGAGCCGGGGTCGCCGCGACCGCCGGCGCGGTTGGGCTGGCTTTTATCCTGTTCGGCGGCAACAACGTTTCCGTTTCTTCCCCGATCGCGGTTGGCGAGGGACCGCTGCGGCTTGCCACCGGCGCCGGGGCGGTATGGGCGACCAGCGGGCGCGACGGCACGCTGACGCAGATCGATCCGCAGGATCAAGCGGTTGTAGGCAAGCCGCAGCAGCTTGCGGCGGGAATCGCGGGCGTTGCGGTTGGAGCCGGCTCCGTCTGGGTGTCCGATCCGCGTCGTGGCGAGATCCTGCGCATCGATCCCAACGACGGCCGCGTGAGCGACCGGGTCAATGTGGGGGGCAGCCCCGGACCGCTTGCCTTCGGCGGCGGCCGGCTCTGGGTTGCCGATGAAGGCGGGGCAGGCATCACCGCGATCAACGCCCGCGGCGCTCGCATCGTCAGGCGCGGCCTCGCCCCACACGCTGCCCCGCTGCGGCTCGCCGTCGGCGCCGGCGGCCTCTGGGTCAGCAGCGCCACGACCGCGACGGTGCGCCGCATCGACCTCGGCACGACGGCGGTCGATCCGCCGATCCTCGCCGGTCGCGGCCCCGCCGGCATCACCGTCGGCCAGGGTTTGGTCTGGGTCGCCAACAGCCGCTCAACGACGGTCACCCGCGTCGATCCCGCCACGCACTCGATTCTTGGCGATCCGATCGAGGTGGGGGAACGGCCCGGAGGAATCGACGCCGGGACCAGTGCCGTCTGGGTCGCCAGCGCCGCCGATGACTCGGTCAGCCGCATCGACCTGGCCAGCGGCGAGGTGATCGGGGGGCCGATTGGCGTCGGCGAAGAGCCGGGCGCGGTCGTCGTCGGCGAAGAAGCCGTCTGGGTAGCTAACAACGGCGACGGCACGGTGACCCGAATTGAACCGTAGGCCGATCCCGGCCCCCGACTAGGATCGAGCCAATGAGCCGCGACCTCGACCAGCTCTGCATAAACACGATTCGCACCCTCTCGATCGACGCGATTCAGAAGGCCAACTCGGGGCATCCCGGGACCCCGATGGCCCTGGCCCCCCTCGCCTACACGCTCTGGCAGCGCTTCTTGCGTTTCGATCCCGCTGATCCGATCTGGCCCGGGCGCGACCGCTTCGTCCTTTCCGCGGGCCACGCGTCGATGCTGCTCTACGCGCTGCTCCATCTGGCTGGGGTCAAAGCGGTCGACCCCGACTACGAGGTCGTCGGTGATCCCGCTGTCTCGCTTGAAGACATCGAGAGCTTCCGCCAGCTCGACTCGCGCGCGCCGGGGCATCCCGAGTACCGCTGGACCTCCGGAGTCGAGACGACCACAGGGCCGCTCGGCCAGGGCATCGCCACCTCGGTCGGTATGGCGATCGCCGGCAAGTGGCAGGGCGCCCGCTACAACCGCCCCGGCTTCGACCTCTTCGATTTCGACGTCTATGCGATCGCCGGCGATGGTTGCCTGATGGAGGGCGTCTCCAGCGAAGCCGCCTCGATCGCCGGCCATCTCAAGCTCGACAACCTCTGCTGGGTCTACGACAACAACCAGATCACGATCGACGGCAAGACCCACCTCGCCTACGACGACGACGTCGCCGCCCGCTTCATGGGCTACGGCTGGAACGTCACCCGCGTCGGCGACGCCAACGACACCGACCTGATCGCCACCGCTTTCGAGGAGTTCAAGGGCGAGCAGGGAAGGCCGACGCTGATCGTTGTCGACAGTCACATCGGCTGGGGCTCCCCGCACAAGGTGGACACCTCGGCTGCGCACGGGGAGCCGCTCGGCGAGGAGGAGGTTCGCGAGACCAAGCGCGCCTACGGCTGGCCCGAGGACGCCCAGTTCCTCGTCCCCGACGGCGTATGCGAGCACTTCGCTGCCGGTATCGGTGAGCGCGGTGGCGCTCTGCGCGCCGGCTGGCAGCGGCTGCTCGACGAGTACTCCGAAAAACACACCGACCTGGCACTTGAGATTGAGCTGCAGCAAAAGCGTGCCCTGCCGGCGGGTTGGGACTCCGCCATCCCCAGCTTCGATCCCGATGAGAAGGGAATCGCCACCCGCAAGGCTTCGCAGCAGGTCGAGAACGCGATCGCCGAGCGCCTACCTTGGCTGCTGGCGGGCTCGGCCGACCTCACCGACTCGACCTCGGTGCGACTCAAGTTCGACGGCGCCGAGGACTTCGAGCCCGGGGCCTATGGGGGGCGCCAGCTCCACTTCGGGATTCGCGAGCACGAGTCGGCGGCGATCTCCAACGGACTCTCGCTGACGAAGCTGCGCCCCCTCTGGTCGACCTACCTGACCTTCTCCGATTACGCTCGCCCGGCAATCCGCCTCTCAGCGCTTATGGAGCTGCCGGTGATCCACCTCTTCACCCACGATTCGATCGGCCTCGGCGAGGATGGTCCGACTCACCAGCCGGTTGAGCAACTCGCCTCGCTGCGGGCGATTCCGGGCCTCGACGTGATCCGACCCGCCGACGCCAACGAGGTCGCCGAAGCCTGGCGGGCCGCGATCGACCGTACTCACCAGCCAGTCGCCCTGATCCTCACCCGCCAGAACGTGCCGGTCTTCGATCGCTCCAAGTACGCCTCCGCCGAGGGCTTGCGCCGCGGCGCCTACGTGCTTGCCGACGCCGAGGGCGGCGATCCCGAGGTGATCCTGATCGCCACCGGCAGCGACGTGGGGCTGGCCCTCGCCGCACATGAGGAGCTGATGGGTGAAGGGGTCCGCGCGCGTGTGGTGAGCATGCCCTGCTGCGAGCTCTTCGACCGCCAAGATGATGCCTACCGCGACGAGGTCCTGCCCCCCGGCGTGAGGGCGCGCGTCTCGATCGAGGAGGCCTCGACCCTGGGCTGGGATCGCTACGTTGGGTCTGACGGCGTCAAGATCGGGATGCACACTTTTGGCACCTCGGCGCCGTTGAAGGACGTTCAAACCAAGTTCGGCTTCACCCCCGACCGGGTGGCCGAAGCCGCAAAGGAGCTGCTCTCATGAAGCCGACCGCCCAATTGCACGAGCTGGGCCAGAGCCTCTGGCTCGACAACATCACCCGCACGATGCTGGCCGACGGCACCCTGCGTGGCTACATCGACGAACTCTCGGTCACCGGCCTCACCTCCAACCCGACGATCTTCGACAAGGCGATCTCCGGCGGCGATGCCTATGACGAACAGATCGCCCAGCTCAGCGACAGCACGGTTCCCGTGGAGGGAATCGGCGCGACTCCCACCGAGCGGATCTTCTTCGAGCTGGCGCTCGCCGACCTGCGCGACGCGACCGACCTCTTCGCGCCAGTCCACGAGCGAACGGCCGGGGTCGACGGCTTCTGCTCGCTCGAGGTGTCGCCGTTGATAGCCGATGACGCCGAGGCGACCATCGAGGAGGCGGCTGAGCTCCACGCCAAGGGCGAACGCGACAACCTCTACATCAAGATCCCGGGGACCGAGGCCGGACGCAGGGCGATCGAGGAGTCGATTTTCGCCGGGATCCCGATCAACGTCACCCTGCTGTTCGACGACAAGCAGTACCTCGCCGCCGCCGATGCTTATTTGCGCGGGATCGAACGGCGGATCGAGGCGGGGCTCTCGCCCGACGTGGCGTCCGTGGCCTCGATCTTCATGAGCCGCTGGGACGTGGCGGTGGCCGATGAAGTGCCCGACGAGCTGCACAACCGCCTCGGTATCGCGATCGGCCTCCGCGCCTACCGCGCCTACCGCGAGCTGCTCGACTCGCCGCGCATGCAGCGGCTGATGAACGAGGGCGCGCGACCGCAGCGCCTGCTCTGGGCAAGCACCGGGACCAAGGACCCGGAAGCGTCCGACGTCCTCTACATCGAGGCCTTCGCCTCCCCGTTCACCGTCAACACGATGCCCGAGCCGACCCTGCACGCCTTTGCCGATCACGGCAAGGTCGGCGAGGCCGTACCGGCGGATGGCGGCGACTGCGAGGAGGTAGTGGCGCGGTTCGGAGACGCGGGCATCGACGTCGACGCGCTCGCCGCCCGGCTGCAGGAGGAGGGCAAGGAGGCCTTCGCGAAGTCGTGGGACGAGATGCTGAAGACGATCGAGTCGCAGGCCGGGGCGCGCCTGTGAGTGACCAAATCGACACGGTGATTTCCGGTATTTCGAGTCCGTGTCGATTTGGTCGGGAGCCAGTGAGGTGAACGAAGCGCCAGCGCTGCGCCAGAGCCCTGGCTGGCAAGCGCTCGAGCGGCATTTCGCCGAAGTAAAGGACGAGCACCTGCGCGACCTCTTCGCTGCTGACCCGGCCCGCGGCGAGCGCCTGGTGGCGGACGGTGCCGGCCTTCACCTCGACTTCTCCAAGAACCGGATCACCGATGAGACGGTGATGCTGCTCGGCGAGCTGGCGAAGGAGCGCGGCGTCGAGGAGCGGCGGGACGCGATGTTCGCCGGCGAGCACATCAATGTCTCCGAGGATCGCGCCGTCCTGCACGTGGCGCTGCGCATGCCGCGGGGGCGATCGCTGATCGTCGATGGTGTCGACGTGGTCAAGCAGGTGCACGAGACGCTCGACCGCATGGCCGCCTTCGTCGAGCGCGTCCACTCTGGCGAGTGGACCGGCCACACCGGCAAGCCGATCCGCGACGTGGTGAACGTCGGCATCGGCGGCTCCGATCTGGGACCGGTGATGGCGTATGAGGCGCTGCGCCATTTCAGCCGCCGCGAGATGACCTTCCGCTTCGTCTCCAACGTCGACGGCACCGACTTCGCCGAGAGCACGCGCGATCTCGATCCCGAGGAGACGCTCTTCGTCATCTCCTCGAAGACCTTCACCACGCTGGAGACGATGACCAACGCCCATACAGCACGCGAATGGTCCCTGGCCGGCCTCGGCGGCGAGGAGTCAGCGGTCGCCAAGCATTTCGTCGCCGTCTCGACCAACGCCGAGGAGGTCTCGAAGTTCGGCATCGACACCGAGAACATGTTTGGCTTCTGGGAGTGGGTGGGGGGTCGCTACTCGATGGACTCGGCGATCGGACTCTCGACCATGCTGGCGATCGGGCCCGCCCGCTTCGAGGAGATGCTGGCCGGCTTCCACGCGATGGACGAGCACTTCCGCGAGGCGCCGCCGGCGGAGAACCTGCCGATGCTGATGGGCCTGCTCTCGGTCTGGTACGGCGACTTCTTCGGTGCCCAGACCTGCGGCGTCTTCCCCTATGACCAGTACCTGCACCGCTTCCCCGCCTACCTGCAGCAGCTGACGATGGAGTCCAACGGCAAGCACGTCACGCTCGACGGCGCCCGCGTCGACTACGACACCGGGGCGATCTTCTGGGGGGAGCCGGGCACCAACGGCCAGCATTCCTTCTACCAACTGATTCACCAGGGCACGCGGCTGATCCCCTGCGACTTCATCGGCTTCTTCCACTCCAACAACCCGCTCGGCGAGCACCACGACCTCTTGATGTCGAACGTCTTCGCCCAGAGCGAGGCGCTCGCTTTCGGCAAGACGCCCGAGCAGGTGCGGGCCGAGGGCACCTCCGAGGCGGTCGTTCCGCACCGAGTGATGGAGGGCAACCGCCCCTCCAACACGATCCTCGCCGAGCGGCTCGACCCACACACGCTCGGCACCCTGGTCGCCCTCTATGAGCACAGCGTCTTCACCCAGGGGGCGATCTGGGGGATCGATTCCTTCGATCAGTGGGGAGTTGAGCTGGGCAAGGCACTGGCGGTGGCGATTATCCCCGAGCTGCAGGCCACCGACGAGCCGAAGCTCGCCCACGACAGCTCGACCAACGCGCTGATCCGTCGCTACCGCGCCGCCCGTCGCGGAGAGTAGGCTCGGCCACATGCTCACGCTCGACCCGCTCCCCCTGGCGGCGTCGGCATCCAACCTGCTCGCCGCGCGCGAGCAGATGGCCTTCACCCTCGGCTTCCACATCGTCCTCGCCTGCCTCGGCGTCGCCCTGCCGGCGACGATCCTCCTCGCCAACTACATCGGCCTCAAACGCGGCGACGAGACGGCGCTCGAGCTGGCACGGCGCTGGTCGAAGGCGATGGCGGTCACCTTCGCGGTCGGCGCCGTCACCGGCACCGTGCTCAGCTTCGAGTTCGGCTTGCTCTGGCCGCACTTCATGGACCGCTTCGGCGCCGCCTTCGGCATCGCCTTCGCGATCGAGGGGATCTTCTTCTTCCTCGAGGCGATCTTCCTCGCGATCTACATCTACGGCTGGAAGCGGCTCTCTGGCTGGGCCCACTTCTGGTCGGGGGTGCCGATGGTGATCACCGGCATCGGCGGCGCCTTCTCGGTGGTCGCCGCCAACGCTTGGATGAACCAGCCGCAGGGCTTCACCCTTGACGCAGCGGGCAAAGTCGTCGATGTCAACCCGGCCGACGTCCTTTTCAACCCGGCCACCGGCTACGAGGTGCCGCACATGATCCTCGCCGCCTACATGGTCACCGGCTTCCTCGTCGCCTCGATCTACGCCGTCGGCATGCTGAAAGGGCGGCGTGACCGCTTGCACCGGCTCGGCCTGCTGATCCCGCTGACGATCGCCTGCATCGCCACCCCGATCCAGCTATTCGTCGGCGATACCGCGGCGCGCGAAGTCGCCGACCACCAGCCGGCCAAGTTCGCCGGCATGGAGTGCATCGAGGAGACCGGTACCCACCAGACCGAGTACATCGGCGGCATCTGTACCAGCGACGGCGTCAAGGGCGCGATCGGCATCCCCGACCTCGACTCTCTGCTGGTCGGCTTCAGCGCCGACACCAAGGTGATCGGACTCGAGGACATACCTCCGGACGAGCGCCCGCCCGCCAACACCCTGCTGCACCTCTCCTTCGACGCGATGGTCGGGATCGGCACCGCGCTGCTCGGGCTCGCTGCTTGGCTCGCTTTTGTCTGGTGGCGTCGCCGCGACATCCCGCGCACCCCCTGGTTCTTGCGCGCCGTGGCCGTCTCCGGAGCGGGCGCAATCGCTGCCCTCTGGGCCGGCTGGATCGTCACCGAGGTCGGTCGCCAGCCCTGGATCGTCCAGGGCTACATGCGCACTGCCGAAGCGGTCACCGATGCCGACGGGATCTGGTTCAGCTTCGTGCTGGTGCTGCTGCTTTACGCGGTGATCGGGGCTATCGCGATCGGGATCCTGCGAGCGATGTCACGCCGCTGGCGTGAGGGCGGCGCGGAGCCCGAGGGCGACGTTCCCTACGCCCCGCCGTCGGAGGCCCGGACATGACCAGGGCCGACATCTGCGCCGTCATCCTCTGGACGGGCGCCACCTTTTACGCCCTCTTCGGGGGCGCCGACTTCGGCGGCGGCTTCTGGGATCTGATCGCGGGGGGCGCCGAGCGCGGCGAGCGGCCGCGGGCTTTGATCCAGCGCTCGCTCACGCCCGTCTGGGAGGCGAACCACGTCTGGCTGATCTTCATTCTGGTCGTCCTCTGGACCGCTTTTCCGCCCGCCTTCAGCGCGGTGATGACGACGCTCTACGTACCGATCGCGCTGGCCGCGCTCGGCATCGTCCTGCGCGGCTCGGGCTTCGCTTTCCGCAAGTCGATCGAGGGGCTTTCGGGACGTCGCGCCGCCGGCGCCACCTTCGCCATCTCCTCGCTGCTGACCCCTTTCTTTATGGGCACGGTGGTGGGCGCGGTCGCTGCTGGCAACGTGCCGGCCGATGGCAACGGCGCCGCCTTCTCGAGCTGGTTGCAGCCGCTGCCGCTGCTGACCGGCGCGATGTTCGTCGCCAGCGGCGCCTACCTGGCGGCCGTCTTCCTGATCGGCGATGCGAGCCGTGCGGGCGACGAGGAGATGCAGCGCTATTTCGCCCGCCGCGCCCTCGCCGCTGCGGCGATCGCCGGCGTCGCGGCCGCGTTCGGCCTGGTCGAGCTGCACGCCGAAGCCCGCTACGTCTTCGACCGCCTGATCGACCAAGGGCTGCCGCTGGTGATCCTCTCCGGGGGCTGTGGCATCGGCGTCCTCATCATCCTGTTCGCGACCGCCCGCCGCCCCGGCGCCCCGCCCTGGGCTTTGCGCCCGCTGGCGGGCGGGGCGGTGGTCGCCGTGATCTGGGGCTGGGGAGTTGCCCAGTTCCCTTACCTCCTGCCTACATCGCTGAAGATCACCCAAGCGGCGGCGCCAACCGACACCCTCGCGACGGTAATCGTCGTCTTCCTTGCCGCAGCGATCCTCGTTCTGCCGGCGCTCGGCCTGCTCTATTGGCTGTCCCAGAAGGAGATGCTCGGTGAGTGAGCCAAGCTCGGCTAGCGCCGTCCTCTTCGACATCGACGGCACGTTGCTCGTCACCGGCGGTGCCGGCAGCGTCGCCTGGCAGCGCGCCTTCGAGGAACTGCACGGTGTCGAAGCCAACGTCGCCGAGCACACAGACGCCGGCATGACCGACCCCGAGATCGCGGCGATCGTCTTTCGCGAGGTGATTGGCCGCGAGGGAACGCAGGAAGAGCGCTCGCGAGCGATCGGCTGCTACCTCAAGCACCTTCCCGACAGCGTCGCCGAGTCGGCGGGCTACCGAGTGATGCCGGGCGTCGAGGATCTTCTCGACCGCCTGATCGACGGGGGCACGCTGCTCGGCCTCGTTACCGGCAACATCGAGGCAGCCGCCCACATCAAGCTCGCCCGCGCTCACCTCAACCGCTTCTTCAGCTTCGGCGGCTACGGCTCGGACTCGGCCGACCGCACCGAGGTGACCAAGTCCGCCCTCGCCCGCGGCGCTCTCGTCTCCGGCGGAACCCTCGCCGACGGCGCCTGTATCGCTGTCGGCGATACCCCCCGCGACGTCAAAGCCGGCCACGGCGCCGGCATCCGTGTGGTTGGGGTCGCCACCGGCAGTTACTCTGTCGATCGGCTCCAGGCGGCCGGCGCCGATTGGGCGCTGGCGACGATCGAGCGGGGCTTCCCCATTTGAATTGCCGTCCGGTCCCGTCGCCAGGCTGATACCGGTTCGAATGCGTAAGCACCGTTTCCTAGACTCCAGTAGATGACCTCGGAGCATCGTGATGAGGAGGCGGTGGGCCCCGACGAGGGGTCGTGGATCTATCTGTGCGCGTCCGGGGCGGAGCTCGACGCCGAGCGCAGCCTTGTCGAGCGTGTTGTCGAAGCGTGCGAGAAAAGCGGCTGGTCCGCGGTAAGCTGGTCGCCCGCACCCAGCAAGGCGGAGATGGACCCGGGCCGCTTCTTCCAGGGAGTTGGGCATGCGGTGGGCCATGCCGACGTGGTCATTGCCCTCATCGATGGCGAAAGCGACCTCGCGAACGCGGAGCTGGCGCTTGCATATAGCCACAGGCGGCCAATCGTCGGCGTACGGCTCTCGACGGGGTCCGCTTCGCCTTTGCAGTCGTGGTTGGCTGGGTATGAGCGAGCTCGAACAATCGATTGCTCCGATCCCGACGAGTGCTTCCACGGCTTGCGAGAAGTGCTTGCGGATCCCGATTTTGCGGAAACAGTGCGGCAGGCCGCGGGCGAAGGCTTCGAGCATGTCTGAGCCGGCCAAAGTGGGAGAGGTGTTCACGATCGGGCACTCGAACCACTCTCGCGAGCATTTCCTGAACTTGCTGTGCGATCGAGAAATAGAGGTCTTGGTCGATGTGCGCTCACATCCCCGCTCCCGCTACGTGGAGTGGGCGGATCGCACCAACCTCGCCAGCTCGGTAAAGGGCGTAGGCATCAAGTACCTCTTCTTGGGCGAGGAGCTCGGCGGCCGACCGAATGCGCCCCAGTTCTACGACGCGGAGGGCCGTGCTCTGTATTGGAAGATCGCCGAAGGCGAGGCGTTCGAGGCCGGAGTGAGGAGGCTGCAGGAGGGCGCCGAGCGGTATCGCGTCGCGATCATGTGCAGCGAGGAGAACCCCGCCTCCTGCCACCGTAGGCTTCTCGTCGCCAAGGTCTTGCTGGAGCGAGGATTCAAGATCACACATATACGGGGAAACGGCGCGTGCGAATCGGAGCGGCAGCCGATTGACTTCGCTGCCGGCTCATTGTTCGCTGACGAGGAGAACTTGTGGAGATCTTCACTATCGGTTTCACCCGCACGACCGCGGAAGACTTCTTTGGCCGCCTGAGGTCCAACCACATCGAGCATTTGCTCGATGTGAGGCTCAACAACCGTTCTCAGCTTGCCGGATTCGCAAAGCGGGACGACCTGGCCTACTTTCTCCGAGAGCTTGTCGGGGCCAGCTATGAACACGCGCCGCTCTTGGCCCCAACCCCGGAGATCCTCGATGCCTACAAGAAGAAAAGCGCGATGCCCTGGGAGGAATATGAAGAGCGCTTCCTGGCGCTGATGAGGGACAGGAGCATCGAGACCACACTCCGGCCCGCCGATTTCGAGCGCCGCACCGTTCTCCTCTGCAGTGAGGACACTCCAGACAAATGTCACCGTCGCCTTGTGGTCGAATATCTGGCCGAACACTGGGACGGTGTTCGGGTAGTCCATCTGTAGCCTGGCGGCGTGCCAAGCGACGAGTTCATCGTTCTAGCCTGCTCCTTGAAGAAGACCGGTCGTTGCGTAGCCGGAATCTCGACACGCACGAAGCAGTGGGTCCGCCCTGTTTCGACCTATGACGAGGGGCAGCTCGGGCCCTACCAGTACCTGATCGACGGGCGAGAGCCGAAACTCTTGGATATCGTGGAATGCGAGCACCAAGGGCCCACCGGTGACCCCGCCCAGCCCGAGAACGTGCTGGTGGGCGACGAGCCGCTGCGGCTGGCCGGCCGGGTCGATCCGGACGAAGCCTACGAGCGGCTCACTCCACACTTGGCGGAGGGCCCAGAGCTTTTCGGCAATATCGGCGCCTCGGTTCCGGAGGCGGAGGCCGAGGCGGGCGTGGCCTGTTCCCTGGCCCTGATCGAACCACAAGAGCTCTCGTTCGAACTGCGCGAGCCGTGGGGCGGTCGCAGTCGAGCCAGCCCTCGCGCGCATTTTGAGCTGGACGGTTGCGCTTATGACATCGGCCTTACCGACCGCATCGTCCGTCCTCGCCTTTTCAAGGCGGGCTATGGCATCTATTCGCCCGCCGATCTCGATATCAAGGCAGGGGAGCACACCCTGTTGACCGCCAGCCTCGGCGGTGCCTTCAAGCAGGCGCACTGGAAGCTCGCTGCGGCGGTTGTCTTCTTGCCCTAGGTGCGGCAGGTTGCCTGCCGGGTCACCCGGCCAAAGAACAGCGAGCCTGGTAGATCGAGAGAAAGCCGTTCTCGAAGCCGTTGCGCGCCGCGCGCAGGTAGAGGCGCCAGACGCGGACGCGTTCTGGCCCGGCGAGGCGGATCGCCTCGTCGAGGTTCTCGTCGAGCCGTCGAGCCCAGTGCCGCAGGGTCTCGGCGTAGTCGGCGCCGTGCTCGGAGACGTGGCGGGTGACGAAGCCGGCGCGTTCCAGCGCCAGCAAGACCCGCGAGAGGTGCAGCGGTTCGCCATCGGGGAAGACGTAGCGCTCGGAGAAGGCGCCGGCGTCGGGATCGGTGTGGCGGAGGCGGGAGATTCCGTGGTTGAGCAGGCGCCCGCCCGGCTCCAGCAGTCCGGCCAGCGTGCGTGCGTAGACGTCGATCTGCTCCTCGCCCACGTGCTCGACCATCCCGATTGAGGCGATCGCGTCGAAGCGCTCGCCGCTCGCGGCGAGGTCGCGGTAGTCCATCACGCGGATCTCGACCCGGTCGGCGACGCCCGCCTCCTCAGCTCGCTGCCGCGCCCGCTCGGCTTGCGGGGGAGAGAGGGTGATGCCGAGGACGCTGGCGCCGTACTTGGTCGCGGCGCGCAGTGGGAAGGCGCCCCAGCCGCAGCCCACGTCGAGGACTCGCTCGCCCTCGCGCAACGCCAGCTTGCGTGCCACGGTGTCGAGCTTCTCTTCCTGGGCCTTCTCAAGAGTCTCGGCCCCCTCTGAGAAGAAGGCGCAGCTGTAGGTCATCGACTCGTCGAGGAAGAGGGCGAAGAAGTCGTTGGAGACGTCGTAGTGGTGACGCACGGCCTTGGCATCGCGCTCCTTGCTGTGGCGGCGACCGCTGAGGACGAGCTCGGCGTCGGGTCGACGCGGCGGCCTCTGGATTCCGGCAGCGCGCACGGCGCCCAGCAGCAGGCGACGCTTGTCGGCGCCGTTCAGCGCCGGCGGCTCCCAGCTGTCGAGCAGCTCGATCACCGCGTCCATGTCGTCGACCTCGATGTCGCCGCTGACGTAGGCGCGACCGAGACCTAGCTGCCCGGGCGCCCGCAGCACGTGGGCGGCGGCTCGGGGCGAGCGAACGTAGAAGGTCGGTCCGGCGCCGTCGGTCGGCGCCAGCCTGGTCCCGTCCCAGAACTCGACCGCGAACGGGCGCTTGCTGATTCGCGCTTCGATCTCGCGGCGTAGGGGGGCGGTGCTGGAGAACGCCAAGGAAGCGATTTTACCTTTCCCGAACTCCTCAGACCGTATGATCGTCACTCCGAATGGAAAGCAGCGGTCCTCTTCCCTCAGATATTCAGCCGGTCGCCAACGAGACCCGCGATCGGATCATCACCGGCCTGGTCACACTGATTCCGTTCGTGGCGATCGGCCTGGCCGGTTGGCAGGTCTGGGGCAAGGCTCTGCACTGGAGTGACGTCTTCCTTTTTCTCGGTATGTACTTCTTCACCGGAATGGGGATCACCGTCGGCTTCCACCGACATCTCACCCATCGCAGCTTCAAGGCAAAGAAGTGGCTGCACGGCCTGCTCGCCATCCTCGGCTCGGCGGCGATCGAGGGGCCGGTTATCTCCTGGGTCGCCGACCACCGCAAGCACCACGCCTTCTCCGACGAAGAGGGGGACCCGCACAGCCCCCATGTCGACCACGGCCACGGCTGGTCAGGCGCCATGCGCGGCCTCTTCCACGCCCACATGGGCTGGCTCTTCATCCATACCCAGCGCGGCAACAAGGAACGCTTCGCGCCGGACCTGATCAAAGACCCCGTGATCAACTGGGTCGACCGCACTTTTCTCTACTGGGCGATCGGCGGCCTCCTGCTTCCCTTCGCGCTCGGCTGGATCATCGGCGGCACGCTCTTCGCGGCTCTCACCGGCCTGCTCTGGGGCGGCCTCGTGCGCGTCTTCGTCCTGCACCACTTCACCTACAGCATCAACTCGCTCTGCCACGTCTTCGGCAATCGCGATTTCGAGACGACGGACGAGTCGCGCAACCTGGCGCTGATCGCGATCCCGACCTTCGGCGAGGCCTGGCACAACAACCACCACGCCTTCCCCACCTCGGCCACCCACGGCCTCGGCCGCTGGCAATTCGACCTCTCGGCGATAGTGATCGATTCGCTGGAGAAGGTCGGCCTGGTCTGGGATGTAGTCCGTGTTTCCCCTGAGCGCATGGCCGCGAAGGCAGCGTCCTAGGGCGCTTCGTCGGACTCGTACCAGTCGATCCAGCCAACGCACGCCTGCCCGAGCGGCACGATGCGATGCGGCTTGGCCGGTACGGCAACCAGCTCGCCGAGGGTGGCCTTGGCCGAGTGGCCCGTGAGGCGCTGAAGCGCGCTTGGCTCCGCGGCGGTGACCGTGAATTGGATCGGTCTGCCGTTGCCGCGAATCTCACCGGCAGGCCAGAACTGGCCCTCGTTGGCGAGGCTGATCGTGTTCGGCCGCTGTCCGTCGAGCGCAGCCGGCAGCGATTGGTGGAAGCCCGGAGCGGTCAGGGTCAGGTCGAAGGGGGAGAAGTACTGGATCGAGAGGCGCCAGCGACCGCTCGGCAAGCGCAGCGGTTGGCTGGTGCTCTCGCCCGGCTCCAGGCCGGCGCTCGGGCTCCAGCGGCCCTTGCCCCCGATGACGACATCGGGGAAGAGCGAGGCGCGGCCAGGGTTGGCGGCGAGGATGCGGATCTCCGGCGAGGCGCAACTGGCGTGCGCGGCGGGCTCAGTCCCCTCGAGCAGCACATGGCGATTCTCGGATGGTGTCCCGGTGCGCTTCCAGAGGATGTAGGACGGGGTGGCGGCAACCCGTTTGAAGCCAAAGGGTGCTTCGCTGTTCCAGGCGGCATGGCCGGTGATCACGTAGGGGAAGCGATCGAGCGTGGCGTGCGAGAAGGAGTCGAAGTCGATTGGGCTGTAAGCGTCGCCGGTGTCAAACGGCTTTTCCGGACTGGGGGAGACGTCTGCGTCGGGGAACTCGACCAACGGCACGTGGGTATCGGCCCCCGTCAGCTCGTAGGCGGCGTAGCGGTCCTGGCCTGCATAGAGCACCGGTTCGCCCCGCAGGATCGGCATGAACGCCCGCAGCTCAGACCCGTGCCCCGGCGGCCCCACCGGCGCATCGCGCAACACCAACCAGCTCGAGTACAAGGCCCCAGCCACGAACGCAACCGCCAGCGTGATCCATCCCGCCCGCACCAGCCCCCCCGCTGACTTCCCGTTTCTTCGTGTATGGCGCGAAGAAACGGGAAGTCGATCTTCCTCCAGCTCGCGAAGGAGCGGGCGGATCGCAATCAGCATCGCCAGGGGGGTGGCGATCATCAGCGCCTTGGCTTGGGAGTACTCGCCGCTGCCGGCCAGGGAGGCAAGGTAGAGGACGGTGCAGGCACCGAAGGCGACCGGCACCGCATATTCGCGCCGGCGCAACCACCAGACGCCACCGACCAGGACGGCGATTGCTGCGATCGTCGTTGCCAAACCCGTCAACTGGGCGCCTCCGGCGGAGTTGAGCCTGTAGTTGGACGTCGGCCAGATGCCCAGCGTCTCGATCGGCGAGACAGGGCCGTAGGTGTTTGTGCCGGCGACTCGATTGAAGCCGTGGATGAAGGCATAGGGCCCGACGACCGTCAGCACCGCCAGGGCGCCAAGGGCACCGATGATCAGCAGGGTCGCCGGTTGGCGCAGCGTCTCCATCCAGGCTCGCGGCGCCAGAGCGCGCCGCAGCTGCGGCACCGTGAACGCCCAGAGGACGAAGATCAGCAGCGGCCAGGCGAGCCCGGCAAAGCTGTAGGAGAAGAAGATCCCGGCGATCAGGGTCAGCCCCACGATCGCTGAGCCGGCCGGAGGCGGGCCTGTGCCCTCGCCGCGATTGGCGGCTCGGCGGTGCCGATCGAGATCGAAGAGGAAGATCGCAAAGGCCAGGACGAAGAGCGCCTCGCCGGTCTCCTTGAAGGCGCCTTGGGCGAAGTAGGAGGCGCCGAGGTAGGGGATCGCGACCAGCACGGCCGCAAGCAGTCGCCGCGCCGGGCCGAGGTCCTCGACCGCCACCAGCGCGGTCAGCGCGGTGAGGATGCCGATCGCGAAGATCTCGCCGACGAAGGCCTGGCCGAGGCCAATCCCCGGCACGGCCGCGACCGTCGCTGCCAGGGCATGCGGTCCCAGCGGATAGCCGGCTTCGGGCGCCGGCCCGAGGCCGCTGCGCAACCACTCCGCCCAGGCGAGGTGCAGGCCGAGGTCGTTGTTGAAGCCGACGCCGATGATTCCCCAGCGACCGCTGATCGCAAAGGGGATCGAGAAGGCAAGGGCGACGAGCACCGAGACGGGCAGTCCCTCGCGCAGCCATGATGAGGCGGGCCCGTGCCGAGACGCTTGCCAGACCAAGGCTGCAGCGACGAGGACAACGGCGATCAAGCCGATCGCCGCACTGGTCGCATGGCCGGGCGCCCTGGCGAGGAAGCCGGTAATCGTCAGCACGGCTCCAAAGCCGACCGCGGGCGCCAGCCATCCGCGCGAATCTCCGGCGCCGGTGAGGCCGAGGATCGCTCGTCCCACCAGCAGCGAGACGGCGCAGATCAGCGCCGCCGAGGCGTAGGTCCCGATCATCAGGGGCGGAAACTATGGCAGCGAGGGCCGCCGGCGCCGCCTCGACTCAATACTTCTCCGCTGCGCGCTCCAGGGTCTCGCGCAGGTTCTCGCCGCGGAGTGGCTCACCGTGCCCGGTGCAGACCACCGCCGGTTCCAGCGTTGCCAGCTTGCGCACCGACTCCTTGGCCTTGGCGTGGTCCTGGTTCCACGCCGGGTGCGGGACGCTCGCCTCGCCCTCGGGTAGGGGCCTGCCCATCTTGGTCGAGTCCATCAGGTAGATCACGTCACTGACGATCGCCACCCTGTCGCTCTCGCGCCAGAGGCCGATCAGGCCGGGCGCGTGCCCGGGGAAGTGGAGGATCCGAAAGCCGGCGACTTCATCGCCCTCGACGACCGTGCCATCGATCTTCACGGCACCACCGTCCCAGCGCCGCAGCAAGACGGGGTAGAGCCAACGGGCTGGGATGGGAAGGGTCGAGATTTCCATATAAGGCGCGATGGCGGCATCGCTTTCGGCGTCGGCAACGTCGTCGGGATGGCAGTAGACCGGAGCGCCCAACGAAGGCGCCGTGCCGCGGTGGTCGGCGTGAGCATGGCCGAGCACGATCCGCTTCAAGCCGCCCAGCTGCTCCCCTGCCGCTCGTGCCTTCTTCGCCATCGCCTTGGTCCCGGCGTCGAACTGGACACAGCCGTCGCCGTCCTCGAGGAAGTAGACGCTCATCGCCCCGCGGATATCCCCCCGCAGCAGCCAGACCCCGTCGGCAACCCTCTCCATGATGAGATCAGCCTAATGCCCCTTATCTGGAAGGTGGGAATGGCGGTGCTGATCGGCTGCCTGATCGCCTCAATGGCGATCGCGATCGTTCGCCTGGCCACGACGCCCACCGAAATCCTCGGCGACGGCTTTCGCGGCCTTCCGGTTCGCACCCACGAGTCCCGTTAGTATCGGCCGCGTCCAGCGACCGAGCAGAGGAGGGGCGGCGTGTTCACTCGCATTGTGGTTGGGACCGACGGGTCGGATACGGCTGCCGAGGCTGTCCGCCAGGCTGTCGACCTGGCCAAGCTTGCCAACGCCCAGCTCAGCATCGTCAGTGCCTACGAGCCGGTGTCCAAACGGCAGGTCGAGCACGAGAAGCTCGACGCGCCGCCGGATGTCCAGTACGAGATCGGCCCGCGCGAGGACGTCAACCTCGTGCTCGACGCCGCTGCCGCGGCGGCGCGCAAAGAAGGGGTGGAGGCTCAAACCCATCCCGTCGAGGCGGACCCCGCCGAGGCGATCCTCAACGTCGCCGAAGAGACCAAGGCTGACCTGATCGTGGTCGGCAACAAGGGCATGACCGGGGCGCGCCGCTTCCTGCTGGGCAGCGTCCCCAACAACGTCTCCCATCACGCTCCTTGCAGCGTGATCATCGTCAGAACCACCTGACGGCCGGAAGCCGTTAGCCGGCCGCTTCGGTTGCCAGCCCGGCGTCGATCAGGCCCGCGCCCTGGCGGGTTTCCGGCTGGCCGAGGTCGCGCGCGGTGCGGCGCAAGCGCTGGGTCACCGCGGCCACACGGCCCGGTTTGCGCTTGCGTTCGACCGTGCCGCTGGCGATCACCATCGCCGCGACCCCCGAGGCGTGGGCAGCCGACATCGACGTGCCGATGTAGTTGCCTGGCTCGGCGAAGCGTCGGGTGGTGCCGGCTTTCAGGGTCACTTGATAGATCGAGCCAGTCGAGATCGAGGGACAGCCCGGCGCGGGGGGCCCGCCCCCCGGGGCAAGCAGATCGACGTCGCGACCGGCCAGCGAGTAGCCGCCGAGGCAGCCGCCCTCGGTGCTGCCGCCGACGCCGATCACGTGGGGGCTGGTCGCCGGCGGGGCAACGCAACCCTCTGAGCCGAGATTGCCAACTGAGGCGACCGCGATTGCACCACGGCGGTAAGCCTGGCGCAGCGCTTCGTCAACGCTGGGCACGTCGCGCCCGCAGCCGAAGTTGAAACTCATGTTGATCACGTCGGCGCCGTTGGCGACGGCGAAGTGGATGCCCCTGGCGATCTCGTCGGCACGGCCTCGACCCTGGGCGTCGAGGACACGCACCGGCATCAGCTTGGCCCGGAAGGCAAGGCCCACCAGCCCGATCCCATTGTTTGTCTTCTCAGCGATCGTTCCCGCGATGTGGGTGCCGTGGCCGTTTTCGTCGAGCGGGAGACGGTCGTCGTCGACGAAGTCGTAGCCCTTGACGAATTGCCCGTTGGTGAAGTCGGGGCTGCGGCGGAAGCGCTTGCCCTCGGCGCGGTAGGCGATCCCGGTGTCCAGCACGGCAACCGTGATCCCCTCGGCGCCGGGGTGACCGGCGGCTTCGAGGTGTTCCCAGGCACCCACTGCATCGATGCCCCCCGGTGAGACCGGAAGCAGAGGGGTTCCCTCGCCCTCCCAGGGCAGGAAGTTCCATTGCTTCGTCACCCAACCGCCCGGCGGCCCCGGTGGTCCGCTGAGCGGTCCGGGATCGTTTGGCACCGGGTTTGCTGTCTCCTCGGGCGTAACCGAAGCGGTCGCGATGAAGTTCGGCGCTGCGTAGGCGATTCTCGACTCACTTCGCAGCGCGGCTACTGCTCGGCGAACGCTTGCCCCCTCCGGAAGGGACACGGTGTGCGCGGGTTCGTCTCCCTCGAGCTTGACGATCAGCTGACGAGGGGCGAAGCCGTGCGCCGCGGAAATCCCCACGGCGCCGGACGCCTGCGCGGGGGCGAGGGCAGGGGCTGCGAACAGGGTCACAGCAGCGGTCGAAAGGAGTCGATTCATCTTGCTTCTGCGCGCGCAAGTCCCTGCATTCGTGCGAGCCCCCCCCTAACACCGGCCCGCCGGCGAAGTTGTAGTGCCACATACTCCCGTATGCATGCAAGCCGAAGCGGCCACAGCTCTCTCGGAACGGATGATGGCACTGGCGATCGACCGAGCTCGCGAGGCGGAGCGTCACGGTGACGTGCCGATCGGCGCTGTCATCGCTCGCCAGGACGAGGTCCTCTCCGCGGCGGGCAACGAGCGCGAGCTGCGCGCCGACCCCACCGCCCACGCCGAGATCCTCGCCATCCGCGCTGCCGCCGAGGCGCTGGGTGGCTGGCGCCTGCCCGAGACGACGCTCTACGTCACCCTCGAGCCCTGCGCGATGTGCGCCGGCGCGATCGTCCTCGCCCGCATCCCCGCCGTCGTCTTCGGTGCCCCGGACCCCAAGGCCGGCGCCGCCGGCAGTGTCCTCGACGTGCTCGCCGACCCCGCCCTCAACCACCGGCCAGAGGTGACGGGCAGGGTGCTAGAGGCCGAGTGTGCCGAGCTCCTGCGCAATTTCTTCGCCGGGCGGCGATAGGGGGAGAAATTCCTGCGCCCCGGGCCTTAGCTCGGGAATGGTCTCTCTGGCAGCGAAAAAGGGTGTAGCACCATCTACTTCTAGTGTTACACTCAAGCACATGCCCACCAGCAAGCCTCGCTACATGCTCACCGACACCGGCGAGCTCAGCGATCTCCTCGACGCCGCCCAGCGTCGCTGGCCCGAGGTGACAAGTCGTAAGGCGCTCCTGCTGCGCCTCGCCACCGCCGGGGCCGAGGCGATCGCGACCGAGGCGGAGAAGCGGCAGGAGGACATCGAGGCGACCGCCGGCGCGCTCACCGGCGTCTACGAGCCGGGAGAGCTCGAGCGGCTGCGCGAGGAGTGGCCCAAGTGATCGTCCTCGACGCGAGCGTCCTGATCGCTCATCTCGACGGTCGCGACCCGCACCACGACTCGGCTGTGGAGCTTCTCCGATCTCATTCCACCGAGTTCCTCGGCGCCAGCCAGGTCAGCGTCGCCGAGACCCTCGTCGGACCGGCACGGGCCGGGCGGCTGGAGGACGCGTGGGAAGCGCTCGAACGGCTCGCCATCCGCGAGCTTCCATTCTCTTCCGGTGCATCTCCTCGCCTCGCCAGCCTCCGGGTCAAGACTGGACTCAAGCTCCCCGACTGCTGCGTCCTGCTGGCGGCCGAGAATCACTACGGCGGGGTCGCCAGCTTCGACCGGGACCTCTGCCGGAGCGCCCGGGATCTTGGGATCCCGGTGGTCGACTGAGCGGAGAGGGTGGGATTCGAACCCACGAGGCGGGTTAACCCCGCCCACGCGATTTCCAGTCGCGCTCCTTAAGCCACTCGGACACCTCTCCGTGGGTGACCCAAGGGTATTGCTTGCCCCCGCTGGGCGGTTAGGCGACGGCAGTCTGTGGGACTGCTTGCGGAGCCGGCAAGGGCAGCACGATCGCCTCGGTCTCGAGGGCGAGCGTCGACGGGCGGCGGCCGCGCAGGCGCTCGTGGCTGCAGACGACGTAGCACCACTCCATCAGGCGCATGTGAGAGGCCGAGTCGATTTCGGTGATCGTCGCGCCAACCAGGTAGCGACCGTCTGCCTCGCGGCAGGAGCGCACCTCTACCTGCGCCGCGACCTCGTGCGACTCGCCGGCGGCGTCCTGCAGCCCGAGCAAGACGGCGGGTTTGTCGCCGACCTCGAGCGGCGCCTCGAGGACGAGCCCGACCCCGGCGGCGCTGGCGTCGATCAGCCGCCCGGCTACGTGGCCGTCCTCCGAATAGCACTCGGCGGCCGCGTCGCCCTCGAAGCGGTAGACGAGGCGGCGCTGCTGGCGGCGGCCGACGGCGAACAGGGTGCGCAGGATGCGGCGCAGCTCGATCAGGCCGAGCAGCGGCACGATCACGGCGGCGACGCCGGGCAGGTCGGGCAGCGGGCCGACGCCGGCGAGGTCCAGCACTCGAAGCAGGGTCCCGGCCCCGACCAGCGCGGCGCAGGCCAGCACCAGGTGCAGCTTGCGGACGGACTCGATGCCGCCACCGCCGTCGCCCTGCTTCGGCGTCACCTTGAAGGCGGTGTGCCCCGGCCAGAAGATGCAGCGCAGCGCCCGTGTGTAGATCTCCATCGTCAGCAGCTCGTAGTGGGCTGTCTCGCCGATCTTCATGTAGCCGCGGGCGAGGGCGGCGCCGGCGCCGAGGTTGAGGGTCACGTAGGGCAGCCAGAGAGCAGCCAGGGCGACGACGCTGATCTTCATCGGCAGCTCGCCGGTCCAGAGCACGAGACCGAGCGTCAGCATCAGCAGCAACCGCATCGGCGGCGCCAGGTAGGCGAAGAGGCTGGCAAAGTAGGAGAGGCGCTGCAGGGGTCGCAGCTCTTTGGCGCGCAGGGGGGACTCGGGAAGGGTGAAGACGGCGAGGTTGCCGCGTGCCCAACGGTCGCGCTGCAGCAGGTAGCCGTCGAGGTCGTGCGGCGCCAGCCCCTGCACCAGCACCTCGTCGTGGTAGCGGCTCTTCCAGCCATACCGCTGCATGCGGATCGTCGTGTGGAAGTCCTCGGCGATCGTCTCGGTGGCGACGCCGCCGATGTCGAGCAGGGCCTGGCGGCGGATCAGCGCCGCCGAGCCGCACCAGTAGGCGGCGCCGTGGCGATCCTTGCCGGGGCAGACCACGCGGTAGAAGAGCGACTGCTCGTGACGGCCGACCGCGTAGTGCTGAGCCGAGTCGTGGTTGAAGAAGTCGTGCGGGCTTTGGACGAGAGCCATGCGCTCGTCGTCGAAGTAGCCGACCATCGCATCGAGCGCGTCGGGCATCGGCACGTGATCGGCATCGAGCATCAGCACCAGCTCGCCCTCGGTGCGGGTGAGCGCCGCGTTGATGTTGCCTGCCTTGGCATGTGAGTTATCGGGGCGGGTCAGGTAGCGAGCACCCGCCACTTTCGCCAACTCCTCCATCTCCCCCCGCCGCCCGTCGTCGAGCAGGTAGGTCGTGTGGGGATAGGTGAGGGCCCGGCAGCCGGCCAGGGTCGCCGCCACCACCTCTTTCGGCTCGTTGTAGGTGCAGACGTAGACATCAACCGAGCGCCCCGGCGTCGCCGGTGGCCGCACCGCGGGCGGGCAAGACCAGGAGAACCAGGCAAGCGTCCCGAGCGCCCAGATCCCGTAGATCTCGGTGACCAGCAGCATTCCGTAGGCGACCGGACTTGCTCCTTCGCTGCTCCAGCCAATCCGCCAGGTCAGGTAGCCGACGCCCCAGAGCAGGGCGACGACCGCCAGCGCTCGCAGCAGCAGTGGCCGGCGGTCGAAGAACCGCCCAACTCGGGTCTGGGCGCTGCTTTCCATGCCGAATCCATCGGCGCACACATCCCAGTACTTGAGCCCCGGTGCCCCGCTGCCGCACGCCAAATCCGCCCGTCCCTAAAATCAGCCCCGACTGAATCCCGGAGGGGTGCCGGAGTGGTTGAACGGGGCAGTCTCGAAAACTGTTGGCGTCGCAAGGCGCTCGTGGGTTCGAATCCCACCCCCTCCGCTTTGCCTCACGCACTCCTAACGATCGCTTAAGCTGCCGAGTCCCTAGGCACCCGTGTGTGTTTGGAAAGATAGAAGCCTGGGTCCACGGGAACGAGAGGAAGGTAGATGGTGGGGAAAAAGAGCTTTGCTGGACTGAGCGCCGTTGTTCTGGCTCTCTCGATGTTCGCGGCGCCTTTTGCCGAGGCGGCTGAAGTGACGCGCGAAAGCTACAAAGAACAGGTCGAGCCGATCTGCAAGACGAATACGGAAGCCAACGAAAAAATCCTCAAAGGCGTTCGTCAAAAGGTTAAAGCGGGGAAGCTGAAAGCCGCGGGGACGCAGTTTGAAAAGGCCGGTAAAGCCCTCCATAGGGCGATCGTGCAGCTCAAGGCGGTTCCGCAGCCCACGGCCGATGAAGCCAGGCTCGCCAAATGGCTCAAGTACGTCGGCGAAGAGGAAAAGCTCTTCCTCAAAGGCGCCAAGCAGCTCAAGGAAGGCAACAAGAACGGTGCCCAGGCGACGGTGATCCGCCTGAACCACAACGCCAATCAGGCCAACAACCAGGTCCTGGCCTTCGAATTCAAGTACTGCCGCTTCGAACCCTCGAAGTTCACCTGATCCAGGCTGACGATCAGCCGGCGACGGCGGCGGGGGGACTCGTCGCCGTCGCGGCGATCTGTTCAGCGATCCAGGCGTAGATCCTGTCGATCCGGGTAAAGATGTCGGGCAGATGGGTGTCGCAGTCCGCGGCGCCGAGGCTGGTGATTCCGATCTGCACCGGCGTTCCGTCTTCGCGGAAGGCCAGCGCCGGGCCACCGCTGTCGCCGTGGCAGGTGCCGATCGAGAAGCCGGGCGGCGTGATCGTGCAGATCTGCGAGGAGTAGTTGAAGAACGGGTAGTAGGCGCGAGCATGGTTGCGGCAGTAGAGGCGCCGCTGAACGAAGGTTGCCGCGCGCCGCAGCACCGGCGTCCGTTTCAGGTTCTTGAGCGGGCCACTGAGCCCCCAGCCGGCGATCCAGGTCGGCGTGTTCGCCGCCAGCAGGGCTATGTCGGCCGGTCCCGCGAGGGCTACCGGGGGAGCCGTCGTCGGAGTTGCCAGAACCAGCAGGGCCGCGTCGCCGTGGACCTTGAAACGGTTGAAGTTGGGATAGAGGATCGTCCGGCTCACACCCGAGATCTGCCGCAGGGCCGGATCGCGCACATCCGGGCTGCCGGTGACCACCGCGTACTGCCCGATCGGCGTCTTCTTCCCGGTGACGATGTCCTGGACGCAGTGCGCCGCCGTAAGGATCAAGGTCGGCGCCACGACGGTGCCGGTGCAGGTGAAACCTTCGCCTTTGGCGTTGGCCGCGAGGACGAATGCTGCCCACGGCCATTCTTCGCTTGCGGCGGCCGTCCCGCCCACGATCGACGCGTGGGCTCCGGCGGAGGCCTGGCCTGGAGCCGCCAGGGCAAGCGACACGAGTGCGCCGAGGACACTCCATGCTGCGGTCCATTTGCTTCTCCGCGCTAGCTGCATTGCTCCTCTATCGGCAACTCTGTCCAAATCGGTAGCCCCTGATGCCGCCTCCCGAAACCCGCCCGGAACCCACTAAGATCGGACGCCGCGCCCAGGTAGCTCAGTTGGTAGAGCACATCCATGGTAAGGATGGGGTCACGAGTTCGAGTCTCGTCCTGGGCTTAGATGCCCCGCGCGGCCCGAGCGAGCGCCCCTTTGGGTAAGCCCTCAGCCTTTCTCGACCGTTAATCTGCCGCTTCGTGGATTTCGCGCTGACGGATGAGCAGGAGGACTTCGTCGACGCGATCCGGCGCTACTGCGATCACGAGTGCGGCACGCCGGATCAGCGCGAGCGCCTCACCGACGGCTACCGCGACCACCACAACGCGACGATCTATAACGAAATGGCCGAGCTCGGCTGGCTTGGGCTGACCATCCCCGAGGAGTACGGCGGCTCGGGCGGCACCATGCTCGACGCCTGCATCTTCATGGAGGAGACCTCGCGCGCGCTCGCCCCGATTGGCGGTTACGCGACGACCCTGATCGTCGCCGGCGCAACCAACCGCTTTGGCACCGAGGAGCAGAAGCAGGAGATCCTCGGCGGGATCGCTGAGGGCGCCGTCGAGGCGATCGCGATGACCGAGCCCGAGGCCGGCTCCGACGTCGGCTCGCTGACCACCTTCGCCGAGAGTGTCAACGGCGGCTACGTGCTCAACGGGCAGAAGGTCTTCTGCTCAAACGCCCACATCGCCGACCACATCCTGATCGTCTGCCGCACGACCCGCTCGGACTCCAAGCACGAGGGCCTGACGATGATCTGGTTGCCGCGCGAGACCGATGGCCTCGAGATCGTCCCGATCGACACGATGGGCGGGCGCGACACCAACCACCTCTATCTCACCGACGTCGAGGCACCGGCCGACGCCGTTCTCGGTCAGGTCGACCAGGCCTGGACCCAGCTGATGGCCGGCCTCAACGTCGAGCGGCTGATCCTTGCCGCGACGATGCTCGGCATCGCCCAGCGCGTCTTCGACGACCTGATCGTCTACGTCAAGGAGCGCGAGCAGTTCGGCCGCCCGATCGGCTCCTTCCAGGCGCTCCAGCACCGCATCGCCGACATGGCGACCGAGATCGAGGCCGCCCGCCTGATGACTCGGTGGGTCGCCACGCTGACCGACGAGGACCCCGACCGCATGCTCCCCCGCGAGGCTTCGATGGTGAAGCTCTTCGTCACCGAGACGACCAAGCGTGCCGCCCTCGAAGGCATGCAGATGATGGGTGGCTACGGCTATGCCTCCGAGTACGACATGGAGCGTCTGGTCCGCAGCTCTCTCGTTTCGACGATCTACGGCGGCACCTCGGAGATCCAGCGCAACATCATCGCCAAGACGTTCGGGCTCTGAGACCGGCATACTTTCGGGCGCAGGAGTGAGAGCGCCCGTAGCTCAGTGGTCAACGGGGTTTTAACGAGCCCCAAAGAGCGCCGGTCTTTCAAGCCGGAGGTCGAGAGTTCGATTCTCTCCGGGCGCATTCCGTTGCTTTCCCGGCAGCGCCGTGGAGTGCCCATCGCAGAGCCAAATCCTCGGCTCCTCCTCGAATCGCCGTTCCGCGCCGATCCCGGCGATTCCGGCCCGTTCCGCAAGGTCGTGGTCGCATCCTGGTCACATTTCTGCGGCGTCGCGACGGGCGAATAGGCTCCGCCCGATGGCCAAGGACGAGCGGGAGAAAGCACGCGCGGACGTGCGCCGTGCCCAAGCCAAACTGGAGGGCGCGCAAAGCAAGGTCGAGGAGGCGCGTCAGGCTCGGCGCGAAAGCTTCGAGCGAGCGCGGAAAGCGGGGCTGACGCTCCGCGAGATCGGCGAGGCTGCCGAGTTGCATTGGACTCGCGTCGGGAACGTGCTCGGCAAGAAATAGCCGTTTGTAGCTCCCCCGCTACAAACTGCTACGCTCGCGGCCATTCATAAAGCGGCCCCCGGCCGGCGCGGTAACGCCAACCGAGGGCCTGACCACAAGGAGAGTGGACTCCTCATGGCTGACGAGAACCCTACGGGTCGCGGCTCGGCCGTCGCCCTCAGCATCCCCGCCGATCAGGCCCGCTTCCTGCGGAGCACCTTCAGAAGCGCTCAGGCGGGAATTCGCAACGAGTTGAGGGAATACCCCAAGCAACTCAAGGACCCGGCCCGCCTGCGCCGCGAGGAGGCCGCCTACGGGCGGCTCTTGGCGGCGCTGGACGAGCTGGTGATCGTCCCCGATGACGACATGCGCGCGGTCGTCGGAGACCTGGGCCAGATCATCGACAGCGGCAACGAGTATCCCCGCGTCGTCACCGAGCACGAAGCCCTGCATGCACTGCTCGACCAGCTCCGGGGAGGTGGGAGCCAATGATCGACATAGCTGCTCGGTTCGGGACCAACCTGGCCTGCCGACGCAAACGAGCAAAGCTCTCCCAAGAAGAGCTGGCAGTCCGCGCCTCCCTCCACCGCACGGCGGTCGGCCAACTGGAGCGCGGCGAACGGGTCGCCCGCGTGGACACGCTCGTCAAGCTCGCCGGCTCCCTCGACCTCCCTCCGGGCGAACTGCTCGATGGCATGGGCTGGACCCCCGGCGGGACGCGACTTGGGCAGTTCACGGAGCGGGGTGGGGGCTGATGGCGGAATGCCTGCCTGTCGCCATGCCGAGGCGCGCGAGGAAAAAAAGACCAAATCGACAAAGCCAAAACCAAAAGCCAAAGTCAAAAAAGAAGCCAAGAAGCAAAGCCAAGGACGGCAAAAGAAAAGCCAAAAAGCAAGCCAAGAACCAAGAAGAAGGCATCCAAAAAGCAAGAAAGGAAGGCCTCAAAAGCAACAACCCAACAGCCCGACACACTACGCACTGGGTTCCCGTGCCCCTGCCCAGAGGCGTCCAATGAGCTTCTTAGCGTCCTCGGCGCGACGGGCTGACTCGACATTTGATGTCGCCGACCGGGCTGACCGACGGGTCCTGTCGCCCGTCGCGTTCGAGGACCGATGGCG
>DASUMA010000022.1:0-22065 GCA_036277915.1 Solirubrobacterales bacterium
CGAACGCCATCGTCGCGGCGCGGCGCATCACGAACACCTCGACACCCGCCGCACCGTCGCGCAGCAGCATGACGGTGCTTGCGAGCCGGGCTGCCACCGGCTGCGCCCCGGACGCCGCGAACTGCCGCGCCCGCTCCAGCAGGAACGCCGGTGCCGGGACGGCGTCACTCATCGCTCAGTACCATCGCAAACCCCTGCCCCACCCCGACGCACGCCGCGGCGACCGCGTACCCGCCGCCCCGGCGACGCAGTTCCCGGCAGGCGTCGACGATCACCCGCGGCGCGGAGGCGCCGAGCGGGTGGCCGAGCGCGATCGCGCCGCCGCGCACGTTGACCTTCTCGGGGTCGAGCTCCGACCAGCCGGCAAGGCAGGCCAGCGACTGCGAGGCGAAGGCCTCGTTCAGCTCCACCCGGTCGATGTCCCCCCAACCGATCCCTGCCTTGGCCAGAGCCTTGTTGGCGGCCTCGACCGGAGCGATGCCGAAGACGTCGGGGTCAACACCGTGGACGCCGCGGGAGACGATCCGGGCGATCGGCTCGGCGCCAACCCGCTCGCCCGCCTTCTCCGACCCCAGCAGCATCATCGAGGCGCCGTCGTTGAGCGGCGAGCTGTTGCCGGCGGTCACAGTGCCGCCTTCGACAAAGGCGGGCTTCAGCTTCGCCAGCTTCTCAAGCGAGGTATCGGCGCGGATGCCCTCGTCGCGCTCCAGGTCGACACCGGGCACCGGCACCACCTCCCCCATCGCCCCCTCGTCGTAGGCGCGCGCGGCCAGCGTGTGGCTGCGCAGCGCGAACTCGTCCTGGGCGTCGCGCGAGATCTCGTACATCCCGGCCAGCTTCTCGGCGCTTTCGCCAAGCGAGATCGTCCACTGATCCGGCATCTCCGGGTTGACCATGCGCCACCCGAGCGTGGTCGAGTAAAGCGTCTCGTGCCCGGCGGGATAGCCGCGCCCCGGCTTCAGCAGCACCCAGGGCGCCCGGCTCATCGACTCCACCCCGCCGGCCAGCATCAGCTCGGCGTCGCCGCACTCGATCGCCCGCGCCGCCTGGATCGAGGCCTCAAGGCTGGACCCGCAGAGGCGGTTGACGGTCGCGCCCGGCACGCTGGTCGGCAGCCCGGCCAGCAGCACCGCCATCCGCGCCACGTCGCGGTTGTCCTCGCCGGCGCCGTTGGCGTTGCCGAGGATGACGTCATCGAGCTCAGCCGGGTCCAGACCCGGCACGCGATCGAGCAGCGCCCGCACCGAGTGCGCAGCAAGATCGTCCGGCCGGACCCCGGCAAGAGCGCCGCCGTAGCGGCCGAAGGGGGTGCGAACCGCCTCGTATATGTAGGCCGAGCGCTCGGACATGGGCGGGGATATTGGCGGATCGCAGCGCCGGGCCACTCGCCGGGCGGACCGAGACCCCCTAATCGTCGGTGCGCGGCGGCCGCCGTCCGCGCTTGCGCTCGCCGGTGCGCCGCTTCTGCTCGAGGCGGCGCTGGCGCGAGGCCCGGGTCGGCCGCGTCGGCCGGCGCCGCCTCTGCACCCGCAGCGCTGCCGCCAGCTTCTCGGCCAGCCGCTGCAGCGCCAGCTCACGGTTGCGCGCCTGCCCGCGCGCGTCCTGGGCGACCGCGGAGACGACCGGCCCGAGCCGCTGCAGCAGCCGGTCCCGCTGTCCCTCCTCCAGCGCCTGGGAGGCCTCAACGTCGAAGACCGCTTCGACCCGCGACGCGGTGACGTTGGCGTGCTGGCCGCCGGGGCCGGAGGAGCGGCTGGTCCGCAGCTCGATCTCGGCCAGCGGCAGCGAGAGCCGCTCGTCGATCCGCAGCTCCTCGGCCACCGCTCAGCCCGCCAGCTCGGGGATGTGCTCGCGCAGGTGCTCCTCGATCGTCTGCCGCACCCAGCGCTGGGTCTCAGCATCGGCCATCCGGTAGCGGCCGAGCAGCATCTTCTGGTCGTCGAGCGGCAGGCCGGCGATCTCCCAGCGCACCGCGAGCCGCTCGAACAGCGCCTCCGAGCGCCGCCGCCAGGCGTCCTCCAGCGAGGCAGCGTGGCCGGCCGGCGGCTCGCCGATCTTGGCGACGGTGGCGGCGCTGAGGGACTGGCGCAGGGTGAGGACGTTGCCCTCGGGATCGGCGTAGTCGCAGGTGACCGCCTTCTCCCGTGGTCGTCGCTGCTTCTTGCGCTTGGCCATCGCAACCGAGGTTTTACCCCTTCTGGGGGGTACGAAGTCGGACGCGCGCTCAGCCGGGCTAGAGTCGCGCGGTGGCGTCCTTTGCGTATATCGGCGCACCGATCGACTCCGTCGGTCGCAACGGCGGCGCTGAGCTGAGCCCGTCCACACTGCGCCATCTCGGCCTGCCGGCGGCGCTCGGCGGGCCCGATCTAGGCGACCTGCCGCTGCGGATCCGCGGCGACGAGCGCGACCCCGAGACGGGCCTGATCGCCAGCGCCGACGTGCTCGCCGCGACGGCGGCGATCCGGGCGGCGGTCGCCGAGCAGGTCGCCGCCGGCGCCCGCCCCTTCGTCGCCGGCGGCTGCTGCGCGGCTCTGCCGGGCGCCCTGGCTGGAGCGCGCGACGCCCTCGGCGTGATCGGCCTCGTCCATCTCGACGGCCACCAGGACCTCTACGACGGCGAGACCTCAACCAGCGGCGAGGCCGCCGACATGCCGGTCTCGGTCGCGCTCGGCCTCGGCCCCTCGGCCTGGGTCGAGGCCGCGGGCGGCGCTTCGGTCGTCCCCGACCGAGCAGCCCTGGTCGGCTACCGCGACCGCGAGGAGTCGCTCCAGGACGGGATGCGCCAGCCGCAGCAGATCTCCCCACCGCCGCTGCTGCGCCCAGTCGAGGACCTACGCGCCGCCGGGCCAGGCGAGACGGGCGCCGAAGTCGCGGAGCACCTTGCCGCCGCCGGGCCCTTCTGGCTGCACTTCGACGTTGACGTCCTCGACCCCAGCGCCTTCCCCGCCACCGACTACCTGCTCCCCGGCGGTCTCAGCTGGGAGGAGCTGCGGGCGACGATCGCGCCGCTGCTCGCCTCCCCCGCCCTCGCCGGCGCCTCGCTCGGCTGTTACAACCCGGAGAAGGACCCCGGCCTCGCCTGCGGCCGCACCCTTGTGGAGACCCTGGCTGCGTAGGACCAAGCAGATCAGGGGACGCAGGGAGCGTGGCGTGCTTCGCACGCGAGCGACCGAGGACCCTGAGATGCGCCGGTCTTACGCAGCCAGCGCGTCGATCTTCGCCGCGAGCTCGAAGTCCGCGGCGGTGAGCCCGCCCTCGGAGTGGGTCGAGAGCGTCACCGTCACCGTGTCCCAGGAGATCTCCAGGTCCGGGTGGTGGTTCATCGCCTCCGCCGGCTCGACAAGACTGCGCACGAACTCGACCGAGCCGACGAAGTCGGTGCGCTTGAACTGCTTCGAGATCGCGCTCCCGGCGCGCTCCCAGCCGGGCGCTTCAGACAGCTTCGTCTCCAAATCGGCCTCGCTCAGCGGTGCCATCGCCCCTATGCTGGCAGGCGGCGCAAGGAGGCGCAATGAACGATTCCAAGCCGGTTCTCTGGCAGCTCTCGATCTCGCACTACAACGAGAAGGCGCGCTGGGCGCTCGACTACAAGGGCATCGACCACGCCCGCCGCTCGCCGCTGCCCGGCAGCCACATGGCGGTCGCCCTCTGGCTCACCCGGGGCGCCAGCACCCTTGTCCCGATCCTCCAGATCGACGGCGAGACGATCACCGACTCGACCGCGATCATCGCCGCCCTGGAGCAGCGCTACCCGCAGCCGCCGCTCTACCCCGCCGACCCTGAGCTACGGCGACGGGCACTCGAGCTCGAGGACTACTTCGACGAGGAGCTCGGCCCCGCCGCCCGGCTGCTCGCATTCCACGAGCTGATCAACGAGCCGGAGATCTTCGCCCAGGTCGCCTCCGAAGCGGTCCCGGGCCCGCTCGGAAAGATGAAGCGCGTCACCGGCCTCTACGCCAGCACCTACACCAGCCTGCGCTGGAAGGCGAGCAGCGAGCAGGGGGCCGAAGGGGCGCGGGCGAAGATCGTCGCCGCGATGGACGTGGTCGACGCCGAGCTGGCCGCCGGCGACGGCGAGTTCCTCGTCGGCGACAGCTTCAGCGTCGCCGACCTCACCGCCGCCTCGCTCTTCTACCCCGTGGTCGGCCCCGACGAGGGCCCGCTGCCGCCCGGCCAGCCGGTGCCGCCGGCGATGGAGCGCTTCCGCGAGGAACTCAGCACCCGCCCCGCCTTCGCCTGGGTCGAAGAGACGTTCCGGCGCCACCGGAATCCGGCCTTGCCGACGGTTTCCGCAGTTTCCTAGCTCAACTCTCTGTCTTATAGACAAAAGGTTGCGCCGATCCCTATGATCTGCAACCATGCTGACCATGACCCACGCCGACGAGAGCCTCACCGAGCGCCTCGACGAACGGTTCGACCGCGTCGATGAAAAATTCGACAGGTTCGACGAACGCTTGGTCGAGTCCGAGCGGGCCACTGCCGAACGGTTCGCCGAGTCCGAGCGCTCCACCGCCGAACGGTTCGAGCGAATCGACGAAAGGTTCGACCGCGTCGATGAAAAATTCGACAGGTTCGACGAACGCTTGGTCGAGTCCGAGCGGACAAGCGCCGAACGGTTCGAGCGGTCCGGCGAACGCCTAGCCGAGTCCGATCGCAGGACCGCAGCGGGGTTCGAACAGGTCGCCGATCGGTTCGATCGCGTCGAGGAAATCACCACCCGCCTGGAAAAGGTGACCGCGAGCTTTCACGGAGACATGATTCGCCTCTATAACGCGATCAACCGCGGCGCCATCGGCGTCATCGTCGCCATAGTCGTAGCCATCCTCGCCAGAGGCGGCTAGCGGTCCACTCAGCCCCCGATCGGCACCCTCGGGTTGGCGCCCCAGAAGATCAGGGTGGCGAGCATGCCGATGATGTGGACGGCGACGATGTTGAAGACCATCGACTTCGCGGTCGCGGTGCCGACGCCGACCGGGCCGCCGGAGGCGGTGTAGCCGTAGTAGCAGCCGGCGAGCACGATCACGGTCGCCATCGTCATCCCCTTGATCAGGCTGAAGATCAGGTCGGTGGGGTCCTGGAACATCCAGAAGATCAGCGAGTAGCCGCCGGAGGAGACGTCGCCAACCTGCTTCACCACCGTCAGGTAGCTGGCCGCGTACATCACGCCGATCCCGACCAGGTAGATGAACGGGAGCGCGATCCAGGCCCCAAGCAGGCGCGAGGCGCAGAGGAAGGTGATCGGCGGCACGCCCATTACTTCCAGGGCGTCGATCTCCTCGGAGATCCGCATCGCCCCGATCTCGGCCACGATCCCGGTCCCGACCTTGGCCGAGAGCATGTAGCCGAAGGCGTAGGGCATCGCCTCGCGCAGGTCGCAGAAGGCGGCGAAGAGGCCGGCGTAGGCCGGAGCGCCCTGGGCGCGGAAGAAGTAGGCGCCCTGCAGCCCGCACTGGAGGCCGAGGATGAAGACGAAGCCCCAGATCACCAGGGCCGAGCCGAGGATGAGGATGCCGGACTGGCGCAGCGCCTCGCCGAAGAAGCGCAGGGCGCGGCCGCTGTAGACGAGGCCGGCGACGCGAAGGCCGAAGCGGCTGATCTCGCCGAAGGAGTCGAGCCAGCTGCGCGGGACCTCGAGCCAGGCGTTCACGGCCTCCCCCTCACCGGATCGTCTGCAGCTCGGGGTTGGTAGCGAGCAGGACCGCAGTGAAGACGTAGCTGAAGGCGAAGACGCCGAGCAGCGAGGTGACCACGGCCTGGTTGACGGCGCGCCCCACCCCGGCGGCGCCGCCGGAGGTGGTCATCCCCTTGTAGCAGCAGACCACGGAGATGATCGCCCCGAACATGGTGCACATCAGGACCGAGCCCCAGATGTCGGTCACCGAGGCGTTGGAGAAGAGGGTCGCGAAGAAGCCGCCGAGGGACTGGTTGTAGAGCAGCTCGGCGGCGATCCCGGCGGTCAACCCGAAGACGATCGCGAAGACGTCGAGCAGGGCGGTGATCGCCATCAGCGCCAGGAAGCGCGGCACCACCAGGTTCTTCACCGGGTCCACCCCGAGCACCTGGAGGGCGTCTAGCTCCTCGCGGATCTTCCGGGCTCCCAGGTCGGCGGTGATCGCGGTCCCGGCCGCGCCGGCGACGATCAGCGCCGTCACCAGCGGCCCGATCCAGCGGATCGCGGTCAAGACGAAGAAGCCGCCGAGGCGGTCGAGGGCGCCGAAGATCTGCAGCGGGCCGGCCGCCTGCAGGCCCGGCGCGCCGAGGTTGAGCGCGAAGGTCGTGACCAGCAGCGGGAACCAGCAGAGCCGCAGCGCGAAGAGAAACTGGTCGACCAGCTCCTCGCCGTAGGGGTATGGCGGCCGCACCGCCGAGGCGATCGTCCGCGTGGTCAGGATCACCATGTTCCCGACCTGCGTGAACAGGCCGGTCGCGGGGCTGGATCGCCGGGCTACGGCTGCGCGCGCCACCGGCCCATCGCCCTGCCGAGCGGACCCATCTCCTCGGCCTCGCGCCGGACCCGGCGCTCCGCCGCCTTCTGCGCCTCCGAGAGCTGGGCGATCAGCGTGTCGCGGGTGCGCTCCAGCTCCTGCACCCCGGCGATGTGGGCGACGGCGCGCGTCGAGGCCGTCGGCAGGTCGCCGCTGAGGTCGCGTGCGTAGGAGGCGAGCTCGGCCTCCAGCCGGGCGATCTGACGCCGCAGCTCGCCGCGGATCTCGATCGTCTCGCTGTCCTCACCCACCGCCTCGATCCCGCTGGCGTCCGCCTCGACGCCGGCGCAGGCCATCGCCACGATCGCCAGCTCCCGCGGGCCGGCGCCTGCCTCGCGGGCGCGGCGCAGCGCCTCGGTGACGATCTCCTCCAGCTCCGGGTTCGGCGCCACCCCGGCGGCGACGAAGGTGCCCTGGCCCTGGCGGCTGACGACGAGGCCGTCCCGCTCCAGCCCCTCGTAGACGCCGCGCACAGTGTTGACGTTGACCCCGGCCCAGCCGGCGAGCTGGCGGAAGCTCGGCAGCCGCTCGCCGCTAGCCAGCTGGCCAGTCGAGATCAGAGCCCGCAGGCGCCAGGCCAGCTGCAGCCCAACCGGCAGCTCATCGCCCGGGTCAACCGCAAAGGGATTCGCCTCGACCTGCTGTGCCACTGAGGAACACAGTAGCCGTAGCTACTGTTCCAGTCAATTGGCACAGCTGAGAACTAGGGCGTGAGGACGATCTTCAGCGCTTCGCGGCGGTCGTAGATCTCGTAGGCCTCGGCAGCGGCGTCAAGCGACATGTGAGCGCTGACCAGCGGGCCGGGGTCGAGCTTGCCGGCCTCCATCAGCGCCGTCACCCGGTCGACGTGGGCGATCACGTTCGCCACCCCGAGCCGCAGGTCCAGACCCTTCAGCCAGGCCAGCCCCAGCGGCACCTCCGCCTTGCCGGCGTATGCGCCGATCCCGGAGACCACCCCGACGTCGCGGCAGAGGCTGATCGCCAGCGCCAGCGGCTCCGGGTTGCCGACCGCGTCGACGACGACGTCGACGCCGATCCCTTCGGTCGCCGCGCGGATCTCCTTCTTCGGGTCCTGCTCGGTCAAGTGCACCGGCGTCGCCCCAAACGAGGCGGCCATCTGCAGGCGCTCCTCGACGGTGTCGATCGCGAAGACCGCGGCGGCGCCACCAGCCTGGGCCACCTGCACGGCGCAGAGCCCGACGGGGCCGAGGCCGAGCACCGCGACCGTGTCCCCGGAGCGCATCTGCGCCTTGTCGACCGCGTGGTAGGCGGTCCCCATCACGTCGCCGGCGAAAAGAGCGACGTCGTCGGACATCGAGTCGGGCACCCGCCGCAGGGTCATATTGGCGCGGGGGACGAGCAGCTGCTCGGCCTGGGCGCCCTGCAGGTCGCCGAGGTGAGAGCCGTGGCCGAAGGTCCGCCCGTTGCGGCAGCGGTGGTAGTCGCCGCGCAGGCAGGAGGAGCAGGTCCCGCAGGCGGTGAGGAAGGTACCGAGGACGCGGTCGCCGACCGCGACCCGCTCGACGTCGTCGCCGGCGGCGATCACCGTGCCGACGAACTCGTGCCCGATCGTGAAGCCCTGCTCGACCGGGACCCGGCCGTGGTAGATGTGGAGGTCGGAGCCGCAGATGCCGCTGGCGTCGACCCGCACCACGGCGTCGTCGGCGGCGAGGACCTCGGGCTCGGGCTTCTCCTCGATCCGGACCTCGCCCGGGGCTTGAAAGGTGACGGCGCGCATCGTCAGGCGCAACCGTATCGCCGTCGGCGCGAGCGCCGCCGGAAGGGCCGGTTAAGAGCTGGCGGCGGTGGTCTGGAAGCGGGTCGTCTCGTCCGGGCTGGCGGTCTCGGCGATCCGCGACTCCAGCGCCAGCTCCTTCTCGAAGTCGGCGGCCTCGCCGTGCTGGAAGGAGACGTCCTTGCCCTCGAGCAGCTCGATGAAGATCTCGACGAAGCGGGCATCGAGCTGTTTGCCGGCGACCCGCCGCAGCTCGACGATCGCGTCGTAGCTCGACATCGGCGTCCGGTAGGAGTCGCGGGCGGTCATCACGTCGTAGGTGTCGGCGACGGAGATGATCCGCGCCAGCTCCGGGATGTCGTCGCCGGCGAGGCCGCGCGGGTAGCCCTTGCCGTCGATCCGCTCGTGGTGGGCGAGGATGATCTCCGCCACCGGGCCGTAGCCGTCGAGCGAGGAGACGACGCGGGCGCCCTGCTGCGGGTGGCGCTTGATCAGCATCCAGTCCTCGTCAGTGAGCGGCACGTTGGCCTTGAGGATGCGGTCGGGGAGGATGAACTTGCCGATGTCATGCAGCAGCGCCGCGATGTGGACTAGCTCCTCCTCGCGGCGCGAGTAGCCGGCGCGCTGCGCGATCGCCCGCGAGTAACGAGCGACGGCGGCACTGTGGCGGGCGGTCATCTGGTCCCGAAGGTCGAGCGTGCGCAGCATCGCGCTCAACATCCCGACCTGGAAGCTGGCCAGCTGCTTGCTGCGCAGCGCCAGCTCCTCAGCCCGCTGCTGGGAGACCAGCAAGGCGCCGAGCAGGTACTGGAAGGTGACGAGGACGACGCCGAAGAGCGCGACCCCGGCGATGCCGACCTGGACGTAGAGGTAGGCGACGCCGCAGGCCATCAACGCCGCCGCGAGCTCGGAGGGCAGGAGCGGAATCAGCGCCGTCCGCACCTTGGCCCAGAACGAGCTGCGGTCCAGGTAGCAAGAGTAGGAGGCGATCATCGTGAAGTTGATCGCCAGCGCCAGCAGGAAGACCGCGAAGATCAGCGCGTAGAAAGCAGGTTCGGAGTGGGAGACGGTGTTGCCGACGACGAGCTCGTGGAAGAGGATCCCGGTGACCAGCGGGAAGGTCGCGTAGGTGAGCACGTTGTTGAGCAGGAAGTGCCAGTCGTCGCGCCAGCGCAGCCACCCGGTGAGGATCGTCAGCACGCCGATCAGCGCCGCCGGGGTACCGCCGAGGAAGACCATCGCCAGAACCAGGGCCAGGAAGCTGCCGGAGATCTTCACCTTCGACGTCGTGGTGATCGCGGTCAGGTCGCTGAAAACCGAGAAGCCCAGCAGGATCGCGAACAGCGGCAGATTCCAGTCAGCTGAGGGCGCCGTCCAGATCGCAGCGGCCACGGCCACGAGCAGGCCGGCAATCTGCGCGCCTATCGCTGCATGGGTTGGACGGGTATCGGTCATGTCCGACGTGGCTGGTGGGGCGGAGTCGCTGCCTGGCTAGGGATTCAGCAACACGACGCCGTTCCCTGCGCCGTCGAGGTTCAAACGGGTACTGGCGCTAGATGCGACTTTTCAGACGCTACCGCCATCCGACCGACCATTCAAGGCAGTTTTGGCAGATGAGCAATCTCGTGCAACCGGCCTGCAATGCCCTGGAGGGTCGCGAGATCTGGCCCCGAATAGACAAAGGGCGTCCCCTTAAGGAACGCCCTTTAGTCGAAGCTTGGTGCGAGCAATATCCCTTTGCTCGCTTGAAGAAGATCTAGTGGCGGTAGCCCATTTCTTTCCCTTTCAATGGTGGTTAAAGCCCGCGAACTTGTGCACTGCATCCTGGGAACTTCAAATCAGCTGGCAACTTTGTAGCACAGGTTGGCCGAAACTTGTGCATCTGCAGGAAAACTTGTGCAGAAATAGGGTAGTACCCACGCCTAGGAATGCCTAAACGACGCCTGACCGACCCCCTCCGCCGGCCGGTCTTCCGGCGCCTCGCGACGAGCTATGCGGTCAACGAGCTGGGCGATTGGATGGGGATAATCGCCCTCTCGGTGCTGGTTTTCGATCGCACCGACAGCGCCCTGGCGACCGCCGGCCTGTTCCTCGGGACTCGCTTCCTCCCCGCCCTCCTGGCGCCGATCCTGGTGGCGCGGGCGGAGAAGCCGCCGCCGCGCTTCGCCTTGCCGGTCATCTACTGCGGCGAGGCGGCGGCCTTCGGCGGCCTCGCCCTGCTGGCCTCGGCCGAGACCTTCTCGCTGGCGGCGGTGATCGCCGTGGCGACGATCGACGGCGCTCTCGCCCTGACCGGCCGCGCCCTGACCCGCGCCGTCGTCGCCGCCCTGCTCGAGCCGACCGGGGAGCTGCGCGCCGGCAACGCCCTGCTCAACGTCGCCTTCACCGGCGGCGCTGCCCTCGGCCCCGGCCTCGCCGGCCTGATCGTCGCTGGCTTCGGCGTCTCGACCGCGCTGCTGCTCGACGCCGCCTCCTTCTACGTGATCGCCTGGATCCTGCTCACCGCCGGGCCGCTGCCGCGGGCCGAGCCCGAACCAGGCCGGATGCGGGAGCGCGTCCGCGCCGGCATCACCTATATCCGCGAGAAGGTCGTGCTGCGGCGGCTGCTGATCGCCCAGGGAGCCGCTTTCGTCTTCTTCGCCGCGGTGATCCCGGTCGAGGTGGTCTACGCCAAGGAGACGCTCGGCACCAGCGACTCCGGCTACGGCCTGATGCTGGCCAGCTGGGGCGCGGGAATGGTGATCGGCAGCTTCGTCTTCGCCGCCCTGCGCAGGCTCTCGATCCTCCTCCTTCTCTTCTTCAGCACCCTCGCCGTCGGCGCTGGCTACCTCGGCCTCGCGATAGCCCCGACCCTGGCGGTTGCCTGCATCGCCTCGGTGCTCGGCGGCGCCGGCAACGGGGTTCAGTGGGTGTCGATGATCAGCGCCGTGCAGGAGCTGACCGCGCCGGGGATGCAGGCGCGGGTGATGAGCGTGCTGGAGTCGATCGGCGCGGCGATGCCGGGTGTGGGTTTCGTGCTCGGCGGAGTCGTCGCCGCAGCGGTGTCACCGCGAGCCGCGTTTGCCGCAGCAGGAGTGGGGGTAGTGGGCATCCTCCTGCTGGTTTCACCTGCGCTGGCCGCGAAATGGTCCGACCAGCCTGCGACAACTAGTCCAGACGAGCTTGACGGGGGTGACGAGGTTGTGCTGGAGTTGATCCCGGCCACCCGCCACACCAGTCCTAACCGGAGGTTTGAACTTTGAGGAACTTGCGCATTGCTTTTTCGGTGATCGGACTTGCAGCGCTTACGGCATTTGGACTGGTCGCATGCGGTGGTGGGGGTGATGACACCAGTGGTGGCAGCAGCAGTGGGAGTGGTGAGACGGGTGGCATCCTCAACGCCACCTACGCCTCCTTCCCGGACTACATGGATCCGGCCCTCTCTTACACGGCCGAAGGCTGGACCGCGATGGGCGAGGTCTACATCCCGCTGCTGACCTACAAGCACGGTGAAGGCGAGGAAGGCAGCGAAGTCGTCCCCGGCCTGGCAAAAGACATGCCGAAAATCACCAACGGGGAAAAGACCTACACCCTCTTCCTCCGCCCCGGGCTCAAATACTCCGACGGCACGCCGGTCAAGGCCTCGGACTTCAAAAACGCGGTTGAACGCAACTTCAAGGTCAACTCCGGTGGCTCGCCGTTCTACACCGGCATCGTCGGGGCCGAAAAGTTCGCCGAAACCAAGCAGGGCGGCATCCCCGGCATCACGACCAACGACAAGACCGGCGAAGTCAAGATCAACCTGACCAAGCCGCGCGGAACCTTCACCAACGAGCTTGCGCTGATGTTCGTCGCGCCGGTTCCGCCGAACACGCCTGACACCGACCAGTCGGCGAGCCCGCCGCCCGGCACCGGGCCGTACATGATCACCAAATCGCAGCCGGGCCGTGGCTGGGAATACGAGCGCAACCCGTACTGGGCGAAAGCGAACTCGAAAGCGATGCCCGAATACCCGACCGGAGTCATCGACGGAGCGAAAATCACCGTCGTCCGCAACCCGCAGACCCAGGTCAACGACGTCGAACAGGGGCGCTACGACTGGATGCAGAACCCGCCCCCGGCCGATCGCTACGCGCAGGTGAAGGAAAAGTACGAGGGCACCCAGTTCCGGGTCAACCCGACGATCAGCACCTATTACTTCTGGATGAACACGCAGAAGGCGCCGTTCGACGACCTCAAAGTGCGTGAAGCGGTCAACTACGCGGTCGACACCGCCGCTCTGGAACGGATCTACGCCGGCCAGATCGCCAGCACCCACCAGATCCTTCCGCCTGGGATGCCCGGCTACGACAAATTCGACCTCTTCCCCCACGACATGGCCAAGGCGAAGCAGCTGATCAAAGAAGCCAACCCGTCGGACATGGACATCACCGTCTGGACCGACAACGAAAGCCCGCAGGACGAAGCCGGCGCCTACTACGAGGACATCCTCAAACAGCTCGGGTTCAACACCACGCTGAAAATCCTCAACGCCGACAACTACTTCACCGTGATCGGCAACCAGACCACGCCGGACCTCGACACCGGCTGGTCGGACTGGTTCGAGGACTACCCGCACCCGAACGACTTCTTCCAGCCGCTGCTGGCGGGCGAAAGCATCCTCGAGACCAACAACGGCAACTACGCCTACGTCGACGACGAAGCGCTGAATAAAGAAATCAGCGAACTCGGCGAAGAACAGCTGGGGCCGGAGCAGGAAGCGGCGTACCGCGAAATGGACAAGAAGTACATGGAAATGGCGCCCTGGGTGCCGTACGGAACGCGGACGCTCTCGACCTTCGTCTCTGACGAGATCAACTTCGACAACATCATCGTCAACCCGACGTTCTTCGAGTACCTGACCAGCTTCGAATTCAAGTAGGGCTGGCCGGGTAGAGGGCCCATCGTGTCCGCCGACCTTCAGCCGGAGGCCAGCTCGGCTGAAGGTCGCGGTCCGTGGGGGCTGGCGCTCAGGCGCTTCCTCCGCAACCGCGTCGCCGTCGTCTTCCTCGGCGTCTTCATCCTGATCATCCTCTTCGTCCTGGCAGCGCCGCTGTGGGCGAACCACGTCGCCGACACGGGTCCCAACAAGACCCACACGCTGGAAAAACTCAGGGTCGGCGACGAAGTGCGCGAAGTCGTCACCCCCGAAGGCAAGCCGATCGGACCGCAGTGGCTCGAAGCAGACGGCAAGTTCTTCCTCGGTGCCGACAGCCGCCTCGGGCGCGACGAGATGGTGCGGCTGATGTACGGCGGTCGCACCTCGCTGCTGATTGGAGTGACGACTGCACTGATCACCACCATCACCGCGATCGTGCTCGGGCTGCTCGCCGGGTACTACCGCGGCTGGGTCGACACGGTGATCGCCCGCACCCTCGACGTGCTCTGGTCGCTGCCGGTCTTCCTCGTCGGCCTCGCACTTGGCATCTCGCTGGCGATCGGCGGCCTCAAGCTGGGCCCGATCGAACTCTCCGGCGGCTCGATCTGGATCCCGATCCTGGTGATCAGCATCTTCACCGTGCCCTACGTGGCGCGACCGATCCGCGGCGAGGTCCTAGCCCTGAGCGAGAAGGAGTTCGTCGAGGCGGCGGTCGCCCAGGGGGCCAGTCCGCTGCGGCTGATGTTCGGTGAGATCCTGCCCAACCTGGCCTCGACCGTGATCGTCTTCTTCACCCTGACGATCGCCAACAACATGCTGTTCGAGGCCGGCCTCTCCTTCCTCGGCGCCGGTGTGCAGGCGCCCAACTCATCCTGGGGGACGATGATCACCGTCGGCGAGGAGCTGCTCAGCACGCAGCCGCTGCTGGCAATCATCCCAGGCGTGATGATCATGCTCACGGTGCTCTCGCTGAACATCGTCGGCGACGGGCTGCGCGACGCACTCGATCCGCGCTCGAAAGTGCGGCTCGAGGCCCACCTCGGGGTCGCCGAGCCGGAGGGGACGGCGGTCTGATGCTGCGCTTCGTGATCAGGCGCCTGGCCGGGATGGCGGTCGTGCTCTTCGCCGTCTCGGTGATCGTCTTCCTGATCTTCAACGTCGTCCCCAACGCCAACCCGGCGCAGCAGCTGGCGGGCAAGAACGCGCGCCCGTTCCTGGTCAAGAACATCGAAGAGGAATGGGGCTTCGACAAGTCGCTGCCGGAGCAGTACATCTCGATGATGAAGCTGGTCGTCAACGGCGACCTCACCTCCTACGAGCCGCGGATCCCGGTCGGCGATCGGATCAAGGAAGGAATCCCGGCGACGATCTCCCTCAGCCTCGGCGCCGGAATCATCTGGCTCTTCTTCGGGATCTTGCTCGGCTACTTATCGGCCTTGAAGCCGGGGGGCCTGCTCGACCGGCTGCTGACCGCGGTCGCCGTCGCCGGGATCTCGATCCCGGTCTTCCTGCTGGCACCGGTCTTCATCTACTTCCTCGCCGAACAGCTGGAACTGTTCCCGAACGGTGGCTACGTGCCGTTCGGGGAAGACCCGTGGGAATGGCTCAAGCACCTGATTCTGCCCTGGTTCACCCTGGCGATCCTCTCGATCGGGTTCTACAGCCGGGTCCTGCGCTCGAACATGCTCGACGTGATGAACGAGGACTACGTGCGCACGGCGCGGGCCAAGGGGCTGAGCGAGCGCAAGGTGATGAGCCGCCACGTGCTGCGCAACTCGCTGATCCCGATCATCACCCTCTTCGGGCTCGACTTCGGCGCCACCATCGCCGGCACCGCGATCATCACCGAAACGCTTTACGACATCGACGGCGTCGGCCTCTACGCGGCTGAATCGATCGGCCGCTTCGAACTGCCGCCGATCATGGGCGTGACCCTCTACGGCGCCTTCTTCGTCGTCTTCGTCAACGCCCTGGTCGACATCGCCTACGCGTACCTGGACCCGCGCGTGCGTCTCGGGGAAACGGCTTCCAGTTGAGCCCGGCCCCACTCCTAGCCGTCAACGACCTGCGGGTCGGGTTCGCGACCGAAGGCGGCCGGCTGCAAGCTGTCGACGGCGTCAACTTCGAGCTGCGCCCGGGCGAGGTGCTGGCGATCGTCGGCGAGTCGGGGTCGGGGAAGAGTGTCACCGCGCAGACGATCATGGGCCTGACCCGTGGCCACAACTCGCAGATCGAGGGCTCAGTCCGGCTCGACGGCGAGGAGCTGCTGACGGCCGGGGACGCGGAGATGCGGAGGCTGCGCGGGGAACGGATCGCGATGGTCTTCCAGGACCCGATGACCTCCTTCAACCCGGTCTACCGGCTCGGGGCGCAGATCACCGAGGCGATCCGCGCCCACCGCCCCAGCACCTCGAAGGCTGAGGCCCGGGCCAGGGTCGTCGAGCTGTTCGACTCAGTCGGGATCCCCGACGCCGAGCGCCGCGTCGACGACTACCCGCACGAGTTCTCCGGCGGCATGCGGCAGCGGGCGATGATCGCGATGGCGCTCGCCCTGGAGCCGGAGGTGCTGATTGCCGACGAGCCGACGACCGCCCTCGACGTGACGATCCAGGCCCAGATCCTGCGCCTGCTGGAGGACCTGAACCGCGAGCGCAACCTGGCGACGATCCTGATCACCCACGATCTCGGCGTCGTCGCCGAGGTCGCCGACCGGGTGCTGGTGATGTACGCCGGCAAGGTGGTCGAGCAGGGCTCGCTGGACGAGATCTTCTACGACCCCCAGCACCCCTACACCTGGGGCCTGCTCGGGTCGCTGACCCGGCTCGACCGGCCGCGGCCGAAGCGGCTGCCGCAGATCAGCGGCGCCCCGCCCTCGCTGCTGGAGCTCCCCGAGGGCTGCCCGTTCCGCCCCCGCTGCCCGCACGAGTTCTCCAAGTGCACGCAGGTCCCCGGGCTGGAGGCGCGGCTGCCCGACGCCGCCCAGCACTGCGACCGCTGCTGGCTGGCGCCGGAGCAGAAGCGGGAGAAGCGCCAGGTCGAGGGGCAGATCGGGCTGGAGGCTCCGGCTTGAGCGGCGGCGGCGGCGAGAACCTGCTCGAGGTCACCGACCTGGTCAAGCACTTCCCGGTCAAGCGCGGGGTGCTGATCGACCACGAGGTCGATCAGGTGCGGGCCGTCGACGGCGTCAGCTTCAGCATCCCGCGCGGCAAGACGCTGGGCCTGGTCGGCGAGTCCGGCAGCGGCAAGTCGACCGCCTGCCGCGCGGTCCTGCAGCTGATCAAGCCGACCTCGGGCTCGGTCCGCTTCGAGGGGCAGGAGATCGCCGGGCTCTCGCGGCGGCAGATGCGGCCGCTGCGCCGCCAGATGCAGATGATCTTCCAAGACCCGTATGCATCGCTGAACCCGCGCAAACGAGTCGGCCAGATCGTCGCCGACCCGCTGCGCCGCCAGGGGGTCGCCTCCGGCTCGGACCTGCGCCGCCGCGTCACCGGGCTGCTCGAGCGGGTCGGGCTTGCCAGCGAGCACTACGACCGCTTCCCGCACGAGTTCTCCGGCGGCCAGCGGCAGCGGATCGGGATCGCCCGGGCGCTGGCGCTGGAGCCAAAGCTGGTGATCGCCGACGAGCCGGTCTCCGCACTCGACGTCTCGATCCAGGCCCAGATCGTCAACCTGCTGGACGACCTCCAGGACGAGCTCGGCCTCACCTACCTCTTCGTCGCCCACGACATCGGCGTCGTCCGCCACATCTCCGACCAGATCGCGGTGATGAACAACGGCAAGATCGTCGAGCAGGGCAGCGCCGACCAGGTCTGCGAGCGCCCGACCGACCCATATACGAAGAAGCTGCTGGCGGCGGTGCCGATCCCGGACCCGCGCGAGAGCCGCGCCCGCCGCGAGCCACGCCAGGCCGAGCCTGCGGGCTAGGCTGGAGCGGTGAGCCTGCCGCTCTCGCCGCCGATCAAGCCGCAGCTGGCGCTGACCCGCAAACAGCTGCCGAGCGGCGAGGAGTGGGCGTACGAGCCGAAGCTCGACGGCTTCCGGGCGATCGTCTTCGTCGACGGCGAGGACTTCTACATCCAGTCGCGCGGCGGCAAAGCCCTGGCCCGCTACTTCCCCGAGCTCAGCTTCGCCCCCGGGCGCTGGGTCCTCGACGGTGAGCTGGTGATCCGGGACGCCGACGGCGTGCTGGAATTCGACGCCCTGCAGGAACGGATCCACCCGGCCGAGTCGCGGATCCAGCTGCTCTCGAAGGAGATCCCGGCCGACTACATCGTCTTCGACCTGCTCGCCGAGGGCGACGAGTCGCTGCTCGAAGCGCCCCTGTCAGAGCGGCGGGCGCGACTGGAGCGAATCGCTCCGGGGGCGGGCCTGGAGCTGACGCCCCTGACCCCCGACAAAGCCCAGGCGGAGGCCTGGCTGGGCAGCATCGAGGGGGTGATGGCGAAGCAGCTTGACGCCCCCTATATCCCCGGCAAACGCAAGGGAATGGCAAAGGTGAAGCGCGAGCGCACGATCGAGTGCGTGGTGATGGGCTGGCGCCCGGGCAAAGAGGAGGGCACGGTCGGCTCACTGATCCTCGGCCTCTACGACGGCGAACACCTGCGCAGCGTCGGCCACATCTCCGGCTTCAGCGCCGCCGCCAAACGCTCGATGCGGGAGATGCTGGCGCCGCTGGAGACGGGTGAGAGCGGCAGCGCCGAGCCGAGCCGGTGGACCGGCGGCCGCGACCTCGAGTGGGTCGAGCTGCGCCCGGAGCTGGTGATCGAGGTCGGGTATGACCATGCGGCGGCGGGACGGATCAGGCACGGGGCGCGGTTCCATGCGTTTCGGGATGACAAAGAGCCGCGGGAGTGCACGTTCGACCAGCTCGATATGGGCGGCTGAAACAGCGGGCAGCTAGAAGAAGGAGCTCTGGGCCGGTGGGGCCTGGCCCGGGGGGAGGATCCTGCGGGCGAGGTTTTCGTTCTCGGACCCTCCCCCCGGGCCACCCACCGGCTCAGGGTCTCGCCTTCTAGACGACTTGCCCCAGCCGCGGACGGCGCGGGTAGCGTGCTTGCGCTGGGCGGGCTTCATGTACGAGCCGCCTCGGTAGAGGGCCTCGTAGCGGGGGAGGAGGTCGGGGCGTTTGGCTTCTAGCCAGGCGAAGAAGACGTCCTTGACCTCGTCGCGGAGGTGCAGGGCGACGCCGCCGAGGAAGGAGGCGCCGGCCTTGCGGGCGCGCTCGATGATCGGGCGCACCTGGTCGGGGTCGTCGTTGATCCCCGGCATCAGCGGCGCGATCAGGACCCCGGAGTCGATCCCGCGCCGGCGCAGCTCGGCGACCGCGTCGAGCCGCGCCGCCGGGCTTGGCGTGTGTGGCTCGGTCGCCCGCCAGGCGTCCTCGTCCAGAGTCGGGACCGAGAGGTTGACCGAGACCGGCAGCTTCTTCGCCATCCGCGCGAAGATCTCGACGTCGCGCATCACCAGGGGCGACTTGGTCAGGACCGAGACCGGCGTCTCCGCCGCCTCCAGCGCCTCGAGGATCTCCGGCATCATCCGGTAGCGGCTCTCGACCCACTGATACGGGTCCGTATTCGTCCCCAGCGCCACCAGCTCCCGCTTCCAGCTCGGCCGCGCCAGCTCGGCCCGCAAGAGCTCCGGCACGTTCACCTTGACGACGATCTCGCGCTCGAAGTCCTGGTCGGCATCAAAGCCCAGGTAGGTATGGGTCCTGCGAGCGAAGCAAAAGCGGCACGCATGAGTGCAGCCCCGGTACTGGTTGACGGTCCAGCTGAAGCCGAAGCGGCCGCCGGCGACGTGGTTGAGGGCGGAGCGGGCGCGGACCTCGTGGAAGTTGATGCCCATCGCCTCGGGGACGTCGAAGGTGCGGACGACGCTGCCGTCGCCGACGCCCGGCAGGCGGAGGTCGTTCTCGACTCTTTGCTCGTCCCACCTCATACGAACGTATGTTCGCATGTTCGGTGGACGACTAAATGCTGGAGCCGGTCTCTTCGCTCTTGTAGGTGGCGAGCTGGTCGAGCGCTCTGGCCCGCGCTTTCCTCCGCAGCGGCGGCAGCAGGGCGACCAGGTGGCCGCTCGGGCCCAGCGCCTGACTGGCCCAGCGGCGGAAGTCGAACTCGTCGACGTGGTCGGTGATCAGGCCCGCCCCGTCGAAGCGGAAGCTGGCCTGGATGTCGTTGATGACCGCGCGGCCGGTGGAGAAGGTGTAGCGGGCGATCCAGTGGGCGGAGCCAGTCTCCTCGCCGGCCTCATGCTCATGGAGCTCGATCTTGAGATCGGTGGCGCGGCCGGTCAGCATCCGCCACATCGCGCCGACGTCATCTCCCTCGAGATCTCCGAAGGCGGGGTCGCGGAAGTGGGCGGCGGGCGCGTAGCAAGCGGTCATCGCGGCGCCGTTGCACTCGGCGAAGGCCGCGTAGAGCCGCTCGATCGTCGCCTTGTTCGCCTCCGCCGACACGGATTCAGCCTGGCAGGTCGCCGCGAATCACGTAGCGGAGCACGTCGACGACCTGCTCGGAGGTACGGGCCGTGGCCTGCGCGGCGCGGTCGACCTCCTTCAGCGCGTGGTCGAGCTCGCCGTCGTGCAGGGTGACGATCGGCTTGCCGAGCGCGGCGGCGTAGCCGGCGTCGAATGCCGCGTTCCACTGCCGGTATCTGTCGCCGAAGCGGACCACCACGACATCGGCCTCGCGGATCAGCGTCTGGGTGCGGATCGCGTTGACGCCGGCGCCCTTGTGGTCGCGCCAGAAGGCCTCGTCCTCATCGCCGAGCGTGCCGATCCCAGCGTCGTCGGAGGCAGCGTGGTCGGTGACCGGCGCCGAGAAGGAGACCGGCAGCCCGGCTTCCTCTGCCCCGGCCTCGACCCGCTCCCGCCAGTCTGAGTGGATCTCGCCCGAGAGATAGACCTGCCAAACCCGCTCCGCCATGGCCCGATCCTAGCCTGCGCTAACGTATTTGACGTGAACGTAAGAAAGAGGTTGGGACGGGACGCCGACCACGAGCACTACAAGTGGTGGGCGCTCTCCTGCACCAGCCTCGGGATGCTCCTCGTCGCGACCAACTCGGGGACGCTGATCATCGCCCTGCCCGACCTCGAGCGGGCGCTCGGAACCAGCCTGCTGGAACTGGTCTGGGTGATCCTCGCCTACATGATCTCCTCGACCGTGCTGGTGCTCACCGCCGGCCGGCTCTCCGACCTGTTCGGCCGCAAGACCGCCTTCGTCGCCGCTTTCATCGTCTTCGCCGCAGCCTCGCTCGGCGCCGGCTTCGCCGCCGACGGCACCCAGCTGATCCTCTGGCGGATCCTGCAGGGGATCGGCGGCGCCTTCATCTTCGCCAACGGCCCCGCCCTCGTAACCGACGCCTTCCCGCGCGACCAGCTCGGCCTGGCGATGGGGACGAACACGATGGTGGCGGCGATCGGGCTGGTGATCGGCCCCGTGCTCGGCGGCGCCCTGGTCGCGATCTCCTGGCAGTGGGTCTTCTGGTTCAACGTGCCGCTGGCCCTGGCCGGGGCGCTCTGGGCGTCGCTGGTCCTGCGCGAGCTCTCCCGCCGCGACACCGTCCGCGGCCTCGACGTCGGCGGCACGCTGACCTTCGTCGTCGGCCTCACCGGTCTCGTCTACGGCATCTCCCGCGGCGGCATCTCCGGCTGGGACGACAGCCTGGTGATCGCAAGCCTCGCCGTCGCCGCAGTCCTGCTGCCGCTTTTCGTGCTGATCGAGCACCGCGGCTCGGCGCCGATGCTCGACCTCTCGATCTTCTCCAACCGGCTCTTCGCCGCCGCCACGGCGGCCGCCTTCATCAACGGGTTCTCCCGCTTCGCGCTGATGTTCGTCTTCGTCTTCTACTACCAGGGGGCCCAGGGGGACGACCCGATCACGGCCGGGATCAAGCTGGCGCCGATGGCGGTCGGGATGCTTGTCGCCTCGCCGCTGGCGGGGATCTGGGCCGACCGGCACGGCTCCCGGGCCCTGGCCGCCGGCGGGATGCTGGTGACCGCGCTGGGCCTCGCCCTGATGACCACCCTCCAGGCGGACACCGCCTACTGGCAGGGGATGATCTGGCTGGGGCTGGTCGGGGTCGGCTCCGGCATGTTCAACTCGCCCAACACCGCGGCGATGATGGGTGCGGTCCCCACCGAGCGGAGGGGGATCGCCGCCGGGGCGCGGACGATGCTGCAGAACACGGGCGCCGTGATCTCGATCGCCTTCGTGCTCGCGATCGTCACCGCAGCGGTGCCGAAACCGGTCCTCTTCAAGATCTTCTCCGGGCTCGCCTCCGGCCTCACCAGCGCCCAGCTCGACCCCTTCATCGAGAACATGCACACGGCGCTCTGGGTGCTGGCGGCAACCTCGGTCCTCGGCGCCGCCGTCTCCTTGCTGCGCCCGAAGCACAGCCCCGCCGAGGACCCGCGGTTCCTTATCGACGCCCCAGGTGCAAAAGGAACCGCGCGATGAGCGAGCGGCAGCTGCGGATCGGCGAGGTCGCCCGGCTGGCCGGGACGACGCCGCGGACGATCCGCTACTACGAGGAGATCGGGCTGCTGCCGGTGGCGGGAGGCCGTGAGCCGGGAGCGCACCGCACCTACGCCGAGTCAGCAGTCGAGCGCCTCACCGAGCTGCTGCGCCTGAAGGACCTGCTTGGGGTCTCCCTGGAGGAGCTGAAGCAGCTGGTCGAGGCCGAGGACGCCCGCGCCGCCCTGCGCCGCGAGTGGCACGCCGGAGTCGAGGACCCAGTCCGCCGCCGCGAAATCCTCGAAGAATCCCTTCTACACAGCGCGCGTCAACTCGAGCTAGTGCGCCGCCGCCGCGACGAGATCGCAGCCTTGGAAACGGAGCTGCTCGCGAAACGCAAGCGAGTCCATGCCCTCCTGCGCCAATCCAACAATCTCCGGGAGACCGAGCCCGGGTAGAGCGCCGGGGGTGCCTCCGAACGTTTTGCGGAGG
>DASUMA010000023.1:0-27203 GCA_036277915.1 Solirubrobacterales bacterium
TACTCATCCGCCGAGCCGTCGCACCAGTGGATCGAGTCCGGCTGGGTGAGCTCCGCCACCTCCTCGACCCAGTCGAGCAGTTTCTTGTTCGTGGTCGGGGCGCTCGTCGTCTCGATCGTCATCGGGGTGGTTTCAACCTCGCTCAGTCATCGCCAAGGGGGAAAGGAGGGCACTTTGTCATACCCGGACGAACCCGGGCGCGTTACCTGGACTATTCGACGTCTCCCTCCGCCGGCGTCGCCCCGTGCTCGCGGCGCGGGACCAGCACGAGCCGCTTGAATTCGGCCACCAGCGTGCCGTCCTGGTTGTGGACGCGGGTGTGGACCTTGACCGTGCCGCGGTCCTGCTTGGACTTGGACTCGCGCTTCTCGAGCACCTCGGACTCCACGAACAGCGTGTCTCCGTGGAAGACGGGCGCGGGGTGCTTGAGCTCCTCGGTGGCGAGGTTGGCGATCGCCTTTCCTGAGACATCGCTCACGCTCATCCCGAGGGCGAGGCTGTAGACGAGCGGACCGACCACGACGTTGCGGCCCTGCTGCGAGGACTTGGCGTAGACGTCGTTGATGTGCAGCGGGTGGTGGTTCATCGTGATCAGGCAGAACAGGTGGTCGTCCGCCTCGGTCACGGTCTTGGCCGGCCAGTGCTTGTAGACGGCTCCGACCTCGAACTCCTCGAGGTAGCGCCCGTAGCTGTGGGCGCCTGATGCCTCGCGCTCGGCCTGGTCGGTGGTCAGCTCGTACGTCTCGCTCATGCTCGTTTTCGTCTCCCGTTTGTTTGCGGCGGCTGATGCTATCTGCCGCTTCCCATCCGGCGCAGCGATCTTGGAGGCCCGGTGGAGGGCTAGCCACGCACACGGATGACGTCGCATGCCGTCACTGGCTCACCACCCTCGTTCTCGCGGGTAGCCACGGCTACCCACTTCGACCAAGTGCGGCGCCCAGCTCGGCCTGCAACGCCCCCGCGCACGCGTCTAGCCCTCCACCGGGCCTCTAGACTCGCCCGATGCAGATCGGGATCATCGGGCTCGGCTACGTCGGCCTGCCGCTCGCGGTCGCCTTCGCCGAAGCCGGGCACGAGGTGGTCGGCGTCGACCTCGATCCGGCCAAGGTCGAGGCGCTGAACGGCGGCCGCAGCTACATCGAGGATATCCCCGACGCGGCCCTGGCGCCGCTCGGCGAGCGGCTCCGCGCCAGCGGCTCCTACGCGGACCTGGCGGGACGCGAAGCGGTGATCGTCTGCGTGCCGACGCCGCTGACCGACTCGCGCGAGCCCGACCTCTCCTACCTCGCCGATTCAGCGGAGGCGCTGGCCGCAATCCTCAGCAAGGGACAGCTGGTGGTGCTGGAGTCGACCACCTATCCCGGCACCACCCGCGAGCGGCTGCTGCCGATCCTCGAGCGCTCCGGCCTCACCGCCGGCACCGAGTTCCACCTCGCCTTCTCGCCCGAGCGGATCGACCCCGGCAACACCGAATACACGGTGCGGACCACGCCGAAGCTCCTCGGCGGCATCACCCCCGCCTGCGCCGAGCGAGCGCGGGCGCTCTACGAGCTGGTCTGCGACGAGGTCGTCGTCGTCTCCTCACCGGAGACGGCCGAGCTCGCGAAGCTCCTGGAGAACATCTTCCGCTCGGTGAACATCGCCCTCGTCAACGAGCTCTCCCAGCTCTGCGACCGGCTCGGGATCGATGTCTGGGAGGTGATCGACGCCGCCGCGACCAAGCCGTTCGGCTTCATGCAGTTCGAGCCCGGCCCCGGGATGGGCGGGCATTGCCTCCCAGTCGACCCCTTCTACCTCGCCTTCCGCGCCCGCCAGCTCGACTTCTATCCCGAGTTCATCGAGCTCGCCGGCAAGGTCAACCAGGCCCAGCCAGCCTTCTGCGTCGAGCGCATCGAGCGCGCCCTGAACCAGGCCGGCAAGCCGGTCAACGGCTCCAAGATCCTGATCCTCGGCGCCGCCTACAAGGGCGGCGTCGGCGACGTGCGGGAATCACCCGCGCTGAAGATCATCGGCCGCCTCCAGGACCTCGGCGGCGAGGTCTCCTACCACGACCCCTTCGTCCCGGAGCTCCCCGGCCACGGCCTCGCCTCGGTCGAGCTCGACGCCGGCCTCGGCAGCGCCGACCTGGTCGCGATCGTCACCGCCCACCCTGGCATCGACTACGCCGACGTCGTCGCCCGCGCAACCCAGACGATCGACTTCCGCGGGGTCACCCGCGGCATCGAAGCGGAGAGCCTGACGCGCCTCTAGCGCGTCAGTGGACTTTCCGCAGCTTCGAGCGTTCCTCTTGGCGTTCGACGACCTGGGCGATCAGCTTCAGCACATTGGAGTCGCCTGAGGCCTTGATGTGGCCCGTCTCGACCGCCCGGCGGTAGCTCTTCAGCGTCCCTTTCTCGGCCAGCTCGTTGAACTGGGGACGGTCGATTTCGACCAGCACGCGCTCGTCCTGGGCGAGGTCCTTGGTGATCACCGGGCCTGGCAGCTCCACCCGGTACAGCTGGATGTCGTGTTTGGCTTTCAGCTCCAGGCCGAAGACCAGTTTCAGCTTCGCCAGGGCGGGAACTTCGGCGACGAAGCGCTCCACGGCGGTCTCGATCAGGTCCTTCGTGGCAGCCATTGCGTGATGCTAGCCCACCGACGGTGTTCCCAACCCAGGACGATGGCCGAATACGCGAGCTGGGAGTTCGAGGAAGGCGAGGAGCTCCGCCCCGGACGGGCGGTGCTGAAGACGATCGGCGGCGGCAGCCGCTACGAGGTCTGCCTGGTCTGGGACGAGGGCCTCTTCGCACTGGCGGTGGCAAAGGTGCTGCGGCCCGACCAGGCTGGCGACGAGAAGGCGCTGCGCGACCTGGCGCTCGAGGCCGAGGCGCTTGACGCGCTGGCCCATCCCACCCTGGTCCGCAGCTTCGACGCCGTGCTGGACGGGCCGCGGCCGCACCTCCTGATCGAGCACCTCGACGGACCCTCGCTGCGGCGCCTGATCCGCCGCGACGGCGCGATCCCGCTGCAGCAGCTGCTGCCGCTCGCCGCCCACGTCGCCGGCGCCCTCCAGTACATGGCGCAGTCCGGCTACGTCCACCTCGACGTCAAGCCCGACAACATCGTCATGGGACTGCCGCCGCGCCTGATCGACCTCAGCATCGCCCGCACCCTGGAGCGCGCCGCCCGCACCGACGGCCCGCTCGGGACCGACCCCTACATGGCGCCGGAGCAATGCCTGCCGCGAGGCGAAGCAGCGCCGCTGGGGCCGGCCGCCGACGCCTGGGGCCTCGGCGCGACCCTGTTCCACGCGATCTGCGGCGAGAAGCCGTTCGAGGCCGGCACCGGAGACGAGGGCCCGGCGCGCTTCCCGCAGCTGACCCTGCCGCCGCTGGAGCTGCCGGACTGGGTCCCCGAGGAGCTGCGAGTGCTGGTCGTGGACCTACTGGCGCCGGATCCGACCGACCGCCCCAGCTGCGGCGAGACCGTGGAACGCTTGCAACCCCTGGTCGCCGAGCTGCCGCACAAGATGAGCCTCAGCCGCCGCGGCCGCCTCACCGGCTGACGCGTGATCTTCGCCGAACGCCCGTGTTACAGCCTCAGAGACCGGGTAATCGAGTACTTACACCAGAAGGAGGCGACATTAAATGCCTGGAAAACCGGGAAAAAAGCGAGACGTACCGCGCGCGGCGCGGGTCTTCAGCCAGCTGCAAGCGGATGACGCGCTGCTGCCCGGCGAGACTTCGGCCTTGCGCCGCAGCGGAGCGCTCATGCTGGCGCTGATGGTGCTAGCCGCGGTGCCGCTCTACCTCGCCGCCAGCGCGACCGGAGTGATCGGGGATGGACCGACGGCCGCGGTCGCCAAGGGCAGCAACAGCGGCCCCGGCGGTGGCGACGATGACGACGACAGCAGCGGCTCCGGGAGCAGCGGCGACGATGACGACGACAGCCACGGCGGCCGCCACCACACCCGCCTCGGCACCGACGACACCAGCGCCAACGGCCACTCAACCCGCGGCACCACCAACGACAACGACACCCACACCCGCACCCGCGGCGGCACCCACACGCGCACCCACGGCCAAACCCGCGGCCACACGCAAACCCGAACCCACGGCCAGACCCGCGGTCACACCCAGACCCAAACCAGGACTGGCGCATAGCTCCTAGACCAGAACCGGCTCATAGTCACAAGACCTAGCCAGGGGGTGACAAGGAGGGGGTCGTAGGGGTTCCCCGGACACTCAACATCGAGCCTTTGGCGAGATGTGTCCGGGGAACCCCAACGACCCCCTCTTACGCATCTGAGTTAGATCTTGTGCCGCTGCAGCAGCTTCTTGCCAATGACCATGCGCTGGATCTCCGAAGTCCCCTCCCCAATCAGCAGCAGGGGGGCGTCCCGGTAGAGCCGCTCGATCTCATACTCCTTCGAGTAGCCATACCCACCGTGGATGCGGAAGCACTCCTCGACGCACTCCTTGCCGGCCTCGGAGGCCAGGAGCTTGGCCATCCCCGCCTCCAGGTCGGAGCGAATCCCCGCGTCCTTCATCTGCGCTGCTTTGCGGGTGACGAGGCGGGCCGCCTCGATCTTGGTCGCCATGTCAGCGAGCTTGAACTGGATCGCCTGGTGCTGGGCGATCGGCTTGCCGAAGGTCTTGCGCTCCTGGCTGTAGCGAAGCGCCAGCTCCAGGGCGCGCTGGGCGATGCCGACGCCGCGGGCGGCGACGTTGACCCGGCCGACCTCGAGCGCGTCCATCATCTGCACAAAGCCCTCGCCTAGGCCGGCCTCTTCGCCGCCGAGGATACGCTCCGGCGGGCAGCGGTAGCCGTCATAGACGAGCTCGGTTGACTCGACGCCCTTGTAGCCCATCTTCTTGATCTTCGGCGGCACCGTCAGCCCGGCGAAGTCGCCCTCGTTGACTTCCTTCCAGGGCTCCTTCTCGGTGATGAAGCAGGTCATGCCCTTGTAGGCCGGCTCCGCCTTGGTGTCGTTCTTCATCAGGACGAAGACGACGCTGGAGCCGAGGCCGTTGGTGACCCACATCTTCTGGCCGTTCAGCTCCCACTTGCCGTCGTCGCCCTTCTTGGCGGTGGCCTTGATGCCCTGGACGTCGGACCCGACCTCGGGCTCGGAGAGCGAGAAGGCGGCGCGGATCTCGCCGGTCGCCATCTTCGGCAGGAAGTGCTGCTTCTGCTCGTCGGTGCCGAACTTCATCAGCAGGTAGGAGCCGATGAAGTGGGTGTTGACGACGCCGGAGATGGAGATCCAGCCGCGCGAGAGCTCTTCGACGATCATCGCGTAGGTCGTCAGGTCGAGGCCCATACCGCCGTACTCCTCGGGGATCGTCACCCCAAACAGGCCGAGCTCTTTCATCTGCTCGACGATCGGCTCCGGGAAGGAATCCTCGTGGTCGTACTTCTCGGCGTTGGGGATGATCTGCTCGTCGACGAACTGGCGCACCATCTCCGTGATGTCGCGCTGGATGTCGGTCTGCTCGGTGTACGCGGCGGTCTCTACGGCCATTTCTCCTGCTCGTTCGTTGGTTGACGGCGGACGCCGAAGGATATCGGCGAGGGCCACTCATACATACGTCCTCATATAAACGTCCAGAGGACAGGACATTTCGCGAAACGGGGTCGGTCACAGACGAAAAGGTGGCCGATGACGCGAAAGTTCCCTATTACGCAGGGGTTTCTCACCGTGCTGGCGATCGTCGTCCTGCTGGGCCTGGCGGTGAGCTCCAGCGCCTTCGGGCGCGCCAGCCTCTCCGGCCAGCGGGTCGTCTCCTCCACCGCCCACACGGCGACGACGGCGAGCACCCTGATCGCCCCGGTCGCGACCTGCCCCGGGCAGACCAGCCTGGAGGCGCCGGCGGCGGTGCAAGAGGAAGCGATGCGCTGCATGACCGACTTCGCCCGCGCCGGCTCCGGCCTGGCCCCGCTGCGCGACAACGCGCAGCTGGACGGCTCCGCCGAGGCCAAGGCCTCCGACCTGCTGCGCTGCGACAGCTTCAGCCACTTCGCCTGCGGGCGCGAATTCACCTACTGGATCGAGCAGAGCGGCTACCTCGGCGAAGGCTGCTGGCGGGCCGGCGAGAACCTCGCCTGGGGCGCCGGCGAGTTCGCCACCGTGCGCTCGCTCTTCGAAGCCTGGCTGGACTCCCCCGGTCACCGGGCGAACATCCTTGGCGAGTACACCGAGATGGGCCTCGCGCTCGAGCAGGGCAACCTCGAAGGCCACCGCGGCGCCCACGTCTGGGCCGCCCACTTCGGCTCCCACTGCGAGTCCTAAGCCCTGTCGCACGAAATAGCCGCCGGCCGCTCTGGTTAGCTGCCGCCCCATGGAGAAAGGGAACGCGGGCGGCAGCGACGAGAAGCAGGCGGACGGCGGGAAGAAGGGCCCCGACAAACGCCGCCTCTACGGAATCATCGCCGCGGCGGGCATCGTCGTCGTCGCCCTGATCCTGCTGCTCTCCTCCGGCGGCGACGACTCCGCCGACGAACCCGCTGCGGCAGCTGAAGTCCTCAGCGTCGAAGCGCTCGGCGACGCCGTCTCTGGCCAGGAGCCGCCCGTCTACTGGGCCGGGGAGCAGCAGGGGACCGAAGTCGAGCTGAGCCAGCCCGAAGCCGGCCGCACCTACATCCGCTACCTGACCGACGGCGCCGAAGCGGGGGACGAACGGGCCGACTTCCTCACCGTTGGGACCTACGCCCACACCGAACCCGTCGCGGCGCTGCGCAAGCAGGGCAAGGAACCCGGCGGGGTGATCGCCACCGCTCCCGGCGGGGCGACCGTCTACTTCAGTCGCAAACAGCCGCACAGCGTCTACCTCGCCTACCCGGGCCTCGAAGCAGAGATCGAGGTCTACGACCCCAACTTCACCCGCGCGCTGCAGCTGGTCAACTCAGGCCAGATCGTCCCGGTCGGCTAGCGGCCGGGACGCGCCGCTCGGCGCCACAAAAAAACCGCCGCCACCCGCACTGGAAAGGGGATGCGGGAGGCGGCGGTCGCTCGTTCTAGGAATCGAGCAGTTGGGGTTGACCTAGGAGGACGGAACGCACAGCGCGTAGGCCGTCGTTTCGATGTTGGTGCCGTTGGCGTTCGGGAACTGTGCCCGCCAGCCGGTCGGGGTTTGACCGCTGGTGGCCAGAGACCTACTGCTCGCGGTCCCGGTCCCGGCGACAGGCGCCGAGAGACCCATGGTCCGCTCGTTGCCGGCCGTCTCGTTGGTCATACCGCCGCCACCGACGGCGATTTCGGTACCGGAGCAGGCCGCGGTCGCCGCCGCGCCGTCATCCGCCGTAGCGGTCACGGTCGTGACTTTGGCGACGCCGGTCGCGCCGGTTGCACCGGTTGCGCCGGTTGCACCTTTGGCTCCCGCGTCACCGGTCGCGCCTTTGGCTCCAGCGTCACCGGTGGCGCCTTTGGCGCCGGTTGCGCCAGCGTCTCCGGTCGCGCCTTTGGCGCCGGTCGCGCCGGTCGCGCCAGTGGCACCGGTCGGGCCGATCGGGCCCTGAGTTCCGGCCGGACCCTGCGGGCCTTCCGGGCCAGTGGCGCCGTCAGCGCCTTTCTGACCATCGGCGCCGGTGGCACCTTTTTCACCTTCAGGTCCCTGAGCGCCTTCGGGGCCAGTCGGTCCTTCGGGGCCCTGTGGGCCTTCGGGACCAGTGGCGCCGTCAGCGCCGTTCTGGCCGTCAGCGCCAGTCGCGCCTTTCTCGCCTTCGGGACCCTGCGGGCCTTCCGGACCAGTGGCGCCATCGGCACCGTTCTGACCGTCGGCGCCGGTGGCACCTTTCTCGCCTTCGGGACCCTGCGGTCCTTCGGGGCCAGTGGCACCGTCAGCGCCGTTCTGGCCGTCGGCGCCGGTCGCGCCTTTCGGGCCTTCGGGGCCCTGCGGCCCTTCGGGGCCGGTGGCACCGTCAGCGCCGTTCTGGCCGTCGGCTCCGGTCGCGCCTTTCGGGCCTTCGGGACCAGTGGCGCCGTCAGCGCCGTTCTGACCGTCAGCGCCAGTCGCGCCTTTCTCACCTTCGGGACCCGTGGCGCCATCGGCACCGTTCTGACCGTCAGCGCCGGTGGGGCCAGCGGGACCTTCCGGGCCAGTCGGGCCTTCGGGGCCAGTCGGCCCTTCGGGGCCAGCCGGGCCTTCCGGGCCGGTGGCGCCATCGGCGCCGTTCTGGCCGTCAGCGCCGGTCGCGCCTTTCTCGCCTTCCGGGCCAGTGGCACCGTCAGCGCCGTTCTGGCCGTCGGCGCCGGTCGCGCCTTTCGGTCCTTCGGGGCCGGCTACGCCGTCGGCGCCGGTGGCACCTTTGGTACCCGTGTCGCCGGTTGCGCCTTTAGCGCCGGGAGCACCCGGGGCACCGTTGGCACCAGCGGGGCCGGTTGCGCCGGTCGCACCAGTTGCGCCGGTCGGGCCATTACCGGTCCCGGCGGGGCCGGTCGGACCCGTCGGGCCGGTCGGGCCGGTTTTCCCGTCTTTGCCTTTCTCGCCGTCTTTGCCGTTGCTGCCGTCTTTACCAGCAGCGCCAGCAGCACCGGTCGGGCCACTGCCCGTGCCGATGCCGAGAACGTCCTGCTGGCCTTTAGTGGCCACCACGACGATCCGTTTCTCGCTGCCCTTGCAGCGGGTTTTCGGCGTTACGAAGCGAATCGTGCCCTTGTCGGGCCCGGACTTCGTGATGCAGAGGTTGATGGTTTCGAGGTTCTTGGTCGCTCCCTGGGCGGACGCACCGCCGAAGGCCGCGAAGCAGAGGCACGCCACCATGGCGAGCGCGAACCAGCGCTTCTTTGGGGGTGAGTAAGAACGAGGGGTCATTCCGGTGCGTCTCCCTTTTTGAGGGCTCTTTACGAGACTGATGTCGCCCGGCTTGGGCTTTTGAGGGTGCGCACCGTACACAGAAACTGGACATATGCCCCTGATTGCAGGTCAAACATCCGGCCAAACTCAAAAATTTCGCTAAAGGTCTCTCCCGAAAATTTGGTCAGACAGGCGGAACCGAGCTACTTCGTGACAGCCGCAACGACGGCCGCGACCGGCGCCTCGGCCTTCAAGAGTGCCTCCTGAAGCTCGTTTTGGGCGACGGATTGCATGACGATCGCCCCTCCCGTACCGATTGAGGCGGTACTCCCGCCGAGGACGATGGTCCGGATCGTGACGCTGAGGTCGCAGGCCCCGCCCAGCCCGAAGTAGCCGATCGCGCCCGAGTAGACGCCGCGCGCCGCGCCCTCGATCCGGTCGAGGATCTCCATCGTCCGCAGCTTCGGCGCCCCTGTCATCGAGCCCGGCGGGAAGCAGGCGCGGACGCACTCGGCGGCGCTCGTGCCCGGGCGCAGGCGCCCGCGCACGGTCGAGACCAGCTGGTGCACGGTCTCGAAGCTCTCGACCTCCATCAGCGCCGGGACCTCGACGCTGCCGACCTCGCAGACGGCGCCGAGGTCGTTGCGCAGGAGGTCGACGATCATCAGGTTCTCGGCCCGGCTCTTCTCGTCCTCGCGCAGCCGCCGGGCGAGCCGCTCATCCTCCGCCGGGTCGGCGTCGCGCCGGCTGGTCCCCTTGATCGGCTTCGCCTCAGCCACGCCGTCGCGGCCAACCCGGAGGAAGCGCTCCGGCGAGGAGCTCAGCACCGCCAGCTCGCCGAACCGCAGGTAGGAGGCGAACGGCGCCGGGTTGACCCGCCGCAGCTCCGCGTAGAGGCGCAGCGGATCGACCTGGACCTCGCCAACGACCGCGTTGGTCAGGCAGAGCTCGTAGCTCTCGCCCGCGGCCAGATGACGCTTGCAGGCCTCGATCTCCTCCAGGTAGCGCTGGGACGGGCGGGCGAGGCGGAGAAGGGACTCCTCCCCACCCAGCAGGTCGAAATCCGGCAACGGCGGCGGCGCCTCCGCCGGACCGGCCGCGGGCGAAAGCTCCTGCAGCCGCCTCGCAGTCGCCTCGAGCCAGGCATCGGCCCCAGCTTCACCTCCCGCATCGACCAGACACAGGAGGTGGGCCTCGCCGAGCGCGTGGTCGAAGGCGATCAGCCGGTCGGCGAAGACGAAGGCGGCGTCGGGATGGGGGGAGCGGTGCGGGGCGGCGGCACCGCAATCGGCCTTGACCTCGTAGCCGAGGTAGCCGGCGAAGCCGCACTCGAACTCGAACGGCAGCCCGGCGGGCAGCTCCGTGGCGGCGCGCAGCCGCGCCAGCTCGTGGTCGAGATAGGAGAGGATCGGCTCGCAATGCACCTCGGTCGCGCCGCCGCGCCGGACCGTGACCTCGCCGGCCTCGACGTCATAGGAGACAGTCGCCGCCAGCGGCCCCGAGGCGTCGCCCATGAAAGAGAACCGCGCCCCGTCTCCAGCCCTGCTGCTATCGAGCCAGAACGCGTCGGCGCTTTCACCGTAGAAGGCCTCGAACGCCCGCTCCGCGTCCGGCACAGCCTCTACCTGCAGCGCCTTCAGCCGCAAGTCCGCCCCCTTAGGGCGAGGTCACGGAAGTTGGCGAGAAGGCGCTCGCCATGCTCGGCGGCGACCGACTCGGGGTGGAACTGGACGCCCCAGTGGGGCCGGGTGCGGTGGGCGACGGCCATCGGCACGCCCTCCTCCGAGCAGGCGATCTCCTCCAGGCAGTCCGGCAGCGGCCGGGCCAGGCAGAGCGAGTGGTAGTGGACGGCGTCGAAGCGGGTCGGGATCCCGGCGAAGAGCGGTGAGCCGGTGTGCTCGACGGGGCGCACCAGGCCATGCAGGGGCTGGGGCGCCGGCACCACGCGGCCGCCGTTGACCCAGCCGAGGCCCTGCAGCCCGAGGCAGACCCCGAGCAGCGGCAGGTCCGAGCGCAGCGCCTCGGCGCAGATCCCGAAGTCGCGCTTTCGCTCCGGCCGCCCCGGCCCCGGAGAGATCACCACGCTCTCGAACCCGGACGCGGCCAGCTCCTCCCAGCTTGCCCCGTTGTTGCGCACGACCACGGGCTCAGACCCGTTGACCTCCGCCAGCAGCTGGTAGAGGTTGTAGGTGAACGAGTCGTAGTTGTCGATCAGCAGTGTGCGCATCTGAGGTGATGGAGCCGGTGGAGCAAAATACTTCGGCGATGCCAAGCCGACGCCAAGCAGACCCCTCGGAGGGGGTATTCGAGACATTGCTGATCGCCGCCGGCGAGCCGATCGAGCTTCCCGCCCACCTGGCCCGGCTAGGCGCCAGCGTCGCGGAGCTCTACGGGATGGCACTGCCCGAGGGGCTCGGCGACGAAGCGGCCGAGCGCTCGCGCGGCCACGCCCTGGGACGGCTGCGCATCGTCCTCGCCCCCGACGGCACCGGCTTGCGCCGCAGCTTCGCGGCCGAGGAGGTCGACCCTCGCGACCACTTCCCAGCCTGGGAGCACGGCGCCGCACTTCAGGCGATCGAGTGCCGGGGTGGCCTCGGCCGCCACAAGTGGGCCGACCGCCGCCGCCTGCCGGCCCTGCCCGAAGGTGCGTTGCCGCTGCTCGTGGATGGCGACCAGGTGCTGGAGGCGAGCCGCGCCAACGTCTTCGCCCTGCTCGACGGCGCCCTCGTCACCCCCGCGGCCGACGGCCGGGTCCTGCCCGGGATCGCCCGCGCCGGCGTGATCGCCGCCGCCGGCGAGCTCGGCATCGCGGTCGCCGAGCACCCGCTCTCCTGCGAGGAGCTGCAAGCAGCCGATGAGGTCTTCCTCACCGGCTCGGTACGAGGAGTCGAGCCGGCCCGCTCGCTCGACGGCGCCGCCCTTCCCCGTTCAGGTCAGATCAGCCGCCAGCTCGGCGACGCCCTGCGGCGAAGCTGGCTCAGCGCGCCGGCGACCCGCTAGTCCGCCGAGAGCGCCAGCAGGCGCGCCGCGACGCGGTCAGCGCGCTCGTTGAAGCGCCGCAGCGAGTCATCTGGGTCAATCCGGTGAAACGACACCGTGGTCCCGTCGCCCTGCCGCGCCTTCCCTTGGCCATTGCCGCCGGCCCCGGGAGCTTCAGGCTCAGGTGGCGCCCCGACGCCTTCCGCCACCGCCCGACTCGCCTCCAGCGCCGCCACGCTCGCGGTCTCGGCCAGCTCGGCGGCGCGGCGGGCCTGGCGGGCGGCGTCGAGAGCGACCTCGCCGACCGCGCCGACCGCCTCTTCGGAGGCGCGGGCGATCGCCAGCGCCTGGTCTGCTTTCAACTCCAGCTCACCCAGCAGCGGCGGCGCCGCATCGGCTGGGACCACCCAGTCTTGGGTGCTGTCGCGCTCAGAAGCCTCCATTGCAGGCAATTTAGGGCCGCGGCAGGCGGCAAATGGGATCGACTACTAGATTCCGGTCCGCCGAAAACGAGCAAACCGACCGAGGAGCAGAGTGAGAAACCCCAGAGACTTCTTCCAGCCAATGGCGATGGGCGCGCCCGAGCCCCTGCGCGAGATCCCCGTCCGCCCCTCGCGGATGATCCACTTCCTCGACTTCTCGAACGAGAAAATGGTCGCCAAGGCGGGCGCGATCGCCGAGAAGACCGACATCCTGCTCGGCAACCTCGAGGACGCAATCCCGGCCGACCGCAAGGAGGCGGCGCGCCAGGGGCTGATCAAGGCCGCGAAGGAGAACGACTTCGGCGGCACCTCGCTCTGGACCCGGATCAACTCCCTGGAGAGCCCCTGGGTGCTGGACGACCTCACCACCCTGGTGACCGAGATCGGCGACCAGCTCGAGGTTGTGATGGTGCCGAAGGTCGAGGGCGCCTGGGACATCCACTACGTCGACCGCCTGCTGGCCCAGCTCGAGGCCAAGGCGAAGCTCGACCGGCCGATCCTGATCCACGCGATCCTCGAGACCGCCCAGGGCGTCGTCAACCTGGAGGAGATCGCCGCCGCCAGCCCGCGCATGCAGGGCATGAGCTTCGGCCCCGCCGACCTCGCCGCCTCACGGCGGATGAAGACGACCCGCGTCGGCGGCGGCCACCCCGGCTACCGGGTGATGGAGGACCCCGAGGACCCGGAGAGCCCCGAGGCCAACCGGGTCAGCGCCCAGCAGGACCTCTGGCACTACTCGATCGCCCGCATGGTCGACGCCTGCGCCTCGACCGGGATCCTCCCCTTCTACGGCCCCTTCGGAGACATCAAGGACACGGCGGGGTGCGAGACCCAGTTCCGCGCCGCCTTCCTCATGGGCTGCGTCGGCGCCTGGTCGCTGCACCCGGTCCAGATCGACATCGCCAAGAAGGTCTTCAGCCCGCCGCCGGACGAGGTCAAGTTCGCGAAGAAGGTCCTGGAGGCGATCCCGGACGGTCGCGGCGTCCACATGATCGACGGCAAGATGCAGGACGACGCCACCTGGAAGCAGTGCAAGGTAATGGTCGGCCTCGCCGAAATGCTGGCCGAGAAGGATCCCGAGCTGCGCGAGGCCTACGGCCTCTGAACGGCATGGCGAGTTAGTCAACCACTGGTTGACTAACTCGCCACACTGCCTGCGGCTTAGCCCAGGCGCTCTTCGAGAGCGGTTAGCTGGGCGCTGACCTCGGCCGGGAGGTCGTCGCCGAACTTGGCCAGGTGCTCGCGGACCTGGGGCAGCTGCTGCTTCACCAGGTCGGTGTCGACCGAGAGCAGCTGCTGCATCGCCTCGTCGGAGATCTCGAGGCCGTCGGTGTTGATCTCGCCCGCGGCCGGCAGCAGGCCGATCGGGGTCGCGACCGCGTCGGCCTCGCCCTCGCAGCGACGGAAGACCCACTCCAGCACGCGGCTGTTCTCGCCGAACCCGGGCCAGAGGAACTTGCCGTCGGCGTCTTTGCGGAACCAGTTGACGTAGAAGACCCGCGGCAGCTCCGCGCCCTCTTTCTTGCCCAGCTTCAGCCAGTGGGCGAAGTAGTCGGCCATGTTGTAGCCACAGAAGGGCAGCATCGCCATCGGGTCGAAGCGGAGCTCGCCGACGGCGCCGGCCGCGGCAGCGGTCGTCTCCGAGGACATCGTCGCCCCCATGAAGACGGCGTGCTCCCAGTCGAACGCCTCCTGGACCAGCGGCACCACGGTGGCGCGGCGGCCGCCGAAGAGGAAGGCGTCGATCGGCACGCCGGCCGGGTCCTCCCACTCGGGCGCGATCGACGGGCACTGCCCCGCCGGGGTCGTGAAGCGCGCGTTCGGGTGCGCCGCGGGTTTCTCGGAGTCGGCGGTCCAGTCGTTTCCGTGCCAGTCGACGACGTGGTCCGGCGGCGTCCCGGTCATCCCCTCCCACCAGATGTCGCCATCGTCGGTCTTGGCGCAGTTGGTGAAGATCGAGTTGCGCTCGATCGTGTCCATCGCGTTCGGGTTGGTCTTGTGGCTGGTGTTCGGCGCGACCCCGAAGAAGCCGTACTCGGGGTTGACCGCGTAGAGGCGGCCGTCATTGCCGAACTTCATCCAGGCGATGTCGTCGCCGACCGTCTCCACCTTCCAGTCCGGCAGCGTCGGCACCAGCATCGCCAGGTTGGTCTTGCCGCAGGCCGAGGGGAAGGCGCCGCCGATGTACTTGACGCCGCCCTCGGGCGAGGTCAGTTTGAGGATCAGCATGTGCTCGGCGAGCCAGCCCTCGTCGCGCGCCATCGCCGAGGCGATCCGCAGCGCGAAGCACTTCTTGCCGAGCAGGGCGTTGCCGCCATAGCCCGAGCCGAAGGACCAGATCTCCCGCGTCTCCGGGTAGTGGACGATGTACTTGTTGTCCTCGTTGCAGGGCCAGGAGACGTCCTCGACGCCCTCGGTCAGCGGCATCCCGACCGAGTGCACGCAGGGGACGAACTCGCCGTCGGTGCCTAGCACCTCGAGGGCGGCCTTGCCCATCCGGGTCATGATCCGCATGTTCGTGGCGACGTAGGCCGAGTCGCTCAGCTGCACGCCGATTTCGGAGATGTCGGAGCCCAGCGGCCCCATAGAGAAGGGGATCACATACATCGTGCGGCCGGCCATGCAGCCCTTGAAGAGGCCGTTCAGCGTCTGCCGCATCTCCGCCGGGTCGCGCCAGTGGTTGGTCGGGCCGGCATCGCGCTCCCGCTCGGAGCAGATGAAGGTGCGGTCCTCGACCCGGGCGACGTCGGCCGGGTCGGAGAGGGCGAGGTAGGAGTTCGGCCGCTTCGCGTCGGAGAGCTTCTCGAAGGTGCCGGCGTCGATCAGGGTCTGGGCCAGGGCGTCGTACTCGCCCGCCGATCCGTCGCACCAGTGGATTGCCTCGGGCTGGGTAAGCGCTGCGATCTCCTCTACCCAAGCAAGCAGCTTGGCGTGGGTGGTCAGCGCGGGGGCCGTGGTCAGGTCGCTCATTCGCCTCTCTCTATTGGTTCGCTTTGAAGCCGACAAGACTTACATCGGCATCCTTGTTGAGGATCTTCAAAGTCGCGGTTGCCTGCTCGCCGCCAGGGAAACGGACGGTGCAGGTGAACGTCTCGCCCGGCTCGACCTTCTGGTCAGACGGGCAATCGACCGCGGTGATCTTTTCATGCAGGGAGTCTTCCAGGCTGGCCTGGACCACGTCCTCGGACTTGGTGTCGTCGAGCACGGTATCCCCGCAACCTGCGAGCAAAGCAGCTGCAAGGAACGAGGCCGCGAGGGTCGCGGCGACAACCGGTACACGCGGGTGTCTGGCCCCGGCCATCGAGGGAGTATGGCAACTGAAACCCCGGTCAGGTGGGGTTTCACCGCTGAAATACCGAGGCATGCGGGTTCAGCGCCCGTGCTTCCTCGTAGGCCGCGACGGAGGCCTTGGCATGGCCGGCCTCGGCGGCGATTCGGGAGAGCACGAGCCAGTTGCGCCAGTTGGTCGACTCGCGGTCAGTCGCCTCGCGAGCCGCGGTTTCCGCGGCGGCGAAGTCGCCCAGGAGCTCCAGCACCAGCGCCTGCTGCAGGCGCGGGCTGGCCGCGCCCGGCTCGACGTTCTGGGCGCTGCGCGCATCCTCTAACGCCGCCGGCAGGTCGCCGGCGCGGGCCTCAGCCTCGCTCTGTCGGACCAGGCTGAGCGAGGCGAGCGGGATCGCGATCGCGACGATCGCGGCCAGCCCGGCCGCGATCGTGCCCAGGCGCCAGCCCAGCGCCAGCCGCGGCCTCTCGCCCTTGGCGCTGGCGCCGAGCGTCAGCCCTGCAGCCAGCATCAGCGCCGCCACCGGCACTGCCGGGACCTGCCACATCCAGTCGACCCCGGCGGTCATCACGAAGACCGAGAACCCAGCGAGCATCGCGGCGAGCCGGGAGCGCTCGGCGGCGTCGCTGAGCAGGGCGCGGCGGACGCCGCAGAAGAGGACGAAGCCGAGGAAGCCGAGCAGCAGCGCCAGCCCGACTATCCCCAGCTCCCCCAGCGTCTGCAGGTAGAGCGAGTGGGCGTCGTGGACGGTTTCGGCGCCCTCGCCTTCACGCGCCCACCAGAACTGGAAGGTGCCGGAGCCGGTCCCCTTCAGCGGCGAGGTCGCGTTCTCGTCCACCGCCGAGCTCCAGAACTGGTACCGGTTCTCGCCGGCGACGCTGCCGAGCCGCTCGGTGCCTTCACCGGGACCGCCCCCCTCCTTGAATTCCGACCAGCCGTCCGACGCCCGCCCGGGCGCGTCAGCGAGGCCGGCGACCAGCAGCAGGGCGACCGCGACGACCGCGCAAGCGGCGGCGCTGAAGCCGCGCGAGGGCCGGGTCCAGGCCGGCCGCTCGGCGCGGTCGCCAAGCACCGCGATTCCCGCCTGCACCGCGCCGACGGCAAGGCAGACGAGGATCCCTAGCAGCAGCAGCTCGGTTCCCTGGTCATGGGCGACCGAGTTAGTGAGACCTTCGCGCAGCTCGAGGCGAGCGTGGGCAAGGATGACGAGGATTGCGCCGCCGCAGGAGGCGACGGCCAGCGAGAGCAGCTTCGGCAGCCGGTCGGCGGCGAGGGCGAGGAAGATCGCGGTGGCGATCGCCGCGGCGGCAATGCCGCCGCGGGAGATCGTGAAGTAGAGGGTCAGCATCAGCGCCGGCAGCGCCGCCGCCGAGGCGGCCCGGGCCAGCACGCTGCGGGCGCCGGCGGCGAGCTGCAGCAACAGCGGCACCCCGAGCGCGGTCAGCGCCGCCAGCGCGTTCCAGTAGTTGAGCGGGTAGGAGAGGCGGTCCTCGCTTTCGAGGATGCGCCCCGTCTGCTGGGCGCTGTCGAACCAAGCCGGGTGCAGGCGCGAGAGCAGCGCGATCCCGACCACGAAGGCGATGCCGGCGGCGACGGCGCCGATCAGCCGCTGCGTTTCCCGCGAGTCCCTGGTCATCAGGACCAGGGCGAAGACGCCGACGTAGGTCAGCGCTCGGGCGCCGTCGATAAAGGTCCGCTCGACGCTCTCGGTCCAGGAGAGGCTGAGCAGGATCCAGAGCGCCAGAGCGGCGAGCAGGCCGAGTGAGACCAGCGCCGTCGTGCCCAGCCGCCGCCGCGGCAGCGCGCCGACCCCGACCGTGACCAGAACCACCCACCAAGCCGCGATCCCCACCTGGTCGTGGACCAGCGGGTCATAGCCACCGCCTTCGAGCCCGAGGAAGACGACCAGGCCGAAGCAGAGCAGCCAAGCTCCCACGGCCGCCCAGTCGGGGCGCCGGGCGCCATCTCCCACGCCCTCGCCCCCCCGCATCGATCCGGTCTCCATCCGGTTCTATGCTAAGAGTGCCACCCGGACGTAGGCCGAAAAAGAAGGTACGCGGACGATGATCGCCAGGTTCAGAACTCCAACGTTTGTCCTGCTCGGCGCCATGCTCGTGGCGCTCGCCGCGCCTGCCTACGCCGGTGCCGAGTACTACGTGCCGCCCGGCAACTCGGCCGCCAACCAGTACACGGAGACGCTGCCCTCGGCCGGCGGCGACAGCGGCGGCAAGAAGCAGGGCAAGGCGACCCCGGCGGCGACGCTCGGCGCCGGCAACGCGAAGAAGCTCGAGGACCAGGGCGCCAGCGGCAAGGCGGCGGCGCAGCTGGCAGCAGAAACCGCGCCGGCGACGGTGCCGGTCACCGAAACCTCCGGCGACGACCCCGGCGGCCAAGCGGCCGGCGGCGGCAATTCCGGCGGTGGCGGCGGTGACCAGGGCAGCTCCGGCGGCAGCAAGAACCCGAACAACGCCGGCAGTGGCTCCGCTCCGACGACGGTCCAGGTTGACCAGCCCTCCGGCTCCTCCGGTCTCGGCTCAGTCCTCGGCCAGGCGACCGGCTCCGCCGACGACGGCAGTCTCGGACTCTGGCTGCCAATCGCGATCATCGCCACGATCGCCGGCTCGATCGCGTACCTGGTGCGACACAGCCGCACCAGCCGGACGGTCTAACCCTCTTCGAATGCGCCTGGCTGTACCGACCACCCGGCTTCGCCAGCTCGCGATCGGCCTCGCCGCACTTGCCGTGCTGACGACGGCCGTCCTCGCCGCCCCCCGCCCGGCCTCGGCGCGACCCTTCGAAACCGGGATCTCCGGGATCGGCGACTACAACCCGCTCTCCTTCGAGCGAACCCGCAGCGCCGGCGCCAACTACGTGCGCCTGGTCCTCAACTGGGAAGCCGTCGCCCCCAAGACCCTGCCGCCGGCCTGGGACCCAGCCAACCCCGCCGACGGCCACTACGACTGGTCTTACGTCGACCTCGGTGTCACCGAAGCGGTCCGACACGGGCTCAACCCGCTGCTGATCGTCGACGGCGCCCCGAAGTGGGCGCAGCGCTGCACCACGCCCCCGGGCCTGCAGCTGACCGATCTCTGCGACCCCTACCCCGCCGCCCTCGCCACCTTCGCCACCGCGGCGGCACGCCGCTACAGCGGCAACTTCGGCGGCCTGCCCCGGGTCCAGTACTGGCAGGGGCTGAACGAGCCGAACCTGACCCTGTTCTTCTTCCCGCAGATGAACACCGCGGGCCAGGGGCTCTCGGCCGGCCTGTACCGCAACCTGATCAATGCCTTCTACGCCGCGATCAAGTCGGTCAACTCGGAAAACCTGGTGCTCGCCGCCGGCCTCGGCCCCACCGAACTCAAGGGCTACAACATCGGCCCGATGCGGTTCACCCGCGAACTGCTCTGCATGAAGGGGATGACCAACCCGAAGCCGATCAAGGGCGCCTGCCCCGGCGGCGTCTCCTTCGACATCTTCGACATCCACCCGTACTCGACCGGCGGGCCGACCCACGAAGGCCAGCCGAACGACGTCCAGACCGGCGACCTGCCGAAGCTGCAGGCCCTGCTGAAAGCGGCCGACAAGGCGGGGCGGATCAACGGCCGCTTCAAGCGCACGCCGCTCTGGATCACCGAGTTCTCCTGGGACTCCAACCCGCCCGACCCGGGCGGCCTGCCGATGCACATCCTCACCCAGTGGACCGCGGAAGCGATGCACGAGGCCTGGGCCGCCGGCGTCCCCAAATTCTTCTGGTACAGCCTCCGCGACGAACCGTTCAGGGCCGATCGCCCGGCCAGCCTCACGGTCCAGTCCGGGCTCTACTTCCGTGACGGCAATATGGCCAACGACCAGCCGAAGGAGGTCCTCACGACCTTCCGCTTCCCCTTCACGGCCTTCGCCAAGAACGGCACGATCGAATTCTGGGGCCGGACCCCGACGAGCCAGCCTGGGCGGGTCCAGCTGCAGGTGATGAAGGGCGGCAAGTGGCGCAAGCTGGGCGGCGCCAAAGCCGACGGCGGCGGCATCTTCCACGGCACCGTGAGCTCGGGCTACGGCCGCAACAAGAAGGGCTTCGTGCGCGCGGTCTTCGCCGGTCAGAGCTCGGTGCCGTTCCCGATGAAGCGGGTCGGGGACTTCCGTCACCCCCCATTCGGGTAGGGTCTCGCGCCGCGAATGAGGTTCTTCGAGTACGAGGCAAGGAAGATCGTCGAGCTGGCGGGGATCCCCGTCACCAAGTACGGCTTCTGCACGACGCCCGACGAGGCACGTAAGGCCGCCGAGGAGATCGGCGGTCCGGTCGTGATCAAGTCCCAGGTCCTCAGCGGCGGCCGGATGAAGGCCGGCGGCGTCAAATTCGCCGACACCCCGGATGAGGCCGCCGAGCACGCCGAGGCGATCCTCAAGCTGGAGATCAACGGCCACATGCCGCGCGGCGTCCTCGTCGACCCCAAAGCCGAGGTCAAGCAGGAGTACTACGCGAGCGTCGTCTGGGACGGCACCGCGAAGCGCCCGCTGATGCTGTTCAGCGACATGGGCGGGATCGACATCGAGGAGGTCGCCGAGACCCACCCCGACCACGTCGGCCGCGGCCACGTCACCAACCTGATGCCGATCCCCGACTTCGAGGCCAAGCAGGTGATCGCCGCCACCGGCGTCACCGGCTCGCAGCTGAACCGGGCGACCCCGGTCCTCGCCCGCCTGGCGCGGCTGTTCCGCGATTACGACATGACCTTGGCCGAGATCAACCCGCTGGCCGAGCTCTCCGACGGCAGCTTCGTCGCCCTCGACGCCCACATGGAGATGGAGAACGAGGCGGTCGGGCGACAAAAAAAACTGCTGCGGGTGCGGCTGGAGATCGCCGAGGACGACACCCGCGAGACCTACGACCCCTCCGCCTTCGAGCGCAACGTCGCCGCAATCGACGCCGCCGACCACCGCGGCGTGATCCAGGGCAAGGACCACGGCTTCGTCGGCAACCTCGGCCTCGTGATCGGCGCCGGCGGCGGCTCCCTGACTCTGACCGACGCGGTCCGCAACCAGGGCGGCAAGCCGGCCAACTACTCCGAGATCGGCGGCAACCCCTCCGTCGCCAAGGCCTGCGGCCTGGCCAAGGAGGTGCTGGAAAAGGACGGTGTCGAGAAGATCGCGGTGATGATGTCGATCGTCTCCAACACCCGCGTCGACATCGTTGCCCGCGGCGTCATCAAGGCCTGCCTCGAGCTCGGCAAGGACCCGGGCGAGACGATCGCGATCTTCCGCATCCCCGGTGCCTGGGAGGACGAGGGGTTCAAGATCCTCGAGCGCTACGGCGTCGAGTACTGCGACCGCTCGGTCTCGATGTGGGAGGCCGCGGGCCGCGCCGTCTCGAAGATCCAGGGGGCGCCGGCATGAGCATCCTGCTGAGTCCCGAGACCACCTTCATCGTCCAGGGGATCACCGGCCGTGAGGCGGTCAACCTGACCCGCGAGTGCCTCGACTACGGCTCCAAAGTCGTCGGCGGCGTCACCCCCGGCCGCAAGGGCCGCGAGGTCCACGGCGTCCCGGTCTTCGACACCGTCGCCCAGGCGGTCGAGCACCACGGCGGCCCGATCGACGGCTCCGTCGTGACCGTCCCCCCCGCCTTCACCAAGGACGCCGTCTTCGAGGCGATCCTCAACGGGATCAAGCTGATCGTGATCGTCACCGAGCGGATCCCGCGTCGCGACGTCGCCCAAATGGTCGAGCTCGCCGACATGAACGGGGCGCGGATCATCGGCCCCAACTGCCTCGGCCTGATCGTCCCCGAGGTCTGCAAGATGGGCGGCATCGGCGGCCCCGCCAAAGACGCGGCCAAGGCCTACGCGCCGGGCCCGGTCGGCGTGATGAGCCGCTCCGGCGGGATGACCACGGAGATCTCCTCCTCGCTGACCCAGGCCGGCCTCGGGGTCTCCACCGCAGTCTCGATCGGCGGCGACGCGATCATCGGCTCCACCTACGCCGAGCTGATGCCCTACTTCGAGGCCGACGAGCAGACCCAGGCGATCGTCATCTACACCGAGCCCGGCGGCCGCATGGAGGCCCAGCTGGCCCAGTGGGTGGCCGACAACAACAGCCGCCTCCCAATCGTCGCCTTCATGGCCGGCAAATTCATGGACGACGAGGAGATGAAAGGGATGAGCTTCGGCCACGCCGGGACGATCGTCGAGGGCGCCGAGGACACCGCCACCGAGAAGATCACCCGCCTCGAAGCCGCCGGCATCCGCGTCGTCGAGCGGATCGACGAGATCCCCGACGCGGTCAAGGACAAGCTGGGAGCGGCAGCCTGATGGCCGAGCAGCTGAACAAGGTCTTCATCGACGTCGTCGTCGACGAGCCCACCGCCTCCGACCCCGCCCTCGGCGCGAAGCTCGAGGAAGTCTGCCCCGTCGCCATCTTCAAAGGCACCGACTCCGGCGTCGACGTCGTCGAGGAGAACCTCGACGAGTGCGTCCTCTGCAAGCTCTGCCTCGAAGCCGCCCCCGCCGGCACCGTGCACGTCAAGAAGATCTACGACGGCACCGAGCTGAGCTAGCGCTCGAAGCGCAGTTGCCGTAGTCCTCTTGAATCAAGAAGACCCGCCGAAGCGGGTCTTCTTGCGGGGGAGCTACCCCCGAAGCGAATGACAACCGGGCGACGAGGGTAGCGCGATTCATGACCACCGGTCTTGGAAGGGGGAGAGTCCTACTCCACCCAGCCTTAGGCCAGCGGAGGATGAACGGCAGGCGCCGCAAGCGAGTGACAACCGCGAGTCCGGAGTAGCGCTCCGAATAGCGCGGTAGTTCGTGGGTCAATCGATCGCAGTGGCTACTGCGAGCTCCTCGACTTCGGCCCGCAAGCGCTCGGGCAGCTCGACCCACTCGCGCAGGCGCAGCAGGATCTCGCGGTCGCCCTCGATCTCGACTCCCTCGCCGTCGGCGCCGAGCGCGATTGCGGCGATCACATCGGGGGCGGAGCCGCTAAGGGTGAGATCAGGCCGCTCCGCCTCGCCGCGGCCGGCGCTGCTCTCGCCGCCGCCGATCCGCAGCCAGGTCGAGTGGCCTTCGCTGTGCAGCTGCAGGACGACCGTCTCGGAATTCGCAGGCGGCTCGAGGATCACCCGCAGCGGGTTCGCCAGCGAGGTGGTGACCAGCCCCGGCAGGTCGTCGAGGCGGTAGAAGTGGAGGCCCCAGCGGCCGAGGTCGAGGATCACGCCCTCGAGCTCGAGGCCCACCTCGGTCAGCTCGTAGACGGTGCCGGAGGCCGGCGGCTCGAGCTCGCGGCGGCGCACCACCCCGTCCTCCTCGAGGTCGCGGAGGCGGCGGGTCAGTACGTCGGTCGGGGCACCGCCGACCGTCCGTGCCAGTTCCGAGAAGCGCAGCGGCCCGAGCAGCAGCTCCCGCACGATCAGCATCGACCAGCGCTCACCCACCCGGTCGAGGGCAGAGGCAACGCTGCAGGGCTGGTCGTACCTCCTCCGCGGCATGCCCCGAGTGTAGCTAACTTTGGTTTTCAAATTATTTACTTTGGTTTCTGGTACAGTCGCCGCCGATGGGCCGGATCGCCGACCTCACCTGGAAGCGACCGAAGCTGGTGCTGACCCTGGTCGGTGCCTTCGCCCTCCTCGCGATGGTCCTCGGCAAAGACGTCGAGAGCCACCTGAAGGCGGCCGGGTTCACCGACAGCGCCTCGGAGAGTGAGCGGGCCGGCGCCCTGCTGCGCGACTCACTCGGCTACGACCCGAACCCGGGCCTGGTCGTGGTCGTGCGGGCGCCCGACGGCGGCCGGCTCGACACCGCCGACCCGACCCTGCGCCGCCAGGTTGCCGCCCTCGCCAACGGCATCGCCGGGGTCGAATACATCGGCCGCGTCGTCGACCCGCTGCGCGACCGCGGCGCCTCGGCGCTGCTGGCCCGCGACGGCGAGTCGCTGACGATCGCCGCCTACCTCTCCACCGACGACATCCAGGACGCCGGCGGAATCGCCGCCGAAGGGGTCGAGCCGCTGCTCGCCGCCAGCCCGCTCGACGCCGCCATGGGCGGCTACGCGGCCGGCTTCAACGAGACCAACGACCAGACCCGCGAGGACCTGACCAAGGCCGAGCTGATCGCCTTCCCGCTGCTCGCCCTGCTGTTGCTGTTCGTCTTCCGCGGCGTCGTCGCCGCGGCGATCCCGCTGCTGATCGGCGGGGTCTCGATCGTCGGCACGCTGCTGGTCCTGCGGGTGATGTCGGGCTTCACCGACACCTCGCTGTTCGCGCTCAACGTCGCCACCGGTCTCAGCCTCGGCCTCGCCGTCGACTACGCGTTGCTTCTTGTCTCGCGATATCGCGAGGAGATAGGGCGCGGCGGTGCGTCGCGGGAGGCGCACCGCCGCACCGTTCAGACGGCCGGCCGGACCGCGGTCTTCTCCGGCCTCACCGTCGCCGCCGCGATGGCGGCGCTGATCGTGATGCCGCAGCGCTTCCTCTACTCGATGGCGGTCGCCGGGACCGCGGTCGCCCTGCTCTCGGCCGTGATCGCGGTCCTCGTCGTGCCCTCGCTGCTGGCCCTGCTCGGAACCCGGATCGATGCCCTCTCGATCCGCCGCGGCCCGGCCGTCTCCGACACCTCCGATGGCTGGTACCGGCTCGCCCGTGGGGTGATGCGCCGCCCGGTCGCCGTCGCCCTCGCCAGCTCGGCGCTGCTGCTCGCCGCCGCGGCGCCGCTCCTCTGGACGACGCTGACCGGGCCCAGCGCCGAAGCGGTGCCGCCGGGCCAGCCCTCCTACGACGCCTACCGCTACCTCGACGCGCACTACCCGCGCGACGTCACCGAGGCGGTCACGGTGACCGTCGACGGCGGCGCCCCGCCGGACCAGCTCGCCGTCCTGCGCGAGCAGGTCGAAGCGGTCCCCGGGGTCGTCCGCGGCGCCCCCTTCGCCCCCGCCTCAGACGACGTCGCCTTCGCCAACTTCGCCCTCTCCGGCCCGGCCCTGGAGGGCGACTCCCAGGACTCGGTGCACGCGATCCGCGACCTCTCCCCTCCCTCCGGCGCCGCGATCCTCGTCTCCGGCAACACCGCCGGCTTCATCGACCAGAAGCAGAGCCTGATCGAACACGCGCCGCTGGTGGTCGCGATCGTCGCCCTCACCACCCTGCTGCTGCTCTTCCTCCTCACCGGCTCGGTCCTGCTGCCGCTGAAGACGCTGCTGATGAACTCGCTCACGCTCGGGGCGACCCTCGGCATCCTCGTCCTCGCCTTCCAGGAGGGCTGGCTGAAGTCACCGCTCGACTACACGGGCCCGGCCGCGATCGAGGTGACCAGCGTCGTCTTCCTCTTCGCCGTCCTCTTCGGCCTCGCCACCGACTACGCGGTCCTGGTGATGGCGCGGATCAAGGAGCGCCACGACGCTGGCGACGACAACGAGGAGGCGGTCGCGACCGGAATCGGCCGCACCGGCCGCGTGATCACCGCCGCCGCCCTGGCGATCGCCGTCGTCTTCCTCGCCTTCGCCGTCAGCTCCGTCTTCTTCGTCAAGCAGATCGCGATCGGGATGGCGGTCGGCGTGATGATCGACGCCACCATCGTCCGCGCCCTCCTCGTCCCCGCCCTGATGCGCCTGCTCGGCGAGTGGAACTGGTGGGCACCCGCGCCGCTGCGCCGCCTGCAGCTGCGGCTTGGCTTTTCTGAGGGCTAACCGCCCTTACTTGCATATAAATTTATATCTGGGTAACCTCTACATCGATGGATGCATCGATTGCACGATCGCGGCTCTCTCGCGACGACCGCATGGAGCAGACGCTGGGGGCGGCGCACGCGCTTTTCGCCGAGCGGGGCTACGCCGCGGTGAAAATGGATGAGATCGCGGCGGCGGTCGGGGTCACCAAGCCGCTCCTCTACAACTACTTCGGCAACAAGGAACAGCTGTACATCGCCTGCATGGAGCGGGCCGGGGATGCGCTGACGAAGACCGTTGGCGAGGCGGTCGAGGCGACCGCCAGCCCCGGCGACGCGCTCGGCGCCGGCGTCCGCGCCTTCTTCGCCTTCCTCGACTCCGACCGCGGCGCCTGGGCGGTGCTCTTCGACGAGACCCTGCCGCAGGCGGGCGACGTCGCCGAGCGGGTCGGTGCCTACCGCGGCCTGATCGTCGAACTCGTCTCCGCGGCGATGATGCGGCAGCTGCCCCAGCAGGTCCGCGACGCCGCCCGGGTCGAAGTCGAGGCCCTCTCCGCCGCCCTGCTCGGCGCCGCCGAGGCGCTGGCGCGCTGGTGGCTGCACAGCGAAGAGCTCAGCGCCGAAGAGGCCGCCGAGCTCCTGATCGCGACGATCGAGCCCGGCCTGCGGGCCCGCTCGGGCGACTCCCCCACTTCCGACCACACCCAAAAAGGAACCAGCTCAGAATGAACAGCGATACTCGGCGGGTTGCCGTTGTCGGCGGCAACCGCATCCCCTTTGCGCGCTCTGACAGCGCCTACGCGCACGCCTCGAACCAGGACATGCTCACTGCTGCGCTCGACGGCCTCGTCGATCGCTTCGGGCTCGAGGGCGAGACGCTCGGCGAGGTCGCCGGCGGCGCTGTCCTCAAGCACTCCCACGACCGCGACCTCGCCCGCGAGAGCGTGCTCAGCACCCGGCTGGCGCCGGAGACCCCCGCCTACGACGTCCAGCAGGCCTGCGGCACCGGCCTGGAGACGACGATCCTGGTCGCCAACAAGATCGCCCTCGGCCAGATCGACGCCGGCATCGCCGGTGGCTCGGACACGACCTCCGACGCCCCGATCGCGATCTCGGAGAAGCTGCGCAAGAAGCTGATCAAGGTCAACCAGCAGAAGGACACCGCCGGCAAGCTCAAGGCGCTCGGTGCGATCCGGCCGACCGACATCGGCATCGAGATCCCGCAGAACGGCGAGCCGCGCACCAAGCTGTCGATGGGCGAGCACGCTGCCCTGACCGCGCTCGAGTGGCAGATCACCCGCGAGGCGCAGGACGAGCTGGCCGTGGCGTCGCACCACCACCTCGCTGCGTCGTACGACCGTGGCTTCCAGGACGACCTGATCACCCCGTTCAACGGCCTCGACCGAGACCAGAACCTGCGCGCCGACTCCTCGATCGAGAAGCTGGCGAAGCTCAAGCCGGTGTTCGGCAAGGGCGAGGCCGCCACCATGACGGCGGCCAACTCCACCCCGCTGACCGACGGCGCCTCCTCGGTGCTGCTCGCGTCGGAGGAGTGGGCCGAGGAGCACGGGCTGCCGGTGCAGGCGTACTTCGTCGACGCCGAGACCGCCGCCGTCGACTTCGTGCACGGTGGCGAGGGCCTGCTGATGGCCCCGGCGTACGCCGTGCCGCGGCTGCTCGAGCGCAACGGGCTCACGCTGCAGGACTTCGACTACTACGAGATCCACGAGGCCTTCGCCTCGCAGGTGCTCTCGACGCTGGCCGCGTGGGAGGACCCGGTGTTCTGCAAGGAGCGCCTCGGTCTCGACGCCCCGCTCGGCTCGATCGACCGCGCGAAGCTCAACGTCAACGGCTCCTCGCTCGCGGCTGGTCACCCGTTCGCCGCGACCGGCGGCCGGATCGTCGCCAACCTGGCCAAGATCCTCAACGAGAAGGGCTCGGGCCGCGGCCTGATCTCCATCTGCGCCGCGGGCGGCCAGGGCGTCACCGCGATCCTGGAGAAGTAGGTCCGGGTGTCGGTTTCCCCGGGCGTCCG
>DASUMA010000024.1:0-21822 GCA_036277915.1 Solirubrobacterales bacterium
ACCGAAAAAGTACAAGCCGCGGGGAGCGGCACCCGACCCCGCTCGCAGTCCGCAGCGCAACGGACCCCTCCCACGCCACGTTCCTCACCTGCTGAAGCGGAAAGGGCTGGGGGTTGGCCGGGGAGGTCGGTACCCCGAGGCGGGAATGTGGCCGAAGGCCGCGATATGCAATCTCATATTTGCGCGCCATAGGCGCGCAGCATGTTCGGGAGCTGCCCCCTTTAGGGGGCGCAACTAAATTCTCGCGGAGGGGTACCGACCTCCCCGGCCTTCGCCCTGCTCCGCTCGGGCCGCTAGCCGGCGAACTCGACCGTGGTCTGGCCGTGCAGCTTGCGACCGCCGCCCTTGGGGGAGAAGGTGACCCGGACCTTGGCCTCGAGCTTGCCGCCGTTCTGCAGCAGGGGGCGGAAGGCGGCGCCGGCTCGCATCACGACTTTGAAGGTCCCCTTGCCGCGGACGTGGGTCTTGCGGCTGGCGACCGTGCGCGGCTTCGCGGCCTTGCCGGTGCGCGCGGTGGCGACCGCCGCGATCCCGCCGGCGGCGGGGACGGTGATGGTGAGGACGACGACGCCCCCTCTCTTGGTCTTGCCGCGGACGATCACCCGCGGCGGGGCGCGGTCGACCTTCTGCGAGCTGGCGCCGCCGCCGAGGGCGCCGCCAGTTGGCGGGCCGAGGGGGGTTTCGGGCATCCGCGAGGCGAGGAAGGCGTCGGAGCGCCCGTTGGCGTCGCCCTGGAAGAGATTGCCGGCGAAGGAGGCGAAGGCGATCTGGGACCCGTCGGCGGAGATCGTCACCCCGTCGATCGCGCCGCCGTTGACGTCGCCGCCGGAGATCGAGTGGGTCACCCGTTCGATCGTGCGCGCCTGCAGGTCGACGATGTAGAGCTCCTGCGGCCCCGGCACCGCGCGCGAGCCGCCGACCAGCTGCAGCGCCGGCAGCGGGAATTTGGTCCGGCCGGAGGTCATCGCCAGGAAGCGGCCGTTGGAGGACATCGCGATGCTGCCGATCGGCAGGGTGCTCTCGAGGTCGCTGGTGAAGTTGTCGCGGGTCAGCTCCACGGTTGCCTTGCGGGTCTTCCCAGGTCCCATCTCGGTCAGGTAGAGGTCAAGGCCGGGGGCGTTCTGGACCAGCGGGCGCGGGCCAGCCCCGGTGAGGAAGGCGACGGTGCTGCCGTCGCCGCTCAGCACCGGCAGCTGGCCGCTGATGTCGGTGCGCGACGCCTCCTGGTCGGAGAGCGGCCCGAAGCACGGCCCGGTCGCGTTGGGGTTGAAGATGACCGGCTGCCCCGGGTTCGCTTCTTCCTGTTGGCGGCAGGTGGCGTCGTCGGGGTCGCTGATGCCCGTGATCCGGCGGGTCGGCTGCCCAGGGCCGAAGGGAGCGCGGCGCCAGAGGAAGTAGTTGAAGTTCGGGTCGGTGTTCTCGCCGAGGATCATCCGCGTCTGGGCGGGACCGTTGGCGCCGGTCCAGGCGACGGTCGAGCCGTCGGCGCTGATCGCCGCCCCGAGCGCGCCGCCGGCCGGCTCGGAAGTCATCTGGCCGCTCGCGGCTTCGCGCACCGAGGTGACCGGGGTCGTCGAGTGGGCGGCGATGTCGCGGACCAGCAGCTGGCCGCTGGCGACGGTCGCCGTCGGGCTGGCGGGGAGGTTGGAGGCGGCCGCGGTGGTGAAGGCGACCCGGTTGCCGTCGGCGCTGATCGCCACTCCGGGGGAGGCGGCCGCCCCGGGGTTGGTCGCCCCGGGGACCGCCTGCGGGGCGTAGGTGGCGGCGAGGTCGCCGCCGTCGAGCGCGGAGACAAGGACGTAAGCGGCGGGGTTGGTCGCGGCCTTGCTCATGTCGCGTACGTAGACGTCGAAGTTGTCGTTGGCGTCGGCGGCGACCAGGCGCTGGCCGGTCGAGAAGGCGACGAAGCGGCCATCGGCGCTGATCGAGGGGTTGGTCGCCCCGCGCGCCACCAGGGTGTTATCGCTTTCGCGCAGGAGGTCGCCGTCGGCGACCTTGGCCAACGCCCGGGTCTGGGTGTCGAAGCGGAAGATGCCGCCAACCCGGAGCTGGCCCGGCGGGTCGCCGTCGTCGTCCGCGAAGAGGTTGCGGGCGCGGGTCTGGATCGCGACGAAGCGGCCGTCGGCGGAGACGGCGGCGAAGCGGGTCGCGTCGTCCCCCTGTTCGTGGCGGCTGAAATCGGCGGAGACCATCTCCGCGCCTTCCACCCCGTCCGCGGCGTTGCCGTAGATCGCTGCCGCGCTCGCGGGGGAGAGCAGGCAGGCGAGCGCCACAGCGGCGCCGGCGAGCCGGTTCCGCGCGCGCTGCCTCACCCGACCTGGACCTTGCGCTCGATCTCGGTCACGTTGCCGGCGCGGTCGCGGGCGCTGATCCGCAGCACGTAGGAGCCGGGGCGGGAGTAGGTGTGGCGCATCGTCTTCACCACCGGTTTCTTGGCGCCCTTTTTCCCACCTTTCTTGCGGCTGGCGCGGGAGATCACGGTGCCGCCGCCGCCCTTCTTCTTGCCGCCGCCATCGCCGAAGCTGATCTTCACCGCGCTGCCTTTGAGCCCGGCGGTCTCGCGCCGGGACCCGTCGGTGATGCTGACCACGAAGCTGCGGCCGCGGCGCTTGACCTTCACCTTCGGCGGCTTGCGGTCGACTTTGACGATCGCGCTGTGGGACCCGGTCTCCTGGCCGGCGCTGTCGATCGCGAAGACCTGGATCCGGTGGCGGCCATCGCCGACACGCTTGCTCAGCAGCTTCGCGAACAGCTTGCGGGTCGGCTTGCCGACCGGCTCGTCATCGACGCTGACCGAGTAGGTGATGCTGCCGATCGCGTTGACGGCCGCCGCCCAGTGGATCGTGACCTTGCTCTGCCGCTTCCAGGCTTCGGGCGTCTGCACGAAGAAGGGGTCCGGGGGCGCGTCGACGACCGCCGCGGCGACCTTCGCGTTGGCGCCGCTCCCCTGGGTCCAGGCGATGATCGCGTCGCCGAGGCCGGAGCCGCCGAGCCGCAGCCCATCGATCGCGCCGCCGCCGGGGGCGCTGAGGGCGGCCGGGTCAGTGACCGCGTCGGAGCGACGCTCCTGGACGCCGACCAGCCCGGAGCCGCGCAGCTCCTTCCAGACGGCGACCGAGGCCCCGGTCTCGGCCAGGTCGACGAGCGGGTCGCCGGCGGTGGCGCTGCCGCCTTCGTCGAGTCGCTCGACCGGATTCACGACCTCGAGGTCGCCGGAGGCGAGCGCGGTGTCGAAGCCGGAGCCGAAGCCAGCGATGAAGCCGCCATTCGGTTCGGCCCCGACGCTGGGCACGCCGAGCGCGGGGGGGACGCCGCCGTCGACCAGGCGCGCGCCTTTAAATGCGTCGGCGCCTTTGGCGAAGGCGTCGGGCATCTCGTTCACGAAGAGGCGCGGCGCGGTCAGCCTGCTCGCCTGGCCGGGCTGCTGGCGGACCGCCACCGCCGCCTGCCCAAAGCCGGCGACGTCGAGTGCGAAGGCGTCAGCGGGGCCGCGCAGCGGCGCCCCTTCCCAGGTGTTGGGGCTGGCCAGCAGGGCGATCCCTTGGGTGGCGCCGAACAGCCGCCGCGCCCAGATCCGGTCGACGAATTCGTCGTCGGGCTCCTGCCAGGCGACGACCGCATTGCCCTGCACGTCGATCCCGACCCGCGGCCCGTTCGCTTCCGTCGTCTGCCGCAGCGGCGCCGCCGGGTTGCGGTTGACCGGGTTGCCGAGCACCGACCAGAGCCGATTGGAGTAGCGGGCGACCCGGACCTGGGCGCCGACGTAGCCGGGCGGGTTGGTGGGGCTGACGTTGGTGACGACGGCGTAGGTCAGGTAGGCCTGCCCGCCCGCGTTCATCGCCAGGTCGGGATAGCTGGAGGTCGCCTCGCCGACGTTGAAGTCGACCGGGACAGGCGCCTGGAAGGAGTCCGCTCCGGGGTCCAGCGTGGCCGAGAACATGCGGTCGGTGCCGATCCCGAACTCCTGCACCCAGGTGACGATCAGCCGCCCTTTGTCGCCGGCCCCGATCCGCGCCCAGCTCGAGTCGAATTCCTGCCCAATGTCGATCCGCTGCGGCGCCCCCCAGGCCCCTTCCCGAAAAGGCACCGCAAACACATGCTTGCGCCCACCAACGGTGCGCAGGTAGACGACCCCGCCACTCCCGTCTTCCGCCATCGCCGCATCTTCGACCCCAACCACATCCGCACTGGGCCCATCAATCAAGTGCGTATCCGAGATTTCCGCCCCCGCCAGAGCCGGCAAGGCAAGCAGGATCAGGCAGGCAATGAGGGCAGCACGCATGACCTAACACCCTTCCGCCCACCCGCTACAAAGTTGTGACTAAGGCGCTACCAACTGGTTAAAGCGGGGGGAGATGGGAGCTGAGCGAAGGCCAGGGACGTCGGTACCCCTCCGCGGGAATTGAGTCGCGTCCCTGTCGGGACAGCTCCCGAAGATGCTGCCCGCCTATGGCGGGCAAATGACAGATTGCAAGAGACGTGACGTGAGAACGGGTTCGGTGCGCTGCGGACCGTGAGCGGGGTCGGGTGGCCCTCGGAACGTCTTGTACTTTTTCGGCGGAGCAGGACAGCGGACAGCCGCTGTTGCCCGACGAAAAAGTTAAGTGGAGAGGGCCACCCGACCCCGCTCACGGTCACGGCTCAACCGGACCCCTCCCGGCCACGCCCTTAACCAATTCGTATCCACACAGTCACGTCGCGTTTACCTTGCTCGCCCGCCGCCTGCGGAGACTGGCCTGGATAGGAACTTCTAAACCGCCACCAGGAGCGATCTCCCATATGAATTGGAACCGTCCCCTGGCTGCCGCGGCCGCGATCGCAGTCTGTGCGTCACTCGCGGTGCCCGCTTTCGCAGCCGCCAAGCCGACCATCACGATGAGCGGGTCGACCAGTGTTGCGCCACTCGCTTCGCTGCTCGCCAAAAAATATCTGACGGTCTGCGGCCACTGCGTCAACTTCAAGCTGCTGCAGGGCGGCTCTGACGTCGGCATCTCCGACGTCGCGGCCGGTCGCGTCACCATCGGCAACGCCTCGCGCGACCCGAAACCGAGCGACCCGGGCGGTCTGGTCTTCAACAAGATCGCCCACGACGCGGTCTGCATCGTCACCAACAGCTCCAACCCGCTGCCGGGCATCGATGAGGCCGGCGTGCAGGCGATCTTCGGCGGCGGCGTCCGCAGCTGGAGCAGCGTCCCCGGTTCCAGCGCCAGCGGCACGATCGACGCCTTTGTCCGCACCCCCGCCTCCGGTACCCAGGACGCCTTCCAGAAGATCTTCCTCGGCTCGACCAAGGTCTTCACCGGCGCCAGCCAGAAGGCATCCAACGGGCTCGTCCAGCAGTCGGTCAAATCCGACCCGAACGGGATCGGGTACGTCTCGCTCGCCTTCACTGGCGGCCTGCACACGGTCCCCTACAAAGGCGTCGCCTGCACCCTGCGCAACGCCAAGTCCGGCCAGTACGGCGGCCAGCGCAACCTCTACATGGTGACCCGCGGGCCGGCCAAGGGCGCGACCAAGTCCTGGCTCGACTGGATCACCAAGAGCTCGGCCGCGGCAGCGGTGATCAACACCGAGTGGGTCGCGCTGCATTAGTGGCTCCACGCGGCTCCAAGACCGCGCAGCAACGGGACCGCACTGACCAGCGCGCCGAGCTCCTCCTCGGCGCGCTGGCCTCCGCGGTCCTCTTGCTGATCGCGTTCATGATCGTCTTCGTCTTCGCTAAGGCGTGGCCGTCGTTCGCGCACAACGGCCTCGCCTGGCTCGGGCCGGGCGGCAACGTCAACGTGCAGCTGGAAGAGATCTTCGCCTCGCCCGGCAGCCCGGCCGATTACAACTACACGCTCCACGCCTGGCCGCTGCTCTACGCGACGGCGCTGATCACCGGCTGCGCGGTCGCCCTGGCGACGGTGATCTCGATGCTCTCGGCGATGTTCGTGGTCGAGTTCGCCCCGGCCTGGATCGCCTCGGTGCTGCAGCCGGTGATCCGGCTGCTGGCGGCGGTGCCCTCGGTGATCTACGGGCTGATCGGGATCCTCGTCCTCGTCCCCTTCTTCGGCAACCACGTGATCACCGACGGCCAGAAGGAATCGGTTCAGTTCGTGATCCAGCTCGACGGCTCCAGCATCCTCGTCGGGATCCTGGTGCTGACGGTGATGATCACGCCGATCATGATCGCGATCACCGTCGACGCCCTGCGCTCGGTGCCGCGCAACTGGACCGAGGGGGCCGCCGCCCTCGGCGTCAACCGCTTCCGGGCGCTGCGCACCGTCGGGCTGCGGGCGGCACGCCCGGCGATCGTCGCCGCCGCGATCCTCGCCACCGCCCGCGCCCTCGGCGAGGCGATCATGCTCTCGATGGTCGCCGGCTCGGTCGCCTTCGCGCCGAACCCGCTCGACGGCGTCACCTTCTTCTTCGAGCCGGCGAAAACGTTCGCCTCCTCGATCGTCGATGGGGCGGAGGGGCTCTCGGTCGAGCCCTTCGGCCAGACGATGTACGCGTTTGCCGCGGTGCTGCTGATCTCCAGCGCCTTCCTCTCCTTTGCCGGCTGGTTCGCCCGCCGGGCGATGCGCAAATACACCCTGGCGCCGCGATGAGCACCCACGCCCAAAGCAGCCGCCAGCTCGGCCTCTACGCGCGCCTGCGTGGCGGCGACTCCTGGAGCATCGGCGACCGCCTCGGCGTCGCGGCCGCCTGGGGCGCCGGCCTCCTGCTCTGCCTGATCGCCGCCGCGATCGTCCTCTATATGCTCGTTCGCGGCATCCAGTACCTGCGGCTGGACGAGATCTTCAGCCACCCGGTCGCCGGCACCGACCAGAGCAAGAACGGCGGCTTCCTCGACCCGCTCGAGGGCACCCTGCTGCTGACCGTGATCGGGACCGCGATCGCGGCGCCGGTCGGGGTCGGGATCGCGGTCTGGCTGACCGAGTACGGCCGCCCCGCCGGCCTCGCCCGCGCGGTCGAGTCCTGCATCGAGATCGTCGCCGGCACGCCCAGCATCGTGCTCGCGATCTTCGGCCTGCTCGTCTTCCAGCAGGGCTTCTTCAGCTTCCTCTCATACGAGGCGACCCCCGGCGTCGCCTTCGGCCGCTCCTTCTTCACCGCCGGGGTGGTGATGTCGCTGATCGCGCTGCCGCTGATCGTCGGCGCCAGCCGCGAGGCGCTGCACTCGATCCCGCGCCACGTCCGCGAGGCCTCCTACGCGCTCGGCAAGGACCGGATCTCGACCATCCGCCGCGTCCTCCTGCCCGCCTCCCGCCGCGGCATCGGCACCGGCGTCGCGCTCGGCATGGGCCGGATCGTCGGCGACACCGCGATCGTCGTCATCCTCCTCGGCGCCTCCCTGCAGAACGACCCCGAAGGCAGCATCCCCGGCCTCAGCCTGCTGCAGGGCACCGGCAGCACGCTCACCACCTACGTCTACAACAACTCCCCGGTGGGGGAGGGCGGCTCGCCGGAGAAGGCCTACGCCGCCGCCTTTGTGCTGCTGCTGATCGTGATCGGCCTCAACTTCGCCGTCGATCTGATTACCCGTGGAAGGGGGCCGTCATGGACTCGCTGAGCGACGCACGCGGAATGGACGCCTCGCGCTCGCTGCTGGCCGGGGCGGGGCAGCTGGCGCCGCCGGTGCGGCGGATCGCCCCGCAGGCGCAGCCGACCGTGGTCGAGGCGCCGGCCAGCGGCAATGGCCACACCACCACCCTGGGCGGCCTGGCGCCGAAGCTGCAGCGGCTGCCGCGCGCGGATACGACCCCGCTGGAGCGGATGCGGACCGACCGGCTCAGCATCGCCTACGGGGAGAAATCCGCGGTCAACGAAGTCACCCTCAGCGTCCGCCAGGGCGAGGTGCTGGCCCTGATCGGCCCCTCCGGGTGCGGCAAGACGACGCTGCTGCGCTCGCTCAACCGGCTCGTCGACCTGACCCCGACCGCGAAACGCGGTGGCCGCATCCTGCTCGACGGCGAGGACGTCGACAGCTTCGACGTCACCCACCTGCGGCGCCGGGTCGGGATGCTGTTCCAGCAGCCGAACCCGTTCCCGATGTCGATCTTCGACAACGTCGCCTACGGCCTGCGCGAGCGCGGCTCGAAGAAGCCCTCGCGGCGGGCGCTGGAGCCGGCGGTGACCGAGGCGCTGCACCGCGCCGGTCTCTTCGAGGAGGTCAAGGACAACCTCGAGCACCCCGCCCTCGCCCTCTCCGGCGGCCAGCAGCAGCGGCTCTGCATCGCCCGCTCGCTCGCGGTCGAGCCGGAGGTGCTGCTGCTCGACGAGCCCTGCTCGGCGCTCGACCCGATCTCGACGACGACGATCGAGGAGACGATCGTCGGGCTGCGCAGCGAGGTCGCGATCGTGATCGTCACCCACAACCTGCAGCAGGCCCAGCGCGTCGCCGACCACGTCGCCTTCATGTACCTGGGGGACCTGATCGAGTACGGCGAGGTCGAGCAGGTCTTCAACGCGCCGGTCGCCGAGCGCACTCGCGAGTACGTCAGCGGGACCTTCGGATGAGGCTCCGGTCGCTGCTCGCCACCGGCCTCGGCCTGCTCGCCATGGCCAGCCTCAGCGCCTGCCAGTCGACCCAGAGCCGCAGCGCCGAGCTCGAAGCCGAAAGCGAGAACGTGCTGCTCGAGGACCAGGGCATCGAGGTCACCAAGCAGGACCCTGAGATCAAGATCGTCGGCACCACCGTGCTCTCCGAAAAGGAAGGCAGCGCCGTCGTCGTCGAGCTGCACAACGACTCGGGCCAGAACCTGGTCGACGCGCCAATCTCGGTCGAAGTGCTCGACGCCAAGGGCAAGGTCGTCTACACCAACGACGCGCCGGGCTTGGAGCAGGCCTTGGTCGCGGTTCCCTTCATCCCCGCTGGCGGCGACGTGGTCTGGGTCAACGACCAGGTGCTGGCGACCGGGACGCCGAAGACGGCGCGGGTCAAAGTCGGCGAGGGCGGTGTTCCATACGCCGGCCCGCAGCCGCTGATTGAAGTCTCCGAGCCGAAAGTCGAGGGCGACCCCGTCTCCGGGCTGGTCGCCGAAGGGACCGTCGTCAACCGCACCGGGGAGGACCAGAACCGGCTGCTCTTCTACGCCGTCGCCCGCAAGGGCGGCACGATCGTCGCCGCCGGTCGCGGCGCGATCGAACACCTCAAGCCCGACACCAAAAAGCTCTTCTACAACGTCTACTTCACCGGCGACCCGACCGGAGCCGACGTGGAGCTCAGCTACTACCCGACCCTGGAGACCCCGGGGGCGGCGCCAGTGGAGGCCCAGGGATGAGCGAGATCGAGGTGAAGATGCCCTCGCTGGGCAAGCCGGGCGAGCCCTGCGATCAGTGCGGCACCCCGCTCGACGCCGACCAGCGCTACTGCCTCAACTGCGGCAAGCGTCGCGGCGCCCCGCGGGTCGAGTACCGCGACCTGGGGCTGGGCGTGCCCTCGCCGCCACCGCCCGCGCCCGAGAAGGCGCCCGCGAAGAACGGCGATGCCGAGGAGAAGGCGGTCGAGAAGAAGACCGAACGCGACTACGCGCCGCTGGCCGCGGTCGGCGGCATCGCCGTGCTTGGCCTGATGCTGCTGATCGGCGTTCTGATCGGCCGCGGCGACGGCGACGGCGGCTCCGCGCCGGCGCCGGTCGTCATCCCCAGCGGCACCACCAGCGGGGCCGGAACGGAAACCGCGAGCGGCACCGGCGGCGGCTCGCAGGGCGGCGGCAACCTGACCGGAGGTGGCGGTGGCTCCAAGTCGGGCGGCGGCGGCAGCGAAAAAGCAGCGAACGAGAAGGCGCGCGAAGAAGCGGCCAGCGAAGGCGCGGTCGAAGCCAGCTCCGAGGACCTGGAAGCGCTGGAAAACGAAACCGGCGAACAGGCGGCGAAAAACGCGCTCAACCTGCCGGACAAAGTCGCCACCCCGGGCGAACCGCCGCCGGAAGACGACAAAGCCCCGGCTGGGGGCGAAGCGGGGGTGGAAATCAAATGAGCTCCGACCTCGAGCGCCGCCGCGACCGGCTGGCGAAACAGCTGGTCGACCTGCAGTGGGACCTCGGCGGCGTCACCTACGAGATGGCGATCCGCGACCACTTCCGGCTCGACCTGCTGACCGCGCAGGCGGCGAAGCTGCAGCAGGTCGACGCTGAGCTGGCCGAGGTCGAGCGGATGCTGAAGCTGGGCCAGGCCGCGGCCGCCGGCTCCTGCCCCGGCTGTGGCGCGCTCTACGCCCAGGGCGCCGTCTTCTGCTGGCAGTGCGGCAACGACCTGATGGCAGGCGCCGAGCGCAACGGCAAGGCGAAGGTGCCGGCCCCCGAGGCGCCGTGAAGCGACTCTGGGACATCCTCGCCCCGGAGCGCCCCGCGGTCGGCGACCGTGGCTACCGGCGCCTCCTGCGCTGGGCGGCGCTGCCGGTCACCGACCGCCGCTGGGCGGCGCCACTGTGCGCGGCGGCGCTCGGCTTCGGCCTCTTCGCCGGCGTCGCGATCTCCCCCGGCACCAGCGGCAGCGACGCCGCGCCGATCCTCGCCCTGCAGCCGACCGCCGCGCCGGTGAGCGAGGAACCGGCGGCCGAAGCCCCGGAAGAAGAAGCGCTCGAAGAAGAAGCCGGCGGCGAAGAGCTGGAAGAAGAATTCCCTGTCGAAGAAGAAAGCTTCGAATCATTCCCCGAAGAAGAATTCAGCGAAGAAACCTTCGAAGAAGAGCCGTTCGAAGAAGAAGAGCTGCCGGACGAAGAAGAGAACGAACCTGAAGAAGAAACGCAGGTGGTGCGCGGGCTCGTCGTCCACACCAACCCCGCCGCCGGCAGCTACACGCTGGTCGAAGCCGGTGGCCTGCTCAGCGCCGTGCACGCGACCAAGCTGCCTACGGTCGGGACGAAGGTCGAGGTCCCGGTCCGCACCCTCGCCAACGGCACCAGCGCCGAGGCCGGGACCCGCAAGCGCACCGGGACCACCACGGCGACCAGCCTGACCGGCATCGTCACCTTCGTCGACCCCGACCCGGCCGCGCCCGCCTACGCGGTCTCCAAACGCGGCAGCTCGGTGCTGGTCCGCGTCCATCCCGACCCGACCGGCGTCGTGCCGCCGCTGCCCGCCTTGGGCGCCTACGCCACGGTGGAGGTCGACGTCGAAGTCCCGCCCGCCCCGCCCGTCCCGGTGGCCCCCCCGGCAACGCCCGCTCCGGTCCCGCCGCCGCCGAGCTGTGCCCCCGACCCCTCGCTCCCGGCAGCGCCGCTGCCGGCCGCCGTGCTCTGGCAGCGGACGATCGACGCCGACGGCGCCCCCTTCGCCTCCAGCGACGTCGCCGGCGTCGTGCTCGGCATCTGCCCGGGCCAGCTGCTGCTCTCCGGCGACGACGCCCGCGAAACCAGCAAGGGCACGGTCGTCACGGTGCCGGGGTCGATCAAGCTCGGCAAAGTCGCCGTCGGCGACTCGGTCCTCGGCATGGTCGAGATCGAACCGGGCGGGGGGCTGAAGCTGACCGGCCTGGCCAGCGACGAGCGCACCAAGGGCGCCGACGACGCCAAGGCGACCCAGGGCGAGCTCGTCCCCCAGGTGGCCGAATGAGCCGGCTCCGGCGTTTTCGTCTTCTTCACATCTCCGCCACGAACGGCGGCGAGGATGGGCCGGCCCGATGAGCTCTCCCGGCCCCGCTCCCGTCCCTGCCCGCGACCCGCTGCCGCGCCTCTTCTCCTTCGCGGCGCTGTTCGTCGCCCTGATCGCGCTGGTCTTCTCGATGGGCGGGCTGGCGCCAGCGGCGAAGAAGGGCCAAGTCGTCGTCCTCGGCAAGGGCGGGAAGATCCCGGCCAAGTACCTCCCGATCGTGAAGACGGCGAAGAACGCCAAAAAACTGGGCGGCGCCACCCGCGAGAAGCTCTCTGCCGCCTGCCCAATCCCGAACGCGATCGACCTCGGCACCTGGTGCCTGGAAAGCGGCCTCTACCCGGTGCCGCCGAAGGACACCGGCAAGAACGATTACCTCTACGCGACCCAGGCCTGCGTCAAGGCCGGCGGCTGGCTGCCCAGCGCCGCGCAGCTGATCGGCGCGGCGCCGCGGGCCAAGCTGCAGAGCACGATCGACGACAGCATCCTCACCTCCGGCGCCGAAGAGTTCCCGGACGCGAAAAACGGGATCAAGGACAAGCGCGAGATGAGCGGCGACCTCACCACTGTCGCCTCCGGCTCGCGCTCCGCCGGCTCGGAGGGCGTCACCGTCGGCTCCAAAGGCGTCGGCAACCTGGGAGAGCCCGACCCGGTGCCGATGCCCGCCGACCCGCTGCCGGAAACGCTCAACTACGTCACCGTCTACGACAACCACAACCTCGGCGGCTTCGCCGGCGGCGCCCCAGTCGGCAAGGCGGAGAACTTCCGCTGCGCCTACGCCAAAGGCTCCCAGGGCCGCAAATTCGGCGACTGACGCCGCGAGTTCGCAGTTTGTCCCGCATAGCGGGAGTTACTGCGAACTCACCACCGGCTCGCCGGCCACGGAGTCGGTCTCGCCGATCCCCCAGCGTTCGTGCAGCCGGCGCAGCGGCTTCGGCGCCCACCAGTTCCACTTGCCGAGCAGCTCCATCAGGGAGGGGACCAGCAGGGCGCGGATGATCGTCGCGTCGATCAGCACCGCCAGCGCCGTGCCGACGCCGTTCTCCTTGATGAAGATGATCTGGGAGGTGGCGAAGGCGCCCATCGCGACCGCGAAGAGGAGCGCTGCCGCGGTGACGATGCGGCCGGTCCGCTCGAGCCCGATCGCGACCGACTCGGAGTCCGAGGCGCCGTTGTCGCGCGCCTCCTTGATCCGCGAGAGCAGGAAGACCGCGTAGTCGGTGGAGAGCCCGAAGGCGACGGCGAAGAGCAGAATCGGCATCGTCTGCTCGATCGCGCCAGGAGAGGAGTAGTCGAGGAACCCCTCCAGCCGGCCGTCCTGGAAGATCAGCACCAGGAGGCCGAAGACGGCGCTGAGGTTGAGGAAGTTCATCAGCAGCGACTTCACCGGCAGCACCACCGAGCCGGTCATCAGGAAGAGGATGACCAGGGTCGCGACGATCACGATCGCCAGCGCGATCGGCAGGTGCGAGGAGAGGCTGGACTGGAAGTCGATGAAGTCGGCGGTGGCGCCGGCGACCATCACCTGGGACCCCGGCGGCGCCTCGATCGCCCGGATCGCCTTCACCGTGGCCTCGCTCTCCTCGGAGGCGAACGGGTTGGCGGAGATCGCTTGCACCGCGGTCACCTTGCCGCCGAGCTTCTGCGGCGGCGCCACTTCGGCGACGCCGTCGACCCGGCGGACCTCGGCCGCGACGCGCGCCGCCGCTCCCGGCCCGCCGCCTTCGACGTCAACCCAGATCGGGGTCTCGTGGTAGGGCGGGAACTCCTCGCTGATCGTGTCGTAGGCCTGGCGGGCGCTGGCCGACTCCGGCAGCACCGTCGGGTCCACGGTGTTGAACTTGATGCCGAGGAAGGGCAGGCCGAGCAGGATCAGGAAGAGGGCGCTGAAGGTCGCGACCGGCAGCGGCCGGCGCATCACGAAGCGCGAGAGCCGGTACCAGAAGCCGTGGTGGTCGGGACGGGCGTCGGCCTCGGCCCGGCGCTGCAGGAAGCGCGGCGCGCCGGCGTTGACGCGCCGACCCAGCAGGGTGAGGACGGCCGGCAGCACGGTCAGCGAGATCAGGGCCGCGAACAGCGCCACCAGGGCGCCGCCGAGTCCCATCGAGTAGAGGAAGCGCTGCGGGAAGACGAGCAGCGAGGCGAGCGCCGCCGCGACCGTCAGCGAGGAGAAGAAGACGGTGCGCCCGGCCGTCGCCAGCACCCGCCGCATCGCGTCTAGCCCCGGCCCGGTCTTGGCGATCTCCTCGCGGTAGCGGGAGACGATGAAGAGGCTGTAGTCGATCGCCAGCCCCAGCCCCAGGGCCGTGGTCAGGTTGAGGGCGAAGATCGAGATCGAGCCGAATTCGCTGGCCAGCCGCAGGATCAGGAAGGTGCCGACGATCGCTAGGCCGCCGATCATCAGCGGCAGGACCGAGGCGACGAGGCTGCGGAAGAAGAGCAGCGAGAGCAGGAAGAGCAGGGGGAAGGCGATGATCTCCGCCATTTTCAGGTCCTCCTCGACCTGCTTGTTGACCTGCTCCTGGGCGACCGCGAAGCCGCCGACGACGACCCCGGGATGGTCGGAGAGCTGGTCCGCGATATCGCCGCCGGCTTCCTGCACCGCTTTGTCCTCAGTCGCCTTCAGCGAGACCGCGAAGTAGGTCTTCTCGCCGTCGTTGGAGACGAAGGCGGGGGAGCGGGTGTCGTAGTAGCCGTTGACCGCGGCGACGTCCTCGCGTTCGCGGACTTCGTCCTCCAGCGCCTCGACTCGGGCCCGGCTGCCCGGGGCTTTCACCGGCGCATCGACGACAGCGATCACCGCCGGCGGGCGCAGGCCGGCGTCCTGCAGCCGTTCCTCCGCCTTGACCGACTCGGTCGCGGGGTCGTCGGCGCCGTAGGGGTCGAGCCGGCTGGCGACCGAGCCGCCGAGCGCGGCGGCGATCAGGAAGAAGCCGAGCGCGATCAGCCCAACGCGGCGGGCGTGACCGTTTGCGAGGCGGGCCAGGGAGTCGAACATCAGCTTCTCCTTTGCTCGGGCGCGGCGGCGAGGATCTCGGCCTCGGTCCGCTTGCACCAGTCGACGAACCAATCGGTGAACTCGATGCCGCTGCGCAGCACCGTCAGCGGGTAGGGGTCGTCCTTCCCCTGCGCCGCCGGTTCCATCTCCCGCAGCTGTGCGTTCACCGCTTCTCGGTGCGCACGCATCGAGCGGACGATCTCGACCGCCTCCTCCGGCGGCAGCAGAGCGGCGAAGAAGAGCTTCAGCAGCCCCTCGTCCCGCATCTCAAAGGTCCCCGGCGGCTGCCGCAGCCAGCCCTTCAGCTCCTCCTCACCGTCGGCGGTGATCTCATACCGAGTCCGCTTCCGCCCCCCGGTGGGCGCGTCCACCCCAACCACCAGACCCGCCTCCGAAAGCCGCTTCAGCTCCGGATAGATCTGCCCATAGCTGGCCGCCCAGAAGAACCGCGTAGTCCGGTCCACCACCGCCTTGATCTCATACCCGGACCGCGGCTCCTTGCTGACCAGGCCGAGGATCACATAGGCGGTAGGGCTCAAGTTCTCCACGTCCGTATATATATCTCCCCGATATATCTGGAAGTGTGATCATGCGCACGCTTGGGTGGCTGGATCTAATCCAGATCAATCCAAATTTGTCCAAGGATTTGGATCGCTTATCGTCAGCCGTGGCCCCTGGCGTGGGGACACACTTGAGAAGGGGGGACCTGATGTCGCTGGACCAGAGCAAGATCGGACGGGTGGTGGCCGAGCAGATGGAGGCGATCGAAGGGGACTATGGGGACGATTGCGAAATCGGGGACGTTTGCACGATCGTCGAGGTGGTGGGGCCGCATGGGTCGCATGTGCGGGTTCGCAGCAGCGACATGCGGCCGCACAGCGGGCTCGGCCTGATCCGGATGGCGGAGCAGGCGATGCTGGGGAACCTCGGGGGCGGCGGCTGAGAGCGGTGTGGCTTTTGGTCCCTATGCGGACATAAGTCGCACCGCTGTGGCCAGGCTGGCCGGCGACTATCCTCAAGCGTTCATGAGCGCAGCTGGAGCGGACATCGTCGTGATGAAGTTCGGCGGCACCTCGGTCGCCGGGCCGGAGCAGATCAAACGGGCTGCGGGGCGGATCGTGGCCGCGCGCGAGGCGGGCAATCGTGTCGTCGCGGTGCTCTCGGCCCGCGGCAAGACGACCGACGAACTGGTCGCCCAGGCGCAGGAGATCTCCGAGCGCCCCGACCCGCGCGAGATGGACATGCTGCTCTCGACCGGGGAGCGGATCTCCTGCGCGCTGTGCGCGATGGCGATCCACGACATGGGGCACCAGGCGATCTCGCTGACCGGGTCGCAGGCGGGGATCGTCACCGACTCCTCCCACACCAAGGCGCGGATCATCGACGTCCGCGCCGATCGCATCTCCGACGCCCTCGGGCAGGACCGGATCGTGCTCGTCGCCGGCTTCCAAGGGGTCTCGACCGACAGCCGCGACGTCACCACGCTCGGCCGCGGCGGCTCCGACACGACCGCGGTGGCGCTCGCCGCCGCGCTCAACGCCAGCGTCTGCGAGATCTACACCGACGTCACCGGCGTCTTCAGCTCCGACCCCCGAATCGTCGCCAGCGCTCGCATGCTGCCGGTCGTCTCCTTCGAGGAGATGCTGGAGATGTCGGCCTCCGGGGCCCGGGTGCTGCAGCTGCGCTCGGTCGAGTACGCCCGCAACCACGGCGTCCGCATCCACTGCCGCAGCAGCTTCGAGGACGGTCCCGGTACCCTCGTCGTCTCAGAGGAAGAGACCGTCGAGGTCTCAGAGGAGCAGACCGTGGAGAACCCTTTCGTAACCGCAGTCACCCACTCCGACGCGGAGGCCCGCGTGACGCTGACCGGCGTCCGCGACGAGCCCGGCGTCGCCGGTCGCATCTTCCAGGCGCTGGCCGACAAGCAGGTCAACGTCGACGTGATCATCCAGAACGAGCCGGTGGGCGGCGACCAGCTGGCCGATCTCTCCTTCACCGTCGACCGCGCCGACCTGAAGACCGCTGAAGACGTGCTCGCCAGCCTCGGCGACGTCTCGCTCAAGGTCCGCACCGACGAGCGGATCGGCAAGGTCTCGATCGTCGGTGCCGGCATGCGCTCGCACCCGGGTGTCGCCGCCAAGGTCTTCGAGGTCCTCGGGAGGGAACGGATCAACATCGAGATGATCTCCACCTCCCCGATCAAGATCTCCTGCGTCATCTCCGCCGACCGCGTCCCCGACGCGGTCAACGCTCTCCACAAGGCCTTCGAGCTGGGCGCCGACGCGATCCAGCCGGAGGACCCGACTGGTCCCGATCACCGGCCCACGGTCGCCGGCTAGCGCGGGCCATACTTCTGCGATGGCCGGCGACGGATACAGAGTCGGAGTTCTCGGCGCGACCGGGCTGGTCGGCTCGACGATCCTCGAGCTGCTGGAGAAGCGCGAGTTCCCAGTCGCCGAGCTGGTCCCGCTCGCCTCGGCCCGCTCCGCCGGGCGTGAGCTCAGCTGGAACGGCGGCGCCGTCACCGTCCAGGAGCTGGGCGAGGACTCGATCCAGGGGCTCGACCTGGTCCTCTCCTCGGCCGGCGGCTCCGTCAGCGCCGAGTGGGCGCCGAAGATCGTCGAGGCCGGGGCGACGATCGTCGACAACACCAGCTACTTCCGCATGCGCGACGACGTGCCGCTGGTCGTCGCCGAGGTCAACCCGGACGCGATCGACGGCCACAACGGGATCGTCGCCAACCCCAACTGCTCGACCATGCAGATGGTCGTGGCGCTGAAGCCGCTGCACCAGGAGGCCGGGATCGAGCGCCTCGTCGTCTCCACCTACCAGGCCGTCTCCGGCACCGGCAAGGCGGCGATCGACGAGCTGCGCGAGCAGACCCGCGCCGTGCTCGAGGGTGGCGAGCCGGTCGCTGAGATCTACCCGCACCCGATCGCCTTCAACGTGATCGGCGCCGCCGGCAGCTTCGCCGCGGGCGACGATCACACCGACGAGGAGCGCAAGCTGATCAACGAGACCCGCAAGATCCTCGGCGACGAGGCGATCCGGGTCAGCGCCACCTGTGTGCGGGTCCCGGTCGTGACCGGCCACTCGGAGGCGGTCAACGTCGAGACCAAGCAGCCGCTCACCCCCGACCGCGCCCGTGAGCTTCTGTCCGCGGCGCCGGGCGTCAGCGTGGTCGACGACCCGGCCGCGGTCAGCTACCCGATGCCGATCAACGCCGCCGGCCGCGACGAGGTCTTCGTCGGCCGCATCCGCCGCGACCCCGGCAACGAGAGCGCCCTCGACATGTGGGTGGTCGGCGACAACCTGCGCAAGGGCGCCGCCACCAACGCGGTGCAGCTGGCCGAGCTCCTGGTCGAGCGCGGCTTGCTCAACCGCGGCTGAGACGCCGCAGGGCGAACGGCGCGATCAGCGTCGTAGCCACCGCCATCCCAACCACGACCGCGAACAGCTCCGCATCGACCACTCCCTCCGCGGCGCCGATCGAGGCGACGACGATCCCGACCTCGCCCCGGGGGATCATGCCGACGCCGACGACCGCGGCTTCGGTCCGACCTAGGTTGCGCGCCGCCAGGAAGGCGGGCACGAGCTTGGTCGCCGCCGCCAGCACCGTGATCGCCGCCAGCAGCCAGAGCGCGTGGCCGTCGAAGAGGGCGCCGAGGTCGAGCTCGATCCCGATGAAGGCGAAGAAGAAGGGGGGGAAGAAGGAGTAGAGCGGGCGCACTTCTTCCTCGATCGAGGTGTGGTCTTTGGTCTCGGCGACGACCATTCCCGCGAGGAAGGCGCCGATCAGGGCGGCCAGCCCGATGTTGGCGGCGAAGGCGGCGAGGCCGAGGCAGAGGATCACCGCCGGCAGCAGCGGCGACTCGGCAAAGCGCGGGGCTTCCAGCAGTCGCGGCCGCCGCTGCAGCAGCCGCGTCCCACCGAGCGCGACGAAGGCGACGAAGGCGATCGCGACCGCGAGCGCCAGGGCGATCTTGCCGCCGTCGACGCCGCCGTCGGCTGCCATCCCGACCGCGACCGAGAGCAGGATCAGGGCGAGGATGTCGTCGACGACCGCCGCGCCGAGCACGGTCCGCGCTGCCCGCGTCCGCGCGATCCCCAGGTCGAGGAAGGTCGCCGAGGTGATCCCGGCGCTGGTGGCCGCTAGGGCCGCGCCGAGGAAGATGCTGGTCTCGCTGCTTTCGCCCAGCGCCAGCCCGAACCCGACCCCGGCGACGAAGGGGACGACGACACCGGCGCCGCCGACCGCGACCGCGATCCGTCCCACCGCCCGCATCTCCGAGAGCCGCGTCTCCAGCCCGACCCAGAAGAGGAGGAAGACGACGCCCAGCTCGGAGAAGACCCGCAGCACCTCCCCAACCTCGACCCAGCCCAGCACGGAGGGGCCGATCAGGACCCCGCCGAGGATCTCGCCGACGATCGCCGGCTGCCCGATCCGCTTGAAGACCTCGTCGCCGAGCTTCGCCGCGAGCAGGACCAGGAACAGATCGGTGAGCACCGCGGCGGTGTCTCCGGCTGCGGCAATCGGCAGGGGCACCGCCGCAGGCTACTTCCTGGACTGGCTACCCGGCCCTAGAAACTTCTTGTCGTCGGAAACTCTTTGTCTGCTATTCTCGGCGCATGGAATGGAACCCAAATGAAGCACGCATTGTCCGGCTCGACGAACGAATCGAGCGGATCGAACGGGAAAGGCGCGAAGAGAAGGACCGCAAGTTCCAGCTCTGGAACCGCGTGATGCTCTCGATTATCTGGCTCGAGCTCGCCGCGATCTGGGCGTTCTCGATCGTTAAGGCGGCGGGACTTTAAGCCGGGACGGCGCTCAAGCGGTCCTCAACCCAACCCGTGGAAGCGATGTGCTTGCTCATCCCCAGCTCCTTCGGCGAGGCGCCGAGGGCGAGGCCGACCAGCTGCGGCAGGTGGAGGACGGCGAGGCCGAGGTCGCGGTTGACGACCTTGGCTGCCTCCGGCTGCTGCATGTCGAGGTTGAGGTGGCAGAGCGGGCAGGGGGTGACGAGGCAGTCGGCGCCGGCGTCGATCGCGTCGCCGACGTGGGTACCGGCCTGCTTCAGCGAGGTCTCGCGGTTCATCGTGATCACCGGGAAGCCGCAGCATTTGCGGGCGCCGTCGTACTCGACGACCTCGCCGCCGAGGGCCTTGATCACCTGCTCCAGATAGACGTCGCGGTCGGGGAACTCCTCGTAGCCGAGGCGCTCCTTTGGCCGGACGATGTAGCAGCCGTAGAAGGGGCCGACGCGGAGGCCGGAGAGCGGGCGCTTGACCTGGGCCGCGAGCTTGTCCAGCCCGTAGTCCTCGACCAGCAGCCAGAGGAAGTTTTTGTTGTTCCAGGAGCCGTCGGCGGACTTCTCGTAGGCCAGGCCCTGGCCGGAGAGCGCCTCGTTGACATGGGCGCGGTAGGAGGAGTCGGCGTCGAGCCGCTGCTGGCACTCAGACTGAGCGCCCTGGCAGGTCGAGCAGATGTTCATCATCGAGAGCCCGGTCTGCTGGGCGAGCGCGAAGGTGCGGGCGTTGAGCGTGTCGGCCAGCTCCTGGTTGTGCTCGGCGATCACGCCGGCGCCGCAGCAGTTGGCGCGGTCGAGGGTGACGAGCTCGATCCCCAGCTTCTCGGCGACCAGCGCCATCGAGCCGTGCAGCTCCGGGGTGAAGCCGCGGGAGACGCAGCCGGGCCAGTAGGCGACCTTGATGTTGCTCATGCGGAAGCCTCCTCGGCCATCGTCTCATCGGGCTCGGGCTCGACGTCCTCCTCGCCCTTGATGTACAGGTTGAATTCCTCGTTGTGCTCCTCGGCGTGGGCGTAGATCGCCTTCACCTCGTCCTGAGCGCCGTCGGGAAGCTTGTGGTGGACGCCGGGGATCAGCTTCGGCAGCGAGCGCATCTTGCCGGTTTTGATCCCACGGATCGCCGTCGGCAGCGAGCCGAGCATTTCCTTGATCGCCCGTTTCGTCGGTTTCAGCTTGCCCTTGATCCCGGGGGCGAAGGACTCCTGCAGCAGCAGGGACTCGTCCAGGGTGCCCTTCTTCTCGATGATCTTGACGAAGGCCATCTCGTGGTCGTGGCCGCTGTTGGGGTCTTCGATCCCTTCTTCGCCGGCGCGGCGGCGCAGGCGCATGATCTGGTCCATCGGCGCCACATCCTTCGGGCAGGCGTCGACGCAGCTGAAGCAGTGGGTGCAGTCGTAGATCCCGTGCGGGTCCTGCGCCAGGTCGTGCAGACGCTCTTTGGTCTCCGCGTCGCGCGGGTCGCCGACGAAGCGGTAGGCCTTGGCCAGCGCCGCCGGGCCGATGAAGTCCGGGTCGGCTTCCATCGAGAGGCAGGAGGAGACGCAGGCGCCGCACTGGATGCAGGCCATCGGCTGGGTGATGTCCAGCATCGATTCCGGATCGACTACGTACTCGCGCTCGGGAGCCTCGCCGTGCGGCAGGAGCCAGGGAGTGACGCGGCGGATCTTGGTCCAGTGCGTCGACTCCATGTCCGTGATCAGGTCCTTGATCACCGGCATGTTGCCCATCGGCTCGATCACGATCACGTTGCCGCTGGTCTCACCGCCGACGGCGGAAGCTTTCTTGTCAGCCAGCTCCTGGGCCTCGCCGATCTGGGTCTTGCAGCCGAGGCCGGACTGGCCGTTGATCTTCATCCCGCAGGAGCCGCAGATGGCGGCGCGGCACGAACAGCGGATGGCGATGGAGGCGTCCTCGCGGTCCTTGACCTGGAGGATGCCGTCCAGCACCGAGCGCTCGGGCGGGAGCTCGACGTCGTAGTCGGCCCAGTACGCGGGCGCGCCCGACTCGGGGTCGTAACGGCGGATCTTCAGCTGGAAGGTCTGCGTGTCTGCCATCTCAGTACGTGCGCTCCTGGGGCTCCCACTGGGTCATCGTGACCGGCGAGTAGGAGAGCTCCGGCTCGGCGCCGTTCGCCGAGACGTTGATGTGCCTCAGCCACTCGTCGTCGTTTCGCTCGGGGTAGTCGGTGCGGTACTGGGCGCCGCGGCTCTCCTTGCGCTCGATCGCCGAGATCACGATCGCCTCGGCGGGAACGGTGTAGACGTCGCCCTCGGGCGGATCCTCGGCGGGCAGCAGCCACGGGGTGACGCGCTGCACCTTCTTCCAGTGCACCGCGTCCATGTCGACGATGAGGTCCTTGATCACCGGCATGTTGCCCATGGGCTCCACGACGATGCGGTCGAAGCCGTACTTCTCGGCGCGCTCGAGGGCCTCGCCG
>DASUMA010000025.1:0-49705 GCA_036277915.1 Solirubrobacterales bacterium
TGAAGAAGCTGCAGAAGCCACGGGCCGTGTGGCTGATGGTGCCGGCGGGCGTCGTCGATCAGAGTATCGCGGACCTGGCGCCCCTGCTGGAGAGGGGCGACACCCTCATCGATGGGGGGAACTCCTATTATATCGACGACATTCGGCGGGCCGGGGAGCTCGCGGCGAAGGGAATCCACTACGTCGACGTGGGAACCAGCGGCGGCGTCTGGGGCCTGGAGCGCGGCTACTGCATGATGATCGGAGGCGAGGCGGAAGCGGTCGAGCGGCTCGATCCGATCTTCTCCCGGCTGGCACCCGGCTCCGGCGACATTGCCCGCACCCCGGGACGCGAGAAGAATGGCACCTCGGTGGAGGGCTACCTCCACTGCGGCCCGAACGGCGCGGGGCATTTCGTCAAGATGGTCCACAACGGGATCGAGTACGGGATGATGGCCGCCTACGCGGAGGGGCTGAACATCCTCAAGAACGCCAACGCCGGCAAGGTCAGCCGCGAAGCCGACGCCGAGACGGCGCCGCTGGAGCAGCCCGAGTACTACCAATACGACCTCGACCTGCCGGAGGTGGCCGAGGTCTGGCGGCGCGGCAGCGTCGTCGGCTCCTGGCTGCTGGATCTGACTGCGGCGGCGATGCAGGAATCCCCGGACCTCTCCGACTTCACCGGCCGCGTCTCCGACTCCGGCGAGGGGCGCTGGACGTCGATCGCGGCGATCGACGAGGGGGTGCCGGCACCGGTCCTCACGACGGCGCTGTACGAGCGCTTCTACTCGCGCGAACTCGGCGACTTCGGCGACAAGGTGCTGTCGGCGATGCGCAAGCAGTTCGGCGGTCACGACGAGAAGCCGAGCTGAGGCGAGGATGCCGGGTCCGAAGCTGGAGGTGCTCGGCGACGAGCGGGCGGCCGCCCGCCGCGCCGCCGAGCTGATCGCCGAGGCCGGCGCCGCGGCGGTGGCCGAGCGGGGCGCCTTCGACCTGGCGATGAGCGGCGGCCGCTCTCCCTGGGCGATGCTGGCGGTGCTCGGCGACCTCGAGCAGATGCCCTGGGAGCAGACGCAGCTGTTCCAGGTCGACGAGCGCGTCGCCGCCCCGGGCAGCGAGGACCGCAACCTGACCCACATGGTGCTCGGTCTCTCGATGGCCCACCAGTCGACGCTGCGGCCGATGCCGGTCACCCAGCGCGATCTCGAGGCCGCCGCCGGCGAGTACGAAAGCTCGCTGCCGGAGCGCCTCGACCTCGTCCACCTCGGCCTTGGCCCCGACGGCCACACCGCCTCCCTGGTCCCCGGCGACCCGGTCCTGGAGGTCCGCGACCGCCGCGTCGCGATCACCGGCGGCGAGTACCAGGGCCACCCGCGCATGACCCTCACCTACCCCGCGATTGACGCCGCCCGCCAGATCCTCTGGCTGGTCACCGGCCCCGAGAAGCGCGACCCCCTCGCCAAGCTCCTCGCCGGCGACGCCTCGATCCCGGCCGGTGGGGTGAAGAACGAGCAGATGACCGTCGTGGCCGACGAGGCTGCGGCCGGCTGACGACCCCCCTGATTGGGGGGACTGCCAAGCGGTTTGTCCGTTCGGTGTTCCCTGACGAGGTCTGGGACGTACTCTCAGAACCGAATGGGAAACCCGGTTATCGCCACTCCTGCCGCAGCGCCTCGGGCCGGTACCGTCGAGGTGCTGGTCGGGCTGCTGGCGCAGCTCGACGTGGCGACCGAATCGGGGGTCTTCTACGACCGGGTCTGCCGGGCGGTCTGCTCGCTGACCTCGATGCGGCGGGCGGCGCTGCTGCTGCACGACGACACCTACCGGGCGGTGATCCCGATGGGCTCGCACGGGGCCGACCCGGAACTGGTGAAGCGGCTGGAGGGGACCCTGGACGAGACCCCGATCGCCCGCCTGGCGCTGGAAGAGGACCGCGTGGTCGAGGTCCAGGGCAGCCTCGTCGGCCACGTCCCCGCCCGCTACGCCGAGCTCGCCGACACCTCCTGCATCACCTGCACCCCGATCTCCGCCGCGCGCCGCTGGCTGGGCGTGATCTTCGCCGACCGCGAGGGCGAGGACTTCGTGCTCGAGGACGAGGAGCGGGAGACGATGCTGACCCTGGGACGGCTGGCGGCGCTGACCGCCAGCGTCGAGCAGTCGACCGAGCAGCGCGAAAGCGAGCGGCGGCTGAGTGAACGGGTCGAGCTGACCCGGGAGCTGCACGAGAACGCGATCCAGCGCCTCTTCGGCGTCGCCCTCGCGCTCGGCTCCGAGCGCGACCTCTCCTCCGAGGAGAGGCGCCGCTGCCAGGAAGAGCTGCGCTCGGTGGTCGGCGACCTCCGCACCGCGCTGACGCGGCCGGTCGGGGGCCCGCGAAGGGCGCCGAAGTCGAGCCTGCGGGAGCTGATGGCGCGGACGCTGGAGCGCCGACCGGAGCTGCGGGTCACCTGGGAGAAGGGGGCGGAGGTCCCCCCAGACGTCGAGCCACTGGCCCAGTCGGTCCTGGTCGAGGCGCTGCGCAACGCCGACCGCCACTCCGCCCCGAGCGAGATCGGGGTTCGCGTCTACTCCGACGGCGAGACCTTCACCCTGGCGGTCGAGAACGACGGCGCCGGCGACGGCAAGACGACCAGGGGCGGCGGGCTCGGCCTGCGCCTGGCCGCGCTGGAGGCGCTGCGCTACGAGGGCCTGGTCGAGTTCGGGCCGGCGCCCGGCGGCCACTGGCGGGTCCGGCTCGTGGTTCCGGTGGCCTCCTGATGGCGAGCGAGGAGCGCAAGCTGCGGGTCCTCGTCGTCGACGACCACGACGTCGTCCAGTGGGGCTTCCGGCTGCTGCTGGAGCGCCAGAGCTGGGTCGAGCGCTGCCTCGCCGCGTCCAGCGGTGAGGAGGCGGTCAGCGTCTGCCGCCGCCTGCAGCCCGAGGTGGCGCTGGTCGACATGCTGCTCGGCAGCGAGTCCGGGGCCGAGGTCTGCGAGGAGATCCGCGCCGTCAGCCCGCGCACGCGGGTGCTGCTGATCTCCGGCGCCGGGGTGATCTCTCCCTTCGTCGCCCGCACCGCCGGCGCCTCCGGCTTCATCTCCAAGGACTGGTCCGCCGTCGATGTGGTCAAGGCGGTGCGCATGGTCTCGCTCGGGTCCGAGGTCTTCGCCGACGAGACCGCGCTCGATTCGCCGCTCTCCGAGCGCGAGCAGGAGGTGCTCTCGCTGATCGCCACCGGCTCGACCAACAAGGAGATCGCCGGCCACCTGCACCTCTCCCCGCACACGGTGAAGGAGCACACCAGCGCGATCTACCGCAAGCTCGGCGTCCGCAACCGCGCCGAGGCGACGCGCCAGGCCCAGCGCCTGAAGATCCTCGTCTGACGCGCGGTTCCTTTTGCACCCAGGGGGTGCAAAAGGAACCGCGCGTGGCGGCCACCCCCCGACCGTCGCCTTAGATCCCCCGAATGGCGGGATTCACGCCTGAGTTATGTGACCGGGGCCGCCCGCCGGAGAAGTATCGGGACAGTGGCTACGACGCACGCACGCACCGCGGTTCTCTTCCCCGGCCAGGGGAGCCAGACCTCGACCATGGCCGCGGTCACCGCGGCCGAGCGCCCCGACCTGCTGGAGCAGGCGCGGGCCGAGCTCGGCGCTGATCCCTTCGAGCAGATCGGCGAGGGCACCCACTTCGCCCAGCCGGCGCTCTACTGCGCCACCCTCGCCCACTTCAAGCAGGCCGGCAGCCCGGCGGCCGAGATGGTGGCGGGACACTCGCTCGGCGAGCTGGCGGCGCTGGTCGTCGGCGGTGCGCTCGGGGCCGAGGAGGGACTGCGGCTGGCGATCGTCCGTGGCCGCCTGATGGAGGAGGCGGCGGAGCGCAGCCCGGGGGCGATGATGGCGGCGCTTGGCGGCCCCGAGGAGGCGGTGCGCCGGGTCGCCGCCGACCACGGGCTGACTCTGGCCAACGACAACGCCCCCGGCCAGGTGGTGCTCTCCGGCGATGCCGAGCAGATCTCCGCCGCCCGGCGGGAGCTGCGTGCTGAGGGCGCGAAGGCGATCCGCCTGCCGGTCGCCGGCGCCTTTCACTCGCCGCAGATGGCGAGCGCGGTCGAGCCGTTCCGGGCCGCCCTTGACGCCGTCGAGTTCGCCGAGCGGCGCGTCCCCGTCTTCTCCTCGATCGCGGCGGCTCCCTTCGAGGATCCCCGGGCTGGGCTGGCCGCGGCGCTGACCCAGCCGGTGCGCTGGCAGGCGACCCTGCGGCGCCTCCACGAAGAGGGCGCTCGCAGCTTCGTCGAGACCGGCCCCGGCGACGTCCTCACCGGCCTCGTCCGCCGCACCATCCCCGAGGCCGAGGCGCTCTGCCTGGCCGAGCCGGAGGCCGTCCATGCTTAGGGAACCGCAGGCGGCGACTTCGTCCGCCCTGGCCCCGTCGCAGCGCCAGCTGCGCGGCGCGGAGATCGCCGGTCTCGGCGTCGCCGTGCCGGAGACGATCGTCGCCAACGCCCCGATTGCCGCCCGCCTCGGCATCGACGAGGAGTGGATCGTGCAGCGGACCGGGATCGAGGAGCGCCGCGTCGCCGAGCCGGGCGAACGCCTCTTCGAGCTCGCCGCCCGGGCTGGCGAGCGCGCCCTGGCCAGCGCCGGGGCCAGTGCCGCCGAGCTCGACCTGGTGATCGTCGCCACCACCAGCAACGACGAGCTGATGCCCGGCGCCTCGCCCCGGGTCGCCGCTGCGCTCGGCGCCGCCCGCGCCGGCGCCACCGACGTCAACGCCGCCTGCACCGGCTTCGTCTACGCGCTCTCCCTCGCCTGCGGGCAGATCGAGTCCGGCCGCGCCGCAAGCGTGCTCGTCGTCGGCGCCGACTTGATGGCGCGGATGATCGACCCAGACGACCGCGCCACCGCTGCGGTCTTCGGCGACGGCGCCGGCGCGGTGCTGATGCGCGGCACCTCCGGCGGCCGGATCGGCCCGATCGTGCTCGGCGCCGACGGCGCCAACGCCGACCTGATCCGCACCCCGAAGGAGACCGGGAAGACGGAGATGCAGGGCCACGAGACTTTCCGCTTCGCCGTCGACCGCATGGCCCAGGTGACGACAGACGCTGTCGCCGCCGCCGGCCTTGAGCTCGCCGAGATCGACCTCTTCGCCTACCACCAGGCCAACGGCCGGATCCTGCGCTCGGTCGGCGAGCGGCTGGGGCTGCGCTCCGACCGGGTGATCGACTGCATCGACCGCTTCGGCAACACCTCCGCCGCCTCGATCCCGCTGGCCCTGGAACAGGCGCGCCTGGACGGCGACCTCGTCCCCGGCGCCAAGGTCCTGATCGGCGGCTTCGGCGCCGGCCTCACCTGGGGCGCCACCGTCGTCGAGTGGGGGAGCGCCGATGCCTCCTGAGACCGCCACCGAGCGTGAGAACGCAGTTCTTCCCGCTATGCGGGACAAAGTGCGAACTCGCGAGGGGTGCGCGCTGGTGACGGGGGCTTCGCGGGGCATCGGCGCCGCGACCGCGGTGGCGCTCGCCGCCGCGGGCTGGCCCGTGCGGGTCAACTACCGCGAGGACGCCGACGGAGCCGCCGAGGTCGTCGCCCGGATCGAGGACGCCGGCGGACGTGCCGCTGCCGTCCAGGGCGACGTCGCCGACCCGGCTGTGGTCGCCTCGCTGCTCGAGCCTGGCGAGGACGGGCCGGTGCTGGTCCTCGTCAACAACGCCGGCCTGCGCATGGACGGGCTCTCGCCCCAGCTCGCCGACGAGGAATGGCAGCGGGTGATCGACGTCAACCTCAGCGCCACCTTCCGCGCCACCCGCGAGGCATTGCCGCAGATGCTGCGCGCCCGCTTCGGCCGCGTCGTCAACGTCGCCTCGGTCGTCGGCATGCGGGCCAACGCCGGCCAGGCCAACTACGCCGCCTCCAAGGCCGGGGTGATCGGATTCACCAAGACCGTCGCGGTCGAGGTCGCGCGCCGCGGGGTGACCGTCAACGCGGTCGCCCCCGGGCTGATCGAGACCGCCCTGACCGAGGGCATCGTCGGCGGCGAGATGGAGAAGGCGATTCCCGCCCGCCGCGTCGGCACCCCCGACGAGGTCGCCGCATGCATCCGCTTCCTGGCCTCTGAGGAGGCCGCCTACGTAACCGGAACGACGCTGACCGTGGACGGCGGACTCAGCGCATGACCCACGACAAGGAGAGCTGAATGGCAACGCAGGTAAGTGCCGAGAACGTCGAGAAGACGATCTACGACGGGCTGGTCGAGCTCGGGACCGAGCGCGACGAGCTTTCGCGTGAGGCCTCGCTGGAGGACCTCGACATCGACTCACTGGACCTGGTCGAGCTGGCCCAGATCGTCGAGGACGAGTTCGGGGTCGAGCTGCGCGGCGACGACGTTAAGGACGTCAAGACCGTCGGCGAGGTCATCGACCTGGTGGTGAGCAAAGCCGCATGAGCAGGCGCGTCGTCATAACCGGCGTCGGCGCCGTGACCCCGCTCGGGGTCGGCGCCCAGCCGCTGTTCGAGCGCTGGGCCGCGGGCGAGTGCGGGATCGAGGACGGCTTCGGCCGCTGCCGCGAGTTCGAGCCGCTCGACTTCCTCTCCAAGAAGGAGGCGCGCCGCGCCGACCGCTTCACCCAGATGGCGATCGCCGCCGCCGCGGAGGCCATCTCCCAGGCCGGCGGCGAGGACGGCCTGCCGTATGAGGCCCACCGCGTCGGCTGCGTGGTCGGGACCGGGATCGGCGGCCTGCCCTCGCTGGAGGAGCAGACCCGGAAGCTGATCGAGAGCGGCGAGAAGGCGGTCTCGCCGCTGGCGGTGCCGCTGATGATGGGCAACGCCGCCGCCGCTGCGGTGGCGATGCGCCACGACCTACACGGCCACACCTACGGCGTCGTCTCCGCCTGCGCCGCCGGCGCCCACGCGCTCGGTGATGCCTCGCGGATCATCCGCGCCGGCGACGCCGACGCGGTCGTCTCCGGCGGCGCCGAGGCGGCGATCACCGGGGTTGCCACCGCCGCCTTTGGGGCGATGGAAGCGACCTCGCCGACTGGCATCTCCCGCCCCTTCGACGCCCGCCGCGACGGCTTCGTGATGGGCGAGGGCGCCGGGATTCTGGTGCTGGAGGAGAAGCAGGCGGCCGAAGCACGCGGGGCCGAGATCCTCGGCGAGCTGCTCGGCTACGGCGCTACCTGCGACGGCTTCCACCTGACCGCGCCACAGCCGGAAGGGACCGAGGCGGCGCGGGCGATCGGGCTGGCGCTCGCCGACGCCGGCCTCGCCGCCACCGACGTCGACTACGTCAACGCCCACGGCACCTCGACCCCGCTCAACGACCGCTCCGAGACCGTCGCCCTGAAGGCGGCGCTGGGCGAGCGCGCCGGCGACATCCCGGTGAGCTCGACCAAGTCGGCGATCGGCCACCTGCTCGGCGCCGCCGGCGCGGTCGAGGCGATCGCCACGGTTGAGGCGCTGCGCCGCCGCACGGCACCGCCGACGGTCGGGTGGGAAGAGGCCGAAGAGGGCCTTGACCTCGACTACGTGCCCGGGTCTGCGAAACCGATCGAGAACGGGGACGGCCAGCTGGTCGCGATCTCCAACTCCTTTGGCTTCGGCGGCCACAACGCTGTCCTCTGTCTGGCGGCGTGATGACTGCCTCCGCCACCCTCACTCCCGTTGCTACCCCAGCCGAGGCGCCGCTGCGCCAGCTGCAGCTGCTCTGCGATCCAGGCAGCTTCCGTCCGCTGCGCAGCGGCGTCGCCTCGGTCCGCCTCGGCGAGCGCGCCACCCCGGGCGACGGCGTCGTCGCCGGCGCCGGCGCGATCGGCGGCCGGCCGGTCTTCTGCTACTCCCAGGACCCGGCCTTCCTCGGCGGCTCGCTGGGCGAGGTCCACGCCGAGACGATCGTGCGCCTGCTGCGGATGGCCGGCGACGCCGGCGCTCCGGTGGTCGGCTTCGTCCGCTCCGGCGGTGCCCGCCTGCAAGAGGGGCATGCCGCGCTCGCCGGCTACGGCCGCATCTTCCGCGCCAGTGTCGAGCTCAGCCGCAAGGTGCCGCAGATCTCGATCGTCAGCGGTATCTCCGCCGGTGGCGGCGCCTACTCACCGGCGCTGACCGACTTCGTCGCGATGACCTCCGAGTCGCGGATGTTCCTCACGGGGCCCAAGGTCGTGCAGGAGGCGATGGGGGAAGAGATCAGCATGGAGGACCTCGGCGGGCCCCGCGTCCACGGCCGCAACGGCGTCTGCCAGCTGGTCGCCGCGGATGACGCCGCCGCGGTCGCCTCGGTGCGCCACCTGCTGGGGCTGCTGCCGCAGGAGATCGGCGGCCCGCTGCCGATCGGCGAAGTGGCGGAGCCCGACGGAACCGACCCCGGCTCCCACGTCCCCGACAACCAGCGCAAGGTCTACGACGTCCGCGACGTCGCCGCCTCGGTGCTCGACGCCGGCAGCTTCCTCGAGCTCTCGCCGCGCTGGGCGCCGAACATGGTCACCGGGATCGCCCGCCTCGAGGGTCGTCCAGTCGGGATCGTCGCCAACCAGCCAAAGGCGCTCGGCGGCGTGATCGACGCCGCCGCCTCGGAGAAGGCGGCGCTCTTCGTCGCCTCCTGCGACCGCTTCCGGCTGCCGCTGGTCGTGCTCGTCGACACCCCCGGCTTCATGCCCGGCAAGCTGCAGGAGGAGGCCGGGGTGATCCGCCACGGCGCCTCGCTGCTGCGCGCTTTCGCCGGCGCCACGGTGCCGAAGGTGACGCTGGTGCTGCGCAAGGCCTTCGGCGGCGCCGCGATCACGATGAACTCCAAAGATCTCGGCGCCGACCTCGTCTTCTCCTGGCCGGGCGCCCAGATCGGGATCATGGCCGCGCGCCAGGCGGTCGGGATCGTCCACCACCGGGCGCTGAAGGAGGACGGCGGCGCCTCCCGCGACGAGCTCGCCGATGCCTACGCGGCGGAGCACCTGACCGCCCCGGCCGCCGCCGCCAGCGGCTGGGTCGACGAGGTGATCGACCCCGCCTGGAGCCGCGACCGGCTGGCCTGGGCGCTGCGCTCGCTGGGGGGCCGGTGACCGTCGCCGAGCGGGTCGTCTCCACATACGTCGCCCTCGGCGACAGCTTCACCGCCGGCCGCGAATCGATCGAGGCCGAGCGCTGGGCGGATCGGCTGGCGACCTGGCTGCGCGGTGCTAACTCCGAGCTCGTCTACCGCAACCTCGCGGTCGACGGCGCCGGCAGCGCCGAAGTGCTGGAGCAGCTGCCGGCGGCGATCGAGCTCGCCCCCGACCTGGTGACGGTGATCTGCGGCGCCAACGACGTGCTGCTGACCACGCGGCCGGACGTCGCCGGCTACGAGCGCCGCTTCGGGGAGATCCTCGAGCGCCTGCGCGCGGCCCTGCCGGAGGCGGCGATCCTGACCACGACCGCCCCAGACGGGTGGAACTTCATGGAGTTGCGCCCGCGTACCCGGGCGCGCCTGGCGACTGCCCTCGCCGATCTCAACACGGCGACGCGGCAGGTCGCCGCCCGCCACTCCGTCCCCTGCCTCGACGTCGACGGCCATCCCGGGCTCGCCGACCCCGCCAACTTCTCCGCCGACGGCTTGCACCCCTCGACCCTGGGCCACGAACAGGCAGCGCGGGAGATCGCGCTCGAGCTACAAGCCCACTTCGGCATCCAAGGCGAATACCAAGGAGGTCAGTGATGTCCACCCTCTCCCGCGATTTCGACCTACTCGATCTGGGCGATCGCTTCACTTCCCCCGGGCGCACGATCACCGAGACCGACCTCGTCTCCTTCGCCGCCCTGACCGGCGACTTCCACCCGCTCCACACCGACGCCGAGTGGGCGGCGGCGAGCGAGTTCGAGGGCCGGATCGCCCACGGCATGCTGCTGCTCTCCTACAGCGTCGGCCTGGTCCCGCTCGACCCCGAGCACGTGCTTGCCCTGCGCGGCTTCGAGCGGGTCGCCTTCAAGCGGCCGGTGCGGATCGGCGACACGATCCGGGTCGAGGGGGAGCTGAAGGAGAAGAAGGAGCTGGACGGGGCGAGCGGGCTGGCGACCTTCGAGTGGAAGATCGTCAACCAGCGCGACGAGACCGCGGCGATCGCCCGGGTGCGGGTGGTCTGGAGGCGGGTCGCCGAGCCGGCCGCACCCGCCGCCCCGAGCGCGCCCGCCGCCGCGCGCCAGGAGGTCTACTTGTGATCCTCGAGGGCAAGCGGATCCTCGTCACCGGCGTCGTCAACCGCCGCAGCATCGCCTTCGCGATCGCCGAGCGCGCTCAGGCCGAGGGCGCCGAGGTGCTGTTGACCAGCTTTGGCCGGATCAAGCGGATGACCGAACGCGCCGCCGCCCGGCTGCCCTCGCCACCCGAGGTGCTCGACCTCGACGTCAACAGCGACGCCGACCTCGCGGCCCTGCGCGGGGAGCTGGAGGACCGCTGGGGACGGGTCGACGGCGCCGTTCACGCGATCGCCTTCGCCCCGGCCGACGCGCTCGGCGGCGAGTTCATGGCGACGCCGCGCGGCAGCGCCGCCGCCGCCTTCGAGACCAGCGCCTACTCGTTCAAGGCCCTGGCCGAGTCGGTGGCGCCGCTGATGAGCGAGGACGGCGGCCTAGTCGGCCTCGACTTCGACGCCACCGTCGCCTGGCCGTCCTACGACTGGATGGGCGTCTCCAAGGCGGCGCTGGAGTCGGTCAGCCGCTACCTCGCCCGCGACCTCGGCCCGCAGGGCGTGCGCGTCAACCTCGTCGCCGCCGGCCCGATTCGCACCGCCGCCGCCTCCGGTGTCCCCGGCTTCGGCGAGCTCGAAGACGCCTGGGGCGAACGGGCCCCGCTTGGCTGGGAGGTGGACGACCCGACCCCCGTCGCCGACGCCGCCCTCTTCCTGCTCTCCGATCTCTCCCGCGCGATCACCGGCGAGATCGTCCACGTCGACGGCGGCGTCCACGCGATCGGCGCTCCGACGCCGGCTTAGCAGCGGGAGGCGGGCGCGCTAGACGAGTTCGTGGTTGGCCTGGAAGAGGCCATCCGGGTCGTAGGTGCGCCGCGCCGCCCGCAGCCGCTCGCAGGTCTCGTCGGAGAAGGCGGTCTCGAACTCGGTCGGCTCCTCGCAGAAGCTGAGGTAGCGGCCGGCCTCGTAGCGGACCAGGGCGGAGTGAAGGTCGCCGAGGCGCTCGCGGGTCGGGGCGACCGCGGCGGGGTCCATGGTCGAGCCGACGGCGAACATGTTGAAGCTGCCGGGCAGGCTGGAGAGAGCGCCGCCGTCCGCGGGCGGGCGCGAGAGGGCGCCACCGCCGTGGCGGACCTCGACCGAGGTCAGGGTCGAGCCGGACCCCGGCCCGGCGGCCGCCAGCAGGTCGTCGATTGCCGCCGCCGGCAGGTCCTCCAGCAGCAGGTGGCCGGTGATGCCGGAGACCGGGCCGGGCGGGTCCATGTGCAGGTCGGAGATGCCGGCCGGGGGCACCGCGGCGAGGCTGTTCATCACCGGGTCGAGCGCTGTCAGCGGCGCGTTCAGCTCGGCCCCGGCCGCCTCGTCCCCGCTGTAGATCGTCTCCAGGATCACGAACGATTTGCCGCGGACCGGCTCCGGCACGTCCTCGATCGGCGGGAACTGCATCAGCCGCCCCAGCGAGGTCATCTCCTCCGGCACCGTGGCGGTCCACTCGCGCCAGGCGTGGAGAATCTCCCCGGCTCGCTCGAAGGGGAAGAACAGCGCCCCGGCATAGACCTGCGGGACCTCGATCAGCTCGAACTCGACGCCGGTGACGACGGCGAAGCTGCCGCCGCCCCCGCGCAGCGCCCAGAAGAGATCGGAATCGCTGGCGGCGTCGACCCGGCGCGCCTCGCCTCCGGCGTCGACGACGTCGAAGGCGGTGACCCGGTTGCAGGCGATGCCGCGCGAGCGCGAGTACCAGCCGACGCCACCGCCGATCGTGTAGCCAACGATGCCGACGCCGGGGGCGGAGCCGTGCAGCGCCGCGAGCCCCAGCTCGGAGGCCTGCGGGACGAGGTCGTGCCAGGTATCACCGGCGCGGGCGTAGGCGCGGCGCCGCTCGGCGTCGATCTCGACCCCCTTCATCGCCGTCGTCCGCATCAGGATCGAGTCCTCCAGCGAGGCCAGGGCGCCGGCCCCGTGGGCGGTGCCCTGGGCGGCGACCCGGAGCCCGGACGCGGCCGCGAACTCGACCGTGGCGGCGACGTCGGCGTCGCTCCGCGGGACCGCGATCAGCGCCGGGCGCGGGTCGAGCGCGAGGTTGAAGCCGGTGCGGGCGTTGTCCCAGCCTGGGTCACCGGGGGCGAGAAGGTCGCCCTCGAGCCGCTCACGCAGGCGATCGATCTCACTCTGGTCGGCAGACATTCGCCGACGAAACTACCCGAGGACCGTCTGCCTTTCCACCGTCTCGCCTCTCCCGACCAGGACTTCGGTGACCATCGACGGGGGGAACAGCCCGTGGGCGGCGACGCCGGGATCGGACTCCAGCCGCGCAGCCAGCGCTGCCGGGTCGCCGACCGGGCCGCTGTAGTCGGCGATCAGGCCGCGGTCGGGGCTGGGGGGGACGTCGCGCAGCGCCACCTCGGGGCCGAGTCGGTCCAGGGTCGAGGCGGCGCCGAACCCGAACAGCTCCAGTGGCACCGGCCCGCCCAGCGCCTCGACCGGCTTGCTGGAGTCGGCGATGACTATGAAGCGCTCGGCCGCCGCGGCGACGACCTTCTCGCGCAGGTGGGCGCCGCCGCCGCCCTTGATCAGCCAGCCATTGGGGGTCACCTCGTCGGTGCCGTCGATCGCGATGTCGAGCCGCTGCAGCTTGTCGAAGTCCTCGACCGGGACGCCGAGCTCACGCGCCTGCTCCTCGGTCGCGACCGAGGTGGCGACGCAGCGGATATCAGTCAGCCCGCGGCGGGCGATCGCCGGCAGCAGGAAGGCGACGGTCGAGCCGGTCCCGAGCCCGATCGTCATCCCGCTCTCGACCAGCTCGGCGGCGGCCTCGGCGGCAACCCTCTTCTCCGTCTCGGCGGCGCTCACGGCCGCAACCCTATGCCTATAGTCGCTGCAGTGGATGCGCGAATCTGGGTCTCCAGTGGCGGCGAGGCGCCGCGGTCGGTCACCCTGACCGGCGAGCGGACGGTGATCGGCCGCTCGCCCGAGGCCGACCTGCAGCTGGACGACGAGGCGGTCTCCTGGAACCACCTCGAGATCGAGCGCCGCGGCGACGTGCTGATGGCGACCGACCTCGACTCCCGCAACGGCACCGCGCTGAATGGCGAGCCGCTCGACCGGCCCCGCCGCCTCGCCGACGGCGACACGCTGATCCTCGGCGCCCACCGGCTCGAAGTCGCGACTGGCAAGGTCACGCCGGTGGGGGCGACGGTGCCGAGCGGCGAGCCCTCGGTGGCGCTGAGCGAGGAGGAGCGGGCGACCGCGACCGCCCTGGTCGCTCCCTATCGCAGCGAGGGCGCCTTCGCCGGCCGTCCCGCGACCCGGGCCGAGATCGCCGCCGAGCTCAGCGTCAGCGAGCGCACCGCCCAGCGCCGCCTCGATTCCCTCGCCGCCAGGCTCGGGATCACCGGCGAGGCTGGCCGCGACCGCCCGCGCCAGATCGCCGCCCGGGTGATCGAGCTCGGCCTCGACCGCTGAAGCGACCTCGTGGCTCGAAGCGGGCCAAACGTGGCTCGGTAGGGGGCGCGGGTGTCGTTGGCGGGTACGGGCTGCTGCCCCAGCATCGACGGTGCAAATCGTTGATCGCTCGGAAAGGAGCACCCGATGTTCAAGAAGACCCTGATCTCACTGTTCGCACTGCTCGCCTTCGCGGCGCCCGCGACCGCCTCCGCGGCCTCCGGTGAGGCCGTCGTCTTCTCCAAGGCCAGCGGCAAAGGCGAGGACGCCAAAGGTGGGCTCTTCGCGGTCAAAGACGGCCGCCTCAACCAGCTGACCGAAGACCCCACTGACACCGAACCCTCGTTCTCGCCCGACGGGCGCACGATCGCCTTCGTCCGCGGCGGCGACATCTACTCGGTCCGGCCTGACGGCTCCGGCCAGCGGCACCTGACCAGCGGCGCCGAGCTCGACTCGGTCCCAGTCGTCTCCGCCAACGGTCGCTTCGTCGTCTTCGAGCGACGTGCCGCCGAGGGCGCAGCCGCCGACCTCTACACCGTCGGCATCATGGGCGGCGGCCTGCGGGCCCTGACCCGGGGCGCCGAGGACGACCACGAAGCGGCCTTCTCGCCCGACGGCAAGGCGCTGGTCTTCGTCCGCGCCACGGCCCGCGCCGGCGGCACGAGCGAGGACCTCTACTCGATCCGCCCGACCGGCGGCGCCCTCTCGCGGCTGACCACGACCGGCGGCCTCGACGAGTTCGCGCCCCGCTACTTCGCCGGCGGCATTCTCTTCAGCCGCGGTGAGAGCACCGAGGGGCCGGCCGCCTACGCCGACGTCTACACGATGCGCCGCAACGGGACCCGGGTGAAATCGCAGGTCGCCGGCGTCGGCTCGGCCTACGTCGAAGACGTCTCGCCCGACGGCCACACGCTGCTGTTCCGCCGCGACCAGGGCCTCTGGTCGAAGCGGATCGGGCCGGCCAAGGCGCGCAAGCTCTGCCAGCTGCCCGACGGCTCGGAGACCAACGGCACCTTCTCCTCCGACGGCAAGCAGGTCGCCGCCTTCGTCGCCACCGAAGACCGCCAAGTCCTGGTCGCGATCTCGGTCGCCAACGGCCGCCAGTCCTCCCTGGCCGAAGGCTTCGAGGTCAGCGAAGGCGACGGGACCTCGATCGGCCCCGTGATCGCCTGGCAGCCGCGGCGCTAGCACGGAGCACGCATGTCTGCCACCGCGCGGGGTATAACCGCGCGGTGGCAGATCCAGTTGTCGGCTCCACCCTCGCCGGGTACCGCATTGACGCCCTCATCGCCCGCGGCGGCATGGGGGTCGTCTACCGCGCTACCCACCTCGGGCTCGAACGGCCGGTCGCCCTGAAGGTGATCGCCCGGGAGCTCGCCGACCGCGACGGCTTCCGCGAGCGCTTCCTGCGCGAGTCCCGCCTCGCCGCCCGCCTCGACCACCCCTCGGTAGTCCCGATCTTCGACTCGCGCGAGGTCGACGGGGAGCTGATCGTCGCCATGCGCCTGGTCGAGGGCGGCGACCTGCGGCGGACGATCGACCGCGAGGGCCCGCTGCCGCCCGACCGGGCTGTCGCCCTGCTCGGCCAGGTCGCCGAAGCGCTCGATGCCGCCCACGCCGCCGGCATCGTCCACCGCGACGTCAAGCCGCACAACATCCTGGTCGAAGGCGACCGCGCCTTCCTCTCCGACTTCGGCCTCGCCAAGGCGCTGGGGGAGAGCGGCGTCCACAGCGGCGCCTCGATCGTCGGCACCGCCGAGTACATGTCGCCGGAGCAGTGGCGGGGGGAGGAGATCGGTCCCGGCGCTGACGTCTACTCGCTCGGCTGCGTCCTCTACGAGGCGCTGACCGGGATCGTCCCCTTCGCCCGCGCCGAAGCCGACACCGAGCCGGAGATGCCGCAGGGCCTCGACGAGGTGATCCGGCGCTCGGTCGCCAAGGACCCGGCCGACCGCTACGCCAGCGCCGGGGCGCTGATCTCCGCTGCCCGCGAGCGCGAGGGGTCGGCGCTGCAGCCGACCGGGGTCCTCAGCCGCGGCGACGAGGCGGCGACGAGGCCGCTGCGCAGCCGCCGGCTGCGGGGCAGGCTGGAGGGTCGCCGCCTCGCCTGGATCGGCGGCGGGGTCGCCGTCGTCGCCGTGATGGCGATCCTCGTCGCGGTCCTGCTCGGCGGCGAGGGGATCGACGTCTCCGCGCCGATCGCGGTCGGCCAGGCGCCGCTGCGGATCGACGCCGGCAAGGACGCGATCTGGGTCACCAGCGAACGCGACGGCACCCTGACCCGCCTCGACCCCGAGAGCGGCGACCCGCTGGGCCAGCCGCTCCAGCTTGGCGTCGGCGTCTCCGGCGTCGCCGTGGGCGGCCGCTGGACCTGGGTCACGAACCCACGCCGCGGTGAGCTGCTGCGCCTCGATCCCGACGACGGCCACGTGCTGCAGACGATCAAGCTCGGCGGCGCCCCCGGCCCGATCGCGCTCGGCGGCGGCCGCGCCTGGATCGCCGACAACAAGGGGGCCGGGATCACCGCCGTCAACGTCGAAGGCGGCCGTGTCTACCGCCGCGGCATTGGCCCTCGGGCGGAGCCGCTGCGGCTGGCGGTCGGGGCCGGCGGGCTCTGGGTCAGCAACGCCTCTGGCGGGGCCGTGCGTCGCATCGACCTTGGCAGCCTCGCCCAGGTCGGCCCGATCCCGGTCGGCCGGGGGCCGGCCGGCGTCACCGTCGCCCACGGCCTCGTCTGGGTTGCCAACAGCCGCTCGGGCACCGTGACCCGAGTCGACCCCTCGATCTTCGCTGTCGTCGGCGCCCCGATCGAGGTCGGTGGCCGGCCGGGCGGGATCGACGGCGGCACCAGCGTCGTCTGGGTCGCCTCGGCAGAGGACGACGCCGTCACCCGGATCGACGCCGAGAGCGGCGAGCGGACCGGCGCCCCGATCGAGGTCGGCCCCGAACCCGGCGCCGTCTCGGTCGGCGGCGACGCCGTCTGGGTTGTCAACAACGGCGACGGCACCGTCACCCGGATCGAGCCCTGAGCGCGCGGCGCGCTGCCCGATCCGGGTGGCGGCGACCCAGTACGCCTAGGCGTCAGGCGGGATCCGCCAGGTGGCGATCCGGTTGTTTTTGGTGTCGGAGAGCAGGAGGCCGCCCTGACCATCCGTGGTCAGGCTCGCCGGCGCCGCCAGGTTCATCTGGTTCGGGAGGATCGTGCCTTTGGAGCCAACTCTGGAGACGAACCCGCCCGCTTGGTTGAACTGGGAGATGCGGTTGTTGGCCACCTCGAGCACCCAGACGTTGCCGCGCTCATCGACGTCGATCCCGTCGGCTCCGTTCAGCTGTCCGAGGCCGATCGTCCCGGTCGAGCCGAAGCGGAAGAGGAACGCCCCCGCTTCGCTGAACACGGTCACCCGGTTGGCCTGGAGATCGGTCACCCAGACCTTGCCGGCGGCGATGTCGATGCCGGCGCTCTGGGTGAGTTGACCGACCCCGGTTTCCGCGCTTCCGACCGACCCGAGGAAGCCGCAGGATTCGGTGAATTTCTGCACCCGGCCGCTGTAGTCGGTGACCCAGACGTTGTCTTTGGCGTCGACGGCCACCCCCTTCGGCCCCGAGCTCGAGAACTGGCCGCTGCCGGTTCCTTCGGAGCCGCACTTGAGCAGGAATTCACCTTTGGAATTGAACTTCTGTATCCGCTTGTTGCCGCTGTCGGCGACCCAGATGTTGCCTTTGGAGTCGAGCGCCAGCGAGCGCGGTGCGCTGAATTGCCCATTGCCGGAGCCTGCCGAGCCGAACTTGCTGACGAAGGCCCGTGAGGAGTCGAAGGTCTCGATCCGGTTGTTGCCCAGGTCGGCGACGAGGATGTTGCCGCTCGCCGGATCGACCTCGACGTCGGCTGGCGCGGTGACGTGGTTTTCACCGGTGCCGCCGGTGATCGACACCGACGGGGACGGCGCGTAGTTCGGCACCTGCCACTTCTGGATCCGTTTGTTGCCGCTGTCGGCGACGAGCACGCGGCCCACGCCGTCGCTTGCCAGACCTGCCGGCTGCTGGAAGCTGAACCCCTCTGACCCCGATCCGGCCGCGCCGAACCTCGTCACGTAGGAGCCGGCCAGGTTGAACTGCGAGACCCGGTTGCTGTTCGCCTGAAGCACCCAGACGTTGCCGCGGGCATCGACGTCGATCCCGTCCGGTCCGTTCAGCTGGCCAAGGCCGTCCCCGCTCGAGCCGAAGCCGAAGAGGAAGCTCCCGGCTTCGCTGAAGACGCTGACCCGGTTGGCCTGGAAATCGGTCACCCAGACCTTGCCGGCGGCGATGTCGATGCCGGCGCTCTGGGTGAACTGCCCGTTCCCGGTGCCGGCGCTCCCGACCGAGCCGAGGAAGTCGCAGGATCCGGTGAATTTCTGCACCCGGCCGCTGCGGTCGGTGACCCAGACGTTGTCTCTGGCGTCAACCGCGATCCCCACCGGGCCCGAGCTCGAGAATTGGCCGATGCCGGTTCCCGCCGAGCCGCACTTGAGCTGGAATTCGCCTTTGGAGTTGAACATCTGGATCCGCTTGTTGCCGCTGTCGGCGACCCAGATGTTGCCTTTGGAATCGAGCGCCAGCGAGCGCGGCGCATTCAGCTGACCGTCGCCTGAGCCCGACGAGCCGAAGCTGCTGAGCGGAGCGCCGGCGGAGCTGAAGACCTCGACTCGGTTGCTGCCCCGGTTGGCGACCAGGATGTTGGTGGTTGCCGGATCGACCTCGACGTCGGCCGGGGCGTTCGTCGTGCTCCCCGTTCCGGTGGTGGCGAACCCGCTGAGAAAGCTCGGGATCGCGCCGGTCGAGGAGAAGGTGGGGGTGCGGAAGCTCCCCCTGGCTTCGTCGCGTCCGCGAACGTTCTCGACGACGATGCGGAAGAAGTAAGTCGTTTCTTCTTTCAGACCCGTGATCTCCAGAGACACCGGATTGCCCGCAGATCGAGAGCCCCCATCGCCGTCCGGAACCGGGCCGCTGTTGCCATACGCTTCGGTCTCGCCCCAATCGAAGTGGTAGTGGGTAGGGGAGCCGTTCCCCGCGACCGTGCCGTTCAACGTCACCCTGTCCGACCTCACGATGCTGGGTGGCTGGATCCCGGCGCTGGGCGGTGGCGGCAGCGTCTGGAAGAACTTCTCCTCGCCGATGGTGGTGCCACTAGAGCTGGTGGCGACCAGCCTGTAGTGATACAGGAAGCCCGGAATCAATTCGGAGACCGGCAGGGTCACGTGGCCGAGGGTCGACCCCGAGCCGGCGGATGCTTCGGGTTCTGGAAGGTGATGTTCGAAGGTTCCTTTGCTACCTGGGAACGCGTCACCCCATTCGATCCCGTAGTCGAAGTGGTAGGTGGTGGCCACTTCGCGTGGGTTGATGTCGCCTTCGAGCACCGCGTCCGATTCTTCGATCGCGGAAACCGAGCCGGTCTGCACCTGGGGCGGAGTCGCGGGCGTCTGCAGGACCTGGTCCGCACCGACCGCATTGCCACTCGGTCCTTCGGCGACGATCCGGTAGTGGATGGTCTGGTTCGGCGCCAGGCCGGTGAGCACCTCACTGAATGCCTCTTGGCCAGTGCCGGTGGCTTGCAGCGCGAAGGTAGAGCCGTAGGAGGTGGTTGGCCCGTACTCGAAGCGGTAGCGCGTTCGCAGGCCGAGGGCGTCGACCGCGCCGTTCAGGGTTCCCTGACGCGCAGCGACGTTCGTTGGCGCCCGGGTTTCGACCACCGGGCCAGGGACGCTTGGGAAGAGCACTTTGTAGACGGGGCGCACGAAGTCGTCGCCCCCGAGCAGGGCAGAGTCGAACTGGTTGAGCTTCCCGGTACCCGGTCCCTGGCAGGCGAATGGTTCTCCCGCCGGTGGCGCCAGCTCGTAGTAGTAGGCGCGCTCCACCCTTGATCCCTCGTGCTGCAGGAGGTTGAGGAGTCTTTGAGCCGAGGCCGTCTGAAACTGCACTGACTGCTCTGGGTCGACGTTTGAAGGTCCGCCTTTCTCCTCTCCCTGCTCGCAGACCATGCCGCCCACCTCGGTGAACCACACCCGCGCTCCGCCTATCTGGCTCATGAAGCGCCTATCCAGCACTCCTTGGGCAAAGGTGGGGTCCTGCTTGATCGTGCCGTAGGGATGTATCGCCCAGATCGTCGGCTGAGGCCCGTTTCCCTGGGCCAATTGATTCTGGTACCTGTGGAGGTAGGTTTCCAGCCCCTTTCCTGCGTTGTCTGGATTCTCGCCAGGCTTCAACCGTTCCGGGTCTATGAAGTCACCGCCGAGGACCCTGCAGGGGGTGCCGAAATCAGGAGTGCAAATGGAGTTCAGGGTCCTCCAATAGTTCGCGGCGAGCTCTGGTTCGTCTGCCGGATTCCATTCCGTCTCCGGGTGGTCGGCGGACCTCGGGCCGCGGTGGTGGTTCGGCTCGTTCCAAGCGGTGTAGAGCTTGATCTGGGGTTGTTCGCGACGAAACTTGCCAACGGCAAAGGCGTAATCGACGAGATTCGGGTGCGGGCCCCGGAAGAGCTCGTTGATGCCGAAGGAGATCATCACCTCGAGGTGTCTGTCCTGTTCGGCGATCCTGATCCACTCCTTCTCGTCGGCGAGCTGCTGCGGATGCAGCGCCACGTCCCAGCCGACGATGTGCCGCACCTGCTTGACCTCAGTCAGGTTGAACGCGGACACCGCAGCGGGTGACCAGCGGGTCAGGTTCTCGTCGGAGATCCCGGTGATGCCGGCGGCCTGCGCCTGGCTCCCCAGGACCGAGATAACGATGAGAAGAGCTGCGAATGCCCCCGCGAACGCGGTGCGACCCCTGCGAAACATTTTGTCCCCCTGTCTGACTAAAAAACCGGCGTGTAAAGCACAATACATATCCTGATCAAAGGGCTCTCTTTGGGCCATCCAGGCGGATCCGGCCGGCCGTCTGCCGGGAATGACTAGGATCGGGCGCGCATGCCGAACGACATCGACCAGCTCGCGATCAACACGATTCGCACCCTCTCCATCGACGCGGTGCAGAAGGCCAGCTCCGGCCATCCCGGCACCCCGATGTCGCTGGCCCCGGTCGCCTACACGCTGTGGCAGCGCTACCTGCGCTACGACCCCGCCGACCCGACCTGGCCCAACCGCGACCGCTTCGTGCTCTCGGCCGGCCACGCCTCGATGCTGCTCTACTCGATGCTCTTCCTCGCCGGGGTCCGCCGCGTCGACGACGACTACAACCTGATGGACGAGCCGGCGGTCAGCCTGCACGAGATCGAAAACTTCCGCCAGCTGCACTCGCGCACTCCCGGCCACCCCGAGTACCGCTGGACCTCCGGGGTCGAGACCACCACCGGGCCGCTCGGCCAGGGGATCGCGACCGCGGTTGGGATGGCGCTGGCCTCGAAGTGGCAGGCGGAGCGCTTCAACACCGCCGAGACCACGCTCTTCGACTTCGACGTCTATGCGCTCGCCGGCGACGGCTGCCTGATGGAGGGCGTCTCCCACGAGTCCGCCTCGCTGGCCGGCCACCTGAAGCTCGACAACCTCTGCTGGCTCTACGACAACAACCACATCACGATCGACGGCGACACCGCGCTCGCCTACGACGATGAAGTCAAGGCCCGCTTCGAGGGCTACGGCTGGAACGTGCTCGAGGTCACCGACGCCAACGACGCCGACCTGCTCGAGAAGGCGCTGGACGGGTTCAAGGCCGAGACCGGCCGCCCGACCCTGATCGTGATCGACAGCCACATCGGGTGGGGCTCGCCGAACAAGCAGGACACCGAGTCAGCCCATGGCGAACCGCTCGGCGAGGAGGAGGTGAAGCTCACCAAGAAGGCCTACGGCTGGCCCGAGGACGCCCAGTTCCTCGTCCCCGACGGGGTCAAGGAGCGCTTCGCCGAGGGGATCGGCAAGCGCGGCGCCGAGCTGCGCGCCGCCTGGCTCGCCGCCTTCGAGTCCTACAAAAGCTCCGAGCCGGCGCTGGCGAGCGAGCTGGAGATGATGCAGCGGCGCGAGCTTCCCGACGGCTGGGACGCCGACCTGCCGAGCTTCGAGGCCGACGAAGAGAAGGGCCTCGCCACCCGCAAGGCCTCGAACAAGGTCCAGAACGCGATCGCCGAGCGGGTCCCCTGGCTGATCTCCGGCTCCGCCGACCTCACCGACTCGACCTCGGTCCGGCTCAGCTTCGACGGCGTCACCAACTTCGAGCCGGGCGAGTTCGGCGGGCGCCAGGTCCACTATGGGATCCGTGAACACGGCGCGGTCACCGCCTGCAACGGGATGTCGCTCTGCAAGCTGCGGCCGATGTGGTCGACCTACCTCACCTTCTCTGACTACGCCCGGCCCGGCATCCGCCTCTCGGCGCTGATGGAGATCCCGGTCGTCCACCTCTTCACCCACGACTCGATCGGGCTCGGCGAGGACGGCCCGACCCACCAGCCGATCGAGCAGCTGGCCTCGCTGCGGGCGATCCCGCGGCTCGACGTGATCCGGCCCGCCGACGCCAACGAGGTCGCCTACGCCTGGCGCCTGGCGATCGGCCGCACCCACGACCCGGTGGCGCTGGTCATGACCCGCCAGAACGTGCCCGTCTTCGATCGCTCCCGCTACGCCTCCGCCGAGGGGACGCTGCGCGGCGGCTACGTGCTCGCCGACTGCGAGGGCGATCCCGAGCTGATCCTGATCGCCACCGGCTCCGAGGTGCAGCTGGCGATCGCCGCCCACGAGCAGCTGAGCGGCGAGGGAGTCGCCTCGCGCGTGGTCAGCATGCCCTGCTGGGAGGTCTTCGACCGCCAGGACGCCGATTACCGCCATGAGGTGCTGCCGCCCGGCTGCGCCGCCCGGATTGCGATCGAGGAGGGCTCGCCGATGGGCTGGGAGCGCTACGTTGGAGAGGCCGGCAAGATCGTCGGCATGGAGACCTTCGGCCAATCGGCGCCGTTCAAGGACGTCGAGGAGGAGTTCGGCTTCACGCCAGAGAGGATCATCCAGGTCGCCCGCGAGATGCTCGCCGGCGCCGCCCAACCGTCAACGACCTGAGAGGAGGTCGCTCGTGAAGGCAACGGCACGACTGCACGAGGTGGGTCAGAGCCTCTGGCTCGACAACATCACCCGCACGATGCTCGGCGACGGCACGCTCAAGGGCTACATCGATGAGCTCTCGGTCACCGGGCTGACCTCGAACCCGACCATCTTCGACAAGGCGATCTCCGGCGGGGACACCTACGACGAGCAGATCGCCGAGGTCGCGCCCGCCGCCGATGCCGGCGAGGGCGTGGGTGTCAACGCCGACGAGCGCATCTTCTTCGAGCTCGCCCTGAGCGATCTGCGCGACGCCACCGACCTCTTCGCCGACGTCCACCGCCGCACCGCCGGGGTCGACGGCTTCTGCTCGCTCGAGGTCTCGCCGCTGATCGCCGACGACGCCGAGGCGACGATCGAGGAGGCGGCGGCGCTCCACGCCAAGGGCGAGCGCGAGAACCTCTTCATCAAGATCCCGGGGACCGAGGCTGGGCAGAAGGCGATCGAGGAGTCGATCTTCGCCGGCATCCCGATCAACGTCACCCTGCTCTTCGACCACGCGCAGTACCTGGGCGCGGCCGAGGCCTACATGCGCGGGATCGAACGGCGGATCGAGGCCGGGCTCGACCCCGACGTCGCCTCAGTCGCCTCGATCTTCATGTCCCGCTGGGACGTCGCCGTTGCCGAAGAGGTCCCGGACGAGCTGCACAACCGGCTCGGGGTCGCGATCGGCGGCCGCGCCTACCGCGCCTACCGCGAGCTGCTCGACTCCAACCGCATGCAACGGCTGATGAACGAGGGCGCGCGGCCGCAGCGGCTGCTCTGGGCCAGCACCGGGACCAAGGACCCGAACGCCTCCGACACCCTCTACATCGAGGCCTTCGCCTCGCCCTTCACGGTCAACACGATGCCGGAGCCGACGCTCCTGGCCTTCGCCGACCACGGCGAGGTCGGCGACCTGGTCCCGGCCGACGGCGGCAACGCCGAGCAGGTCCTGGCCGAGTTCGACCGAGCCGGGATCGACGTCGCCGCCCTAGCGACGCGATTGCAGGAGGAGGGCAAAGCCAGCTTCAACTCCTCCTGGGAAGAGCTCCTGAAGTCGATCTCCTCCCAGCGCGGGGTCACGGCCGGGTGACCCCGCAGCCGGCGCCACTTAAGGAGGTGCCGGCTTGGGCCGAGCTTCAGGCCCACTACGAGCAGACCCGCGGCACCCATCTGCGCGACCTCTTCGCCGCCGACCCCGAGCGCGGCGAGCGGCTGGTCGCCGAGGGCGCTGGGCTCTACCTCGACTTCTCGAAGAACCGCGTCACCGACGAGACGCTGCTGCTGCTCGGTGAGCTCGCCCGCCAGCGCGGGGTGGAGGAGCGGCGCGAAGCGATGTTCGCCGGGGAGCACATCAACGTCTCCGAGGACCGGGCCGTGCTGCACGTGGCGCTGCGGATGCCGCGCGAGCGCTCGCTGATCGTCGACGGCGTCGATGTCGTCAAGGAGGTGCACGAGACGCTCGACCGCATGGCGGCCTTCTCCGAGCGGGTGCGCTCGGGGGAGTGGCGCGGGCACAGCGGCAAGCCGATCCGCAACATCGTCAACGTCGGCATCGGCGGCTCCGACCTCGGCCCGGTGATGGCCTACGAGGCGCTGCGCCACTTCAGCCGTCGCGAGATGACCTTCCGCTTCGTCTCCAACGTCGACGGCACCGACTTCGTCGAGTCCACGCGGGACCTCGACCCCGAGGAGACGCTCTTCATCATCTCCTCGAAGACCTTCACGACGCTGGAGACGATGACCAACGCCCGCTCCGCCCGCGAGTGGTCGCTGGCTGGGCTCGGCGGCGACGAGGCGGCGGTCGCCAAGCACTTCGTCGCCGTCTCAACCAATGCCGAGGAGGTCTCGAAGTTCGGGATCGACACCGAGAACATGTTCGGCTTCTGGGAGTGGGTCGGCGGCCGCTACTCGATGGACTCGGCGATCGGGCTCTCGACGATGTTGGCGATCGGCCCGGCCCAGTTCGGCGAGATGCTGGCCGGGTTCCACGCGATGGACGAGCACTTTCGCGAGGCCCCCACCGGGGCCAACCTGCCGATGCTGATGGGTCTGCTCTCGGTCTGGTACTCCGACTTCTACGGCGCCCAGACCAGCGGCGTCTTCCCCTACGACCAGTACCTGCACCGCTTCCCCGCCTACCTGCAGCAGCTGACGATGGAGTCGAACGGCAAGCACGTCACCCTCGACGGCGCCCACGTCGACTACGACACCGGGGCGATCTTCTGGGGTGAGCCGGGGACCAACGGCCAGCACAGCTTCTACCAGCTGATCCACCAGGGGACGCGGCTTATCCCCTGCGATTTCATCGGCTTCGCGAACTCGAATAACCCGCTCGGCGACCACCACGACCTGCTGATGTCCAACGTCTTCGCCCAGGGCGAGGCGCTGGCCTTCGGCAAAACGCCGGAGCAGGTGCGCGAGGAGGGCACGCCGGAGGCGGTCGTGCCGCACCGGGTGATGGAGGGCAACCGCCCCTCGAACACGATCCTCGCCGAGCGGCTGACGCCGCAGACTCTGGGCGCCCTCGTCGCCCTCTACGAGCACAGCGTCTTCACCCAGGGCGCGATCTGGGGCATCGACTCCTTCGACCAGTGGGGGGTCGAGCTCGGCAAGGTGCTGGCGGTGCGGATCATCCCGGAGCTGAAAGCCGCCGAGGTGCCGGAGCTCGGCCACGACAGCTCGACCAACGCCCTGATCCGCCGCTACCGGGGCGCGAGGCGCGCGGAGTAGCGATGCTCCCGCTCGACCCGCTTCCCCTGGCGGCGTCGGCATCCAACCTGCTCGCCGCGCGCGAGCTGATGGCCTTCACCCTGGCCTTCCACATCGTTCTCTCCTGCATCGGCGTGGCGCTGCCGGCGACGATCCTCGTCGCTAACTACCTCGGCCTGAAACGCGACGACGCCGACGCGATGGAGCTGGCGCGGCGCTGGTCGAAGGCGATGGCGGTGACCTTCGCGGTCGGCGCCGTCACCGGCACCGTGCTCAGCTTCGAGTTCGGCCTGCTCTGGCCCGAGTTCGTCGATCGCTTCGGTGCCGCCTTTGGGGTCGCCTTCGCGATCGAGGGCATCTTCTTCTTCCTCGAGGCGATCTTCCTCGCCGTCTACATCTACGGCTGGAAGCGGCTCGGCGGCTGGGCCCACTTCTGGTCGGGGGTGCCGATGGTGATCACCGGGATCGGCGGCGCCTTCTCGGTCGTCGCCGCCAACTCCTGGATGAACCAGCCGCAGGGCTTCGTGCTCGACGCGGCCGGCAAGGTGGTGGACACCGAACCGCTCGAAGTCCTCTTCAACCCGGCGACCGGCTACGAGGCGCCGCACATGATCCTCGCCGCGTACATGGTCGTCGGCTTCCTCGTCGCCTCGATCTACGCGGTCGGGATGCTGCGCGGCCGCCGCGACCGCCTGCACCGGCTCGGCCTCCTGATCCCGCTGACGATCGGGTGCATCGTCACCCCGGTCCAGCTCTTCGTCGGCGACACGGCCGCGCGCGAAGTCGCCGACCACCAGCCGGCCAAGTTCGCGGCGATGGAGTGCATCCAGGAGACCGGCGACCACCAGACCGAGTACCTGGGCGGCGTATGTACCGACGACGGGGTCAAGGGGGCGATCCCGATCCCCGACCTCGACTCCTTCCTGGTCGGGTTCAGCGCCGACACCGAAGTCACCGGGCTCAACGACATCCCGCCCGACGAGCGACCACCGGCGAACACGCTGCTGCACCTCGCCTTCGACACGATGGTCGGGATCGGGACCGGGCTGCTCGTGCTCGGCGCCTGGTTCGGGTGGGTCTGGTGGAAACGGCGCGACATCCCGCGGACGCCCTGGTTCCTGCGCGCGGTCGCGGTCTCGGGGGTGGGCTCGATCATCGCCCTGTGGTGCGGCTGGATCGTCACCGAGGTCGGCCGCCAGCCGTGGATCGTCCAGGGCTACATGCGGACCTCCGAAGCGGTCACCGAGGCGGAGGGGATCTGGTTCGCCTTCGCCGGCGTGCTACTGCTCTATGCGGGGCTGGGGACGACCGCGATCCTCGTCCTGCGAGGGATGTCGAAGCGCTGGCGGGCGGGCGAATCCGAACCCGAGGGAGCGCCATACGGGCCTCCGGCAGCGAGCGAGGGAGCGGCGTGAGCAAGGCCGACGCCGCCGCGGCGATCCTCTGGGTCGGGGCGACCTTCTACGCGCTGTTCGGCGGCGCCGACTTCGGCGGCGGGCTCTGGGACCTGATCGCCGGCGGGCCGGAGCGGGGCGAGCGGCCGCGGGAGCTGATCCAGCGCTCGCTGACCCCCGTCTGGGAGGCCAACCACGTCTGGCTGATCTTCGTCCTCGTCGTCCTCTGGACCGCCTTCCCGCCGGCCTTCAGCGCGATCTTCTCAACCCTGTATGTGCCGATCGCGCTGGCGGCGCTGGGCATCGTCCTGCGCGGCGCGGGCTTCGCCTTCCGCAAGACGATCGTCGGCCTGCAGGGGCGGCGCGCGGCCGGCGCCACCTTCGCCCTCTCCTCCGTCCTCACCCCGTTCTTCATGGGCGCCGTGGTCGGCGCGATCGCCTCCGGCGAGGTCCCGGCCGACGGCAACGGCGACGCCTTCTCCAGCTGGCTGCAGCCGCTGCCGCTGCTGATCGGGGCGATGTTTGTCGCCACCGGCGCCTACCTCTCCGCTGTCTTCCTAGTCGGCGACGCGCGGCGGGCCGGGGAGGAGGACCTCGAGCGCTACTTCGTCCGCCGCTCGCTGGCGGCCGCGGCCATCGCCGGCGCCTTCGCCCTCGCCGGCCTCTTCGCCCTGCACTCCGAAGCGCGCTACGTCTACGACCGCCTGCTCGACCAGGGCCTGCCGCTCGTCGTCCTCTCGGCGCTCTGCGGCCTCGGCCTGTTGGCGGTGCTGCTGCGTGGTGGGCGCCGTCCCCTGCGCCCGCTCGCCGCGGGAGCCGTCGTCGCCGTGATCTGGGGCTGGGGTGTGGCCCAGTTCCCCTACCTGCTGCCGACCAGCCTCCGCATCGACCAGGCTGCGGCGCCGGACCCGACGATGACCGTGATCTTCATCGTCTTCGCCGTCGCCGCCGTTCTTGTTCTCCCCTCGCTCGCCCTGCTCTACACCCTGAGCCAGCGCGACCTGCTGGAGGGCGAGCACTAGGCACGATTTAGGCCAGAGCTACGGCTGTGCGGGAGCGGGCCGATGAGGTCGCATGTCCGCGATGTCCGCCCGCGCCGCTCTGGTCTTCACCCTCGCCGTGCTGGCCGTGCCGGCGCCCGGGGTCACGCAGCCAGCCGAAGCCGCCGGCCCGCCGTCCGCCAGCCCGCTGTATACGCTGCCGCCGGCGTGATCGAGGCGATCCTCTTCGACATCGACGGCACCCTGCTGCACACCGGCGGGGCCGGGGCCGTCGCCTGGCAGCGGGCCTTCATCGAGCTCTACGACGTCGAAGCGAACATCGCCGAACACACCCACGCGGGGATGACCGACCCCGAAATCGCCGCGATCGTCTTCCAGGAGGTGCTCGGCCGCGACGGCGCCGACACCGAGCTGGCGGAGGCGATCGGGTGCTACCTCGGGCACCTCGGCGACGCCGTCGCCGAGTCGGAGGGCTACGAGATCATGCCCGGGATCGAGGAGCTCTTGCCCCGCTTAGCCGAGGAAGGCGTCCTGCTCGGGATCGTCACCGGCAACATCGAGCCGGCGGCGCGGATCAAGCTCGCCCGCGGCGACCTCGACCGCTTCTTCCGCTTCGGCGGCTACGGCTCTGACTCCCACGACCGCACGGCGCTGACTCGGCGCGCGCTCGAGCGCGGCGCCGAGGCCGCCGGCAAGCCGCTCGGCCGCGAGAACGCGATCGGCGTCGGCGACACCCCCCGCGACGTGATCGCCTGCCACGGGGCGAAAATCAAGGTCGTCGGCGTAGCCACCGGCTCCTACACCGTCGCGCAGTTGACCCACGAGGGCGCCGACTGGGCGCTCGAGGACGTGACCGACGGGTTCCCCGTCTGATTTTTGTCGAGTTTGTCGGCTATAGGCCGACTAAGTCGACAATCCAGGGTCAGCCCAGGGTGCAGCGGGCCTGGTAGATCGAGGTGAAGCCGCTGAGGAAGCCATTGCGCGCCGCCCGCAGGTAGAGGCGCCAGACGCGGATCCGTTCCGGGCCGGCGAGCCGCGTCGCCTCCTCCAGGTTGGAGTCGAGGTTGTCCGCCCAGTGCTGCAGCGTCTCCGCGTAGTCGAGGCCGAACTCCTCGAGGTGGCGGACGACGAAGCCGGCGCGTTCCAGCGCCAGCAGATTGCGGGAGATGTGCAGCGGCGCGGCGTCGGGGAAGACGTAGCGCTCGGAGAAGGCCCCGGCCTCGGCGTCGGTGTGGCGGAGGCGGGTGATGCCGTGGTTGAGCAGCCGCCCGCCCGGCTCCAGCAGCCCGGCCAGAGTGCGCGCGTAGAGGTCGATGTTGGCCGAGCCGACGTGCTCGACCATGCCGATGCTGGCGATCGCGTCGAAGCGCTCGCCGGCGAGGTCGCGGTAGTCCATGACCCGGATCTCGACCCGGTCGGCGACCCCGGCCTCCTCTGCCCGCTGCCGCGCTTTTTCGGCCTGGGGAGGGGAGAGGGTGATGCCGACGACGTTGGCCCCGTACTTGGTCGCCGCCCGCAGCGGGAAGCCGCCCCAGCCGCAGCCGACGTCGAGCACCCGCTCGCCCTTCCTCAGCGCCAGCTTGTCGGCGACCATGTCGAGCTTCGCCTCCTGCGCCTCCTCCAGCGTCGTCGCCCCGCGCGAGAAGATCGCGCAGCTGTAGACCATGCTGGGGCCGAGAAAGAGCTCGAAGAACTCGTTCGAGACGTCGTAGTGGTGGCGGACGGCGCGGGCGTCGCGCTCCTTGCTGTGGCGGCGGCCGCTGGGGCGGAGCTCGGCGGCGGGGCGCGGCGGCGGCTTGGTGATCCCGGCGGCACGAACCGCACCGACCAGCAGCGCCCGCTTGTCGGCTCCGTCCAGCGCGGGCGGCTGCCAGGAGTCGAGCAGCGCGATCACCGCGTCGATGTCATCGACCTCGAGCTCGCCGCTGACGTAGGCGCGGCCGAGGCCGAGCTGGCCCGGCGCCCGCAGCACGTGGGCGGCGGCGCGGGGGGAGCGGACGCTGAAGTTCGGGCCCTCGCCGCTGGTCGAGGGAACGCTGGTTCCATCCCAGAACTCGATCGTGAACGGCCGCTCCGGCAGCCGGCTCTCGATCTCACGGCGCAGCGGCGCGGTGTTGGCGAGCGGCATCCGGGCGACCCTACAGAACCGTCGCTTCAGGTTCGACCCGTATGATCCGCGCCTGATGCCGAGCGCCGGACCCCTGCCTTCCGACATTCAGCCGGTAGAGAACGAGACCCGCGACCGGATCATCACCGGCCTCGTCACCCTGATCCCGTTCATCGCCATCGGTCTCGCCGGCTGGCAGGTCTGGGGCAAGGCGCTGCACTGGAGCGACGTCTTCCTCTTCCTCGGCATGTACCTCTTCACCGGGCTCGGGATCACGGTCGGCTTCCACCGCCACCTCACCCACCGCTCCTTCAAAACCTCGAAGTGGCTGCATGGCCTGCTGGCGATCCTCGGCTCGGCGGCGATCGAGGGCCCGGTGATCTCCTGGGTCGCCGACCACCGCAAGCACCACGCCTTCTCCGACGAGGAGGGCGACCCGCACAGCCCCCACGTCGATCACGGTCACGGCTGGAGCGGCGCCATGCGCGGCCTCTTCCACGCCCACATGGGCTGGCTCTTCATCCACACCCAGCGCGGCAACAAGGAACGCTTCGCGCCGGACCTGATTGCCGACCCGGTGATCAGCTGGGTCGACCGCACCTTCATCCAGTGGGCGATTCTCGGCCTGCTGCTGCCCTTCGCGCTCGGCTGGATCATCGGCGGCACGCTCTTCGCCGGGGTCACCGGCCTGCTCTGGGGCGGCCTCGTCCGGGTCTTCGTCCTCCACCACTTCACCTACAGCATCAACTCGCTCTGCCACACCTTCGGCAACCGCGACTTCGAGACCAGCGACCACTCGCGCAACCTGGCGCTGATCGCGATCCCGACCCTCGGCGAGGCCTGGCACAACAACCACCACGCCTTCCCGACCTCCTCCACCCACGGCCTCGGCCGCTTCCAGGTGGACGTCTCGGCGATGGTGATCGACGGGCTCGAGAAGGCCGGGCTCGTGTGGGACGTGGTCCGGGTTTCCCCGGAGCGCATGGCCGCCAAGGCGACCGCCTAGCTCAGGGCGATTCGGGCGCTTCGTAGGAGTCGATCCACGAGTCGCAGGCGTCGCCGAGCGGCACCGTGCGGTGCGGGCCGACCGGGACCGCGACGAGCTCGCCGATGTAGGCCTTGCCGTCGTAGCCGCTGATGTCCTGCAGGGTCGTCGCCTCGGCAGCGGCGATGGTGAAGCGGGCCATGCCGCCGTCGCTCTGGAAGCGGCCGGCGGGCCAGAACTGGCCGCTGTTGCCGAGGCTGATCGTGTTCGGCCGCTGGCCGTCGAGCGCCGGCACCAGCTGTTCGCGGAAGCGGGGGCCGGTCAGGGTCAGCTCGAACGGCGCGAAGTACTGGAGCGAGAGGTTCCACTCGCCGGCCGGGAGGTCGAGCTCCTGCGAGGTCTCATCTCCGTTGCCGAGGATGCTGCCCTCCTCCCAGGCGCCTTTCTGGCCGATCACCGCGCCGGGGAAGAGCGAGGCCCGGCCGGGGTTGGCGAGGAGGATGCGGATCTCCGGCGAGGCGCACCCGGCCAGTGCCGCCGCCTCGGTCCCCTCGAGCAGGACGTGGCGGTCCTCGGGGGTCGGGCCGGTGCGCTTCCAGAGCACGTAGGAGGGAGTGGCGGCGACCCGCTTGAAGTTCGGCGGCGGGGCGCTGTTCCAGGCGGCGCGGCTGGTGATCACGTAGGGGAAGTAGTTGAGCGTCTCCTCCGAGAAGGAGTCGAAGTCGACCGGGCTGTAGGCGTCGCCGGTGTCGAACGGCTTCTCCGGGTTGGGGGAGACGAGTTCATCGGGGAACTCGACCAGCGGCACATGGGTGTCGGCGCCGAGCAGACCGTAGGCGGCGTAGCGATCCTGCCCGGCGTAGAGCACGTCGCGCCCGTGCACGACCGGCAGGAAGGCCTTGAGCTCGCCCCCGTGCCCCGCCGGACCAACCGGCGCGTCCCGCAGCACCAGCAGGCTCGAGTAGATGCTCCCCCCGATGAACGCCACCGCCAAAAGGCTCCAGGCGATCCGCGCCAGCCCAGCCGCCCCTCCGCGCCGATTCGCAGTTTGTCCCGGTATGCGGGAAGAACTGCGAACCGGGCGGGCGAACTCGGTGACCAGGGGACGGACGGCGACCAGCATCGCCAGCGGGGCGGCGATCATCAGCGCCTTGGCCTGGGAGTAGTCGCCGCTGAAGGGGAGGGAGGCGAGGTAGAGGGCGGCGCTGGCTCCGAGCGCGATCGGGATCGTCACCTCGCGCCGCTCGACCCACCAGGCGACGCCAACGAGCAGGGCGAGGACGGCGATCGTCCCCGCCACTCCGGTTAGCTCGGCCCCGCCGGCGGCGTCGAGGCGGTAGTTGGAGGCCGGCCAGACGCCAAGCGCCTCCAGCGGGGAGACCGGGCCGTAGGTGTTGCTGCCGGCGACCTTGTTGAAGCCGCGGGCGAAGCCGAAGGGGCCGACCAGGGTCAACACCACCGCTAGGCCGGCGAGCACGGCGATCCCCAGCAGGGTCGTCGGCCGCAGCAGGAACCGCAGCAGCGCCCGTGGCCGCAGCGCCTGGCGCACCGCCGGAAGGGTCAGGCTCCAGAGGACACCGATCGCGACCGGCCAGGCGAGGCCGGCGAAGCTGTAGGAGAAGAAGATGCCCCCGGCCAGGGCCAGCGGCGGCAGGACGAACCGGACCCGGGCCCAGGGCCCGGAGTCGGGCTGCCCGGGGGCCAGCAGGAAGACGGCGAAGGCGAGCACGAAGAGCGCCTCGGCGGTCTCCTTGAACGCCGCCTGGGCGAAGTAGGAGGCGGCGAGGTAGGGGAGGGCGACCATCGACGCCGCGAGCGCCCGGCGCCAGCCGCCGAGCTCGCGCAGGGCGCCGAGCGCGGTCAGCCCGGTGAGGATGCCGATCGCGATGATCTCGCCAAGGAAAGCCTGGGCGAGGCCAATCCCCGGGACCGCCGCGGTCGCCACGGCGAGCCCGTGCGGGCCCAGCGGGTAGCCGGCGTCCGGCGCGGGCCCGAAGCCGCTGCGCAGCCACTCGGCCCAGGCCAGGTGCAGCCCGAGGTCGTTGTTGAAGCCGACGCCGAGCAGCCCCCAGCGGGCGCTGACCGCGAACGGGATTGCCAGGACCAGGGCGAGGATCAGCGCCACCGGCCATCCGGCTCGCAGCGCCCCGCGCGCGTCGTAGCTCTGCCGCCAAGCGACGAAGGCTGCCGCGGCGATTAGCAGCCCCAGCCCCAGCGTCGCGCTGGCTCCGTGCCCGGGCGCGCGCGCCAACCCGCCCGTCACGGTCAGGACCGCGCCGAAGCCGACGGCCGGCTCCAGCCAGGGCCACTTCTGCCGTCCCGCCAGGGAGAGCAGGGCGCGGCCGACCAGCAGCGAGACGGCACAGATCAGCGCCGCCGAGGCGTACGTCCCGATCATCAGTGCTGGGAACTTATGGGATCAGTACTTCTCGGCGGCGCGTTCCAGCGTCTCGCGCAGGTTCTCGCCGCGCAGCGGGTGCTCGTGCCCGGGGCAGACGACCTTCGGTTCCAGCGCCGCCAGCCGCCGCACCGACTCCTTCGCCTTGGCGTGGTCCCAGGCCCAGGCGGGATGGGGGACGCTGGCCTCGCCCTCGGGCAGCGGTTTCAGCCGGCCCGAGTCGACCAGGTAGACGACGTCTGAGACCAGCGCCACGCCGTCGCTCTCGCGCCAGAGGCCGATCAGGCCCGGGGCGTGGCCGGGGAAGTGGATGACCTTGAAGCCGGCGACCTCGTCGCCTTCGATCACCGTCTCGGCGATCTTCACCGCGCCGCCGTCCCAGCGCCGCAGCAAGAACGGGTAGAGCCGCCGGATCCAGGCCACCGGCAGCTGCTCGAGGTGGAAGTAGCGTGCCATCGCCGAGTCGCTTTCGGCGTCGGCGACTTCGTCGGGGTGGCAGGCGACGGGCGCCTCCATCGAGGGGGCGGTGCCGCGGTGGTCGGCGTGGGCATGCCCGAGCACGACCCGCTTCAGCCCGCCGAGCTCCTCGGCCGCTGCCCGCGCCTTCTTGCGCATCGACTTGGTGCCGGCGTCGAACTGGACGACGCCGTCGCCGTCCTCGATGAAGTAGATGTTCATCGCGCCGCGGAAATCGCCCCGCAGCAGCCAGACCCCGTCAGCCACTTTCTCCAGTCCCATGCCCCGCAGCCTAGCCCGGAAGCGACCATCTAGGGTTCGCCCGTGCCGTGGCTCTGGAAAGTCGGGATGCTGATCCTCGTCGTCTGCCTGGTCGCCTCGATGGGGATCGCGATCTACCGCTTGGCGACGACGCCGACGGAGATCCTCGGCGACGGCTTCCGCGACCTCTCGCCAAAAGCCGCCAAAGAAGCCCGCGCCGAACGTTAGTATCGAGCCCGACCGGCGGCTGAAGCTGAGCGAAGGAGGCGGGCGTGTTCACTCGTATCGTGGTTGGGACCGATGGCTCTGATTCCGCCGGTCAGGCAGTTGCGCAGGCGGTTGAGCTGGCGAAGCTCAACGGCGCCCAGCTCAGCATCGTCAGCGCCTACGCCCCCGTCTCCGCCCGTCGCTTGCAGGGGGAGAGGGACGAAGCTCCGGCCGATGTCCAGTACGAGATCGGGCCGCGCGAGGACGTCAACCTCGTGCTCGACGCCGCTGCGGCTGAGGCCCGGCAGGCGGGCGTCGAGGTTCAGACGCACCCGGTCGAGGGTGATCCCGCCGACGGGATCATCGACGTCGCCGAACAGATCAAAGCCGACCTGATTGTGGTCGGCAACAAAGGGATGAGCGGCGCCCGCCGCTACTTCTTGGGCAGCGTCCCGAACAACGTGTCTCACCACGCTCCTTGCAGCGTGATCATCGTCCGCACGACCTAGCTGGAGGTCTCAGGCGCCCGGGTCGGTCGCTGCGCCGACGTCGAGCAATCCCGCCCCCTGCTCGCTCGAAGGCAAGGCGAGGTCGCGGGCAGTTGCACGCAGGCGCTGGGTCGTCGCCTTGACCAGGCCTCGGCCCTTGGCCCCCGGTCCCAGCACGCCGCTGGCGAGGACCATCGCGGCGGCGCCGGAGACGTGGGCGGCTGACATCGAGGTGCCGATGTAGTTGCCGGGGATCGCGAAGATGCGGGTGCTGCCGCCGCGCAGAGTCACCTGGTAGATCGAGCGCGCCGAGATCGACGGGCAGCCCGGGCTCGGGGCGCCGCCGCCGGGGGCGACCAGGTCGATCTCCTTGCCGGCCAGCGAGTAGTTGCCGAGGCAGCCGCCCTCGGTGGTGCCGCCGACGCCGATCACGCGCGGGCTGGTGGCGGGGGCGGAGACGCAGGTCTCGGAGCCGAGGTTGCCGGCGGAGGCGACGGTGACGACCCCGCGCGAGTAGGCGTAGCGCAGCGCTTCGTCAACCCCCGGCACCCGGTTGCCGCAGCCGAAGTTGAAGCTCATGTTGATCACCTGGGCGCCGGCGGCGACGGCGAAGCGGATGCCCTTGGCGATCGCCACCGCGTCTCCACGCCCGTGCTGGTCGAGCACCCGGACCGGCATCAGCTTCGCCCCGTAGGCGAGCCCGGTCAGCCCGACCCCGTTGTCGGTCTTCTCGGCGATCGTGCCGGCGACGTGGGTCCCGTGGCCGTTTTCGTCCAGCGGCAGCCGGTCGCCGTCGACGAAGTCGGAGCCGGGGACGAACTGATCGGGGGCGAAGTCGGGGCTGCGCCGGAACTTGCCGCCGTCGTTGCGGTAGGCGACGCCGGTGTCGAGCACGGCGACGGTGACGCCTTCGGCGCCGGGGTGGCCGGCCGCCTCGAGGTTCGCCCAGGCGCCGATCGCGTCGATCCCGCCGGGGGAGACCGGCAGCTTCGCCCCGGGGGCTTCCTCCCAGGGCAGGAAGTTCCACTGCTTGAAGGACCAGCCCCCCGCTGAGGCGGCGGCTTCGGCGGTGCCCGGAATCGTGCCGGGGTCGTTCGGGAGGACGTCGAGGCCGGGGCCAGCGGCGGAGGCGGTGGCGATGTAGTTCGGCACCGCGTAGGCGACTCGCGGGTTGCGCCGCAGCGCCAGCGCCGAGCGGCGCACGCTGGTGCCCGCTTGCAGCGAGACGGTCCGCGCGCGCTCGCCCTCGAACTTGACGACGAGCTCGCGGGGGATGAACTCGCGCGCTGCGGCGACCCCGACCTGCGCCTGCGCCGGGCTGGCGCAAGCCAGCAGCGTCGCGAGCAGGGCCAGGGGTGCGAAGGTCGGAAGAAGTCGTCTCATCGGGATGATTTGGTCGCTGCTCCCGGCGACGCCGCGAGCTTTACCGCTAACACGGCGAAACCGGCGAAGTTGTAGGCGACATACTCCCGGATCGATGAACGCCGGCACCCCAACCGAGGGCCCCGCGGGCGCCGCCGCCCACGCGGAGGGCATGGCGCTGGCGCTGGAGCAAGCCCGCCTGGCGCAGGAGCATGGCGACGTCCCGATCGGCGCCGCGGTCCTGCACGACGGCGAGCCGCTCGCCTGCGCCGGCAACGAGCGGGAGCTGCGCCGCGACCCCACCGCCCACGCGGAGGTGCTCGCGATCCGCGCCGCCGCCGAGGCGCTCGGCGGCTGGCGCCTGCCCGGCACCGTGCTCTACGTGACCTTGGAGCCGTGCGCGATGTGCGCCGGCGCGATCGTGCTCGCCCGCATCCCCACCGTCGTCATCGGTGCCCCCGACCCGAAGGCCGGTGCCGCCGGCAGCGTCCTCGACGTGCTCGCCGAGCCGGCGCTCAACCACCGGCCCGAGGTCATCCGCGGTGTCGCCGAGGCGGAGTCCGCCGCCCTGCTGCGTGAGTTCTTCGCGGCGCGCCGCTGAGCTCCCGGCTCAGCAGTGGGCGTTGAGGGCGTCGGCGACCGTCCGCACCTTGAGCTTGCCTTCCAGCTGCAGGCTGCGCACGTGGTCGACGACCTCATCGAATTCGTCGTCCTCGAAATCGGTCGGGGCCACTGGGGCGCCTGGCACGAGGTCGTGGAAGGTCAGCATCAGCCAGGCCTTATCCGCGACCGCCTCGTCGATCTCCGCGATCACCGAGTCGGCGTCATCCTCCAAGCCGTTGATCGACCAGCCGCGCATCGTGAAGTCGTCTCGGGTCGGGACCGTTTCCGGCCCGCGCGCCGTCGAGCGTCCGGCGCAGTAGTCGCGCTCGGCGAGGTCGCGCACGTCGTGGCCGGCGGCGCCCTTCGGGTAGGCGAAGGTGTCGCGTTCGAAGCCCTTTTCGTCGAGCCAGTCGCGCAGGCTGTCCATCTCCGTCTCCAGGTCTCCCGGGTCGAGGTCGTCGAGCCCGTTCGGCTGGTTGTGGGCGGCGAGCGTGAACGAGTGGCCGCCGATCTCCCAGTGGTGTTTGTCACGCAACGTGTACAGCTGCTCGAGGCTGAGCCGGCCGGGGTCGTCGATCAGCTGCGCGATCACGTAGGCGGTCGCCGGATAGCGGTGGGTCGAGAGCTTGGTCAGGCCGTCGTTCCAGGTCGAGGCGTAGCCGTCGTCGAAGGTGAAGCTGATCGTCGCTTTCGTGTGCTTGCTGGGCACCGCGTAGATCCCCGCCGTGTAGAGCGTGACCGGGCCGATCCCGTTGTCGGTGAGGATGATTTGGGCGCGGTCGATCTCGGACCAGTCGACGTTGCCGTGGACGTCGAATGCCCCGGTCTGCTGGGTCTGGAACTCGAAGCTGGAGGCGAGGATGATCGGGTCCTCCGCTGCTTCCCAGAGCGTCACCTCGGCGTAGTCGGTGGCAATATTGCCGGAGGCGAGGCGCAGCTTCACAGCCCCCAGCCGGGAGCTGAAGCTGACCTGTGCCTGGAAGCTGACGTGGGACTTGGTCAGGTCGACCGGCGCCAGCGGCGGCGAGGTCGCGACCGACTCGTTGGTGAGGCCGTCGGTGATGATCCGGAACGAGCGGTCGCCGTTGACGACGAAGGGCGCTCCGGCGTCGCCGAAGCTGCCGACCCCGTTGCCGGTCCAGCCGTGGCCGGCGGGGAACATCGCCAGCGGCCGCTCTTCGAATTCGTCTTCCCCTTCTTCTTCCGGTTCGGGCTCGGTTTCCGGCTCTGGTTCGGGCTGGGGGGTTGGCGCTGCCGGCGAGGGCGGGCCGACGATGACCGTTGGCGGGGCCGCTCGCTCGGTGGTCGCGAGCTCCTCGCAGCTGACGCCGACCGCGTCGATGTCGTCGGCGACCGCGACGTCGGCGTCGCCCGGCCCGCACTCGATTGCATCGGCCCTGCCGTCCCTGGCGAGGATCACGTCAGCGCCGGGCCCGCCTCGCAGCGTGTCGGACCCGGGGCCGCCGGTGAGCTCGTCGGCGCCGGCGCCGCCATTGAGCCGGTCGGCGCCGCCGCGGCCGGCCAGGAAGTCGTTGCCGCCAGCCCCGAGAAGGTGGTCGGCCCTGGGGGTGCCGATGAGCGTGTCCGCGCCGGACCGGCCGCGTTTCTCGGCGGCGACACCGGCCGTGGGCGCGGCCAGGTCACACGTCCCCACTGCCAGTGCCGCGACGAGCAGGAATTTCGCCGTCAAGCGGAGAGGGTGGGATTCGAACCCACGAGGCGGGTTAACCCCGCCCACGCGATTTCCAGTCGCGCTCCTTAAGCCACTCGGACACCTCTCCAGGTGTCGGTGAAGCGTAGCTAGAGGACTCGGGCCGGGGAGGCTCACGCCTGCTCCAGCAAGGGCACTGGCGCCAACTCGGGGATGTCGCCGCGGTAGTCGTCGAGGGAGATGACGATCGCCTCGGCGTCGGCGATCGGCGCGCTGGGGCGGCGGCCGCGCAGGCGCTCGTGGCTGCAGACCACGTAGCACCACTCCATCAGCCGCAGGCGCGAGTCGGGGTCGATGTCGGCGATCGTGGCGCCGACGAGCCAGCTGCCGTCGCGCTCGCGGCAGCTGCGCACCTCGACCTGGGCCGAGACCTCGTGCAGCTCTCCGGCAGCGTCCTCAAGGCGCAGCAGCACCGCCGGCTTGCTCCCGACCTCGAGCGGACCAGAGGCGACGAGGCCGATCCCCGAGGCGCTGGCGTCGACCATCCAGGCCAGGGTCTTGCCCTCGGGTGAGAAGCATTCGGCGGCGGCGTCCCCGGCGAAGCGGTAGACGAGCCGCCGCTGGTGGCGCCGGCCGACAGCGAGCAGGGTCGCCAGCAGACGGCGCAGCTCGATCAGGCCCAGCGCGACGACGATCACCGCGGCGATCCCCGGCATGTCTGGCAGCGGCCCTACCCCGGCCAGGTCGAGCGCCCGCAGCAGCGTGCCCGCAGCGAGCAGGACGGTGCAGAAGAGGACCAGGCGGAGCTTGCGCACGGCCGCCCAGCCGCCGCCGTCGCGGCCCTGCTTCGGGGTCACCTTGAAGGCGGTCTTGCCCGGGCGCACGATGCAGCGCAGGGCGCGGGTGTAGATCTCCATCGTCAGCAGCTCGTAGTGGGCGGTCTCGGGGATCCGCATGAAGCCGCGCGCCAGCGCCGCCCCGGTGCCGAGGTTGAGCGCGACCGAGGGCAGCCAGAGCGCAGCGAGGGCGACGACGCTGATCTTCATCGGCAGCTCCCCGGTCAGCATCACCGCGCCGAGGGTGAGCAGGAGCAGCAGCCGCATTGGCGGCGCCAGGTAGGCGAGCAGGCTGGCGAGGTAGGAGAGCCGCTGCAGCGGGCTCAGGGTGCGCGCCCGCAGCGGCGACTCCGGCAGGGTGAAGACGGCGAGGTTGCCGCGGGCCCAGCGGTCGCGCTGCAGCAGGTAGCCGTCGAGGTCGTGCGGCGCCAGGCCCTGGACCAGGACCTCGTCGTGGTAGCGGCTGCGCCAGCCGTGACGTTGCAGCCGGATCGTCGTGTGGAAGTCCTCGGCGATCGTCTCGGTCGCGACGCCGCCGATCTCCAGCAGCGCCTGGCGGTTGATCAGCGCCGCGGAGCCGCACCAGTAGGCGGCGCCGTGGCGGTCCTTTCCGGGGCAGACGACGCGGTAGAAGAGCGACTGCTCGTGGCGGCCGACGACGTAGTGCTGGACCGAGTCGTGGTTGAAGAAGTCGTGCGGGCTCTGGACCAGGGCCATGCGCTCGTCGTCGAAGTAGCCGACCATCGCGTCGAGCGCGTCCGGCATCGGCACGTGGTCGGCATCGAGCATCAGCACCAGCTCCCCCTCGGTCCGCGGCAGCGCCGCGTTGAGGTTGCCGGCCTTGGCGTGGGAGTTGTCGGCCCGGGTCAGGTAGCGGGCTCCCGCCAGCTCGGCGATCTCCCGCATCTCCTCACGCCGGCCGTCGTCCAGCAGGTAGGTCGTGTGCGGGTAGCTCAGCGCCCGGCAACCCGCCAGCGTCGCCATCACCACCTCGACCGGCTCGTCGTAGGTGCAGACGTAGACGTCGACGCTGCGGCCCGGGGTCGGGTGCGGCCGCTGGGCCGGGGGTCGCGACCAGGAGAACCAGGCGAGGACCGCGAGCGCGTAGAAGCCGTAGACCTCGGTCACGAGCAGCAGCACGAAGAGCACCGGGTTGGCGCCCTGGCCGCTCCACCCGACGCGCCAGGTCAGGTAGCCAAGCCCCCAGGCCAGCGCCACGAGGGCGAGGGCGCGGAGCAAGTGCGGACGGACGTCGAAGAAGCGCCCGACCCGGGTCTGACCGGTCGGTTCCACACGGTTTGATCGGCATCCCAGGGCGGTTCTTTAAGCCGGAAAGGGGCGATTCGCCCCCACTGAGTCGGGCTCAGCTGCCCGGTCCCACGTCCGCCGGCGCGTAGCGGTTGTGCAGCATCAAGGCGTTTCCGTCGGGGTCGCGGAAAAAGGCCATGTGACAGACGCCCGAATCCATCGTGTCCTGCTCGAAGGAGACCCCCTTCGATTCCAGCTCCCCGCGCGCCGCCGCGACGTCCTCGACGTGCAGCGCGATCGGGTGCCCATGCGCGTGGAACTCGATCCCAAACGCGTCTGACTGCATCACCGCGATCGTCAGGTTCCCGGTCTCAAACTCCCCCGCCGGCATCTCCCCCCACTGCTTGGAGAACGGCAGCCCCAGCACCTTGCCGTAGAACTCGGCCGCGGCGTCGTAGTCCTGCGTGGGGACGGTCATGAAGTCAGTTCCGGTTACGAGTGACGTGTCGGTGCCCATGGCAGCTCCTTTGTCGGGGTTTCGCGCGCTGTCGCTGAAGGTTCGCAGAGCCCCGAGTTCGAGGGGGAGAGTTTCCCGCGCTCTCGTCTTGGCGGTGGGTGAGTGCTGCTTACCGGCAACTTCTCGATCTCGCTAGCGGCGTTTGGATGAGGGTCGAGTTCACCACCGCGGGCCCGGACGTGGTCGACTACGCCATCGTCCTGTCGGCCGAGATCGGCGGGAAGGCCGAGACCGTTCGCGTCTACGACAGCGCCCACCGTTTCAACGAGATGCACCGGTTCACGCGGGGCGGCGGAAAGCAAGCTGCAGTCCCGTTTCACTCCGGTAGCCTCGGTGAGGGAATGCGAGCCGCGATCGCCGAGATCAAGCATGGCCATGTCCAAATGATCGAAGGGTGGGAACGATGAATTCAGCGGAAGACTCGCCCGCGGGGAAAGTTATGGACGAAGCCATCGAGCTCGCGATCGAAGGTCGCTCCCCGTATCCCGAAAGGGCTGCGTTCCTCGATGCCGATATCCCTACTCTCGAGAAGGAGATGCGACGCGCCGCACGTGAGGGGATGTCAATCGTGCTCGTCTCGGCCAATGGCGACAAGAAAGTCCTGTTGCCGGAGACCGTTCTCGGCAGGTGATTGTCTAGGTACATACGTTGCGACGGCGGAAGCCAGGCCGTCGCTAGGCTTTGCCCTTCGCAGTGCCCCGGAGGGGTGCCGGAGTGGTTGAACGGGGCAGTCTCGAAAACTGTTGGCGTCGCAAGGCGCTCGTGGGTTCGAATCCCACCCCCTCCGCTCCCGCCCGTAGGGCGGCGCATTGCGGCGTCATCGGCGGCCGGTCGTGCAAAGCACTGCCCGGCCACCTCTTCCTTGCACTGCTTGCCCTACGGGCGGGAGTCGCGAGTCAGGCAGCTGTGAGGCCGGCCGGCCAGGCGCCGGTGCTTACGCGCACGTAGAGCGTGTCGGGGGCAAAGTCGGCGCCGCCGGGCCAGACGATGGTTCCTGACTCGGCGTCAACCTTGACCTTGGCGAATCCCTGGGGCGTGCGCGCGTCCTCGAAGACCGGGCCGTCCAGATGGGCGAGCACATCGACCTCGCCGCTCAGCCCGTCGGCGAAAGTCAGGCGGAGGACGCCGTGACGGACGACGCTTGCGGCAGTTATGTCGGGAGTGAGTCCGATCATCTCAATGGCTCGATCTGAAGCAGTTTTTCACTATCCCGAGCTCGGCGCCAGTTTTCTTCAAGCTCAGTCTGGTGGAGCTCAGCCCAGGCAAGAACCAGCCGGATCTGTCGACGACCAAGGTCGCTTTCGATCACTTGGAGGTTGTCGATTCGGATCTTTGGCGGCAGTTGACTCTCCCCTCCGGCTGGCGATAACCGCTTGTACACATCGCGGTTTCCAGATCGCTACCGGCTGGATACGGGGGCTACACAACTGGGGTTCTCCTCCTGCGCAGACTCGCGCAGGACAGAGAAATCTCTAAGACGGAGGACTGGATGAAGTCACGACTTCTTTCGCTCGCCGGGACCGCGGTGCTGGCGGTGCTGGCGGTTGCGGCGGTCGCGATCGGGGCGAGCAGGAGCGACGACAAGTCGGCTGCGCTCGCGGAAAAGATCGACCCGAGCAAACCCAAGAACGTGATCCTGATGATCGGCGACGGGATGGGCGAATCGGAGATCACGCTCGGCCGCTATTACGGCAAGGGCGCGGCCGGTCGCTTGAACATGGACGACCTGCCGTTCCGCGGCAGCTCGCTGCACTTCGTCCTCAATTACGGGCCGGGACCGAGCTACAGGCCCAACTACGCGGGCGACTCCGCCCCGACCGCGACCGCCTGGTCGACCGGGAAGCGGACGACGGACGCGCGGCTCTCCCAGGGCCCCTCGGCCGACCCGTTCGTACCCGGGTCCAACGCCGGCTTCCGCACCTTCCTCGAGATCGCCCGCGACAAGGGCAAGGCGACCGGGAATGTCAGCACCGCTGACATCACCGACGCTACCCCGGCGGCGCCCAGCTCCCACATCTCGCTGCGGCCCTGCCAGGGACCGAACGACGCGCGCACGATCTGCCCGACCGAGACCAAGGCCGCGGGCGGCCTCGGCTCGATCGCCGAGCAGCAGGTCGACGAGCAATTCGACCTCTACCTCGGCGGCGGCAGGAACCAGTACACGGAGACGCTGGCCCCGCAGGTCGGCGGCCCGAACGTGCTCGACTACGCCGGCCAGAAGGGCTACGACGTGATCGGCACCAAGGCCGAGCTGGCCGGGATCGACGAGCTCGCCGAAGGCCAGAAGGTGATCGGCCTGTTTACCGGCGGCAACATGGCGACCGAGTTCGCGCCGCTGATCGCCCGCTCGGACAAATTCCAGACCGACAACGCGGCCCTGCCGCCCGAGCAGCGCGGCGGCAGCGCCTCCACCCGGTGCCAGCCGAACGCGAACCGCGGCACCCAGCCGACCCTGGCGGAGATGACCAGCAAGGCGCTGGACCTGCTGGAGGAGGACCCCGACGGGTTCGCGCTTCAGGTCGAGGGTGCCTCGATCGATAAGCGCGACCACGCCGCCGACGCCTGCGGGCAGATCGGCGAGCTGCTCGGCTTCGACGAGGCGATGGGCGTCGCCCTCGAGTTCCAGCGCGAGCACCCGGACACGCTGATCATCATGACCGCCGACCACGCTCACACGTCGGAGATCATCAACGCCGACGCGAAGCCGGCCACCGGTGCCAGCTACGCGACGGTGCAGACGGTCGACGGCGCCCCGATCCGGGTCGCCTACACGACCGGCGACCCCGAAACCGGCCGCGACCAGGCCCACACCGGGGCCGAGGTTCCGGTCTGGGCGAGCGGCCCGCAGGCGGCCAACGTCCAGGGCACGATCGACCAGACGGACATCTTCGACCTCCTGATCGGCAAGACCCCGAGCCGGCTCCCCGGCGCCGGGATCCCGGGCCCGCAGGGCCCCGCCGGTGAGGATGGCGAGGACGGTCAGGACGGCGAGGATGGCGCACCGGGTGCCCCGGGCACTCCGGGCCAGAACGGCGCTCCGGGCACGCCCGGGCAGAACGGTGCGCCTGGCATGCCGGGCCAGAACGGCGCCCCAGGTGCCGCCGGTCAGAACGGTGCCCCCGGCGCCGCCGGCAAAGACGGCGCTTCGGGCAATGACGGCGCCCAGGGACCGGCGGGCCCGCGCGGGGCGGATGGCGCTCCGGGCAAGTCCAGCGTGGTCACCTGCGTGCCGAAGAAAGGCGGCAAGGTCATCTGCACCGTGCGCGACGCAGCGGCCGGCTCCCGAGTCCGCCTCGTCCGCAACGGCCGCACCGTGGTCAGCGGCGTCGTCAACCGCAAGGGACGCGCCGTCCTCCGCCTCCCCGCTGGGGCGCAGGCCGGCACCTACTCGGCCGTGATCGGCCGCACTCACACCCGGGTCAGCTTCGGCTGACCCGGCCGCCCTCTCAACACACCTCAGAACGGAGAAACGAATGAAGTCTCGACTTCTCGTCGCCGCAGGGGCAGCCCTGATGACGGCCCTGGTCGTCGCGGCGGTCGCATTCGCAGCTCGGAGTGACGACCAGTCCGCTGCCCTCTACGGCAAGATCGATTCCGCGAAACCGAAGAACGTGATCCTCCTCGTCGGCGACGGCATGGGGGACTCCGAGGTCACCCTCGGTCGCTACTACGGCAAGGGCGCCCACGGCCGCCTCAACATGGACGACCTGCCCTTCCGCGGCAGCTCGATCCACTACGTGCTCAACTACGGCCCCGGGCCGAGCTTCCTGCCCAACTACGCCGGTGACTCCGCCCCGACGGCGACCGCCTGGTCGACCGGCAAGCGGACCACCGACGAAAGGCTCTCCCAGGGCCCGTCGAGCGCCGCCAACGTACCCGGCTCCAACGCCGGATTCCGCACCTTCCTCGAGATCGCGCGGGACCGCGGCATGGCCACGGGTGACGTCACCACCGCGGAACTGACCGATGCGACCCCGGCCGCGCCGAGCTCGCACATCTCCCAGCGCGCCTGTCACGGCCCGGTCAACGCCGCCGCGACCTGCCCGCTGGAGACCAAGGCCGCAGGCGGCCTCGGCTCGATCGCCGAGCAGCAGGTCGACGAGCAGCTCGACCTCTACCTCGGCGGCGGCAAAGCGCGCTACGCCCAGGCGCTGAACGGCCAGGCCGCTCCGCCGGCCGGCTCCCCGACGGTGCTGACCTACGCCCAGGACAACGGCTACACGCTGGTCGAAGACGCCAGCCAGCTTGGCGCGATCGACGAGCTCGGCGAGGGCCAGAAGGTGCTTGGCCTGTTCAACAACGGCAACATGACGACCGAGTTCCGGCCGCTCTTCGCGCGGACCGAAAAATTCCAGAAAGAGATCGACACCGACCCCAACGACCAGAACAGCGGCAGCCCGACCTTCCGCTGCAAAGAGGACAACCGGCCGGCGAACGAGCCCTCGCTGCCGGCGATGACCAGCAAGGCGATCGACCTGCTGGAGGAGGACGAGGACGGGTTCGTGCTCCAGGTCGAGGGCGCCTCGATCGACAAGCGCGACCACGCCGCTGATGCCTGCGGCCAGATCGGCGAGATGCTGGCGTTCGACGACGCCGTCGGCGTCGCCCTCGATTTCCAGCGCGAGCACCCGGACACGCTGGTGATCGTCACCGCCGACCACGCGCACACCTCGCAGATCGTCACCGCGACGGAAGTCACCCCCGGCGAAGCGGCCCCGGCGGCTCCCGGAGCGAGCTACGCGACGCTGCAGACGGTCGACGCGGCGCCGATCCGGATCGTCTACGGCACCGCCGACACCGGCGACAACCCGGCGGCTACCGGCAGCAGCCAGGACCACACCGGCGCCACCGTGCCGGTCTGGGCCGGCGGCCCGCAGGCGGCCAACATCCAGGGCACGATCGACCAGACGGACATCTTCGATGTCCTGATCGGGAAAATCCCGAGCGACGTCGAGTAGCTACGGGAATCAGGAAGAAGGGGCCGGAGGATTCGCTCCGGCCCCTTCGCCCACAGCCCATAGCGCTATCGGAGGTGGCACCAGAAGAAACGCCAGCGAGGCGATCTCGGCGATGCCGTCGGCGGTGCTGAAGCTCTCGAGGTGCGAGGCATGGAAGACGAGGTGCAGGGTCGCGGCCAGGAGCCAGGCCGAGCAGACCGCCTGGACCAGGGTTCGGTCGAGCGTCTTCCAGGCCCAGGCGAAGAGCACCGCGAAGCCGAGGTAAAGGCCACCGACATCGGTGACCAGGTGCTCGTTATACGGCGGCAGCAGGTTGACCCAGTGGGCGAAGAAAGGGAAGTCGTCGTAGAAGCTCTGGGGCGCCAGGGCGGCCGGCAGCCCGACCAGGAGGGCGGAGACGAAGAGCACGCTGAGCGCGGCGCGGGCGCTGCGGGGCGATCTCATCGCGCGGACCCTATGTGGTCAGCCAGCCAGTGCGAGCTCCTCGCTCGCGGCCTCATGTCCCTCGTAGGGCAGGACGGCGAAATACATCATCGAGGGCAGCAGCTCCTCGATCCCGTCGAACTCGCCTTTGCAGAGGCGCGAGTAGAGCAGAGCTTCGACCCCGCCGACCACGCCGGAGGCGGTTACCTCGGATCGCTGCGATGTCTCGGGAAGCAGTTCACGGGCCTGGGTGTCCAGACAGTTAGAGAAATGATCGAGCAGCTCAACTCGCCGCATCACCGCGTCCGCGCTGGCTGCCCGGGCCTCGACGATCAGCGTGCGCGCCGTGTCGGGTTCGGCGCGGACGAAGCCGAGCACGGCTTCGAGCCCGAGGCGGACCTGGTCGCGCCAGCTGTCGCCGCCGGCGCGGGCGGCGGCGTCGACCTTTTCGCGCAGCCGCTTGGCGCTGGTGTCGAAGGCGGCCAGGAAGCAGTCTTCTTTGTTCGCGAAGTGCTCGTAGAAGGTGGGACGGGAGACGCCGGCGCGTTCGATCACGTCCTGAACGTTGGTCCCGCGATACCCGAGCTCGGCGGCGGCGCGCAGCATCGCCACGATCAGGCGCTCGCGCTGCACCGCGCGGACCAGCTCCGACGGCAGTCTGCGGACGCCCGAAGGGAACTTTCCTTCGCTGCTGGCGAGAAGCTCTACGGCCGCGTCGACCTGCTCCGACGGCCAGTCGTCACCGATGGCCTCGAGGAGGATCTCTTGGCTCAGTTGGATTCGATCTAATGGCACCGAGAAACCTGTGAGTTTCCAACAAAAACAACGGGGGTTTCCTCACGGTACCAGACAGGATGGAGGCTCGTGCGGGTTTTCGAGGGCCATGGCTATTCTTCGATTCATGCTTCCCGCCGACCTTGGGGAGGCCGGATGAAGCCATCTCGGCCCGAGCTTCCCCGAGAGTTCGTCGCCGTGCACAAGCGGCGGCGGATGATCGACGCAATCGCCGAACTGAGTGCCGAACAGGGCTACGAGGCGACGAAGATCGCTGACATCGTCCGCCGCGCCGGCGTCGCTCGCAAAACCTTGTATGACAACTTCGACGGTAAGGAAGACCTCTTCCTCGCCGCGTTCGACCTCTACCTCGGTGAGGTGAGAAAAGAGGTCGAAGAGGCGTGCGACGCCACCGGAGGCGCTGGGCAGCAGCGGATCGAATCCGGGCTCGCAGCCTTCCTGCGCTGCGTGGCGGAGCGGCCTGCAGCCGCCCGCATGTGCATGATCGAGGCGCTCTCGGCGACCCCAGCGGCTTCCACCCGCTACGACGCCGCGGTGCGCGAGTTCGTCGAGATGCTGAAGCAAAATGCCCCCGATGGTGCACTCCCGGAGACCATCGAGGAGACCCTGGTCGGCGGGGTCTGCTGGATCCTAAGTCAGCAGATCCGCCGCGGTGAGGCGACCCGGGCGGCTGACCTCCTACCCGAACTCTCCGAGTTCATCCTCTCTCCGTACCACGGTGTAGAAAATTCACCAATCAAAGCCGGGAGGCGAAAGTGACAGTACGGTGGCAGACTCCAATACAGGTATGGACCGATTGCCACGTGGCCGCCATGGTCTCTCACCCGAGTTCGTCGCTCAGAATCAGCGCGAACGACTGATCGCCGGACTCACCTCTGCGCTGTATGAGGTGGGGTATCAGAAAACGACCGTCTCTCTAATCGGTCAGCGTGCCGCGGTCTCGAAGAGCGACTTCTACAAACACTTCGAGAGCAAGGACGACTGCTTCGTCGCGGCCTACGACGCGGCGATCGAGCAGATCCGCGATTGCGTCGTCGCGGCCTGCGACAAACACAACGACGACGAGTGGGCGGAGCGGGTCCGCGACGCGATCGTCTCCCTGGTGACACTGCTGCAGCAGGACCCCGCCCTGGCCGGGATCGCCCTGGTCGAGGGCCTGCGCGCGGGCCGCGGCGTCTACGACCGCTACCAGGCCGCGGTCGAGAGCTTCGTCCCCTACCTGCACCGGGGGGCGCCGGCCGCGCCCGACGGCGTCGCCGTCCCGGAGGCGACCGACGAGGCCGTGGTCGGCGGCATCGCCTCCCTGCTCGGCCGGCGGGTCCTGGCAGGGGAGGCCGAGCAGCTCGAGCAGCTGCTCCCGGCGGTGCTCGAATTCGCCCTCACGCCCTACCTGGGCAGCGCCGAGGCGCGGCGAATAGTCTCTGCCGGATGAGCGAGGCGACAAGCGCGGGCGGTGGCGCCCTCGGTGAGCGGGAGGCCGCCCTCGACGGCGTTCTGCCCTCGCAGGAGCTGAACCGGGCGATCGAGGCCGAGTGGGTCAGCTCCGGCGACTACCGGATCCGCCCCGAGGCGGTGCAGCCGGCCAGCATCGACCTCCGCCTCGGCGATTTCGCCTGGGCGCTGCGCTGCTCTTTCCTGCCGGACGTCGACTCCACGGTCGAGGAGAAGACCGACGGCCTCGCCTTCCAACGGGTCGACCTGCGCGACGGCGCCGTGCTCGAGCGCGACCGCCCCTACCTGGTGCCGCTGATCGAGGAGCTGGCGCTGCCCGAGGACGTGCGCGGCAAGGCCAACCCGAAGAGCTCGACCGGCCGGCTCGACGTCTTCACCCGGGTGATCACCGACCGCCACCACCGCTTCGACGACATCAAGGCCGGCTACCGCGGCAAGCTCTACCTGGAGATCGTCCCCCGCTCCTTCGCGATCCAGGTCAAGACCGGCCTCTCGCTCAACCAGCTGCGGCTCTCCCGCGGCGACGTCCGCCTCGGCGACGGCGAGATCCGCGACCTGCAGGACGAGTTCCCGCTGCTCTACCTCGACTCGGAGCCGGTGGCCAAGTCGAAGCTGGCCGTCGCTGACGGGCTCTTCCTCAGCCTCGACCTCTCCGGTCCCGGGGATCGCACGGTCGGCTACCGGGCGAAGAAGAACAGCCTCCCGGTCGATCTCTCGAAGATCCGCGCCTACCGCTGGACCGACTACTGGGACCCGGTCTTCCCCGAGCCCGGCGGCAGGGTGGTGCTAGAGCCGGAGATCTTCTACCTGCTGCTCTCGGCCGAGGGGGTCTGCATCCCGCCGCAGATCGCCGCCGAGATGATGGCCTACGACCCGACCGCGGGTGAGCTCCGCACCCACTACGCCGGCTTCTTCGACCCCGGCTTCGGCTACGACCCGACCGGCGCCCGCCACGGCAGCCGCGCCGCCCTAGAGGTCCGCGCCCGCGACGTCTCCTTCATGGTCGAGCACCACCAGCCGGTCTGCAAGCTGGGGCTCGAGCGGATGGCGGCTCCGGCTGAGCGGCTATACGGCGCTGACCTCGGATCGAATTACCAGGGCCAAGTAACCATGCTGAGCAAGCATTTCGAGGAGCAGACTGCGGGGGCGGAGCCCGGGTAGAGCGCCGGGGGTGCCTCCTCACTCGGTACCTCGTCGACTCACACGTGGAGGGCTGGCGCCTTGGGGTGCCCCTCTCCTCCTCCGCAAAACGTTC
>DASUMA010000026.1:0-375830 GCA_036277915.1 Solirubrobacterales bacterium
AGCGTCGCCTTCTCGCTCGATTTGCCCTCGCGACGGAAGAACGAGCCGGGGATTTTGCCCGCGGCGTACATCCGCTCCTCGATGTCGACGGTGAGGGGAAGGAAGTCCACGTCGCGCAGGCTGCCGACGGTTGCGGTGCACAGGACCATCGTGTCGCCGGCCTGAACCACGACCGCGCCACCCGCCTGCTTCGCGAGTTTGCCCGTCTCGAAGGAAATCTGGCTGTCGCCGACATCCACCGAGACACGGCTAACGTCAAACATGCTCATTTAGTTGTCCTACCTCCGGCCGCCCGGGTGGCGGCCATTCGCGTTCAGAACTCTCGTTCTCTAACTGCCAGAAGGGTACAGGCATCGAACACCGCCGGAGTGCCGGTGACCCCGCCCCGCAAGCCGGACTCCAGGTCGCGGCGCACGCGGGCGGCGACGTCCTCGGCGCGGCGGTCGCGCTCGAAGCGCTCGAGGTCGAGGCCAAGACGCTCGACCCGCTCCCAGAGGTGCGGGTCATCGACCCGGCCGCGCTCGGCGTAGAGCGAGTCGACCATCTCAAAGAACGCGCCCTGGCGGCCGGCCGCCTCCGCCGCGGCATGCAGGATCGGCGCCCGCGGGTGCTTGCTGGCCAGGGGGAAGTGACGAAATGCGAGCCTGCCGGGCCTGGCGCGGAACTCGGCCCAATCAGCGGCGCAGTGCGGGCAGCCGAGGTCCGCGTAGACGATCAGCCCCTCCCCCTCGCCCCGCACATGATCGTCCTCCGCGAGCGGCGGGATCGGCGCGCTGGTCAGGTCACCCATGGGACGAGTGTGCACTAAGTGGTCCTATGGACCACCAAATGCACACGCGTGGCTCAGGCCGGGACTTCGGCGAGCGCGTCGAAGATGACGTTGGCGCCGGGGAACTCGCCCGGGTTGGGCGATTCGTAGGTCCAGGCGACCTTGCCCTCCTCGTCGACGAGGACGAGGGTGCGGTTGGAGAAGCCGAGGTCGAGGTAGGAGCCATAGGCCTTGGAGACCTCGCCCTTGGGCTCGAAGTCGGCGAGCAGCGTAGTGTCGATCCCCAGCTTCTCCTGGAAGGCCTTGTGGGCGTAGCTGTGGTCGACGCTGATCCCGACCAGCTCGACGCCCTTCTCGGTCAGCTGCGGCTTGACCTCCTGGTAGATCGAGAGCTGGTCCGAGCAGACCGGGCTGAAGTCCATCGGGTAGAAGACGAGCAAGACCCGGCTGCCCTTGTAGCCCGCGAGCGAGACCTCTTCGCCGTCCTGGTCGCGAAGGGTGAAGTCGGGGGCCGGCGAACCGACCGCGATCATCGACGCAGACCGAGATCGGCGACCAGGGCGCGGTAGCGCTCCAGGTCCGTCTTTTCGAGATAGCGCAGCATGCGGCGGCGCTTGCCGACCAGCATCAGCAGGCCGCGGCGCGAGTGGTGGTCCTTGCTGTGCTCGCGCAGGTGGCCGGTGAGTTCGTTGATGCGCTCGGTGAGGAGGGCGACCTGGACCTCGGCGGAACCGGTGTCGCCATCGGCACGGCCGTACTTGCCGATCAGCTCGCTCTTCTTCTCTTTGGTCAGGCTCATCTCGAATTCGTCTCGCTCGGTCTCAACAGCGTCAAAAAAATACCGCCACCCCGGGGGTCACGGCCGCTGGAAAGTAGCACAGCCGGGACCGCGGTCAGCGGCCCCGGCGCCCGGCGGCCCGCAGGACCAGCTTTTGGACGGTGGGCTCACCGCCCTCGGCGACGACGGTGAGACGGGCGACGACTTTGCCCCGCTTCCGGAGGGCCGCCATCGCGTTGCGGCTGAGCCGCAACGACAACGACGTCGACGCCGCGGTCGGCAGCGTGTATCGGCGCTGGGCGATCCCGACCCGCTTGAGTCCGCCGCGAGCCCTGGGCAGACGCGCCCTCAGCAAGGCGCGGCCGTTGCAGGACTGACCACCGACCCCACCCCCGCAGGTGACGCCGACCTTGACGATGCGGCCGCGGACGCGGCTCACGCGGGGGTCGATCCTGATCTTCAGCGCGGGGGGCGAGAACCGCTCCACAGCGCCAGGCGTGTTGAGGTGGAGCAGGGCGGTCCCTCCGCCCCCACATGCCTGACACCGGATCAAGTCGGTCGAGTACCACAGCTGGCCATCGGGGCCGGCGGCGAGCGCAGCCGCTGGGAGATTGCAAAAGGGGGTGTAAGGAGCAGTGGCGGAGGAGACGCAGACGGACTCCGTGGCGGCGCCGGAGGGCGAGATCGAGCCAATCCGCCCGTCCTGGAGGTACCAGATGTCACCCGCGGGGCCGGCACTGAGCCCGTAGGTCCCAGCCGTGCCCGGCACCGGGAACTCCTCAATCGCGCCGGCCGTCGTGATGCGACCGATCCGCGGGGCCGCCGCCTCGCCAAACCAGAGATTGCCGTCGGGGCCGACGGCGATCGAACTTGGGGCGCTGCCCGGATTGGGCAACGGGAAGGAGGCGACGTCGCCGCGAGTGGTAACGCGGAGGATCGAGTTTCCCGTGCTAGCCGCCACCCAGAGAGCTCCATCCGGTCCGGCGACGATGCCGGCCGGGCCAGCACCGGGCGGCAGCGGGAGCTCGCCCACGGTGCCGCCATCGGTGATCCGGCCGAGTGCGCTCGCCGCCTCCTCGGTAAACCAGAGGGCGCCGTCGGACCCTAGGACGATCGCGCCAGGGCGGCTGCCGGGATTCGGCAGCGCGAACTCGGTGATCGCGCCCGCAGGAGTGACCTTGGCGATCTTGCCCACCCCAGTCTCGGTGACGTAGAGACCGCCTGGTCCGGAGGCCACCCCGCCCACGCCCAGCTCGGCCGAGTTGGTGCGCGTCGGCAGCGCGAACTCGGCCACGTCCCCTGCCGGGGTGATGCGGCCCACGGAGTCGCTACTGGAGCCGAATTGGCTGGCAGCAAACCAGAGGTTGCCGTCGGGGCCGGTCGTGAGTGCCCTCGCGTGCACCCCCGCCCTCAGCGTCGCCGCGCTCGCGGCCGGCGCCAGACCGACCAACACAAGAACGAGGGGAAGGAGCAAGAGCATTACTTGCCACCGTCGGGACATCTGGGCCTCCTGATTTGGACGAGCAATCATTGCGACGGTCGAAACCCGCCCTTCGCTCAGAAGTTCCGAAAGCGGACGGACGGCCGATCAAGCGGTGAACGCCGCGCAGACGCGCTTCGCGTCCTCGACGTCGCGGTGCATCTGGGCCACAAGCTCGTCGACCTCGGCGTAGCGTTTCTCGCCGCGCAGGCGCTCGACGAAGGCGACGCGGAGGTTCTTGCCGTAGAGGTCCTCTTCGTGGTCGATCAGGTAGGTCTCGATCAGGACGCCGCGGCCGCTCTCGAAGGTCGGGCGGATGCCGACGTTGACGGCGGCGGGGACGCCGTTGGCGAAGGCGGCGTAGACGCCGTGGCCGGGGATCGCGAGGCGGTCGTCGGGGACGATGTTTGCCGTCGGGAAGCCAAGCTCGCGGCCGCGCTGGTCGCCTTTGACCACCAGGCCGTCGACCATGAAGGGGGCGCCGAGGCAGTGCTGCGCGCCCTCCATGTCGCCGGCGGCGACGAGGGCGCGGATCCGGGTCGAGGAGACGGTCTCGCCGTCGATCTCGACCAGCGGCTGGACCCGGGTCTCGAACTCGGGACGGGCTTCGAGCATCGCTGGGTCGCCTTTGGCCTTGGCCCCGAAGCGGAAGTTCTCGCCGACCGAGACCCGCTTCGCGTCCAATTTCTCGATCAGCACGTGCTCGATGAACTCCTCCGCGGTCTGGGTCGCGAAGCCCTTGTCGAAGGCGATCACGACAAGCTCACGCACGCCGAGGCCTTCGATCACGTCGCGCTTGACCGCGAACGGCATCAGCAGCTTCGGCAGCGCCGCCGGGTGCAGGATCTCCAGCGGGTGCGGATCGAAGGTGAGCACGGTGTCGGCGCCTTCGATCACCGCCTGGTGGCCTTTGTGGACGCCGTCGAAGGTGCCGATCGCGACCTCGCGCGGGCGCGGCTTGGCCTCCGAAAGGGGTGTCACCTCGAGGCTCACCGCAGCGCCTCCGCCACCGCGGGGACCAGCTCGGCGACCCGTTCGGTCCCGATCTCCTCGCCGGCGTCCTCGACCGCGAAGGGCCCGATCCGGGTCCGGCGCAGATCCGAGCAATAGGCGTCACCGAGGGTCTCGATCAGGGTGCGGACGTAGGTGCCGGCGGAGCAGACGATTTCGTAGTGGGCGAGCTCGCCCTCGCTGGAGAGCAGCTCGGCGCTGTGGACCTCGACGTCGCGCAGCGGCGTCTCCACCACCTCGCCGCGGTGGGCCTTGCGGTAGAGGCGCTCGCCGCCGACCCGCACGGCCGAGGTCATCGGCACCCGCTGGCGCACGGTCCCGGTCGGCAGCGCCAGCGAGTCCGGCAGCGCGCCGGTCTCGGTCAGCTCCCCGTCGGAGTCGCCGGTGCTCGAGCGCCAGCCCAGCCGCGCCGTCGCCAGGTAGGTCTTTGGCAGGCCGACGAGAAAGCGCTGCAGCCGCGTCGCCCGCCCCAGCAGGATCAGCAGCAGGCCAGTGGCGAAGGGGTCGAGGGTGCCGGCGTGCCCGGCTTTGCAGCCGCGCTCTCGGCGGACCAGGGCGACGACGTCGTGTGAGGTGACGCCTGCCGGCTTGTCGTAGAGGAGCACCGCCCCGCCGCTGCTGCTGGCATCCATCAGCTGCCGAGCTGGGCCGTTACCTCGTCGCAGAGGAACGAGATCAGCTCGTCGAGCTCGAGGTCGGTCGAGAATCCGGCGGCGCGCTTGTGGCCGCCGCCGCCGTTGGCGCGGGCGATCGCGGAGACGTCGACGTCGCCCTCGCTGGAGCGCAGGCTGACCTTGCGGGCGGCGCGGCCGCGGTCGCCGAGGTCGCGGATCACGGCTGCGACCTTGGTCCCCTCGATCGATCGCAGGTGGTCGATCACGCCCTCGGTCATCTCCTCCCCCGCCCCGGTCGCCGCGTAGTCCTCGGCAGTGATGTAGGTGAGGACGAGCCGGTTGGCGCAGCGCAGCTGGATTTTCTCCAGCGCCCGCGAGACCAGTCGCAGCTTCTCCAGCGGCACGTGCTCGTAGAGGCGGCGGTAGGTGTCGTCGACGTTGACGCCGGCGTCGATCAGCTCCGCCGCGACCCGGTGCGTGTGCGCCTTGGTGTTCTCGTACATGAACTTGCCGGTGTCGGTGATCAGGCCGACGTAGAGCGCCGCCGCCATCTCCTTGGTGATCTCGACGTCGAGCAGGCGGGCGAGGTCGTAGACGATCTCCGCCGTGCAGGAGGCGTCGACGTCGACCAGGTTGACGTCGCCGAACCGGGTGTTGTCGTGGTGGTGGTCGACGTTGATCAGGAAGTTGTCGCCGTTGGTGAGGAAGTCGACCGGCATGCGGTCGATGTTGCCGCAGTCGAGGAAGATCACGGTGCGGTCGGCCATGTCCGCCGGCGGCTCGTGGAAGACCTCCTCCAAGGGCAGGAAGCGGTACTCGATCGGCAGCGGGAACTCCTTCGCAGCGAGGAACATCACCGAGTCCTTGCCCAGCGCGGTCAGCAAGTGGTGCATGCCCAGCAGCGAGCCGAGGGCGTCGCCGTCGGGTCCCTCGTGCGCGGTCAGCAGGAAGCGGTCGCGTGTTCGCAGCTCGGCGCCCACGCGCTCGAGGTCGGTGGTGGCCACGCCGGTCCCCTCGCTCATCACGCCTCCTCCCCGTCGGGGTCGGCCACTGCGGGCTCCTCCTCGAGCAGCTGCGAGATCCGCACGCCCTGCTCGATCGTGTCGTCGTAGTGGAAGGTCAAGGTCGGGGTCCTCTTCATCCTCGTCTCGGCCGCGATCCGCGATTGGATCACGCCATGTGAGGAACGCAGGCCGCTCATCGTAGCCTCGCGCTCCTCCTCGTCGCCGAGCACGCTTATGAACACCTTGGCGGTGCGCAAATCCGGGCTGGTCTCAACGGAGGTCACGGTGACGAAGCCGATGCGCGGGTCGCTGAGGTCGCCAGAGATCGCGGCGCCGACGACCTCGCGTAGGACCTCGTTGATGCGCCGCATGCGAGCGCCGGCCATTTCCCTACTCCAGCGTCTGCTCGACCTGCTTGGTCTGGAAGAACTCGATCACGTCGTCCTCCTTGACGTCAGCGTAGCCGTCGAGCACGATGCCGCACTCCTGGCCCTCCTCGACCTCCTGCACGTTGTCTTTGAAGCGGCGCAGGGAGCCGAGCTGGCCCGTCCAGATGACAGTGCCCTCGCGGATCAGGCGGACACTGGCGACGCGCACGGCTTTGCCGTCGGTGACGATGCAGCCGGCGATGCGGCCGACTTTGGAGGCTTTGAAGGTCTGTTTGACCAGGGCCTCCCCGACCGTCTCCTCGACCTCGAGGGCCTCCAGCAGGCCCTCCATCGCGTTGCGCAGGTCCTCGGTGATTTTGTAGATGACCGAGTAGGTGCGGACGTCCACGCCCTCGCGCTCGGCGGCGCGGCGGGCATCGACTAGCGGCCGCACGTTGAAGCCGATGATGATCGCGTCGGAGGCCGAGGCGAGCATCACGTCGGACTCGTTGATGCCGCCCGTCTGCGAGTGGATGATGTTGATCGCGACCCGCTCCTGCGGGACCTTGGCGATCTCGTCCTGCAGCGCCTCCAGCGAGCCGGCGACGTCGGCCTTGAGGACGATGTTGAGCTCCTTGATGTCGCCCTCCTGGACCCGGGCGAAGACCTCGTCGAGGCTGACCTTGCGGGCCTGGCGGCGGGCCAGGGCCTCGCGCTGCAGCCGGTCGGCGCGCTCCTGGGCGAGCTGGCGGGCGCGGCGGTCGTTCTCGACCGCCTGCACGAACTCGCCGGCGTCGGAGACCCCGTCGAACCCGAGCACCTCGACCGGCATCCCCGGGCCCGCGGCCTCGACCCGGGCGCCGGTGAAGTCGTGCATCGCCCGCACCCGGCCCCACTGCGGGCCAGCCACCAGCGAGTCGCCGACTTTGAGCGTTCCGCGCTGAACCAGCACGGTCACCACCGGCCCGCGGCCGGGGTCGAGCTGGGACTCGATCACGGTGCCCGAGGCCGGGGCGTCGGGGTTGGCCCCGAGTTCCTCCAGCTCGGTCACCAGCAGGATCATGTCGAGCAGGTTGTCGAGGCCTTCGTGGGTCTTGGCCGAGACCTCGCAGAAGACGGTGTCGCCTCCCCACTCCTCCGGCGAGATCCCCTCCTGGGCGAGCTCGGAGCGGACTTTTTCCGGGTTGGCGCCCTCTTTGTCGATCTTGTTGACGGCGATCAGCATCGGCACGTCGGCGGCGCGGGCGTGGTCGATTGCCTCCTTGGTCTGCGGCATCACGCCGTCGTCGGCGGCGACGACGACCACGGCGACGTCGGTCACCTTGGCGCCGCGGGCGCGCATCGCCGTGAAGGCGGCGTGACCCGGGGTGTCGAGGAAGGTGATCGTCTTCTCGTCGTGGTGGACCTGGTAGGCGCCGATGTGCTGGGTGATTCCGCCGGCCTCGCCCGCGGCGACCTCGGTCTCGCGGATCGCGTCGAGCAGCGAGGTCTTGCCGTGGTCGACGTGACCCATGATCGTCACCACCGGCGGCCGGTCGGTGAGGTCCTCGACGGCGTCGTCGAACTCCGGCTCCTCCGGCTCCTCTTCGGCCGCCGTGACGATCTCCAGCTTGCGGTCGTACTCGTCGGCGATGGCTCGGATCGACTCGTCGGTGAGCGTCTGCGTCAGCGTCGCCATCTCGCCCATCATCATCAGTTTTTTGATCACCTCGGCCGGGGCCAGGCCCAGCGACTCGGCGACCTCACGCACGGTGGCGCCAGAGTTGACCTTGGTCGCCTCGGGCTCGGCCGGCGTGTCCGGCTGCGCGGGCGGCTCCTCCAGCAGCGGCCGGCGACGGCGGCCGCCGCGGCGGCGCGGCGGGCGCTGCGGCGGCGGGCCGCCCATCTGGTCGCGACGGGAGGCCTGGGAGTCGATCACGACGCGGCGTTTTTTCGCGCCGCCGGCGCCGGCCCCAGCGCCGGCCTGGGCCGGCCCCGACGGGCGCACCGGTTTGGAAGAGGCTTTGGGCGCCGCCGGCGCCGGAGTCGGAGCGGGAGCGGGAGCCGCTTTCGGCGCAGCCGCCGCGGCGGCTTTCTTCTGGACCTCGGAGGGGTTCTTCGGCACGTGGGTCGGCTTTTTCTTCTTCGCGGCTGCGGGTTTCTCCGCCGGAGTCGACCCGCCGTTGCCCTGAGCGGCTTTGATCGCTTTCACGGCCTCTCCAACCTCAACGCTGGAGGCGGCCGCTTTGGCCTCGATCCCAGCCGCTTTCAGCGCCGCCAGCAACTCCTTCGAGGTGACGCCTTGCGCTTTCGCGATCTCGTGAACCCGCTTCTTAGCCACTAAGCCTGCTCAGCCTCCTCGACCACGGGCTCCGCGGCCGCAGTCTCGTCCTCGGCGACCGGCTCCTCGGCCGGAGCCTCTTCAGTCTCGGCGGCCGGCTCCTCCTCGGCTGCCTCAGCAGCCTCCTCGACCCCGGGCTCCTCGGCTACCTCCTCCTCGGCCGGCTCCTCCTCGGGCACCGCCTCGACGAAGTTGGCCGCGGCGCGCTCGACGATCTCGTCGACCTGGCCCTGATCGGCGTCGGGGTCGGCGAGGATCTCGACCTCGGCCTCGGAGACCTCGGCCAGCACGGCCACCTGGCTGGTCTCGAACCTGCTCAGCGCCTGGTGGGCCGGGAGGCCGCAGTAGGTCGAGCCCGGAACCGCCGCGTTGGGGCAGCGGCGGCCGTTGGAGAGCACGGCCAGGCAGCGGCCGTCTGACTGCTCCTCGCCCTCGAACTCGATCTCGGTTTCCTCGGAGGCGAACTCGGTCTCCGACTTGATGTCGACGCGCCACCCGGTCAGACGGGCGGCGAGGCGGGCGTTCTGGCCGTCGCGGCCGATCGCCAGCGAGAGCTGGTCGTCGGGCACGATCACGGTCGCCTGGCGCTCCTCGTCGTCGACGATCACCTCGCGCACGCGCGCCGGCGAAAGCGCTTTGGCGACGAAGCGAGCAGGCTCGTCGTTGTGGGGAATGATGTCGATCTTCTCGCCGCGCAGCTCGGAGACGACCATCCGCACGCGTGAGCCGCGCGGGCCGACGCAGGCGCCGACCGGGTCGACTCCATCGGCGTGGGAGACGACGGCGATCTTCGAGCGGTAGCCGGGCTCGCGGGCGACGCCGACGATCTCGACCAGCTTGTCGGCGATCTCCGGCACCTCGAGCTCGAACAGGCTCTTGATCAACTCCGGGCTGCGGCGGGAGACGACGATCGCCGGCCCTTTGGTCGAGTCGGAGACGTCGGTGATGACCGCCTTGACCCGCATCCCGTGGTCGTAGCGCTCGTTGTAGACCTGCTCGGACTTGGGCAGCAGCGCCTCGACCCGCTCACGCAGCTGGACCAGCGTGTAGCGCTTGTCGGACTGCTGGATGATCCCGGTGATCAGCTCACCGACCCGGTCCTGGTACTCGTCGTACATCATCTGCCGCTCGGCCTCGCGGATCCGCTGCAGGATCACCTGCTTGGCGGTCTGGGCGGCGATCCGGCCGAAGTCTTCGGGGGTGACGTCCCTTGTGGTGATCTGGTCCTCGTAGGGAGCGAGCATCTCCGGGTCCAGCTCGGGGTCCTCGGGCTCGCGCATTTCGCCGGTCTCCGGGTCGACCTCGGGCTCCTCCTGCAGCTCGGCCGCTTCGGCCAGGAGCTTCTCCTCCAGCTCCGGCGGCAGGATCAACTCGAAGACGCGGAAGTCACCGGTCTCGTGGTCGAGGTCGACGCGGGCGTATTTGGCGGCGTCGGGGGTCTTCTTGTAAGCCGAGAGCAGCGCGTCCTCAAGCGCGTCCATCAACTTGTCGGCGGAGATGCCCTTCTCCTGCTCGAGCGCTTTGACTGCGTCGACGATCTCCTTGCTCACTGGGGGGACTCCTTGGTCTCGGAAGCGGTGCTGGGACGACGGTACTTCTCTCCCGGCGATGAGACCTCCAGCGAGTAGTCGACCAGCAGGTGGCTGAGGTGCTTGGTCACCCGTTCGCAGAGCGCCAGATCGACGCCTGCCGGGTGGTCGATGAAAATCCGCAGCGACTCGCTGCCCGGGCGCTCGAGGGCGACCAGGTCGAGCTCGGAATCGAGCTCGTCAAGCTGCTGCTGAATGTTTTGCTGGAGGTCGTTCATTCCTTGTTCAGGGCGTAAAAAAAGCGGGCCAGGCCCACTTCTCAAACTGCTCAACGCCGATAGGGAAAGAAAAGCTCGTGCTCAGTATAGAGCGCGCCCGAGTGCGGGCAATACCGGCTAGCGGCCTGGGACGCCGCTGCCGGCGCGCAGCAGGTCCACCTTGGCCAGGATCGCCTCGGCGATCTCGTCCTTGGCGGCGATCGGCACCTCGGTCTCGCCGGCGTGGTCAACCAGGGTGACCGCGTTGCGCTCGCTCTCAAACCCGATCTCGGGATCGGAGACGTCGTTGAGGACGATCAGGTCGGTCTTCTTGCGCGCCAGCTTCTCGCGCGCCCGGGAGACTGCGTCGCCCCCGTGCTCGGCCGCGAACCCGACCACGGTCTGGCCCTCGCGGCGGCCGGCGGCGAGGGCGGCGAGGATGTCCTCGGTCGCCTCCAGGCGCAGCTCCAGGCCTGGCTCGCGCTTGATCTTGCCGCCGGCGACCTCGGCGGCGCGGAAGTCGGCCGGGGCCGCCGCCATCAGCAGCACCTGGGTTGCGGCGAACTCCTGCTCGGCGGCCCGCGCTAGCTCGGCCGCAGTCTCGACGTCGATGCGGCGCACGCCTGCCGGCTCGGGCAGGGCGACGTTGGCGGCGATCAGGGTCACCTCCGCCCCGCGCCGGGCTGCGGCGGCGGCGAGGGCGATGCCCATGCGGCCGCTGGAGCGGTTGCCGATGAAGCGGACCGGGTCGATCGGCTCGCGGGTGCCGCCGGCGGTGACCAGGACCCGCAGCCCGTCCCAGGGACGCTCGCCTGCGGGCAGCGACGCCTCGATCCGGGCGAGCAGGCGCTCGGGGTCGGGCAGGCGGCCGCGGCCGTGCTCGCCGCGCGAGGCGAGCTTGCCCTCGTCGGGCTCGATCACCTCCACCCCGCGCTCGCGCAGGGTCGCCAGGTTGGCCTGGGTGGCGGCGTCGGCGTACATGCGGTCGTTCATCGCCGGGGCCACCAGGCGCGGCGCCGCGCAGGCGATGAAGGAGGTGGTCAGCATCGAGTCGGCCGAGCCGGCGGCGAGCTTGGCGATCGTGTTGGCCGAGGCCGGCGCGACCAGGTAGGCGTCGCAGTTGGCGGCGAGCTCGAGATGGCCGATCGGGTCGTGCCCGGGCTGGGCCTCGCCGGGGAAGGCGCCGCGCATCGGGTCGCGCTCGAACTCGGAGATCAGAACCGGGGCGCCGACGATCCCCTCGAAAGAGGCGGCGCCGACGAAGCGGGTCGCGGTCTCGGTCATCAGCACCCGTACCCCGTGCCCGGCAAGCGTCGCCAGGCGCGCCAGCTCGAGCGCCTTGTAGGCGGCTATCCCACCGCTGACGCCAAGCAGGACTCGTGCCATCTCACCGGGCTCCTCGGGACCGCGCCCCGGCTGGGGCGCTTAGGTGCGGTACTCGTATTTGAGCTTGCCCTCGGCAAGCTCTTCGAGCGCCATCGAGAGGTAGTTGCGCTCAGCGTTGGTCTCGACCATCGGCGGCGGGTACTCGCCAAAGCCACCCTCGCCGAGGTTGTGGAAGTAGCTGTTGATCTGACGAGCACGCTTAGCCGACACGACGACTGCGGCGTAGTGGGAATCGGCGTGCTCGAGAAGCTTGTCTACGCGTGGTTTGATCATCGGCGCAGCAGTCTAGTCGATCACTCGCTCGGGCCCAGCTTGAGCTCGCCACGCACGATCTGCTCCAGCTCGCCGGCGGCGGTCTCGAGATCGTCGTTGACGATCAGGTGATCGAAGTCACCCTGGGAGGCGAGCTCGATTTCGGCCGTCTCGAGGCGTTTGTCGATCGCCTCGGCGGAGTCGGTGCCCCGTCCCGCCAGGCGCTCGCGCAGCACCGCCGGGTTCGGCGGGACGATGAAGATCTGGATCGAGTCCGGCTTCGCGGCCCGGACCTGCTGCGCCCCCTGGACCTCGATCTCGAGCACGACCGAGTGGCCGGCCTCGAGCCGCCGCTCGACCTCGGAGCGGAGCGTCCCGTAGTGGTTGCCGCTGTATGCGGCGAACTCGAGGAAGTCCTTCTCCTCGACCCGGCGCTCGAACTCCTCCGGGCTGAGGAAGTGGTACTCGCGCCCGTCCTGCTCACCAGGTCGCGGCTGCCGCGTAGTCGCGGACGTCGAGAGCTCGAGGCCGGGCACACGCGGCAGCAGCTGCTTGATCAGCGTGCCCTTGCCGACCCCCGAGGGCCCGGTGATGACGAAGACTTTGGCCATGCGGCCGCGGATACTGAACGCCGCGCCGGTCGCTAGCGGCGAAGCAGGGAGACGAGCTCAGTGCGCTGGCGCTCGGAGAGGCCGCCGATCGTCTTCGACGGCGAGATCCGGCACTGGTTGAGGATCCGGTTGGTCTTGACCCGGCCGTACTTGGGAACGGCGAGGAGCATGTCGAAGACCTTCGCGGTCAGCACGTACTCGGGCGGGTCGATCAGGATCGTCTGGATGTTGGCCCGGCTGGCCTTCAGATCCTTCTTCAGCTTGGCCCGGGCGGTGCGGATGTCGTTCGCCCGCTTGAGCGCCTCCATCCTCTGATCGAGGGACCTTTCGGGGGCCGCGAGCGAGGAAGCTTTGACTGAGGAGGCAGGCATGTGGGCGGCGAGTATAGCCGCGGGTCGAACAGGTGCAAGGGCGCAGGCGTCAATTGACCACGAATTCACCTCGACCTCTACTCGAGGTTGAGTACTAGGTTGGACTGGGCACGTTCTCGGGGCGGCCCAATTCGAGCTCTGCTGCGATCCTCGAGCCGGCGCGCGGGTCCCGGAAGCTCTCGGTTCCGACCGCGACCAGGGCAGCCCCGGCGGCGAGGAATTCGGCCGCGTCGGCGCCGCTGGAGATCCCGCCCATCCCGATCGCTGGGATCGAGACGGCCGCGGTCACGGCGCGCAGCTGCTGCAGCGCGATCGGCCGCACCGCGGGCCCGGAGAGGCCGCCATGGCCGGCCGCTAGTGCCGGCGCCCCGGTCGCCAGGTCGAAGGCGCTGGCCTTCAGCGTGTTGATCAGCGAGACCGCGTCGGCTCCCCCCTCCTCGGCGGCGATCGCGACCGCGGCGGGGTCGGCGACGTTCGGCGTCAGCTTCACGATCAGCGGCTTCGCGGTGAGCGGGCGCAGTGCCTCCAGGAGCGCCTCCGTCTCGCTCGGCTGCTCGCCGACGATCAGGCCGGAGTGGACGTTGGGGCAGGAGACGTTGAGCTCGATTGCCGCCACCTCCTCGCGGCCGGCGACGCCTTCGAGCAGGCGCGTGAACTCCTCGCGGCTGGTGCCCATCACCGAGACGATCAGCGGCACCGGCAGCTCGGCCAGCTGCGGCAGGTCCTCGGCCAGGAAGCCCTTCAGGCCCTTGTTGGGCAGCCCGATCGAGTTGATCATCCCGGCCGGGGTCTCCCAGATCCGCTGCGGCGCGTTGCCGGCGCGTGGCTCCGGCGTGATCGTCTTCGAGACGAAGGCCGAGAAGGGGAACTCGGCGAGCAGCTCGTCGCCGAATACCTTGCGGGCGGCGATCGCGTCGTAGGTGCCAGACCCGTTGATCACCGGGTGGCGCAGCTGGATCCCGCAGAGCTCAGGCATGGGTCACCTCGGCGATCTGCTCGCCGCGGACCACCGGGCCCTCGACGCAGAGGCGCAGGTAGCCGCCGTCGGGCTTGGGCACGATGCAGCCGAAACAGGCGCCGAAGCCGCAGGCCATCGGCGACTCCAGGGCCAATTCGCAGGGCACGCCGCGCTCGGCGCAGAGCCCGCGCACCGCTTCCAGCATCGCCGGGGGGCCGCAGGAGTAGACGACGGCCGACTGGGCGTCGTCGCCTTCGAGCATCGTCAGCAGCAGGTCGGTGACGTAGCCGGTGTGGCCGCGGTGGCCGTCCTCGGTAGCGAGCCGGACCTCGGGGCAGAGGTCGCCGCCAGAGCCGCAGAAGAGCTCGAGGCCGCCCGAGTGGGCCGCGTTGCGGAAGCCGAGCAGGACGCGCAGGGGGATGCCCCGCTCGGAGAAGCGGCGGCGCAGCAGGGCGAGCGGGGCGATGCCGATGCCGCCGCCGACGAGGATCGCGCCGGCAGCGCCGGGGTGCGCCGCGCGCGGCTCGGCGAACTCGTTGCCGAGCGGGCCGGTGAGCCAGACCTCGTCCCCCTCCTCCAGAGCGCAGAGGCGGTCGGTGCCGGGGCCGACGCCCTCGATCAGGAAGTCGAGCCGGATGCCGCCGGCGGCGGGGCCGGTCTCAGCAACCGAGATCGCCCGCGGCAGGAAAGGGCGGCCGCCGCGCTCGGCCCAGCGCTCGGCCGCGGCGAGCATGTAGAACTGGCCGGGGAGCGGCTCGGGCCCCTCCTGGTCGAGCAGGGAGAAGACGCGGTAGCCACCAGTGTCGCGGCCGGCGGTGACCGTGCAGAGGCGGCGGCCGAAGGGGGCGCTCATCGAGGCTGGGCGGCGCGGGCCGCGCCGTGGATCTCCTGCAGGCTGCGGACCTCGGCCTCGGCCTGGCGCCCGGCGGCGATCGCCCGCGCAGCAGCGGTGGCACCGGTCATCGTGGTCACGCAGGGGATCCCGTGGCGAACCGCAGCGGTGCGGATCTCGTAGCCGTCCGCGCGCGCGCCGGAGCCGGTAGGGGTGTTGATCACCAGGTCACAGCGGCGCTTGCGAATCAGGTCGACGACGTGCGGTGACCCCTCCCCCAGCTTGTTGATCCGGGTCACGGGCACGCCCATGCGGGCAATCGCCTGGGCGGTGCCGCCGGTCGCGATCACCTCGAAGCCGAGGTCGTGGAAACGGGCGGCGAGCTGGGTCGCGGCCGGCTTGTCGGTGTCGGTGACGGTGATGAAGACCGAGCCCTGCTCGGGCAGCCGCACGCCGGCCGCCGCCTGGGCCTTGCCGAACGCGGTCGGGAAGTCGGCAGCGACTCCCATCACCTCGCCGGTGCTTTTCATCTCTGGTCCCAGCACCGAGTCGGCGCCGGCGAAGCGGGCGAAGGGCAGCACCGCCTCCTTGACGCTGACGTGCTCGAGTGTGCCGATGTCGGGCCGCTCCTGGTCGGCGATCCGCTCGCCCAGCATCAGCCGCGCCGCCATCTTCGCCAGCGGAACCCCAATCGCCTTGGAGACGAAGGGGACAGTGCGGGAGGCGCGCGGGTTGGCCTCGATCACGTACAGCTGACCTTCGGCGACCGCGAACTGGATGTTGATCAGGCCGATCACGCCAAGCTCGAGCGCGATCCGCTCGGTGGTGGCGCGGATCTCCTCCAGCATCTCGTCGCCGAGGCTGAGCGGTGGGATCACGCAGGCGGAGTCGCCGGAGTGGACGCCGGCCTCCTCGACGTGCTGCATGATCCCCGCGACCCAGACCTCCTCGCCGTCGCCGAGCGCGTCGACGTCGACCTCGATCGCGTTCTCGAGGAAGCGGTCGAGCAGCAGCGGGTGCTCCTGGTCGGCTTTGACGTGTGTGGCCAGGTAGGCGCCGAGGTCCTCGGTCGAGTAGCAGATCTCCATCGCCCGGCCGCCGAGCACGTAGGAGGGCCGGACCAGCAGCGGGAACCCGACCTCAGCGGCGATCACCTCCGCCTCCTCAGCCGAGAGCGCGGTGCCGTAGGGCGGGTGCTTGATCCCGAGCTTGCGCAGCAGGGCGCCGAAGCGGCCGCGGTCCTCGGCCAGGTCGATCGCGTCGACCGGGGTCCCGAGCAGGCGCACGCCCGCCTCTTCCAGCGTCCGCGCCAGCTTCAGCGGGGTCTGGCCGCCGAACTGGACGATCACGCCCTCCGGGTTCTCCTGGGCGCAGACCGCGAGCACGTCCTCGGCGGTCAGCGGCTCGAAGTAGAGCCGGTCGGAGGTGTCGTAGTCGGTCGAGACCGTCTCCGGGTTGCAGTTGACCATCACCGCGTCGCGGCCGAGCTCGCGCGCGGTCATCGCGGCGTGGACGCAGCAGTAGTCGAACTCGATCCCCTGCCCGATCCGGTTCGGGCCGGCGCCGAGGATCACGACCGAGTCGCGCTCGCCGCGGCGCACCTCGGAGGCGGGCGGCGTGCCGCCGGGGCCGGGGCGCTCGTGGCCGGAGTAGTAGTAGGGCGTCGCCGCCTCGAACTCGGCGGCGCAGGTGTCGACCGCCTTGTAGGTGCGGGCGAGCCCGTCGGTGCCGTCGCCGTCGCGGGCCAGCGCCTCGAGCTCGCGCAGGAACCAGCGGTCGACCTGGCAGGCGGCGTGGACCGCCTCGACGTCGATACCGCGGCGGAAGGCCTCCAGCACCTGGTCGAAACGCTCGGCGCAGGGGATCTCCAGAGCCTTCAGCAGCTCCTCGTCGGCGGCGGGGAACTCGGCCGGGGAGTCGAGCTCGCGCGAGCGCATCGCCTTGGCGAAGGACTCGCGGAAGGTGCGACCGATCGCCATCGCCTCGCCGACGCTCTGCATGTAGGTCGAGAGCCGGCCCTCGGAGCCGGGGAACTTCTCGAAGGCGAAGCGCGGGATCTTGGTGACGACGTAGTCGATCGTCGGCTCGAAGGAGGCCGGGGTCGCCTGGGTGATGTCGTTGGGGATCTCCTCGAGGGCGTAGCCGACCGCCAGTTTTGCCGCCATCTTCGCGATCGGGAACCCGGTCGCCTTCGAGGCGAGCGCCGAGGAGCGCGAGACGCGCGGGTTCATCTCGATCACGGCGATGTCGCCGCTCTCGGGATCGACCGCGAACTGGACGTTGGAGCCGCCGGTTTCGACCCCGATCGCGCGGATCACCTTGATCGCCTGGTCGCGCAGCTCCTGGTAGAGCGGGTCGGTCAGCGTCTGCGCCGGAGCGACCGTGACCGAGTCACCGGTGTGGACGCCCATCGGGTCGACGTTCTCGATCGAGCAGATGATCACGACGTTGTCGTTGCGGTCGCGCATCACCTCAAGCTCGAACTCGCCCCACCCGATCACCGACTCCTCGACCAGGACCTGGTTGATCGGGCTCGCGGCTAGGCCCTCGGAGACGACCTGGCGCAGCTCGGTCTCGGTGTAGCCAACGCCTCCCCCCTGGCCACCCATCGTGAAGGCCGGGCGGACGATCGCCGGCAGCGCGATCTCGCCAGCGCTGAGCTTCTCCTCGACCTCGGCCAGGCTCTCGACCGTGATCGACCACGGGATCCGCAGCCCCGCCTCGGTCATCGTCGTGCGGAACTCCTCGCGGTCCTCGGCACGGCGGATCGCGGCGGCGTCGGCGCCGATCAGCTCGACCCCGAACTTCTCCAGGGTGCCGTCCTCCTGCAGGCTCATAGCCAGGTTCAGCGCGGTCTGGCCGCCGAGCGTCGGCAGCAGCGCGTCGGGGCGCTCCTTCTCGATGATCTTCGCCACCGGGCCGGGCAGAAGCGGCTCGATGTAGGTCGCGGTGGCGAACTCCGGGTCGGTCATGATCGTCGCCGGGTTCGAGTTGACGAGGACGACTTCGAAGCCCTCCTCGAGCAGCACCTTGCAGGCCTGCACGCCGGAGTAGTCGAACTCGGCCGCCTGGCCGATCACGATCGGGCCGGAGCCGATCAGGAGGATCTTCTGGATGTCGTCGCGGCGTGGCATATCTCCTCCTCAGGCGGCGAGCGCCAAGAACCTCTCGAACAGGTGGCGGGCGTCGTGCGGGCCGGGGCCCGCCTCGGGGTGGTACTGGACGGTGGCGCCGGCGACGTCGCGCAGCACCAGCCCCTCGACCGTGCGGTCGTAGAGGTTCAGCTGCGAGAGCTCGGCGACGCCGAAGTCGGTGTCCCAGCGGACCGGCTCGTCGCCGTCGATCCGCTGTGCGCCGCCCGGGCCGACGACCGCGAAGCCGTGGTTTTGGGAGGTGATGTCAATCCGGCCCGTCTCCAGATCCTTGACCGGGTGGTTGGCGCCGCGGTGACCGAAGGGCAGCTTGTAGGTCTCGAGGCCGACGGCGCGGCAGAGCAGCTGGTGGCCGAGGCAGATGCCGAAGACCGGGCGCTTGCCGATCAGGCCGCGGACCGTCTCGACGACGTAGCCCAGCGCGGCCGGGTCGCCAGGGCCGTTGGCGAGAAAGACGACGTCGGGATCCTCCTCCAGCACCTGCTCCGGGCTCGAGGTGCAGGGCAGGAGCGTGACCTTGCAGCCGCGCTCGCGCAGCTGGCGGACGATGCTCATCTTCACCCCGGTGTCGATCCCGACCACGTGCGGGCCCTCGCCGTCGAAGCGGACCGCTTCCGGCGGGGTGACGGTGCGGGCGAGGTCGGTGCCGTCCATCGATGGCTCGGCCGCGATCGCCTCGCGCGCCTCGGCTTCGGGGGTCGCGGCCGGGAAGATGCCGCCGCGCATGGCGCCGCGGTCGCGGATGTGGCGGACCAGGGCGCGGGTGTCGACGCCGCTGATCCCCGGCACGCCGCAGTCGCCGAGCCAGTCGAGCCAGCCGCCCTCGGCACTGCCGGCGTCCTCGGAGTTCTTGGCGTCGCGCATGACCACGCCGCGAGCGTGGACGCGGTCGGACTCCATCGCCGCCGCGCTGACCCCGTAGTTGCCGATCAAGGGATAGGTGAAGACGATGATCTGGCCCGCGTAGGAGGGGTCGGTGACCGACTCCTGGTACCCGGTCATCGCCGTGTTGAAGACGACCTCCCCGGTCACCGCGGCGTCGTGACCGCAGGCGAGCCCATCGAGCCGCGTCCCGTCTTCGAGCAATAGATAGGCGCTCATCCCAGCCTCCATGTCGAGTTAGTCAACCTCTGGTTGACAAAGTCGCCACTCACGCGGCGACCCCGAGGGAGAAGGAGCGGAGGCGGAAGGCGACTTGGCCGGCGGCGAGGGTGACGAGGACGCGGCCGGTCAGGGTGCGGCCGGCGCACCAAGAGTTCTGGGAGCGGCTCTCGTAGCCGTCCTCCCCCACCGTCCACTCGGCGGCGAGGTCGCAGAGCGCGATGTTCGCCTCCGAGCCGGGCGCCAGGGTCGGCCGCTCGATCCCGAACGGGGCGGCGCCGCCGGCCATCCGCTCGACCAGAAGGCTGAGCTCGATCGTGCCCGGAAGGACGAGCTCGGTGTGCAGCGCCGCGAAGGCGGTCTCGAGGCCGGTCACGCCCATCGCCGCCTGCTCGAAGGGAACCTCCTTTTCCTCCGCCTGGTGCGGGGCGTGGTCGGTGGCAATGCACTCCAGGCTGCCGTCGCGCAGGCCCTCGATCAGCGCCTGGCGGTCGGACTCGCGGCGCAGCGGCGGGTTCATCTTGAAGCGCTGGGCATCAAGGCTGCGGACCTCCTCGTCGGTCAGGCAGAGGTGGTGCGGGCTGGCCTCGGCGCTGATCTGGACGCCGGCGGCCTTGGCGGCGCGGATCAGCTCCACCGACTCCGCGGCGGAGACGTGCTGAACGTGGATCCGGGCCTGCTCGTAGGCGGCAAGGGCGACGTCGCGGGCGATCATCGTCGACTCCGAGACCGAGGGAACGCCGGCGAGGCCGAGCGCGGCCGAGACCGGGCCCTCGTGCATGACGCCCTCGCCGGAGAGCTCGGGGTCCTCCTCGTGCAGGGCGATCGTGCCGCCGCAGAGCCGCTGGTACTGGAGCGCGCGGCGCATGATCCGGGCGCTTTGGATCGGCAGCCCGTCGTCGGTGAAGCCGACGGCACCGGCCTCGCGCAGCTCGACCATCTCGGTCAGCTCCTCCCCCTGCATGCCGCGGGTGACGGTGGCGAGGAACCCGACCGGGACCGAGGCGGCGGCCCGGGCCTGCTCGCGCAGCGAGGCGACGTCGGCGGCAGTCGAGACGGGCGGCGTCGTGTTGGCCATCGCGAGGATGCCGCAGTAGCCGCCAGCGGCGGCGGCGCGGGTGCCGGTCTCGACGTCCTCCTTGTGCTCCTGGCCGGGGGTGCGCAGGTGGACATGGGGGTCGAAGAACGCGGGGAAAGCGTGCAGGCCCTCGGCCTCGACCACTTCCGCCCCGCCCGCGTCGGCCTCGCCGGGCGCGGCGAGCTCGGCGATGCGGCCGTCGCGGACGACTACGTCGTGGACGCCCTCGATGTCGGCTACCGGGTCGAGCACGGTCGCCCGGCGCAGGACCAGGCTCGCCGCCTCTCCAGGGCGGACGTCGAGGGTCTCGGTCAGGCTCACGCGGGCTGCCCGATCGGGGTCGGCCTGCCGGCGCCCTCGCCATCGCTGACGGGCGCCGGGCGCTCTGCGCCGGCGAGCAGCTCGTAGAGGATCGCCATCCGCACCACCAGGCCGGCGGCGACCTGCTCGGTCATCAGCGACTGCGGCGAGTCGATCGCCTCGCCGGAGAGCTCGACGCCGCGGTTGACCGGGCCGGGGTGCATCAGCAGCTGGCGCGGGTTGAGGCGGCGGGTGTCGACCTGGAAGGTGGCGGCGTACTCGCGCAGCGAGGGCACGAAGCTCTCTGTCATCCGCTCCTGCTGCAGGCGCAGGGCGTAGACGACGTCGGCCTCGCCCAGCTGATCCAGGGAGTGGGAGACATCGCACCCGAGCTCCTCGATCCCGCGCGGGATCAGGGTCGGCGGGCCGCAGACGGTGACCTCGGCGCCCATCCGCTGGAAGGCGATCAGGTTGGAGCGGGCGACGCGGCTGTGGAGGACGTCGCCGACGATCCAGATCCGCTTGCCCTCGAGGGTGCCGAGCCGGCGGCGCAGGGTGTAGACGTCGAGCAGGGCCTGGCTCGGGTGCTCGTGCTTGCCGTCGCCGGCGTTGACGACCGCAGCCTCGGTCCAACCAGCGACCATCTGGGCGGCACCGGCGTAGGGGTGGCGGATCACGATCGCGGCCGGGTCGTAGGCAGAGAGCGTGGCGACCGTGTCCTTCAGCGACTCGCCCTTGTCGACCGAGGAGCCGGCGGCCTTGACCGAGACGAGGTCGGCGGAGAGCCGCTTCGCGGCCAGCTCGAAGGAGCTCGAAGTGCGGGTGCTGGACTCGTAGAAGAGGGTGACGACGGTGCGGCCGCGCAGGGTCGGGACCTTCTTGATGTCGCGGCGGCCGACCTCGGCGAAGCTCTCGGCGCGGTCGAGGATCGCCTCGATCTCCTCCCGCCGCAGCTGCTCGATCGCCAGCAGGTGCTTCACGCCAGCGCCTCCGCGGTCTCGAGGTCGGTGATCGTCACCCGGTCGACCCCGTCGGTCTCCTCGAGGCTGACGTTGACCCGCTCGCCGGGCGCGGTCGGCAAGTTCTTGCCGACGTAGTCGGGGCGGATCGGGAGCTCGCGGTGGCCGCGGTCGCAGAGGACGGCGAGCTGGACCCGGCGCGGGCGGCCGTAGTCGAAGAGGGCATCGACCGCGGCGCGGACAGTGCGGCCGGTGAAGAGGACGTCGTCGACGAGGACGACGGTGCGCTCGCTGACGTCGAAGTCGATGTGGGAGGCGTGGACGACCGGCTGCGCAGCGGGCGACTTGGCGCCGACGTCGTCGCGGTAGAAGGAGATGTCGAGGTCGCCGCTGGGCAGATCGGCGCCGGTCACCTCACTGAGCAGAGCGTGCAGGCGGCGGGCGAGGATCGCTCCGCGGGTGTGAATACCGACGACCGCGGGAGCCTCGGGCCCGGCGTTCTTCTCCGCAATCTCATGGGCGATCCGCCGCAGCGTTCGCCTCAGGTCGTCGTGATCGAGCACGACCTTCTCACTCACTCTCTTGGCTTCCTTCCTGGCCTCTCTGGACCTGGTTAAAGGACGACCGCAGCGTAGCAACGGTCGGTGACGCTGTCAGACCTCCGGCTCTCGAACATCCCGCGTTTCGCGGGCTCCGTTCTGGATCAGTGTTGGCTCGCCACGCTCGGGAAACGGGATCTCGATCTGGTCGAAATCGCGGGGGGCGATGGTGGGTTCGAAGACCTCGGTCGCCTCCTCCAGCACCTTGCCGACGTGGTAGCGGGAGGAGATGTGGACCAGGGCGAGCAGCTTCACGTGCGCCTCGGCGGCGACCGCGGCGGCCTGGCCGACGGTCGAGTGGCCGGTTTCGGCCGCGCGCTGCGCCTCCTCCTCGGCGAAGCTGGCGTCGTGGATCAGGAGCTCGGCGTCGGCGGCGGCGGAGACGGTCGCCGGCGAGGGCGCGGTGTCGCCGGTGACGACGATCGTGCGGCCGGCGCGCGCGGCGCCCATCACCTGCTCGGGGGCAACCGGGCCATCCGAGCCGTCGACCGTCTCCCCTCGCTGCAGCGCCGCGAAGGCCGGGCCTTCGGCGACCCCCGCGGCGCGCGCGGCCTCGGGGTCAAAGCGGCCGGGCCGCTCCGCCTCGACCAGGGCGTAGCCGTTGGCGCGGGCGCTATGCGCGGCTTCGAACGGGCGCACCTCGTAGTCGTCGTGAGTGACCGTGTCGCCAGGCTGCAGCTCGATCAGGTCGAGGTCGAAGGCGAGCCGGCCGACGATCGGCTTCAGCACCGCGAACAGGTCGCGCAGGCCGGGCGGGCCGAACACCGTCAGCGGCACCTGCCGGTCGGTCAGGTCGTAGGTCTTCAGCAGCCCCGGCAGGCCGAGCACGTGGTCGGCGTGGAAATGGGTGAGAAAGATCTTGTCCGCCTGGACCAGCCCCAGCGAACGCTGCATCTGCCGCTGCGTCCCTTCCCCGCAGTCGAACAGCAGCCGCTCCCCCCCACGCGCCACCAGCACGCTCGCCGTCGAGCGTCGCGCCGAGGGCACCGAGCCGCCGGTGCCGAGAAAGGTGACCGAAAGATCCATCGGCGGCGAGCCTACGCGACCGGCTCCCGGCAGAGCACGGCTAGGACTAGACTGGCCGCACCCAGCGCCCGTAGCTCAGCTGGATAGAGCGCTTCCCTCCGGAGGAAGAGGCCGCAGGTTCGAATCCTGCCGGGCGCGTCCTCGATCTCGCGGTTCCTTGTTCCTCTGTGACACCCAAAAGGAACCGCGAGTTGGCTCAGGCGGTCTTGAACCGGGCGCGCCACTCTTTGCGGTCGAACTTGGCGGGCTTGGTCTCGGCCAGGAAGCGCTCGATCGCGGCGACGAAGCGGGCCGGGGCCTCGAGCTGGGGCAGGTGGCCGACGCCCTCGAAGATCTCGAGGCGGCTGTCGGGCAGGGACTCGTGGGCAGCCTCGGCGTGGGCGACGGGGATGATCGGGTCGCGGGATCCCCAGAGGATCAGGATCGGGAGGGATTCGGCCAGGTAGAGGCGGTCGCCGGCGGCGACGCGCTGACCGGAGACGCCGACCACCGAGCGCAGGGTGGCGAGGAAGGCGGCGCGGCGCTCGGGGTCCTCGAGCGAGGCGTAGCCGCGGGCGACCTCGGCGACGTCGGCGTTGGGGCGCATGCCGAAAGCGCTGAGCCCGCGGCCGACCGCCGACCCGACCCACCGCCCTGGAGCGGCGGTGGCGGAGATGAAGAGGTCGGCGCCGGGCAGCGCGGCGGCCCGCAGGACGAAGCTGACGTCGGGGCCGAGGCCGCCGCTGGAGACCAGCGCCAGGCGCTCGACCATCTCCGGGAACTGGTAGGTGAACTGCATCGCGATGCCACCACCAAGCGAGTGGCCGACCAGGGTCGCGCGCTCGTGGCCGAGCGCGATCAGGAGGTCGCGTAGCCCCGCCGCCAGGGAGCCCAGCGAGTAGTCGCCGCCACCCGGCTCGGACTCGCCGTGTCCGGGCAGGTCGGGGACGATCACGGTGTTGGCGCGGGCCAGCGGCTGCACCACCTCGCGCCAGTTCTCGGCGCTGCCCGCCATGCCGTGGACCAGCAGCAGTACCGGACCCTCTCCGGCTTCGAGGTAGTTGACGCTGCGGCCGTGGACCATCGCGGTCATCGTCCGCGCTTCGGTCCGGTTGAGGGGCGTCACTTTCTTGGCCACGCCCGCACGGTACCCACGGCGGCGGCCGGAGATCGCAGGATCGCCCCTGTGTGACGGATTCCAATACTGTCGCGGCCGTGAGCGACGAGAGGGCAGCGGACTCGAGCATCCCCCGCGGCGCGCTGGTGATAGTGGCCATCGGCCTGCTCGCCTGCGTGGTCGCCGCGGTCGCCTCCACCGACAAGTCGAGCGGCTCCTCGGCCGAAGTCGAATGGGTGGAGGAGAAGCCGATGCCGAACTCGCGCCCGGTCACGGTCCCGGGCGGCGAGGGCAAGATGCAGCTGGTCGATGCGGCGCTGCGCGCGACCGGCGTCAACGAGGGCGGGTACTCGCTGTACCGGTCCTCCGCGGTTCTGAGGATCGACGGTGGCTCGCCGATCGGCAGCGCCCGCATCCGCTGCGCGATCAAAGCGCCGAAGGGCACCGAAGTCGCGCAGACGCCGGGGTCCCGTGCCTCCTACCCGCGCTCCAGCGACGACCTCTTCCATCAGGAGGTGCCGGAAGTGGTGCTGGCACTGTTCGCCTCGCACGGGGCCGAACTCGGGGTGCTCGAATTCGGCGACCTCTTCCAGAACGGGTTCTCCTCCGTGCGCGACGTCAAGGTCGAATGGCCCGAGTACAAGGTCGGCGAAGAGGCCTGGGAGTGGTTCCTGCCGCCGGGCAAGCCGAAGCAGGATCTGGTGCTGCCGTTCGCCTCAGTCTGGAAAACGACCGCGATCCCGGCCGCGAGCATCGGCTGCGAGATCACCACCGGGGCTGGCAAAGCTTCCGTCGCCACCAGCGGTGCCCTCGACAAGCGCACCGAAGCGATCAACGAAGACGAAGAGACCGACGAGGATGAATAGCTAGGAGGCCGGCGCGACCAGCAGCTCCGGCCCCTCCTCCATCCCTTTCCCGACTTTGTTCAGCTTCGGGTTCGCCGGGGCGCTCTGCATCCGCCGCGCGTCGAGCGGTCCCAGCATCGCCACCGCGTCGTCGACGCTGAGGTCAGTGCGCAGCCAAGCCGCCTCAGCCTCGGGCGAGCCGAGAATCGCCGGCATCCGGTTGTGGACCGGGGCGACGACCTCATTCGGCGTCGTGGTCACGATCGTGGCGCTGTAGAGGAACCCGTCGTCGTCGTAGCCGCGGTCCTCCGGGTCCTCCCACTCCTTGCGGGTGCAGATCCCGGCGAAGGCAAAGGGCGCGCCGTCGTCGACCGTGAAGCGCCACGGCTGGCGCGGCTGCTTCGGGTCCTCGGCCCGCATCCACTCGTAGAAGCCGTCGGCGACGATCAGGCAGCGGTGGCGGTACTTGCCGACCAGCGGACCGTAGGCCCGGCTCGAGGTCAGATTCTCCGCTTTCGCGTTGATCATCTTGTAGCCGACCTTGAGGTCCTTGGCCCAGCGTGGGACCAGGCCCCAGCGCATCAGCCGCGCCTCGCGCTCGCCGGCTTCGGCCTCCTCCGGCTCCGGCGAAGCGCGCACGACAAGGATCTCCTGGGTTGGGGCGACGTTGAAGCGGCCGAGCCCGGGTGGCGATTTGGCTTTTTTGCCTGAACCTTTGGCCGAGCCCCCGTCCTTTTTTGCCGCCTTGGCCTGCTCTTTGGCCCCGCCTCCGCCACCTTTCTGCAGCGCTTTCTCCAGCTCGACCTGGAAGCGATCGGCGATCGTCTTCGTGTCTTTCGCGGTGACGGTGAAGCGTCCGCACATGGCTCGTCAGCCTAGCTAGCCGCCGCCGCGTCCCTGTCCGGCCGCACCTCGGGGTGGTCGCGGTACCAGTCGAGGGTGCGGATCAGGCCGTCGCGGAGGGAGACCGCGGGGGCCCAGCCGGTCAGCTCGCGCAGCTTGGTGGAGTCGACGTACTGGCGGTCGATCTCCCCCGGCGGGTTGCCGGTGCCGAGGAATTCGGGGTCGAGGCCGCCGGCGACGGAGCCGATCGTCTCCAGTATCTCGGCGACCGAGTAGGGGCGCTCGCCGCCGGCGTTGAAGGCCTCGCCTGCCCCCGGGCCGCCAGCGCCGACCGCGCTCTCGACCGCGAAGTAGGCGGAGACCGCGTCCTCGACGTAGAGCAGGTCGCGTTCGGGGCTGCCGTCGGAGCGGATCTGGGGGCGGCGGCCGTCGAGCACGGCGGCGATCGCTTCCGGGACGAGGCGGGAGAAGTTGAGGTCGCCGCCGCCGTAGATGTTGGCGAAGCGGGTGACCGCCACCGGCAACCCGTAGGCCGGCCGGTAGCTGAGCGCAATCGCGTCGGCCGCGGCCTTGCTGGCCTCGTAGGGCGAAGCGGGGCGCAGGCGCATCTCCTCCCGGTAGGGCAGCTCGTCGCTGGGGCCGTAGGCCTTGTCAGAGGAGGCGACGACGACCGCCGGCACCTCCGCCCGCCGGCAAGCCTCGAGCAGGGTCCAGGTGCCGCCGACGTTGACCTCGAAGGTCGCCGTCGGGTCCGCCATCGCCGGCCCGACCAGGGTCTGCGCGGCAAGGTGGAAGACGGAGTCGAAGCCGCCGGCCTCGATCGTCGCGCCGACCGTGCGCGCGTCGCGCAGGTCGGCCTCGACAAGCTCGACCTCCGCGTCGATCCCCTGCAGCGCCAGTCCCGAGCGCCGCGACGGGAGGTCCAGCACGGTGACCGCGTCGCCGCGCTCAAGCAAGCCTCGCGCCAGGCGCGAGGCGACGAACCCATGCGCGCCGGTGACCAGGGCCCGCTTCACGATTGCTCCACTGCCGCCGCGTCCCAGATCCGCCACGGCGCGTCGCCGCCGCTCCAGAGGTCGTTGAGGACGACGGCGTCCTTGTAGGTGTCCATACAGTCCCAGAAGCCCTCGTGCCGGTAGGCGCGCAGCTCGCCGTCGGCGGCCAACCGCGCCAGCGGCTCGCGCTCCAGCACGCTCTCCTCGTCGAGGTAGCCGAGCGCGCCCGGCTCAAAGCAGAGAAATCCGCCGTTGATCCAGTGCTCGCTGCGCGGCTTCTCGACAAACCCAGTGACCCGCTCCCCCGCCAGCTCAGCAACTCCCCACTGCAGGTCGGGACGGACCGCGGTCAACGTGGCCAGCCCGCCGGAATCCGCGTGGAACTCGAGTAGGGCCGCGAGGTCCACGTCGGCGACCCCGTCGGCGTAGGTCGCACAGAACGTACCGCCCTCGAGCCGCTCGGCGAGCCGAGCAATCCGTCCCCCGGTCGGCGTGTCGAGCCCCGTGTCAACGCACTCGACCGTGACCCCCTCGGGCCACCGCGTCGACACCACAAACTCCTCCACGGCCTCGCCGAGGTACCCCGTCGCCAGCACAAACTGCTCGAACCCGTGGGCAGCGTAGATCTGCACCACGTGCCAGACGATCGGCCGGCCGCCGATCTCGACTAGCGCCTTCGGCACCGACTCGGTCCGCTCCCGCAGCCGGGTCCCGCGCCCGCCGCAGAGGATGACTACAGGTGGTTTCAGCCGCCCGCTACCGCTGGAAGGATCGTGACCTCGTCGCCGTCCTTGATCCCGGTCTCGAGGCCCTGCTGGAAACGGATGTCCTCGCCGGAGACGTAGACGTTGACGAACCGGCGCAGGTCGCCGTTGGCGGTGATCCGCTCGCGCAGGTCGCCGTGGGCGTCGAAGACGGCGTCGAGCACCTCGCCGACGGTGGAGCCGGTGACCTCGAGCTCTGCCTCGCCCCCGGTCGCGGCGCGCAGCTGGGTCGGGATCTTCACGGTGACTGCCATCAGACTGCTACCTCCTGGCGGAACTCGGCCTCGAAGCTCTCGAGGGCGGGGTCGATCTCGTGCATCTGGAACGTATCGCGAGTGGCGTCGAGCGTCTTCAGCCCCTCGCCGGTGATGTAGACGACGACCCGCTCGCCGTCGGCCAGCTCGCCGCGTTCGGCCAGCTTGCGCAGGACCCCGACGGTGACGCCGCCGGCGGTCTCGGTGAAGATCCCGGTGGTCTCCGCCAGCAGCTTGATCGCGGAGCGGATCTCGGCGTCGGTGACCGAGTCGATGCCGCCGCCGCTGCGCCGCGCCTGCTCGACCGCGTAGGGCCCGTCGGCGGGGTCGCCGATCGCCAGGCTCTTGGCGATCGTGTCCGGCTTCTGCGGCCGGCAGACGTCCCAGCCTTCGGCGAAGGCGGTTGCGACCGGGCTGCATCCCTCCGCCTGGGCGCCGTTGAAGACCGGCTGCTCGCCGGCGACGAGGCCAAGGTCGAGCCACTCCTGGAAGCCGCGGCCGAGTTTGGTGAAGAGCGAGCCGGAGGCGATCGGCGAGACGACCCGGTCCGGCAGCTTCCACCCGAGCTGCTCGACGGTCTCGTAGGCGAGCGTCTTTGAGCCCTCGGCGTAGTAGGGCCGCAGGTTGACGTTGACGAAAGCCCAGGGCCGGGCCTCCGCCAGCTGCGTGCAGAGCCGGTTGACGTCGTCGTAGTTGCCGCGGACGCCGACCAGGTTGGTCCCGTAGACGCCGGTGGCGAGCAGCTTCTGCTCCTCCAGGTTGGCGGGGACGAAGACGTAGGAGTCGAGGCCGGCCGCGGCGGCGTGGGCGGCGACAGCGTTGGCGAGGTTGCCGGTCGAGGCGCAGGCAACGGTGTCGAAGCCGAGCTCCTGGGCTTTGGCGACGGCGACCGCGACGACCCGGTCCTTGAAGGAGTGGGTCGGGTTGGCGGCGTCGTTCTTGATCCAGATCTCCGCCCCGACGCCGAGCCGCTCGGCCAGCCGGTCGGCGCGCACCAGCGGCGTCAGCCCCGGCTCCAGCGGGTCGTTCGGGCGGCCCTTGAAGGGGAGGAAATCGGCGTAGCGCCAGATCCCCTGCGACCCGGCCTGAATCCGCCGCTTCGCCGCTTCGGCGTCCAGCGTGGAGTGGTCGTAGACGACCTCCAGCGGGCCGAAGCACTGCTCACAGAAATAGCTCGCGTCCAGCTCGTAGACGCTGCCGCACTCCTTGCACTTCAGGTTCTCGACTGACATCCGATCCTCGTTTCCACTAAAAAAACCTCCGCCTTGTTGTGGGGCAGAGGTCCGATCGGACATCCCCCACATCTTCCAGGCCTTCAGCTGCGACCTGCTGGAGTTGGCACCTCTCTCCGAACCGAAGTTCGAAGTGGTTGCCGGGGCTTCACTGGGCCAGTCCCTCCACCCCTCTAGATGTGGCGCTTATGTGGGTAAAACCTTACCAGGGCCCTCCGGATCCATCGTTAAGCAGCACGATGGCTAACCTAGGCACGACGATGACGCCGCTTTACGACGAGCAGATGGGTTCCGCCGATGCCGAACCTTCCGAAACCACGCCTACGGCGGCCCGGCCGCCGGCGCGATCTCGTCGCCAGCCCGGCGGCGCCTGAGCCCCAGGCTCCACGCGTCGAGCAGATCGACTCCGGCGGCCTGCGCTGGGTCAACATCGAGCGCCCAGGCGCGCTCGAGCGCGCCTGGCTGGAGGAGCACTACGACTTCCACGCCCTCGACCTCGAGGACGTGCTCTCCCGCAACCAGCGGCCGAAGATCGACGTCTACGACGACTACCTCTTCATCGTCCTCCACCTGCCGGTCTTCGACCGCGCCGCCGGCCGCCTCGGCAGCGGCGAGCTCGACCTCTTCGTCGGGCCCGACTACCTGATCACGATCCCCAACCAGCCGTTGCAGCCGGTCGAGTACCTGTTCGAGCGCTGCCGCGGCAAAGAGGAGCTGCGCGACCAGCTCTTCTCCCGCGGCTCCGGCTACCTCCTCTACCGCCTGGTCGACGACAGCTTCGACTACTGCTTCCCGATGCTGCGCAAGATCGGCAACAAGCTCGACGCCCTGGAGGACGAGATCTTCGATGGCCGCTCCGAGGAGGTCGTGCGCGACATCTCCAACGTCAAGCAGGAGATCATCAACTTCCGCAAGGTGATCCGGCCGCAGCGCCCGGTCCTGCGCGACCTCGAGAAGGTCAAGCAGCGCTACCTCGCCACCGACCTCGACCTGGAGATCTACTTCGACGACATCGTCGACGCCCACGAGCGGATCTGGGACATGCTCGAGAACTACAAGGAGGTCGCCGAGGCGCTGGCCGAGACCAACGAGTCGGTGATCTCCCATCGCGTCAACGACATCCTCCGCGTGCTCACCTCGATCAGCGTCATCGTCCTGCCGCTGACCCTTATCGCCTCAATCTGGGGTGGCAATTACGGGGTGCCCGGAGAGGGCAGCATCGCCGCGTTTTGGATCGTGCTTGGAGCGATGTTCGCGATGCTGCTCTGCATGGTCATTTACTTCCGCAAACGCGGCTGGCTCTGAGCCTTGGGCCTCTCTCATAGGATGCTTCGCCCGTGGCAAATTTTCGCATCTGGGCGCCCTGGCGCCTCGCCTACGTGAAGGACGTCTCTAAGGACATCGAGGAGGAGTGCATCTTCTGCGCCAAGCCGGCCGCGGGAGACGACGAGGCGAACCTGATCGTCCACCGCGGCGAGACCTGCTTCTGCGTCCTCAACCTCTACCCGTACACCAACGGCCACCTGATGGTCGCCCCTTATGACCACATCGGCCGCCTGCAGGAGATGCCGGCGGCGACGCTGGCGGAGATGATGAGCATGGCCCAGCGGGCGATGGACCGGCTGGAGAGCGTGTACGAGCCGCACGGATACAACGTTGGCTTCAACCAGGGGCGGATCGCCGGCGCCGGGGTCGAGCACCACATCCACATGCACGTGGTGCCGCGCTGGTCGGGCGACAACAACTTCATGCCGGTGATCGCCGACACCAAAGTGATGCCGCAATCGATCGAGCAGAGCTACGCGGCTCTGAAGGGAGCGTTTTGAGCGAGGCAGCCCCCCTGGCCCCGGCCGGCATCTTCAAGGCCTACGACATCCGCGGCCTGCACGGCACGGAGATGGACGAGACCACCGCGCACGCGATCGGCCGTGCCTTCGCGCGGGTCCTGGCGCGCTTGCGCGGCAAAGAGCCGGGTGAGCTGCGGGTCGGGCTCGGCCGCGACATGCGACTGACCGCGCCGGCGATGGCGGCGGAGCTGCGCGACGGCCTGATCTTCGAGGGCGCGACCGTGCTCGACGCCGGCATGGTCGCGACCGAGATGCTCTACCACCTGGTCGGCTCGCGCGAGCTCGACGGCGGCGCCATGGTCACCGCCTCCCACAACCCGAAGGCCTACACCGGGGTGAAGCTGGTCCGCGAGGGTGCGCTGCCGCTCTCCGGCGACGCCGGGATCGGCGACGTCAAGGCGGAGATCGAGGCCGGCCTCGGCCACGCCCCGGGCGGCGGCTCCTTCGAAGAGGTCGATATCTGGGAGGAGTTCCGCGCGCATGCGCTCTCTTTCATCGACCCCGCAGCCGTGAAGCCGATGAAGGTGGTCGTCGACGGCGGCAACGGGATGGGCGGGCCGATGGTCGGCCCGATCCTCGGCAAACTCCCGCTCGACCTGGAGGAGATGTACTTCGAGCCGAACGGCGAGTTCCCCGACCACGAGCCGAACCCGCTGCTGCCCGAGAACCGGCAGATGATCATGGACCGGGTGCGCTCGACCGGGGCCGACCTCGGGATCGCCTGGGACGGCGACGCCGACCGCTGCTTCTTCATCGACGGCAGCGGCGAGTTCTGCGACGGCGACTTCATCTGCGCCCTGCTGGCGCGCTCGGTCCTGCGCAAGAACCCGGGCGCGACGATCCTCTACGACCCCCGCTCCAGCCGCGCCGTGCCCGACCTGGTCGCCGCCGAGGGCGGGCGCTCCGACCTCTCCCGCGTCGGCCACGCCTTCTTCAAGGCGCGGATGCGCGAGGAGCAGGCGGCGTTCGGCGGCGAGGTCTCCGGCCACTACTACTTCCGCGACTTCTGGAACGCAGACTCGGGCACGATCCCGGCGCTCTTGGTGCTGGAGCTGCTCTCGCTCGACGGCCGCAACCTCGGCGAGCTGATCGACGAGTTCCGCTCCCGCTACTTCATCTCCGGCGAGATCAACTCCGAGGTCGCCGACCAGGAGGCGAAGATGGCGGAGATCGCCGAGCGCTACGGCGACGGTGAGATCACCCGCCTCGACGGCGTCTCGATCGACTTCCCCGAGTGGCACTTCAACGTCCGCCCCTCCAACACCGAGCCGCTGCTGCGCCTCAACCTCGAGTCGCTGGTCTCGCGCGAGGACATGGAGGCGAAACGGGACGAGGTCCTGGGGTTGATCCGGGCTTGAGCATGACCCCGGAGGAGGCGCTGGAGCAGGCGGCGCTCGCCGGCATCCACCGCTTCGCGATCTCGACCCCGTTCGCGGTCGGCAAGGTCAACTGCTACCTGATCGAGGACGAGCCGCTGACCCTGGTCGACACCGGCCCCAACTCCGGCAAGGCGCTGGACGAGATCGGAGCCATGCTCGCCTCCCGCGGCCACTCGATCGACGACCTCGAGCTGATCGTCGTCACCCACCAGCACATCGACCACCTCGGGCTGGTCGAGATCCTGGTCGAGCACTCGGGGGCCGAGGTCGCGGCGTTGGGCGCAGCAACACAGCGACTCGCCGACTTCGACGAGGACGTCGAGAAGGAGGACCAGTTCGCGGTTGAGCTGATGCTGCGCAACGGCATCCCGGAGGACGTGACCGTCGCCCTGCGCGCGGTCTCGCGCGGGTTCCGCGGCTGGGGCTCCCACGTCACCGTGACCCGGCCGCTCGACGACGGCGAGATCATCGAGTTCGCCGACCGCCACCTCGAAGCCCTGCACCGGCCCGGCCACAGCCCCTCGGACACGCTCTTCTGGGACGCCGAGCGGAAGATCCTGATCGCCGCGGACCACCTGATCGCCCATATCTCCTCCAACCCGCTGATCAGCCGCCCCCTCGACGGCTCCAATGGTCGCCCCCAAGCCCTCGTCACCTACATCGAGTCCCTGCGCAAGACCCGCGAGATGCCGGCCGAGATCGTCCTCCCCGGCCACGGCGAGCCGATCGTCGACCACGCCGAGCTGATCGACACCCGCCTCGCCTCCCACGAGCGCCGCAAGGAGAAGATCTTCAGGCTGATCGAGGAGAAGCCGAGATCCGGCTACGAGCTCGCCCAAGCCATCTGGGGCAACGTCGCCGTCACCCAGGCCTTCCTCACCCTCTCCGAGGTGATCGGCCACGCCGACATCCTCGTCAACGAAGGCCGGGTGCGCGAAGCCGACGACGGCAGCGTCATCAAGTACGAAGCTATCTCCTAGTCCCTTTCCGACTGTCCGTCGAGACCGGGAAGCGATTTCCTCTCAAACGGTTGTCCTTTTTGCTTGGCGGGGCGGAAAGCCCCTTTTAGGTTCTCCGGCCTGACCTACGCGCGATGGTTACTGGTTCTTCACGAAATCCCAGCGCGGTGACCCCCCACGGAGGCCTGATGGACGACGAGATGCTCACTCAACTGCGCGACGTCACCTTTACCGAGACTCGGAAAGGGTTCGACAAAGAGGAGGTCCGCCGGTTCCTGGCCGAGGTCAGCCGCTGGGTCGAGGGTGGCGGCGGCGACGTCGTCCGGCGCCGCCTGGAGCGGATCGCCAACAAGTCAGCGCAGATGCTGGCCGACGCCGAGGACGGCGCCGAGGGTCTGCGGCGCGAAGCCGAGGTCGAGGCGCGGGAGATGCTCGACCGCTCCAAGAGCGAGGCCGACGCCTACCGCACCGACGCCGAAACCGAAGCGCGCGAACAGCTGCGCGACGCCCGTGCTGAGGCAACCGCCGCGCGCGAGTCGGCCGACCGCTACGTCGGCGAGACGACCGAGAAGGCCGACGAGTACTCCGAGCAGACTCGGCTCGAAGCCAAGCAGGAGAGCGACGAGCTGCTCGAGGAGGCGACCCAGCGCGCCAAGCAGACGATCCGCAGCGCCGAACAGCGCGCCAGCCAGATGATCGCCGACGCGACGCGCCAGAAGGAGGCGATCGAAACCGTGATCTCCGACCTCGGCGACGAGCGCGACGCCGTCGTCAGCAACGTCCGCAAGCTCGCCCGTGAGCTGGTCGAGACTGCCGATCAGGTGGTCAGCGAGGCCGCCAAGGCCGACTCAGTCCGCACTCCGGCCGCGAGCCCTGCCCCCGAGCCGATCGAGCCGCCGCAGCTGGCGGCAATCGAACCGGTCGACTCGACCGAGCTCCCGACCGAGTTCATGCCGGCGCGGCGGAACGGCTCACCGGCGGCGTAGCCTCTGCCGGTGGCGCCGGCTGGAAGTAGATAAGGCGCTCGACCACCGCGCCCAGCTTCGGCTCGCCCTTGACCAGCTGGGTGAACTCGCGGTCGGTTTCGCCCGACTCGTCCGCGGGGAGGTCCGGGACTGGCAGGTCGACCGACCTGGGGGTCTCGATCTTGCGGATCAGGGACGGCCGCTGGGCGACGCGCTGGGCGAACTCGGGCCAGCGCTCGCCGAGCACGATCCACTTGCCGAGGTGCTCTGGCGTCAGGTCGGCGTCGAGCATCTCGCGCTCGCGGGCGATCTTGGTCAGCAGCCGCGCGTGGTTCAGCATCCGCTTGGCGCCGCGGGGGAACTGCGGCGGGTACCTCCGGATGAAGGATTCCACGGCTTCGACCTCCGATGACTCGACCGTGCGCGCGCTCTCGAAGAGCTGCTTGGCCAGCGGCTTGTACCTCTCCTCCCCCGCAGCAGCGCGAAGCAGCTCGTCGTCGGGGTCGTCAGAGCTCTGGCTCGGGTTCTCGCGCAGGGTCGCCAGCACCCGATCGGCAACCCGCCTTCGCCGCCGGCGATCGACGGCAACCCAGAGGGTCCCGATCGCGCCGATCAGCACCATGATCGCTATCGCCAGGAACAGCGCCAGGGTCTTGTATGACGTCACCCCGGCAATTCCGCCAGCCACGGACCCCCCGATCAGCGCAATGAAGCCTGCCACGCCAGCCACGGTCCATACCGCTTCGTAACGGTCGAACGACCGATCCCGCGCATCGGGCTCGGGCTTCTCGCCCTCGTCCGCACTCGCCCCGGACGGCCGTTTGCCCGATAGCAGCAGCTTCATGTCCTCGACCGCCGGCGGCGGCAGCTGCAGTTCAAGCTGGACCAGCTTCTCCAGGTAGCGGCGGCCGATCCCCGGATCTCCGCTGCCTCCTGCGTCATCCTGATACGCAGCTTTGGCGGCCTCCTCGAGAGAGCGCATATCGGCCAGCAGAATCGTGACCACCCCTTTGTGGGAAAGCAGCTGGCTCGCGACTTCGAAGACCTCGACGGCCCGTGCCGGCCGGCAGCGCTCGAGGTCGTCGACGAAGATCACCAAGCGGCCGCCGCGCGTTGCCTGCTTGATCAGCTTCCCGAGCTGGCCCCGCACTTCCGCCATCGCTCCCCGCGCCGCCTCGGAGCCGGGGTTGTCGATGAAGCGGGTGGCGTTCCTGCCGGCTTTGTAGAGGACGCCCCAAAGCAGCGATCCCAGCCAGAGCAGGCCGAAGATCCCGGCGGCCGCCTCCTTCGGCTTCAGGAAGTCCTCGGCCAAATGACGGGTCGGCGTGATCGCGACGAGAACGGCGGTGAGTGCGGCAGCGAAAATGCCCAGCAGGAGGACCCGTCCCCAGCGCTGCTTCGGCTCCAGCATCGCCGCCGGCAGCGGTTCCACCAGCCGCCGCCACCATCGCCTCCGCCTGTTCGCGACCCGGGCCACGGAGGCCGCGAGCGCGGCGCCCAGATGAGGCGCGTCGTCGTGTTCCCAGGCGTTGAACTGACAGATGATCCGCTGGCTGTCGCCTTTGCGGTCGGCGACGCGCTTCGCCAGGTCGCGCTCGATCATCCGCGCCACCGAGGTCTTGCCCGCGCCCCAGGGCGCGCTGAGGGCGATCGTCAGCGGCGTGCCGGTCTCCTCGTTGTCGATGATCTCCGCCAGCGCCGTGGCGAAGGTCGCAAACCCGAAGTAGTCGTCCTCGGCGTCGGTGATCGGCGCGTCAGAGGACAGCCTCACGAAAGTGCCCGAGCGCTTGAAATCCATCAAGCGGCGAGCCTAGCTCAGACCAAGGTGGCCTGGAGCAGGACTCCGAGGAGGCCGGCGACCGCCATCACGTAGACGACGGTCAGCTTCGAGTGCCAGCGGTTGAGCGCGGCGAAGGCGCCGAGGGCGATCAGGGCCGTCCAGGCGTCGACGATGCTGGTTTCGAGGATCGTCACGGTGACCGCGGCGATCAGGCCGATCACGGCGGCGGCGACGCCGAGCAGGAACGGGTGCAGGCGGTCGTTCTCGGCGATGGCGACGAGCTGGCGGTGGCAGAAGATCGGGAAGACGAAGGCCGGGAGGAAGATGCCGAGGGTGATGACCAGCGCCCCGGCGAGGCCGCCGGCGAGGTAGCCGACGAAGGTTGAGAAGATGATCAGCGGGGCCGGGAGGACGCCGCCGATCGCGAGGCCTTCGACGAACTGGGCGTCGGTCAGCCAGTGGTGGCCGGAGACGGCGCTGTCCTGGAGGAAGGGGACGACGGTGTAGGCACCGCCGAAGGTGAGCAGGCCGGCCTTCAGCCCCTCGATGAAGATTTCTCCCGTCAGCGAGAGCGTCACCGCCCCGGCCAGCACCAGGACCACCGCGAGCGGAGCGACCGAGAAAGAGCTGGCGCGACGGGTCCAGCGGCGGCCGTTGCGCCAGAGCTCGTAGGCGATGCCGGCGCCGAGCAGGACGAGGACGAAGCTGGCGCCGGCGAAGACCGTGAGCGCGAAGGCGGCGACAGCGAGGACCGCGAGCGGGACGTCGGTGACGAAGGTGCCGGAGAGGCGGACCAGCGCCCGCGCAACCAGGGCCCCGACCGCCGCGGTCAGCCCGTAGAAGAGCGAGTCGAGATGGCCGGCGAGGTTGGCCTCGACGTAGAGGATCGAGAGGCCGAGCATGAGGATGAAGCCGGGCAGCATGAACCCGAGCCCCGCCAGAAAGCCGCCCAGCTTGCCGCCCTGGAGGCGGCCGAAGTAGACGCAGAGCTCGTGCGCCTCGGGGCCCGGCAGCACCTGGTAGACGGCGAGCGTCTTCTTGAAGCTGGTCTCGTCGACCCAGCCCTCCTCGTCCACGCACTCGCGCTTGATCATCGCGATCTGCGCCGCCGGCCCGCCCCAGGCGAGGCAGCCGAACTTGAGGAAGCGGACGAAGATCTCGGCCATGAGGTCGGCGCAGGGTACTCCGAGCCCAATCGCAATACGCTGCACCTCCACCCCGCCGGCGCATCTCCCTGAATGACCGCGAAAATCCGCGACCGCATACATCGCAAGCCGCACAAGAAGCGGATGCTGATCATCGTCAACCCCTACGCGACGACGGTCTCCGACCGGCTGCGCAACCTGGTCGTCTACGCGCTGCAGGGGCGGTACGAGGTCGAGGCGGTCTCGACCGAGGCGCAGAACCACGCGACCGAGATCGGGCGCGAGGTGCGAGACCACGGCTACGACGTGGTCGTCGCCTTCGGTGGCGACGGGACCCTGAACGAGGTCGCCAATGGTCTCGCCGGGACCGACGTCCCGGTCTCGATGCTTCCGGGCGGCTCGACCAACGTCGTCTGCCGCACGCTGGGCATCCCCAACGACGTCGTCGACGCAACCGAGCACCTGCTGGCGATGGCCGACGACTGGAAGCCACGCCGGATTGACCTCGGCAAAGTCGACCAGCGCCACTTCGTCTTCGCCTGCGGAGTCGGGATCGACGCGACCGTGGTCAAACGGGTCGACGAACACCCAAAGATCAAGTCCAAGGCAGGCCCCTATTACTACAGCTGGGCCGGGATCTCCGGCTTCTACCGCCGCTACCTGATGAACGCGGTGCGGGTGCGGACCGAGGTCGAGGGCTTCGATCCAGTCGAGGGGATCACGACGATCGCCCAGAACTCCGACCCGCTCACCTACTTCGCCAGCCGCCCGATCCGGGTCTGCGACGGGATCGGGATCGACGACGGCACGCTCTCGATGGCGGTGCTGAAGCGCGCAACCCAGCGTGACATGCCAACTTTGATCGGGCGCCTGCTCGGGGGCAAGAAGACCGCCGCCGGCCACCGCCAGGTCTCCCACTTCGATGACGTCACCGCCGCCCGAGTCGTCTCGGTCAGCAAAGACAAGGACGGCTCCGTCCGCCCTTTCCCGCTCCAGGTCGACGGCGACTACATCGGCGACCACGCCGAGATCGAGCTGCGCGCCGTCCCGGGCGCGCTGACAATCGTCGCCTAGGCCGCCTTAGTCGAGCAGGCCCTCTTCGCGGGCGCCGATCGCGGTCTGCAGCAGGGTCTCGGCGGCGTCGAAGCGGGGCTGCCAGCCAAGCTCGCGGCGGGCCTTGCCGGCGTCCATCAGGACCGGGGTGCGGAGCGCGGTCGCCCACTCGAGCTGGGGCGAGGCGAAGCGCAGGCGCTTGGCGACGCCGGCGCCGAGATCGGCCGCCGGGCCGGGGACCTTGACCGAGCGCCACCCGATCGAGCGGGCGACGTCGCCGATCCCGATCTTGCCCGAGGTGGCGAGGTTGTAGGCGCCGGGCGGGCCAGCGCCGGCGATCGCGGCGGCGAGCGCCCGCGCGACGTCATCGTGGTGAACGAGCTGGATCGGGATGTCGGGGTCGGGCAGGACCGGTGACACGAACGGAAGCCGGCCGAGGCCACGGCGCAAGCGCGGCACCGGGTCGCCGAGGCGGACGCTCTCGACCGTCTGGCGGATCAGCATCGTCGCCCGCGGCCCGGCGACGATGCAGGGCCGGAAGACGTAGGCCTGGACCTCGGTCCCGGCAAGGATCTCTTCCAGCGCCAGCTCCAGTTCGGCCTTCTGCGCCGAGTAGTAGAAGTCGGCACTGCCGCGCGCCGGCACGTCCTCGGTCAGCGGCTGCGGGTTGTCCGGGTAGAAGCCGTACGCGGCCACCGATGAGGCGTAGACCAGTCGCTTGACCCCCGCGGCGACCGCCGCTTCGAAGACGTTGCGGCTGCCCTCAAGATTCACCCGTCGCGTCTGCTCGCGGCTCCCGAAGATCGCAAACGCCAAGTGCACCGCCACGTCCACCCCGTCAAAGAGCGCCGCCAGCGACCCGCGATCAAGCACATCCCCGCGCCGGTAGGCCACCTTCTCCCAGCCTTCCCGCCCCGGGTCGAACGGCCGCCGCGCCATGCCCCGCACCTCCCCCACTTCCGGTACGCCCTCAAGCTCGGCCAGCAGCGGCAGGCCGATCTCCCCGGTGGGGCCGGTGATGGCGACGGTCAGGGACATCTGCCTTCCCGGTCCGCCGTGCCGTCGTCAGGCGGTCGGGGTTATGCGGTACGCGTCGAAGACGCTCTCGACGTTCCGGAGGCGGGAGATCGTGTGTTTGAGCTGCTCGGTGTCCCCCACTTCGATCACGAACTTGTTCTTCACCATCGGGTGGTTGGTCGTGCAGGTCGCGCCGATGATGTTGACGCCCGCCTCCGAGAAGGTCCGTGAGAGATCCTCGAGCAGGCGGGTGCGGTCGTAGGCGTCGATCTGCAGCTCGACCCGGTAGGTGGACTCGTTTTCGCCTTCCCAGCCGACCTCGACGAAGCGCTCGGGCGCCTTCTGCAGCGCCTTCACGTTCTTGCAGTCGGCGCGGTGGATCGTGATTCCCCGGCCCAGCGAGACGTAGCCGGCGATCTCGTCGCCGGGCACCGGCCGGCAGCACTTGGCCAGCCGCACGGCGACCTTGTCCACGCCCTTGACGGTGATCCCGTAGTTGGAGGCGTCCTTGGTCCGGCGGGCGCGGTCCTCGCGGCCATGCTGGGGCGTGTCGAGGCCATCCTCGACCGCCTCGCCCGCCTTCAGCCGCTGCATCAGCTTGTTGGCGGCAGTCTTGGTCGAGATCTTGCCCTGGCCGAGGGCGATGTAGAAGTCGGTCGCTTTGCGGTGGCCCATTTCGCGGATCACGTCGGCGAGCAGGGGTGAGCCGGCGACCTTCTGCATCGGGATGCCGCGGGTGCGCAGCGCTTCCTCGAGGTGCTCGCGGCCGTCGCGCTCGGCGTCCTCGCGCCGTTCCTCTTTGAACCAGGCGCGGATCTTGTTGCGGGCGCGGCTGGTCCGCACCAGCTTCAGCCAGTCCATTGACGGGCCGCGCTTCTGCTTCGCGGTCATCACCTCGACGATGTCGCCGGAGCGCAGCTGGTAATGCAGCGGCACGATCGAGCCGTTGACCTTGGCGCCGACGCAGCTGTGGCCGACGTCGGTGTGGACCGCGTAGGCGAAGTCAAGCGGGGTCGAGCCGGCGGAGAGGTTCTTGACTTCGCCCTTCGGGGTGAAGACGAACACCTCGTCCTCGAAGAGGTCGACCTTCAGCGACTCGAGGAACTCGGCTGGGTCCTGTTCGCCCTCGGCCTCGACCAGCTGCCGCAGCCAAGTCATCTTCTCCCGCTTCGGGTCAGCGCTGGCACCCTCTTTGTAGGCGACGTGGGCGGCGATCCCGTACTCGGCGAGCTTGTGCATCTCCTCGGTCCGGATCTGGATCTCCAGGGGCTTGCCCTCGGGGCCGATCACGGTCGTGTGCAGCGCCTGGTACATGTTGGCCTTCGGCATCGCGACGAAGTCCTTGAAGCGGCCGGGCAGCGGCTTCCAGAGCGAGTGGATGATCCCGATCGCTCCGTAGCAGTCTTTGACCGAGCCGACGATCACCCGCATCGCGGTCAGGTCGAAGATCTCGTTGAACTCGCGGCCCTTCTTCGCCATCTTCGTGTAGATCGAGTAGAAGTGCTTGGCGCGGCCTGAGATCTCGGCCTCGATGCCGACATGCTGCAGCTCTTCGCCGAGGAAGCTGCCAGCGTCCTCGACGTAGCTCTCGCGCTCGTCGCGCTGCTGGGCGACCAGCTGTTTGATTTCCGCGTACTTGCGCGGGTGCAGGGTCGCGAAGGCGAGATCCTCCAGCTCCCACTTGATCGCGTGGATCCCGAGCCGGTGCGCCAGCGGGGCGTAGATCTCCAGCGTCTCGTGGGACTTCGCCATCTGCTTCTGCTTCGGCAGGGCGCCGAGCGTGCGCATGTTGTGGAGACGGTCGGCCAGCTTGATCAGGATCACCCTGACGTCGGTGGCCATCGCCACCATCATCTTCCGGTAGTTCTCGGCCTGGTGCTCGTCCCGGCTCTCGAAGGTGATCCCGGTCAGCTTGGTGACGCCGTCGACCAGCTGGGCGATCTCATCGCCGAACTCAGCCTGGATCTCCTCCAGGCTGGCGCTGGTGTCCTCGACGGTGTCGTGCAGCAGGGCCGCGCAGAGCGTCTCGGTGTCGAGCCGCATCCCGGCGCAGACCTGGGCCACCCCGACCGGGTGGGTGATGAACTCATCGCCGGAGTGGCGCAGCTGGTCGGCGTGGCGGTCGCAGGCGAACTCAAAAGCGCGCTCGACCCTGGCGCGGTCGATCCTCGCGGTTGCCACCGCGGTGCCAGCGCCGCTGCCGGCGTGGCCGTTGCCGCTCCCATTGGACTCGCTCGGAGCCGAGTCGAACTCCTCGACCACGGCAAAGAGGTCGGCGAGGAGCGCCGAGTGCTCTACGGCTGATTGGGTCTTTCGAGGAATCGCTGTGCCTCCGAGAATTCTTCGCTGTAGGCGCGGAACGCGGCTGAGCGCTCCAAATCAGTCCTTTCGGAGGATACGGACCCGACGGCGCCAGCGCCCGAGCCTGGCTCGCCGCGCACGAGCCCTAGCTCCCGCAAGACGCGGAAGCTGCGGGCGGCGATCTCCGGTGCCATGGGGTGCGCGCCGTCACCGCTCAGCCCAGCCCGCAGACCGGCGCCTGTGTGCTCGGGCGCGGTGCGAAGGGAGCGATAGACGCTGGCGATGACCTCGCGTGAAGGAGCGCGGGAGGTGGCGACGCCGAGCGCGAACTCGAGCTCGGCCTCGGTCCAGAGCTCGTGCAGGAAGCCCTCACCGCCGATGGCCGCGGCAGCCGCACTCGGCGGCGGGTCGACCAGGATCACGTGCTCGAAGGACTCGGCGACGGAGCCGCTGGAGAGCTCCAGGGTGGGGTAATCGACGAGGGCGAGCCCACCGCTCGCTTTCGCCTCGAGACCCTGCCGCGCCGCCATGCCGCAGCGACTGCAGGCGATGCGTGCTCCTCCTCCGTTGAAGCGGGCCAGCCCAGCCGCGCCGCCGGCCAGCTGCGCCCGCCGCGAGGCGTCGGCGCAGACCGCGAGCACCCCGGCGCCGCTGGAGACGAGCTCCGCGATCCGCGCAATCGCCGAGCCGCCGTTGGTGACGATGGTCCGCGAGCGCTGCTCGGGCGAGCCGGGGCGACTTTGCTCGCCTATGGGCAACAAACTCGACCCACCCAGAGCTCCCAGGTCCCTCTCGAGCTCCGCTTCGAAGCGGGTCCACCACTCCGCGTCGTCGCACTCGCACGCGTGCGCAACGACAGGCGCGTCGTCCTCCTTGCCCTCCAGCGGGTAGAGCTCACGCAAGACCAGGCGCGGCTCGACCGAGCCTTTCCAGTGGTTGACCTCAAGCCGCACCGAGGCGTCGACCGGCTCGCCGTCGCCGACCCCGAGCGAGGAGCGGCCGAAAGCGACGCCGAGTGCGCGGTGGGAGCCGCTGTGCAGGCTGAAGCGGGCGTGCTTGCCCTCGCCCATCGTCCTCACGTCGCTGACCTTGGCCGCCGGGACCATCAGCCGCACGCCGGGGTTGCCCATCCCGAACGGCGCCAGCCGGCCCAGCTCCTCGGCCAGGTCGAGGCCGATGCCCGCGCCCCCCACCATCGCGTCGACCCGCTCCGTGCGCAGCAGATCCTCAGGGCTGAGCACTGAGGACGCGTGCGCAGCGAACGCCTCGCGGAACGCCTCCAGGTTCTCGGCCTTGATCGTCAGCCCGGCGGCGGCCCGGTGCCCGCCGAAGCCCTCTAGGTGCTCGGAGCAGGCCTCGAGCCCCGCCAGCAGGTCGAAGCCCGAGATGCTCCGGCCCGACCCTCTCCCCTCTCCGTCCTCGTTCAGCGAGATCACGATCGTCGGCCGGTGGTGCCGCTCGACCAGCCGCGAAGCGACGATCCCAACGACGCCGGGATGCCAGCCCTCGCCGGCGACGACCAGCGCCGGCGCCGCGAGTAGCTGCTCTGACAGCTCCCGCCGCGCCGTCTCGGCGGCATTGTCCACCTCCCGCTCGGTGGCCCGACGCTCCGAGTTGGCCCTCCCAAGCTCGTTCGCGATCTGCTCCGCCCGGGCGGCATCGTCGGTGAGCAGCAGCTCCACCCCCGCGTCGGCCCTGTACAACCGCCCCGCCGCGTTGATCCGCGGCGCCAGCCGAAATCCCAAGTCACTCTCGTCGAGCCTGGTCGGCTCGCATTTCGCCGATTCAATCAGCGCTTTGAGCCCGGGGCGCCGGCAGCGCCGTATCTCCGCCAATCCCTTCCGCACCAGCGCCCGGTTCTCCCCGACCAGCGGCACCACATCAGCCACCGTGGCCAGCGCGACCAGGTCGAGATCGGCGTCGACGTCCCCTCGCAGCGCACAAGCCAGCTTCCAGGCCACGGCGGTCCCGCACAGCGACACGAAGGGGTAGCTGCTGATTTCGGGGTGGAGGATGAGGCACTCCGGCAGCTGCTCCGCCGCCTGATGGTGGTCCGTGATGATCACGTCCATCCCCAGCTCCTGCGCCAGCCGCACCTCCTCAACCGCGGTGATCCCGCAGTCCACCGTCAGCAGCAGCGAGGTGCCCCGCTCAGCCAGCTTCTCCACGTTGGCGCTGCTCAGCCCGTACCCGTCCGCCATCCGGTCCGGGATCAGCCAGTCGCAGTCGGCCCCGAGCCCGCGCAGGGCCGAGACCACCAGCGCGGTCGCGCAGACGCCGTCGACGTCGAAGTCGCCGTGGACGGTGATCCGTTCCTCGGCGGTGATCGTCGCCAGGATCTGCTCGACCGCGTCCTCCATGCCCGCGAAGGCTGCCGGCGGGTGCGACTCGTCGGCCTCGAGGAAGGCCCGTGCCTGCTCGGGCGTGTCGTAGCCGCGCCGCACCAGCGTCACGGCGACCGGCTCGCTGAGGTCGAGGTCGTCGGCCACCGCGCGCACGGCGGCGTAGGAATAGGGCTCGGCGGCGAACGCCTTGAGGGGCTCAGGCACAGATCCAGGCTAGGCCGAGCCGCGGCGGATTCCCGGCCTCGGGAGCCCGCAGGATGCAGGGAAATCGGAGCCCGGCGGCGCTAGTCGAGCTGGCGCTCTTCGCGCACGCCGAGGTACCAGACGATCGAGAGGCCGATCGCCGTTCCGGGGATCGCGAGCAACGCGGTCCCGAAGTCCGTGTCGCCGAGGCTTTTTCCGCTCGCCTCCTGCACGATCAGGCCGAAGATCACGGAGCCGAGAACCGACCCGAGGAAGGCGCCGACGATCCCCTGCCAGAAGCGCTCCGGCAGGAACACCGTGAAGTGCCAGAGGGCGATCCCCATCGTGAAGAAGACGACCAGCGCCATCAGCGAACCCCCCTCGTCATCGGCTTCTCCCGTGCTTGCGGCGCGCCTGGCGCCGTTCCTTGCGTTCGGCGTTGCGCTGACGGCGCTCGGCCGAGGCGGTTGCGGCCGCGTCTTCGGCCGGGGCGGGGTCGCCGCCGTTGCCGCCGCTGGTCCGCTCTGCCGTCGCCACCGCGCCGGGCTCCGGCTCGGACTCAGCGTCCACCGCGGCCGGCTCGGCACCAGGGGCACTTTCGAGCTCGTCGTCAGCGGCCAGCTTCGCGGTCTCGATCTCGTCGGCAAAGGCCGGGACGACGCCGCCCTCGACTTCGGCGATCCGCAGGCGCCGCCTGACGAAGCCGGGCTCGCGTTCCTTCCAGGCGGTGAGGACCGGCGAGGCGATGAAGATCGACGAGTAGGTACCGGAGGCGATCCCGACCAGCATCGCGAAGGCGAAGTCCTGCAGGGTGGCGCCGCCGAAGATCAGCAGCGAGGTGACGGCGAGGATGGTGGAGAAGCTGGTCGCCAGGGACCGGGTCAGCACCTCGCTCATCGAGCGGTTGACGATCTGCGAGAACGCCGCGCGCGGCATCCGCGGCACGTTCTCTCGTATTCGGTCGAAGACGATGATCGTGTCGTAGATCGAGTAGCCGAGGATCGTCAGGAAGGCGGCGACGGTGCCGCTGGAGACCTCTTTCCCGGTCAGCGAGTAGACGCCGGCGGTGATCAAGATGTCGTGGAAGATCGCGATCAGCACCGGCACCGCGAACTTCGGGTCGAACCGCAGCGCCACGTAGCCGCAGATCACCAGCAGCGAGAAGATCAGCGCCTTCAGAGCACTGTCCGCCACCTGCTGTCCGAAGGTCGGCCCGACGCTGGTGCTGTCGAAGCCGTTGTCGACGACGCCGTACTCTTTCGCCAGCGCCGCCTCGGCCTCCCTGACTTCACCCGGGCCCAGTTCGCGCGACTGGATCTGGAAGACGTTGTCGCCGAGGACAGGGTCGCTGACCTGCTGGATCTCCTCGCCGCTGAGCCCGGCGGCGTCGAGCGTCTCGCGCACGCCTTCCTCGTCGGTCGTCTGCTGCAGCGCGGCGGTGATCCGCGTGCCCGACTCGAAGTCGATCCCGAAGTTGAGCTGCTCGGTCGCCAGCGCGATCGCCCCGATCGCGAGGATCACGCCGGAGAAGGAGAAGAACCAGCGGCTCGCGCCCATGAAGTCGAAGTGCCAGCGTTTGCCGGGGCCGGAGGCGCCGAGCACGCTGGGCGAGCGCAGCAGGCGGGAGCGGCTCATCGAGCCCAGCAGCGCCTGGGTGAAGACGACTGCGGTCAGCAGCGAGACGATCGTGCCGACCCCGAGGGTGAAGGCGAAGCCCTTGACGCCGGCGGTCGCCAGGACGAAGAGGATGAAGGCGGTCAGCAAGGTGACGACGTTGGCGTCGATGATCGTGCTGATCCCGCGTTTGTAGCCGGCGGCGATCGCGCTGGACATCGTCCGCCCAGCCCGGACCTCCTCCTTTATTCGCTCGAAGATGACGATGTTCGAGTCGGCGGCGACGCCGATCGTCAGCACCAGACCGGCGATCCCAGGCAGGGTCAGGGTGATCGGGATCAGGTCGATCAGGGCGAAGAAGATGATCCCGTAGGCGCCGAGCGCGATCGAGGCGATCAGGCCGAGGAAGCGGTAGTAGAGGAGTAGGAAGAGGACGACGAGGGCGACGCCGATGATCCCCGCCTTGATGCCGTCGTCGAGCGCCTGGGAGCCGAGCGTCGCCGAGACCTGGGTCTCGCTGATCAGTTTCAGGTTGATCGGCAGCGACCCGATCTTCAAGGTCGTCGCCAGGTCCTGTGCCTCCTGGACGTCTTTGAAGCCACCGGAGATCTGGGCGCCTTCGCGGCCGTCGATCCCGTCCGGGTTCTGGGCGAAGTTGATGATCGGGCGGGTCTGTACTTCGTTGTCGAGGATGACCGCGAAGTGGCCGGAGAGCGCTTCCGCCGTTTCTCCCGTGACCGGTCCGATCGCCTGTTCCTGGCCGCGCTGGGCAATCCGCCGGGTGACGTCGTGGAAGGCGCCGCGACCGCTGTCGGTGAAGCTGAAGTTGACGTTCGGTTCGCCGAACTGACCGTAGTTCTGTTCGGGGTCGCTGATGTCGGTGCCCGAGAGCGCCGGGTCGTCCTTGATCGCGAACCAGCCCGGCTGCGCCGTTTCGTCGACTTTGCCTTCCTGGTCCGTGGGGTATTCGGAGACGATGATCGTGCCCGCGGGAACTTCGATCACCTCGCCGTCTTTCGGCAGTTTTTTCCCGGTGGGACTGAGGTAGAGGTCCTTTTCCTCCAGCTCGGGACCGGCCAGCAGCTTGTGCGGCGCTTTCGGTTCGAACAGGTAGTAGCGCGGCTTCGCGACCGAGCAGGTCTCGCAGTTCTCGACCGGCTCCTGTTCGGCGGCCAGCTGAGCCGCCTCGTAGGCGTTCGGGTAGGCGCCGGCGAAGATCAGCTGCTGGCTCTCGAGGCTGTTGGTTTCACGCCCCGCGTCTTCCCAGCGTTTTTCCGATTCTTTGAGCGCCTTTTCGGGCGGTTCCTGCCCGGGGAACCCGCCGATCGCCTTCTGCGGCCCGATCAGGTTCGGCTCCCAGTCGTAGAAGTACAGCTGGGCCGTGGTGCCGACCTGTTCGGCGGCGCGGTTGGCGTCGGTGATGCCGGGCAGGCTGACCGTGATCTCATCGGTGCCGAGGCGGGCGACCTCGGGCTCGGAGACGCCGAGGCTGTTGATCCGCTTTTCGATGATCGAGATCGAGTCGTCGATGTCCTGGCCGCTGACTTCGGTCGAGGTGCCGGTCGGCTGCCCCTGGTAGACGAGCTCGAGCCCGCCCTGGAGGTCGAGGCCGAGCTTCGTTTCCTGCTTGGAGATGACGAAGGCGGAGACGAGCACCAGGCCGAGGACGAACAGCAGGACGAAGAAGTAGCGCCGCCTCTGACTTCCCATGACCCCTAGCCCTCCGGGGTGAGGACGAGCAGCAGCCCGCCGTCGTCGTCGTAGGCAGGAAAGACGTCGGCGACGGCCTGCGCCGGCAGGTCACCCTCGGCGTTGACGGAGACACGCTTGCCCAGCGATCGCACACCCCACTCGAGCGAGGTCTCGATCGGGTCGGTGACGCCGTCCCCATTGGTGTCGGAAGCGGCGTCGCCGTCGCCGGCGTCGACCCAGTCGAGGCCCAGAACCTCGCGCACGGGACGGCCGATCACGTCCTCATCGGTAAGGCCAGTCAGCTCGTAGCTCCCTTTTCCGGCGTCAATCACACGCTGCTCCCTGTCACAAACAAAGAATGCCGCATTAGGTGCCGGATAATAATCGTCGAGTAATTCGAATACGAACCCGAATCCGCATTTCGAGCAGCCCTTGGGGCGCGTGCTGAAGCCGGCGGTACGGGAACCACTCACCTCGCGGTGACCGCAATTCGGGCAGATGAAGAACGGCATGTTCGACAGGCTAGCGACGCCGGCTCAGAAGAGGCTGGCCGCGCCCTCGGGGGCGGGCAAACCGAGGTGGTCGTAGGCCCGCTGGGTCAACACCCGTCCACGCGGGGTGCGCTTCAGCAGGCCCTGCTGCAGCAGGTAAGGCTCGAGCACGTCCTCGATCGTGTCCTGCTCCTCCCCGATCGCGATCGCCAGGGTTGAGAGTCCGACCGGGCCGCCGCCGAACTTGCTCGCGACCGTGTCGAGGAGGGCGCGGTCGGCGCGGTCGAGGCCGCCGGCGTCGACCTCCAGCATCTCCAGCGCGTCGGCGGCGACGGCGGCGCCGATCGCGCCGCTGCCCTTGACCTGGGCGAAGTCCCGGACCCGCTTCAGCAGGCGGTTGGCGACGCGCGGCGTGCCACGTGAGCGCGAGGCGATCGTGTGCGCGCCCTCGGCGTCGATCTCGACCTCGAGGATGCCGGCGGAGCGCTCGACGATCTGCGCCAGGTGCTCGGGGCTGTAGTGCTCGAGGCGGTGGGAGACGCCGAAGCGGTCGCGCAGCGGGGTCGTCAGCAAGCCGGCCCGGGTCGTCGCCCCGACCAGCGTGAACGGCGGCAGCGGCAGGGTCACGGTGCGGGCGCCGGCGCCCTGGCCGAGCACGACCGGCAGCTCGCCGTCCTCCATCGCCGGGTAGAGCGTCTCCTCGACCGCCCGCCCGAGGCGGTGGATCTCGTCGATGAAGAAGACGCTGCCGGGCTCCAGCGAGGTGAGGAAGGAGGCGACGTCGGCCTTGCGCTCGAGCGCCGGGCCGGCGGTCTGGACCAGCGGCACGCCCATCTCGGCGGCGACGATGTTGGCGAGCGAGGTCTTGCCGAGACCGGGCGGGCCGGCGAGCAGGACGTGGTCGAGCGGCTCCCCGCGCCCGCGCGCCGCCTCGATGAAGATCGCCAGCTGATCGGTCACCTGCGACTGGTTGACGAAGTCCGAGAGGGTCGGCGGCCTTAGCGAGCGGTCGAGGTCCTCGTCAGGGGCCTCAGCACGGGCATCGTGGACCTTCACCTCGGCATCGACCGGGACCGGCTCGCCGATCCCCGGGGTGCGGATCCGGTTGGCGCCGATGTCGGGTGAGTCGCTCATTTGGCCGAGCCCGCTTTGCGCAGGGCGCTGGCCAGCAGCTGCTGCGGGTCGTCGCCGTCGACGCCGTCGAGCAGCTGCTCGGCTTCCAGCGGCGCGTAGCCGAGGTTGACGAGGCCGTCGCGGGCGAGGGCGCGGGCGTCGCCGCTCTCGGCGACGGCTACTGCCACCGCCTCCTCGAGCGCACCGGTCACCTTCTCGCGCAGCTCGACGATGATCCGCTCCGCCGTCCGCTTGCCGATCCCCGGCACGGCCTGGAAACGTTTCGCGTCGCCGGCGGCGATCGCCTTCAGCAGCTCCCGCGGGGCGCCGCCGGAGAGCGCTGCCATGGCCACTTTCGGGCCGACGCCACTGACCGAGATCAGCATCCGGAAGAGGTCGCGCTCCTCCTCAGAGGAGAAGCCGTAGAGGGCGAGTGAGTCCTCGCGGGCGATCAGCTCGGCGTGGAGGAAGCACTCGCTGCCGGCCGCCGGCACCGCCTTCAGCGTCTCCGAGGAGACGGCGAGCCGGTAGCCGACGCCGCCGGCGTCGATCACGACGTGGTCGGGGCGGCGGACCAGCACCTCGCCTTTGACCGCGGCGATCATCCGGCCAGCCCTGCGGGCACACCCCGCGCCGCCGCGATCGCCTGCCGGTGGCCGCTGGCGTTGCCGTGGCAGATCGCCACCGCAAGCGCGTCGGCGGCGTGGTCGGGCGTCGGCGGCTCGGGCAGCCCGAGCAGGGTCCCGACCATGCGCTGGACCTGTCCCTTGTCCGCCCCGCCGGAGCCGCAGACAGCCTTCTTGATCGCCTGTGGCGTGTAGGCGAAGCAGCCGATGCCGCCCTGCGCCGCGGCCAGCATCGCCACGCCGCTGGCCTGGCCGACGGCCATCGCCGAGTGCACGTTCTTGCCGAAGTAGACCTCCTCGATCGCCAGCGCCTTCGGCTCGTGCCAGGCGATCAGCTCGGAGAGCGCGCGGTGGATCCGCTCCAGCCGCCGCTCCATCGGCTGCTCGGGCGTCGTTTCGACCACGCCGCCATCGAGGGCCACCATGTGGTTGCCCTCGACACGCACGATGCCGAATCCAAGGTTTGCCGCGCCGGGATCAACCCCCATCACTACTTGCATGGGAAGGGATTCTGGGAAGGCGGTCGGATGCCTTCCCACAGGCGTCCAGCCTCCGGTTAGCTTGCTCTGACTGATCAACTACGGGAGGAGCCGAAATGGCGCAGGAAGATTCGCAGTTCGTCGCGACGGGACCTATTGAAACCGCTTCAGATCCCGATTTCGCCGCCTTCTCAACCGGCTGGACCAACCCCGAGTTCGACTACGGCGCCAACGTCCAGGGAGGCATCTGCGGCGTCTACGGCACGGCGCTGCACGGCGGCGAACGGCGGGCGCCCCAGAACGTGCCCAAAGGAATGGGGGTCTGCGCGATCGGCATCCAGACCGGCCTCTACGCGGAGACGACCGAGGGCGGCGTCGGCGTGCGGGCGGAGAGCGTCGGGCGCCATTCCGGCGAAGGGGTGCGCGGAACCGGCAACGTCAAGGGCGTGGTCGGCGTCACCGAACCGTCGCGTGGCGCCGAGGGCGACTTCCGCGCCGGCGTCTTCGGCACGGTGAACGCGGAGCTGGAGCCGCTCCCACCCGCGATCGTGCGTGAGATGGGCGACGCGGGCGTCGCCGGCGTCAGCTCGCCGCGAGGGCCCGGCGTGGTCGGCATCAGCCAGTCCGGGGCGGCGATCGACGGCCGCTCGCACCGCGGCCCGGCCGGCCTCTTCCAGTCCGCGCATGCCGCTCAGATCCGCCTCCACCTCGACCTCACCGAACCACCTGAGCAGGGGACCGCGGGAGAGCTCCTGGCGACCGCTACCTCGGCCCCGATCTCGCCCGACCCCGAGGCGAGCCTCTGGTTCTGCACCAAGGGGAGCGTGCCCGGCCGTCCGGCGAGCTGGACGCGGCTCGCCTAGGCGCGGCTAGGCGGCGGCGAGCTGCTCGAGCACGTCCTCGGGGATGTCGAAGTTGGCGAAGACTTCGTCGACGTCGTCCTGGTCGTCGAGGTCGTCGAGCAGCTTCAGCAGGCGCTCGGCGTCGTGGCCTTTGACCTCGACGCTGCTTTTCGGTTCGGTCGCGAGGCCGGCCGACTCGATCTCGACGCCGGACTCCTCCAGCGCCGCGCGGACGGCGGTGAGGTCGGTGGGCTCACAGAGGACACGCAGCTTGTCGCCGTCCTCGCGCACGTCCTCGGCGCCGGCGTCGATGGCGACGATCAGGTCGTCCTCGCTGTAGCGGCCGGCGTCGACGACGATCGCACCCTTTTTCTCGAAGATCCAGGCGACCGAGCCGGGCTCGCCGAGACTGCCGCCGTGCTTGGAGAAGGCGAAGCGGATCTCGGCGGAGGCGCGGTTGCGGTTGTCGGTCAGCGCCTCGACCAGTACCGCGACGCCGGCCGGACCGTAGCCCTCGTAGACGATCCGCTCGATCGCCTCGCCGTCGGCACCCGCCCCGGTGCCGGTGTCGATCGCTTTCTGGATTTTGTCCTTCGGCATCGACGCTTCGCGCGCCTTCTGGATCGCGGTCCCCAGGGTCGGGTTGCCGTCGGGATCGCCACCGCCGTCGCGGGCGGCAACGGTGATCGCCCGCGCGAGCTTGCTGAAGAGCTTGCCGCGTTTCGCGTCGGCGGCGCCCTTCTTGTGCTTAATCGAAGACCACTTGGAGTGTCCGGACATCGCCTGCCATTCTATGAGTAGGGAGATGGCGTCGAAGGCGAACACCCATACTGCTGGCCAAGCGCTGGCCGCGGGCACGATATTCGTGGCGATGTTGCTTGCCGCGTTCTCGCTTTGGACCGCGATCCCGCTGAGCTGGGTATGGATCGGGTCGAAGGTCTCCCAGACCCAGTTCCCGAGCGGCGGGCCTTACGCGGTGGTCGCGGTGGGGATCATCGCCTCGGTCCTGATCGTCGCCTGGCTGATCGGCCGGCTCAACAGCCTCTACGTCCGCGTCACCGGCACTAACCGGCTGGAGCCGATCCGCCCGACCTGGCTGCGCAGCATGCGCGACACCGCCCCGATGGCCGGCTCAGTCACCGTCGTCGAGGCGGTGCTGATGGGCTCGGTGATGCTGGCCGCGGTCGCCCTCACCCTCTGGTTCTTCCTCCTCTCGGGATCTCCGATCCCGAACCAGTAGGCCTTCCGCGCGACAGCTGTGACGGAACTTTTTAGTTTCGCGCACAACACGTTACGTCGCGACCTTTATAACTGTCATCATGGCGGTGATGGCAAGGGAAGCGTGGACGGACGAGCGGCTCGACGACATGAAAGCCGGAATGGACGCCGGCTTCGCGGACATGCGAACCGAATTCCGTGCGATACGCGGCGAGATGGCCGCCTCCCGCCAAGCAATGCTTCAGGTGGCTGCCGCCATCTGGGTCACCACCCTGGTCGGATTCCTCGGGGTGATCGCCACCATCTTCACCAAGCTCTGACGCCGTCAGACCACGAACTTGCCGTTTTCCTGCATCACGACGCCGTCGACTTCCAGCTTGCCGCCGAGGCGGAGGTCGCAGACGAGGTCGGTATGGACGGCGGACTCGTTTTCGCCGCCGGACTCGGGATAGCTGGTGCCGACCGCCATGTGCACGGTGCCGCCGATCTTCTCGTCCAGCAGGACCTCGCGGGTGCCGCGGTCGATCCCGTAGTTGGTGCCGATCCCGAGCTCGCCGAGGCGGCGGGCGCCCTCGTCGGTGTCGAGCAGCTTCAGCAGGTACTCCTCGCCGCGCTCCGCGGTTGCGTCGACAACCTTGCCGGCCTCGAAGCGGAGGCGGACGCCGGAGACCTCGCGGCCGCCGATCACCGCCGGCAAGTGAAAGCTGACTTCGCCCTCAACCGAGTCCTCGACCGGGCCGGTGAAGAACTCGCCGTCGGGCATGTTCTTGTCGCCGACGCAGGGGATGAACTTGCGCCCCGCGACCCCGAGGGTGATGTCGGTGCCCGGCGCGGTCACCCGCACCTCCTCGTGGCCCTCGATCCACTCGGCCAGGCGCGTCGTCTCCTCCGAGGCCCGCTTCCAGGCGGTCAGCGGGTCGCCGTCGGTGGCGAGGCAGGCGCCGTAGTAGAAGTCCTCGTAGTCGGCCAGGCTCATCTCCGCCTCGGAGGCGTAGGCGCTGGTCGGGTAGAGCGTGTAGCACCAGCGGAAGCTGCCCTCGGCGCTGCGCTTCATCGCCCGCGCCATCAGGTCGCCGGTGACCGACTGGCGCAGCGTCTGGCGCTCCGGCGGCACCCCGGAGAGCTCCCGGGTGTTGGTGCTGGCGCCGACCGCGATCCGCACGTCGACGTTGTCGACCATCCACTCGGCGAAGGGTGAGATCCATTCCAGCTGGGCGTCGGAGGCGTGCTTGAAGTAGGCGGCGATCTGGCCCTCGAGGGCGATGTTGAGGACCGGGTTGGCGCCGGCCCGCAGCACCTCTTCGTAGACGGCCAGGAGCAGCGGCGCGGCGGCGCTCTCGCCGTCGATCGCGACCACGTCGCCCTCCTGCACCTTGGTCGAGTAGCCGACCAGGATCTTCGCCAGGTTCTGCGTCCTCGGGTCCCCGCTCATCGTGCCGTCTCCTCCTCGCGCTCGCGCGCGCTGGTGGTGGTCATCGCCATGAAGATCGCGTGGAAGCGCGGGTCCTCGGTCAGCTCCGGGTGGAAGGCGCAGGCGAGCACGCTGCCTTCGCGGATCGCCACCGGGTGCCCCTCGTAGGAGGCGAGCACCTCCACCCCGGACCCGTGGCTCTCAACCCAGGGCGCGCGGATGAAGAGGGCGCGCAGCGGCTCGTCACCAATCCCCTCAATCGCGAGGTCGGCCTCGAAGCTCTGCAGCTGACGGCCGAAGGCGTTGCGGCGCGCCCTGGCATCGATGAACCCGAGGTGGTCGGCGTCGCAGACGATCATCCCGGCGCAGGTCCCGAGGATCGGCCGCCCCGCCTCGTGGTGGGCGCGCAGCGCCGGCTCCAGGCCGGCCGAGGCGATGCCCTTGCCGATCGTCGTGCTCTCGCCCCCGGGGACGACGAGGCCGTCGAGTCCCTCCATGTCCGCGGGGGTGCGGACCTCGCTCGGCTCGGCGCCGAGCTGGCGCAGGGTGCGGACGTGCGCCTCGAAGTCGCCCTGGACGGCTAGGACGCCGACCCGCAGGGTCAGGCTCCGCGGTTCTGGAGCAGCGCGTCGGCAGCCGCCAGGTCGGCGATCTCCAGGCCCGGCATCGCCTCGCCGAGGCCGATCGAGGCGGCGGCGACCCGCTCCGGGTCGTTGTGGTGCGTGGTCGCCTCGACGATCGCGCGGGCGCGGCGCTCGGGGTTGGCGCTCTTGAAGATGCCGGAGCCAACGAAGTTGCCCTCGGCGCCGAGCTGCATCATCAGCGCCGCGTCGGCCGGGGTGGCGATCCCCCCGGCGCAGAACAGCGGCACCGGCAGGCGCCCCGCGGCGGCGACCTCCTGGACAACTTCCAGCGGCGCCTGGTGCTCTTTGGCGGCGGCGGCGAGCTCCTCCGGGCGCAGCAGCGCAAGCTGTTGGATGCCGGTGGTGATCTCGCGCATGTGGCGGACCGCCTCGACCACGTTGCCGGTCCCGGCCTCGCCCTTGGAGCGGATCATCGCCGCGCCCTCGCCGAGCCGCCGCAGCGCCTCGCCGAGGTTGGTAGCGCCGCAGACGAAGGGCACGTCGAAGGCAAGCTTGTCGATGTGGTTGCGCTCGTCGGCCGGGGTCAGGACCTCCGACTCGTCGATGTAGTCGACCTCGAGCGCCTGCAGGACCTGGGCCTCGGCGAAGTGGCCGATCCGGGCCTTCGCCATCACCGGGATCGTCACCGCCTCCTGGATCCCCTTGATCATCGCCGGGTCCGACATGCGGGCGACGCCGCCGTCGCGGCGGATGTCCGCCGGCACACGCTCCAGGGCCATCACCGCACAGGCGCCGGCCTCCTCGGCGATCTTCGCCTCCTCGGGCGTGACCACGTCCATGATCACGCCGCCCTTCAGCATCTCTGCGAGGCCGGTCTTCAGTCGAAACGTCGCGCGCTCAGTCATGCCGCCATCTTACGTGGCTGACCGCGCGGGAGACTGCTCGACTACTTGAGTTTGTAGGCGCGGATCCGGTCTTTGTGCGCAGCTTCATCCCGCGCGTACAACCCGTACGCCAAAGCCTGTACCAATGCCATCAAAGCAGTGTTGGAACGGGCGAAGGAAGGGCTGTTGGAGGAGAAGTAGAGAGTCAGCTCGGCGTGCTCCCCCACCTCCGACATGGTCGCGTCGGAGATCGCCAGGGTGCGGGCGCCGCGGTGCAGGGCGAGCTTCATCGCCCGCAGCAGCAGCGGGTGCGCGCGGCCAGCGGAGAGGGTGATGACAAGCGTGTTCTCGTCGATCCGTCCCAGCCGCTGCAAGGACTCGCCACCGGTCGAGGCGACGATCTCGGCGCGGATGTCCAGCAGGCTGAGGGTGTGGCGCAGGTAGCTGGCGAAGAAGGCCATCTGGTCGACGCCGACGATCACGATCCGCTGCGCGGTCGCCAGGGCGGCGACCGAGTCGTCGACCTGCTCCGGGGTCAGTTTGCGCGCCGTTTCCTCGAGGTTCGCGTAGTCGGCCGAGAGCGAGCCCTCGAGCTCGGAGTGGTCGAAGGAGAAGAGGGCACCGGCTCCGCTGGCGCTGCTGGCGGCGATCGTGGAGCGGTACTCCTCGATCGCGGCCTGCTGCAGCTCCGGGTAGCCCTCGAAGCCGAGGGCCTGGGAGAAGCGCACCACCGTCGATGACGAGGTGCTCGCTCTCCTGGCCAGCTCCTCGGCGGTGAGGAAGGCTGCCTCGTCGAGGTGATCGACGATGTAGCGGGCGACATCTTTCTGGGAGCGCGAGAACTCTTCGAAGCGCTCCTGGATGTAGTCGGAAAGGCTTTTAAGTTGTGGGGACTTCGTTGCAGTCTTGGTCACGGCGGTCCATTTCGCCGAACCCGACGCTTTCCCTTCTGGTTGGATTGAGGAATGACTCTCGAAGAAGCCCTGCGTTTGACGAACCGGAACATGATTGCCTTCGACCTGCTGCTCGGGGCCGGGGCGATCGCGGCCCCGGAGGCGACCTTGAAGGTGCTCGGTCATGACGAGCCCTCCCCGGACGCCGCCCACCTGTTCCGCCGCTGCGGACCGATCTGGCTCACCTTCGCCGCCGCGCACCTGGTCGCCGAGCGCCGCGGCAGCGCCGCCGACTGGCAATCGCTGGCCTGGCTGCGGGGCACCGAGATCGCCACGGACGCGCTCTGGTCGCGGTCTCCGGCGGTCTCAAGGCCCGGCGCCAAGCTCGGCCTCGTCCTCGCCGGAGTCGCCAATGTGGCGATGACCGCCGGCTTCGCCTGGATGTCGAAACGGCGGTGACGGGATGTCCCAGCTCGACGGCCAGCCCAGCATCCGCTGGAGCTTGCGCGGCCTGAACGAAGAGGGCGACGAGACCTGGCTGATTCGCGGGATCGCCCGCAAGCTCTACCGCTGCCCGGGGTGCCACAGCGACATCCCGGTCGGCGAGGACCATACGATCGTCCAGTACGTGCGACGACTCGGCGGCACCGACCACCACCACTGGCACCGGCAATGCGCCGAAGAGTGGCTGATCCCTGAGCTCGGCAGCCTGAAGAAGGTCCCGGCTTCGGAATCGAGCCAGTCGAAGCTGGAGCGCCGGGGCCGGGTCAGGTCCGGCCGGCGGCGGTGAAGTAGGCGGGATGCGCCGGCTCGCCTCGACCTACGTGCGGATCGGACGCACCTACTGGTCGTGGGCACCGGGCCTGCTGCTGCTCGCCGTCATCGTCTTCCTGCCGCTGGGCCTGCTCGACGCGATCTCGACCGAGCTCGACGTCCAGCAGCTCGACCTCGGCAGCGGAGTCAAGATCGCGGCGCTGGTGGCGGCCATCGCGGCGCTGACCGCGACCAGCCTGATCGGCGAGGTCTTCTACAGCGGCGCCGTCGCCACCGCCCTCACCCACCCCGAGCATGAACGGCTGCCGCCGCTGCGGGAGATCGCGCGAGAGCTCGACTACAAACGGCTGATCGCGGTCGACCTGCTCTACGTGCTGATCGTCGTCGTCGGCCTGCTGCTCTTCTTCGTCCCCGGCGCCCTCGCCTTCGTCTGGCTCGGGCTGGCGGGCCCAGTGGTGGAGATCGAGCGGCGCGGCGTCCGCGCCTCGCTGCGCCGCAGCATCGAGCTGGTCCGCGGCCGCTTCTGGCTGGTCGCCGGGGTGCTGGTCCCGATCGAGCTGGTCGGCGACGGGCTCGGCGAGGCCGCGGCGGGAGAGATCCACCACCTGCTCGGCGACACCTTCCTCGGCAGCTGGCTGGCGGAGACGGTCGCCAACCTGCTCTTCAGCCCGATCTTCGCCGTCGCCGCGGTGCTGCTGACCCTGGACCTGATCACGGAGAAGGACGGCACTGCCCCGCGCCTCAACCCCGCCCCCGAACCGAGCAGGGCGACGGCATGATCGAGACGGCGGCGATCACCGGCTTCTGGGACCGTCTGGTCGAGCACGACGAGCAGGCGCTGTTCATGGTCTTCGTCGGGTTCATCCTCTCCTTCGCCTTCATCCGCATGAGCACGCGGCTGATGCGCAGCCCGCGGGTGCCGTGGTGGCCGGGCAGCATCGTCAGCGACAGCGGCGTCCACCTCCACCACCTGGTCTTCGGGATCGTCGGGATGATGGTCTTCGGAGCGCTCGGGTTCCTCGCTCACGGCCACAGCCCCTGGGCCGAGATCTGCGGCTTCTTCTTCGGCATCGGCGCCGGCCTGACGATCGACGAGTTCGCGCTCTGGGTCTACCTCGACGACGTCTACTGGGCCGAGGAGGGGCGAAGCTCGATCGACGCGACGGTGATCGCCGCCGCCGGAATGGGGCTGATCCTGCTCGGGCTGACCCCGTTCACGGTCGAAACCGGGTCGGCCAGCGCCGTGATCGGCACCGTGATCAGCGCCCTGATCGTGTTCGGGGTGGTCATGATCTGCTTCCTCAAGCAGCGGGTGCTGCATGGCATCACCGGGTTCTTCTTCGCCCCGATCGCGATCTACGGCGCCTGCCGGATCGGCAAGCCCAACTCCCCCTGGGCGCGCCGCCGCTACGGCAAGCGGCGCCCGGCGAAGCAGGAGAAGTCAGAGGGCCGCTTCCCCCCCGACCGCCGCACCGAGCGCGTCAAGAACGCCTTCCGCGACATCGTCGGCGGCAAGCCGAGCGAGGGAGTGGCGGCAGCAAAAGAGGAGGCCTTCGCGGCTACCCGCGAGGCCAGCGAGGAGATCCGCGAACGCGCCGAGCGGATCACCCACCCGGGTGACCGCAAGCACGACGACCGAGACGACTGAGCGTCAGCTGCGGGTGAGGCGGCGTTCGAGGTTGGTGCGGACCTCGGGCCACTCGGAGTCGATAACGCTGAAGTAGGCGGAGTCGCGCTGGCCGACGTCGGGGACGATCATGTGGTTGCGGAAGACACCCTCGAGCTGGGCGGGCAGGGCAGCGATCGCGTTGCGGGAGCGGTCGTTGCGGGCATCGGTCTTGAACTCGACGCGGACGCACTCGAGTGTCTCGAAGGCGTGCGCCAGCATCAGCAGTTTGGTCTCCAGGTTGATGCCGGTGCGCCAGGCGGAGGGGTTGAACCAGGTCCACCCGATCTCCAACGCCCGGTCGGCCGGGCGCACCGCCATGTAGCGGCTGCTGCCAACCACGACGCCGTCGGCGCGACGGCGGACGACGAAGACGCCCTCGCGATTCTCGGCGATCGCGGCAAGGGAGAGGCGCAGCCATTCGTCGAAGCGCTCCCGGTTCGAGAGGTTCGCGAGCCAGGCCCAGATCTCGGGCGCCTGCGCCGCCTCCCAGAGCTCCTCCGCATGTCCCGCTTCAAGTGGCTCCAGGACGACGAGCGCGCCGAGATGTCGAGTTTGTCGTCCTATAGCCGACAAACTCGACAATCCGCCGCTAGTCACAGGTCCTCGCTCACAGCGCGCTGCCGCTGCAGACGGTGAAGCCGATCGCTTCGGCCATGCGCTGGCGGTTGTCCTCGGTGTCGTTGCGGTTGTCGAAGGCTTCGCGGTAGGCGGCCGCGTCACCGGCCTTGGCGGCGGCGAGGGCGTCTCGGTCCCAGCCCGCCACTTCTTCGCGCGACTCGAGGTATTCGTCGAACTCGTCCTGCTTGCTCTTCGGCGGCACGAGCTCTTCCATTTCCTCGACCTGGCGGGAGGAGTTGGCGACCAGCTGCTGCGCGTACTCGACGTCGGGCGTTTCCTCAGTGGCAGCTTCCGGCAGCTCTTCGCGAGTCTGCTTGAACGCTTCTTGGCTGCGTTCGCAGATCGCGTCGCCTTGAGCCACCAGCTGCGAGCTCGTGAGGCGGTCTGGCTCGGGCTTCGGCTGCTGCTTCGCCTCGGCTTGGGACGTACGCTCGCCGAACCGGCCGGTCGTGCGGTCCTCTTCCCCACCTCCATCGCCTTCGCCCAGGGCGATCGCAAGCGAGAGGGCGACGCCGGCGGCGATTACGGCTAGGACGAGGCCGCCCATCACTCGGCGCCGGCGTCGACCGCCGATCAGGAGCGGACCCTTTTCCTCGGCGACCGTCGGCTCCGTCGGCGGCTCGGGCGCCGCGACAACCGCGGACTCCCGGGTTGCCGCGGCGCCGGTGGCGACGGTCCGCTCGGGGATCGCGACTGCGGCACCACTCAATGCCGCGACGGCGGCGCGGCCGAGGTCGCCGGCGGAGGGATAGCGGTCGCCGGCCGGCTTCGACATCGCCCGGGCGACGACGTCGTCGAGCGCCATCGAGACCTCCGGCACGTAGAGCGAGGGCGCGGGCGGCGGGTCGTGCAGGTGGGCGTAGAGCCTGGCGGCCTCACCGTCCCGGGGGTACGGCACCTCCCCGGTCAGCAGCTTGTAGAGCAGACACCCGAGCGCGTAGACGTCGACCCTGGCGTCGATCTCGCCGCCGGAGATCTGCTCCGGGGCGACGTAGTCGAGGGTGCCGACGAAGCGCCCGGTCTGGGTCAGCCCCGACTGGGTGGCAACGTTGCGGGCGACCCCGAAGTCGGTGATGTAGGCGTGGGCCTCGGCCTCGTCGCCGCCGAGCAGGACATTGGCCGGCTTGACGTCGCGGTGGACAAGGCCGGCAGCGTGGATCGCGTCGAGCCCGTTGCCGATCTGGGCGATCAGCTCCACCGCCCGCGCCGGCTCCAGCCGGCCCTCGCGGGCGAGGCGGCGGCCGAGGTCGGAGCCGGCGACGTAGCGCATCGCGATGTAGGGGACGCCACCTTCCTCACCGGCGGCGTAGATCGGGACCACATTGGGATGCTCGATCGAGGCGGCGATCCGCGACTCCTCGGCGAAGCGCTTGGCGAAGACGTCGTCGGCGGCTGCCTCAGGGGCAATCAGCTTCAGCGCAACCCGCCGATCGAGGCCGGGCTCGATCGCCAGGTAGAGGATGCCCATCCCGCCGCGGCCGAGCCGTCGCTCGATCCGGTAGCCGGCGAACTCGTCGCCCTCGGCAAGCTCGATCCAGCCGCTGCCCTCAACCATCGCTCAACCCTAGCCGCCGGATCCCCGGCCTAGACTGGGCGCGGGAGATGCGCTGGAGACTTGGCATAGCGCTGCTTGCCGCCGTCATCGTCGTCGGCGGTGTCGCCCAGGCTGAGATCTTCCAGAGCGGCAACCTGCGGGTCAACCTCAGCGGCGGCTTCGCCCCACAGCAGCTGCCCCGCGAGCGGCCCGTCCCGGTCACGGTCACGATCGATGGCCGCATCGGCACCATCGACGGCACCCGGCCGCCCTCGCTGCGCAAGCTGGAAGTCGGGCTCAACCGCAACGGGATCCTCACTACCCGCGGCCTGCCGGTGTGCGACCTCTCGCTCCTGCAGTCGACGACCACCGACGCCGCGATGCGGGTCTGCGGGCCGGCGCTGGTCGGGCGCGGCAGCTTCAGCGCCGACGTCGACATCAGCCAGGAAGGCCTGCCGGTCAAAGGCACGATCCTCGCCTTCAACTCGCGGGTCGCCGGCGGCCCGGGCGTCGCCCTGCACTTCAATGGCACGGTGCCGGTGCTGGCGACGCTGGTGCTGCCGCTGAAGATCCGGCACCAGCCGAAGGGGCCCTTCGGCACCGTCCTGGCGACCCAGGTCCCGAAGCTCGCCGGGGGCCTCGGCTCGGTCACCCACATCAAGCTGAAGATCGGCCGCACCTACACCTACCGCGGCCAGCGCCTCGGCTTCATCAGCGCCAGCTGCTCCGCCCCGGCCGGGTTCAACACTGCCCTCTTCCCCTTCGCCCGCGGCAGCTTCGACTTCGTCAACGGCCGTCGCCTCGACATCTCCTTGACCCGGTCCTGCCGGGTCCGCAGCTAGAGGCCGAGGCCGCCGACGCCGCGCTCGTCCCAGCCGAGGTGGTGGGCGAGCTCGTGGCGCAGGGTCTGCTCGACCTGGCGCGCCAAGAGGGCGCGGTCGTGGCCGAAGTCGCGCTCCAGGGTGTCCTGGTAGATCACGATCCGGTCCTCCCAGTATTCGCCGGCGAGACCGTCGCCGAAGTACTCGCCGTAGGCGTGGTGCTCGGTGCCCAGGTCGGAGACGACAACGGCGACTTTCTCCAGCAGCTGCTGGAACTCCGGCGGCAGGGCGTCGATCGCGTCGGCGACAAGGGACTCGAAATCGTCCGACTCATTCTGATTCACTGGCCAAACGTTAAACAGCCACCGACCGGGGGGAGCAAGATGAGGGACCTGGAGCCGACCAAGACCACGAGGCCACGGGTCATCCGCACGGGCGTCGCCGTGCTGGCGATCGTCGCCGGCGGCGTCGTCTGGTCCGGATGCGGAAGCGACGACACCACCGACGCCTCTGAAACCGCCAAGCAGCAGATCGAAGAAGGCGCCTCGACCGCCGAAGAAGCGATCAAGGAAGGCGCCAAGGAAGCGGAAAAGGGCCTGGAAGAAGCCAAGAAGCAGATCGAAGAAGGCAAGGGCAGCGCTTCCAAGGGACTGAAGGAAGGCCGCAAGCAGGCTGAAAAGGGACTCGAAGAAGGCCTGGAGCAGGCCGAAAAGGGCGTCGAAGAAGCGAAGGAAAAGGCGGAAGAATATTTGCCGTAGCCGCCGCCCCTGCGGGGCTAATTCACGGCGATGAAGTGCCGGATCGCGCCCACCGCCGGCGAGCGGAAGGGGAAATAGAGGCTCGAGGCGTGGCCGCGGTTCGGCACTACATATAGACGCGAGCGGGGGAAGCGCTTTGCCACCTGGCGCGCCTCCGCCGGCGAGGTGATGTCGTCGATCTGACCGGCGAGGACCAGGGTCGGGAACGTCGTCGGCGCTCGCCACCCGGCCGGGATCGCCGGCTCGGTCCCGCCCGTCGGCGGCGCCGGCCAGGTCAGGCAGTTGGTCAGGTGGGCCGCTTCGGAGAGCAGGTACTCACGGCGACCGAAGGGGGCGAACGTGTCCCTGGGGACGCCCTTGACCGCGGCCGAGAGCTGGCGGATCCGCTCCTGGACCGGCGCCGTCCTGTCCCAGAGCAGCGGGTAGTCGTTGCACTCGACCGCGATCTCGAGCCCGTAGGAGAATTCCGAGAGCGGGCCGTGGCCGGCTTCGCCCGGGGCGAGCAGCCGGTTGAGCCGGCGCGGGTCGCCGGCGAGGAAGCGGCGGTTGCCCTGGTCGAGGCTGAGGTAGGAGCGCGGCGCCAGGGTGCCCGACTGCAGGAGGAAGGAGAGCAGCGCGTCGGTCGAGCGTTCGGCCGCGTGGAAGCTGTGCACGACCCGGGAGAGGCGGGCGACCGGGTCGCCGGAGCAGGCCGGCGAGCTGCGGCAGGCGATCCGCAGCCCGTCGAGCCCGGCCGGCAGCAGCGTCCGGTAGTAGGGCTCGTCGCCCGGGTAGGCGGAGTCGAGGACGAGGCCGCGCAGCGAGCCCGGGTAGTGGGCGGCGTAGGACTGGCCGAGGTAGGTGCCGTAGGAGTCGCCGTAGAAGAAGATCCGGCCGAGGCCGAGGGCCTGGCGCACGGCCTCGAGGTCGTGGGCAGTTTCGGCGGTCGTGTAGCCGGCGAAGCGGGGGCCAAGCTGGTCGGCACACTCACCCACGGCGATCGCTTCCTGGGTCAGGCCGCGCTGCAGCGGCGGGCAGTTGAGGACGTCCGAGCGGCCGGTGCCGCGGGCGTCGAAGACGACGAGGTCGTGGCGGCGCAACAGCGGCGCCAGCACGGCGACCAGGGAGCGGGCGAAGGGCGCCCCGGTCGAGGCGTAGCCGGGGCCGCCGTCCATCGCCACGATCGTCCCGAGCGAGCGGTGCTCGCGGTCGGCGCGCACGCGGACCCCGAAGGCGACCTTGGTCGTGCCCAGCGAGGGGTCGGCGCGGCGCATCGGGACCTCGATCGCGCCGCACTGGAAGGGACGCGGCAGGCCGAGGTCGCAGCGGTGCAGCTTGGGGCGGACGCCCCCCTCCCCTGTCGCCCCGCTCGCCGCCATCAGCACGACCGCGAGCGCCAGGGCGGGGGCGATCGCGAGGCGGCCGAGAGCGTTCACCGGCCACACGGTACTGCGCGGAGACGGGTGGCACGACGACTAGGCTGGCGGCCGTGGACGCCGCCCTCGAGCACCCGCAGACGCTGCAGCGCCGGCTGGCCCGGATCGTGCTCTGGGTCGGCGGCGTCGCCCTGGCGATCTTCCTCCTCGACCTGCTCGGCATCCCGGTCGACGACTGGATCCGCGACCTCTTCGACAAGCTCGACGAGATCCCGGCCTGGGCGATCGTCGCCGGCGTCGTCCTGCAGAGCGTCCAGACCGCGCTTGCCTCGGCCGCCTGGTGGGGCATCCTCCGCGCCGCCCTCCCCCAGGCCGGCATCCCCTATCGCCTCGTGCTCGCCTGCTACGCGGCCGCGGTCGCGCTGAACAGCTTTCTCCCGGCCAACATCGGCACCTGGGTGATGCTGCTGATGTTCACGACGCTGATCGCCGGCGCCACCTTCGCGATGGTCTTCTCCGGCCTGATCGTGCAGAAGATCCCGTTCACGATCCTCAACCTCAGCCTCTACCTCTATCTCTTCCTCTCGGTCAGCGGCTCCTTCGACGTAAAGCTCGGCTTCCTCTCCGACCACACCGGGCTGGTAGTCGCGATTGCGATCGGCGCGGTCGTGCTGGTCGTCCTGCTCGGGCGGATCTTCTGGCGCAAGCTGGAGGACCTGCGCAAGCAGGTCGTGCTCGGCGGCGCGGTCCTGCGCCCGCCGCGGCGCGCGCTCCGCGACCTCTTTTTGCCCTCGCTCGGCAGCTACGCCGCCCGGCTCGGGATCGTCGCCGTCTTCCTCGGCGCCTACGGGATCCCGGTCAGCTTCCACAACGTCGCCACGGTCACCGCCTCCAACTCGATCTCCAACAGCGTCTCCGCCACCCCGGGCGGAGTCGGCGTCACCCAGGCGATGAACTCGGTCGCGCTCTCCGGCGAAGCCAGCGCCGCGACCGCCACCGCCTACTCGATCAGCCAGCAGCTGGTCACCTCCGCCTGGAACGTGATCTTCGCTGTCGTCCTCGTCTCCTGGGTCTTCGGCTGGAGCGGCGGCAAAGCGCTGGTCGAGTCCTCCTACGCCGACGCGAAGGAGAAAAGCCGGGAGATGCGCTCGAAACGCAAACGCGAGCGCGCCCCGCCCGAGCCGGAGTGAGAACCCCCCAAAACTGGCCAGTCAGCCAGTAAGCTGAGCCGGACCCGACCCCTTCGGAGGAGAGCGAGATGGACACGGCGCAGGAGGACCTCAAGGACGTACTCGTGATCGAGCGGGAGCGCTGGGCCGGCGGTCCTCCGCATGAGCTGTTCAAGCGGATGCGCGGCGAGTGCCCGGTGCACTGGAGCTCGCACGTGCCCGAGTTCCCCGAATCGGCCGGCTACTGGTCGATCACCACCGCCGACGACGTCCACACCGTGAGCCGCGACTGGGAGACCTACTCCTCCGAAAAGGGCGGCATCGTCGCCGTCACCGCCGGCTTCCCGCTGGAGCTGATCCGGGCGATGTTCATCGGCATGGACCCGCCCAAGCACGACCGCGTCAAGGCCCTCTTCCAGGCCGGGTTCACGCCGAAGCGGATCGCCGCCCACGAGGATGAGATCCGCCGCATCGTCGTCGCCACCCTGGACAAGCTGGAGGGCAAGGAGACCTGCGACCTGGTCGATGACGTCGCCCAGCCGGCGGTCTCGCGGGTGATCGGCAGCTTCATGGGCATCCCGCCCGAGGACGACGCGATCTGGGCCGAGCTGATGAACGCCTCGCTCGGCGCCTCCGACCCCGACCTCAACGCCGAGGGACCGGAGGGCGTGATCGCCACCACGGTGCCGGAGATCTTCGAGCGCTGCGGCAAGATGATCGCCGCGCGCCGCGAGAACCCGACCGACGACCTGACCAGCGTCCTCGTCCACGCCGAAGTCGAAGGGCAGAAGCTGGAGGAGCACGAGATCGTGATGGGCTTCTTCCTCCTCGTCGCAGCCGGCAACGACTCGACCAAGGCGACCTACTGCAGCGCGATGCGAGCGCTGATGGAGGACCCCGAGCAGATGCAGCAGCTGCTCGACGACCCCTCGCTGGTCCCCAGCGCGGTCGAGGAGGCGCTGCGCATGTTCCCCGCGTTCGGCCACTTCCGCCGCACCGCCACCCGCGACACGGTGCTGAACGGGCAGGAGATCAAGGACGGCGACAAGGTCGTGCTCTGGTACACGTCCTCCAACCGCGACGAGACCCGCTACGAGGACCCCGACAGCTTCGACGTCCGCCGCAACCCCGAGCACCAGGCCTTCGGCGCCGGCGGCCGCCACTTCTGCCTCGGCACCGCACTGGCCCGGCTGGAGCTGAAGATCCTGATCGAGGAGACGATCGCCCGCTACCCGCGGATCGCGATTGACGGCCGCCCGACCTTCGTCGAATCGGTCTTCCTCAACCAGCTGAAAACGCTGCCGGTGCGGTTGGCGGCGTAGGCGCTACCCGTCGGTACCGAAGATCGCGAGGGTGAACGAGAAGCTGGCCGGCTCGTCCCCCGCGGTGGCGAAGCCAGTATTGACCCGGAACCTGCCCGACCCCAGCGGCTGCACCGCCGACGACAGCTGCCCGTGTTCGGGCGAGACGATCGGGATGCCGCCGGGAAGATTTGGGATGGTGACAATCGATTCCCCTTTTTGGGGCGATTCGACGGTTATTTGCCCGCCGGCGCAGTTGAATTCGCGACCTGGGACGACGAAGGGCGTCCTCGCAGCGTCGTTGTTGAAGTCGATGGTCGCCGCCGCCAGGACCGTTTCCCCGGCGCACTTCTGCAGGTACCTGGCGGCGGCCTGACCGCCGAACACTGGGACGTCGGGCACCCGCAACGCGGACGCGGCGTCTCCCGCGTGCTCGGCCTCGACGGCCGTGCTGGCGCTGTCCGCGGACCCGGCGGCCTCTGCTCTCATCGCCCGGGTCGCGCGGGTGGCGCTTCCCGCCTGGCTCGCCTGGGATGCCCGGGTCGCGATGGTCGCTTTCGCCGCGTTCGGCACCGTGCCGAGCAGCTGCTCGTTGATCTGCAGGCTGGTGAGGCTGTCCGCTTTCACCCGGTCGGCCGGGATCGAGGCCTTGCGGATCGTCCTGCCGTTGATCTTCGCCGCGGCGTACACGGTGCCGCCGAGGGAGATGAAAAGGGCGATCAGGGCGATCGCGTTGGCGAAGGTGAGCTTTGGTCTCATGGTCGGTCTCGCAGGATCAGAAGACGATCAGGCTGAACGGTTCTCTGGATAGATCGCGGCCGAAGCCTTCGCTGTGGTCGATGAAGACGCGAAAGATGCCATTCGCGAAATCGACACCCGAGAGGCTGTGCAGCCCGAAAGCATTGGTGATGCCCATGTTGGCTCCGGTTGCGCCGGTGAAGGTCACGTTGTAGGAGGCGCTCGCTCCAGCGTTCTTCTGGACCTGCACCACTCCCCCAGCGCAGTTGTACTCGGCGACTTTGTGGTTACCCGGAGCCTGCGGGTCGAAGAGGACATAGCCTTTCACCGCTCCGTTCCCACAGTCGTCGAGGTAGGCGCCCGGCGCTCGACCGCCGAGCTTTTCGGCGACCTGCGCGAACGCGGCGGCGTCGGCGGTTCTCGAGTGGGTCGCCGCGGGGGCGGTTCGCGCGCTCGGCACCCGGTCGGCGAAGGCGGCCGTCTGCGCTTCGTTGGCTTCGCGCACCCGCGGCACGGAGTCCGCCCGCGCGGCCGCGGCGGCTTCGACGACTTTGTCCGCTTTCGGCACCGTCTCCAGCGAGCTCTCGGCGATCTGCACGCCGGTCAGGGCGTCGGGCTGGAAGCGGTCGGCCGGGATCGAGGCCTTGCGGATCGTCTTCCCGTTGATCTTCGCCGCGGCATACACAGTCCCGCCGAGGGAGATGAAAAGGGCGATCAGGGCGATCGCGTTGGCGAAGGTGAGCTTTGGTCTCATCGGGTTCGTTCCGCTCAGAAGACCGCGACGAGGAAGGGTTCGATCGGCAGCAGATCGCCGCTGCTGGCCGAGTAGATTTTGACCGTGTAGGTCGGGCCTCTCCCGGCGATCGAGGCGGAGCTTCCTCCCCTGCCAAGGGCGCTGGCGGTCGCGGGGGCGTTTTCGATTCCCCCGAAAGTGACTTGGTATTCGCCCCCCTTGACGCGCCGGACGACGATGTCCGCACGGTTGAGGCAGTTGAATCCCGCCGCCGTCGGAGTCGCCGGCCTGGGGTCGATGAAGGCCGCGCCGCGGACGGATCCGGGCTGACAGCGGATCACGAGGTCCTGCGGTTCGACGTTCCCCGAAAGCGTGTTGGCCTCGGGGGCCTGGGACGCGAAATCGGTCCGGTCTACGTGGCCGGCCTCGGCGACGTCTTCCGCGCTTCCTGCAGTCGTGGCGCTGTTCGCGCGTTCGACGAAGTCGGCCAGCTCGGCCCGGACGGCCCGGGTCGCCATCTCAGCTCGGGCAGCCTCGGTGGCGGTAGTTGCACTTGGCACCGGAGCGAGGCTGCTCTCGTTGATCAGCGCCCCGGTCAGGCTCTGTTCCTGCACCCGGTTGCCGGGAATCGATTCCTTGCGGATCTTCTTGCCGTCGATCTTGGCCGCCGCGTAGACGCTGCCGCCGAGCGAGAGGAAGATCGCGATCGCGGCGATCACAGTGGCGAAGCTCGGTTTTGGAAGCAGGTGTCGTATGCGGGGCGTTACCGGTGCCGGGAGGCCGGGGTTCAGATGCCTGGACGAAAGGTCCAGGGCCGCCTCTGCCGGAACGGTCCGTACCCTGAGTGCCATGGGCGAGTTCAGCTACGAGGGGCACCGGATCAGCTACGACTCCTACGGGGAGGGCGAGCGGGTGATCGTGCTCGTGCACGGGCTGCTGATGAACCGCCGCATGTACGAGCGGCTGGGGCCGGCGCTGGCGGCGCGGGGCAATCGGGCGATCTGCGTTGACCTGCTCGGGCACGGGCGCTCGGACCGGCCCGAGGACCTGCGGCTCTACTCGATGCCGCTGTTCGCGCGGCAGGTGGCGGCGCTGCTGGACCACCTGGAGCTGGAGAGCGCGGTGGTCGGCGGGACCTCACTGGGGGCCAACGTCGGGCTCGAGCTGGCGACGCGACAGCCGGACCGGGTGCGCGGCCTCTTCATCGAGATGCCGGTGCTGGACAACGCCCTGCCCGGTGTCGCCGCGACCTTCGCGCCGCTGATGCTGGGGATGCGGCTGGCGCGACCGGCCTTCGAGCTGACCTCGCGGGTGACCAGCGCCCTCCCCCGCACCCATCACCTCGTCGATATCGGGCTCGACTGGGTGCGGCAGCGACCGGGACCTTCGCTGGCGGTGCTGGAGGGGCTGCTGCTGGGCGAGACGGCGCCGCACCGGGAGCTGCGGCGCCAGATCGAGGCGCCCACCTTGATCGTCGGCCACGGACACGACCCCCTCCACCCCTTCAGCGACTCCGGGATGCTGGCGGAAGAGGTTCCGGGCGCAGAGCTGGTCGAGGCGAACTCGATCTTCGAGTGGCGATTTCGGCCGCAGCGCCTCAACGACGAGCTCTCGGCCTTCCTCGAACGGGTCTGGGCGGAGGAGCTGGTCCTCTAGGACTGCCAGTGGCGACAGACGCTGGCGACATGGCGTGAGTCGGTGCCGCAGCAGCCGCCCAGCACGCGGGCGGTCGGCAGCAGGTCCTTAAAGGCGCGGTATTCGGTGCCGAGCTCCTCGGGGTCACCGCTGTCGATCTCGTCCATCTCGTCCAGCTCCGCGTGGCTGCGGCGGGAAGCGTTGGCGCGGATTCCACCGAGTCGCTCCATCCAGGGCCCGCCGGTCTCGAGCACCCCGAGGAAGTGGGTCGGGTGGGCGCAGTTGACCATGAAGTAGGCGGCCGCCCCGCCGGTCGCGGCATCGACCTTCTCGATCGCCTCCCCCAGCTCTTCCCCGCTCGGCAGCCGGCCGTCGGTCTCGAGAGTGAAGGAGATCGAGACCGGCACGCCCTCGGCGCCTGCGGCGGCGACGATGCCGATGGCCTCGTCGGCATAGGTCAGGGTCAGGGCGCTGACCAGGTCGACGCCGCTGGCGGCGAAGGTCCGGACCTGGTGAGAGTGATAGTCCTCGGCTTCGGTCGCCGAGAGGATCGTGTCCGGGTGGTAGGCGTCTCCCTGGGGTCCGATCGCGCCGCAGACGGCGATCTGGGTCTCCTGGCTCTCCTCGGCGGCGCGGATCTCCAGTGCCAGCTCGACCGCGTCGCGGTTGACGTCGGCGATCGCCGCCGGCGTGTAGCCGAGCTTCTCTCCCCAGCCGGTGCTGGCGCGCCAGGTCGGCGTGTCGAAGATGAACCCGGTGCCGCCCGCGCGGGCGATCTCGATGTACTCGCGGTAATAGGCGCGCAGGGCATCGCGGCCGTCGTCGTCGCCCAGCATCACGAAGGAGGCGAACTCGGGCAGCTCGAAGCCGCGCTCGCCGATCATCGTCGTCTCCAGGCCGCCGTCAGCGAGGTACAGCTGGGTGCCGTCGGGGACGCGGCTGCTGGCGGTCTCGGCGTCCACGGACCAACCGTAGCGGGCTAGCCGAGCTGCGCCAAGCGGCCGCGCAGGAAGCGGCGATCGGTCTCGGAGTCGGCCAGGGCGAGGGCGCGCTCGTAGGCGGCACGGGCCTCGCCGGTGCGGTCGAGACGGCGCAGGAAGTCGGCGCGGGTGGCGTGCAGGTAGGGGTAGGAGTCGAGCTCGGGATCGAGCTCGGCGATCAGCTCCAGCCCCGCGGCGGGTCCCTCGATCTCCGCCACCGCGACGGCGCGGTTGAGCTCGACCACGGCGGAGCCGGTGCGCCGCGCCAGCTCCGCGTAGAGGGCAGCGATCTGCGCCCAGTCGCGCGGCTCGGCGGCGTGCAGCGAGGCGATCGCGGCCTGGATTGCGTACGGGCCGTCGCCGCGCAGGGCGAGGGCGCGGTTGAGGGACGCCCGGCCGGACTCGATCCCGGCCGTGTCCCAGAGCGAGCGGTCCTGGTCGGCCAGCAGCACCATCTCCCCGCCCTCGAAGCGCGCCTCGCGCCGCGCCTCCAGCAGCAGCATCAGCGCCAGCAGGGCGTGGACCTCGGGCTCGTCGGGCATCAGCTCGGCCAGCGCCCGTCCCAGCCAGATCGCCTCGGCCGCGAGCTCCTCGCTGCCGCCGTAGCCCTCGTTGAAGATCAGGTAGACGACGGCGAGCACCGCCGCCGTGCGCTCCGGCAGCAGGTGGTCCGGAGGGACCCGGAAGGGGATCCCGGCGGCGCGGATCTTCTTCTTGGCGCGGACCAGGCGCTTGGCCATGGTCGGGGTCGGGACCAGGAAGGCGCGGGCGATCTGCTCGGTCTCGAGGCCGCCGAGGGTGCGCAGGGTCAGCGCCACCTGGGCCTCGGTCGAGAGCGCCGGGTGGCAGCAGGTGAAGATCAGCTCCAGCCGCTCGTCCGGCCAGCTCGTCTCCCCGTAGGTGTCTTCGCTCACCACCGGCTCCTCCAGGAGCTGCGTCTTCTCGGCCAGGGTGCGGCTGCGGCGGATCCGGTCGATCGCCCGGTTGCGGCCGGTGGCGATCAGCCAGGCCCGCGGGTTCGACGGCTCCCCCTCCCGCGGCCAGCGCTCCGCCGCGGTGGCGAACGCCTCCTGGGCGGCCTCCTCGGCGAGCTCGAAGTCGCCGAGGAGGCCGATCAGGGTGGCGAGGACCCGCCCCCACTCCTCGCGGAAGACCTGGTCGATCAGCTTTCCACCAGCGGCCTGATCTCGACCGCGCCGCCCAGGCGCACCGCGGGAATGCGGCCTGCCAGCTCGATCGCCGCGTCGAGATCGTCGGCCTCGAAGAAGCAGTAGCCGCCGAGCGCCTCCTTGGTCTCGACGAACGGCCCGTCGGTGGTCAGCGTCTCGCCGTCTGACACTCGGACCGTGGTCGCGGCCTCGGGCGACTCCATCCGCACCCCCGGGGTCAGCCCGGGCGTCTCGTTCAGCGCCTGCCAGTCGGCATAGAGCTGGCGCTGCTCGTCCTCGGAGAGGCGGTCCCACCCCTCGGTGCCGGGCACCGGGGCCGCGCCATGGTGAATCAGCATCAGGTATTTCATCGTTCCTCCTTTGGGCAGAGTGTTACCTGCCGCTGGGACGAACGGGAGATGTCCGGATGGACACCCCGGCGAAGCTACCTCTTCTTTTTCCTCTTCTTGAGGGTGAAGCCGACGCTCGCCCCAGCCTGATTGCCGGCGGCGTCACGGGCGCCGATGATCAGCCGGTATGCCCCGGGGGCGAGCTTGCCGCCCCGCGGCAGGGAGGCGCTGTTGGCTCCGGGGCTCCCGGGGCCGCCGAGCGGCGCTCCCACTGACTTGATGCGCGAGCAGCGCTTGCGGCCGTTGTTCTTGGCACTCCGCGGGACGCACCTGCCGCTGACCCTGCGTCCCGGCAGCTTCCGCTCCAGCAGCAGGCTGACGGTGGCGGGCTCGCTCAGCGTGTAGGAGACGGTGCCGCCCGTGACGGCGATGGCGGTGATCGCCGGTGGGGTGAGATCGCAGGCACCCTGCGTCGTCGTCTGCAACGGGCACAGGTCCTGGGTCTCGTCGCCGAATCCGTCGCGGTCGGCGTCGGGCTCGATCGTCGCCGCGACCAACAGCTCGCCGGTCGACTGGACCGAGCCGCGGGCGCCGCCGCCGTTCGCCAGCGGCGGCGCATAGACGAAGCTGAAGTCGTCGCCGCTGTTGTTGACGGTCGCCTGCACGTCGGTGCCGTCGAGCGCCAGCTGCTGGCCTTTCTTCACCGAGACCCGCGCCCCGAAGTCGCGGATCGGCGCTCCGTCTTCGGGGTCGCCGGGCGGCAGCGTCACGGTCAGCCCGGGGCCGGCCGCGGTTGCCAGCGCCGACTCTTCGCCGGTGCGGGTGACCTCAACCACTCTGAAGGTCACCTGCGTCGGCGTTTCCATCAACGCGGCGCGGATGCGGAAGCGGGTAATGACGCCGTCGACCGGGGCGCCGCCGGAGTACGGGTCCCCCCCGGCCTGCGGTTGGATGAAGGCGGCGATCGTGCAGGGGCCGAGTTCGACGCACTCACCCGAGTTGGCCGGTTCGTGGTCGAGCCGGCTGCCGAAGCTCGTCGCGGCCGGGCTGGCGGCGGGCAGGAGCAGGAGCCCAGCGAAAACGCCGAGGGCGGCGATGGTCAGGCGGTGCCTCATCTTGGTCACGATTCCTTTCGAGTAGCCGGAATGCGAGGTGTTACCGGCATCACGACCCCTAAGTTCACCGGCCCCGTCTAGAAGATCGCGAGTACGAAGGGCAGCGCCCTGAGACCCGTCGGGGCCCTGGCGCTGTACACGACCACGCGGTATTCGTCGGTCGGGGGGTTCCCGGGGACCCGTGAGGCCGAGACCTCGGTGCCGGGCTCGGTCGGCGAGGCGACCGGGATCCCGTTCGTGAGCCGCGGGAAGGTGACGATGTATTCGCCGGCCCGGGGCACCCTCACGGTTGGACTCGTACCGGCGCAGCTGCCGCCTACGATTTCGGCCCCGAGGGGAAAGACCCCTCTCGGCGCGACCCGGGCGGTGGCTTTGAGCGCGCCGCCGTTGCAGGCGTGCGAGGGGAAGAACTTGGTGACGGGGACGCCGTTCAGGCGCTGCGTGTCGCCCGCGGCGATCGCGGTGACGGCCGCGGGCGCGTGGTCGGCCTTGGCAGCAACCTCTGCCCGCAGCGCGCGATCGGCCCGGTCCGCCCGCTGCGCCTCCAGCGCCCGCCCGGCGCTCTCCGCCCGCTCCGCCTGCTCGGCCCGGGCCGCGATCCCGGCCTGGGCGGCGCTCGGCACCTGGCCCAGCGAGGTCTCGTCGATCTGCTCCGCACCGACGCTGCCCGGGGTCAAGCGGTTGGCCGGGATCGATCCCTTCCTGATCTCCTTGCCGCTGAAGCCGCCGGCAGCGTAGACGCTGCCGCCAAGGGAGATGAAGAGCGCGATCAGGGCGATCGCGTTGGCGAAGGTGAGCTTGGGGAGGAGTCTGTTCATGGCGAATTGGGTTAGAAGACGACGAGGACGAAGGGGCCCCTCGGCACGCGGGGTTCCCTGACGGTCGAGCCGACGGAGACTTCGAACATCGCCGAGTCGGTGACGTTGAGACGGCGCGCGGGCTTCGCCGAGGCCCAGTTGAAGATGTCGGTGCTGGTGACGATCCCCATCGACGCTGCGTTCCCAAGGCCGCCGAAGGTGACGAGGTACTTCAGGTCCTCCTCGTCGCTGTGTTCCGCGATCGGTTCGACCGAGACCCCCCTTCCGTACTCGCAGTTGAAGCTCTTGGTGGTCCTCGGGCTGGGGTCGAAGATCACCCATCCCTTGACCGCGCTGGGACCGCAGGTGCTTTCGAGGCCGGAGGCCGGGATCCCGGCGAGGGTCAGCGCGTCCTCGGCGGTCGTGGCGGCGTCGGCCCTGGGGACGAGCGAGGCGCTGTCGGCGAGCTCGGCGCTCGTCGCCTGCGCGGCCGTCTGCGCCCGCTGCGCCTGCTCGGCGCGACCGGCGCTCTCGGCTCGCTCCGCCCGCTGGGCGCGCGTCGCCTTCTCGGCCCGGGCCGCGCTCGGGACCTGCCCCAGCGAGGCCTCGTCGATCTGGGCGCCGCCGATGCTTCCCGGAGCCAGCCGGTCCGCCGGTATCGAGCCCTTCCTGATTTCCTTGCCGCTGAAGCCGCCTGCGGCGTAGACGGTGCCGCCGAGCGAGGCGAAGAGGGCGATCAGCGCAAGCGCGTTGGCGAGGGTGAGATTGGGGCGGAGTCGGTTCATCGGCTGGGTCAGAAGACGGCCAGTACAAACGGTTCGCGGGCGAGCAGGAAGGTGCCGGTGACGCTGTAGACCTGCACCCTGAAGATCGGCCCGGTGCCGGTGACCACCGCGGCGCTGTTGATGCCGAAGGCGCTGACGAAGGGTGCGGCGTTGAAGACGCCATCGAACCGGACCTCGTATTCGCCGCCTTCCGGGTGCCCGTCACGGGTGACGCTGAACCCGCCCTTGCAGTTGAATCCCGGCGGCCGGTTGGGGAGCTCCTCAGCCCGAGCGTCTACTTCGATCACCGCGATCGGCGACCCCGGCTCGCAGCGCTGCAGGAACGCGGAAGCGGGCTGCCCGCCGAGCAGGCTCGAGTCCGCCGCCGTGGGCGCGAACTCGGCGGTCGTCGCAGCGGCTGCCTCGGGCGCGTGGTCGGCGCGGGCGGCGGTCTCGGCGAGGCTCGCGCGGTCGGCACGGTCGGCGCGCTTCGCGGTCTCGGCTCGCTCAGCCTTCGCCGCGACCGCGGCGGTCTCGGCCCGCGCCGCGCTCGGCACCTGGCCCAGCGAGGCCTCGTCGACCTGCTCGGCGCCGACGCTGCCGGGCGCCAGGCGGTTGGCCGGGATCGACCCTCGCTTGATCGTCTTGCCGCTGAAGTTGCCGGCGGCATAGACGGTCCCGCCGAGGGCGAAGAAAAGCGCGATCAGGGAGATCGCGTTGGAGAAGCTGAGGTGGGTGCGGAGTCGGGCGATGCGGCGTTTTACACCGAGCTGCGCCGGATTGGACGAACGTCGAGGTACCTCCGACGAATGTTCCGCCCTTGTGCCAAACGGCTGCAAGTCCCGGAATGGGATGGGTGGGAAAGTCGGGGAGCGGCGCGATAGAGTGCGGCGCAATCGAGCGGCGGTGCGAGGAAGTCGGTGCAATTCCGACGTGGTCGCGCCACTGTAACCGGGGAGCGCTTCCTCAAATGCCACGGGCGAGAGCCTGGAAGGCGAGGAAAAGCGGTGATCCGGAAGCCAGGACACTTGGCCGTCGCGGAAAGAACCACTGAATGGGACGCGTAATCCCAAGGAGGATCAGATGTCTGACCTAGCTACTCCCGCACCGCAGACGATCAACCCGCCCGCGATCAGCCTTCGCGAGTTGGCGCCATGGACGCTGTTCGCCGGCGCCCTACTGCTGCTCTTCTACTTCGTCGGCATGGAAGAGGGAGCGACCGCGATCGTCCAGGGCACCTTCGTGCACGAGCTGGTCCACGACGGCCGGCACCTGCTCGGCTTCCCCTGCCACTAGGCGAGGGCGGATAGATGGTTCGCTCCCTGCTTATCTGCGGGCTGCTGGCCGGCGTCTGCGGCGGGCTGCTCGCGGCCGGCTTCGGTGAGGTCGTCGGCGAGCCCCCGCTCGAACAGGCGATCTCCTTCGAGGAGGCCCAGTCCGAGTCCGGGCACGAGCACGGCGCCGCCGCGGCCGGCGGGCATCACGAAGAAGCGCCGGAGGTCTCCCGCGACGTCCAGCGCTTCGTCGGCCTGCCGCTGGCGGCGATGGTCTACGGGCTCTCGATCGGCGGCCTCTTCGCGCTCGCCTTCGCCTTCGGCTACGGCCGGGTCGGGGACGCCAGCCCGGCGAAGACGGTGTTGTGGATGGCTGCGCTCGGCTTCGTCGTCTTCTACCTGGTTCCGTTCCTCAAGTACCCGGCCAACCCGCCGGCGACCGGTGACCCGGACACGGTCGGCGAACGCACGCTGCTGTTCCTGACGATGCTCGTGACCTCCCTGCTGGCCGCGGTTGCCGCGGCGCGGGTGCGAGCCACGCTGGTCCGCCGCGGCGACAAGGGCTTGGGACGCCTGCCAGCGGCGATGACCGCCGCCGGAGCGGCGACGGCGGTGGCGATTGGGGTGTATTTGGCGATCGTCGTGATTGCCGGCGTTGCGCTCCCGACCGTGGATGAGATCCCCGCCGGGTTTCCGGCAAACGAGCTGTGGAAGTTCCGCACCGCCTCGATTGGAACCCAGGCCGTGCTCTGGACGACGATGGGCCTGGTGATGTCGGTGCTGGCGCCGCGGGTCCTGGCGGGAAAGCCGATACTCCAGAGGTGACCCTCTGCAGCCCCCACCGGACGAGCGCGGACCGCTGCCCAGGCGTCCTCGCCGTCCACGAGGCGGAGGACGGCGGCCTCGCCCGAATCCGCCTCGCCGGGGGCCGTGCCTCCGCGCCGCAGCTGGCCGCGGTCGCCGCGGCCGCAGGCCAGACCGGCAGCGGCCTGGTCGAGATCACCGGCCGCGCCAACCTGCAGCTCCGCGGGCTGGCCCCGGGAGCCGAGGCGCAGCTGGCCGAGATGCTGGAGGCCGCCGGCCTCCTCCCCTCCCGCGCCCACGATCGCGCCCGCAACCTGCTCGCCAGCCCGCTGGCCGGACGGCACCCGGACTCGGTGATCGAGACCGATGCGATCGTCGCGGGGCTCGACGCGGCGATCTGCGCGGAGCCGCGGCTCGCGGGACTACCGGGACGCTTCCTCTTCGCGGTTGACGACGGCAGCGGACTTGGACGTCTCGGCGGAGCCGATTTGGCGCTGGCTCCGCGGCCGGAGGCGCCAGGCGCGCTGCGGCTGTGGATCGGCGGCGCCGAGACCGACGCCGCGCCCGGCGCCGCGGAGGCGCCGGCGCTCGCCAGCCGCGCCGCGCTCGGCTTCCTCGACCTCTGCGCCGCGGACGGCGTCGTCGCCTGGCACGTGCGGGAGCTGGAGGACGGGGCCGAGCGGGTGGCCGCTGCGCTCGGGCTGGAGCTGATCGCTCCCGCCGATGAAGACTCGAGCACCCCGGTCGCCGGTATCCGCCCCGGCTTCCAGCCTCAGCGCGACGGCCGCGAGGCAGTTACCGCGCTGGCGCCGCTTGGCCGCTTTGACGCGACCACCCTGGACCGGGTGGCGGAGCTGCTCGGGCCGCTCGGAGCTGAGGCGCGGTTCTCGCGCTGGCGCACCGTCACCGTCCCTGATCTGGAGCCAGCGGCGGCAAAGGAGCTTGGGGCAGCGCTGGAGCGCGCCGACCTGATCGTCGAGCCAGCCACGGTCTGGGAGGGTCTCTCCGCCTGCGCCGGGCTCGGCTACTGCTCTAAGGCCCGGTTCGACGTGCGGGCGGCCGCCCAGCGACGCGCCTCGACACGTCGCGGCGGCGCCCCGGCCGAGCACTGGTCCGCCTGCGGGCGGCGCTGTGGCGAGCCTTCCTCGGCCCCGGTCGCGGTCGCCGCCGAGGAGGGCGGCGCGATCGCGGTCCGCGCTGGCGGTCGCAGCCGCCTCGTCGCCGACGAGCGCGAGGCCCTGGCCCTGCTGGCGGAGGAGGCGCAGTGAGCGTCGGCGAGTACCTGCGAGACGGGGCCGAGATCTACCTGCAGTCCTTCGCGACGATCCGGGCCGAGGCCGACCTCGCGGGCCTCGACCCGGTGATGGAGCGAACGGTGGTGCGGATGATCCACGCCTGCGGCATGGTCGACCTGCGCGCCGACGTCGGTGCCTCCCCCGGCTTCGGCATCACCGCCACGATGGCGCTCGCGGCCGGCGCGCCGATCCTCTGCGACACGGCAATGGTGGCTGCCGGGGTCACCCGCTCCCGCCTGGAGGCGGACAACGAGGTGATTTGCACGATCGGCGAGCCCGGCGTGCCGGACCTGGCGAAGGAGCTGGGCACGACCCGCTCGGCGGCGGCGCTCGACCTCTGGGGCGACCGGCTCGACGGCGGCGTGGTCGTGATCGGGAACGCGCCGACGGCGCTCTTCCGGCTGCTGGAGATGATCGAGGCGGGCGCGCCGCGCCCAGCCGTGGTGATCGGCGTCCCGGTCGGGTTCGTCGGCGCCGCCGAGTCGAAGCAGGCGCTGGCGGAAAGCGATCTCGGGCACCTGGTCGTCCGCGGCCGGCGCGGCGGCAGCGCGATCGCCGCTGGCGCCGTCAATGCCCTGGTCACGGAGCGCGAGTGAGCGGCCGGCTGATCGGCGTCGGCACCGGCCCCGGCGACCCGGAGCTGGTCACGGTGAAGGCGCAGCGGGCGATCGAAGCGGCCGCGGTGCTCGCCTACCCGACCGCCAAGCACGGCAACGGGGTCGCCCGGCGCACCGCCGAGCCCTATCTCTCCGGCGACCAGATCGAGCTTCCCCTGACCTTCCCGGTCACGACCGAGGAGAGCGACCACCCCGGCGGCTACGAGGCGGCGCTGGAGGAGTACTACGACCAGGGCGCGGCGGCGATCGCCGAGCACCTCGATGCCGGCCGCGACGTGGTCGTCCTCTGCGGCGGCGACCCGCTCTTCTACGGCTCCTACATGTACCTGCACGAGCGGCTGGCCGGGCGCTACGAGACCGAGGTGATCCCCGGGGTGACCTCGTTCAGCGCCGCCGCCGCGGCGGCGGGGACGCCGCTGGTCAAGCGCGACGAGGTCTTCTCGGTGCTGCCGGGGACGCTGCCCGAGGCCGACCTGCAGCGCGCCCTGCGCGAGAGTGACGCCGCCGCGATCCTGAAGCTCGGCGGCAACCTGCCGACTGTGCGCGAGGCGGCCGAGCGGGCCGGCGCCGGCGAGCGGGCGATCTACGTCGAGCGGGCGAGCAACGAGGCGCAGCGGGTCGAGCGGCTGGCCGAGGTCGAGGGCGAGGTGCCGTACATGTCCCTGCTGCTGCTGCCAAGCGCCCGCGCCAACGGCAAGCGCCCGACCGGTGGCTCGGTCGCCGTTGTCGGCCTCGGCCCGGCCGGGCCGGACTGGCTGACCCCGGAAGCGCGGGCCGAGCTCGCCGCCGCCGAGGAGCTGGTCGGGTACGAGACCTACATGGCGCGGGTCCCGCAGCGGGCCGGGCAGCGCCGGCATGCGAGCGACAACACCGAGGAGGCGGCGCGGGCGCGGCAGGCGCTGGAGCTCGCCGCGGGGGGCGCCCGGGTCGCGGTCGTCTCCTCCGGCGACCCGGGGATCTTCGCGATGGCGACTGCGGTGCTGGAGGCGGTGGCGGAGGACAGCGAGCGCTTCGGCGGCCTCGACGTCCGCGTCGTCCCCGGCGTCTCGGCGATGCAGGCCGCCGCCGCCCGGGTCGGCGCGCCGCTCGGCCACGACTTCTGCGCGATCTCGCTCTCGGACCGGCTGAAGCCGTGGGAGGCGGTCGAGCGGCGGCTCGACGCCGCGGCCGCGGCCGACTTCGTCCTCGCCCTCTACAACCCCGCCTCGCGCACCCGCCGCGAGCAGCTGGAGCGGGCGCGCGAGGTGCTGCTGCGCCACCGCAACGCCGAGACCCCGGTCGTGCTCGCCCGCGCGGTCGGCAGCGCCGAGGAGTCGGTGCGGGTTCAGACCCTAGGCGGATTCGAGGCCGAGACGGTCGATATGCGGACGCTGATCATCGTCGGCTCCTCGCGGACCAGGGCCTTCGAGGACGGCGAGGGACGCGCCCGCGTCTTCACCCCGCGGCGCTACGACTGACCCAGGCGACCGCCTCGGCGACGCTGGCGACGGTCGGGACCTCGGGCCGCGGCGGGCGCCGCACGACTATCACCGGCAGGCCGCGCTCGCGGGCGGCGGCCAGCTTCGCGGCGGTCAGCTCACCGCCGCTGTCCTTGGTCACCACCAGGTCGATCCGGTGGGAGTCGATCAGGGCGAGCTCGCCCTCGAGCTCGTAGGGGCCGCGGTCGAGCAGCAGCTCGTGGCGGGGCGGCAGCGGCGGCTCGGGCAGGTCGACGCAGCGGATCAGGAACCAGCGCTCGGCATCACCGGCGAAGGCGGCGAGCCCCTGGCGGCCACTGGTCAGGAAGACGCGCGAGCCGAGCTCGGCTACCGCGGCGGCGGCGGCGTCGAGGTCGTCCACCCAGTGCCACTCATCGCCGGGGCCGGCGCTCCAGCCCGGGCGCTGCAAACGCAGCAATGGCGTCCCAGCCAAGGCGCAGCCCTCGGCGGCGGTGCGGGCGATGCCCTCGGCGAAGGGGTGGGTGGCGTCGACGACCGCGCTCGTCCCCTGCTCACGCAGCCAGCGCTCGAGGCCTCCCGGGCCGCCGAAGCCGCCGATTCGGACCTCGCCGACCGGCAGCCGCGGCCGTTTCACGCGGCCGGCGAGCGAGGAGACGACGGCGATGCCGGCGGCATCAAGGTCGGCGGCGAGCCGGCGCGCCTCGGCGGTGCCGCCGAGGACCAGGACCGCCGGGGCGCTCACCGCCGCCGCAGCAGGTAGGTGTCCATGATCCAGCCCTTGCGCTCGCGGGCCTCGGCGCGGACGGACTCGATCCGCGTGGCGACCTCGGCCAGCGGGCCGGCGATGAGGATCTCGTCGGCGGTGCCGAGGTAGGCGCCCCAGTAGATATCGAGGTCGTCATCGACGAGCTGACTGAAGGCACAGCCGGCGTCGAGCATGACAACGACGTCCGCGTCGCCGGGCAAGCCCTCCGCCGCGAGGCGGCGCCCGGTCGTGACCAAGACCGAGGCGCCGACCCGGGTCAGGGAGATCTTGTGGCGGGCGGCGAGCGACTGGACGCTGCTGATCCCCGGGATCGAGGTGTACTCCAGCGCCGGCTCGGCGGCGGCGGCGATCCGCTCTAGCACTGCCAAGGTCGAGTCATACAGCGCCGGGTCCCCCCAGACGAGGAAGGCGCCGGTCTCCCCCACCTCCAGCTCGGCGGTAATTGCCTCGCCCCAGGCGGCGGCGCGGGCCCGGCGCCAGTCCTCGACTGCCTCGCGGTAGGCGGCGGCGGTGCGGTCGCGCTTCGGGTCGGGGATGAAGACGGTGCGGTGCTCACCCTCCACGTAGCGATCGCAGATCTGCTCGCGCAGCGCCGCCAGCTCGGCCACCTCCTCCCCCTTGTCGACGACGAAGACGACGTCGAGCCCGTTCAGCGCCCGCACCGCCTCCACCGTCAGCTGCTCGGAGTCGCCGGCGCCGATCCCGATCGCGAAGAGCCTCCTCATCGCGGCGAGCGCTCGCGCTCGGTCGAGTAGAGGTGGCTGTCGCGGAAGCCGCTGGCGGCGAGCGCCGGGCCGATGACGATCGTCGCGGTGCGCTTGACCCCGGCCTCGGTGACCCGGGCGGCGATCGTCGCCAGGGTCCCGCGCAGCACCAGCTCGTCGGGCATGCTGGCGCGGGCGACTACCGCGGCCGGGCAGTCCTCGCCGTAGTGGGGCATGAGTACGCCGACGATCTCCTCGATCGCGGCGGCGCCGAGGTGGATGACGAGCGAGGCGCCGTGGGCGGCGAGCGAGGCCATCTCCTCCCCCTCCGGCATCGGCGAGGCGCGGCGGCTGTAGCGGGTGAGGATCACGGTCTGGGCCAGGGCGGGCACGGTCAGCTCCCGCCCGAGCGTCGCCGCGACGGCGCCGAAGGCCGGCACGCCCGGCGTCATCTCCCAGGGGATCTCGAGCCGGTCGAGCCGGCGTGCCTGCTCGGCGACGGCGCTGTAGATCGAGAGGTCGCCGGAGTGCAGGCGGGCGACGTCCTCGCCGCGCCCGTGCGCCTCCTCCATCGCGCCGATGATCTGGTCGAGGTCGAGGTCCTGGGTGTCGAGCAGCAGGGCGCCGTCCGGGGCGAGCGCCAGCACCTCGGTCGGGACCAGGGCGCCGGCGTAGAGGCAGACCGGGCAGCGCTCGATCAGCCGCGCGGCGCGCAGGGTCAGCAGCTCCGGGTCGCCGGGGCCGGCGCCGATGAAGTGGACGGTCATGAGGCCTCCTTGCGGGCGGCCCACTGCACGATCGGGCGCCGGGGCGACCAGCCGGTGAAGGAGCCGAGCGGCTCGGCGGTGGCGATCTCGAGCCGGGTCAGCTCGCCGCCGTGGGCGGCCTGGGCGGCGATCAGCACCGCTTCGCCCTCGAGCGTGACCGCGTCGGCGACCAGGCGGCCGCCGGGGCGGAGCGCGTCCCAGCAGTGGGCGAGCAGGCCGGGCTCGGTGACCCCCCCGCCGACGAAGACGGCGTCGGGCGGGTCGAGGCCAGCGAGCGCGGCGGGAGCGCTGCCCTCGACGACCTGCAGGCGCGGCACCCCGAGCCGGGTCGCGTTGGCGGCGGCGCGGGTGGCGCGCTCGGGGCGCGGCTCGATCGCCACCGCCTCGGCGCTGGGCTCGGCCCGCAGCCACTCGATCCCGATCGAGCCGGAGCCGGCGCCTACGTCCCAAAGAAGCTGGCGCGGTGCTGGGGCGAGTGCCGCCAGTGCAAGTGCCCGAACTGGCCGCTTGGTCAGCTGGCCATCGTTCTCGAAGGCGTCATCGGGCAAGCCGGGCGTGCGCTGGAGGAGCGGCACGCCGGGGGCGGGGCGACACTCGATCGCGACCGCGTGCAGCGGGTCAGCGGGGCGCGTCCCCCACTCCTCGGCGGTGCTCTCGTGGACCTGCTCGGCTGGGCCTCCAAGCTGCTCGAGCACGACGAAGCGGCTGGGGCCATAGCCATGGGCGCGGGCGACCGCGGCGAGCGCGGCGGCGCCGTCCTCCCCGGTCGCGTAGGCGACGATGCGGCGGCCCGGCTGCAGGTCGCGGGCGAGCACGTCGGCGGGCCGGGCGACAGCGCTGACCAGCTCGACCTCGGCCTGCGGCCACCCGAGGCGGGCACAGGCGAGGGCGAAGGCGGAGGGGTGCGGGTGCACAACCAGGGCACCGGCCGGGAGGCGGCGGGCGAGGCTGGCGCCGACCCCGTGCAGCATCGGGTCGCCGCTGGCGAGGACGCAGGTCGGCCGCTCAACGCCAGCCGCGAGCTCCTCCAGCAGCGGCTCCAGCGGCGAGGGCCAGGGGCGCAGCTCTGCTCCGTTCGCCGGCAGCAGCTGCAGCTGCCGGGAGGAGCCGACGATCAGCTCGGCCGCGGTGATCGCCTCGCGCGCCGGCTTGCCGAGCCCGGCCCAGCCGTCGGCGCCGATCCCAACCACGGTCAGGGTCGCGGGAGCGCTCATCCCAAAGCCTCCCCCAGCATCTGGGCCAGGCGCTCGTTCTCGGCCGGCGCGCGGGCGGTGATCCGCAGGTGATTGGGAGTGAGCCCGGGGAAGGACGCGGCCGGTCGCACGGCGATGCCGGCGGCGCGCAGCGCGGCAAGTGCTGCGGGTCCGTCCGGGACCTCGACCAGGCAGAAGTTGGCGGCGGCGGGCCAGGTGCGGACCCCGGGCAGAGCGGCGAGCCGCTGCTCCAGGTCCTCGCGCTCGGCCTGGGCGCGCTCGGCAGCTGCGGCGAAGGCGTCGGGGCGAGCCGCGGCGGCGGTGAGCGCCGCCAGCGCCAGCGCGTTGACCGACCAGGGTGGGCGCACCGCCCGCAGCCGCTCGGCCAGCGGCGGCGCCGCCAGCGCGTACCCGGCGCGCAGGCCGGGAATCGCCAGGGACTTGGTCAGGCTGCGCAGCACGATCGTGTCCTCGAGCCGCTCGCGGGCAAGCGAGCCCGGCTCGCCCGGGACCATGTCCATGAAGGCCTCGTCGACGACGAGGACTCGTCCCGGGCGCCGCGCGGCGAGCAGCGCCGCCGCGGGGTCGAGGGTGCCGCTGGGCGAAGCAGGGTTGCCGAGGATCACGAAGTCGGCCTCGTCGGGGACGGCTGCGGGGTCAAAGGCGAAGTCGCGCTCGGGGTCGCGCCGGACGCGGACGACCGCGACGCCGTGGGCTCGCAGCGCAGCCTCGGCCTCGGTGAAGGCCGGGTGGACGCAGGCGGCCAGCGCCGGCCGCAGCCCCGCCGGCAGCAGCCAGAGCGCCTCGGCGGCGCCGTTGGTGGGCACGACTTCCGCCGGGTCGCGGTCGTGGAGCGCGGCCAGCGCCTCGACTGCCAGGGCCTCGTCCGGATAGCGGTCGGCATCGCCATCGAGCGCCGCCCGCAGCGCCTCCCGCAGCCACTCCGGCGGCCCACCCGCGAGCACATTCACGGCGTGGTCGGCATCACCGGGTCGCACCTCGGTGTCGCCATGCCGCCGCAGCATGTCGAGTTCGCAGTTATTCCCGCTATGCGGGACAAACTGCGAACCCGCGCCGGGGCTCGGCCCGTCCGTCGTCCCCGACCCGGACCCGTTCAGCGCCAGGGAGCGGCCGCCGACCATCAACTCGACCCGGTCGGCCCGGGCGGAGAGCAGTTGCACCGCCTGACCCAGCACGTCAACCCATGCGCGGGAGGCTCGGTCGGCCGGGATCACCCCTTGCCCAGCCTCCTCGGCGACGACGATGGTCTCCTCGCGTCCCGTCGCCACGGTGACAAGGGCGTCGACCTCACCCAGCAGCTGTTCCTCCAAGCGGCGGCGCTCGGCCGGATCCGTTTCCTCGGCGAAGGCCCCCGCTCGGTGCATCGCGGTGGCGATCCAGGGACCGAGGCCGTCGAGCAGGACGCAGGCTCCGGCAGGGGCGTCCGCCAGCGCCCCGGCCAGCGAGCCGTTGACCTCGGCGACGCTCCACTCGGCCGGTCGCCGCTCGACGTGGACGCGGATCCGCTCCGCCATCTCCGGGTCGCTCGCCTCGGCGGTCCCGATGTAGTGGACGGGACGACCGCTGGCTGCCGCCAGCTGCTCGGCCCGCCTGCTCTTGCCGGAGCGGGTGCCGCCGATGAGCAGAGTCAGGCTCATGCGGTCAGCGCACCGGCGCGGGCGGCGGCGGAGACGAACCGGTGGGCCAGCTGCGGGAAGGCAGCCCAGTGCAGGTGCAGGTAGCTGGCGTGGATGCCGTCGCGGACGAAGCCCTCGCTCCACTCGGCCCCGCCTGCGGCGAGCTTCCAGGCGGCCGCGTCGGGGGTGGGAAGCGGCTCGACCGCGGAGTAGTGGAACTCATGCCCGCGCAGGCCTTCGCCGGGCTCGCAGAGTGGGCCGGCGGCGACGGCGGTCGCCTCGCGGTAGCCGAGCGTGAGGCGCCGTCCCATCTCGCCCCGGGCCGGCAGCACCCCGCACATCGGCTTGCCGTCGAGCTCCTCGCAGAGGTACAGCAGCCCGCCGCACTCGGCCAGGATTGGGTGGCCGGAGCGGGCAAAGGCGGCGATCTCCTCCCGCAGCGGCCGGTTGGCGGAGAGCTCGGCGGCGAATACCTCGGGAAAGCCGCCGGCGAGCAGCAGCGCGCTGGTGCCCTCCGGCAGGCCCTCGTCATGCAGCGGATCGAACGAGATCAGCTCGGCCCCGGCGGCCCGCAGCAGCTCCAGGTTCTCCTCGTAATGGAAGCTGAAGGCGGCACTTTCGGCAACGGCCACTCGAGTTCGGCCGGGCACGGGCTGCGCCCGCTCGGGACTCCACGGCGCCGCGCTCAACGGAGCCGCCGCCCGCGCCAGCCGCAGGATCTCCCCCACGTCGACGCTCCGCTCCAGCGCCGCCGCGAGAGCGTCGAGCATCGCCCGGCTCTCCCCCGCGCGCTCGCCAGCCGGGACCAAGCCGAGGTGGCGCTCAGGAACGGAGAGCGTCTCGTCCCTGCGCACACAGCCGAGCACTGGCACCCCCAGCGGCTCGATCGCTTCCCGCAGCAGCAGCTCGTGTCGCTCCGACCCAACCCGGTTGAGGACCACCCCAGCGAGATCGAGCTCAGGGTCGAACTCCCGATACCCGTGAACGATCGCCGCCACCGAGCGCGACATCGAGGAGGCATCGAGGACCAGCACCACCGGCGCCCCCAGCAGCTTCGCCACTTGCGCCGTCGAGGCCAGCTCCCCCCGCTGTGAGGCCCCGTCGAAGAGCCCCATCACGCCCTCGACCACGGAGACGTCAGCCCCGGCGCTGCCGTGCCGCGCCAGCGGCGCGATCAGCTCCGGCCCACACAGATAGGCATCGAGATTCCGCCCCGGCCGCCCCGAGGCGAGCGTGTGAAACCCAGGGTCGATGTAGTCGGGCCCCACCTTGAACCCCTGCACCGCCAGCCCCCGCGCCCGCAGCGCCGCGATCAGCCCGCTGGCGATCGTGGTCTTCCCGACGTTCGAGGCGGTTCCCGCGATGACAACCCGAGCGCTCACGCTGGCGCCTCCACAGAGGTGCGCCTTATCCGCGAATAGCGCGGATAACGAACAGCGCTGTGAGTTATGTCCGCATAGGGACCAAAACCCACACCGCTGCGCTCGGTCAAACGGAGCGCGCTCGGGGGACTGGGGCTCGCCTGGGCCCCGGCGCTCCAGTCGAGGTACGGGACGGGGTCGGCGCAGTGCTGGCCGGTGCGCGGGTCGCAGCCGTGGTCGGGGCAGATGCGGAGGGTGCCACCCGCTTGCGTGACTGCTGCGGTGAGGCGGGGGACGAGGTCGGCGTCGATTCGCTCCAGCGCAGCGATCTTGGCGTCGCGGTCGAGCAGATGCGCGGCCTCGTCTGGGGCGCCCACATGGATCACCACGCGGTCCGAGCCTTCGGCGATTGCGCACTCCGCCGCCGCGGCCTTGGCGCCAAGGTCGGTGTCGATCCCGCCCGTCGCGCCGGACGGAGTGACGACCGCGGCACCGAGCAACCGCGCCGCCCCAGCGGCGGCCCCTGCCGCCGCGACCATCACCGTGCGCTCGTCGAGAATCCGCGGCGGCACCACACCCTCGGGCCACACTCGCAGCTCGCCGACCCCGTCCTCGGCGAACACCTCTCCTTCGGCCAGAGCGCCTTTGACTCCCCCTCCCCCACCGAGCCTTTCCAACGACGACGCCCCCGTCACCAGCAACCGGTGACCCCGCAGCCAACGAACCGTGTGCTCCGGCAACCGCACCGAAAGCTCCGCCGCCGCCCGCGCTGCCACCTCATCCCCCACGCGCTCCCCACTCCGCCCCAGCACATCCACCCGCCAAGCCTGTTCCCCCGCCCCCAGCTCTATCCCGACCGCAGCCGCCTCCAACGCACCACGATCAACCGCACCCGTCGGCACCCACCCCAGCAACGCCGGGATCGCCGTCTCCGACCCGACCGGCAGCCCCTCCGACACAGTCCGCAGCAGGCCCACCGTCCCACCCGCAGCCAGCCGGTCCAGGTTCGGCGTCCGCGCCGCCTCCAGGCTCGTCTCGACCTCGAGCGGCTCGCTCGCTCCATCCAGGATCAGGAGGACCGCTACCACTCGATCCCCTGCTGGGCGCGGATGCCGGCGTCGAACGGGTGCTTCACCTTCTGCACCTCGGTGACCAGGTCGGCGGCCTCGATCAGCTTCGGGTCGGCGTCGCGGCCGGTCAGCACCACGTGCTGGAAGCCGGGCCGGTTGGCGAGCACCTCGACCACCTCGTCGACGTCGATCCACTCCCAGGTGATCGGGTAGGTGATCTCGTCGAGGACGAGGAACTCGTAACGCTCCTCGGCGATCGCCCGCTTCACTCCCTCCCACCCCTCGCGCGCCAAGTCGGCCGATTGCTCGAGGTCGCGCGAGGTCCAGGACCAGCCATCGCCCATCTTCTCCCAGTCGATGCCGCCCAGCGCCTGTGCGGCTTTCGCCTCCCCCACCTTCCACTTCGCCGACTTCACGAACTGGAAGACGCCGCAGCGATAGCCGCGCGCCCAGGAGCGCATCAGCATCCCGAAGGCGGAGCTGCTCTTTCCCTTTCCATGGCCGGTGATGACGATGGTCAGCGGCTCGTCGCGCGGCTTGCGGCGCTTCGGCTTCTCCTCGGTGCCGCTCGCGGGGTCGCTCATGCTGCCCTCCTTCTCTCGCTCGGGGCCGGGGCCAGACGGTGCAGGGAGCCGCCGGCCGCGCGGGCTAGGTCCGGGGCGATCCCAAATCGGACCATGCCCTCCTCGGTATCGACGACGTGGACCGCGTCGGCGGCGCGGCCGAGGCGCTGGGCAGCGCGGCGCGCGGTGCCGTCGGGGTCGGCGACGCGGCCATCGGTGACGACGATCGCGATCGCGCGGCGGCCGGACTCGCGGCGGCGCTCCCGCGCCAGCTCCTCGGCGGCGAGATGCAGCCCGGCGTCGAGCGGCGAGCGGCCACCGGTGCCGAGCCCGCGCACCGCCTCGGCGGCGCGCTCCAGCGGCGCCCCTGGAGTGACCACGACCTCGGCCTCGCTGTCGCGAAAGGCGACAACGGCGACGCGGTCGCGGCGGGCGTGGGATTCGCGCAGGAGGTCGAGCACGGCGCCCTTGACCCGGGCCAGCCGGCGGCGCGCGCCCATCGAGCCAGAGGCATCGAGGACGAGGCAGATCAGCGCTCCCTCGCGTCCGGCGCGAACGTGCTCGCGCAGAGTGCCGGGATCGGCGCCGAGCAAGCGCGCGCGCAGGGTGGCGACGACGGCGAGGTCATCGCTCTCCGGGCGGGCGGGCATGGAGTCGATCGAGCCGGCCTGGGCGGACCTGCTGCGAGCGCGGCGGCCGGTCGGGCCGCCGCCGGTGCCGACAAGGGTCAGCGCCGCCGGCGGCAGCAGCGCCGGGGCCGGGGCGTCGCGGCGCTCGCGGGCGGGGATCGTGGGGTCGGCGGGAGCGTCGGCCGCGGGGTCGGCCTCGCCGGCCGGGGCAGGGTCGCCAGCGGCGCCGTCGTCGTGGGTTCGCGTCCCACCCCCGGAGGGGTCGCCCCCGTTGCCGTCGCTCGCGCCCCGCGAGCTGGGGCCACGCGTTGGGCCGCCACCAGGCCCGTCGTCGTCCGGGCCCTCATCCTCGGGCCCGGCGCTTTCCAGCGCTCGCTCGATCTCCGCCGGGTCCTGCGGCGTGCCGTCGAGCGGGTCGCTGCGGCGGCGGTGCGCGAGCGCCAGCAGCACCGCGCGGCGCAGGTGCTCCTCGCCGACCTCGTCCACACCGTCGAGCGCGGCCAGCGCTCGCGCCGTGCGCGCCGAGACGATGTCGCCGCGGACGCCGTCGACGCCGAGCCGGGCGCAGGCGATCGTGATCCGGGAGAGCTCACGCTCGCCGAGCCGGACCGCGTCAAGGCGCTCCCGCGCCGCGGCGATCTGCCCGGCCAGCGCCCGGTCGTCGGCCTCGAAACGCGCCGCGAAGGCGTCCGGGTCGCGCTCGAAAGCGAGTCGGCGGCGGACGATCTCGGCCCGCTGCGCCGGGTCGGCCGGGGCCCGCACCTCGACCCCGAGCCCGAAGCGGTCGAGCAGCTGCGGCCGCAGCTCCCCCTCCTCGACGTTCATCGTCCCGACCAGGAGGAAGCGGGAGGCGTGCTCGGCCGAGACCGCCTCGCGCTCGACCCGGGCGACCCCGGAGGCGGCGGCGTCGAGCAGCGCGTCGACCAGGTGGTCGGGCAGCAGGTTGACCTCGTCCACGTAGAGGATCCCGTTGTGGGCGCGGGCGAGCAGCCCCGGCTCGAAGGCGCGCTCGCCGTCGACCGCGCGGCCGAGGTCGAGTGACCCGATCAGGCGGTCAAGCGTGGCGCCGAGCGGCAGCTCGACCAGCGGCGCCGGCCGCGACTCGGTGGCGGCGTCGGCGGGGACCCTCCCATGCGGGCCGAGCTCCCCGGGCGCGAAGGCGTAGCTCTGTCCCTCCGCCGCCGCAACCGGCGGCAGCAGCGGCGCCAGGCCGCGCACCGCGGTGGACTTCGCCGTCCCCCGCTCGCCGCGCACCAGCACCCCGCCGACCTCCGGCGAGACCGCGTTGACGAGCAGCGCGTCGAGCAGGTCGCGCTGGCCGACGATCGCACTCAGCGGATACCCGGCGCTCACGCTCCCGCCTCCTCGAGCTCGCCCTCGAGGGCGAGGAAGCGATCGCGGATCGCCGTCAGCGTGTTTTCGTCCGGCTGCGCCCAGAGGCCGCGCTCGGCCGCCTCCAGCAGCCGCTCAGCGATCGCCCGCCCGGCCCAGGGGTTGGAGCGAGCCATGAACTCGGCGACGTCGGGGTCGAGCAGGTAGCTCTCCGCCACCCGCTCGTACATCCAGTCTTCGGCGACGCCGGCGGTGGCGTCGTAGCCAAAGAGGTGGTCGACGGTGGCCGCCAGCTCGGCGGCGCCCTTGTACCCGTGGCGGATCATCGCCGCGATCCAGCGCGGGTTGGCGACGCGGGCGCGGAAGACGCGGCGCGTCTCCTCGGCAAGGGTCCGGGTTGCGGTGCGCGAGGGGTCGGAGCTGTCGCCGAGGTAGGCCGCGGGCTCGCGCCCGGAGAGCGCCCGCACCGTCGCCACCATGCCGCCGTGGTACTGGAAGTAGTCGCCGGAATCGAGGATGTCGTGCTCCTGGTTGTCGACGTTCTTCACCGCCGCCTCGATCCGCGCGTGGCAGTCGCGCATCGCCTCGCGCGCTGGGGCGCCGTCGAGGCCGCGGCCGTAGGCATGCCCGCCCCAGGCCTCGTACACCTGGGCGATGTCGCCGTCGTCGCGCCAGTCGCGGGCTTCGACCAGCTGCATCAGGCCGGCCCCGTAGGCGCCGGGCTTGGAGCCGAAGACGCGCGCGGTCGCCCGCCGCCAGGCGCCGTCGCCGAGCTCGGCCGCGAGCCGCTCCGCGTCCTCGCGGGCGTGGGCGGCGACGTAGTTCTGCTCCGCCGGCTCGTCCAGCCCCGCGACCGCGGCGACGGCGTCGTCGAGCAGCCGCACCAGGTGCGGGAAGGCGTCGCGGAAGAAGCCGGAGATGCGGACGGTGACGTCGATCCGCGGCCGTCCCAGCTCATCCAGCGGCACGACCTCGAAGCCGGTGACCCGGCGCGATTCCCTGTTCCAGGTCGGGCGCACGCCGAGCAGGGCGAGGATCTCGGCGACGTCGTCGCCCTGGGTTCGCATCGCCGGTGAGGCCCAGGCGACGACGCCGACCATCTTCGGCAGCTCGCCGGTGTCGCGGCGGTGGCGGTCGAGCAGGGCGTCGGCAAGCCGCTTGCCGACCTCCCAGGAGAGCTCCGAGGGCACCGCGCGCGGATCGACCGAGTAGAAGTTGCGCCCGGTCGGCAGCACGTCGAGGCGGCCGCGGGTCGGCGCCCCGGCCGGGCCGGCGGGGACGTGGCGGCCGTTCAGCGCGGCGACGACATTGCCGACCTCCTCCCCGGTACGGCGCAGGCGGGGCACCAGCTCGGTCGCGGCGAAGGACAGCGTGCGCTCGACTTCCGCGTCGCCGCGCCCGAGCGCCGCCGCGCAGGCCTCGCCCGCCGCGGCAGGGTCCCAGCCGCGCTCCTCCAGCGCCGCCAGCAGCGCCGCCTGCGCGTCCTCCAGGCGATCGACGAGGTCGCCGTTGCTCGCCGCCGGTCCCGGGAAGCGCTCCGCTAGATCGGCCGGCGCGTCCCCGCAGGGCTCGCCCGGAGCCGCGACCAGCGCCGGCTCGTCCAGCCCAAACGCCGCCCCGACTGCGCGCCGCAGCCCCGGCACCTCGCCGGAGCCGAGCCGCAGCATCGCCGCCACCAGGTTGCGCAGCTGCTCGCCCTCGGGGACGGCGCCGAGCACGTGCAGCCCATCGCGGATCTGGATGTCTTTGACCTCGCAGATGTAGCCGTCGATGTGCTCGACCAGGGCGCCGAGGTCCTCGGGCCGCTCCTCGACCCCGAGGTCGGCCTGCAGGTTGGCGCGCTCGATCGCGGACCAGATCTGCGCCGCCAGCGCCGGCAGCTTCGACGGGTCCAGCACCTCCACCCGCGCGTGTTCGTCCAGCAGCGACTCCAGCTCGGCCAGCTCGTCGTAGGTCCCGGCCCGGGTCATCGGCGGCACCATGTGGTCGACCACCGCCGCGTGGGCGCGCCGCTTCGCCGCCATGCCCTCGCCCGGGTCGCTGACTAGGTAGGGATAGACGAGCGGCACGTCGGCGAGGGCGGCGTCGGGCCCGCAGGCCTCCGAGAGCGCCAGCATCTTGCCCGGCAGCCACTCCAGGGTGCCGTGCTTGCCGAGGTGAACGATCGCGTCGGCGCCCCAGCCGCTGTCGATCCAGCGGTAGCAGGCGAGGTAGTGGTGGGTCGGCGGCAGCTCCGGGTCGTGGTAGATCGCGACCGGGTCCTCGCCGTGACCGCGCGGCGGTTGGATCGCGACCAGGACGTCGCCCAGCTCGACGCCGCCGAAGACGAAGTCATCGCCGTCGACGAAGAGGTCGCCCGGGGCCGGCCCCCAGCGCTCCTCGACCGCCTCGCGCAGCGTCGCCGGCAGGGTCTCGAACCAGCGCACGTACTCGGCAACCGGCATCCGCAGCTGGGAGGAGGACAACTGATCCTCGGTGACCGAGTCGGGGTCGTGGCCGCCCGCCGCGATCAGCTCGTGCATCAGCTCGTCGCCGCTCTCAAACCGGTTCTCGACCCGCATGCCCTCGGCGGCGAAGGCGTCGAGCAGGCGCAGAGCGCTGGCCGGGGTGTCGAGCCCGACCGCCATCCCGACCCGGGCGTGGCGGGTTGGGAAGCTGGTCATCATCACCGCGACGCGGCGCTCGGCCGGCGGCGTGTGGCGCAGCTTCGCGGCGCGGACGGCGAGCCCAGCGACGCGGGCGCAGCGCTCGGGGTCGGCGACGTAGCGGGCCAGCGGCGCCGCCACCGGCGAGTCCTCAGCCGAGCGCTCCTTGAAGGAGACGACGCCGCCGAGCAGGCGGCCGTCGAACTCGGGGATCGCCACCTGAGTGGCGGCGTCGAGCGGGGAGAGGCCGGACTCCGAGGCCTCCCAGGCCGCCCGGGAAGCGGTCGTGCAGACGGCCTGGAAGGCGGGGACGCCGAGCGACTCCAGCGCCGCCGAGTCCCAGCTCTGCCACTGCTCTCCGACGCCCTCGCCTTCGGCGTGGGCGGCCTGGCCGGCGCCGGAGCCGCCGCTGGCCAGCATCGTCACCAGGAGCGCGTCGACCTCGCCGGCCAGCAGGTCGAAGACCGGGACCCGGCGCTCGGGGTCGGGACGCAGGCTGTAGCTCCAGACCGCGAGTGGGTTGGCGCCGGCCTCCTCCAGCGAGGCGCAGATCGCATCGATGAACTCGGTGTTGCCGGTGATCCGGTGCGAGCGGTAGAAGCAGACGGCGACGGTCGGGAGCTCGGGATCATGCCCGGCCTTCGCCTCCTCCAGGCTGACGTCGCCCGTTCCGGGCAGGTAGATCCCCAGCTCCGGCAGCTCACGCGGCGGCTCGAACCCGTGGCCTTCGAGCAGGAAGGTGTCGGCGAGGAAGCGCAGCAGCTGCTCGACGTTGTCGATGTCACCGTGGCGCAGGTACTCGCCGGCCTCGGCGACCGCGCCGGCCGGGGCCGTGGAGAGCGCCGTCATCTCCGCGTCGGGCTCGGCCTCGCCGCCGAGCGCGAGCAGGACGATGCCCCGCTCCTGGCAGCCGGCGCGCAGCGCGTCAAAGCCCTCAGGCCAGCCGCGGCGACCGCCGAGGATGCGGCAGAGGACGACGCCGGCGCCGTCGAGCAGCTCCTGCGCCAGCGCCGCAGGGTCGGAACTCAGCGCCGGGTTGGCACAGCGCACCTCGGGGAAGTCCTCGGGCAGCCGCCGCACGGCTTCGGCCGTGGCGAGGATCTCGGTGTCGGCGGTGGTCAGGAAGCGAAGCAAGCGCTCATCTCCGTTCTCAGGCTCGGCAGCTCTGCCGGCGGCCCGTTTTCGATCAGGTCCTGAAGTCTCTCGGTGTCAAGGTGATCGGCGACGAGGTCGCCGAGCGCGTCGAGCCGCGCCTCGCGCACCGCGGCAAAGGGACGAGTGCCAGGCTCGAAGCCGCGGTCGCGCCGCTCCGCCACCCAGGTGAGCAGCGAGCGCCGCAGCTCGTCCCCCTCCAGCAAGCCGTGCCAGGAGGTGCCGAGGACGGAGCCGACGCGGCAGCCCTCGTCCTCACCGTCGTCGGCGGTGAACAGCGGCTCGCCGCCGTGGCGCGCGACGCGGCCGTGACGGATCTCGTAGCCGGCCGCGTCCGCACCGAGCCACTCACTGCGCCCCTGGCGGCGCCGCAGCAGCTTCTCCTCTTCGAACTCGGTGACGACCGGGAGCAGGGAGAGACCAGCGCTCTCGCCTTCGCCCGACTCGACCCGGTCGACAATCCGCTCGCCCAGCATCTGGTGGCCACCGCAGATTCCCAGCAGCGGCTGGCCAGCCTCGGCGCGACGGGCGAGGGCCCGGTCGAGGCCGTCGGCGCGGAGCTCCTCGAGGTCGCGCACCGTTGCCTTCGTCCCCGGCAGGACGACCAGGTCGGCGCGCTCGATGTCGGCGGCGGAGCGGGTGTAGCGCAGGCGCACGCCGGGTTCGGCGGCGAGCGCGTCGAAGTCGGTGAAGTTGCTGATCCAGCGCAGGCGGACGACGGCGACGTCGAGCGCGTTCTCGCCGGCCTCGGGCTCGGCGGCCGGGCCCTGCAAGGCGAGCGAGTCCTCGGCTTCGAAGGCGATCCCCTCTAGCCAGGGCAGCACTCCCAGGGTCGGCCGCCCAGTGGCCTCGGTCAGAGTCGCGATCGCCGGCTCCAGCAGCGCCTCGTCGCCGCGGAACTTGTTGATCACGAACCCGGCCAGGTGCGCCTGGTCGGCGGTGTCGAGCAGGGCCAGGGTGCCGAGCATCGAGGCGAAAGCGCCGCCACGGTCGATGTCGGAGACGACCAGCACTGGCAGGCTCGCCGCCCGTGCCAGGCCCATGTTCGCGAGGTCCCCGTCGCGCAGGTTGATCTCCGCCGGGCTGCCGGCGCCCTCGCAGACGAGGACGTCGAAGCGCTCGCGCAGGTCCGCCAGCGCGCCGGCGACCAGCGGCGCCAGCTCGCCCTTCAGCCCCTGGTAGTCACGGGCGCCGACCTCGCCCCGCACCTCGCCCATCGCCATCACCTGGCTGCGGCGCTCGCCGGTCGGCTTCAGCAGCACCGGGTTCATCGCCGCCTCCGGCTCCACCCCGGCCGCCGCCGCCTGCATCGCCTGGGCGCGGCCGATCTCGCCGCCGTCGAGAGTCACCACCGAGTTCAGCGCCATGTTCTGGGCCTTGAATGGGGCGACGCTGACGCCCTGCCGGTGCAGCCAGCGGCAGATGCCGGCGGCGACCACCGACTTGCCGGCGTCCGAGTGAGTCCCGCAGACGAGGATCGCGCCCTTCACCGGCGCCCCCCCCGGGTGCGGGAGCGCAGAACGGCGCAGAGGGCGGCGCCGCAGACCCCGACCACGAGAGAGAGCCGGGCGGCGCGGTGGACGTCGGCGCGCCCGGGCGCGCGACCGTCGCCGAGCGGCGGCCGGTTCTCGACCCGGCCGTTGTAGGCGAGCGGGCCGCCGAGGCGGAGGCCGAGGGCGCCGGCGAAGGCGGCCTCGAGCTGGCCGGCGTTGGGGCTGGGATGGGCGCCGGCGTCGCGGCGGACCGCGGCCCATGCGGACGCCGGCGAGCCGCCGACCAGTGGCGCGCAGAGCGCGGTCAGGCCAGCGCCGAGCCGGGCCGGGGCGAGGTTGAGGCCGTCGTCGAGCCGAGCGGCGGCCCATCCGAAGTGGAGGTAGCGCTCGCTGCGGTTGCCGACCATCGCGTCGAGCGTGTTCGCGGCCCGGTAGGCGGCAATCCCGGCCGGGCCAGCAAGCGCGCCCCAGAAGAGCGGCGCCAGCACCGCGTCACCGGTGTTCTCGGCCACCGACTCAACCGTGGCGCGGCAGATCCCGGCCTCGTCGAGCCGGGACGGATCCCGCCCGACCAGCGCCGGCAGCGTCGCCCGCGCCGCCTCCAGGTCGCCGCGATCGAGGTGCCCCGCGACCCGCTCGGCTTCGCGCACGAGCGAGCGACCCCCGAGCGCGACCCAGCAGACCGCGGCCAGCGCCGGTCCCTCACCAGCCCCAAGTCGGCGACAGAGCCGCGCCGCCAGCTCGCCACCCAGAGCGGCCAGCCCGACCAGGACAGCAGCGTAGGCGGCACCGTTGCGCCGGCTCGGCGCGTACAACCGCTCCTCGGTCGCCGCCGCCAGCCGCCCGAATCCCGCAACCGGGTGCCCTCGCCGCGGATCGCCAAGCACCAGGTCCGCCCCGTACCCCACCGCCAGCGCCCCCCCGCTCACGCCACCGCCCCCCCGCCGGCTCGCAGTTCTTCCCGGATAGCGGGAGGAACTGCGAATCCGCCGCCGTCGCTCGCGTGGTTCAGAGGGACGTTCGTGCGGACCAGGGTCCAGCGGCCGTCGTGGGCGTGGAGCTCGGTCAGGGACAGCGGCGCCACGTCTACTCGCCAGAAGGAGAGCAGCGGCGCGCCCAGGGCAGAGACGATCGCGGCCTTGACGACGCCGCCGTGGGTGACCGCGAAGGTCGAGCCGTCGCTCTCCGCCTGCGTCTCCAGCCAGCCGGCGACCCGGCCGGCGAAGCCGGAGAGGCTCTCGCCGCCGTGCGGCCGCGCCTCGGGGTCGGTCATCCAGGCCTCGGCGCCAGCGGGGTCCTCCTCGCAGACGTCGGCCAGCGTCCGTCCTCCCCACTCGCGGAAGTCACACTCGGCCAGCTCGGGCACCGTCACCGGCTCGAGCCCGGCGGCGCGGGCGGTCTCCTGACAGCGGACCGCCGGACTGGCGCAGACCTCGGCGTGACGCGGGACGAACTCGCCAAGGCGGCTCGCAGCCGCAAGCGCCGACTCATCCGGCCGCTCGTCGAGCGGGAACGCGGCGGCCTTGGTCGCGGCGGTCGGCGCGTGGCGCACGAGAATCAGCCGCTTCATCTCTGTGGGCACCTCAAGGGGATCTGGCGTCCTCCTTCGAAGGTTCCGCGGCGGACGAGTGTCCTGACTCCCGGATCCTCGCTCCCCCCGCCTTCCCAGGCCTCTCGCCCAGTGGCTCTGTGGGGCTCGCTCCCCGGTCACAGTGGCGCGACCGTTCCGGACTCTCACCGGCTTCCTCGCGCCGCCACGCTGACGCCGCCAGTCTATCCCGCCCCCGGCCCCGGCGCGGAGGCGCTTTAGTGTTGGCGCTGTGAGCGCCGAGGATCGCCTGCAGCGACCGCCGACCCCACTCGGCTTCGACCCCTCGCGGGCCGCCGAGCGGGCCGAGGACCCGCGCGGCTGGGCCTACGGCGAGGACGACCTTGGCGCGGTCCACCGGGTGATCGCCGAGCGCCGCGACGTCCGCCGCTTCCGCCCAGACGAGGTCCCCGAGGACGTCCTGCAACGCGTCCTGGAGGCGGCGCACCGGGCGCCGTCTGTGGGATTGATGCAGCCCTGGCGGCTGATCGTGATCCGCTCCCTGGAGACCCGGATGGAGGTGCGGCGCCTGGCCCAGCGCGAGCGCCTGCGCCAGGGCGGCAAGTTCGAGGGCCGCGCCGCTCAGTTCCTCGACCAGAAGGTCGAGGGCGTGGTCGAGGCGCCGCTCGGGCTCTGCGTCTGCTGCGATCACGGCGACCCCAGCGAGGAGGTGCTGGGGCGAGGGACGATCCCCGAGACCGACGTCTACAGCACCGCCTGCGCGATCCAGAACCTCTGGCTGGCGGCGCGCGCCGAGGGCCTCGGTGTCGGCTGGGTCAGCTTCTACCGCCCCGAGGACATGCGCTCCCTGCTCGGCATCCCCGAGCGAGTCGACCCGATCGCCTACCTCTGCCTCGGCTGGCCCGACGAGCGCCCGGTTAGGCCAGGGCTCGAGGCCTCCGGCTGGTCTTCGCGGATGCCCCTGGAGGACGTGGTGATGGATGAGCGCTGGCGCGGCGGCGAACCGGCGCGCCAGGACGCGCGGGGTTCCTTGCGGTCGCCTGAGGCCCAAAAGGAACCAAGCGATGAGCCGGCACCGTCGCCGGGACCCGACCGAGCCGCGGCGATCGCGGCGCGCGATCGCTCCGATCAGCTGGTCAAGCCGCCGGGCAGCCTCGGAGCGCTCGAGGGGCTGGTCGAGCGCTGGGCCTCGATCACCGGCGAGCCGCCACCGGCTGAGCTGCGCGCCGGCGTCCTCGTCTGCTGCGCCGACCACGGGCACGTCGGGCATGGGACCAGCCTCTACTCGCCGCGGGTCTCCTCCCAGGTCGCGGCCGCCGCGGTTGCCGGCGATACCGCCGTCGGGGTGCTCGCCCGTCGCGGCGATCACGAGCTGCTGGTCGCCGACCTCGGGCTGACCGGGGAGACGCCGGACGGGGTCCGCGACGCGAAGGTCGCCGAAGGCACCGCCGACCTCTCCGCCGGGCCCGCCCTGAGCGAGGCCCACCTCGACACCGCCCTCGCCGCCGGCGCCGCGCTCGCCGCCGAGCTGGCCGATCGCGGCGCCGAGTGCTTGGTCCTCGGCGAGATCGGGATCGGCAACACGACCACGACCGCGGCTCTCGCCTCAGCCCTGACCGGCGCGGCCGCCGTGCTCACGGTCGGGCGCGGTGCCGGCGTCGACAGCGCCGGGATCGCGCGCAAGCAGGCGCTGGTGGAGGACGCCCTCGTTCTGCACGGCGCCCCGCTGCCGGCCCGCGAGGCGCTGCTCGCGGTCGGCGGCCTCGAGCTAGCGGCGCTCGCCGGGGCGATCGGCGAGGCGGCGCGGCGGCGGCTGCCGGTCGTCCTCGACGGCTACGCGGTCGGCACCGCAGCGCTGGCGGCGACCCTGCTCGACCCCGCGGCCGGCGAGATCCTGATCGCCAGCCACCGCTCGGCCGAGCCCGGCCACCGGCTGGTCCTCTCCGAGCTCGGCCTGGAGCCGCTGCTGGACCTGCGCCTGCGCCTCGGCGAGGCCTCCGGAGGCCTGCTGGCGCTCTCCCTGATCGAGTCGATGGGCGCCCTGCACCGGCAGATGGGGACCTTCGAGGAGTCCGCAGTCGAGCGCGCCCGATGAGCGAGGGGCGCAGCACCGACCCGCTTGCCGGTCTCTCCCTCGCCGTCTCGCTTCTGACCGTCGCCCCGGTCCCGGTCCGCGACCGTGGCGGAGAGGCGCCTGGCGCCCTCGCTAGTCCGAAGCTCGGCCCCGCGGCGCCCTGGTTCCCCCTGGTCGGGGCGGTGATCGGCGCCTTCGCCGGCGGCATTCGCGTCGGCGCCGCGCCCCTGGTCGGGACCTCGGTGGCCTCGGTCCTCGCCCTGATCGCGCTCGTCGCCGTCACCGGCGCCCTGCATCAGGACGGGCTCGCTGACTGCTCCGACGGTCTCGGCGTCCGCGGCGACCGCGAGCGCCGCCTCACGGTGATGCGCGACTCCGCCCTCGGCGCGTTTGGCGTCCTTGCCCTCATCGGCTGGGCCCTGCTCTTCGTCACCGCCCTCGCCGCCCTCGACGACGGCGAGGCGATCCTGGCTTTGATCGCCGCCGCCGCCCTCGCCCGCTGGGCCGCCCTGCTCCACGCCGCCGCCGCGCCCCCCGCCCGCAGCAACGGCCTCGGTGCCAGCTTCTCCCCCAGTCGCAACGCGCTCGCGATCGCCACCATCGCCGCCCTCGCCCTCGCCTTCCTCACCGGCGGCGCCCTCCCCGGCCTCGCCGCCGTCGGCGGCGCCCTCCTCGCCACCGCCCTCCTCACGCTCTGGTCCCGCCACACCCTCGGCGGCCGCACCGGCGACACCCTCGGCGGCACCGTCGCGGTCGCGGAGGTCGTCGTTTTACTGGCGCTCGTCGCGTGCTGGACGGGATGAACGCCGGCTAGGAGTCCGGCCCGCCTGCCCGGCGGGCACGATCCAGCAGCTTCGCGGCGGCCTGCTCCAAAGCCGCGGTCGAGAAGCAGTTGGCCTCGGCGAACTCCTCCAGCTTCATCGACTGGTCCCAGGGAGCGTCGACGGCGGCGCGCATCAGCGCCTTGGTCATCTCCGGCGCGTGCGGCGGCATCGCGATCACCCGGTCGCACCACCGCGCCGCGGTCGCCAGCAGCTCGTCGTGGGGACAGACCTCCTCGACCAGCCCCATCTGCAGCGCCCGCTCGGCGTCGACGTGCTCGCCGCGGAGGTAGAACGAGTAGGCGCCGTGGTAGCCGAGGCGACGGGTCAGGGCCCAGCTCGTCCCCACCTCGGGGACCAGGCCAAGCTTCCCGAACGCCGGCACTAGCACCGCCCGGTCCGAGGCGAGGATGACGTCGCAGGCGAGGGCGAAGGCAAGCCCAACCCCGGCGGCGGGGCCGTTGACGGCGGCGACGAAGGTCTTGTCGCTGGTGGCGATCCGCCGCGCGACGCCGCCGAACTGGTTGCGGATCCAGCGCCACGGCGTCGTCGTGTCGACTTCCCTCGCGCCGTCGCGGACGTTGCGGGTGCCGCTGGCGATCATCTCCAGGTCGCCGCCGGAGCAGAAGGCGGGGTCGGCGCCGGTGAGGATCACCGCTCGCACCGCGGGATCCTCGTCAACCTCCGCCAGCGCGTCGAGCAGCTGAAGCATCAGGCCGGCGCTGAGGGGGTTCAGCCGCTCCGGGTCCGACAGCGTCACCGTCGCCCGCTCACCCTCGCGCTCGACCAGCACCAGCCGGCGCTCGTCGGCTCGTCCCTCCGCGATCAGGTCTGCGTAGCTGTCCACGATCCTCCAGGCGGCGGGATCCTACCCGGCGCTCGCCGCGCCTAGGACGCGAACAGCGTCCGCTCCGCGTAAGCCGTGTCGAAGTACTCGCGGACCTCCTGGATCTTGCCGTCGCGGACGATGAAGATGCCGCAGTAAGAGTTGTCGTAGTCCTCGCCCTTGGCGGTGAGGGCTTTCACCCGCCACTCCAGGGAGACCGTCTCGCCTTCGCCGATCAGGGTCGGGAACTCGAACTCCTGGCTGCCCTGCTGGTAGAGCGTGCCGCCGAAGTGGACGAGGAAGTCATCGACGATCGCGTCGCGGCCCCTCCAGGGGCCGGCCATCGGCAGGTCGGCGTGCATCGTCCAGATCGCGTCCTCGGCAAAGCAGTCGCGGATCGCCTCGATGTCGCCGGCGAGCAGCACGTCGAGGTAGTGCTGGACCACGTCTTTCGAGCTCTTCTCCATCACCACTCCTTTAGTTGATTGAAGCTTGGCTTGAACTGACTGTGAGCACGGCGTTGCCGCGGACCTGGCGCGCAAGCAGCGCGGAGATTGCATCCGCCGTCTCGGTCCACTCGGCGCGGAGCCCGATCTCCGGGTGCAGCCGATCGGCGGCGAGGAGCCGGACCAGGGTCGCCAGGTCCTCCCCGTCGCTGACGTCGCTCTCGGCGTAGTGGAACTTGCGGATCGTCGCGTTGGCGCCGCCGCTCCAGTCGAAGAAGTCGAGCCGCGGAACCTCGCGGCTGGCCTGGCCGAACCAGACGAGGAGGCCGTCATCGCGGAGGCGGCGCAGGACGGCGCCGGTGCTAGCCCCGCCAACCGAGTCGAGTCCGACGTCGAATGGCCCCTCCGCCTGCTCGACGTCCTCCACAACCGCCACCGCGCCGAGCTCCCGCAGCCGTTCGCCCCGGCCGGCCGCGGAGACGGCGGTGACGGCAGCACCCTGAGCCGCCGCGAGCTCGACGAAGTAGTGGCCGACGCCGCCGGAGGCGCCAGTGAGGAGGACACGCCGGGAGCCCAGCGGGCCGGCGGCCCGGGCCAGGCGCAGCGCCGTCAGGCCGGCCAGCGGCAGCGCCGCAGCGCTCTCGGAGTCGACGTCCGCCGGCAGCGGCGCGACCTTGGCCAGCGGGATTGCGACCCGCTCCGCCCAGCCGCGCGCTTCGGGGTGGCCAACGACGCGCTCGCCGACCCGCGGCCCGCCGCCGCAGGTCGCCGCCTCGACGACCGTCCCGACCACATCCTTGCCCGGCCTCCAGCCCGACGGGGGCCGCTCGAGCAGGAACGTCTCGCCGCGATTGACCGAGAAGGCCTCGACCGCGACCAGGAGCTCGTCTTCGCGCGGCCGCGGCTCTTCCACCTCGGCGAGCTCGACGCTCGGCTGCGCACCGGATCTGGGGACGAGGGCTTTCACGGCGCGGCATTCTGGCAAGCAAACTCTCTTTTGGGAAGAGAGCAGCAAAAAGTGCTATACACACCTTTTAGTGACTGTGAGCGAGCAGACCGCCTCCGCCGACGGCCGCTTCGACGTGATGGCCGCGGCTTGCCCGACCCGCCAGGTCGTCGGCCGCATCGGCGACCGCTGGACCCTGCTCGTGCTCTACGCCCTCGGCCAGGGAACCCGCCGCTTCTCCCAGCTGCGCGCCGACGTCGACGGGATCAGCCAGAAGATGCTGACCCAGACCCTGCGGGCGCTCGAGCGCGACGGCCTCGTCGAGCGCCGCGTCTACCCCGTGGTCCCACCGAAGGTCGAGTACACCCTCACCACCCTCGGCACCAGCCTGACGATGGAGATCGCCGCCCTGCGCACCTGGGCCTACGCCCACATGGACGAGATCACCGCCGCCCGCGAGGCCTTCGACGCGCGCGGCGAGCCCGGCTGAGCGTCAGGACGTCGTCGCCAGGGAGGTCGGATCGGAGAGGCGCAGCGTGCGCAGGATCGCGTCGCAGCCCTCGAGGATCTCGTCCCGCTCGGCCCCCGTCACCTTCCAGCGGCACACGACCAAGATCGTTTCGGGGTGGGCGAAGATCACAGTTTCCCGGAAATCGGTCCCCGGATAGGGACCCACGGTCCCCCCTTCCGTTTCCCGCTGGACCGCCTGGCTGCCCTCTATCTCCAGCGTCTTCGCCGGGCTCGTCTCCGCTCCGACCAGCGCGGCGGACTCCGCGAATTCTTCGTTGATGAGGGGCAGCGCGCGCCGCAGCTGGGCGCGGTTGCGGATCGGGACGCCGGGAACCTGGCCGACGAGAATGCCCTGGCCGCCGCCTTCCGCGCCGACCAGAGCGACCGCGCTCGGGGCGGTTGCGGGCTGAAATCGGATCGTCGGCTCGGCCGGAGCGAACCCAGCAGGCAGCAGGTACGAGTACTCCGCCCCCTGCGGAGAGACCCGCTGCCCGGCGGCCGGCACCGACCCGGCGCAGGCCTGCAGCAGCTCTCGGGCCTCATCGGTCGGTCGCCTCGGCAGCACCAGCGCTTCGACCTCCCGGCGCGACTTCTCCTCGAGCTGCTCGCCGATGCACCCGGTCTGCTCAGGGGACGCACCCCTCTTCCGAACCGTCTTTTCGGTCGCCCGGGCAAACGCGGACGCGTCGAACTCCACGAACCGCGTCAGCTGGTCGAGCTTCCACTGTCCCTTCTCCTTAACGGCCGCGATCGCCACGACCTGGCCGTCGAGGGCACCGCCGTCCGGGGCCAACTGCGCAGTCGCGGTCTCCCAGTCGATCTCGAGCTCCGAGATCGCCACCGAGTCAGTCGTGTTGATGTTGGCCGGGTCCGCCGCCTCCGCTTCGCACTCCTTCAGAGCCGCCTCGCCCGGCTTCTGCTCTCCCTGTTCCAAATACCTCTGGGTCCGGAACTCGGTGCAGTCGGAGGGATCGGGATCGAGCACGGCCGCCCGGATCGCCGCTTCGACCTCCGCCGCTTCATCGCTGGAGGCATTGCCGCAGGCGGCGAGGGCAAGAGCCGAAAGCAGGCAGGCGAGGAGACAGTGCTTCTTCAATCGTTCCTCCAGGTGGGACGGGCGGGCGGCGGGCGATCCTAGGCCGGCCGGACCGGCTCCGTGCGTCCCTGAACCCAGTCTTGGACGGAGATACGGCAACCCAAGACCAGGCTACGCACTGCTCAAACCCTCGCGTGTCACTGAATCCCGCTACCGGAATTCCAGGGAATCGGGGAAGAACAGCACGCTGACGGTGAAGGCGACGCACACGAAGAGCGCGTACAAGACCACGAAGGCGAGCGCGCCAATCCCCATCTCGATCGCACCTCGGCGCAGGGTGGTTTTCCAGCCCTCATCGCGCCGAAAGAACAACCGCGTGTCGTGATGCAGCAACAAGATCAAGCTGACTGCCGCGAAAACAACACCAAACCAGGGGACGCTGCCAGCGGCGACACTGAGTCCGAGACTGAGGGGAATGAGCACGAGCACGACGATCCACAGCCAGCGTCTGCCTCTAAGCAAGAAGAAACAGATGGCGGCCGTCACAATCCCGGTGAACATCAGCCAGAACAACCGCCCGGGAAGCGACCCCGACCCGAAGACGGCGCCAACCACGACACTCGCGAGCGCGACGAGCACGAACGCACGCAGCGACCATGGCGCTCTCCCCCAACGAACCACGCGGCCAGTTTAGCCGCCAAAACTGAAGCCCCGGGCTGAGGGAGTCGATGGCTGACCGATGTCCAGAGCCAGCCAGAGCCCTCCAGCCCTGAAGACCGCAGGCGCCCTTTTCCTCGCCGGGATCTGGGCGCCCGCGATCTTCGACCACGGAGATGCGCCCGCCTCGACCCTGATCGGCGCCTTCCTGGTCATGGCCCTAGTCGTGTTCATCATGCTTCGCGCGAGCCGCATCGCCTGGACCCTGGTGCTCATCGTCGTCGCGATCGGAGTGGTCGGAGTCACCCTCAACGGCTCCTGGTGGGACGTCCTCCTCCGACTCCTCCCCCTGCCCTTCCTGCTCGCGCCCGAATCGCGCCGCTACATCTGGAATCGCTAGCGCGAGTCGGCGTCGGGCTTCTCCTTCGGCCCGGGCCACTCGTTCCACCACAGGATGGCGGTCCCCACACCCATCACCAGAGCGGCCGCACACGTGAGGAAGGCCGGAACCACGGCCTCGAGGTGCGAGCCGATGCATTTGGAAGTCGATCGCCCGCAGTCGTCGAGGAGGCTGTCTGGACCGACCACGAGCATCACGAAGTAAGTGGCGGCAGCGGTCAAGAAGAGGGTCACCACAGACCCGAAAACCAGCAGCTGCCGGTCGCTCATCTCTTCGTCCTGCTCATCCATGCGCCGGAAATCTAGACACCACCCTGCCGGTTATAGACAGGTATCCGACACATACGCGAGCTAGCCGACTACCCTTCGTGGATGAGTCCTCCCGTGACGCTTCTGATGTGGTTTCAGCTGCGCTCGCCGGAGCTGGCCGAGGACTTTGAGGAGCTGATGAAGGGGGATCGCGACATCGTCCGCGGGTCGCTGGACACGGTGTCGGATTGGCGCCTCATGCGACCGGCCGACGTGCCCGGCCAGGCGATCGGGGAGGCCGACTTCGTCCTGATCGCCGAGATCCACGGCCTCGAGCGCTTTGAGGAGCAGGCGAGCGAACATGTCCAGCGCCTGCAGGACGACCTGGCGCATCTGGTCTCGGGCCGAGGGATGCTCATCCTGCGTTCCGCCCTTTGACGCGTCGCGTCAGATGGGGCGGGAAGGACTCGAACCTTCGACCGACGGATTATGAGTCCGCTGCTCTAACCAACTGAGCTACCGCCCCTCGGGTTCGCAGTTTGTCCCGGTATGCGGGAAGAAGTGCGAACTCGCCCGAGCGTACCGCGGGACGCGGGGCTAGGCGCTGAAGAGCTGGGCGAGGGAGCGGCCGACGTCGGGGGGCTCTTCCTCGCCGCGGGCGGCTGCGGCGGCGCCCTCGGCTAGGGCCTTGGCGGCGTCGGCGATCTGGTGGTCGCGGCCGCCGCGGATCGAGCCGGTCTTTTTCGCTTCGGCGAGGTCGGACTCCATCAGCCCGGCGAGCTCGGCGAGGCGGCGGAGGCCGACGACGCCGGCGGTGCCGCGCAGGGCGTGGGCTTCGGCCCGCATCGTCTCGAAGTCAGTCGTCTCGGTGGCGAGGCCGGCGGCGATCACGTCACAGCGGCGGCGCGCCTCCTCGGCGAAGGACTCCAGCAGCTCGGAATCGTCGGTGGTGGCTTTCTCGGCTTTCTCGCTCATCCTTCAGCCACCGCCTTCTGCAGCATTTCGTCCATCAATTCCAGCCCGAAGGCGCCCTCGGTCGCCGAGCTGACCACACCCTTGCTGTTGATGGTGAACAGCCACGGCTCGGTCGGCAGCTTGTACGTGCGCACCTGCGGTCGTACTTTGGTACCCGGTTCGTTGTCTTCCCAGATCTCCATGTGGATGAAGGCAGCCTCGTCTCCTGATTCCTGCTTCGCCTGCTCAGCCACGTCGACGACGGGGCCGCACACCCGACTTTCGCAGAACTGGGGGGTCGCAAACAAGAGCACGATCGGTTCTTTGCCCAGCGCATCCGCGTAATCCACCTTGTTCTGGGTGTCAGGTGGGATCCTGGTGGTGATCTTCGAGAGGTCGCCACCGACTTCGCCGGCCGTCGGCGTGTGCATCTTCGGCGCCGGGTCGCCGGGCCGCGGGATGCCGGAGAATTCACCGACCACGGCGCTCGGCAGCAGGGTTGCGCTCAGTTCGTCCCCCTGCTTGATCAGCGCCGCGATCCGCCACTCGCCGTCGCTGGGGAAGTCGATCTCGGTCGAGTAGACGACGGTCGCCGCGTCGGGGTCGTCGGTCGTCGTCTGGGCGCGGAACGCGGGCTGGGTCGCGAGGCTTTCGATCTTCGCCGGGAAGGGGCCGATCGCCGTCTCTTCCAGCGCGTTCGCTTCAGCCTGGGCGTCCGCTCCTTTGCTCCCCGGCTTGCCCTTCTTCGCGCCCGGCTTAGCTTTCGGAACTTTGGCGAAGTAGAGGGCGACTTCGGCGTCTGGCACCTGGGTGCGGTCGCGTTCGAAGACGCCGAACGGGTAGCGGTTCTCGCCCTTGTAGAAGACCATCGCGGCCGGCGAGACGACCAATTCCGAGCGCGCGTCGGCGAATTTCAGGACTTCCTCGAGGCTGCGGCCGTGGGGCGTCGGGAAGGCGCTTTTCGGCGGTGCCGGGCGACTTTCGGCGGCGCCCGAGCTGGCAGTTGAGCCAGAGGTGTCGGAATCGCCGCCGCAACCGACCAGGAAGGCGACCGCAAGCAGGCAGGCGAAAGCAAGGGTGGAGCGGGTGGCACGCATCGGCGGCATGTTCTCAGAGTCGTGCCGGCCGCCGCTGCCTGGGACGCTCAGGCGAAACGACGTATAGGGTGGCGGCGTCGTCGAAACGGAGGAGAGGGAATGGCGGACAAAGCGGCTTTGGTGACCGGCGGTTCGGGTGGAATCGGGCTGGCGATCGCCCGCACGCTCGGCGAGGAGGGCTACGCGCTGACCCTCTCGGCCCGGCGCCCGGACAAACTCGAGGAGCAGGTGCAGGGGCTGCGCGACGACGGCTTCGAGGTCCTCACGGTCCCCGCCAACGTCAACGACGAGGACGAGCTGCTCGGCGTCTTCGCCGCCCACAAGGAGCGCTACGGCCGCCTCGACGCCCTCGTCAACAATGCCGGGGTCGGGATCGGCGCGCCAATGCATGAGATCCAGACCAAGTACCTCGACATGCAGCTGGGGATCAACCTGCGCTCGCTGATCGTCGCCACCCGCGAGGGCCTGCCGCTGCTGCGCGAGGCCGGTGCCGAGCACCACAAGGCGCTGATCGTCAACACCGCCTCGATTGCCGGCAAAGCCGGCCAGCCCTTCCTCTCGGTCTACGCTGCGACCAAGGCCGCGGTGATCAACTTCACCCAGTCGACCGCTCGCGAGACCAGCGGCAACGGCATCCAGTGCACCGCGCTAGCGCCGGGCTTCGTCGACACCGCGATGACCGACTTTGTCAAGGGACAGGTCCCGGCCGAGGAAATGATCCAGCCCTCCGACATCGGCGAGGCCGTGCGGCTCCTCGTCCACCTCTCCCCCAACTGTCACATTCCGGAGATTGTGTTCAACCGCGACGGCGAAGGCCCTGACGCTCCCTGATCAACCGCTGCGGGTACTAGTCGCCGCCTTCGGCGACCCCGGGCACGTCTTTCCAGCGATCGCGCTGGGGCGGGCGCTGTCGCAACGCGGGCACGAGGTCGTGGTCGAGACCTGGGAGGAGCGGCGCGCTGCCGTCGAGGGCGCCGGGCTGGGCTTCGCGGCGGCCGAGGAATACCAGATGTTCCCGCCGCCCGAACCCGATTCGGCGGACGGCCTGCACGCGGCCGAGGCGGCGCGGGCGCTGCTGCCACTGCTGGAGCGAATGCGCCCGCACGTCGCCGTCAGCGACATCCTCACCCTCGCCCCCGCGCTCGCCGCGGAGAAGGCCGGGGTGCCGCTGGCGACCCTAGTCCCCCATATCTACCCGGTGGTCGAGCCGGGACAGCCGTTCTTCGCGATCGGGCTGCGCTCGCCGCGGACGCCGCTGGGCCGGGCCGTCTGGCGCGGCGGGCAGCGGGCGCTCGACGTCGGCCTTGAGCACGGCCGCCGCGACCTCAACCTGCAGCGCGAGCGCCTCGGCCTGCCCCCGGTCGAGCGCTTCCACGGCGGCATCAGCCCGGACCTGGCGCTGGTCGCGACCTACCCCCAGCTCGAGTACCAGCGCGAGTGGCCGGCCGGGGTCGAGGTGACGGGACCGATGACCTTCGAGATCCCGCACCCGGAGATCGAGCTCCCGCCTGGGAACGAGCCACTGGTCCTCATCGCCCCCAGCACCGCCCACGACTCCGAGAACCACCTGGTCCGCGCCGCACTGGCGGCCCTCGCCGAGGAGCCGGTGCGAGTGGTGGCGACGACCAACCGGGTGCGCCCGCAGCGGCCGATCGAGGTCCCGGCCAACGCCGTCCTCGTCGAGTGGCTCAGCTACACGCAGCTGATGCCCGCCGCCTCGCTGGTCATCTCCCACGGCGGCCACGGCACCGTCGCCCGCGCCCTCGGCGCCGGCACCCCGGTCCTGATCTGCCCGATCACCGGCGACATGAGCGAGACCGCGGTGCGGGTCGACTGGGCCGGCGCCGGGCTCTCGGTGCCCTGGCGGCTCTGCCGCCCGGCGGCGCTGCGCTGGACCGCACGCCGGCTGCTCGCCGACCGCGGCTTCACCGCCCGGGCCGAGGAGATCGCCGCCTGGGGCCGGGAGAACGACGGCGCCAAGCGCGGCGCCGAGCTGGTCGAGCGGCTGGCCTTGCGGCAGACCGCCCGCGATTGAAGCTCCGGGGGTGGGACTCGAACCCACAACCCTTCGATTAACAGTCGAATGCTCTGCCGATTGAGCTACCCCGGACCGGCGGTCCGGCACAGCGTCCGGCCCGCCCGGAATGTACCGACTCAGGTCTCGACGCGCTGGGTGTGGGCGATCCGCTCGACCAGGGCGGCGCGTTCGCGGCTGAGCGCCGCGCGGCGCTCGTAGTCCCCGCGCTCGCCGGCGGCGGCCAGCTCATCTTCGAGCCGGCGCTGCTCCAGCAGCAGGAAGTTGAGCTCCATCGCCTCGCGCGACGCGGGCTGGTCGGAGGCCAGGATCACCAGCTCGGCGATCAGCCCGGCCAGCTCGGCGTCGTCGTGCGGGAGGTTCGAGGCGGGGTCGTCGGGGTGCTTGCGCAGCCAGCCGAGGGCGCGCATCCCCATCGGCGAGAGGTGGGCGTCGGTCAGCTGCCCGAGGAACTCGGCGCCCTCGTCCGGCAGCTTGATGCACATCGCCAGCAGCGCCCGCTCGCGGCGCTCGCGCGAGGTCAGCTCGGCGGCGCGGCGCGGCTGCGGGGCAGACTCGCCACCAGCGCTGGCGCGGCGCTCGCCGCCCGCCGCCGGCTCGGGCGCGGCACCACCGCTCGCCGGGGTCGCCGCCACCACCCGTCCCATCACCATCGCCGGCTCCAGGTCGAGCCGCTCGGCGATCCGCCGCACCAGCTCGTCGCGGCTCACCGACTCCCCCATCCCGGCCAACACCGGAGCCACCTCGCCCAGGGCCCGGTCGCGGTCGGCCGGCGAGGAGACGTCGGTCGCGGCAAGCACCAGCCCGACCTGGAACTCGGCCAGCTCCGCCGCGCCCGAGACCAGACCGCGGAAGCGCTCGTCCCCGCCCTCGGCGGCCAGCATCTCGGCTGGGTCCTCCCCGGCCGGCATCGCCGCCACCCGCAGCCGCATCCGCCGCCCCGCGGCGACGCGCTGCGCCCGCAGCATCGCCTCCTGGCCGGCGGAGTCGGCGTCGAGCGCCAGCACCACCTCCTCGACCATGCCCGAGAGCGCCGCCACCTGCTCGCCGGTGATCGCAGTCCCCATCACCCCGACCGCCTCCTCGACCCCCGCCTGGTGCAGGGCGAGGACGTCGGTGTAGCCCTCGACCACGACCGCCCGCGACGCCTTCGCGATCGCGCCTTTGGCCCGGTCGACGCCGTAGAGCATCTGGCTCTTGTGGAAGAAGTCGGTCTCGGCCGTGTTCACGTACTTGGCGCCCTGGTCGGAGCGCATCGCCCGGCCGCCGAAGCCGAGGGTGCGGCCGCGGCGGTCGCGGATCGGGAACATGATCCGGGCCCGGAAGCGGTCGTACTCGCCGCCGCTGCGGCCCCGCTGGGCCAGCCCGACCCCGCGCAGCTCGGCGACGCTGAACCCGGCCTGCTGGCCGCGGACAATGATCTTGTCCCAGGCGCTGGGCGCGAAGCCGACGCCGAAGTCCCGCAGCACCTGCTCGCCGAGCCCGCGCTCGGCCAGGTACTCGCGCGCTTTCTCCGCCTCCTTGGACTCCCAGAGGTAGTTGGAGTAGTAAGCGGCGGTCCGCTCCAGCAGCTGCTCGAGCCGGCGCCGCTGCTGGCGTTTGGCCTCCGCCCGCGGGTCCTCCTGCTCGCGCTCCAGCTCGACCCCGTAGCGGTCGGCCAGCACCTCGACCGCCTCGGCGAAGCCAAGCCCCTCCTTCTCTTCGACGAACTTGATCACGTCGCCGCCGACCCCGCAGCCGAAGCAGTGGTAGAGCTTCTCCTGCGGCTCGACCGAGAACGACGGCGTCCGCTCCTCGTGGAAGGGGCAGAGCCCGACCATCCGCGCGCCCTGGCGGCGCAGGTCGGTGTGGGCGGAGATCACCTCGACGATGTCCGCCGCCTGCTTCACCCGCTCCAGGCTCTCGGTGGAGATCAGCGCCATCAGAAACGCGACTCCTCGGGGATCGTCAGCTCGGCGAACTTGGCGATGCAGTAGCGGTCGGTCATCCCGGCGATGTAGTCGGCGACGCGCTGGCACTCGCTCGCCTCCGGGTCGCGGCGCGGGACCTCGTCGGGGTTTGCCAGGTAGTGGTCGAGCAGGCCGCGCATCGCCCGTTCGACCCGGTCGTGCTCGCGCCGCGCCTCCGGCCCGAGGTAGACGCGGTCGAACATGAACTTGCGCAGCCGCAGCATCGCGCCGCCGACCTCCGGGCTCTGGACGATGTCGCCGGCCCCAGCCGAGCAGTCGACGATGTCGCGGACCAGGGTGTCGATCCGCAGCGACCCGGTCGGCCCCAGCATCTCGATCTCCGCCGCCGGCAGGTCCTCCTGGCGCAGGATCCCGGCCCGCAGGGCGTCGTCGATGTCGTGGTTGATGTAGGCGACGCGGTCGACCAGCTTGACGATCCGGCCCTCCAGCGTCGCCGGCTTGCTCGGCCCGGTGTGGTTGAGGATGCCGTCCCGCACCTGCTCGGTCAGGTTGAGCCCGCTGCCGTCCCGCTCCAGCACCTCGACCACCCGCAGCGAGTGCTCGTTGTGGCGGAAGCCGGCGCCGCAGCGCTCGCGCAGGGCCGCGTCCAGGGTCTGCTCGCCGGCGTGGCCGAAGGGCGGGTGGCCGAGGTCGTGGCCGAGCCCGATCGCCTCGGTCAGGTCCTCGTTCAGCCGCAGCGCCCGGGCGACGGTGCGGGCGATTCCGCAGGCCTCGAGCGTGTGGGTGAGCCGGGTTCGGTAGTGATCGCCCTCGGGGGCGACGAAGACCTGGGTCTTGTGCTTGAGCCGGCGGAAGGACTTGGAGTGGACGATGCGGTCGCGATCGCGCTGGAAAGGCGTCCGCAGCGGGCTGTCGGGCTCGGGGGTCGCACGGTGCGCTGGGTAGGACCGAGTCGCATCCTCGGCGAGGAACTCGTCCTCCCAGGCGCGAATCCTGTCCTCGAAGGTGGCAGTGGCGGGCACCAACCGATCTTAAGCCGCAGCGCGCAGCTGCACGTGCGCGTGGTGCTCCAAGGTCTCGCCAACTGCGCGCTCGACCTGGCGCAGCGCTCGCGGCTCCGCCTCCGGAGCCTCGGCCAGCGGCTTGGCCAGCGCCTCCACCATGAACCGGTGTGCTTCCGCGGAGAGCTCGAAGGAGCTGGCTTCGCAGCTGGCGCAGACGACCCCGCCGGCGGCCCCGGAGAACCCGGCCAGGTGCTCGGCCTCGCCGCAGCGGGTGCAGGAGGCGAGCTCGGGCGCGAAACCCGCCGCCAGCGCCAGCTTCAGCCGGAACGAGAGCGCCGCTTCGAGCTCGGCGCCGCGCGGCTCGGCCGGGTCGTCGAGCAGCGCCAGGTAGCGGCAGAGCAGGTTGTAGGCGGGCGGGTTCGCCTCTTCGGAGTCGAGCAGCCGCAGGACCGCGTCGCAGGCGCGGGCGCCGGCGGTCAGCGCCGGGCCGGAGGAGCGCAGCCGGGGGTAGCCGTCGAGCGTGGTCACCCCGGTCACGGTCAGCAGGTCGCTGCGCCCTTCGTGCAGGATCAGATCGAGGCGGAAGAACGGCTCCAGCCGGCCGCCGAAGCGCGAGCGCGGTTTGCGCGCCCCCTTCGCGATCGCCCCCAGCCGCCCCCGCTGCTTCGAATACAGGTGGAGGATCCGGTCCGCCTCCCCGTAGCGGATGCTGCGCAGAACGACCGCCTCGGTCTTGACCGTGGTTCCGGGCACGTCATCAAAGGTGACCGACAGACCGGACGTGTCGAGTTTGTCGGCGTATAGCCGACAAACTCGACAATCAGCGCTTGCGGGGGCGCGGTTTGCGGCGCAGCCGCACCTGGCAGCTAGGGCAGTAGTAGGTGGAGCGGCCGCCGACGACGATGCGAACGATCTCGGTGCCGCAGTTGAAGCACTCCTCGCCCTCGCGGGTGTGGACGAGGAACTCTTCCTGCATCGTGCCCTTCTCGCCGCGCCCGTCGCGGTAGTCGTCGATCGAGGCGCCGCCGCCATCGATCCCGGCTTCCAGCGCGGCGACGACGGCGTCGCGCAGCGCCCGCAGGTGCTCCGGCCTCATCGAGCCGGCGGGCGAAAGCGGGTGCAAGCGGGCGCGGTAGAGCGCCTCGTCAGCGTAGATGTTGCCGACCCCGGCGACGCCTTTCTGGTCGAGCAGGAAGGACTTCAGCGGCGCCGTGCGCCCGGCCGCCATCTCCTCCAGCGCCTCGGGAGTGAACTCCTCGGAGAGCGGCTCCACGCCGACCCGGCCCGCGAACCGCCCCTCGAGGTCGGCGTCGTCGATCAGGAAGGCCTCGCCGAAGCGGCGCGGGTCGGTGAACCAGAGCTCACGGCCGTCGTCGAGCACGAAGCGGGCGCGCAGGTGCCGGGCGGAGGTCGAGCGCTCGCCCTCGTACAGCCGCCGTCCCTCCGAGGGGTCGAGCATCTCCTCCCCCTCGACCAGGATCAGGTTGCCGGTCATCCGCAGGTGCATGACCAGGGTACGGGCGCCGTCGAGCGCCAGTAGCAGGTACTTGCCGCGGCGGCCGAGCCCCTCGATCGTCGAGCCCTCAACCGCCTTCGTCACCTGCTTCGGCGGCACCGGTCGGGTCCAGCGCGCATCCAGCACTTCCAGCGTCTCGATCCGCCGCCCTTCGATCTCCGGCTCCAGCTGCCGACAGACGGTCTCCACCTCGGGCAGCTCGGGCATCCCCGAGTTCTACCCGATTGACCCCATGCACTTTGTAGCCCTGTGGGCGACAAAGTGCAGGTGGTCAGCCCTCGCTGGCGCGGGGGTGGGCCTGGAAGTAGACCTCTTTGAGGCGGTCGCCGGAGAGGTGGGTGTACATCTGGGTGGTGGCGATGTCGGCGTGGCCGAGCATCTCCTGCACGGCGCGCAGGTCGCAGCCGCCGGCGAGCAGGTGGGTGGCAAAGGAGTGGCGCAGCGTGTGCGGGCTCATCCGCCCTTCAAGCCCGGCGGCGCGGGCGTGGCGCTGGACGATCTTGTAGAGCCCCTGGCGGGTCAGCGGCCCGCCGCGGAAGTTGACGAACAGCTTCACCTCGTGGCGCTCGCCGATCAGCTTCGGGCGGCCGCCGCGCAGGTAGCCGGAGATCGCCGCGATCGCCTGCCGGCCCAGCGGCACCAGCCGCTCCTTCGAGCCCTTGCCGCGCGCCCGCAGCAGGCCCTCGCGCAGGTCGACGTCGCCGAGCTCGAGCCCGATCGTCTCCGAGGCCCGCAGCCCGCACGCGTACATCACCTCCAGCAGCGCCCGGTCGCGCAGCGCCGTCGGCTCGCTGCCGCGCGGCGAGGCGAGCAGGTTCTGCACCTCGGCGTAGTTGAGGACATGAGGAAGCTTCTTCGCCCGCCGCGGCGCAGTCAGGGCGGCGGTCGGGTCGTCCCCGATCAGCTCGTCGCGGCGCAGGTGCTTGTAGAAGGAGCGGAGGCAGGCGGCCTTGCGGTGGATGGTCGCGGCGGAGACGGCGGGCCGCCCCTCCCCCGTCGCCAGCACCGCGAGGAAGTCGGCGACGTCGGCGGGGCCGACCCGCAGCGCGTCGAGCTCCCGCTCGGCGAGGTATTCGCCGTACTGCAGCAGGTCGGTGCGGTAGGCGTTGAGGGTGTTGCGGGAGAGGCCGCGCTCCAGCTCCAGGTAGGAGAGGAAGTCGAGGACGAGGCCCTCGAACCGGGCGTCGGCACCGGGGGACGCGGGCGCGGACGGGGCAGCGGGTTTGATCGCGACAGCCACGAGGGGCTGGTTCGCGCTGGGGGTTCACAACCCTTGGGCCGCAAGGGACCGTGCGCTATTCGGCGAGCAGGCGGCCAGCCGCGAGCGGTGCGGCGAAGAAGAGCGGATCCTCCGCGAGGGACCGGCCCATGGTGGTCGTGGGAAGGCCCGAGGCCTCGTAAGCAGCCAGGTCCACCGGGGACTCCTGAAGCTGGTGACGAGGTGCAGACGAGCGAAGTTCTTCGAGGGCCTGTCCCCCTCGTTCCAGCTCGGGGGTGGCTGGCGCCGCGATCGTTACTGGGGCCAGCAGGAGCTCGAGGACCGTGTGGGTGTGATGGCTCAGAGCCTGGTGCCGCTCACGAGGGTCCGAGGAGGAGAGGCGTGGGGAGAGGATGGTTGGGAGGGCCAGGGACAACGCGGCGTGCGCGGTGTCTAGCGCCGCCATACCGCCATGGCCGAACTCGGTCTCGGAGCCGATGATTCCGGGTCCGGGGCCGGCCAGGATCGCGTCCCAGCCGAGCCGGCCCGCAGCGTCGAAGGCTCCGACCGTGCTCAAAGCGTCGTACTCGCCTCCGTAGGCGGGCGCCGCGGTGATGTGGCCGCAGAGGAGACCGCACTCGCGCAGCTGGGCGACGTCGCGGGAGAGTGAGCCGGGCAGCGCCCCTCCCCCGGCCTGCACGTACCCGACCCGCAGCCCTGGCGAGGCCTCGGCCGCCGCCCAGGCCGCCGGCGCCAGGTGCCCGTGCAGCGGCAGAACGAGCACCGGCGGCGCAACTCGTGGTTCCTTTCGGTCGCCAGGCGTCGAAAAGGAACCACGCGCGTCCCTCGCGAGCTCGCCTGTGCCCTCCACCGGCTCGACCGGGTGCTGCAGGGACGTGTAGTTGAGCTTGATCACGTGCTCGGCGCCCGCGGCGCCGCCGTCGAGGCCGCGGGTGAGGTTGACGTGGACGACGTCGAAGCCGCCGGAGCCGAGGCCTAGCTCGACCGCGGCGACGTTGACGACGACCTCGTCGCCCTCGCGCATCTCCCCCAGCAGCACCTCATCGGCCCAAGCGGGCCGGCGCTCGCCGGCGACCTCGACCAGCAGCGGGTCCTCGGAGACGACGGTGCCGCGGCGCAGGCGCAGGCGGCTGCTCACGCCTGGCTCGCGCTGGACCCGCCTGCCGGTAGATCCCCCTCGCCGGCGGGAGCACCCCCACTGGCGGCCGCGGTGACGATCCCTTCGCAGACCTCAAGCATCTTCTGGAGATTGGCCGCCGGGACCATCTCGTCGGAGGTGTGGACGGCGTCGGTGCCGTTGGAGAGGAGGACGCAGTCGTAGCCCTCGCGGCGGAAGGCGTTGGCGTCGCTGCCGCCGCCGATCGCGACCCGCGCCGGCTCCAGCCCCGCCGCGCGCAGTCCGGCCTCGGCGAAGCCGAGCGCCGCCGAGCTCGACGGCACCTCGTAGCCGCGGAACAGCTCTTCAATCCGCACGTCGACGTCGCAGCCGTGCTCGCTGGCGCCCCAGGCACAGGCCTCGGAGATCGCGCCGGCGACCTCCGCCGCTCGCGCCGCGTCGAGGCTCCGCGCCTCGGCGTGGATCCCGCAGTGGCCGGGGACGACGTTGCCGGAGGTGCCGCCGGTGATCAGCCCGACGTTGGCGGTCGTGCCCTCGTCGAGGCGGCCGAGCTCCATGCGGTGGATCGCCGCGGCCGCGGCGGCGATCGCACTGCTGCCGTCCTCGGGCGCAATCCCGGCGTGCGCCTCGACCCCGGCGAAGTCGGCGAGGATCTTCTGCTGGGTCGGCGTCTGAACGATCACCTCGCCGACCGGCCCGGCGTGGTCGAGGACGAAGCCCTGGCGCGAGCGCAACGCGCCGACGTCGAATGCTTTCGCGCCCCGCAGCCCCTGCTCCTCGGCGACGGTCAGCACAAGCTCGATCCCGATCGGCGGCGGCGAAGACGCACTCCGCGCGACCAGCTCCATGAAGACGGCGACCGCGGCCTTGTTGTCGGCGCCGAGGATCGTGTCGCCGCGGCTGCGAAACACGCCTTCGTCGTCGATCACCTCGACCCGCCCGCGGTGCGGCACGGTGTCGAGGTGGGCGCAGAACATCACCCACTCGTCCCGCTGCCCGGGCAGCCGCGCCAGCAGGTTGCCGGCGCCCGCTTCGGCCGGGCCGGCAGCGTCGTCCTCGCTGACCTCCAGCCCCAGCGCCCGCAGCTCAGCCGCGACTGTGTCGGCGACCTCGCGCTCCTCTCCCGTCGGCGAGCGGATCTCGCAAAGCCGAACGAACGTCTCAAACAGCCTCTCCATCGGGGGAGAGGCTAACCGGAGTGGACCGACTCGCCCTCTGTGGCCGTCTCCAGCTCCCCACCATCGACCGGCCGCGCACCGGCGTGGCTGGCCGCGGCGCCGACGAACTCGCGGAACAGCGGCTCGGGCCGGTTCGGCCGCGAGTTGAACTCCGGGTGGTACTGGGCGGCGACGAAGAAGGGGTGATCGGGAAGCTCGACCATCTCGACCAGGCGCTCGTCCGGCGAGGTGCCGCCGCAGACCAGGCCCTCATCTTCGAGCCGGCGCCGCAGCTGGTTGTTGACCTCGTAGCGGTGGCGGTGGCGCTTGTAGATGACGGCCTCGCCGAAGATCTCCCGCGCTTTCGTGCCCTCGTGCAGCTTCACCGGGTCGGCGCCGAGCCGCATCGTGCCGCCCATGTCGGAGACCTCCTTCTGCTCCGGCAGCAGGTCGACGACGGGGAACGGCGTCTCCGGGTCGAACTCGGCCGAGTTGGCGCCCTCCATGCCGCAGACGCTGCGGGCGAACTCGACCACCGCGATCTGCATCCCGAGGCAGATGCCCAGGTAAGGGATCGAGCGTTCGCGGGCGATCCGCGCCGCCTGCACCTTGCCCTCGATGCCGCGCTCGCCAAAGCCGCCGGGGATCAGGATCCCGTCCATTTCCTCCAGCTTCTCCGGGTCCAGATTCTCGGAGTCGACCAGCTCCACCTTGACGCCGACGCCGTGGTGGAAGCCGCCGTGCTCGAGCGCCTCGATCACCGACTTGTAGGCGTCGGCCAGCTGCACGTACTTGCCGACGACCGCGATCTTGACCTCGCCGCTGGCGGCGTCGGCGCGGCGCACCATCGCCTCCCACTCGGTCAGGTCCGGCGAAGGCGCTTCCATCCCGAAGTGGTCGAGGACGATGTCGTCGACGCCTTCGGCGCGGAAGGCGAGCGGCACCTTGTAGATGTTGTCGACGTCGTGGGCGGAGACGACGCTGTCGACGGGAAGGCTGGCGAAGAGCGCGATCTTGCCGCGGATCTCGCGGTCCAGACGGCCCTCGGAGCGGCAGACCAGCGCGTGCGGCTGGATCCCGATCCGCCGCAGCTCGTTGACCGAGTGCTGGGTCGGCTTCGTCTTCAGCTCCCCCGCGTGCCCGACGTAAGGGACCAGGGTCAGGTGGATGAACATGCTCCGCTTCGGGCCCAGGTCCGTGTACAGCTGGCGGATCGACTCGAGGAAGGGCAGCGACTCGATGTCGCCGACGGTGCCGCCGATCTCGGTCAGCACGAAATCGACCGACTGCGACTCGGCGACGATCAGGATCCGCTGCTTGATCTCGTTGGTGATATGCGGGATCACCTGCACGGTGGCGCCGAGGTAGTCGCCGCGGCGCTCGCGCTTGATCACCGAGTTGTAGACGGCGCCAGCGGTGACGTTGGAGGCGCGCGAGGTGTTGGAGTCGGTGAAGCGCTCGTAGTGGCCGAGGTCGAGGTCGGTCTCCGCCCCATCCTCGGTGACGAAGACCTCGCCGTGCTGGAACGGGCTCATCGTCCCCGGATCGACGTTGATGTAGGGGTCGAACTTCTGCAGCTGCACCCGGAAGCCGCGGGAGACGAGGAGGCGTCCGATCGAGGCCGCGGCGATCCCCTTGCCGAGAGCCGAGACCACCCCGCCGGTGACGAAGATGAACCGCGTGTCGCCTTTGCTGGTCGGACTCATGCTCTGCCGAGCGAGTCTAGCCAGCGCAGTGGCGGAACCGATTCGATGGTCGCCGAAATAGATCGCAACTCGCCGTAAACGGTGAGCGCCGCGACCACCGCCAGGGCGATCAGCCGCCCGTCCCCGCCGAGAACGGTGAGCAGCCAGACCCCGGCGATCGCCCCGATCAGGTTGGAGCCGGTGTCCCCCAGCATCGCCTTCTCCCCCAGAGTCAGCCAGGCCCCGACCAAGACCGGCCCGAGGAAGATCCCCAGCAGCTCGATCGGCGCCAGCGTCCAGGCCCCGAGACAGAGTCCGGCGCCGAGCAGCGCCAGCGCCTTCTCCGCCCGCCCCGGCCGCAGGTCGAGCAGGTTGAAGAGATTGGTGGCGAGGATGAGCAGGGCGACGTCGGCGACGTAGCGCCAGTCCTCCAGCCCGCGCCCGGAGACCACGTAGGCGGCCAGCGCCAGCGCCCCGATCGCCTTGATCGCCCCGGTCGAGAGCCGCCCCTCGCGCAGCGCCCGCCAGTGGCCGCGCCAGCCGCGCGGGGTCGCCGCCGCCGCGCCCTGGCCGAGCGCGTCGTCGAGGAAGCCGAGAAAGGCGATCCCGAGCAGGTAAGGGAGCCAGCGCCGCAGCTCCGGCTCCAGCAGGTCGAGGTCGGCACGGTCGTCGAAGAAGGCGAGCGGGGCCAGCGCCACCAGTGCCGCCGTCGCCAGCACCGCCCCGAGCGGGAAGGCGAGGCTGGCGCCGCGGTAGTTCTCCCGCACCAGGCCGGCGTCGCGCAGTCCGCGCGCCCCGGCCGGGACGACCAGCAGCGCGACGCCAATCGCCAGCGGGAACCCGATCCAGTAGACGGCTCAGCCCCCCTGGGTCAGCAGGTCCGGCAGCAGCCGGTCGGCGCTGCTCTTGACCCCGAAGCTGCCCTCGGCGCCGAGCATCGCGAAGACCATCGCCAGCTTGCCCGCGGTGGCGTCGACGTCGTCGACGCTGGAGAGGTCGTTGCCCTGGAAGAAGGAGATCGAGGAGGGATCGGTGGTGGTCGTCTCGATCCCGACCGCCGCCGTCCGGGTCGCCGCGATCCCGCCGATCAGCGCCGCTTCGAGCTGGGCGGCCTTGGCTTTCTGGACCGGGCCCATGTCCTGCGGCTGGTCGCGGACGACGATCACCGCGTCGAGGGCGCCGAAGCTGCCGCTGGCACGCGAGAAGAGGTGGCCGCGAACGGCTTCGGGAAGGGTGCCGCCGATCACCAGCTGCCGTCCCAGCCCGGTCCCCAGCGCGGTCAGCTGGTCCGGGTTCGTCTGCAGGTCGAAGAAGCGGGTTTTCGAGAGGTCGCCGGCGAGCCCGTTGACGTCGACCGGCTCGCGCACCACGCCAACCCCGACCAGGCGCGCCCCGGTTGGCGCCAGCGCTTCCTCGACCGCCTGCGTCAGCTCACTCGGCAGCCCGCCAAGGGCGACGATCGCGACCCGCTTGCCCTCCAGCCGCTCGCTGGTCAGCACCGGGTAGACGCGTTCGGCGAACTCGTTCGAGCGGCCCAGCTCGGCGTTCAGGTCGCCCGCCTTGGAGCGCGCGTCCTGGAGGTTGCCGACGAGGCTGTTCTCGAGGTCCTTGCGGGTGCCGGTGAGGGCGTCGCCGCCGAACTCGGCGCCGATCAGGATCCCGATCGCGAGCGCCAGAAAGACCGCGATCAGCGAGGCGGTGTGGTAGCGAGAGCTGTAGCCCATCAGCGACCGAAGGCTAGATGGTTGGGGCCGATCGTCTTAGATCCCAAGCCAGATGCGGACCTTCAGCCAGAACAGCTCGAAGACGTCGTTGAGGGCGGGCGAGGTGATGATCAAGATCGTCAGCAGGATCGCGAAGGCGACGGCGAAGAAGGCGACCGGCGCCAGGGTCGAGCTCGGGTTGTAGAGCCGGCTGACGCCCTTGGCGTCGACCAGGCGCTCGCCGATCCGCAGCCGGGTGAGGAAGGTCGAGGACATGCCGCCGCGCTTGCGGTCGAGGAACTCGACCAGGTTGAAGTGGGCGCCGACGCTGACGATCAGCGTCGCCCCCTTCTCGAAGGCCATCAGCATCGCCACGTCCTCGCTGGTCCCGGCGGCGGGCACGACCTTGTGCGGCAGGCCGGCGTCGAGCAGGCGGTCGCAGCCGGGGGCGCGGCCGTCGGGGTAGGCGTGGACGATCAGCTCGGCGCCGCAGCCGAGCGCCGCGTCGGAGGCAGAGTCCATGTCGCCGAGAATCACGTCCGGCTTCAGCCCCGCCTCCAGCACCCCGTCGGCGCCGCCGTCGACGGCGACGATCAGCGGCCGCACGTCGCGGATGTAGGCGCGCAGCGCTTTCAGGTCGCGGCGGTGGCGCTCGCCACGGACGACGATCAGCACGTGGCGGTCGCGGAAAGAGGCCTTGGTCGAGGGGAAATCGACGCTGCCGGTCAAGAGGTCGGTCTCTTCGCGCACGTGGGCGACGGTGTTCTCGGCGAACTCGGCCAGCGCCGCGTCGATCCGCTGGCGCTGCTCCTGCAGCTGTCGTTCGAGCTCTTCCACCTCGAGCACCCGGCCGCGCAGCACCTCCTCGTCGGCGACCCGGACGGTGCCGCCGTCGACGACGACCCGCTCGCCGTCCTTCAGGAGCTCGAACAGCCCGGTGCCGGGCGCGTCGACGAGCCGGATCCCGGCCCGGGCCAGCATCAGCGGCCCGGCGTTGGGATAGCGGCCGGTGGACGAGGGCGCGGCGTTCAGCACCGCGGCGACGCCCGCTTCGATCAGCTCCTCGGCGGCGATGCGGTCGATGTCGACGTGGTTGATCACGGCGACGTCGCCCGGGCGCAGGCGCTTGACCAGGTGCTTGGTCCGCTCCCCGAGCCGGGCCGTGCCCTCGACCGGCGCATCCGGCCGGGACCCGTTGCGGCGCCCGAGCAGCGCTGGTAGACGCCGGCGGGAGGACGTAGCCATCTCCGCAGCCTAGGTGAAGCGACGGCCGCGCGGCAAGACTTTTAGGCCGCCTTGAGGAGCTGGCGTGCGTGCTCCGTGGCTGCCTCGTCGGCCTGTTCGCCACCGAGCATGCGGCGGATCTCCTCCACCACGGCCTCGCCGTCGAGCCGCTCCACGCTCGCCACCGCCTGGCCACCGGCGACCGCCTTCTCGAGCCGGAAATGGACATCGGCCAGCGAGGCGACCTGGGGCAGGTGGGTGATGCAGAGGACCTGCCGCCCCTCCCCCAGCGCCCGCAGCCGCTCGCCGACGACGCGGGCGGTGCTGCCGCCGATTCCAGCGTCGATCTCGTCGAAGACCAGGGTCCCTGCCTCGGCCGCGGCGCCGAGCCCGCTCAGCGCCAGCATCACCCGCGAGAGCTCGCCGCCGGAGGCCGCGTCGCGCAGCGGCGCCGCCTCGATCCCGGGGTTGGGAGCGACCCGCAGCTCAACCGACTCGCGGCCCGCCGCGCCGTACCCGTCGGGGTGCGGCTCCAGCACCACCTCCAGCGTCGCCCCGGCCATCGAGAGCTGCTCCAACTCGGCCGCGACCCGCTCCTGCAGCGGCCCGGACGCCGCCTCGCGCCCAGCGCTCAGCTTCTTGCCCAGCTTCGCCCGGCGCGCCTCGGACGCGGCCAGCGCCGCCTCCGCCTCGGCGCCGCGGACCTCGGCGCCCTCCAGCCGCGCGATCTCCGCACGGCAGCGCTCGGCGTGCGCCAGCACCGACTCGACGCTGCCGCCGTGCTTGCGCTCGAGCCGGTCGATCGCCTCCAGCCGCTCCTCGATCGCCGCCAACGCCCGGGGGTCGGCCTCCAGCCCCTCGGCGTAGCCGCGCAGCTCCGAGCCGACGTCGCCGAGCTCGACCGCCAGCGCCACGACCCGCTCGGCGACCGCGTCGAGCCGCCGGTCGAGCCCGGCCGCGCCCTGGAGCAGCGCTTCCGCCTGGGCCAGCGCCGCCGTCGCGCCGCCACCGTCCTCCTCGGCCCCGGCCAGCGCGGCATGCGCCCCGGCCGCCGCCTCGCGCAGGCCCTCGGCGTGGCGCAGCCGCTCGCGCTCGCCTGCGATCCCGTCCCGCTCCTCCGGGTCGGGCGCCACCTCCTCGATCTCGCGGAGCTCATACCGGTACAGGTCCAGGTCACGCTCGCGCGACCCCTCGCGCTCGCGCAGCTCCGCCAACTCGGCGGCCAGCTGCCCGCACTCGCGGTGCGCCTCGCGGTATTCGCGCCGCACCTCCAGGTGCTCGGCGCCGGCGAACCCGTCGAGGATCTCCAGCTGCGCTGAGGAGATCGTCAGCTTGCGGTGCTCGTGCTGGCCGTAGAAGGCGAGCAGCCGCCCGCCCAGCAGCTTCAGGTCGCCCGCGGTCGCCGCGCGGCCGGCGACGAAGGCGCTGGTCCGCCCCCCGGCCGAGACCCGCCGTCCCAAAACCACCTCGTCGGCCCCCTCCGGCAGCCGCTCCGCCAGCTCAGCGAACTCGGGCTCGCCGAGCAGTCCCGCGGGCAGGTCGAAGACGCCCTCGACCCAGGCCTCCTCCGCCCCCGGCCGCACGATCTGCCCTTTCGCCTTGCCGCCCATCAGCAGGTCGAGCGAGTGAGCCAGCACCGTCTTCCCGGCCCCGGTCTCCCCGGTGATCGCGTTCAGCCCCTCGCCCAGCCGCAGCTCCGCTCTCTCTATGAGGAGCAGGTTCTCGATTCTCAGCTCACGCAGCACGCGTTCTGTGTAGCAACGCCCGCGGACCGACTGAGCCCGTTTCGGCGCTAATTGCGGGGAGTGCAGCTCAGCCTGCGGATGGCTCCGCGGGCCCATCCGTCGGTTGCACGAAGTCGCGCGAGCGGACCAGGAGGAAGCCGAGGGCGGCGCCGACGAAGGAGAGAACGGCGGCGATCAGGATGATCTCGTTGAAGCCGCTGACGAAGGCCTGGTTGGCGGCGTCGACAACCCGCTCATGGGCAGGGCCGGGGGCGACTGCCCCGGCCGCTCGCGAGCCGCCGGAGGCGACCAGTTCGCCGAGCCCCGCCGGGGCATTCGGGAGCAGATCCGCAAGCTTCGAGTCGACCCGTGACTGGAAGACCGCGCCCAGCCCGGCGATTCCGGTGGCGATCCCGACCTGGCGGAAGGTGGTGTTGATCCCCGAGCCCATCCCCGATTTCTCCACCGGCACGACCGCGATCGCAGCCTGGCCGATCCCCGGGTTGGTGACGCCGATCCCGACCCCGGCGATCAGGAAGCCGGCCAGCAGCGCCGTCCACTCCGAATCCGGGGAGACGCCGTGCATCAGCAGCAGGCCGACCCCGACGAGTCCAAGCCCGAGCCCGAGCAGGATCCGGATCGGGACTTTGTGCGAGAGCGTGCCGGCGATCGGCGAGGCGATGAAGGAGAGGAAAGTCAGCGGCAGGAAGCGCAGGCCAGCCTCCAGCGGCGAGAAGTCGAGCACGCCCTGCATGTAGATGGTCAGGTAGAGAAACATCGCGAACATCCCGGCCGAGAGCCCGAAGGCGACGGCGGAGACGCCGTTGAAGGCGGGCTTGCGAAACAGGGTCAGGTCCAGCATCGGGTGGGCGCTGCGGGCCTCGATCGCGACGAAGGCCGCCAGCAGCACCGCGGCGCCGCCGAGGCAGGCGACGATCAGCGCACTTCCCCAGCCCTCCGGGTTGCCGCGGATCAGCCCGAAGATCAGCAGGAAGAGGGCGCTGGAGAAGGTGACCAGGCCCGGCAGGTCGACCGGCTCGGGGTCGGGCGAGACGACGTTGGCGATCTTGCGCTCGGTGAGGACGATCGCGGTGACGCCGATCGGGATGTTGACGAAGAAGATCCACTCCCAGCCGAGATGCTCGGTGATCAGGCCGCCGACCAGCGGGCCGATCGCGACGGCGCCGCCGACCGTCGCCCCCCAGACGCCGAACGCGGTCGCCCGGTCTTTGCCGTGGAACTCCTGGCCGATCAGCGCCAGCGAGGTGGCGAACATGGCGGCGCCGCCGACCCCCTGCAGGCCGCGAGCCAGGTTCAGCAGCGTCGGGTCGCCGGCGATCCCGCAGAGGAACGAGGCGAAGGTGAAGAGGGCGAAGCCGAGGGTGAAGACGCGGCGGCGGCCGAGCCGGTCACCAAGCGAGCCGGCCGTGAGCAGGAAGGCGGCGAGGGTCAGGGAGTACGCGTCGACGACCCACTGCAGGCTGGAGAGGCTGGCATTCAGCTCTCGCTGGATGTCGGGCAGGGCGACGTTGACGACCGTGATGTCCAGCAGCAACATGAACGTCGCGGTCGAGATCAGGACGAGGGTCCACCATTTGCGCTCCATCGACCGCCACCCTAAAGAACCGGTTGCACCGGCTTCTCAAACCGCCAGGTGACCGAACTTGTCCCGGATGCGCTGGTAGAAGCTCGAGCCCGGCAGCTGCGCCAGCCGTCCTACCCCGTCGACGAACCGCACCTCCAGCATCGCCCCTGCCTCGAGGTCGGCCAGGTGCTCGCCGTCGATCGCGACGTCGACCGGCTCGCGATCCTCGGCGTTGCCGACATGGAGGACGTCGCCGGGAGCGACGACGAGGGCGCGCGCGGTCAGCGAGTGGGGCGAGATGTAGCTGACCGCGTATCCCTTCACCCCCCAGGCCAGAATCGGGCCGTGGTTGGCGAGGTTGTACCCAGTGGACCCGGCGGGGGTAGCGGCGACGAGGCCGTCGCAGCGCACGTGGCCGACCTCTTTGCCGGCGATCCGGTAGCTGAGCTCGGCGACCCGGTCGTGGGGGCGGCGGGAGACGGTGACGTCGTTGAGCCCGAGCCCGGTGACCGCGCCGACGCTGACCTCCAGCCCCGGCAGCTCGATCGTCTCGACTTCACCGGCGAGGGCGCGGCGAATGCCGATCTCGGCCTCGTCGCGCTCGACCGCGGCGAGGAAGCCGACCGTGCCGAAGTTGACGCCGAACACGGGCACCCCGGTGCTGGCGAAGCGGCGCAGGGCGCGGAGGATCGAGCCATCGCCGCCGAGCACCAGGCAGAGGTCAGGCGCGTTGGCCTGCTCAGCGGGGAGAAGCTGCCACCCGGCCTCCGCCACGAGCCGCTCGGCCAGGACCACCGCCTCCTCGGTCTTCGGCGGGTGGTCGTGGGTGATCAGCGCCGCGGTCTTCACTCCGCCTCCTCCGCCGCCAGGATCGCCGCCTCGAGGTCCTCGACCGCGGCCCCCTCGCCGCCGCAGCGGACGAAGGTCTCGCGGTTGCCCTTCGGGCCGGGCAGCCCGGAGGAGGCGAAGCCGCGCACCGTCAGGCCGATCTCGTTGGCGGCCTCGGCCACGGTGAGGATCGCCTCGCGGCGGTCGCCGGCGTCGCGGACGACGCCGCGGCCGACCCGCTTGCGGCCGAGCTCGAACTGCGGCTTGACCATCGCCAGCACCTCCCCGCCCGGCGCCAGGCAGCGCGCCACCGCCGGCAGGATCTTGGTCAGGGAGATGAAGGAGACATCGACGGTCGCGAAGGAGGGCGCGAATGGAAGATCACCTGGCAGCAGCTCGCGCGCGTTCATCCGCTCGATCACGGTCACCCGCGGGTCTTCGCGCAGGCTGACGTCGATCTGCCCGTAGGCGACATCGACCGCGGCCACCCGCGCCGCGCCGCGCTGCAGCATGCAATCGGTGAAGCCGCCGGTGGAGGCGCCGACGTCGAGGCACTCACGCCCGGCGAGGTCAATCCCGAGGGCTTCGAGCGCGTTCTCGAGCTTGGTACCGCCGCGCGAGACGTAGCGAGGGCCAGAATCGACGATCAACGTCGCTTCCGGCTCGACCAGCTGGCTCGGCCGCAGCGCAACCGGCCCATCCGGCCCGACCCGCACTTCCCCGGCCCGCACGGCCCCCGCAGCGGCCGTGCGTGAGGGGAACAGGCCCTGCTCGGCCAAAACCGCGTCTATCCGGGCCTTCTTCACCGCCGGAACGGTACAGCGAGACCCCCCGAACGGCGGTTTCTCCCCCGCCTCGGGTGCCAATGCAACAAATTCTTTACCGGAGGGAAAGGGAATTCCGCTCTACTTAGCTCCAAGCCGCACCCAGAGCGGCGAAAGTGACCAAAAGCCCCCCCGTGCAGGGGGTCTCTGTGACCCCCCTCACACACAAATCGCACGTATGTTCGTATCTTGAGTCAAGGATTCGAACGGAGCAACCGATTAAGGAGCAACACCAAGACTTTTTGGCTGAGTCCCGCGCTGAACATATGGCCCCCGCTGCTTCCCACAGCAGGCGCCCTCAGCACAACTGGGCTCACCTACCTCCCACGGATCCACATATATAGAGATACATATCTCTCCTCCCTGTAGTAACCCCAGAAGCGCCCCGCCTCCCCGGCGGGGCGTTTTCTGTTGTACGGGGCTTTGGCAAGCGGAATACAGGGTCCCCAGCCAGCGCTCGCGGGCCATCGTCCCGGCGCTCAACCCTGCCGGTGCCACAGTCCGTGCCACAGTCAAACTCAGTCACCGAGTCGAATAAGGTCTGGCGATGGCGGGACGCAGCCCGAGGGCGGCATGGAGCCGCACGCGCAATGACTGGAAGCCCGAGCTTCTCTACGGCGCGGTAGGTGGGTTGCTATCGATCGGAGTCATGAGCGCTGCAGGATGGCCCGAAAGTCATCTGCTGAGCTATGGCATCCCGATCCTCTCGATTCTGGGTGCCGCGCTTCTCGTGCCCTTCGTCCAGTTTCTCTGGAGGCTGGCTTGGCAGCCTTGGGAGTCTCTGAAGACCGACGTCGCCATGATCCGCTCGAAGGTAGAAGAACCACCTCAACCCCCTGTGGTTCCCGAGAAACCCGCGAAGAAAAAGGCTGTCAACAAGAGGCTGACTGCCCTAAATTACGTCCGGACCTACGACGACATGACGGGAGCCGGGCTCTTTGGCCTGAGACGGGCCGAGGCTATCCAGAGCTGGACCGACAACGTAGTCCCCTTCCTCGTGGAGCATGTCTCGGCTGAGACTGCGGAACGGATGCTGAAGACCGACCAGAGTGCCAGGCGCGATTTATTGGCCGAAATAGCCGAGGAACTGGACTAAAGTCAGCCCGGCAACGGACTGGACTCATAGATCACCCTGCGTCAAGCACTTGTGCGGCCGTAGCCACCGATCACACGGATCAATCCTGACGAGGCTGTATTGCCTCCATCTGGAGCGCCTCGGTCGTCACGCCGAGCCCGTAACCCAATCCGATGGCGAACTGTCGCAGCTCAGCGGGGATCTCTCCGTCCTCGTCAAACTCCTCGGCAGCGAGGATCTGTGCGCCTCGCTGCTCCAGGGCTGAAACGGACCAGGCCACGACGTCGCTCCAGACCTCTGGGCCAGGGGCGAACGGGGCCGGTAGACCTTCCCGAACCTCGTTCATTCCAATTTTCACAATGGAATCCGGCTCGTTGGTTTCCGCGAACTTCTCTCGAAGTTGCGAGGCGTAGCCGGGGTCGAACGAGTTGAAGCCGTCGCGAAGTTCCAGCTCTGCCCGACGAATCCAGTACCCAAGAGCGATTGCGTCGAGCACGAGGTTGTATTCCTCGCGGAATCTAGACAGAGCATCAGCGGTCTTCACAACCGCCACTGCGGGCACGTCGGCCCACTGCCACGAGGCGCTGTTCAGATCCTCGATGGCACGCATGACCAACTGGTAACCGAAGCCTCGATCAGCCCGCATGAAGGCCATCTCGATAAAACGCTCCTTGATCCCCCTCCAAACTGCATCAAAATGGATTGAGAAGGTCAGCAACCAATCAAATCCCCGTTCCTCGCCCCATTCCTCTGGCGAAAGACCTCGCACCGGCTCGAACCCGGGAAGGTCGTCGGCGTCGATGCCAGCCAATTCCATCCCGTAGTAGCTGAGCGCCACCTGGACCCTTTGGATCACCATACGATCAGCAAGACCACCCCGCTCCACCGCTTCTTTGGTCAAGTCTTCGTTCAGGACCTTGATCACTTCCACCCTGACTTGCTCGATTCGCTGGAGGTCTTCAGGTGGGACCTCGAAAGCGTCGATCACCAGATCGCGAGCCGAGCGGACGATGGCCTCGTCCTCGGCTGACCCGTCGACGTCCGGTGCAAGAATGCCGGCAACCGCCAAGGTCAGAAATACCGCCGCGCGAGCGCCGGGCTCCGGCTCCACCGCCTTCCATGCCTTATCTGCCCGCCGATTGGAGTACTTGCCTCCCTTTGACGTCGCGGCGCCAACGGAGCTAGTCAGCAGGTAGCTGCCGACCTCGTGAACAAGCCGTGCGGCGTACTCGGCGTCATCCTCGGAATTCCAGCGCTCCGAAATTGCCTCGAGGCCGACCTGTGCATACACGTCTTTCAGCAGCGCGAAATGTTTACGGTTCTTCGTGCGCCACGTTGCCGCGTCGAACATGCGGCGGAGTGTCGCCTATCGAGGCTGTGCCCGCAACGTCGAGCGATGGGCACGCCATCGTCCATTTGACCCACGGCCTTTCGCGGTGCGCGTTCGTCACCGGCGACGCCGGTATGACGCAGCTGGTTAGGGACTTTAAATTGGTCCCAGGGGGCTGCCGGGTCTTTTCGTATCGCGAGGGGTCGATATCTCGCTGCTGCCATCGAAGAGCGCATGGCCGAGACATAGTGAAAGGCGGGTTGCTCGGCAGCTACATGTCCGGGGTGGAGCCGACTTCTAGATACGCGTTCATCCGCTGACGAACGTCGTCGTGGCTGCCTGGCAGTAGGTGGCCGTAGACATCGAAGGTGGTCTGGATCCTTGAGTGGCCCATGAACTGTTGGATCGCCTTCGGGTTCGCACCCGCGTCGATCAGCAGCGAAGCGAAGGTGTGGCGGCACCCGTGGAGCGTGATCGGCTGGAGCAGGTCGGCGGCCCCCCCCACCCGCCCCGCTCGCTCAGTCGCGCGCTGGTTCACCACCCTCCACGCGCGCTTCGCTCGGTAGTCGACCGTCGAGGCGTAGAACGCCTGCTCCGTCGTTCGGCCGAACACGAGGTCTTCGCCGCCGCGACCGGTTCGCTGAAGGTCGCCCGCAAGGTGATCGCGAAGGATCGCCAGCAGCGGGATGGTGCGCCTGCCGGCGACGGACTTCGGATCGATCACTCCCTCGACCTGATCCCAGCCACGCTCAACCGCGATGACGTTGGCCTCGAAGTCGATGTCGCAGACGCGCAGAGCCTGTAGCTCGCCACGCCGCAGGCCCGCGAAGAACGCCGTTGCCCAGACCGCGCGATCCTCAACATCGAGCGAATCGAGCAGGGCAACCGCTTCCTCCCGCGAGGCGATCCGCTTCGGCCGCGTGGAGCGACCATCTGGAATGTCGATCCGCTCCGATGGGTTGTAGTTCAACTCGTCGCGGTCTACAGCCCGTCGGTAGAACGCCTGAATCGGGTTGAGGACATTGCCAACGGTGCCCGCCGAAAGCTCTGAGGTAAGTAGATCGTCAGCGAGGGCCTGGAGGTCGGAGCGACGAACGTCGGCCACCTTGACCCCGCCGAGCGCTGACGGCGCGATGTGAACTCGCAGCGCTCGCTCATAGGAGCGAATCGTGTTCGGCTTGTAGCGCTTCCGACCCTTTGGGCGAACCGTGCCTTCTTGCATTCCCGTGACGAACTGCCGCAGGGCCACGGCAAGAGTTCGAGCGCCCTGCGGGGCAGCGCGCAGAGCTCCCTTGTCGGCAGCGCGCTTGGCTTCCGCTCTCCAACTCCGGGCTTCAGCCTTTCGAGGAAACGTCTTGGTGATCCGCTTGCCCTCGCGCGCCAGAAAGATGGACGCCTCCCAACCCGCGTTGCAGTTGCAGCGCCCGCCAGCGCGAGCGCTGCAACCCTTGGAGTGCCGCTTTCGGATGCCCTCGGCCATCAGCCGCCCAGACCCCGCCTGGGCGCGATGAATTGACCTCCGGGCAATTCATGCGCAGGCACCCACGCCAGACCCTCGACCAGATCCCCAATCGGCGCTTCGAGGGAGGTCGCGAGTTTGACCATCGTGTCGATGCGCGGCAGGCGCGCGCCGTGCTCCAACATCCCGACCTCGGTGCGATGCAGGCCAGCGCGAAAGGCAAGCGCCTCCTGAGACATCAACAGACCCCGGCGTTGCAGTCGGAGGTTTTCGCCGATCCGCTTTGCCGCCGCTTCTCTGTAGTCCCTGCTTCGGGACGCCATCAGAGCATCGGCAGGCGCGAGAAGTAGAGCGCCGCCCGGGTTGGAAAGAGGAACCGGCCGTGGCGATTGATGAGCCCGGCGCCGACCAGTTCATTGACGGCCCTTCGGGCCACGTCTGCCGGGTCGCCGTTGTCTGGGTCGGCATGAAGGACCAGGGTCAACTCATCCATCGTCACCTGCGCCGGGTGTTCATCGAGCAGCAGGGTCAAGACCGTGCTCTCGGTGCGGAGATTTGCTGCCGGGGAGCCGGGTTCGCTTGACGCACGACCCGTAGGGTTCTCGTCAGCCATGAGGAGCTTTGCCTCCTTGTGGTCAGGCGGCCCGTCGTGTTCACCGCACGGTGGGTCGCCGCTTTTTGATCTTTCGAGGCTAACAGGTCCGGAGAGGTTTCCTCTCCGGTTTCCCTAGGTACCCCGGATGATCTGACCGACGCGCGTGTGGTGCAGCCCGGCCTCGGCGCCGATCTCCCGCAGAGACATCCCTTCGGCCTGCGCCGTGGCGAACGCCTTTCGCCGCGCCTCGCGAGATTGTTGTTGCTCGCGCTCGAATCGCTGTTGTGCGGTCCGCACGGCGCGACGGGCCTTCTCGTTCTTGGCGCCAGCCATGAGGGGCAGCCTAAAAGCTCAGTCAGCCGTCTCGCAGGGCAAGGTTCGAATTTGGAGTCGTCCTGGGTCACTCGCCACGGAACACCCCCTCCGCGTTCTCCGCGATCCAGCGTTCAAGCTCGCTGACGGGGACGAGGCGCTTGCGGCCTCGTCGGATCAGGCGCAGGTCCGGTGCCACGTTCGCATCGAAGAAGTCCGGGCCGACCCCGATGGCGGCGGCTGCCTCAGCCGGGGTGAGGGCGATGCGGGGAATCGAGACGGCGAGCTTCTTGCTCAATCGCCCTCCCCTTCGCCGATCCAGTCCACCGCCCGCTCCGACTCGCCCACCGAACGGAAGATCGGCGCGAACGGCCCGCGCTCCACCAGATCGTCCAGATGGCAGAAGGAAATGCTCACTCCGTAGGCGCGGTCGAGCGCCGGGTGATCGGCGAGCCACGCAAGCGCGGCGAGCAGCCGGCGCTGAAGCGCCTCGCGGGATGCGCCCGTCAGCGCGCAGATCACCGGTGGAAAGCTCGGGTAGTAGCGGCGCCACAGGGCCTTGCTGTCTTTCCCGGTCGCCCGGTAAAGCTCGCCGTAGCGAGCAAGCTCAGCGACCAAGCGTTCAAGGGAGAGCGTCGCCCGGTCCACCTCGATGAAGCGCTGCTCGACAACGAAGTGATGCTCGTCGGCGCGGACGTAGGTGATCACCGCATCGGCAATCAGCGTCCGCCGCGCTTTGCCGCGTCCCCGGTTCAGAGGATGGGCGACCTCATGGCGCCAGGCGAGCGGACCGAATTCCTCATCGCGCTCGCGGGCGGCTCGAAGGAAGCTGATCCCGACCTCGTTGACACCGAGAGTGTGGGCGCGGAGCGGCCCCGCCGCCTTCTCTGGGCTCAGCACCTTTGGCTGGCGGTCGGCGCCGGCGTCCAGCGCCCACTCGGCGCCGCGCTCGGTCAGGAGCCAGACCCGCCGGGGAGAGCGGCGAGTCTCGACGTAGGCGGCGAGCCCGGCTCGCTCCAGGTAGGCGAGGACCTGCTGGCAGCGGCGGGGACCGCAATCAGGGAAATGGATCGCCTGCACTTGGGCGGTCGAGAGAACCCGATGCTCGCCAATCGAGGAAAGGACAGCGCTTGCCGTCTCCGGCAGCCGCAGCCCCGCTGCGGCCTCCCAACTCACGCAGACCTCCGGACGCGGCGAGTGAAAACGAGCCGCGCTGCCAGTACCGCAGAAGCGAAGATCAGCAGAGCGACGGCGAGGCTGATCGAGAAGCGTTGCGGAGCCAGCGCGGAGGCGATAGCGCAGGCGTCGAGTGCAAGGGACGCGAAGAAGTTCGAGAGGGAGATGGCGACCGCCCCGACCCCCTTGATGTTCAGACCTGGGAGTGGCGTAGGAATGTCGGCAAATCGCCAGGCCCGCAAACGGCGCCGGGATGGGCTTTGGCTGCCCTTGGGCCTAACTCCGTCGCGAAGCGACAGGCGAAACCAAGGGCGAAGCCCTAGCCGAAGCGCCGGGCGAAGTGGGGATGAGCCTTCTGCTCTCATACTCAACAGAGCAGCGAGCGGCGAAAGTGGACCCCCCTCCTTAACCTGCGGTTCGGTTCCTCGCCTCATACCTCCTCGACGAACGAGGCGGAGAAATGTCCCAAAAGTTCGGGGCGACCTCCCTTGGAGCGGGTCGCGAAATGCTGATGGGAATTCCTTTGCCACTACCTAACAGGGCAGCGAGCATCGAAAGTGGCCCCTGGTTTTTCGTCCAAGCCTTAAACAGCTGCAATCCAGGAGACCCGGAACGAACCGCCCGCGCGACCGATGAAGAGCGCGGTGGGATACGACCGGTCAGAACTTCAAGATTCACCAAGCCCATGTCAGAGATTCAAGGCATCGTCGCAATCGTCGTCCCCGCCCTGGTCGCAGGCGCAAGCGTCCTAAGCGCTCACCGGATCTCGCGTCGTGCCCTCGATCATCAACGCCACCTATCCGACCTTGACGCCGCCCGGTCCCTGCTGGATCAAGGCGCCGAGCTGCTGCGCCAATCGTCCGAAGTGGTTTTGGCGCTCGATGATGGCTTCACGAAATACGGACAGGCGATGTTCGCGATCCCGGGGATGCCTGAGACCTACGACGCGTTGGACCAAATCGCGGATGATCTGGGAGCGCTCTCGATGAGAGTGAATGTGCGCCTTGGCCCGGCGCACCCGACCGGTCTTGCGCTGGAGTTGATCTGCGCGGCGGTGGACCAGTTCCGCCGAATCCTTCGAATTGGGCGCATTGGACTTGCTACGACGACCGAGCGGTCAGCCGAAGACCAGCGGCAGATGGCCAGCGCGCGAAGGATGTACTTTGGCGAATCGGCGACCTACATCGCCTCGGCACACCGGACGGTTGGCGCCGAACTGCCGGGTGTGGACTTAACGATATTCGGGGATCAATGGGAATCGCCGAAAAAACCGCCTCTACGACGGCGACTTCGGTGGGAGTTGGTAGATGGACTGGCCAAACTCCCAATCCCGGTGTCTGCAATCAGACGGATCGAAGGCCTGCCTTAGCTCCTACTAGCTCCCGGTGTGTGCGCACCCGCCGACGCAGAGGAGCAGGCGCTAGCCGATGCGACGGTGTGCGACTTCGTAAACGGTCTCGGCGTGCGACTCGGGCGGGTGATGGCGCACGCCGAACGCAAAGGCGCGGAGCGTCAGAGGGCGGTTGGGGTGCGTCACCGCTGCGAACACGGCACCGAACCGGCCGTCGGGCCATGGGATATAGGTCTTGACGCAGCCACTGAGCCGCGTGCCGTCGCGGGCTTCGGCCTGGCAGGCCATGAGCCGGGACTGTGGGATGCCGCCGTGGCGGCGCAACTCCTTGCCGAACTCCCGGAAGGCGATCTCGGCGCTGGCCGGCAACCGTTCCAGATCCTCGGTGAGGGCGTCGTCGTCAAAGCCGACCGGGAAGACCGGCTCCGGCCGAGTCTCATCGGGCATAGCTAGCCCTCGTCGTCAGAGGGCAGCGAGCCGAAGTGGCGCTCGAACTCTTCGGGGTCCAAGCGCTGCTCGCCGTGCCGGGCAAGGATCGCCTCAAGCGAGGTGTCCCGCCCCTCCACCGCCTCAAGCGCTGCCAGCGCCGCGTCCAATCGGTCCTCGGGCAGGTGGTCCAGCTTGGCGTGGGCTTTCTCGCGAGCCGTCACGGTCCCCATGGTAGCCAGCGGATCAGCGGCCAATCGCGGACGGGGATCGGTGCCACAGTGGTGCCACAGTCCGACACGGATTCAGCCGGCTTCAATCGGAACCAGCCGGATTAGATTTGGCTCCAGGAGCCATTTTCCGCTCTGGAATGCGGGCGGTCGCAGTTCTCTCCTCCCTGTAGTAACCCCAGAAGCGCCCCGCCTCCCCGGCGGGGCGTTTTCTGTTGTGCGGGGCTCTAGCAAGCGGAATGCGGGTCATCGACGCACAGCGGGCACGGGCCCCCGCATCGGCCGCGGGCCCTCCGTGCCACATTCGGTGCCACAGTCCGATGGATCAGAACTGCGACTTCCCTCAACACGCAGTACTCCATCAGCCACGCGTTCACCTGGGCGAAAGGGGAACAAGATGAGTGACCAGAGTGCTGAGCTGACCTGCATGAAGTGCGGCGGAGCGGTGCGGACCTACCAGCGCAACGGGATCACGATCGACCAGTGCACGGCCTGCCACGGCATCTTTCTCGACCGTGGGGAGCTGGAGCGGCTGATCGGGGCCGAGAGTGCCTATCTGGGCGGCTCCGGCGCCGGCGAACACCGCGGCGAGGACGGCCACGGAGGCCAGCACGGAAAGCGACGAGACCGGGGATTCCTCGGCGAGCTCTTCGACTGAAGGTGCGACAGGCAGATCTAGAATCTGGCTGATGGCCGGGCACGACCACACTCACTCGCACGGTCACGACCACTCCCACGCGATCTCCGCCGAGGCGGACACGCGGATGCTCGCGCTGGCGCTGGGGATCAACGTCGCCTTCATGCTGGTGGAGGTCGTGATCGGCATCGTCGCCGACTCGCTGGCGCTGCTCTCCGACGCCGCCCACATGCTTACTGACGCCGGTGCGATCGCCCTGGCGCTGGTCGCCGCGCGGCTTGCCCAGAGGCGCGCCAAGGGCTCCATGACCTTCGGGCTGAAACGCGGCGAGATCCTCTCCGCCCAGTTCAACGGCATGACCCTGCTGATCCTCGCCCTCTTCATCATCTACGAGGGCATCCGCCGCCTGATCGCCCCTCCCGACGTCGAGGCCGGCCTCGTCTTCTGGGTCGGGATCGCGGGCCTCGGCGCCAATCTCGCCGCTGCCTGGGCGCTGGCCAAGGCGAACCGACAGAGCCTCAACGTCGAGGGCGCCTTCCAGCACAACCTGATCGACGCCTTCGGCTCGATCGGCGCCGCCGTCGCGGCGGTCGTGATCCTCACCACCGGCTTCGAGCGCGCCGACCCGATCGCCTCCCTGGTCGTCGCTGGGCTGATGCTGTTCTCCGCCTACGGGCTGCTGCGGGCCTCGGGGAGGATCTTCCTCGAGGCCGCCCCCGAGGGCATGGACCCCGACGCGATCGGCAAGAGCCTGCTCGCCGAGCCCGGCGTCGTCGAGGTCCACGACCTCCACCTCTGGGAGATCACCTCTGGCTTCCCCGCCCTCTCAGCGCACGTCGTCGTCGAGCCGAAGGCCGACTGCCACCAGATCCGCTTCCACCTGGCCGAGGAGCTGAAGTCCCGCTTCCACATCGACCACACCACCCTGCAGGTCGAGCACCGGCCGGAGCGGCTGCTGACGGTGGAGCGGCCGGACTAATTTAGATGGCAATTCTGCGGATGGGACATGTCGGCATCACGGTCGATGACCTCGCGGCCGCGACCGAGTTCTTCGTCGAGCTCGGGCTTGAGCTGTGTGGCGAGGGATCGGTCGAGGGCGAGTGGGCGGATCGCATCGTCGGGCTGGACGGCATCCGCTCGGACATAGCGATGCTGAGGACCCCGGACGGTCAGGAAATCGAGCTGTCGAAGTTCCACTCGCCACCCATCCAGGGCGGCGACCCGGCCGCGCCGGCGAACACGCCTGGCATCCGCCATCTCTCCTTCGTCGTCGAGGACATCGACGACCTCCTCGCCGGCCTGCAAGCGCGCGGCACCGAACTGGTCGGCGAGCTCGTCCGCTACAAGGACAGCTACCGCCTCTGCTACGTCCGCGGCCCCGAGGGCATCATCGTCGAGCTCGCGGAAAAGCTCGGCTGACAGGGCTCAGTAGCGAAACGTGGTTCCTTTCGCACCCGGAGGTGCAAAAGGAACCACGCACTCAGAGCTTCGTCGCCTCTTAGCCCAGGGTGACGTTCACCTTGGTGCCTGGGGCGAGGATCTTTCCCGGCTTCGGGTTCTGCTTCTTCACCTTGCCGGTGTTGGCAGTGGCGTCGCCGGTCTTCTTGACTTTGCCGACCTTGCAGTCCTTGTTCCGCAGGGTCTTCTTCGCGGCCTTGAGCTTCTTGCCGCCGAGGCCTGGGACCTTGCAGCCTTCATAGGAGAAGGTCTGGACGGCGGTCGCGGCTCCGGCGATCGTGGTCACCGTCACCGGGACTTTGGTGATCTTCTTGCTCGCCGGGGAGACGGCGGTGATCTGACCCTCCGAGTTGACCGCGAACACGGCGGGGACGCCGCCGAAGGTGACGCCGGTGACGCTGGCGAAGTTGAGGCCGGTCAGCACCACGTTGGAACCGCCCTTGATCGACCCCTTCGCCGGGGTGATCGCGCTGATCGCCGGCGGCGGCAGCAGGGTTGCCGAGACGTTGAGGCGGGATTCGTTGAAGTTGGATTCGGCTTCCGGGACGACCACGCCGCCGTCGGGCACGGAGCCGGATTTGTAGGCGATCACGTCGAGAGGATTGAGGGTCGTGAATGCGCAGGCCGTAGGCGCGCCACCCGCTTCGGGAAGCCCAGGCGTAACCGCGACTCCGAGGATGTCGCCAGCCAGGACCGGGATGTTCACCGGAAACGTGTTGATTACACTCGGCGCGAGCAGATTGGGCCCGTTGTGGCCGACGACCAGGAACTGGCCCGGGCCGATCGGCCGGAAGACCTTCATGCCCATCGTCTGACCGCTGCCGGCTGCCGCATTGGTGCTCCAGGAGGTCAATACCCCGGAGACCGGAACGGTGTAGCTCGGCGCCGCCCCTGACACGATCTGGATTTCGTCGTATGACTGGCTGAATTCGCAGCTGGTTTCCGGGTTGGTACCAGGAGCGATCTGCCCCACGGTGACCAGAGCAGTTGCTGCCGGGCTGAAGGTGAGAAAGGCCCCGACGATCGCGATCGCGATTACGGGAAGACGAGACACGCTGCGCATACACCCTCCATTTAGTCGGACGAATATGTAGCCGCCAGGCTCCCAGAGGCGTCGGATGTCGTCAAGCCCGAATCGCGGTTGCGGCGCCTGTCGCGATGAGAGACTTCTGTCCTACGTAAGTCGCGACCGTGGAGGAGAGATCGTGGAGGGCGTTCCTGGTGGCGGCAAGCGGGTGATCCTCGTCGTGCTCGCCGCCGCGCAGTTCCTGATGGTCCTCGACCAGGCGGTGATGAACGTCGCCATCTCCCAGCTTGTCGCCGACTTCGACACCACGGTGACGACGATCCAGGCGGTGATCGCCCTCTACGCCCTGGTGATGGCGGGGCTGATGCTGACCGGCGGCAAGATCGGCGACCTGATCGGGCGCCGCCGGGCGTTCGCGATCGGGCTCGTCATCTACGGGGCCGGGTCGGCGCTAACCGCCACCTCCTGGAGCGTCCCCGCCCTCACCCTCGGGTGGTCGGTGCTGGAGGGGATCGGCGCCGCCCTGGTGCTGCCGGCGATGGTCGCCCTCGTTGCCGCCAACTTCAAGGGCCAGGAGCGCGCCGTCGCCTACGGGGTCCTCGGCGGAGTTGCCGGCGCCGGCATCGCCGTCGGCCCGATCGTCGGCGGCTGGGCGACGACCGAGCTCAGCTGGCGCGTCGTCTTCGCCGGCGAGGTGGTGGTGGCGATCGGGATCCTGCTCGGGTCGCGACGACTCGTGGAGCCGCCCCGGGCAGCCGCCCGGCGTTCGCTGGACTGGGTCGGCGCGGTGCTCTCGGCCGCCGGTCTCGGCCTCTTCGTCTTCGGCGTCCTGCAGGCGAGCAACTGGGGCTGGCTGCGGCCGCGAAGCTCGCCGCTCGAGCCTTTCGGCTTCTCACTCACCCCCTTCGTGATCGCCGCCGGCTTGCTGGTGCTGGCCGGGTTCGCGGCCTGGGAGCGCCGGCGCGAGCGAGCTGGCGCGGAGCCGCTGCTGCGGATGCGGCTGCTGCAGCTGCCGCGCCTCCGCGGGGGCATCACGATGCTGCTCGCTCAGAACCTGATCCTGATGGGTGTCTTCTTCACGGTGCCGCTGTTCCTGCAGATCGTGCAGGGGCTCGACGCGCTGGAAACCGGGGTGCGGATGCTGCCTGCCTCGGCCGGGCTGTTCGTCGCCGCTCTCGCCGGGTCGGCGCTGGCGAAGCGGTTCCCGGCCCGCCTGCTCGTCCGCGCCGGACTCGGGATCGTGCTCGTCGCGACCCTGCTGTTGCTCGACACGATCGAGCCCGAGCTCGACAACGCCTCCTTCCTAGTCGCGATGGGCGTGCTGGGGGTCGGCATGGGCCTGGTCGTCTCCCAGCTCGGCAACGTCGTCCAGTCGGCCGTCGGCGACCAGGACCGCAGCGAAGCGGGCGGCCTGCAGAACACCGCCCAGCAACTCGGCTCCTCACTCGGCACCGCGCTGCTCGGCGCGATCGTCATCACCGGCCTGCTCACGGCCTTCACCGGCAACATCGCCGACAACCCGAGGATCTCCGCCGACGTCAGCAAGCAGGTCGAGGTCCGGCTCGCCGCCGGCAGCAGCTTCGTCCCAGCGGACGAGGTCGAAGTGGCTGCGACCGAAGCGGGGCTCGACCAACCGACCACGACCGCGCTGGTCTCCGATTACGAAGACGCCCAACTCAACTCGCTGAAGCTCGCCTTCCTCTGCGCGGCCTTCCTCGTGCTCGCCGCGCTCCTCGCCACCGGCAACCTGCCCACTCAGCGCTTCTCCGAGCTGCAGCCCGCAGCCGACAGCAGCGACTAGTCCGGTTCGACAAAACGGCCAGGGACCGAACCTCGCACCGGGACGGCGCGTAGCAGCCAGGTGGAGGTCCGAATTCCCGATCCCTGGAGGTCCACCTTGAGAGCACTGAGCCGCAAGCTCACCTACGCAAACGTGATGTCGACGCTCGCCGTCTTCCTCGTCCTCGGCGGGGCCACCGCCGTGGCCGCCGGCCAGCTCGGCAAGAACAGCGTCGGCAGCAAGCAGCTGAGGAAAAACGCCGTCACCGCAGCGAAGCTGAAGACCGGCGCTGTCACCGAGAGCAAGCTCGCCGCCGGCGCGGTCACCGCGACGAAGATCAAGGACGGCGCGATCACCGGCGCCAAGGTCGACGCGGCCACGCTTGGGACCGTGCCACGCGCAACGTCCGCCGCGAGCGCGGCGACGGCGGCAACCGCCTCCACCTTCGCCGGCTACGCGCGCAAGGGCGTCATCCGGGTCACGGCCGCGCCGGAACGGGGGTCCATCGCGGAATCCTTCGCCGCCGCCCCTGAGACCCCGATCGTCACGGTCGGCCCGTTCACGGTGTACGGCAAGTGCGTCGAGTTCGGCGGGATCGAAACCGATGCTGTGATCTTCATCAGGACGACCGAGAACGGCTCCCTCCTCAACAGCGACTTCGATGACTTCGAGGGCAATCCACTTTTCCTCGACGCGAACACGCCCGAGACCAATCGCGAACTCACCTCCACCGGCGCCACTGGCAACGCGGCCGACTATTTCGCGGTGCACAGCCCCGAGTTCACCGCGATCGCGCCGAGCGGCGTCACCGTACGTGGCGACCTGCAGGTCGCAGCCAAGCACGGCAACCTGGCCAACGGCAACGGTCTCTACGGCGATGACAACGTCTGCCTCTTCGCCGGCGAGGCAACCGCGCTGAACGGCTGAGCCCAGGGGCACACCCGGGGATGGTCCCGTCGCCTAGAAGCGATTCTCGGCGGCCGGGTCCTCCCCGGGCCAGCTCCCGGTAAGCGCCGCGAAGCCGGAGCGGGCGCCGCGATCGGTCAGGCCTTTGACGATCCTGAACACCGCTCCCTCCAGCGCCAGCGCCGCGATCAGTTTCGCCCTCGGCGCTCCGCGTACATCGGGCTCGGGCGGATCCTCGTCGTCGATCGCGGCCCAGATCCGCTCGAAGACCTTCTGGGCGAGGAAGCCGGCGATCAGGCCGGCGACGATCCCGACGGGGGCGAAGATGAACTTCATGCCCGCCCGCTACCCCTGAAGCCACTTCTTTACGCGCGACGGGCCGGCGAGCGATGAGAGATCGCCGGAGTCGCGAATCGCCTCCGCGACCTCCGCCATCGCCTCGATCGCGTTCCAGGCGAGCGCGCCGCCGACGCTGACCCGCTGGGCCCCGGCCTCGACGATCTCCGCCATCGTCAGCCCGCGGTGTCCAAGCACGTTGACCGGCAGGCTGGTCGCCTCGCAGACGGCCCGGATCTCGGCCGCGTCGCGCAGCGCCGGCGCGTACAGCACTGCGGCGCCGGCGCCTTCGTAGGCCTGCAGGCGGGTGATCGTGTCGTCGAGGTCGGGGTTGCCGCGCAGGTGGTTCTCAGCCCGGGCGGTGAGGGTGAAGGGAAAGTCGAGCCGGGCCGCAGCCTCAGCAGCCGCCGCGACCCGCTCGGTCGCCTCGCCGACCTCGTAGAGCCGGCCCGCTTCCGGGTCGAAGTCCTCGATCGAGCCGCCGGCCGCGCCCGCCTCTGCCACCCGCTCGATCGCCCTGGCCGCGTCCTCCGGCGCCGGTCCGTAGCCGTTCTCAAGATCGACCGAGAGCGGCAGCTCGGTGGCAAGGTCGAGGGCGCGCGTGTGCGCGACCACCTCGTCCAGGCTCACCGACCCGTCCGGGCGGCCCAGGGTGAAGGCGAAGCCGCTGCTGGTCGTGGCCAGGGCCGCGAACCCGAGCGACTCCAGCACCTTCGCGGTCCCGGCGTCCCAGGGATTGGGGATCGCGAACGGCTGGCCCGCGTGCAGCGCCTGGAAGCGCTCGCCCTTCTCGATCTGCCGCGCGCTCATCCGCACACCGTAGACCGCCGACTATTCGCGGACGCGCCTCGCGGGCCGGTGGCTGAGCCCCGGACCGCGAGAAGTCCGCTCCCCGTGCGGACCCACACATATAGAGATACGCATCTCTCCTCCCTGTGGTGATTCCCCAGAAGCGACCTCGGTCGCTCCCCACATCACCGGAGAGATTGGGGCAGGCTAATCGATTGCACCGATTGAATCAATCATCAATTTTGGTGATGCCCGTCACACAACGGAACTAGCCGAGAACGGGCTGCGCCGAGGGGCGCGCGGCGAGCACGCGCTCGGCCACGGACTCGCCGGTGAGGCCGACCTCGGCCCGCAGAAGCGCCGGCTTGCCGTGGGTGACGTAGCGGTCGGGCAGGCCGATCCGCAGCACCCGGGCGCGCTCGGCGGGGTCCTCGGCGAAGGCGTCCTCGAGGTGCTCGAGCACGGCTGAGCCGAAGCCGCCGGGCAGGACGTTCTCCTCGATCGTCACCACGAGCTCGTGGTCGCGGGCGAGGCGCTCGGTCAGCTCGCCGTCCAACGGCTTGGCGAAGCGGGCGTCGGCGACGGTCACACGCAGGCCGTGGTCGGCGAGGATCGCCGCCGCCTCCAGCGCCACCGCGACCCCGTAGCCGTAGCCAAGCAGGGCCACGCGCTCGCCCTGGGCGAGGACCTCGCCGCGGCCGATCGGGATCAGCTCCGGCGCCGCTGGCAGCTCAACCCCCTCGCCGGCGCCGCGCGGGTAGCGCAGCGCCGCCGGGCCGTCGTGGGCGACGGCGGTGTGAAGCATGTGGACCAGCATCGCCTCGTCGCGCGGCGCCATCACGACGACGTTGGGGAGCGGCCGGAAGTAGGAGACGTCGAAGGCGCCGTGATGGGTCGGGCCGTCATCCCCGACCAGGCCGGCGCGGTCCATCGCGAAGGTGACGTCGAGCTCTTGCAGGCAGACGTCGTGGACGATCTGGTCGTAGGCGCGCTGGAGGAAGGTCGAGTAGATCGCGCAGACCGGCTTCGCGCCCTGCAGGGCCAGGCCGGAGGCCAGTAGGACCGCGTTCTGCTCGGCGATCCCGACGTCGTAGTACTGCTCCGGGACCTCGTCGGCGAGCTTCTGCAGGCCGGTCCCCCCCGCCATCGCCGCGGTGATCCCGATCACCCGCTCGTCGCGCCTAGCTTCGGCGACCATGGCGTCGGCGAAGACCTTGGTGTACTGGGGCGGCGAGCCGGCGGCGGGCGGCTTCTCCAGCCGCTCGATCCCCTCCGGCGAGTCGGTTTCGGTCACCGGGACCGGCTTGGCCGCGGCCGGGCGGCCGTTGACGATCGAGTTCGGCTTCGCCGCGTGCCACTCCTCCATCGTCTCCAGCCCGCCCTCTTCGGCCGGCTCGAAGCCCTTGCCCTTAACGGTGTGGATGTGGACGACGACGGGGCGGTCGGCTTCGAAGGCCTCGCGCAGGGCCTCGCGCAGTGCACCGACGTCGTGGCCGTCGATCACGCCCATGTAGGCGAGGTCGAGCTCCTCGAAGAAGAGGCCCGGCGCCCAGTAGGCCTTGATCGCCGACTTAATCTCCGGCCCCAGCCGCTCGATCCGCCGCCCCAGCCCCAACGGCAGCTTGGTCAGCCGGTCCTCGACCCCCTCGCGGGCGTGGTAGAGGCGCGGGTTGAGGCGGATCCGGTTGAAGTAGCGAGAGAGCGCGCCGACGTTGGGGGAGATCGACATCCCGTTGTCGTTGAGCACGATCACGACCGGGGTCTGCAGGCCGCCAGCCGCGTGCAGCGCCTCGTAAGCGACGCCGCCGGTTAGGGCGCCGTCGCCGATCACCGCAGCGACCTTGCCGTCTGGGCCGATCCCCTTGCGCATCGCCTCTTTCAGCCCGACCGCGTACCCAATCGAGGTCGAGGCGTGGCCGGCGCCCATGATGTCGTGCTCGGACTCAGGGATCGAGCAGAACGGGGCCAGGCCCTCGTACTGGCGGATCGTTGGCAGCTCATCGCGGCGGCCGGTGAGGATCTTGTGCGGGTAGGACTGGTGGCCGACGTCCCACAGCACCTTGTCGCGGGGCGAGTCCATCAGGCTGTGCAGGGCGACCGCGAGCTCGCAGGTGCCGAGGTTGGCGCCGAAGTGGCCGCCGATCTCCCCGATCGTGTCGATGATGTAGGTGCGCATCTCCTGCGCCACCTGGGCCAGCTGCTCGTCGCTCAACTCGTGCAGGTCGGCGGGCCCGTCGATGCCGGGGAGCAGCGGCTCTGATCTGTCGTCCTGGTTGCCCTGGGTGGGGGGCTTTTCGCTCATTCGTTCCTCGTGAAGATGTAGTCCGCTACGCGCCTCAGGTCGTCGGTCTCCTCCCCGGCCTCGGCCAGCGCCGTCGTCGCCTTTGCGTGGGACTCGGCGGCCAGCTCACGGGCCCGGTCGAGCCCAAAGAGGCTGACGTAGGTGAGTTTTCCATGTCGCGCGTCGCTTCCATGTGGCTTGCCGAGCTGCTCGTCGCTCTCGGTCACGTCGAGGATGTCGTCGACGATCTGGAAGAGCACGCCGAGCTCGTCTGCAAAACGGCGATACGGCATTGTCTCAGGTTCCGGGACACCCTCGAGGATCAGTACGAGACCGACGCTGGCGGCGATCAGTCGCCCCGTCTTCAGCGCGTGCAGGCCGCGTAGTCCCTCGGCGTCGTCCTCCTTGCCGATCACGTCCACGTACTGGCCGCCGACCATGCCGTCGACCCCGGTCGCGGCGGCAAGCTCGCGCAGCGCCGCCAGCACCCGCGCCGGCTCGCCGGGCTGCTCGCAGAAAAGGCGCATCGCCTCGGCGAAGAGCCCGTCGCCGGCAAGGATCGCCACGTCCTCGCCGAACTTGACGTGCGAGGTCGGCTGGCCGCGGCGCAGGTCGTCGTCGTCCATCGCCGGCAGGTCGTCGTGGATCAGCGAGTAGGTGTGGATCAGCTCCACCGCGCAGGCAACCGGGAGGAAGCCCGCCGGGTCGGCGCCGAGGGCACGGGCGGTCGAGAGCGCCAGCACCGGCCGTACCCGCTTGCCACCGGCCAGCAGCGAGTAGCGCATCGCCTCCTCGAGGCCGGCGGTCGGCGATGAAGCGGCAAAGCGCAATTCGGCGAGCGCGTAATCGACGAGCGCTCGCAGATCATCGGGGTAGCTCACAGGCAGCGGTGTGAGTTTTGTCCGCTATGCGGACGTAAGTAACACCGCTGTCTGCTCATTCGGCGCTCGCCTGTTCCCGCGCCTGGCGGTTCGCCTCCTCGACCGCCTCGGCGGAGAGGTCGGCGGCCTCGGCGGCCAGCTCGGCGGCGCGCTCGTCGCTCGCCCCCTCGCCCTCGAGCTCGGTCGAGATCTCCCGCAGCCGCACCGCGATCTCCCGGAGCCGGCTCATTTCGCCGGCTCCCGCTCTCGCACGATCGCGCCGAGCACGCCGTTGATGAACTTGGGAGCGTCGGCGCCGCAGTACTCCTTGGCGATTTCCAGCGCCTCGTCGATCGCCACCTCGACCGGCGCCAGCCCTTCCTCGATCTCATACAGCGCCACCCGCATCACGTTGAGGTCGAGCGGCGCGATCCGGTCCACCGTCCACCCCTTGGCGTGGGTGGCGATCTCCTCGTCGAGCTCTTCGCGGTGCTCATCGACGCCCTCGGCAAGCTCCCGGGTCAGCGGTTTCGCGTCGGCGATCAGCTCGGCGAGCGGGCGGCCGGTGACGTCCCGCTGGTAGCTGGCGAAGACGGCGTCGCGGCGTTGGTCGGACCTGCGCATCGGCGTATTCTCGCGCTTCGGCCGGGCGAGCGCGGCGGCACTTGGCGGGATGGGCGCTAGCGCAGGATCTCGACCAGCAGCACCCAGGCGTTGGCGACCGCCCCGACGATCGCGAAGACCATGCCGGCGACCAGCCAGTAGAGGCCGCCGCCGGACTCGGCGAGGACCGTGACACCGCCGATCAGGAGCGGCACGATCGCCGCCGCGCGCACCATCCAGCGCGACCGCACCCGCGCCCGGTCGGCGGCCGCGTCGGGGTCGGAGCTGCTGGCCGGCTGGCGCACGATCACGTAGCCGGTGACCAGTCCGACCGCGAGCAGCTCCAGCCCGAGCGCGACGTGGCTCTGCCCGGGGACCAGGCAGACCAGCGAGACCAGCAGCACGGCGAGCAGCAGGATCACCGTCTCCAGCCCCCGTTCCGGCAGGCCGGGGAACTTGAGGATGCGCTCGATGTTGATCGAGACGGCGACGAAGACGAGCCCGGCCAGCGCCGCGGAGGCGCCCGCGGCGGCGACGAAGAAGTCGGTCCACTCGCTCGGGCTGTAGGCCGTCACCCGGCCAGGGTCTCAGGCGCGGGAGACGTACTCGCCTTTGCGAGTGTCGACGCGAATGGTTTCGCCCTCCTCGATGAAGAGCGGCACCTGCACCGTCACGCCGGACTCCAGCGTCGCCGGCTTGCTGCCGCCGCCGGAGGCGGTGTCCCCTTTGAGACCGGGGTCGGTCTGGGTCACCTTCATGTCGATCGCGCTCGGCACCTGCACTTCGGAGGCCTGCTCGTCGACGAACAAAACCTCGACCTCGGAGTTCGGCAGGACCCACTGCATCGAGTCGCCCAGCGTCTCCGAGGGAATTTCGATCTGGTCGTAGTCCTGGTTGTCCATGAAGACAGCCGCGTCGCCGGAGTCGTAGAGGTACTGCATCTTTTTCGATTCCGTCCGCACCGGCCGAAACTTCTCCCCGGCGCGGAAGGTTTTGTCGATCACCGAGCCGTCCTCGATCCGCCGCAGCTTGGTCCGCACGAAGGCGCCGCCCTTGCCCGGCTTGACGTGCTGAAACTCGATGATCTTCCAGATCTTGCCGTCGATCTCGATATGAGTGCCGTTCTTGAACTGATTGGTGCTGATGGACATATAGGGCGCCTGGTTCGTTCGGGGACGAGTGGTGGCGAATCCTAGAGAGGATCGGCCGCGGGGCGCATCTCACATTCGCGGGCCCGGCGGCGTTTGACCTGCATGAACCGCGAAGACCTCACTTTCCAATCCGGCGGCGAGAGCTACGCCGCCTGGCTCTACCCAGCGTCCGGCGACGGCGGCGCCGCGCCCGTCGTGGTCATGGCTCACGGACTCTCGGGCACGCGGCGCGACGGCCTCGGGCCGTTCGCCGAGCGCTTCGCCGCGGCGGGCTTCGCCGCGCTCGTCTTCGACCACCGCGGCTTCGGCGAGAGCGGCGGCGAGCCGGACCTGTTCGATCCCGGGCGACAGCTCGAGGACTGGCGGGCGGCGATCGCCTGTGCCCGCTCGCTGCCGGGGATCGATCCGGCGCGGGTCGCCACCTTCGGCTCCTCGATGGGCGGCGGCAACGCGCTTGCCGCGGCCGCCGAAGACCCCAGCGTCACCGCCGCGATCAGCCAGGTCCCCTTCCTCGACCTGCCACGCCAGGCGCATCGCTCCTCGCGCCGGGTGACGGCGGCGATGCTGCTCGCCGCGGCCCGCGGCCGCCACCTCCCTGCGGTTGGCCAGCCGGACGAGCCGGCGCTGATCAACGCCCCGGGCGGCGAGGAGGGATGGCGCGCAGTGGTCGCCGGAGGCGAGGACTCGCGCTGGCGCAACCGCGTCTCCACTCGCTGGCTGCTCGGTCGTCCCTACCGCCCCGTCCGCCACGCCACGACCCTGCACTGCCCCTGGCTCGTCTGCGTCGGCGCGGCCGACCGGGTGGCCAAGCCTGGCCCGGCGATCGCGGCGGCGCGGCGGGCGCCGCAGGGGGAGCTGCGCGTCTACCCCGGCGTCGACCACTTCGACGTCTACGACGGCCCCGAGCACGAGGCCATAGTGGCCGACCAGGTCGAGTTCCTGACCAGGGTGCTCGGCGCCGCGCCTGCCCCGAGCGTCCTCAGCGGTAGGTGAGGAGGGCGCCGCCGCCCTCGTCGATGTGGGCGTGCTCGTTGAAGGTGACGAGCGAGGCGCCGGAGCGGCCGACCGCGATCTTGGTGATCCCGGTGTTGACCAGGACCCGGTTGAGGCGCGGGAAGAGCTCCCCGTCTCCTCCCAGCAGGCGGGCGCAGATGGCCGCGATCACACCGCCGGAGGTGAAGACGAGGCCGGTCTCGCCGCTGCCGAGGCCGGCGGCGAGCTCGCCCAGGGCACTGGCCCGCGACTCGAGGAAGAACGGCCAGGTCTGGCTCGCCGCCGTTCCCTCCCCACTCGCCGCCCAGTCGGCGAGGGCGCCATCGAGGACTCCCTGGAACTCGCGCGAGGTGATCTCCTGCCCGCCCGAGCCGGTGCCGTCGAGCGCCGCCGGCACGGTCGCGTGGTGGGCGAGCACCTGCTCGGTCTCGTACTCGTCCCAGCGCTCGTCGGTCTCGATCTCGAGGCCGGTGGCAGTGAGGCAGGCGGTAGCGGTTTCCCGCTGGCGGCGGGCCGTGCCGCAGACGACGCGGCCGATCGTCAGCTGACGGTGCTCGAGCGCGGTGGCGAGCAGCGCCGACTGCTCAAGGCCAGCCGGCGAGAGCACGTCGTAGTCGGCGCTTCCGAACGACGCCTGCGCGTGGCGCACGAGGAGGACGGTCGGCACGGGCGCAGCTTACGAGTCGCGCGCTTCGGCGGCGGTGCTGGTGGTGAGGCTAGAGGCGGCGCCGCCGGTGAGGACGCGGCGGACCAGGCGCGGGGCGACGATGCGGGCGACCGCCGCCAGCGCGTAGCCGCGCGGCACGTAGCGCTCGGGCTTGCCGCCGGGGCCGACCTCGTAGATCGCCGCGGCGACGTTCTCCGGCCTGGAGACGATCCACCGGGTCAGCGCTTTCGCCTTCAGCTCGGTCGCCGGGAAGCCCTCGGTCTCGATGAAGCCCGGCAGGACCATGCCGACGTGGACGCCGTGCGGCTTCTCCTCGGCGTAAAGGGAGTCGCTCCACCCCGCCAGGGCGAACTTGCTGGCCGAGTAGGCGCCGGTGCCGGCACGGGCGACGCGGCCGGCGGTGCTTGCGACGTTGACGATCGCGCTCGGGGCCGAGGCGCGCAGCAGCGGCAAGAGCGCCTCGGTGAGGCGGACGACGGCGTCGAAGTTCAGGTCCATGTTCTGCTTGACGTTGGCGTGGCCGGCCTCGCCGAAGCTGCCGCGCCAGGCGGCGCCGGCGTTGTTGACAAGGAGGTCGAGGCGGCCGCCGTGCTCGGCCTCCAAGTGAGCGCGGACCCGGGCCGGGGCGTCCTCGGCGGTCAGGTCCACAGCGAGCACCGTCGCCCGGCAGGGCAGCGACTCGGCCAGCTCGCGCAGCAGCTCCTCGCGCCGCGCGACCAGGACCAGCTCAGTCCCGGGCTCACGCGAGAGCCGCACCGCGGTCGCCCGCCCGATCCCCGTCGAAGCCCCCGTCACCAACGCCGTCGCCATCCCGAGACCGTATCCCAGATCGAGTGATGACTTGATGGGGCTATAGCCCCCAAAACTCATCACTCGACCTCCGGGCTGGGAGGATTGGCCGGTGCCGCAACTGGGTGGACACTCGCCGCGCCTCAGCGCGACTCGCCGCGAGGGCGAGCGGGTGATGCCGCTGGAGCTCTTCTTCGACCTCGTCTTCGTGCTCGCGATCACCCAGTGCACGGCGCTGATGGCCCACCACCCGACCTGGTCGGGACTGGCCCAGGGGCTGCTGGTGCTCGGCGTGCTCTGGTGGGCCTGGGTCGGGTACGCCTGGCTGACCAGCGTGATCGACCCCGAGGAGGGCGCGGTGCGGCTGGTCATGTTCGGCGCGATGGCGGCGATGCTGATCGTCTCCCTCTGCGTGCCGGACGCCTTCGGCGACCTCGGCGTCGTCTTCGCCCTCGCCTACGGCGCCTACCGGGTTGCCCACATCGGCCTCTTCATGCTCGCCAGCCCCGACGACGACGCCCTGCGCCACTCGGTCATCGGCCTCGCCGTCAGCACCGCGATCGCGGTCAGCCTGCTCGTCCTCGCCTCGGCCTTCGACGGGCTCGCGCAGGGGGCGCTGTGGGCGCTCGCGCTCTTCTCCGACATGGCCGGCCCGTACTTCTTCGGCTCCGAGGGCTGGCGGCTCGTCCCCGGTCACTTCGCCGAGCGCCACGGGCTGATCGTGATCATCGCCCTCGGCGAGTCGATCGTCGCGATCGGGGTCGGCGCCGCCGGCGCGCTCAGCCTCGGGATCGGCGCCGTCGCCGTGCTCGGCGTCGCCCTGACCGCGGCGATGTGGTGGATCTACTTCGACGTCGTCGCCCTGGTCTCGGCCCGGCGGCTCGGCGAAGCCGAGGTCGGGCGGGAGCAGAACGAGCTCGCCCGCGACTCCTACTCCTACCTCCACTTCGCCCTGGTCGCCGGGATCGTGCTGGTCGCGCTGGGGCTGAAAAAGGCGATCGGCCACTACGACGAGCACCTGCACGACGTTCCCGCCACCGCCCTGTTCGGCGGCGTCGCGCTCTACCTGCTCGGCCTCGTCGCCTTCCGCTACCGCCACGTGCGCACGATCAACCGGCGGCGGCTGGGGCTGGCGATCGTGCTGCTGATCCTGATCCCGGTAGCGACGGCGATCCCGGCGGTGGCCGCGGTGGCGATCGTCGTCGCGCTGATCTGGACGCTGATCGCCTTCGAGCACCGTGGCTACGACGAGCGCCGCGACCAGCTGCGCCACGAGGCCTACGGCGCCTCGCACGCCGCCCCCTGAGCGGCTTGGATGCAGACAAACGTACTGGTCAGGCATACTGCGGGACCTTGAGCTCGACCCCGCCCCTACTCGACCAGCTGCTGCGCGCCGGAGCCCCCTCGGGCTACGAGGGACCGGCAGCGGAAGTCTGGCGCGAGGCGGCCTCCTTTGCCGAGCTCTCGAGCGACGGCCTCGGCTCCTCGATCGCCCGCGTCGGCGACGCCTCCCCGCTGCTGGCGGTGGTCGGCCACATCGACGAGATCGGGCTGGTCATCACCCACATCGACGAGAAGGGCTTTCTCTGGTTCGCCTCGATCGGCGGCTGGGACCCCCAGATCCTGGTCGGCCAGCGGGTCGAGGTCCGCGGCAAGGATGGGCTCGTGCCGGGCGTCGTCGGGCGCAAGCCGATCCACCTGCTCGAGCCCGATCAGCGCAAGAAGGTCGTCGAGCTGAAGGGGCTGCACATCGACGTCGGCGCCTCCGACCGCGACGAGGCGGGGGAGCTGATCCGCGTCGGCGACCCGGTCGTGATCCGGGCCGAGCCGATGCCGGTGGTCGGAGAGCGGCTGGTCTCGCGGGCGATGGACAACCGGCTCGGCGCCTACGTCGCGCTCGAGTCCCTGCGCCGCTGGAACGATGCCGGCGCCAAAGGCGGCTCCTTTGCCGCCGTCGCTGCCGTGCAGGAGGAGATCGGCCTGTTCGGCGCCCGCACCGCGGCCTTCCAGGTCCGCCCCGACATCGCGATCGCCGTCGACGTCACCCACGCCACCGACGCCCCCGGCGTCGACGAGAAGGAGCTGGGAACGAGCCCGCTCGGCTCCGGCCCGGTGATCGGCCGCGGCTCCACCCTCTCCCCCAAGGTCTTCGAGCTCCTGGTCGAGGCCGCCGAGGCGGAGGGCATCGAGTACTCGATCGGCGCCTCGGGCCGCGGCACCAGCACGGACGCCGACGTGCTCCAGATCTCCCGCGCCGGGATCCCGACCGGCCTGGTCTCGATCCCCCTCCGCTACATGCACTCGCCGGTCGAGATGGTCGACCTGCGCGACGTCGAGGCGGTCGTGAACCTGCTCGCCGCTTTCGCCGGCCGCCTCACGGCGGACGTCGATCTCAGCCGCTGACCCGGTCGCGGGTCAGCTGACGATCGTCAGCTCTTTGGAGAGGCCGCTGAAGTTGCGGAGGCCGTCCGCGGTGACGGTAACGAGGTCCTCGATGCGGACGCCAAGCTTGCCCGGGAGGTAGACGCCGGGCTCGACCGTGACGACTTCTCCCGGCGCCAGCAGGTCGTCCGATTTCTGGGTCAGGCGCGGGCCCTCGTGGACCTCGAGACCGACGCCGTGGCCGAGGCCGTGGCCGAAGCGGTCGCCGTGGCCGGCGGCGGCGATGATCTCGCGGGCGACGGTGTCGACGTCTTCGCCCTTGACGCCGGGGGCGATCGCCTCGAGGGAGGCCTGCTGGGCCGAGCGCACGACCTCGTAGACGGCGCACGCCTCCTCGCCGGGGTCGCCGGTGGCGAAAGTGCGGGTGCCGTCGGAGCAGTAGCCGTCGAGCTTGGCCCCCATGTCGAAGACGACGAGCTCGCCGCGGCCGATCTCCCGCTCGCCGGGCTCGGCGTGTGGCAGCGCCCCGTTGGGGCCGGCGGCGACGATCGTCGGGAAGGCCGGGCCGTCACCGAGCTCGACCATGCGGGCTTCGGCGGCGCGGGCGACCGCGCGCTCGGTGCGGCCGGCGAGGCCGCGCTCGATCGTCCATTCCCAGACTGAGTCGGCCAGCTTCGCCGCCTCGGCGATCGCCGCCAGCTCGACCTCGTCCTTGACCCGGCGCAACTCGCCGACGGTGCCGCCGGCCGCGACCGGCTCGACGCCCTCGGCGAGCTTGCCCTTCAGCTTCTCCAGCATCCGCACCGGCATCTGGTCGTCTTCGAAGCCGACCCGGCCGCTCAGGTGGGCGGCGATCTCGCCCAGCCAGTCGCCGCCGACCGTGATGATCTCCCACCCTTCGGTCTCCTTCTCAGCCCGCTCGGTGTAGCGGAAGTCAGTGAAGAAGAGGCGCACACCGGGGCCGCAGACACAGGCCCCGTTGGTGCCGGTGAAGCCGGTCAGGTAGCGGACGTTGACCAGGTCGGTGACCAGCATCCGCTCCAGGTCGAGCTCGCCGACGCGGGCCTCGAGACGATCGCCGCGGCCGCGCATCAGCCGGCCACGCCGAGCTCTTTGGCGAGCAGGCCGAGCGCCTCGCGGTACCCGTCGGCGCCCTTGCCGGAGACCTTCGCCAGGACCAGGCCATCGAAAACCGAGAGCTTGCGCCAGTCGTCGCGGGACTCGACGTCGGAGAGATGGACCTCGACCGCCGGCAGGCGGGCGACGTCGAGGGCGTCGGCGATCGCGCGGCTGTAATGGGTCCAGGCCCCGGCGTTGATCAGCGCCGAGTCGGCCAGGTCCGGCAGCCGGTGCAGGTATTCGACGAACTCGCCCTCGGCGTTGGTCTGGAAGAAGATCGGTTCAAGCCCAAGCTCCCGCGCCCAGCCCTCGATCTGGTGCTCGAGCTCGGCCAGCGACTGGCCGCCGTAGACGCCGGCGTCGCGGCGCTCGAGGATGTTGAAGTTGACCCCGTGCAGTACGGCGACGCGGTTGCGGGTGGTGGTCATGGCAGCAGCTCCTCCACGGCGGCCCGGACCTTAGCCGGATCGACCAGCTGACCGGTCCGGGGATTGCCCGGCTCGGAGAGAAGGACAAAGCCAACGCCGGCGGCGGTGCGCTTCTTGTCGCGTTGAAGGATCTCGAGGATCGCGTCGACGTCGGCGCCGGAGTCGAGCTGGACCGGCAGCCCGTGGCGGCTGAGGACGGCCTCGACTTCCTCGCGCAGCTCCGGGGCGTCGGAAAGCCGCAGCGACGCCAGCAGGCCGATGCCGATCGCCTCGCCGTGGCGGTAGCGGGTGTATCCCGTCGCGCTCTCGATCGCGTGCCCGACCGTGTGGCCGAGGTTGAGCACGTGGCGGCGGCCGCCGTCGCGCTCGTCGGCGGCGACGACCTCGCACTTGTAGCGGGCGCAGGCGAAGACGACGTCGTCAAGACTCGCCGGGTCGAGCGTCTGGAGTGCGCGCACCCGCTCCCAGAGCGCGCCGCCCGCGAGCAGGCCGGTCTTCAGCGCCTCGACGAAGCCGGCGGCGAGCTCCTCTGCCGGCAGCGTCGCAAGCGTGCAGGTATCGGCGACGACGGCCGCTGGCAGGTGGTAGGCGCCGGCGTAGTTCTTGCCCTCCGGGAGGTCGACGCCGGTCTTGCCGCCGTAGGCCGAGTCGACCTGGGAGACCAGCGTCGTCGGCACCTGGACCACGGGAACGCCGCGCTGGTAGAGGTGGCCGCAGAGGCCGGCGAGGTCACCGACGACGCCACCGCCGAGCGCGACCAGATGGTCGCCGCGGGTCATCCCCGCCCGGGCGAGCTCGCGCAGCACCCGCTCCGCCTCGGCCATCGTCTTCGCGCTCTCGCCGGGCTCGACCTCGACCGTCGCCTCCAGGGAGCCGAGCCGCTCGGCGTACAGCGCCCCGACGGCGCGATCGGTGACGCAGAAGCGCCGACCGGGAGCGGCGCCCGCCTCGCTCTCGAGAAGCTCGGTCCCGACGTACACCGGGTACTCGCCCGAGGCGCTCGATGCCCAGAGCATTTTCGTCCCGGCCGGGAGCTCGGCCAATGTCTGCAGAGCAGGCAGCGCCCGCTCGATCACGTCGCGATCGGCCATCGGCACGACCGCGTCGGCCAGCTCCTCATACAGCGGCAGCCGCGTCTCGAACAGGCGGCGCACGTCGTCCTCGCTCTTAGCCAGCGGCCGGTTGCTGTGGGCAATCCGGCGCCAGGCCTCGTGCGGGTCGACCTCGAGCAGGACGACGATGTGACGGCCGAGTGCCGCCCGCACCCGCTCGGAGAGGATGCTGCCGCCGCCGAGCGCGATCGCACCGCCGTCGGCCTCCTCCAGAAGCTTGCCGACCACCTCGGCCTCGCGAGCGCGGAAGCCCTCCTCGCCGTGCTGCTCGAACGCCTCGGGGATCGTGGAGCCGAACTCGGCTTCCATCAGCGCGTCGATCTCGGTCGTCTCCAGATCGGCGCGCCGGGCTGCCGCCAGCGCGGTGCTCTTACCGGCTCCCATGAAGCCGATGAAGACGATCGCCGGGCTGCTCACGGGGTCATCCCCGCCAGTCGATGCGGGCCCTGTACGCCTCGACCGCGGCAAGCACGTCGTCGATGTGGTCGCCGCCGAACTTCTCGCGGTAGGCGCGAGCGAGGGTCAGGCAGACCATCGCCTCGGCGACCACGGCGGCGGCGGGGACGACGGTCGAGTCGGTGCGCTCGCGCAGCGCCTGCGCCGGCTGCTTGGTCTCGGTGTCGACCGAGCGCAGCGGCTTGGTCAAGGTGGAGATCGGCTTGATCGCGCCGCGGACCGAGAGCGGCAGGCCGTTGGTCATCCCGCCCTCAAGGCCGCCGGCGTGGTTGGTTTCGCGGAAGTAGCCGTCCTTCTCCGACCAGAAGATCTCGTCGTGGGCCTCGGAGCCGGGGCGGCCGGCGACGTCCCAGGCTTCCCCGATCGCCACCCCCTTCACCGACTGGATCGAGGCGACGGCGCCGGCGAGGCGGCCGTCGAGGCGGTCTTCCCAGGAGATGTGTGAGCCGAGCCCGGGGACGAGCCCAAAGGCGAGCACCTCGAAGCTGCCGCCGAGGCTCTCGTTTGCCTTCCGCAAGCGGTTGATCTCCGCGACCATCTCCTTGCTCGCCTCGGGGTCGAGGCAGCGGACCGGATCCTCGTCAACGGCGGCGAAGTCGGCAGGCGTCAGGCCCTCGCGCTCGGTCGCCTTGACCGAAGCGATCTGCAGGACGTGGCTGTGGACCTCGACGCCGAGCGCGGTGAGGAAGCCGCGGGCGATCGTGCCGGCGGCGACCCGGGCCGCGGTCTCGCGGGCGCTGGCGCGCTCGAGCACGTTGCGGATGTCGGAGTGGCCGTATTTCTGGGCGCCGACCAAGTCGGCGTGGCCGGGACGCGGCAGGTGGACCTCGTCGGGCTCGAAGCCCTCGACCGGCCACGGGTTCATCCGCTCCTCCCAGTTGGCGTAGTCGCGGTTGGCGACGAGGACGGCGATCGGGCCGCCGAGCGTGCGCCCGTGCCGGACCCCGGAGCGGACCTCGACCGTGTCGGTCTCGATCTTCATCCGGCCGCCGCGCCCGTGGCCGAGCTGGCGCCGCGCCATGTCGCGGTCGAGCGCCTCGCGGTCGAGCTCGAGCCCGGCCGGCATGCCCTCGACGATCGCCACGAGCCCCGGCCCGTGCGACTCCCCAGCGGTGGTGAAGCGGAACGCCGTCACGGCCGCAAGGCTATCGGCGGAACGAGTGATGCATTACCGACCCTATGGGGTGGGAAATACATCATTCGCGGGCGGCGGCGCGCATGACGTCGATCGGCGGCTCGAGGTCCGTCCAGATCTGGAGCGAGATCGCGCCCTGCTGGACCAGCACCTCGATGCCATCGACCGTGCTGGCGCCGGCCTCTGCAGCCGCGGCCAGCAGCGGCGAGGGCGCGTCGCCATAGACCATGTCGACCACAGCCTGGCCCGGGATGAAGCCATCCCGGCGCAGTGGCAGGTGGTCGAAGGGGTCCTCGCCGTGGAGGCCGACCGCGGTGGTGTTGACGATCAAGCCGTAGGCGCCCTGGTCGAGCTCGATAGGACTTGCCGCCTCAACAGTCTCGACCTCGATCGAGACCTCTAGCTCCTGCGCTCGCTGGGTCACCTCGAACCGGACCGTCTCGGCCCGCGCCGGGGTGCGGTTCCAGATCTCGACCGCGGCGCCGACCTTGCCCAGCGCCCAGATCGCCGCCCGCGCGGCGCCGCCTGCCCCGAGGACAAGCGCCCGCTGGCCGGCTGGCGACTCGGGGAGCGAGGCGATCAGGCCGCCGGCGTCGGAGTTGTGGGCCTCGATCCCGCCCGGCCGGAAGACCAGCGTGTTGGCGGCGCCGATCTCGCTCGCCATCTCGCTCGCCACGTCGGCGATCGCCAGCGCTGAGAGCTTGTGCGGGACGGTCACGTTGGCCCCGGCGAAGCCTTCCCCGGGCATCGCCCGCACCCGCGCCTCGAACTCCTCCGGGGCGACCTCGATCGCCTCGTAGCGCCACTCATCCCCTAGCCCCAGGGCCTGGAGCGCCGCGTTCTGCATCGCCGGCGAGCGCGAGTGGCCAACCGGGAAGCCGAGTACCGCCAGTCGCGGCATCAGATCATTCCCCGCAGGTGTCGGGGGAGTTGCCGCCGGCTTCGTCGCGGGCGGTGTTGTATTCCTCGACCGCCTTTTCGAATTCGGCTTCCGTCTTCGCGAAGGTCAGCTTGCCGCAGGTCCCGGGGTCGGTGACGTAGTAGATGTAGCCCGTCTTCGCCGGGTGCGCGGCGGCCTGGATCGCTTCGAGACCCGGGCTGTTGATCGGACCCGGCGGCAGGCCGGCGTTGGTGCGCGAGTTGTAGGGCGAGTCGACCGCCAGTTCGGATTCGGTCAGCGGCTCGGTGTAATTGCCGGTGGCGAAGCGGATCGTCGCGTCGATGCCGAGTGGGATCCCTTCGCGCAGGCGGTTGTAGATCACCGAGGCGACCAGCTTGCGCTGGCTGGCGACGCCGGCCTCGTCCTCGATCATCGAGGCGATCGTCAGCACGTCGAAGACCGTCAGGTTCTTCGACTTCGCGTAGGACATGTCGACGCCCTTGATCCGGCCCTTGAAGTCCTTCAGCTGCAGCTCGACCAGGTCGGCGGCGGGGGCGTTGGGCTTCAGCTCGAAGGTGTCGGGGAAAAGAAAGCCCTCGAGGCTCTTGGCGCCCTTGCCGCCGTATTCGGCCGGGTCGAGGAACTTCGACTTCACCGTCGCCTCGGTGTAGCTGCCGGGGACGCCGACTTCCTCGACCAGCTGCGCCGCCTGCGAGCGCGAGTAGCCCTCCGGGACGGTCACCGTCAGCACCTTCTTGACCGGCGGCTTGGAGAGGGCGTCGATCGCGGCGCCGTAGCTCATGCCCTCGGCCAGGGTGAAGGGGCCGGCGTAGAGCTCGTCGCGCTTGCCGGCAAGGGTGACGCGGATCTGGAAGAAGGTCGAGTCGTCGATCACGCCCTTCTCGCTCAGCAGGTCGCCGACCTCGCTGACGCTCGAGCCCTTCGGGATCGTCACCTGCACCTTGCCGGAGCCGTCGCCGTGGAACGGCTGGAAGAGCGCGTTGAGGAACCAGGCGACGAAGAGCGCCGCGATCACGGCGAAGATCAGGAATGGGTGGCGGCGCAAGGCGCCGAGCACGGGACCCCCGCGAGGCGGCCGGCGGCCGTCGCCGTTGCGACGCTCGGCGCGGGCGGCGCCGGCCATCGCCGGGTCGCCCTCGTCGTGCCTGTCCCAGTCGGTGGCGGCTGGGGCCGAGGCGAGCGGTTCGGGCCCGGGCTGCTTGGCAACCGGGTCCTCGTCCCAGAACTCCTCCTCGGGGGTGCGAGGCGATGGCGGAGGGTCCGCCGGCGGCAGCGGCGACGGAGGCGGCGGCGCAGCGGCTTCCTTCTCCTCTTGCTTGGCAGCCTTCTGGCGGCGCTTCTCTTCGCGCTCGCGGCGGCGTTCCTCGCGCTCGCGCGCGGCCGGGTCCTGCGGGTCGGCGAAGGGGTCGCCGCCGGGGATCTCGTCGCTCACGCCTCGGACCCCTCGGGGTACTCGTCCTCGTCGGGAGCGGAGGCCGCCAGGTAGGCCTCGAGCAGGTGCGCGGCGGCGATCGAGTCGCGCGCCGCGGTCGCCCCGGCGCGGCGGCTGGCATCAGCCATCTTCGTCGTCAGGCGCTCGTCGTAAGTCTCAACTGGGATCGTCAGCATCGCCTCCAGTTCGGCGCAGAAGCTGCGCGCGAGGGCGGCCTGGCTGCCCTCCTCCCCACTCAGGTGCAGCGGCAAACCGACCACGACCCGCTCCACCCCGTGCTCCTCGACCAGCTCGGAGACCGCGCGCGGCTCCGGTGGCTCGATCACCGGCAGCGGCCGCGAGAGCGTGCCGCTGGGGTCGGAGATGGCGCAACCGATTCGCACAGTGCCGTGGTCGAGCGCCAGGACCCGCATCAGGTTCAGCCGAGCTCCCGCTCGAGCGCGGCGCGCATCGCCGCCAGGGCGTCGTCCAGCTTCGAGGCGTCCTTGCCTCCCGCCTGCGCCATGTCGTCGCGCCCGCCGCCGCCGCCGCCGATCAGCGGCGCGCCCTCGCGCACCAGCGTTCCCGCAGAGGCGCCGCGCTCGACCACGTCCTTCGAGGCCAGCGCCACGAGCCCCGCCTTGGCGCCGAAGTCGCCGCCGAGGGTGACGACGACGCCGCTGCCACCGAGCTTGGACTGGACCCGGTTGGCGAGGTCGAGCAGCTGCTTGCCGTCGCTCGGGCTGGTCGCCTTCGCCTGCACCAGGGTCAGCTTGCCACCGCCTCCGGCCAGGTCCAGCTCGACACCGCTCCCGGCCAGGTCCTCGGCCTCCTTGCCGAGCGCCTCGGCCGCCGCCTGCTCGGCGCCGGCACCGGCCTCCTTCAGCTTCTCCGCCGCCTTGCGGGCGCCGGCCAGCGGGTCCTGGGGGTTGCCGAGCAGCTCGCCGGCCTCGCGCAGATCGCCCTCGCGCTGGCGGAAGAAATCAATCGCAGCCGGACCGGTGATCGCCTCGATCCGGCGCACGTTGGCGGCGCTGGAGCCCTCGGAGGAGATCTTGAAGATGCCGACCTCGCCGGTGTTGGCGACGTGGGTGCCGCCGCAGAGCTCGCGCGAGACGCCGTCGACCTCGACCACCCGCACCCACTCGCCGTATTTCTCGCCGAACAGGGCCATCGCGCCGAGCTTCTCGGCCTCGGCCCGCTCCATGTTCATCCAGCGCACCGGCGCGCTCCCCTTGACCCACTCGTTGACCCGGTCCTCGACGTCGCGCAGCTCCTGCGGGGAGAGCGCCTGGCCGTGGGTGAAGTCGAAGCGCAGCTTGTCGGGACGCACGGCGGAGCCAGCCTGGCGCACGTGGGTGCCGAGCCGCTCGCGCAGCGCCGCGTGCAGGAGGTGGGTCGCGGTGTGGTTGCGCATCGTCGCGTGGCGGGTCTCGCGATCGACCACCGCCTCGACCGTGTCGCCGGCACCGATGCCGGCGTCACCGACAACCTCGATCACCTGGTCCTCCCCGACACGGAAGACCCGCAGCACCTCGACCTCTTGGCCGTTGCGGCAGATCTGGCCGGAGTCGGAGACCTGGCCGCCTCCCTCGGGGTAAAACGGGCTCTCGTCGAGCTTCAGCAGGGTCCGGGTCGAACCGGCGTCCTCGCCCGTGCCGGCGACGGTCTCGACCGTCGACACACCGGTCTGCGCCCGCAGCTGCTCGTAGCCGACGAACTCGCTCGGCGGTCCCTCTGCCGCGACTCGAAGGGCTTGGTTGTGGGTGTCCTCGGAGCCGTGCGCGGTGGCGGCCCCGCCGCGGCCGCGCTGGCGCTGTTCCTCCATCAGCTCCTCGAAGCCGGAGTCGTCGACCGAGAGGCCCTCATCGGCGAGCAGCTCCTTGGTCAGGTCGTAGGGGAAGCCGAAGGTGTCGTGCAGCTTGAAGGCATCGGCCGCGTCGATCCAGGAGGTCCCCGCCTCTTTCGCTTCGGCGATCAGCCGTTCGAGCAGCTCGGTTCCGCGCTCCAGGGTGCGGCCGAAGCTCTCCTCCTCGTCGTTGACCCAGCGCGCGATCGTCTCGCGCTCGGCGACCAGCTCCGGGTAGGCGTCCCCCATCAGCTCGATCGTGCGCTCGGCGAAGCGGCCGAGCCAGGGCGCCTCGAGGCCGAGCGTGCGGCCCTGCTGGATCGCCCGCCGCATGATCCGCCGCAGGATGTAGCCGCGGTCCTCGTTGGAGGGGACGACGCCATCGGCGATCAGGAAGGCGGCGCCGCGCGCATGGTCGGCGACGATCCGCATCGCCCGCGTCACCGCGGCGCCCTCCTCGTAGCCATGGCCGCTCAGTTCCTCGGCGAGGTCGATCAACGGCCGCACATGGTCGGTCTCGAAGACCGAGGGCACGTCCTGGAGGATCGCCGCCATCCGGTCCAGGCCCATGCCGGTGTCGATGTTGCGCATCGGCAGCTCGGTCAGGGTCCCGTCCTCGGCCAGGTCGTAGCTCATGAAGACGTGGTTCCAGAACTCGAGGAAGCGGTCGCCGTCGCTGCCGGGACGCTCGTCGTCGTCCCCGAACTCGGGTCCGCGGTCGAGGTAGAGCTCCGAGCAGGGGCCGCAGGGGCCGGTTGGGCCGCCCTGCCAGAAGTTGTCGTCGCGGCCGAGCAGGACGATCCGCTCGTCGGGCACGCCGACCCCGCGCCAGATCTCGATCGCCTCCTCGTCGGGGCCGAGCCCGAGCTCCTCGTCGCCGCCGAAGACCGTGACCCAGATCCGCTCCGGGTCCATCCCGAACCCCTGCGTCGCCAGCTCCCAGCCCCAGGGGATCGACTCGGCCTTGAAGTAGTCCCCGAAGCTCCAGTTGCCGAGCATCTCGAAGAAGGTCATGTGGCGGGCGGTGTTGCCGACCTCCTCGATGTCGGTCGTGCGGAAGCATTTCTGCACGTCGGCGAGGCGCGGCCCCGGCGGCGTTTCGCGGCCGAGGAAGTAGGGCTTGAACGGCTGCATCCCGGCGGTCGTCAGCAGGACCGAGGGGTCGTGCGAGGCGGGGACGAGCGAGGCCGAGGGCACGATCTTGTGACCGCGCTCCTCGAAAAAGGAGAGGTAGGTGTCGCGGATCTCCTGCGCCTTCATGTGAGGAAGCCTAAATATCTGCCCCGAAAAGGGGGTGGCCGTTCGCTCAGGCCGCGATGGTGCCGTGGCCGACGATCGTCTCGCCTTCCATCAGCACCGCGGTCTGGCCCGGCGAGGCGCCGGCGAAGTCCTCGCCCAGCTCAACCTCGATGCGCTCGTGGCGGCCGCTCGCGGCGGGCTCGATCGAAGCCGGCAGCGGGCGCGAGCGGTAGCGCAGGCGGACCGCGTTGACGCGGCTGCCGTCGCGGTGCAAGACCGCGTCGCGGACCTGGACCCGGCGCGTCTGCAGGTCAGCGCGGGTGCCGACGGTAACCGTGTTGGCGCCGGCATCGGTGGCGAGCACGTAGAGCGGCTCCGGCGCGGAGACGCCAATCCCGCGGCGCTGGCCGACGGTGAAGTTGTGGTGGCCGCGGTGGCGGCCGACGTTGCGACCGGCCGGGTCGAGCACGGCGCCCTCGCGGTCCTCGAGCCCGCCGTGGCGGCGCAGGAAGCCGCGCTTGCCCTGGCCGGCGAGAAAGCAGAGGTCCTGGCTCTCGGCCTTGCGGGCGACGGCGAGTCCGTGGCGCTCAGCGATCGCCCGCACTTCCGGCTTCGTCAGCTCCGTCAGCGGGAAGCCGAGCCGGCCCAGCAGGTCAGGCGGCAACGCGGCCAACATGTAGCTCTGGTCCTTGGCGGCGTCCGCGCCGGCGGCCAGCAGCGGCCCGTCCGCGTCCTCGACGATCCGCGCGTAGTGGCCGGTCAGCAGCCGCTCGGCGCCGACCCGCTCGGCGAGGTCGACCATCGCCGCCAGCCGCACCTCGCCGTTGCAGAGGATGCAGGGATTGGGAGTACGCCCGCCGGTGTAGCCGTCGATGAACTGGGCGACGACGCGGCGGCGGAATTCCTCCTCGAGGTCGAGGGTGAAGTGCGGGATCCCAAGCGAGTGCGCGAGCGCCCGCGCCCCGAGCACGGCCTCCGGCGAGCAGCAGGCCTTCGCCCCGTCGGTGTCGGGGTCGGCCCAGAGCTTGACCGTGATCCCGACCACCTCCGCCCCCCGCTCCCGCTCCAGCAGCGCGGCGACAGCGCTGTCGACCCCGCCGGACATGGCGACGGCGACGCGGCTGGGGGCATCCGTACGGGAGGGGGATGGACGACCGCCTTGGGCGGGTGAGGTCGCCCATCCCCCTCCCTCCGATGAAGCTGAGAGAGGGAGATCCGAGGCCGCTGCGGCGCTGAGAGCGCGGTGCAGGGCATCGGTCGCGAGCTGTGCAGCGTGGCGCTTCGCGGGAGTGAGCCCACCGATTGCGGCGTCGACGTCGTCAATTGAGAGGCGGGCCGCGTCGAGGGCCGGAGTGCCATCGACGATCTCGGCGACGGCGGCCGTGGCGGCGCGAGTTGCCCCGCAGCCCTCGGCGTCGAAGCTGACCGAAGTGATCCGGCCGTCGGCAACGAGGAACGAGACCCGCGAGAGATCGCCGCAGGCGGCGCCACCGGCAGCGCCCGTGAACGCATAGTCGACCGGCGGCCCAAGCCGACTCGCGTCGCTCAGATAGTGCTCGAACAACTCGCGATCCATGCGTCAAGGGTAGGAGGTTGGGAGCCCTTCGGCCGACCACAGCGGACTTTGCGCCTCAGCCCACGCCTGTCGCCTCCTCCTCGAGGCCGAGCAGCCTGCGCAAGTCAGCCGCAATCGCCTCCGGTTCGTCCCGTAGCTGCAGCCAGGTGACGCGCAAGGTCCGCCATCCCTCCACCAACAGCTCACGATCGCGCCGCCGGTCGCCCTCGAAAGCCAGACCGGCGCTGTGAACAACCCGACCGTCGAGCTCCGCGATCAGCCGCTCCCGCTCCCAAAGGCAATCCGGCCGCAACAAGCGCCCCCGCAGCGGTAGCGTCCCATTAAGCCGCGGCCGCGGAAACCCCCGCGCATCCAGAAACGTCAAGAACCGCTCCTCCAGCGCACTCTCGGTGATCCCAACAGGCTTCCGACTGCCGAGCAGCTCCCGCAGAACGCCGACCCCCCGGTGCCCTGGGTAGCGCTCGATCAGTCCCGGTAACGAGACCCGCCCCGTCAGCCCCTTCGCTTCCGCCTCATGAAACGCCCGCTCCAACTGCCGCAGCGACATTCGGCGCAACGAGACCAGAGCCGCCATATCGAACACGGCTCTGAACACACCGGTCACCGGTATCTCCCTGACGACCCCTACCTCGTCAGCCGGTAAGGCCGCCTGATGGGCAGTGACCCCGGGGCGGTCCGTGAAGCTTTTGGTCCGCGTCACTTCCGGGTCGTGTTCCCATCCCGGAGCGATCCCCCACAGCTGCGCGGCGCTCCGGTGACTGAGCACCGCGCCTCTCCCGCTTGCAAGTACGGCAGCAAGCCATCGCGACTCCCTCGTGAGAGATTCGTGTCCGACCGCGTAGACACCCCGGTGCAATCGCAACAGGCTCCCCCTGCGCAAACGCTCGTCTATCTGACCTGCCGACAGGCCAAGACCGCGCAACTGCCCCCGCGACACAACCCCATGCTGCCCACCGGCGAGCCCCCCAACCCGCTCGTCCGGCGGATCCTCCCGGCTGCTTCGTCGAGTCCTGCCTTTTCCGGGCATATGCCAGATAAGGGAGGACTCAGCCGAACTCTCCCCCGAGTTCCTTGGCGGCCGACTGATGCTGGGCAAACAAAAGGCCCCAGTCCGCCGTTGCCGCCTCTGGCTTTGATCCCTTCAAATGAAGGTGGGTGCCTGCTCGTGACCCCAAGAGGCCCCGAGACGGTGGCTCCCGCGCCGTTTGTGTTGGGTCAAACGGTGAGACGGCTCTCGTACGGACTCGAGCCTGAGGGCAACGGTACCACCGGGGCGCACCGGTCAAACATCTGGTGGACGCCCGTCGGTGCTCGCCGCTAGTCGTCGAGGTTGGAGAGGTGCCACTCGGCTTCGCTCCAGCGGTCGCCGGGGACGCGCAGGGCGATGTCGCCGCGGCCGAAGCGGTCGAGCGGCCAGTCGGAGGTGAGGACGGCCTCGATGTCGGCCTCGATCAGCGCCTGGTGCCAGGCGCGCGCGGTCCGCAGGTCGCCGAAATCGCGCACCACCTCCCAGCCGTCGAATGTCGGGTCGTCGACGAAGACCGGGGTCTGGCCGGGCCCGGGGCCCGAGCGCCACTTGCGCGGAATCCAGTCCCGGAGGCCCATCTCAGTGCCCGGCGAGCTTCCGTTCGTGGACCTTGATCCCGAGCTCGCGCAGCTGCGGCTCGTCGACCGGGGCCGGGGCGCCGGTCAGCAGGTCGAAGCCGGAGGCGGTCTTGGGGAAGGCGATCACGTCGCGGATCGTCTCCGCGCCGGAGAGGCGCTGGACGATGCGGTCGATCCCGTAGGCGATGCCGCCGTGCGGCGGCGCCCCAAAGCGCAGCGCCTCGAGCAGGAAGCCAAACCGTGCCTCCGCCGTCTCGGCGTCGATCCCGAGCGCCGCGAAGACCTTCTCCTGGACGTCGGCGCGGTGGATACGGACCGAGCCGCCGCCGAGCTCCTGGCCGTTCCAGACCACGTCGTAGGCCTGCGCCCGCGCCGCGCCCGGGTCGTCGGGGTCGAACTCCCCCGCCGGGGCCGTAAACGGGTGGTGCATCGAGTCCCAGCGCTTCGCCTCCTCGTTCCACTCCATCAGCGGCCAGTCGACGATCCAGACCAGGCGGTGCTCGTTCTCGTCGATCAGCCCGAAATTCTCGCCGAGGTCGAGCCGCATCTGACCGAGGACCGCATCGGTGACGCCGCGCTCGTCAGCGACCAGCAGCAGCAGGTCGCCCTCCTCGGCCCCGAGCAGGCGGTTGAGCTCCGCCAGCTCGGCCTCGCTGAGGAACTTGGCGGTCGGCGAGCGCCAGCCGTCGCTCTCGCGGAAGGCCCAGACGAGGCCCTTGGCGCCGAGCTCCTGGGCGCGGGAGATCAGCCCGTCGAGCTCGGAGCGCGGCATCTCGCGCTTGCCCGCGTTGAGGCCGCGGATCGAGCCGCCGCCCTCCAGCACCGAGCGGAAGACCTTGAACTCGGTCTCCTGCAGGGCCGAGCCGAGGTCGACCAGCTCCAGCCCGAAGCGCAGGTCCGGCCGGTCGGTCCCGAACCGGTCCATCGCCTCGTCGTAGCCCATGCGCTGCATCGGCAGCTCGATCGCCGGGCCGCCGGCGCGCTCGAAGACGTGCGCCAGCAGCCGCTCGTTCGCCGCGATCACGTCCTCGACGTCGACGAAGGACATCTCGACGTCGAGCTGGGTGAACTCGGCCTGGCGGTCGGCCCGGGTCGCCTCGTCCCGGAAGCAGCGGGCGATTTGGTAGTAGCGCTCGAACCCGGAGACCATCAGCAGCTGCTTGAACAGCTGCGGCGACTGCGGCAGCGCGTAGAAGGCGCCCTGCTGCTGACGGCTGGGGACGAGGAAGTCGCGCGCGCCCTCGGGCGTCGAACGGGTCAGGACCGGGGTCTCGATGTCGACGTAGCCCTCGCCGTCGAGGAACTCGCGCATCGCCGCGGTCACCTTGTGGCGCAGCATCAGCGCCTCGCGCATCTGCTCGCGGCGCAGGTCGAGGTAGCGGTAGCGCAGCCGCGCGTCCTCCCCGGCCTCGCCGGAGAAGCCCTCGATCTGGAAGGGCGGCGTCTCCGAGTCGGCCAGCAGCTCGGCCGCGCCGACCTTCAGCTCCACCTCCCCGGTCGGCAGCTCGGGGTTGATCGTGTCCTCGGCGCGGCGGACGACCGGGCCGGTGGCGCTGAGCACATCCTCGGCCCGCAGCTTGTGCGCGAGCTCAAACGCCTCCCCAGAAGTGTCGGGATGGAAGACGAGCTGGACGATCCCGGTGCGGTCGCGCAGGTCGATGAAGATCAGCCCGCCGTGATCGCGGCGGCGGTTGACCCAGCCGGCGACCCGCACCTCGGAATCGACCCGATCGGGCAGCACCTGGCCGCACCAGGTGTCGCGGTACTCGTTCGGGCTCAGGGTCGGGACGTCGCTCAAGATTCTCCTCCGGTCATCTCATCCACCAAGTTGCCGGGATCGACGGCACGCTGCTCGCCGCTCCCCATGTCGCGCAGCTGGGCGCTGCCGTCAGCCTCGAGGATCAGCACCCGGCGGGCGCCGATCCGGTTGGCGTGTTTCAGCTGCCCCTTCAGCCCGCGGCCGGCGAGGTCGACCTCGGCCGAGAGCCCGGCGTGGCGGAGCTCGATCACCAGCGCCATCGCCCGCTGCCGCTGCCCGGGGTCGGCGATCGCGACGAAGGCGTCGCGCCCGGACGGCTCGTCCTCCTCGTCCAGGGCCAGCAGAATCCGCTCGATCCCGGCCGCCCACCCGACCGCCGGCGTCGCCGGCCCGCCGAGCTGCTCGATCAGGCCGTCGTAGCGGCCGCCGCCGCCGATCTCCGACTGGGCGCCGAGCTGGTCGCAGACGAAGGAGAAGATCGTGCGCGTGTAGTAGTCGAGGCCGCGGACCAAAGTCGTGTCGACGACGTAGGAGATGCCGGCCGCGTCCAGCAGCCCGCGGACCTCGGCGAAGTGCTCGGCGTCCTCATCCTCGAGGCTCTCGACGATCGTCGGCGCGGACGCCATCACGCCCTGGGTGCCCTCATCGTCGGAGTCGAAGGCGCGCAGCGGGTTGACGTCGATCCGCTCCCGCACGTCTTTGGAGAGCTCGCCCTCGTGCTTGTGCAGGTGGGCCTTCAGCTCCTCCAGGTAGGTCTGGCGGGACTCGAAAGAGCCGAGGCTGCCGAGCCGCAGCTCCACCCCCGGCACCCCGAGCTCCCCGAGCAGGTCGGAGAGGAGCATGATCGCCTCGGCGTCGGCCAGCGGCGAGTCGGTGCCGATGCACTCGACCCCGAGCTGGTGGAACTGGCGGTAGCGGCCGGCCTGGGGGCGCTCGTGGCGGAAGAAGGGGCCGAAGTAGGCGAGCTTCACCGGCTGCGCCAGTTTGTGCATCCCGTGCTCGAGGTAGGCGCGGCAGACCGGCGCCGTCCCCTCCGGGCGCAGCGTCAGGCTGCGTTCGCCCTTGTCCTCGAAGGTGAACATCTCCTTGCGGACGATGTCGGTCGAGGCGCCGACGCCGCGCTCGAACAGCTCGGTGTCCTCGAAGATGGGCGTCGACACCATCTCGTAGCCGGCGCGAGCGAAGATCTCGGCCGCCGCACGCTGCACCCGCGCCCGCGCTCGCGACTGCTCGGGGAGCACATCGAAGGTCCCGCGCGGCGCCTTGTACTTGCTGGCCATGGTGGCGCCGACCTTAATCGACAGCGGGCCGACGCCGCCTACCGCGCCAGCGAGCCGAGGAAGGGGTTCGTGGCGCGCTCGGCGCCAAGCGTCGTCGACCCCATGTGGCCGGGGTGGACAACCGTCTCATCGGGGAAGGAATCGAGCAGCGTCCCGATCGAGGCGAGCAGCGTCGGCCCATCGGCCCCGGGCAGGTCGGTACGGCCGACCGAGCCCTGGAAGAGGACGTCGCCGGAGAAGATCGCGCCCTCGCCGCGGACCGCGTAGGTGACGTGGCCGGGGCTGTGCCCGGGCGTGAAGACGACGTCGAGCTCCAGCCCCGCCAGCTCCAGCGTCTCGCCGCCGGCGACGGTCTCGTCGGCCTCGTAGCTCTCGAACGGGCCGAACCCCTCCCAGGGGACGAAGGCCATGATGTCGCGCAGGATCGGGACCTCGATCTCGGGGCAGTAGACCGGCGCCCCGGTCGCCTCCGCCACCGGCGCGACGGCGCCGATGTGGTCGAAGTGGCAGTGGGTGATGAGGATCGCCTCGGCCTCGGCGCCCATCCCAGCAAGCGCCGCGAGGATCCTCTCCGCCTCCTCGCCAGGGTCGACGATCAGCGCCTTGTCCGAACCGCTTCGCCGCAGCAGGAAGCAGTTCTCGGCCACCGGGCCGACCGTCAGCATCTCGACGTCGAGGCTCACTGCCCTTCGCGAGCGCGGATCCGCGCTCGCTCGCGCCGCCGCCACATCGTCATGTCGATGAAGTAGCCAGCGGGGATGTAGAAGGCGAGCATGAAGGCGCCGAGCGCGAGGGCGGCGCCAACCGGCCGTTTGAAGATCACCAGCAGCAGCACGGCGAAGACGACCGCGGCGACAAGCCCCCGGACAATCGAGCTGCGCCAGGTCGGCGGCATGTCCTGTTTAGGACCCGGTTTGCGTTTGGAGCGGGCGCGGGCCTTCGCTTCCTCGCGGCTGCGCGGGCGACCGGCCCGGCCGCGGGTGTCGATCCGCCCGCCCTGGGTGCCGCGCTGCTTGCGGCGGCGCTTTTTCTTGGTCTGTGCCATGGACTGAATCTAATCGGTCGGGGCCGCCAGCCGCCGCTCGATCAGGTGCTGCTCGGGGTCGAAGCCCCGGATCGGCACGTCCTCCGGATAGCCGGCGAGCGCCGCCGCCGGGGCCAGCCCGACCAGCTCTGCCTCCAGCGGGCGGGCGCCGAGCGGCGCCGCCAGCCTCCGCACCGCCTCCACCACCTCGCCCAGCGGCATCGTCAACGGGTCGTGGACGTTGGTCGAGACCTGGGCCCGGCCGCTCGTGAGGACGAGCCCGATCGCCCGCACCCCTCGCAGCCCTCCCCCGGCCTCGCGCAGCCCCGCGGCAACCGCGCGCGCGATCTCGAGGTCGCCGCTGTCGAGCTCGACGTTGAAGGCGGCCAGCGGCGGGCGGGCGGTGACCAGGGTGGCGCCGGCGCGCGGGTGCGGCAGCGCCGGCCCGAAGTCGGGCTGCAGCTCACCCGACTCCATCCGCAGCCACAGCTCCGCCAAGCCGCCGTTGCGGAAGTAGGCGCGCTCGGCGCGCACCGGCTCGCGCGCCAGCTCGCCGTAGAGGAAGACGGGGATGCCGAGGCCGCCGATCTGGGATGCCACCGCGACCGCCTCGGTGCGGGCGGCGTCGCGGTCGCCCGCCTCGAGCCAGACGAGCGGGCAGACGTCGAGCGCCCCGACCGCCGGGTGGGCGCCCGTGTAGTGGGCCATGTCGAGCGTCTCCGCCGCCTCCTCGGCGCCGGCGACCAGCGCTTCGCCGAGCGGCCCCGGCTCGCCGGCGAGGGTGAAGACGGTGCGGTCGTGGTCGCCGTCGGTGTGGCGGTCGAGCAGCCTGGCCCCACGCTCGAACGCCGCCTGCAGCAGTCCCAATCGCTCCTCGTCGCTGCCCTCGGCGACGTTGGGAACGGCGAGCAGGGCCGGCATGCCCCGCAGGCTAGCCGCTGCCCGGGGCCTAGACCAGCAGCTCGCCGTCGCGGGTGATCGTCTCGCCGTCGATCTCGATCGTCGGCTCCAGCAGCACGCAGTCGAGGTGGACCGGGACCTGAACCGTGCCGCCGATCGCCGCAGAGGCGCCGAAGGCGAGGTGGATCGTGCCGAGGATCTTCTCGTCCTCGAGCACGTTGCCGGTGAGGATCGCCTCTTCGTTGGTGCCGATCCCGAGCTCGGCGACGCTGGTCGCGTCCGGCCCGTGCGGCGCCAGCAGCTGCATCAGCGCTTCACCCCCCGGCCCGTCGGTGTCGACCAGGTGGCCACCGCGGATGCTGAGCGAGGTCGGCGTGTCGAGCAGGCCGACTTCGGCGATCGAGCCGTCGACGACCAGCGTGCCCTCGGCGGTCCCCTCCAGCGGCGCGATGAAGCCCTCGCCGCAGGGCAGGTTGCCGAAGGCGCCGCGGTTGCTGAGTTCGCCGGCGTCGACGATTCCCATCCGCCCCTCAAGGCTGAACCGCAGGTCGCTGCCGTGGCGGCATGTGATGTGGACCTCGGAGCCGGCGTTCATTGCCGAGACGATCGCCCAGCCACGGCGACGCACCTCCTCCATGTCGGCCCCCATCAGCCGCGTCAGCATCTCCTCGGTGACTCCGGGCAGGGTGCCGATCCGCACCCCTGCCTCACTCGCCGCTTTGCGCGCCGCGGTATGGGAGAGCGACTGGATCGTCGGCGCCAGGACCACGTCAGCCGCAGCCATCGCCGCGGCAACGGCCCGCGGCGGCTCCCCCGCCGCCGAGTCCCGCTCGGAGATCACGGCCAGAGTCGCGTCGGCCCCGTCGCCCTGCGCCTCAATCCGCATCAGCGCCCCGATCTCTTCAGTGACCGGGTTGCAGACCACCAGCACGTCCTCGCCCGGGGAGACGCCCATGCACTGCCGGACCACAGTCCGAACCGCCCTGTCCAGCTCCGTACTCACGCCCTCACCCTAAACCCTCACCGTCTCTGGTCTGCTCAAAATCCCTGCAAGCGTCGGTCATCCCTCCCCGAGTGCAGGACGGCCCTCAAGTAAAACTGATCCCGCCGGCAAGCGTCGCCCCCGCACATGAATCACCGAGCCCCGCCCCCAGGCCCGCCGCTTACTACGATGCCATCCCCGCCGGAGTAGCTCAGCTGGTTAGAGCAGCGGAATCATAATCCGCGTGTCGGGGGTTCGAGTCCCTCCTCCGGCATGACAGCGCAGTGCTGAATGCGCGCCACTCCAAGATCGGGCGGAGCGCGATTCAAGCGGGGGTGGCAACCGAAGCGGCAACCTGGACTTGGAGCGGCGGGATGCTGCCCGCAGTGGTGGACTACCCGGAAGGGCCCAAGGCGCGCCGGGGCGACTGCTCATCCAGCCACCCTTCGCACAGCGTCATCAGGGTTGCGAATGCATCCGTCTGCAGGTCGATCGTCATTTCACAGGCCGCGATCTCGCGTTCGTCACGCACCCCAACGATTCCCGCCCGCCAGGCATCAATGCGATCCGCCGTGGTGTCATGCAGGTCGTCAAAAGCCGACGGGATAGCGCCCCTGACGCCGAAGGCAAGGCCCAGGCGGACGAAAAGAGCCATCATCTCCCGCCCCTTTTCCAATGCCTGTTCGTAGCTCTTGTACGCCTTGCCCTGCAGCTTCAAGACCTCGTCGCGGGCGGCCTGCGCCTCGTCAGAGTCCGCATCAATCTCGTCTAGGTCGGACGCCGCTGACCTCTCTTCTTCCAACACTCTGACGGCGCCGGAGAGCAGCGCGGTGGATTCCAGTCCTTGCTGAGCGAGCGCCGCCGCATCGTCAAGCACGTCTCGAACGTACTCGCGATGACGAACATCGAGGTCATGGTCAAGCTGAGCCCGCTGCCGCCGATTCGCAGTTCTAGCGGCGACTACAGCAGCGATTACCGCGGCGACAGCAATCAGGACGGGCCCCGTCAAGGCAAGGACAACGTCTAGCGCCTCGCCTTCGCCAACCATCTGCACATCAATGGGCTCTTTGAGTGCCGCCAGCACGTCGGGCAGAGTCTCACCGGGACCAGACGGGACCCTTTAACGACTTCGTGCGTACCTCAAGATGCGAGCATCGGGATCATGCCTGACTCCGCCGCCACCCGCTCGAGCCAGGCGCGGACGGCGGGGTAGGGCTCGAGGTCAAAGCCGCCCTCGGGGGCTACGTGGGTGTAGGCGTAGAGGCAGATGTCGGCGATGGTGAAGCGGTCGGCGACGAAGTACGGGTGGTCGGCGAGGTGGCGGTCCATCGCGGCGAGGGCGGCGCTGCCCCCGGCTTGGAGGCGCTTTTGGTGGGCCTCGTCGGGCGGGGATTCGAGGATCGAGAGGCGGAAGCGGAGGACGGCGATCGTCGACTCGTGGTCGCACTGCTCGAAGAACATCCACTGCAGGACCTGGGCGCGCTCAAAGAGGTCGTCGGGCAGGTAGGGGGTGCCTTCGGCGAAGTGCCAGAGGATCGCGTTGGACTCGGCGAGATGACGGCCGTCGTCGAGCACCACGGTCGGGACTCTGAGCGAGGGGCTGAGGCCGCCGAGGACGGCGGGCCGGTCGGAGCGGTCGAAGACCGAGAGCTCCCGGCGCTCGTACTCGATCCCCAGCAGGTGGAAGAGCAGACGGACCTTGTAGCAATTGCCGGACACCGGGTTGTCGTAGAGCAGCAGCACGCCTCCGGAATCGTACGGCGACCGCCCTCAGGCACGAACTACGGCATGCCGGGCCGGAAATACGGTGGTTTCGCCGATGCGAGACCCCCTGAATCGGCCATACGGTCGCTTGGCACCAGGAAATCCCCCTCAAGTGACAGGAGACTGAGATGAAGCTATACGGAATTCTTCGCCGCAACGGCTGGAAGACCCCGCAGGACCTTGAAGTGGCCGGTAAACGGTCGGCCGAAGTCGGCGACGAACCGGGCTCAGGCGTGCGCTGGATCCGCAGCTACGCGCTGGCCGAGGAGAGCGGCGAGGTCGGGACGTTCTGCGTCTACGAAGGCGAGAGCCCGGAGGCGATCCGCGCCCACGCCGACGCCGCCGGCCTGCCCGCCGACGAGGTGATCCCGATCCTCGACACGGTGATCGTCCGGCCCGATCCGGTCGCCGCGACGAGCTGAGCCCCTTGGGCCGGCCTCCCACTCCGACCGGCGCCCGCAGGCGCGGAGCCGGTCGGAGTGGGTCACCGCTCCTAGACTGAGTTAATGGCGACGAAAAGCCCGCTCGTCGGCCGCGAGGCTGAGCTGGCGCAGATCGGCGCGGCGCTGGCGCGCGCCGCGGAAGGCCACGGCTCGCTCGTCCTCCTCGGCGGTGAGGCCGGCGTCGGCAAGAGCCGGCTGCTGGAGGAGGCGACCGGCGCCCACCCCGGGCCGGTGCTGCGCGGCGCCGCCCAGAGCGGCGTCTCCACCCCCTACGCCCCGATCGCCGAGGCGCTGCGGTCTCATCTCCGCAGCGACCCGGCGCGACTTGGCGACTGCGGACCGCTGCGCAGCCACCTGGCGCTGATCCTGCCCGAGCTCGGCGAGCCGGCCGCGGAAAGCGAGCGGGCGACGATCTTCGAGGCGATCCGGTGCGCCTTCGCGGCGGTTGCCGCGGGCGAAGCCGCGGCGATCGTGCTCGACGACCTGCAGTGGTCGGACGAGACGACGCTGGAGCTGCTTGCCGCGCTGGCCCCAGCGTTGGCCGAGATGCCGGTGCTGATCCTCGCCGCCTACCGCTCTGACGGCCTGCCCCGCGACCACCGCCTGCGCTGGCTGCGCAATGAGCTGCGGCGCGGCGGCCGCCTCGAGGAGATCACCCTGGAGCCGCTGCCGGAGGAGGCGACGACCGCGCTGCTGCGGGAGCTGCTGGGCGAGGACCCCTCCCCCAGCCTCGCCCGCGCGGTCCACGACCGCACGATGGGCTCCCCCTTCTTCGCCGAGGAGCTGGTGCGGGCGCTGCAGCTGCGCGACTCGGTCCGGCCCGGCCGCCACGGCCTCGAGCTCGCCGAGCGCGACGAGGTCCCGATCCCGGCGACCGTGCGCGAAGCGGTCCTGGTCGGGCTCTCGCAGCTCTCGCCCGAGGCCCGCGAGGCGGTCGAGGTGGCCGCGGTCGCCGGCCCGCAGCTCGACCTCGCGCTGGCCGCGCGCCTGGCCCCGGCGGCAAGCTTGGCGGAGTTGGTCGAGGCAGGGCTGCTGACCGAGCGCGGTGACGGCCGCGCCGAGTTCCGCCACGCGCTCGCCCAGGAAGCGCTCTACGCCGACGTGCCGTGGATGCGGCGCCGGGACCTGCACCGCCGCTTCGCGGAGGCGATCGAGGCTGCGGACGGCGCCAGCGCCGAGCTTGCTACCCACTGGCTCGGCGCTGCCGAGGACCAGCGCGCCCGCGAAGCCCTGGTCGCGGCCAGCCGCGAATCCGAGGCCGTCCACGCCCACCACGACGCGGCGCGGACGGCGCGGCAGGCGCTCGACCTCTGGGCCGACGAGGAGGCCGCTGAGCTGCACCTGGAGACGCTGGAGCGCTACGGGCGCTGCGCCGAGCTGGCCGGTGAGCTCGGCGAGGCGGCGAAAGCCTGGCGGGAGCTGGCGGCAAGCTGCGACGCGGCCGGGCTCGACCCTGAGTACGCCCGCGCCCAGCGCCGCCTCGCCGGCGTCCTCAGCCTGCTCGGCGAACGCGACGCCGCCTTCGCCGTCCGCGGCCTCGCCGCCGAAGCCTTCGACCGCGCCGAGCGCCCCGCCGAGGCGGCGGCGGAGCGCCTGGCGATGGCCGACCACCACCAGCGCGGCGGCCGCTACCGGGAGGCGGTGGAGCTGGCGCAGCAGGCCTCCGCCGCCGCCGAGGCGGCCGGGCGGGTCGACGTCACGGCCCGCGCGCTAGGGCTGCGCGGCCTGGCCGAAGCCAAGGGCGGTGAGTACGAGGCGGGCCACGGCGCCGTCCGCAGCGGGCTCGCGCTGGCGCTCGAGCACGACCTCACCCCGATCGCCGCCGAGCTCTATCAGCGGCTCAGCATCGTCCTCTACGACGGCGCCGACTACCGCCGCGCCGAGGAGGCACTCGACACCGCGCTCGGCCTCTGCGACGACGACGTCACCGAGGTCGCCTGCGTCACCTGCCTCGTCTACGTCCTGCGCGAGCGCGGCGAGTGGTCGCGCGCGGTCGAGCTCGGCCAGAAGCTGATCGACACCGATACCGCGGTATGGGTGGCCGAGGGACTGCTGGGCGCGATCTACGCCTTCCAGGGCAAGTTCGCCGCCGGCCGGCGGATGATGACCGAGACCCGCGCGGTCGCGACCGCGGTCGGCCACTACAACATGTTCGTCGACTCGACCACCGGCCTCGCCCAGGTCGCCGCGGCCGAAGGGCTCGACGACGAGATGGCCCGGTACTGCGACGAGCTGCTCGCCCGCTGGGAAGAGAGCGAGGACCACCACTACGCCGTCTGGGGAGTGCGCTGGGCCGCCAGCCAGCTGGCCCGCCGCGGCGACCGCGACCGCGCCAACGCCTGCGCCGCGGCGCTCGGGAAGATGGTCGCCGAGGGTGGGCACGACGACGCGCTGGCGGCGCTGGCGCAGACGCTCGGCGAGCTGGCGCTGGTGGACGGCGACCCCGCGACCGCGGCCGAGCACCTCGAGCGCGCGGTCGAGCTGCACCGCGGCCTCGCGATCCCCTTCGAGCGCGCCCAGGTGGAGCTCCGCGCCGGCGTCGGCCTGGCTGCCGCGGGAGAGCGCGAGCTCGCGCTCGAGCGCCTCTCCGGCGCCTACCGCACGGCAACCAAGCTCGGCGCGCGCCCGCTCGCGGCGGAGGCCGCGCGGGAAGTCGCGGCGCTCGGCGAGTCGGTCGCGCAGCGCCTCGGCAGCCGCGCCGCGGCCAGCGCCGACGGGGCCGGGCTGACCCGGCGCGAGCTCGAGGTCCTGCGTCACGTCTCGGTCGGCCGCACCAACCGCGAGATCGCCCAGGAGCTCTTCATCAGCCAGCGCACCGTCGACATGCACGTGCGCAACCTGCTCGGCAAGCTCGAGTGCCGCTCCCGAGTCGAGGCCAGCCACCGCGCCGGCGAGCTCGGTCTGCTCAGCTGAGGCGCGGACGCGCCCCGCTCAGCCCGCGACCCAGGCCTTCGCCTCCTCCAGCTCGGCCGGCGAGAAGATCTTCACCTCGCCGGGGGCGAGCCAGGAAAAGGCGCGCATCGCTTTCGCGACCCACTCGACGTCGGTGACGAGGGCGAAGCGCCTCCAGGCGGAGTGATGCTTGGCCCACGCGCCGAGGCCCGTCTTCGCGTCCTCGATCCAGGCGCCGGGCTCGAGGCCGTCGAAGTCGTCAAGGGCAAAGAGCAAGCGGATCTCGCCGCCGGCGATCGCCTCAGCCAGGGCCGGCTCCAGCACCTCGGTGTAGTCCGCGCGGCTGAGCTTGCCGCTGGAGCGCAGACCGGTGGTGCCGGCGGGCATGCCCGCGATCGGCTCGATCACGATCCCTCCCCCCGGCCGCTGATCCAGTTGGCGCCGCGGTAGGGCGGCATCAGCAGCACCAGGCCGAGCAGGACCCCGGTCGCGCCCGCGTAGAGGAAGAGCTCGGCGACGCCGGTGTTTTCGCCGACCACGTTCTGGCCCATGCCGAGGATCGAGAAGGTGAAGATCGCCAGGGCGAGCGCGCTGAGCAGGAACGGCTTGCGCCGGCAGGGCAGGAACTCCAGCGTCGCCAGGCTGACGACGGTGAGCACGAAGATCGCGAACTCGAGAATGCCGAGGATCGTCCAGGCGGCGTCAACGCCGGGGATCGTGTCGAGAAAGGTGCCGCTGAACTGCTTCTCGATCGGCGGCGGCGCCCCGACTCCATCGAAGATCTTCTCCTTGCCGGCATAGAAGAAGAGGACGCCCACCAACAGATAGATGCCGGCCAGTATCAGCGCATAGATGGCGCCGTCCTCCCACCGCATCCCGCGTCCCCGCGCGCCTCGCTCCACGCCCTCAACCATCGCCACCACCTCCGGGTCAGAACTGCCAAATGGTCAGAGTCTTTTCGCAGACTAATGCCCGTCCAGGCGGCGGCCAAAAACAGCGTCGGCTCGCCTAGACTGCCGCGCCGATGAGCGCCGAGGCCAGAGCCTTCGAGGCAACCCCCGTGATCACCGACCGCGGCCACGTCCGCCTCCCCTTCCCCTTCGACCCGCGCGAGGAGTGGAATGCCGGCGCCCGCACCAAAGTCTCCGGCACGATCGCCGGGGAGGCCTTCGAGGGCTCGATCGGGATCCGCGACGGCCAGGCCTTCGTGGTCCTCAACGCCGCCTTCCGCGAGGCCGCCGGGGTCGAGGTCGGGACGCCAGTCGCGGTCGAGCTAGCCCCGCTCGCCTAGCGGCTAGCGACGCTCAGCAGCTGACGGTGCGGGGGTCGGCGCCGTCGACGATCGCTTCGTCGAGGCCGCCGGGGCCGCAGTCGATCCGAGTGTCGCGGCCGCCGTCGGTGGCGTCGAGGAAGTCGTCGCCGCCCTTGCCGATCATCGTGTCAGCGCCGAGGTGGCCGAGCATCCCGTTGTCGCGGGAGTCGCCGATCAGGACGTCGGCTCCGTCGGAGCCCTCGAGCCCCTCGTCGGCGATGATCAGGTCGAGGCTGGCGCAGCCGGGAGGCCCACCGGTCTTGCCCAGGGTCACGTGGACGCCTTCTTTGGAGCGGGCGTAGGAGACGGTGTCCTCGCCGGGGCCGCCGTCGAAGCTGTGGCTCTGGCAGAGCTGAGCCGAGGAGACCAGGAGGTCGTTTCCGGCGCCGCCGCGCAGCTGGTCGCCGCCCGGGTCGGCGAAGAGCGCGTCGCTGCCGCCGTTGCCTTCGAGCACGTCGGCACCGATCGTCGGGTTGACGAAGGTCTCACCGGCTTCGAGCACGTCGTCGCCGTTGCCGCCGGCCAGCAGGTCGCCGCCGGCGCCACCGTTGGCCCGCACCGTGACGTCGGCCGGGACACCGGGGTCGATCGTGACCGAGTCATCGCCGGCGCCACCAGTGACGACGATCAGCGCCACGCCGGCGCCAGTGCAGCTGACGGTGGTCGAGCCGGGCACCCCCGCGCAGCCGTCGCCGGCGACCGTGCGCCCGTCGTTGGCGACCGACCAGCTGTCACCCCCGCCCGCGATCCGCAGGTGGTCGGTGCCGGGCCCGCCCTGCACGATCAGGCTGGAGCCGTCGAGCCCGCGGTTGAGGATCACGAAGGTCGCATCGGGGGGCGGAGCCGCTTCCGGGCCGCATGAGCTCTGCACCGCGAAGCCGGTGCAGCTGTCGCTGCCGGGGCCGCCGAAGGCTTCGCCGCCGCCGCCGCCCTCGACCAGGGTGTCGTCGCCGACGCCGCCGTCGATCCGGTTCGGGCCGGCGTCGCCGCTGATCGTGTCGCCCTGCGGGGACCCGACCACGTCCTCGAACTCACTGAGGGTGTCGTGGCCGTCGCCCTTCGCCAGGTTGGTGCCGAGGCTGACCACAACCCCGCTGCGAGTGGCGCTGGTGAAGGAGACGATGTCCTGGGCCCCGGGCCCGCCGGAGAGCGCGTCTTTGCCGCCGTCGCCGCGGACGACGTCGCCGTCGCCGGGCCCGCCGCTGGCCCGGTCGATCCCGGCACCGCCGATCACGACATCGACGCCGGAGCCGCCGTCGAGGGGGGTGTCGTCGCCGGCACCGCCGTCGACCAGGTCGTCGCCGGCCTCGCCGCCAACCGCGTCGTTGCCCTTGCCGCCGAGCAGCTCGTCGGCGCCGGCGCCGCCCTTGACCTTGTCGCTCCCCTGTTCGCCGTCGATCCCATCGTCGCCGGCACCGCCGCTGAGGGTGTCGGCGCCCTTGTAGCCGGCGATCGTGTCGTCGCCACCACCGCCGCTGATGCTGTCGCTGCCCTTGCCGCCGTCGATCAAGTCGTCGCCGGGGCCGCCGCAGATCCGGTCGGCGCCGCCGAGGCCGGAGACGACGTGGACGCCACCACCCTTGACCACGATCGTGTCGGCGTTCTTGGTGCCGACGATTCGCTTCGCGGCGGAGGCAATCGTCGCCCGCTTGCCCTGGCAGGTGCCGCCGCCCGCAGCACGGGCAGCGTCACCGGCCCCGAGCGCGCCGAAGGCAGCGCCGCAGGCCGCGAGCGCGGCGAGAAGGAAGGCGATGCGAAGGTGAAGACGGGTGGACAAGGCAGAGCGGCATAACGACCGCTGCCGGCACCGAGTTCACAGGCTGGACGACCGATCTACTGCAGGCGGCACTGAGGGGTCACCCAAGTCAGCCCACGACTGCACCCAGCTAGCCTTCCGCGCCGATGTCCGCCCCGGTCAGAATCCTGCTCGTCTCCGGCAGCCTGCGCTCCGGCTCCACCAACACCTCGGTCCTGCGCACCGCAGCGGAGCTCGAGCTGCCCGGGATCGAGACGGCACTCTTCGGGGGGATGAACGACCTGCCGCACTTCAACCCCGACGACGACGCCGCCGGAGCCGCGCTGCACCCCGCGGTGGTCGCGATGCGCGCCCAGCTGGACCAGACCGACGCGATCCTCTTCTGCACCCCCGAGTACGCAGGCGCGCTGCCGGGCTCGTTCAAGAACGTGCTCGACTGGACCGTCGGCGGCGGCCAGACGTACGGGATGCCCGCCGCCTGGGTCAACGTCGCCGGGCCGGCCGCCCCGTCCGCCGGCGGCGACGCGCTCGCCTCGCTGCGCAAAGTCCTCGGCTACACCCACACCGAGATCGTCGAGGACGCCTGCGTGCGGGCGCCGATGACCCGCGACATGGTCGGCGCGGACGAGAAAGTCGCCGACCCGGAGGTCAAGGCAGCCCTGGAGACGGCGCTGAAGACGTTGGCGAGCGCGGCTATCGCTCGCCGCGAGCGCGACGCCGAGTAGCCCAGCTAGAAGACCAGCCCGCGGATCGCCGCCGCGACCCGTGCCGGCTCCTGCGCCATCAGCGCGTGACCGCAGCCCTCGAGCACTTCGACCCGAGCTGCAGGCAGCTGCCCGCCGAGCAGCTCCGCGTTGCCGACCGGGATCACCTGGTCGAGATCACCGTGCAGGACCACCACCGGCACCGCCAGGTCAAAGGGCGGCTGCGGCTTCTGGTGCCAGGCCTCCATCGCCGCCTCCTGCGCCAGCAGCGTCCGGTCGGAAAGGCCGGCGCGCGCCGCGGCCACGACCTCACCGAGCTCGCGGTCGATCTCAGCCGACAGCGGCGCCGGGAAGAGCAGCGCGATCAGCCGGCTCGCCTGCTCGCGCGGCGTCCCGGAGTGATCGCAGAGGAGGGCCCAGACCGCCGGGTCGGCGGCGACCGCCTCCGGGCCGCCGGCGTCGGTCGCGAGCAGCGCCAGAGCCGAGACGCGGTGCGGCGCCCGCGCCGCCAGGCGCTGGGCGACGAACCCGCCCATCGACCAGCCGACGACCAGCGCCGTCTCGATCCCGAGCGAGTCCAGCAGCGCCTCCATGTCCGAGGCCATCGACTCGACGCTGAGCTCCGCGTCCCCGAGCTCGGAGCCGCCGACGCCGCGGTTGTCGGGACAGATCACCTCGAAGGAGCGGCCGAGCTCGGCGAGGAAGGTGGGATCCCAGTCGGAGCCGGTCGCCGCGTAGCCGTTGATCAGCAGCAGCGACTCCACCTCAGACATCAGACATCAACCATCAGCGTCACCGGGCCATCGTTGACCAGTGCCACTCCCATGCAAGCCCCGAAGACGCCCTTGGTAGCACCGAGCCGCTCGCAGACCCGGTCGTACAGAGGCTCTGCCACCTCCGGCCTGGCGGCGCCAACGTAGCTGGGCCGGTTGCCCTTGCGAGCGTCGCCGTAGAGGGTGAACTGGCTGACGCAGAGGATCTCGCGCTCGCCGAGCGGCTCGTTCATCCGCCCCTCCGCGTCGTCGAAGATCCGCAGCGCCCTCAGCTTCTCGGCGATCCGGTCCGCCTCGGCCTCGGTATCGCCAACGCCGACCCCGAGCAGGACCAGCATCCCGGGCCCGATCTGCGCGACCCGCTCACCCTCGACGTCGACCGCCGCCTGGCTCACCCGCTGGACCAGCGCCCTCATGCGCCGAACCTAGACGATGCGGCCCGGCCCGGTGGTGCCTCCGCTTGTGCCGGTGCACTCTGACGCAGCGCACCTTGCCGCGGACCTTCTTGCGCTTGAAGCCGGCCTTGCAGCGCTTCGGCTTCGGCTTCGTCACGCTGAAGGCAACCGGCGGCGGTCCCAGCGCCGGCGGAGAAGTCGGCGGTGGCGGACCGAGGCGCGCGTCAACCCCTCCGATCACGCTGCCAGACCCCAGCGAGAGGGTGTCCGCAGCCCCTAGGGTCGTCTTGCCGTTGAAGAACTGGGTTGGCCAGCCGTCGTCTTCGGGTTCTTCTTCCGGGAAGAATTCCCTGAATTCGAGTGAGAAGGCGATCTTGTACTGGCCGGGCGGGAAGCGACGCAGGGCGTAGCCGCCGTTAGCCCTGGTTTCGGTGCAGCTCCAGAGCCTGCCGTCCGCCGCCGTGACCGAGCAGACGAGGATCCCGCCCAAGGACACGCCGTTCGCCGCCGCAACGACCCGGCCGCTGATTTCCCCGCCAGGGTCCAGCGCAGCGTCGATCCCGGTCTTGGTCTCCCCCGCCGCCACCGTGACCACGTCGGCTTCGCTCCATTCGTACTTGTGGTCGTAGAGCTGGCTGCGGTAGTTGCCGGCGGCGGATCCGGTCCAGAATTCGACCTTGTACCCGTTGGGTTCGAGACGGCCCAGCGAGTAGGAGCCATCGGGTTCGGTGTACGTGCAGCCGCTGAATTCTTCTTCCACGGCCGTCCAGGCGCAGACTTCGACTTCTTCCACCGGCGCGCCGCCAACCGCCGCGGTCACAGATCCCTGGATCCGCGCGGCGGGCTCCATCGCAGCATCGATCCCAGGGGTGATCAAGCCGCTGCTGACGGTGACCGGGTCCGCTTCGACCCAGGAGGCTTTGCCGTCGTAGACCTGGAAGGCGTAATCGCCTTCCGACCAGAATTCGACTTCGTATTCGCCCGGCGCCAGCCCGAGGATCGTGTAGGTCCCGTTGGCGGCGGTGAACGCGCAGCCGAAGTCTTCTTCTTCGAGCGCCCAGGCACAGACTTCGATGCCTTCGATCGGGTCCAGGGTGCTGGCGTCGGTGACGGTGCCGGAGATCGAGCCATCCGCGGCGACAGCGCTTCCCGCGCCGAGCACCGCGAGCAGCAGCACGCCGCAGCAGAGCGCAAGCGTGCCGCGCCGAACCACACCGCCGATGCCTCCCCAGGTACTCAAGCGCGGCCAGTATAAACAGGATTCGCGGGCGAAACTCCGGGAATCAGCCCTCCAGGGCCTCGACCAGCGAGGAGGCGTCGTAGGCGCCGAAGAAGCGCTCGCCGTTGACGAAGAAGGTCGGCGTGCCGGTGGCGTCGCTGGCTTCGGCGGAGGCGAGGTCACGGGCGACGCGGTCGCGGTGGGCGCCGGAGTCGAGCTCGCTCGCCATCCGCTCGGCGTCGAGGCCAAGGTCACGCCCGACCTCCAGCATCGTCTCCCGCGAGAGCCGCGGCTGCGCCGCGAAGAGGGCGTCGTGGTACTCCCAGAAGTCGCCCTGAGCGGCGGCTGCCTCACTGGCCTCGGCCGCCAACGGCGCCAGCGGGTGGCGCTCGGGGATCGGCAGGTGGCGGAAGGCGAAGAGCAGGCGGCCGTCGAGCCGCTCCCGGACCCGGCGCAGGACCGACTGGGCGCCAAGGCAGAAGGGGCACTGGAAGTCGCCGAACATCACCAGCTGCAGCGGCGCACCCGACTCGCCACGCACGTGATCGACGTCCTCCAACGAGGGTGAGAGCCGTTCCGCCACCGAACCCGATGTTATGTGCTGGTGCAGGACATCGAGTCAATCCTCGTGCTGCTGCTCGCAGCGGCGCTGCTGGTCCGGCTCGCCGACTTCGGCAAGATCCCGGCGCCAATCGTGCTCGTCCTCGGTGGCCTCGCGATCGCCCTGATCCCTGGCCTGCCCGAGGTCGAGCTCGACCCGGACACGATCTTCCTCGTCTTCCTGCCGCCGCTGGTCTACGCCGCCGGCTGGCGCACCTCGCCGCAGGAGCTGCGAGCGCTGATGCTGCCGCTCGGCCTGCTCGCGGTCGGGCTCGTCTTCCTCAGTGCCGCCGTCGTCGCCCTCGTCGCCCACGCCCTCGTCCCCGAGCTCAGCTGGGCCGAGGCTGCCGTGCTCGGCGCCGTCCTCGCCCCCACCGACGCCGTCTCCGCGACCTCGATCTTCCGCCGCCTCGGCGCGCCCGAAAGGGTGCGGCTGCTGGTCGAAGGCGAGTCGATGATCAACGACGGCACCGCCCTCGTCCTCTACCGGATCGCGGTCGGGGTGGCGACCGGCAGCGCCTTCAGCTTCGGCGGCGCGGCGCTCGAGTTCGTCGCCGTCTCCGCCGGCGGCATCGCCGGAGGGCTCGCAGTCGGGTTCCTCTCCAACCGGGTGATCCGGCGCCAGAGCGACGCCGGCCTCTCGATCTTCCTCTCGGTCCTCACCGCCTACGGCGCCTACATCGGCGCCGAGGAGCTCGGCGTCTCCGGGATCCTGGCGGCAGTCGTCGCCGGCCTCTACGGCGGCTACGAGTCGCCGCGCTCGCTCGATGCCGACGTCCGCCTCAGCGCCGTCGCCTTCTGGGGCGTGCTCGTCTTCGGGCTCGAGATCACCCTCTTCGTCCTGCTCGGCCTGCAGCTGCCGGAAGTCGTCGACACGCTCGAGGCCGCCGGCTCCGGGGTCGGCGAGCTGCTCTGGCCGGTGGCAGCGATCGCCCTCGCCTCGATCGCCGCCCGCCTCGCCTTCGTCTTCGCAATGGGATCGTCAGCCGGCGAAACCGCCGGCCAGCGCTTCGCGGTCGGGTGGAGCGGGATGCGCGGCGCCGTCTCCCTGGCGGCGGCGCTGGCGGTTCCGCTCAGCGTCGACGGCCGGCCGCAGATCATCTTCCTCACCTTCGCCCTGATCCTCGTCACCCTGGTCGGCCAGGGCCTCTCCCTGCCCTTCATCGTCCGCGCCCTGAGGCTGGAGGAGCCGCGGAGGTGGAGCGACGAAGAGGCCGTGGCGCGGATGGAGGCGGCGCAGGCGGCGCTCGACCGGATCGACGAGATCGAGGACGAGGACCGCGCCTCAGAGCCGCAGCTGAAGCGCCTGCGCGACCTCTACCGCAGCCGCTTCCGGATGTGCGCGGCGATCCTCGGCGGCGAGGACCCCGAGGCCGCCGCCCGCGAGCAGCGGATCGCCGACTACGGGGAGCTGCGCCGCGAGCTGATCGGGATCGAGCGCGAGGAGCTGCTCGGCCTGCGCGGCAGCGGCCGCCTCACGCACGCCACCTTGCGCCAGATCGAGCGCGACCTCGACCTCGAGGAGGCGCGAATTCGCAGTTAGTCCCGCATAGCGGGAGGAACTGCGAATCGGCGCTCAGGCCGGAGCGAGGAATTCGCGGGCGCGGGTGGCGACGAGGTCTGGGCGCTCGTCGGCGATGAAGTGGCCGCAGCCCTCGACCAGCTCGATCTGCATCTCCGGCGCGTGGCGCTGGTACCCGGCCAGCATCTGCGGCCGCAGCACGAAGTCCTCGGTGCCGAAGAGGAGGAAGGTCGGGACCGTCAGCTTGGCGTCGGCATAGCGGCCGCGGGCGATCGGCAGCGCCTCGCGCAGGTTGAAGACCCGGTACATCTGCACCGCGGCCCGCGCCCGGTCGGGCTCGGCCAGGTTGTCGGCGAAGGCGTCCAGCACCTCGTCGGTCCAGACGTCTTTGATCTCCGACCCCCCGACCAGGACCCGGCGCACGAACTCGCCGCCAACGTGCAGCCGGTACCCGATCCCCGGCGCCAGCACCACCTGCTGGTACCAGAAGCGCCAGGCGTGGCCGATCACGGCGCGCAGCCGAATCCAGGGCGGCACGATGTTCATCGCGAAGAAGCGCTCGAAGCGCTGCGGCGCTCGCAGGCAGAGCAGGAACCCGATCCAGCCGCCCCAGTCGTGGCCAACCAGCTTCACCCGCTCCAGCCCAAGTGCGTCGAGCACGGCGAGCACGTCGGTTGCCAGCTCCTCCTTCTCGTAGCCGTCGCGCGGGGCATCGCTCCAGCCGCAGCCACGCAGGTCGAGGGCAAGGACCCGGTGGCGGTCGGCCAGGGCCGGCATCAGGTCTCGCCACTCGTACCAGTGCTGGGGCCAGCCGTGCAGGCAGAGGACCACGTCCTCCCCGGTCCCAGCTTCGGCGACGTGGAAGTCAATCCCACGCGCCCGGACGGTGCGGTGGGTGACGCCGTCTACCTGCGGGAGCTCGCTCACGCCATCAGGCTAGTGCGATGGCAGTGGCGGGCGCGGCGACCGGCTGCGCGCCGGGAGCTCGCGCCGGTCACCCGCCCCCCTTCCGCTCAATGCAGCGCGGCCGCCGCCGCCTGGCGGAAGTCGTTGAGCATCGCTCCCATCGTCTCGACGTTGCACGCGACCATTTCCGGCCACGGCTTGTCGGGATGCTCCTGAAGCGTCTTCAGCCCGTTGCCGCTGATCACCGCGACGACGGTCTCGTCGGCACCGAGCTTGCCCTCCTGGGCGAGCCGGGCGGTGGCGGCGATCGTGGTCCCGCCGGCCGGCTCGGTAAGCAGGCCCTCGGTGGCGCCGAGCAGGTCGATCGCCTCGAAGATCTCGGGGTCGGTCGGGCCGGCGGCGGAGCCGCCGCGGGTCCGCACCGCGTCGAGCACGAGGTTGCCGTCGCCGGGGGCGCCGATCGCCAGCGAGTGGGCAGCCGTTTCCGGCACCTGCTTCTCCAGCTCGCCGCCCTCGCGGATCGCGGTCACGATCGGCGAGCAGCCGCCCGCCTGGGCGATGTTGATCTTGGTCCCAGCGGTCTCCGCCAGGCCGACGATCTCGAGCTCGTTCAGCCCCTTGTGGACGCGCGAGGAGAGGGTGCCGCCGGCAGCCGGGATCACCATGTGGTCCGGCGCCTTCCAGCCGAGCTGCTCGACGACCTCGAAGGCCATCGTCTTCGCCCCCTCGGCGTAGAACGGGCGCAGGGTGATGTTGGCAAACTCGATCCCGCTCTCCAGCGAGAGCTCACGGCAGGCGGTGTTGGCCTGGTCGTAGTTGCCGTCGAGCTGGCAGACCTGGGCGCCGAGCGCGCGACAGGCCTTCGCCTTGCCCTTCTCCATGTTGCCCGGGTAGAAGATGTAGGCAGTAGCGCCGGCCTTGGCGGCGAGCGCCGCGACGGCGGTGCCGACGTTGCCGGTCGAGACGCACCCGACCTCGTCTTTGCCCAGCTCCAGCAGGCGGGCGATCGCCATCCCCACGACCCGGTCCTTGTAGGAGAGAGTCGGGCGGTTGGTCGAGTCGTCCTTCAGGTAGAGGTTCTTGAGCCCGATCTCGGCCCCGAGGCGGTCGGCCTTGATCAGCGGCGTCTGGCCGGCGAACTGGCCGACCCGCTCCTGGGCGCCGCGCGAGACGATCGGCAGCAGCTCCTCAAAGCGCCAGATGTTCCAGGGACGGCCGTCGAGTCCGCGCTCGGCGATCAGCGCCTTGGCGCGGTCGTAGTCGTAGTCGATGTCGAGGCCTTCGCCACAGGCCGGGCACTTGAAGGCGCTGTCGAGCAGCGGCGTCACGTACCCGCACTCGCGGCAGACGAGTTCGGTCGCACAGGAGCTGGTCCGGGGCCCGCCGGGCCCGCTGAGGTGCGGATCAACCGCGTCGCTCATGACTCCTCCTTGCTCGTCCGATGGATCGCACGGGTATAACACATAGCTTGTCAGCACTCAACGTTCTCTGCGTAATTAATCGGTGATCCTGCGCGGACCACGGACTGCAAGGTAGCGGAAGCGACCGGCTGCATTGCCGAAGTGACGGCCGCGGCTGGACGGTGTGATCGGAAACGATGAAGAGGGGCGGGGCGGCGTCGGCGTATCGTCCGACGCGGTCAGGATCCGTCATGACGATGGAAGATCCTGACTCTGACTGGTCCTCCTTTGCCACCCCAAGGCGGTTTCCCATGTCTGAGAGCCCCGCCCCCTTCACCGGTAATCGCCCGGCCCGAGCATTCATAACATACGTCGATGTAACAATCAAGGCCCTTTGCTTAATCGAGGGGGCTCATCCTTCAGCCTGCACCCGCCGCGCTCTCGGCGGCAACCGGGATCGCGGCTGAGTCGGGCCAGGCCTCCAGCTCCCCCGGCCTGCCGAAGGCCAGCAGCAGCTCCTCCGCAGTGTGCGGCGCGAACGGGGCCAGCGCCTGGGCGAGCAGTGCGAGCGCAGCCAGCTGCGCCTCGGCGTCGGCGCGGTCGAGCTGGCCTCGGCGCTTGACGACCCGCTTCTCGAAGTCCTGGATCCGCTCGAAGAGGCGGGTGATGTTGCGGATCGCCTTGTGCATCTGCAGCTCCTCGACGTCGGCGGTGATCCGCTCCAGCCCGCTCTCGCACCATTTGCGCAGGCGGTCGCGCATGTGCTCGGTGTCGGCCGCGGCCTCCGCGTCGTGGCTGGTGCCATCGAGCGCCGCGAGACGGTCCTGCGAGTAGGTCCAGAGGTTGCGCAGGAAGCGGTTGGCGAAGCGCAGGGCGCCGTCGCTCCAGTTCAGCGTCTTCGCCGGCCCGGCCGCGTAGAGGATCGCCAGCCGCACGGTGTCGGCGCCGTACTGCTCGACCAGCTCGTCCGGGTTGACGACGTTGCCGAGGTGCTTGCTCATCTTGCGCCCGTCGGCGATCACCATCTCGTGGAAGAGGCAGCCGGCGAACGGCTCGCCCTCGGCCATGAACTCGAACGGGCCGATGTCACGCAGCGCCTTGGTGACGATCCGCTGATCGAAGACGAAGCCGCCGCTGTCGCCGCCGGCGACCAGGCGCTCGGCTGGCAGCCACTCGCGCAGCTCGGGGTGGGAGAACATCTGCTCGTCACGGCCCTCCGGCGGGACCGCCGCCGGCACCCAGAGCCAGAGCGCGTCGAAGTGGCAGTCGAGGGTGTCGGTCTCGCGCTTGGCCGGCGCGCCGCACTTGGGGCAGGCGACGTCGACGAAGTCGGGGCGCTCGGCCAGCGGGTTGCCCTCGCCGGTGGCGATCAGGTCGCGAGGCAGCACGACTGGCAGGTCGGCCTCGGGTGCCGGCACCGGGCCGCAGGCCTCGCAGTGGATGATCGGGATCGGGGTACCCCAGGAGCGCTGGCGCGAGATCGAGAAGTCGTTGGCGCGGTAGCGCTTGGCCTCGCGCGCTCCGGCGACCGGCGCTGGCGTCGCCCCCTCGTCGTCCTCCTCCCCATCCGCAGGCGCCTCCCAATCGACCCGCTCGACGCGGCCGGCGATCTCGGCGTCGGCCTCGTCGACGGCGGGGATGCCGAGCGCGGCGGTCGGCCCGAAGCGGGCGTCGACCAGGGGCGAGACCAGCACCGGCAGCTGCTCCCCGCCCGGCCCAAGCACGGTCTCGCCGGTGTCGATCACCGGGACCGAGCGGGCGTCGCGGGCGCTGCGGTCCCAGCCGCCCGAGCGCATTCCCTCCAGCTCCTCTCGGGCGCCGTCAGCCGTGGCCAGGGACTCGACCTCGGGGTGGCGCGGGGAGAGCAGGACGAAGGCGGCCTGACCGAGCGCATCCCGGTGCGGGCTGAAGACGGTGAGCGTGCCGCCGCTGGCTGTCGCCAGGTCGAGCTCGACGCCATCGGAGCGGCCAAGGATGTAGCGCTGGGTCGCGAGCGAGAGCTCGTCCCAATTCTGCAGCCGCTCGGTGTTGGCGTCGTTCTCCTCCAGGTAGGGGGTGATGCGGAGGAACCAGGTCGGGCGCCGGATCAGCCGCACCTCGTTGTGACAGCGCCAGCAGGTCCCGTCCTCGACCTGGATCGAGGCCAGGGTCGTGTTGCAGGTGTCGCACCAGTCTACGGTGGCGTCGTCGAGGTAGATCATGTCCGCCTCGTAGAGCTTCAGGAAGAGCCACTGCGACCAGCGGTACTGGCTCTCGTCGGAGCTGTAGAAGACGCGGTCGTAGTCGAAGGAGAAGCCGAGGCGGCGCATCTGGCCGAGCATCCGCTCGCCGCACTGCGCGACCCAGTCGGCCGGCGGCTCCTGGCGCTCGATCGCCGCCAACTCGGCCGGCAGCCCGAAGGCGTCGAAGCCGAAGCCGAAGAGGACGGCATCGCCACGGGCCCGGCGGAAGCGGGCGTAGGCGTCGCCGATCGAGTAATCGCGGACGTGGCCCATGTGCAGGTTGCCCGAGGTGAACGGGCTCGAGGGCTTGATGTAGACCCGCGCCTGACCGTCAGCCGGCTGCGGAGCCTCAAAATCCCCGCGCTCGGCCCAGGCAGCCTGACGGCCAGCCTCGATCCGCGCCGCGTCGTAATTCGGCTTCCCCGCGCTCATCTACTTCAAGGCTACTGAGCGACGGAAGGGCTCAGGTGAACGTCCACAGCTTGTTGCCGAGGAAGTTGAAGGGCATCGCCGCGGCCACGGCTATCGCCTGGGCGGTCAGGTCGCCGACCCCACCGGAGGTGACCAGGACCTGGAGGATGATCAGGTTGAGGCCCAGGGAGGCGATGCTGACGGCGAAGAAGCGGGCGGCCTGGAAATGGGCCGGGCTTTCCCCAGGCTCGAAGGTCCAGTGCCGGTTCCAGAAGAAATTGCTCAACACGGCGACGCAGAAGGCGCCGATCGCGGCGAGCACGTGGTGCACGCCGAGCGGGCCGATCAGCACCGCGAAGACTGCGAGGTTGATCAGGTAGCCCGAGCCGCCGACGATGCCGAATTTGGCCAGCTGCCACCAGCTGGCGGGCCGGCGCGCGGCGGCGCCGAGGCGATCTGCGAATTCGGATGCCCCACCCATCCGACGGCAGGTTAGCGATGCCGGCGGGCGCGGTCAGGGGAGCCGCCGCGTAGTCTTCCCGCTCCGATGCGGCTGAGAAAGGCAACCCTGGCGGCGCTCGCCGCCACCGCGGTGGCGCTGGCCCTGGCGCTCGCCTTCGGCGGCACCGAGAGCTCCAAGCAGGCCAGTGCCGATGAGCCGCCAGTCGAGGGCCAGCCACGGGTCGAAATCGTCTCCCCCCGCAACGGCGCCCGCCAGACCAGCAAGGCGGTCGTGGTCAAGGTCGAGATCGAGAACTTCCAGCTGGCGCCTCACCTCTTCGGCGGCGAGCCCCAGCTCGGCGAGGGACACCTCCGCTACAGCCTCAACCGCGTCCCCGACTGCGTCGACCCGGTCAAACTCCAGCACGCGATCGACAGCCCGATCGGCAACGGCCGCCTGGTCGGCGCTTCCTATGACTTCCCCGAGTTCGCCGGTCCCAACGGCGTCCTCGCGGAGCGGATCGGCACCGACGGCAGCTATTCCCCCGGGACCCGACCGGCGATCTTCTACCACGACCTCAAGCCCGGCTTCTACCGGATGATCGTCAACCTGACCCAGAACAACGGCGCCACCACGCCGTACCACGCGGTGACCAACTTCCAGATTCTCGCCCGCCCCGGCCACGGCCCGAAACCGTGCGAGGACGGCAAAGTCCCCAGCGCCAAGGCTGCCGCCCGACTCCGCTAGTGCCCCGCGCGCCCCGCAGCGAACCGCGGTAGGTCCAATACTTCACTTTGTATAGTCGGTTGGATGCGTACCTATCGCCGGCTGATGGGATTTCTCCGTCCCTACCGCCTCTCGCTCTGGGGCTCGCTGGTCTTTGCCTGGGCGGCGATGGGGATGACGGTGCTGATCCCGTGGCTGGTCGGGCGCGCGGTCAACGCGATCGAGGACGGGAACAAGCCCGACCTGCTGCCGCTGGCCCTGGCGATCCTCGGCGCGGCGGTGCTGCGACTGGGGCTGACCGTGGTCCGGCGGCTGGTCGCCGGCAAGGTCTCGCTGGCGGTCGAATTCGACCTGCGCCAGACCTTCTACGCGCACCTGCAGCGGCTCGAGCTCGGCTTCTTCGACGGCCAGCAGACCGGCCAGCTGATGTCGCGGGCGACGGTCGACCTGCAGTCGATCCGGTTCTTCCTCGGCTACGGCCTGATCTTCATCACCCAGAACCTGCTGACGATCGTGCTCGCCAGCGTGGTGATGTTCGCGATCAACCCCTGGCTGGCGCTGATCGCGCTGGCCCCGGCGCCGCTGGTCGTCTTCACCGCCTCCCGCTACAACAGGGTCTCCCGCCCCGCCCTGCAGGAGGTCCAGCAGCGGATCGCCGAGCTGACCGCGGAGGCGGAGGAGAACGTCTCCGGGATCCGCATCGTCAAGGCCTTCGCCCGCGAGGAATACCAGCTGCACCGGTTCAACCGCGCCGTCACCCGGGTCTTCGACCAGAGCATCTACTCGACCAAGCTGCAGGCTTTCTTCTCGCCGCTGATTGGGCTGTTGCCGCAGCTCGGGATCGCCCTGGTGCTGCTGATCGGCGGGCGCGAGGTGATCGACGGCAACCTCAGCCTCGGCGCCTTCACCGCCTTCTACACCTACCTGGTGATGCTGGCTGGGCCGATGCGGATGCTGGGCATGACGATGGGGATGGCGCAGCGGGCGATCGCCTCCGGCAACCGCCTCTTCGAGATCCTCGACCGCGAGCCGCGGATCGAGAGCCCGGCGGGCGCGCCGGCGCTGCCGGCGGGGGGTGGCCGGGTGGAGCTTCGCGGGGTGACGCTGCGCTACGACGGCGCCGGGTCGCGCGACGGCGACGAGCCGGCGGTCGCGGCCCTGCACAACGTCTCCTTCGAGGTCGAGCCGGGACGGACGGTGGCCTTGGTCGGCCCCTCGGGCTCGGGCAAGACCAGCCTGGTGGCGCTGATCGCCCGCCTGTATGACCCCGACGAAGGCGCGGTGCTCGTCGACGGGGTTGACGTGCGCGGGGTCGACGTGCCCTCGCTGCGCTCGGAGATCGCCTTCGTCGCCGACGACAGCTTCCTCTTCACCGCCAGCGTCGCCGAGAACATCGCCTACGCGCACCCGGAGGCGACGCGGGAGCAGGTCGAAGCGGCGGCGCGCCGGGCCCAGGCCGACGCCTTCATCCGCGACCTCCCAGACGGCTACGACACCCGCGTTGGCGAGCGCGGCCTGACGCTCTCCGGCGGCCAGCGCCAGCGGGTCGCGATCGCCCGCGCCCTGCTCGCCGACCCGCGAATTCTGATCCTCGACGACGCCACCTCCTCGGTCGACGCAACCACCGAGGCGGCGATCAAATCCGGGCTGGCCGAGGCGATGGCCGGCCGCACCACGTTCATCATCGCCCACCGGCTCTCGACCGTCTCGCTGGCCGACGAGATCGTCGTCGTCGACCGCGGCGAGATCGTCGACCGCGGCACCCACGAGGAGCTGATGCAGGGCTGCGGCTTCTACCGCGAGATCGCCGAGCACGGCCTCGCCGACTCGGTCTTCCTCCAGCGTGACCTCGAAGAGCGCGGGGAGATGGCGCGCCTGTGAACCCGGCACCCGACAGCCGGCTGCGCAACATCGGCCGCCTCTTCGCGGCGCTCTGGCGACTCGTGCGTGGCGAGGACCAGCGCGGCCGCAAGGTGCGCTGGCTGGTCGCCCAGCTTCGGCCTTACCGGGGCCGGGTGGCGCTGATGGCGATCGGGCTTCTGGCGGCGACCGCGGCCGGGCTGGCTCCCCCCTACCTGGCCGGGAAGGCGATCGACTCCGGGATCCTCACCGGCGACGCCGCCGCCCTCGACCTGATCGTCCTCGCCTTCGTCGCCGTCGCCGTCCTCTACGCCGCCGCCAGCTACCTGCAGACCTACATGGTCGGGTGGGTCGGGACCCGGGTGCTGCAGGACCTGCGAGAGCGCGTCTTCTCCCACCTGCAGTCGATGTCGATCGGGTTCTTCACCCGGCGCAGCCCCGGGGTCCTGATCTCCCGCATGACCAACGACATCGAGGCCCTGAACCAGCTGGTGACCAGCGGCGTGGTGACGATGTTCTCCAGCACCCTGACGCTGGTCGGCGTGGTCGTGATCATGCTCCTGCTCGACGTCCAGCTGGCCCTGGTCACCTTCCTCACCTTCCCGCTGCTGGCGGTCGCCAGCGTCATCTTCCGCATCGCCTCCCAGGGGGCCTACCGGGCGACGCGCGAGCGGATCGCGGCGATCACCGCCTACCTGCAGGAGTCCCTCAGCGGCGTTCGCGTCGTCCGCAGCTTCGGCCAGGAGCCGCGCCACCTGGCGGAGATGACCGAGCTCAACGAGGCCAACCGCGAGATCAACATGAAGACCGTCTACCTCAACGCCTCCTACTTCCCGGCGGTCGAACTGCTGGCGGCGGTGGCGACCGCGGTGATCCTCGTCTACGGCGGCTCGCAGGCGATCGACGGGGCGATCCAGATCGGCGTCATCGTCGCCTTCGTCGGCTACCTGACCACCTTCTTCGAACCGATCCAGCAGCTCTCGCAGCTGTACACGACTTACCAGCAGGGGATGGCGGCGCTCGACAAGATCTTCGACCTGCTCGACACCGCGCCGGACATGGTTGATGCGGAGGACGCGATCGACCCGGGGCCGCTGCGCGGCGAGATCGAGCTCGACGGGGTCTGGTTCTCCTACGACGAAAGCGAGGAACCGGCCGAGGACGCCTGGGCGCTGCGCGACGTCGACCTGCACGTCCCACCCGGCCAGACCCTGGCCCTGGTCGGCGCCACCGGCGCCGGCAAGTCGACCTTCGCCAAGCTGGTCGCTCGCTTCTACGACCCCCAGCGCGGCCGCGTGCTGGTCGACGGCCACGACCTCTGCGGAGTCCAGCAGCGGGCGCTGCGACGCCAGCTGGGGATCGTGCCCCAGGAGGGCTTCCTCTTCTCCGGCAGCGTCCGCGAGAACGTCGCCTTCGGCCGGCCCGAGGCAAGCCTGGAGGAGATCGAGGCGGCCCTGGCGACGGTCGGGGCCGCCGAGTTCGTGGCCTCCCTGCCCGAGGGGATCGAGACCGAGATCGGCGAGCGCGGCGTCCAGCTCTCGGCCGGCCAGCGCCAGCTGGTCGCCTTCGCCCGCGCCCTGCTCGCCGAGCCCCGCATCCTGATCCTCGACGAGGCAACCTCCAACGTCGACGTCCGCACCGAGAAGACGATCGAGCGCGGCCTCGAGCGCCTGCTCCAAGGCCGCACGGCAATAGTCATCGCCCACCGCCTCTCAACCATCAGGCGAGCGGGCAAGATCGTCGTCCTCGACGGCGGAAAGATCGCCGAGCAGGGGACCCACGACGAGCTGATCGCCGCTGGTGGTCCCTACTCCAAGCTGTACGGCGCTTGGGTCGAGAGCTCAGCGGCTTAGGCGGGGCTCAGGGGCGCACCCGAGGGAGCGCTCGGGGGTCCCTCCTGCTTGCTGGGATTTTCGCCGCTAACTACGCCGTCTCTCGTCGAGATCTCCGCTGCGAAAATCAGGACGCCGCTGCGCTGGAGGGACCCCCGAGCGCTCCCCCACGAGCCGTCCCTGATCAGCTGAAAGCCCATGGGCTCACGCCAACTCCGGTTGACTGACGCTGGGGGTTGGCCGGGGAGGTCGGTGCCCCTCCGCGGGAATGTGGCCGAATGGCCGCGATATGCAATCTCATATTTGCGCGCCATAGGCGCGCAGCATGTTCGGGAGCCGCCCCCTTTAGGGGGCGCGACTAAATTCCCGCGGAGGGGTACCGGCCTCCCCGGCCTTCGCCCTGCTCTGTCCCCAGCGAGATCAACCTGGTCCGACGCCGCCGGATTCAGTCCCGCCACCACCGGTTTCCGGCGCAGGTGCTTCTTCTTCGACGCCACCGCCGGCCCCGCCCGTTTCGGGCGCGACTTCTTCGGGAGCCGCTTCTTCCGGCGCCACTTCTTCTTCGACTTCCGGAGCCGCTTCGACGCCGCCTTCTTCGACTTCTTCTTCGCCGCCGCCGGCGCTGGGCGCGGCGGTAGGGGCGCTGGGGCCTTCGCTGCAGTCTTCGAAGCCGTAGATCGCCGCCTGGGCCTGGAATTCTTCGAGGATCGGCGCCGCTTCCGTCGCGACTGCGCCAAGCGCTTCGGTGTCTTCGCGTTCGGCTGCCAGCTTCGCTTCACCCTCGACTTTGGCCAGCTGTTCGGCGGCCTGGATGAAGTCGGAGTAGCCGGCCGACTCATCCGGCGTGCCGAGTTCGAGGATGCTTTCGACCATTCCGGTGTAGAGGTCGGCGGTCTGGGTCACCTGGGTCTGCGTGTCGGCGGCGGAGGCGCCGATCGAGCCGATCGCGGCGTTGACCTCGGAGCAGATCGCGTCTCCCTGGGAGATCAGGTCTTCCTTGCTCAAGCTGGCCGGCGCTTCGGTCGTTTCCGCGACCGTCGCCTGGGTCGTGTCGTCGCCTCCCCCACCGCAGCCGGCGATCGCCAGGGCGGCGAGCAGCGAGGCGAGGGCTAGGAGCTTGGAAGGTCTCATCGGAGGGGCGACGCTAGCAAAGCGATTCGACGGCTTTGCAGGCATATCACTGCGGCCCAGGGACTCGAACCCCGACTACCTCGTCCAGAGCGAGGCGTGCTGCCATTACACCAGGCCGCAACAGTCAGCCAAGGATATCGATGGTCAGGGGGGAGAGATCGGGCGCTCTCAGCACTAGGGGGGTCGATGCGTCTCCCCGACCGCTGTAAACAGAAGTGTAGACTCGCCCCATGGCGATCGTTGAGACGACCACGATTCGGGTCAGGCGCAGCACCCATGAGCGCCTCACCAAAGAAGCTGAGCGGGAGGGCAAGAGCGTGACTCAAGTTGTGGAAGAGGCGGTTGAGCTGCTCGAAGAGCAGCGCCTGCTCGAGGGGATGGTCCGCTGGCAGGAAGAACACCCGGACGGGCCGCCCGACGAGTCGGAGATCTGGGACCACCTGCTCGAGGACGAGCCTCAGTCGGACCCCCGAGACGAGATCTGAATGAACCTCAACACGCCCCGCCGGGGCGAGATCTACCTCGCGGACCTGGATCCGGTGGAAGGCCACGAGCAGTCCGGCCAACGCCCCTTTCTGGTCCTCTCGGTGCGAGCAATGAACGAGGCGCCGTGGAGGCTGGCAATCGGAGTGCCGACCACGACCACGGATCGGGGTGGCGTCATGCACGTCCGGCTCGAGCCGACCGAGAGCGGGCTGGACCGAGTCACCTACGCCCTGCCCGAAATGGTCCGCTCGGTCTCTGCGGCCAGGTTTCGGAAACTGCTCGGTCGCGCCCCCGTGGAGTGCGTCAACCTCACCGCCCGGCGCACCGGCGTCTTGCTCGGCCTGGGCCGTACTCGCCATTAGCGGCGAGAGCCGCCGGCCCTAGGAAATCCGGGAGAGGTCCGAGTCGGCGTCGGCCAGCGCATCGCGGGCACCGGAGACGTCGACCCGGTCGGCGAGCATGCGCCGGGCTTCGGCCAGGTCTTCGGAGCGCTCGACGCTGAGCGCGCCGGCGACGCGGCCGTCCTTCAGGTACCAGACTGAGAACTCGCCGCCGTCGCGGTCGCCGCGCCAGATCTCCTCGTCCCACTCGTACGCAGGGCCGACGTACTCGAGGCTGGCCCAGTCGGCGAGGTCGCTGAAGAAGTACGGGACGACTTCATAGTCGCGATCGTCGCCGAGCATGTTGGCGGCGGCGTGCATGCCCTGCTGCATCGCCACGTCCCAGTGCTCGACCCGCAGCCGGCGGCCATGGACGACGCTGTCGTAGGAGCAGCAGTCGCCGGCGGCGTAGATGCCCGCCGCCGAGGTCTCCAGCTTGGAGTCGCAGAGGATGCCGTTGTCGACCTCAAGCCCGGCCCGCTGAGCCAGCATCGCGTCGGCTTTGACCCCGGCACCGACGACGACGGTGTCGCACTCGATGCTGAGGCCGCTCTTGGTCACGATCGCGCCGACGCGGCCGTCGCCCTCGAAGGCCTCCAGCTCCTCGCCGCCGTGGAACTCCACGCCGTGCGACTCGAGCTGCTCCTGGAACCAGCGGCCGGCCTCCTCGCCGAAGGTGCGCGAGAGGGCGACGTCCTCCATCGCCACGATCGAGCACTTGGTGCCGCGCGCGGTCAGCGAGGCGGCGACCTCGCAGCCGATGTAGCTGCCGCCGATCAGGACCACATGCTCGGCCGCCTCAGCGTCAGCCCGGATCGCGTCGGCGTTGCCGAAGGCGCGCAGGTAGTGGATGCCCTCGTTCTCGGCCCCCTCGACGCGGAGGATGTTGACGATCGCCCCGGTGCCGAGCAGCGCCTTGCCGAAGGCGACCTCCTCCCCGCCCTGGAGCTTCGCCGTCCGCGCCTCGGGGTCGAGCGACATCACATTGCGGCCGGTGAGCAGCTCGACGCCGTTCTCCGCGTACCAGGAGGGCTCGTTCACGTAGGCCTCGGCGCGCTCGGCCTCGCCGCGCAGGTACTCCTTGCTGACCGGCGGCCGTTCGTAGGGCGGCTCCGGCTCGCGGCCGACCAGCAGAACCGAGCCCTCAGCCCCACGCTTGCGCAGCTCCGCCGCGCAACTGGCCGAGGCCAGCCCCCCGCCTATGAGCAGGAAATCGACCTCGCGGTCAGGCACCGTTGCTGCCGTTGCCTTCGGGTCCGAAGAGAGCCTTCAAGTCGTCCTCTTTACCCGGATCCAGCACGGCGAGAACCTCGTCGCCTTCCTCCAGCACGGTGTCGGCGGTGGGAACGAAGCCCTTGCCGGAGCGCAGCACCGAGATCAGCAGGCTGCCTTCGGGCATCTGCAGGTCGCCGACCCGGCGGCCGGTGACGCTGGAGTCCTTGCCCAGCAGCATCTCGATGATCTCCAGCTGCTCCTCCTGCAGGTCGAGCAGGTGGACGAGCCCGTACTCGGGCACCTCGTGCTCGAGCAGGCGCAGGATCAGGTCGGTCGCCGAGACCGACGGTTTGACCCCGAGAAGGTCGAAGTGCTGGCGGTTGCGGGGGTTGTTGACGCGGGCGATGATCTGGCCGACCAGGTACTTCTCTTTGGCGACCTGGCAGATCAGCATGTTGTCCTCGTCGTCGCCGGTCACGGCGATCACCATCTCCGCCCGCTGGATACCGGCGCGCTCGAGGACCCAGAGCTCGGAGGCGTCGCCGTAGGTGACGTTGTGCTCGAGCTCCTGCTCGACCGTCAGGTAGCGGCGGCGGTCGCTCTCGATCAGGGTCACCTCGTGGCCCTTGTCGAGCAGCTCCCGGGTCAGGTTCCACCCAACCTTGCCCGCGCCGATGACGATGATGTACATACGGCCCCTGTCCTCGCCCTAGGCGGCTTCCGCCGAGTTTCCGGGGGTTCCGCCGCGGCCGCCGGATTCGCGCACCGCACCCTCCAGCATGTCGATCGCGACCCGGGTCGGGCAGACCGTCTGCAGGCCCTGGCGCTGGTACCACTCGGCCCGCAGGGGGTCGAGCACGCGGGCGATCACGGTCGGCACCTCGTACCGGCGCTGGGCAATCTGGGCGATGATGATGTTGGTGTTGTCGCCGTCGGTGGAGGCGATGAAGACGTCCGCTTTCTCGATCCCGGCGGCGACCAGGGCCTCGGACTCGAGCCCGGCGCCAACCGTGAACTGGCCGCCAAGGTCCTCCCAGCCCTTCTCCAGGCCGACCTCGAGCCGCGCGTGCGACTCCGGGTCCTCGTCGAGGCAGGAGACTTCGTGTCCCTCGCGGAGCATCGCCCGCGCCACCGAAGAGCCAACGCGGCCGCAGCCGACGATCAGGATGAACATGGCCCGCATACTAGGGCCAGGCGTGGACTAGGTGGCTTCCGGCGGGGCGGTGAGGAGGACCCGGCAGGGGGCCTTCTTCAGCACGTACTCGGTGGCGGCGCCGATCTCGGCCGGCTTGGCGGCGGAGATGCCGCCGATCATCGCGCCGCCGCGGATCTTCGTCGGTGGCTCGCCGCCGATCACGATCGCCTCAGCGCCGCTGCGCCGCGCCGCCTCGAGGATGCCGGCGCCGACCTTGCGGGCGCGGATTACCTCGGTGGTGACGTCGACGTCCTCGTACTCCTCCCCCACCTCGCGCGCCCGCTCCAGGGCCCGCCGCGCCTCCTCCTCACGCTCGGCCGGGAGCTCGGCGTCTAACGGCAGCGTCAGCGGCACTTCGATCACGAAGATCACGTCGAGGCGGGAGTCGTCGCTGCCTTTGTCCTCCTGCTCGGCCGCGGCAAGGCGGCCGGCGGTGGCGACGATGTCGTCGTCGAGCTTGGTCCCGAAGACCGGTACGAGGATGTTGCTGAAGGCGACCTCGGGGACCTGCTTGGTCAGCGCGTGCTCTGGGACCGAGACCCGCCTGGTCAGCGTCGTGCCCTCGAAGACCTTGCGGTAGATGACGTAGAAGGTGAGCCCGAAGAGCATCCAGCCGAGGCCGACCCAGCGCGCCGTCGAGTGGAAGGCGAGCACGCTGAGGAAGGCGAGGAAGCTGACCAGGGCGGCGACGATCGCGGGCAGCGGCAGCTCCGCCGCACCCCAGCGCAGGTTGAGCGGGATCCGGAAGGGGCGCGGGCGGTCAGGGTCGCGGACGCGCAGGCGGATGATCGAGAGGTGGGCGATGGTGATCGCCAGCGTCGCCCCGAAGGCGTAGATCCCGGCCAGCAGCTTGACGTTGGTCGGGATCACCAGGCCGAGCGCGATCAGGCCGCAGATCACGATCGCCACGTAGGGCGTCGCCTGGCGCTTCTCAAGCTTGCCGAGCCAGCTGGGGATCTGGCGGTTGATCGCCAGCGTGTAGATGTGGCGGGAGACGCCGAGCATCGAGGTGTTGGCGGCCCAGAACAGGACCGGGGCCGCGACCAGGGCGACCATCCAGCGCATCGTGTCGGCGACCCAGTCGGGGTGGAAGGCGGAGACGACGCCCAGCACCGGCTCCTCGACGAACTCGCCGCCGAGCGCGGTCTCGGGGCCGCCGGGGCCGGCGACGACGGGCACCGCCATCAGCGCGATCGCCGCCATCCCGGCGTAGACCAGCGGCACCGCGATCGCGCCGAGGCCGGCGATCCGCTTCAGGTCGCGGCGGCTGACTTCAACGTCGGGCGCGAGATCGGAGGCGGCCTCGATGCCGGCGTAGGCCAGCATCGCGACGACGGCGGCGTAGACGGCGTCCTTCAGCGTCGGGTCGCCGAACACGTTGAGCTCCGCCGTGAGCCGGTCCGGGTGCATGACGACCAGCAGGCCGACAACGATCACCGCCAGCTGCAGACCGAGGTCAGCGAGGGCGAGGATCGCCAGCGAGCGGCCGCGCTCGCGGCCAGTGACGTTGAAGATGTTGAGCGCGCAGACCGAGGCGATCACCAGGGCGGCGATGCCGATCTCCCAGCCGGGGCGGGCGAACCCCTCCCAGACCGGCTGCAGGTAGTGCGGGACCGAGATCGCCGCCAGGGCGATGACCAGCAGGTAGTCGAGCAGGATCGCCCAGCCGGCGACGAAGGCGATGAGCTCGTTGAAGGCGTGGCGGGCGAAGCTGGAGGAGCCGCCGCGTTCGCGGAACATCGCCCCGCCCTCGACGTAGGTGAGCGTGGTCAAACCGAAGAGCAGGCCGGCGGCGAGGAAGATCAGCGGCGTCAGCCCGAGGCCGCGGTCGGCGACGACGCCGAGCGCGAAGTAGATCGAGAAGCCGACGGCCGAGTAGGCGGCCGCGAAGAGCCACGGCAGTCCCTTCATCCCTCTCGCTCCATCCGCGACTGCAGCCAGAGCCGGCCGAGCCCGACCGCGACGAAGGCGATGCCCATCAGGAACCCGACCGAGGCCGGGCCGCCGCCGGCGGCCAGGGTCGCGACCAGCACGGCGAGGCCGATCAAGACGAAGACCAGCGAGAAGCCCCGCACCGCCCGGCGGTAGATCATCGGGTGGCGTCCACGAGGCCGGGCGTCGGCGGCACGGTCGGCTGCTCAACCGGGTCGGAGACGACAATCACCCGGCAGGGGCGCTCCCCGAGCACCGTCTGCAGGGTCTTGTCGTAGAGCGGCACGTTGCCGCGACGGCGCAGGCCGACGACGATCGCCTCGGCCTTGATCAGCTCCGCCTCCTCTGCGACCGAGTAGCCGGCCTGGCCGGGCCGGACGCGGGCGACGTGGCCGGTGACGCGCTGGCCGCCGATCAGCTTCGCCTCCTCGACCTTGCGTTGCGCTTCGGCTTCCTGCTCCGGCATCTCCGCCTTCAGCGGCAGGTCGGTGGGCACGGTCAGCATCGAGTGGACGTGGATGCCCCGGCGGCGCTTGGAGGCGAGCTTGACCGCGGTCGCGACCATCTCCGGGGAGAACGCTTCGTCGTCCTCGAAGCCGACCAGGACGCTTCGGTACTCGACCTCTTCGACGCCCAGCGGCTCCGGCAGCACCACCTTCACCGTTTCGGTCAGCGGCAGCTTCTGGTTGCGCCGGTAGAGGACGTAGACGGCGATGCCCAGCGCCATCCAGCCAAGGCCGACGGCGAGGGTGCGCGGATTCAGCGCCATCACCACGATCCAGGCGGCAAAGGTGCCGAGCCCGCCGAGCACCGCGGTGACCGGCACCAGGAAGCCGAAGGCGCGGACGTTGAAGGGCGGCTTCCAGGCGCGCTCCACGTCGGCTTTGCTGCGGCGCAGCTGGATCACCGCGACGTGGGCGATCGTGAACGAGAGCATCGCTCCGAACGAGTACATCGTCGCCAGGAAGTCGGTCTGGCCGGGCAGCAGGGTGACGATCGCGATCGCCGCGAAGATCAGGATCGCGATGTAGGGCGTGCGGTAGCGCGGGTGGACCTGGCGCAGCTTCTCCGGCAGCTGGCGGTGCTGGCCCATCGAGTAGGTGAGGCGGGAGACGCCGATTAGGCCAGCGTTGGTGGCGATCAGGAGGATCACCGCCGCCAGCACGCCGACGTAGTAGCGCAGGACTTCGGTCGGGCCGTGGGCGAGGCCGAGGTTCTCGACGATGCCGAGGATCGGGTCGTCGGCGAAGGTCGTGCCGAGCGCGGTCGTGTAGTGGCCGGCGGCATCCTGGGTGACGGGCATCGCCGAGAGCGCAACGATCGGGATCAGCAGGTAGAGCCCGAGCACGGCGACGACCGTAAGGCCGACGCTGCGCGGGATCGTGCGCGAGGCTTCCTTCGCCTCCTCGGCCATGTTGGAGATCGTCTCGATCCCGGTGTAGGCGATCATCCCGACCGCGATCCCAAGGGCGAAGTCGCTCCAGGTGGGGGCGACGCCGAGGTTGACGTTGTCGACCAGGATCTCCGGGTTGAAGACGAGCACGAGGCCGATCCCGACCAGGACCACCTGGGTGGCGAGATCGGCGACGGCGAGGATCAGGTTGAGGCGGGCCGACTCCTCGGTCCCACGGATGTTGAGCAAGGCGAGGCCGACAATCAGCGCCGCCCCGCCGACGATGTCGCCGGGGCTGCTGCCCAGCCAGGGCCAGAAGACGGCCAGGTAGTGGGGCACGAAGAAGGCCGAGATCGCGACCGTGATCGTGTAGTTGAGCATCTGCCCCCAGGCCGCGACGAAGCTGACGAACTCGTTGAAGGCGTGACGGGCGAAGCTGGAGGAGCCGCCGGCCTCGGGATACATCACCGTCGCCTCGGCGTAGGTGGCGGCGGTCGCGGCGAAGATCAGCCCGGAGATGACGAAGGCGATCGGCGTCAGCCCGAGCGCAAACGCGGCCGTGACGCCGAGCGCGTAATAGATCGAAGAGCCGACGTTGCCGTAAGCCGCCGAGAACAGCGCGCCGACGCCGTGGACACGGCTCAGCGACTCGTCTCTGGGGATTCTCTGGGCGATGACGCGACCCTAGCGCTAGCCTGCGGCGGGTGGCGGTGATCGTCTTCCTGGTAGTGGCGGCGACCGTGTTCTCGCCGGCGGAGCGGCACGGAGCGCGCCTGGAGCGGCTCGAGATCCAGAGCCAGGCGGTCGGCGAGGAGCTCGGCGTCAACGTGATCGTTCCGAAGCGCTCCGGCCCGCCGGGAGAGCGCTCCCTGCTGGTCTTCCTGCACGGCCGCGGCGGCTCCGAGTCGACCTTCAACGACGTCGTCATCGGCGCCCTTCCGCAGATGCGCGGCCGGGCCCCGGTCTTCGCCTTCCCCGACGGCGGCGACCACGGCTACTGGCACAACCGCCACGGCGCCAGCTGGGACAGATACGTGATGCGCGAGGTGATCCCTACCGTGGTCGAGCGCTTCGGCGTCGACCCCCACCGGATCGCGATCGGCGGCATCTCGATGGGTGGGTTCGGCGCCTACGACATCGCGCTCCATCACCCCCGCCGCTTCTGCGCGGTCGGCGGCCACTCCCCTGCCCTCTGGTTCTCCGCCGGCGAAACCGCGCCGGGCGCCTTCGACGGCGAAGCCGACTTCGAGCGCAACGACGTGATCGAGGCCGTCAAGGATGACCCCGACGCCTTCGGCACTGCCCGCATCTGGAACGACTACGGCAACAGCGACCCCTTCCGCGCCTACAACGAAGGCTTCGTCGACGCCCTCGAGTCCGGCGGCACCAACGTCAACGCCCACTCATGGCCAGGCGGCCACGAAGGCTCCTACTGGACCGAGCACTGGCCCGCCTACCAACGCTTCTACGCGAGTTCACTGGCCCACTGCCAATAGCTAGGCGAACGAGCGCCTTCCGCTCATTCCGATCGTCCACCGCTGGCGCGCCGAGCGGGGAGGGGCCAGGTGCCCCTCCAAGCGGCTTGTACTTTTTTGCTTCAGCGATCCGAGGACGACCTAAGCGGTCCCACAAAAAAGTTGAGCGGGAGGGGCACCTGGCCCCTCCCCGCTCGGTACCTCTAGAAGTGGACGATCGGAATGATGAGGATGGCGACGATGTTCGCCACCTTGATCATCGGGTTGATCGCCGGCCCGGCCGTGTCCTTGTAGGGATCGCCGACCGTGTCGCCGGTCACCGAGGCAGCGTGCGCCTCGGAGCCTTTGCCGCCGTGGGCGCCGTCCTCGATCAGCTTCTTCGCGTTGTCCCAGGCGCCGCCGCCGGCGGTCATCGAGACCGCGGCGAAGAGGCCGACGACGATGACGCCGATCAGCAGGCCGCCGAGCGCGTCGACGCTGAGCAGGCCGACGATGACGGGGACGATGATCGGGATCAGCGAGGGCAGGATCATCTCCTTCTGCGCGGCACCGGTGACGATGCTGACCGTCTCCGCGTAGTTGGGTTTTTCCGTCCCCTCCATGATCCCGGGGTGCTCGCGGAACTGTTTGCGGACCTGCTCGACGACCTGCCCGCCGGCACGGCCGACCGCCTCGATCGCCAGGGCGGCGAAGAGGTAGACCATCATGCCGCCGATGATCAGCCCGATCAGCACGTCAGGGCTGGTCAGGTTGAAGAGGCTGTTGAGGTCGAAGCCAGCCGGGGCCTCGTCCGCGAGCTCGCTCTTGAAGGCCGCGAACAGCACCAGCGCCGCCAGGGCGGCGGAGCCGATCGCGTAGCCCTTGGTCACAGCCTTGGTCGTGTTGCCGACCGCGTCGAGCGGGTCGGTGACTGCCCGCACGTCGTCCGGCAGCTCCGCCATCTCGGCGATGCCGCCGGCGTTGTCGGTGATCGGCCCGAAGGCGTCGAGGGCGACGATCAGACCGCAGAGCGAGAGCTGAGCCATCACGGCGATGCCGATGCCGTAGACGCCCGCCAGCTCGTTGGCACCCAGGATCGCGAAGGCGATGACCAGCGCCGGCGCGGCCGTCGACTGGAAGCCCTGGGCGAGGCCCTGGATGATGTTCGTCGCGTGCCCGGTCTCGGAGGCCTGGGCGATCGTCTTCACCGGCCGGAACCGGGTCGACGTATAAAATTCGGTGATCACGAAGAGCAGTGCGGTCACCGCGATGCCGATCACGGCGCAGAGCCAGAGGTCGGTGACGGAGACCGCCGCGGCGGCCGTGTCGAGCACGCCGACCCGCACCGGTTCACTCATCAGCCAGTCGGTGATCGGGTAGAAGGCCGCGATCGAGATGATCCCGGCCAGAATCACGCCCTGGTAGAGCGCACCCTCGACGCGGTCCGATTTGGTCCGGACCACGAGCGCGCCGATGATCGAGGCGATGATCGCGACGCCGCCGATGACCAGCGGGTAAATCGCGACCTCGCGGGCGAAGTCGGCGTTGAAGGTGAGGACGCCGAGCAGCATCACGGCGACGGAGGTGACCGCGTAGGTCTCGAACAGGTCGGCCGCCATGCCGGCGCAGTCGCCGACGTTGTCGCCGACGTTGTCGGCGATCACGGCCGGGTTGCGGGGGTCGTCCTCGGGGATCCCCGCCTCGACCTTCCCCACCAGGTCGGCGCCGACGTCGGCGGCCTTGGTGAAGATGCCGCCGCCCAGCCGGGCGAAGACGGAGATCAGCGAGCCACCGAAGCCAAGGCCGATCAGCGCGTCGACGGCCTCCTTGTCGGTGCTGCCGGTGAGGATCAGGAAGCCGTAGTAGCCGGCGACGCCGAGCAGCGCCAGGCCGACCACGAGCAGACCGGTGACCGAGCCGCCTTTGAAGGCGACGTCGAGTGCCGGCGGCACACCGCCACGGGCGGCCTCGGCGACGCGGGAGTTGGCCCGGACCGAGACGTTCATCCCGATGAAGCCGGTGGCGCCGGAGAGGATGGCCCCGATCAGGAAGCCGACTGCGGTCTCCCAGTTCTGGAGCACCAGCAGCAGCACGGCGATCGGCACGGCCAGCGCCGCGATGATCGTGTACTGGCGGTTCAGGTAGGCCTGTGCGCCTTCCTGGACGGCAGTCGAGATTTCGCGCATGCGGTCGTTGCCGGCCGGCTTCGCGAGCAGGCGCTGGGTGACGATGAGTCCATATGCGACGGCGGCGCCGGCGCAGACGAGTGCGACGACCACCCCGTAGTCGGTCAGAAAGTCGGTCAAGTTCGTTTCCTCCGGTGGATTTAGCGGCGCGGGAGTCTATAGACGGGGGCGGCGTCGCAGCCCCCAGGCCCGCGTTAGACCCGCTTTGCGGCCTCTTCGGCGCCCGCGTAGGTGCGGCGCGTCTCGGCCACCGCGTCGCGGTAGATCTCCTCGATCGAGGCGCCACCGGCGAGCGCCTCGCGCGCCCGCTCGGAGCCGTTGCGCTCGGGCAGATCGAGCTCAATCCCCAGCTGCGCCCGGACCGGCTCGGTCCAGGCGAGGATCTGCTCCAGCAGGGCCCGCGTCTCGACCTCCTCGCCGCGGCGGAAGTCGATCATCTGCCCGCCGGCGCCGTGGCGGATCGCCCGCCAGAGGTTCTCCTCGATCTCGCGGTCGGCAAGCGGCGCCTCCCGCCCACCGTAGCCGTGCTCGTCGTAGTCGAGCGCGGTCTGGGCGATGCAGGCGGAGATCAGCCCGGCCAGGGCGAAGGACTCCTCGCCATGGGTCTGGGCGTCGCAGATCCGCACCTCGACGGTGCCGAAGCTGTGGTGCGGCCGCACGCTCCACCAGAGCTGGGTCGACTCGACGACCGACCCGACCCGCTCCAGTGTGCCGACGAACTCGGCGTAGCTGCGCCAGTCGCGGAACGGCGAGGGGATGCCGCAGCGCGGGAAGGAGCGGGTGAAGATCTCCGTGCGAACCGTGTGCAGGCCGCTGTCGCGGCGATCGAGGAAGGGCGAGTTGGCGGAGACCGCGAGCAGCAGGGGCAGGAGCTCGCGCAGCCAGTCGCAGACGGCGATCGCGCGGTCGGCGCCGCGCACGCCCATGTGCACGTGCAGGCTCCAGGTGTTGTTGCGCTGGGCGACCCAGCCGAGTTCCTCGCGCAGGCGGTTGTAGTGCGGCGTGTCGATGATCCGCTGGTCGAGGTAGTTAGCCCAAGGATGGGTGCCCATCGCACCCAGGGTCAGGCCCATGCCGGCGACCAGCTCGAACAGCCGCGCCCGGCGCTCGCGCTGCAGCCGCATCGCCTCCTCGAAGGTCTCGGCGCGGCCGGACCGGATCTCGATCTCCGAGGCGATCAGCTCCCCCGCCGCCGACTCAGCCAGCAGATCGTCCTTCTGACAGGCGGCGTAGACGTCCTCGAAGCGGTGCTCCAGCTCAAGGCTGGCGGGGTCGAGGATCGCGAACTCCTCCTCAAGCCCGATCGTGAAGTCGGTCGAGGACTCGAATCGCTCGCGCGCGAGGTCGAGATCGAGGGACAAGGCTCAGACGGCGGCTCAGGCCAGGTAGAAGTAGAGCGCGTACAGCAGGTCGACGGCGGGGCTGGAGGTGTGCACGGTCACCTCCGGCGGCACCTGCAGCAGCTGCTCGGAGTAGTTGAAGATGATCTTGACGCCGGCTTTGACGAGGCGGTCGGCGACTCCCTGGGCGGCCTCGGCCGGGACGGCGAGGACGCCGACGACGATCTCCTCCTCGCCGACGATCGCGTCGAGCTCGCCGATGTCGCGCACCTGCAGCTCCCCGATCTGCTTGCCGACGACGGTGGGATCGACGTCGAACATCGCCACCACCTGGAAGCCGTGGTCGGCGAAGATGGCCGAGCTGGCGATCGCCTGGCCGAGGTTGCCGGCGCCGAAGAGGGCGATGTTGTGCTGGCCGGAAGTACGAAGGATCTTGCGCACCTCGGAGACCAGCGACTCGACGTTGTAGCCGACCCCGCGCTTGCCGAACTTGCCGAAGCCGGAGAGGTCGCGGCGGATCTGGGTCGGGTTGATGTGGGTGTACTCGGAGAGCTCCTGCGAGGAGATCGTCTCCCGCCCCATCTTCCGTGCCTGGGTCAACACCTGCAGGTAGCGCGAGAGGCGCGCCGCCACGCCCAGCGAGAGGCGCTCGCCTTCGACCGGGAACGGCGAGGAGGCTTCAATGTCATCGATCAACTCGACCATGCCCCCACAGTATCGAGCATGCCCCGCACGCCGGCCTCGTCGAAGCGCAGCTCCGAGGCGACCCTGCCGTCGATCTCGACAACCGGGATCCGCTCGAGGAACCGGCGCAGCAGCAGGTCGTCGCTGTCGATGTCAATCTCGTGCAGGGAGAAGCGGTAGCCCTCGCCATGGAGGGCGATGAGCGCCTCGATCGCCTCTTCGCAGAGGTGGCATTCCGGCCGCGAGTAGACGACGACCTTTGGCGGCTCGGCGGTCAATGGGCGACAGCGGGGCGTTTGCCGGAGGCGAAGGCGTCGTAGGAGAGGTACTCGGGGTAGGCGACGCGGGGCGCGAAGCGGGCGGCGGAGCCGATCATCGCCGCGTTGTCGGTGCAGAGCGCGATCGGCACCAGCTTCAGCCGCACGCCGTGCTGCTCGCAGAGCCGCGCCACCGCCTCGCGCAGGGGGCCGTTGGCGGCGACGCCGCCGCCCAGCGCAACCGCCTCCCAGCCGCCGCGCTTCAACGCCCGGCCGAGCTTGGCGGTCAGCTGGCCTACTACCGCGGCCTGGAAGGAGGCGGCGAGGTCGGCGCGGCGCTCCGCCACGCCCTCCTCGCCGAGTTCCCGGCAGCGATAGACGAGCGCCGTCTTCAGGCCGCTGAAGCTGAAGTCGAGGCCGGGGTCGCGGGACATCGCCACCGGCATCTCGAAGGCCTCCGGGTCGCCCCCGACCGCCTCCTTTTCCAGCGCCGGGCCACCCGGGAAGCCGAGCCCGAGCAGGCGCGCGGACTTGTCGAAGGCCTCGCCGGCGGCGTCGTCGAGCGTCTGCCCAAGGAGCTCGTAGCCCTCGTGGTCGCGCACCGCAGCCAGCAGCGTATGGCCGCCGCTGGCGACCAGGCAGAGGAAGGGCGGCTGCAGCGGCTCGGGCTCGAGGAAGTTGGCGGCGACGTGTCCCTTCAGGTGGTCGACGGGGATCAGCGGCAGCCGCCGCGAGGCGGCGATCGCCTTGGCGGTGCTGACCCCGACCAGGAGAGCGCCGATCAGTCCGGGCCCAGCCGTCACCGCCACCGCCTCGATCTCGTCCAGGGTCACCCCAGCCTCGGCCAGCGCCGCCTCGACCACCGGCGCCGCCAGCTCCAGGTGGTGGCGGGCGGCCACCTCGGGCACGACACCACCGAAGCCCGCGTGCGCGGCCGCCTGCGAGGAGATCAGGCTGGAGAGGATGCGAGGGCCGTCGAGGACCGCCGCGCAGGTGTCGTCGCAGGAGGTCTCAATCGCGAGGATCAAACCGTCGTTCGGGGCCATGCTCAGTCCAGCCACATGATCAGCGCGTCCTCGCCATTGTCGTGGTAATAGCGGGGACGGACGCCGGCGGAGCGGAAGCCGAACCGTTCGTACATGCCGATCGCGCCGTGGTTGGAGACGCGGACCTCGAGCGTGAACGGGAGCACGCCGCGGGCCTCCTCGAAGAGGCGGCGCAGGAGCGCGCCCGCGACGCCGGTGCGGCGCTGATCAGGAGCGACGGCGATGTTCATCAGGTGCCAGACCTGGTCGTAGCGGGAGCAGACCACGTAGCCGGCGATCTCATCGCCGCTGGTGGCGGCGAGGCAGATCCCGGTCGGCTTCGAGAGCTCGAGCACGAACATCGCCAGCGACCACGGGGTCGGGAAGGAGCGGCGCTCGATCGCGATCACCGCCGGCAGGTCGCTGTAGGCGAGCCGGCGCACGCGGAGGTCCTGGGTCAGCTCACTTTGCTCTTTGGAAAGAATCTCGCTCACGCCACCGCTCCGCGTCTGGAGGTCTGAGGTAGATCGGGACCGGCGGGCCTGCCTCGCCGTCGCCGGAAGCGGCCGCGAGCGCGCAGAGGTGCCGCGCGGCCACCCGGTGGACGGGATCGGCATCGTCCGCTATCCGGACGCCGTCTCGGGTCAACTCGTGCCGGAATCGTACCGCCCCCGAACCGGCGACCGTGGGGGGTTCCGCCAACTCGGCAAGCCGCGCCGCAAGCTCCTCCGGCCGGCAGACGAGCGGCTCCCAGATCCGCTCCCCCGCTGGCGAGTAGAGCGCAGCGAAGACCTCGCCGCGGTAGCCGTCGAGTACGGCCAGGACCTCGCCCTCCGCCCCAGCCTCGCCGATCCCCCGCGCCAGCACGTCGAGCGTGCAGACGCCGCGCACCGGCAAGCCGAGGCTGACCCCGAGCCCGCAGGCGCTGGCGATCCCGACCCGCAGGCCCGTGAAGGAGCCGGGACCGAGGCCGACCGCGACCAGGTCGACCTGGTCCCAGCCTCCGGCCACCGCGGCGGCCCGCTCGACCTCGTCGAGCAGGCCGGTCGCGTGCAGGGGCCTCCCTTGCGGGGAGAGCCCCAGCTGCGACTCATGCAGCACCTCGCCGTCGCGCCAGGCGCAGGCGGCGGTGTCGGCGGTGGCGGTATCGAAGCCGACGACGACCAGCGCTTCGCCCTCCCTAGCCGGTGACCCGGAAGGCGAACGAGCCGACTTTTTTGCCCTGGACGAACCAGCTGACGACGTGCTTGCCGGGGATCGTCGAGGTGATCTTGTTCACGTAGAGCGTCCCCTGTTCGGCTTCCTGAGCCTGGGCGCAGAGGTTTTTGCCGCTGGGGAACTTGACGCAGACGCTGTAGGAGACATTGGCCTGCGTGCTTTTGAAGAAGGCACCCTTTTTGCTCTGCTTCGGGCAGACGTGCGAGGGTTTGCCGTTCTGGGAGAGGCCACAGGCGACGTAGTGCTGGTAGGCGGCCGCCCCGGCGCTTGCCGGCACCAGGCTCACGAGCAGTCCGCTTGCGACCAGTACCGCCGCAAACGCCTTGAATCCCTTCATTGGGGTCCCTTCCTTGGTGGTTCGAGTTGATCCGAGTTTTGTGCGCCGATGCTACAAGCTGGCCTCACGGTCTACGGAACACGCTCACGGTGCGTTCGGTGCGGCGCTTTTCGGCCACTCGATCTCGATCCCGCGGCGCTCCTCGCCGAGGTGCTCGAGCCGGACCTCGAGGGCCGGCCGGCCCAGCCGCGCCGCGCCGGCGGCAGGCCACTCGACGAAGGCGACGCCATCGGGGCCGAGGTAGTCGTCGAGCAGGGCCGGGTCCTCGCCCTCCAGGTCGGCCAGCCGGTAGAGGTCGAGGTGGGAGACGGGAAGCCGGCCGCCGCCGTAGCGCTGGCCGATCGTGAAGGTCGGCGAGGTGACCGGCTCGGTGATGCCGAGGGCCCGGCAGGCGCCGCGGATCAGCGTCGTCTTTCCGGCCCCGACTTCGCCGTAGAGGACGACGACGTCGCCGGGGCGCAGGCGCTCGGCGATCTGCGCCCCGAGCGCCTCGGTCTCGGCGGCGGAGCTGGTCTCCAGGCGCTCCACTAGCCGAACATGTCGAGCTGGTCGGCGGGCGGCGGCGGGGTCGACCCTCCCTCGGCCTCGGCCTCGGCGATTTCCTCGGCGCTCGGGACCGGCTCTGGCGCCGGCCCGGAGAGCAGACCCGGGATCGTCGCGAAGTCCCCGCGCAGCGTTTCCTTCATCGCCGGGGTGCGCAGCGCCGCCGCCGGGTGCAACAGCGGCAGCAGGAAGACGCTGCGCCCACCGAGCTCGTGCAGCTGCGGCGTGCCGCGGACCTTGGTGATCCCGGTCGGGCTGCCGGTCAGGAGCTTGGTGGCGAAGTTGCCGAGCGTGCAGACCACCTTCGGCTCGATCAGCCGCACCTGCTCGAACAGGTAGGGCTCGCAGGCGGCGATCTCATCCGGTTGCGGGTCGCGGTTGCCGGGCGGCCGCGACTTGAGCACGTTGGCGATGAAGACGTCGTCGCGGGCCAGCCCGATCTCCTCCAGCAGCTGGTTCAGCAGCTGCCCGGCGCGACCGACGAAGGGCAGCCCCTGGCGGTCCTCTTCGGCCCCCGGCGCCTCGCCCACGAACATCAGGTCGGCGTCGGCGTTGCCGGCCCCGAAGACGGCCTTGGTCCGCGTCTCGTGCAGGGGGCATTTGGTGCATTTGGAGACCTCTTTGAAGAGGTCGACCAGCCGCTCACGGCGCTCCTCGGCGCTGGCGCTCACGGCTTCTCCCCCACCGCCCGCCGCTTCCGCGACTCGGCGATCCGGTCGGCCCGCGCCGCTTCGCGCTCTCCGCGGCGCGATTCGTCCGAGCGCACCGCGGCGCCGCGCGGCTGGCGGCCGGGCGGCGAGACGCGCGAGTAGAGCCGCCGGGTCCGCTCCGAGCCGCAGGCCGGGCACGGCGCGGCGGCGTCGGCCCCGACCAGCTCCTCGAAGCGTGCCCCGCACCCCTCGCACTCGAAATCGAAGATCGGCATCGATCCCGATCATAGGTCCGTCCAGCGGCGCCCGGGCAGGCAGTAGGTTGGCGCGCCGATGCTCGGCCTCGCCTCCGCAAGATCTTTCCGCGCCGCCCTCTCCGGGCTCTTCTTGGCAGCTTTGCTTGCCCTGACGGCGGCGGGCTCCGCGGCCGCCGGCCCGCCACCCGTCAGCATCTCCGAGCCGCCGCTGAGCTTCAGCGTCGACATACAAGTGCGCGGAAGCCACGGCTACAACCTCACGATCGAGGCCTTGAACCACCGCACCGTGTCCTTGGTCGTCGCCAAGGCGGGCAACGCAGACACCCCGCTGACCCTTTACTCGGCCCCCGGCCGCGCCACTCGCGATCGCGTCGAGGCCGACTTCGGCGAGCTCGGCCGAGTCTCCCTCCGCTTCACCCCCGCGAACAAGCGCGCGTTCTCCGATCCGCACAAGGGCTGCACCCCCCACCCGGGGCGCTTCGACGGCGTCATCAGGTTCCGCGGCGAGCAGGGCTTCACGCAGGTTCGGGCCAAGCGTGCCAAGGGCACGGTGGACCCGGACGGAGGAGGCCGGTGCGTGATCAAGCGTGCCGGCGCGCGGCCAGGCCCACTTCGCACCCTGGCCAACGTGCAACCCGAGCTCCTCGCCACCGCCCTGGGGGCGGTCGCCCGTTCGGAGGACCGCTCGGTCGCGTTCTACGACATCGATCTGTCGGAGAAACGGGCGGGCGTGCTGGCCGTCCCCCTCGCCGCGGTCGAAGAAGAGCGGGGCCGGGTCTCGATCCTCCGTCTCGCTCTGGAGCTCCTGGACCGCCCGGTTGCCATCCCGAGCCCAGCCGGGGTGCAGCCGTTCAACATCACGATCGCCCCGCCGGCGCCGTTCCAGGGAACCGGCTCCTACCTGGCCCCGCCCGGGGTCGCCCCGACCTGGACCGGCGACCTGGCCGTCGACTTCCCCGGCATCGGCCGGGTGCCGCTGACCGGGCCCGAGTTCGTCACCAAGATCTGCAACGGCGCCCTCCACCAGGCAACCCAAGCCTGCCTCGACGACCTCAGAGACTTCATCGAACCGCGCGGATCGCAGCTAGCGTCCCTCTGAGGATCCGCGGGTCATCGCTTTGCCCTTCTTCAAATAGTCTGGCGAGATGAAGGCATGGGGACGAGTGGCCGCTGCCGCGGCGCTGGCTACCTGCGCGATGGCTACGCCGGCGAAGGCGGCGAGGCACGAAGTGCAGCCGGCTACCGCATCGGCCCTGATCTCCCTGCCCAAGAGCCGCGGCTACTACCTCGGGCTTGTCATCCTGAACGAACGCGTTGCCGGCTTTTACGTCGATCGCGAATTTGACGACGGCTATGCCGACACCGCTTACCTCGTCAACCGGCGGCGCAGCGATCCCAGCCGGCTGTCCTTCTCCCTGGGCTCGCTCGGCCACGTCTCCCTCCGGTTCGTCCCAAGCGGTCGACGCCGGGTCCACCAGAGGGAAAAGGGCTGCCGCGGCCGTCCCGCGGTGACGATCGAGGGCGAGTTCCGCGGCAGGGTCAGGTTCAGGGGCGAAGGTGGGTACGTGCGGGTCTTCGCAACCCGAGCGAAGGGAGAGATCGAACGGTCGTTCCGGCTCGTCTGCAGGGCTGGCAGGGCCTCTCAGCAGTACTCGGGACGATCGCTGCGCGAGTACTGGCCGCTCCCAGCCGAGCACGGAGAGCTGGGGGTCAGCACGAGCCTGCTCGCCCTGGCCGACGCAGGAGGCAGAACCATCGAGCTCCAGGCGAAGCGGCTATTCGAATCGGACGGAGCCGAAATCATCGCGGCCACTGAGGAATGGATCGGACCGATGCTGGTGGGGCACGCCGCCTTCGCGAACTTCGATGACGCCGACGGTTTCACCGCCACCGAGCCAGGCCAGCATCCCAGCGCCGCGACGATCAGGCCACCGGCTCCCTTCCACGGCGAAGCGAGCTTCTACGAGACCTCGCAGAGCTCGCACAGCTGGACCGGGTCGCTCACTGTCTCCTTTCCTGGGCTGGAGCTGCCGCTGATGGGACCGGAGTTCGCGACCAGCCTCTGCGCGCTGGACCTGAGCAAGAGCCCCTACGGATGCGACGCGTACGAGTCGAAGCCGGTCGTGCCCGCTCGGCCAAAGGTCCAGGGCCCGGCCGCGCCGCGCTGAGAACTCCGCAGGTACCAATCTGCGTGGCTATCGTGCCCGCCTCGATGCGTCGCGCCTTCGCACTTCTCGCTCTTGCCGCTCTGCTGGTGACCGCTTCCGTGGCGCACGCCGCCGGGCTCGGCAAGGTGCTCGCGACCGACACCGCGCACGGGACCGAAGCGATCGCCTCAGAAGCCGGCTCGATCGACTCGCCGCAGGCGATCTTCGTGAAAGTGACCGCGAGCCCGAAGCAGGACGTGCTCGGCAGCTACAGCACGATCTGCTCCAAGGGCACGCGGACCAAGAAGAACTCGGTCGAATTCGACGGCACCAGCCCGGTGACCGTGAAGGTGCAGGCCTCGATCCCCGGCGCCGACACCTGCTCGATCGGGGCAGCCGCCGGCCTCAGCGGCAGCGGCAGCATCACCGTGAAGATCTTCGGCCGCTAGATCAGCGGCTCCCAGTCCCAGGATTTCGGCGAGGCCAGGCTCTCCTGGTCGAGGTAGCGGCGGAACTCGGCCAGCTCGGCCGGCTCGACGCTGTAGACGTGGTCGGGCTCGGGGAAGTGCCGGGTCCGGACCTCGTCGCCGTAGCGGCGGACCGCGTCGACCATCGTCTCGTGGACGTCGGCGTAGCGCTTGACGAACTTGGCCATGTGGCCGGTGGTGATCCCCAGCAGGTCGTGGAAGACCAGCACCTGGCCGGAGGTTGCCGGGCCGGCGCCGATGCCGATCGTCGGCACCGCGAGCTTGTCGACGATCGCCTCGGTGATCGCCGCCGGCACCGCCTCGATCACGATCGAGAAGCAGCCGACCGATTGCAGCGCCAGCGCGTCCTCGAGCACGCGGATCGCGGCGGCGGCGGACTTGCCCTGAGCTTTGTATCCGCCGAGCGCAGTCGCGGTCTGCGGGGTGAGGCCGACGTGGCCCATCACCGGGATCCCGGAGCGGACGATCGCGCGGGCGCGCTCGACCGCGATCCCCCCCGCCTCCAGCTTGACCACCTGGCAGCCGGTCTCCTTGACCAGCCGCTGGGCGTTCTGGACGGCGAGCTCGTTGCTCGACTCGTAGCTGCCCATCGGCATGTCGCCGACCATCATCGGCGTGCGCAGGCCGCGGCGCACAGCCTTGCCGAGCATCACCATCTCGTCCATCGAGACGGTCTCGGTGCCGGGGTAGCCGAGCACGACCATCGCCGCCGAGTCGCCGACCAGGACCATGTCGACCCCGGCCTCCTCGGCCACGGTCGCCGAGGGGTAGTCGTAGGCGGTGACCATCACGATCGGCTCGCCGTTGGCCTTCATCTCGGCCAGCCGCGGCAGGTTCACCGGCTTGCGGTCGCCGGGGGGCGGCGCGGTGTGGGAGCGAGCACCGGAGCTCATGAGACCAGCACCTCGGGGCGGTTGTCGACGGCGAGGGCGCGATTGTCCTCATCGACGTGGACGACGACCGGCTCGTAGCGCTCGAGGTCGTCCTCGTCGTAGGCACCGAAGGAGGCGACGATGATCTTGTGGCCGGGCTCGGTCAGGTGGGCGGCGGCGCCGTTGACCTGCATCGTCCCCGAGCCCGGCTCGCCGTCGATCACGTAGGTGACGAAGCGGGAGCCGTTGTCGATGTCCCAGACGTGGACCTGCTCGTTGGTGATCAGGTCGGCGCCGGCCATCAGCTCGGTGTCGATCGTGATGCTGCCGATGTAGTCGACGTCGCAGTCGGTCACGGTCGCCCGGTGGATCTTCGACTTCAGCATCTGTCTCTGCACTGGCGCTCCCTTCGCGGTGGCTGTTTCACGGCTGGATCAAGACGTTGTCGATGAGGCGGGCGGCGCCGACCCGGGCAGCGACGGCGACGAGCACCGGGGCCTGCCCCAGCTCGGCGACCGGCGCCAGGGTCTCGGCATCCCGCGCCTCCAAGTACTCGGGCTCGATGCCAGCGGCGACCAGCTCGCGGCGGGCGGCCTCGAGGCCGGCGGCGAGCGAGCCGGCGCGGGCCTCGCGCTCGGCGAGGGCGAGCGCCCGCGAGATAGCCACGGCGCGCTCGCGGTCGGCCGGCTCCAGGTAGGCATTGCGCGAGCTCATCGCCAGCCCGTCGGGCTCGCGCACCGTCGGCAGCACCTCGACACGGACCGGGAAGTCGAGGTCGCGGACCATGCGGCGGATCACCGCCGCCTGCTGGGCATCCTTCTGGCCGAAGTAGGCGACGTCGGGGCCGACGATGTTGAAGAGCTTGGCGACGACGGTGGTGACGCCGCGGAAGTGCTCGGGGCCGCGGCGGCCGGAATCGCCGTCGAGCACCACGGTCAGCTGGCCGCCGACCTCGACCCGGGAGGCGAAGCCCTCGGGATAGACCTCGGCCGCATCGGGGGCAAAGACGAAGTCGGCACCGGCCTCAGCGGCGAGCCGCAGGTCGCGCTCCTCGTCGCGCGGGTAGCGCTCCAGGTCCTCGCCGGGCCCAAACTGGGTCGGGTTGACGAACAGGCTCATGACCACGACGTCGCACTCGGCGCGGGCCGCCCGCAGCAGCGAGAGGTGGCCCTCGTGCAGGTAGCCCATCGTCGGCACCAGGCCGATCGTGCGGCCCTCCCGCCGAGCCGAATCGAGCGCAGCGCGAAGATCGGCCTTCGTGCGCAGCACGGTGGCAGCCGCATCCATGGGGAGAGTGTCGCCGATGAGGAGGTTCGAATTCATCTGGTCCATGCCCTTCGGGTCACGGCCAACGGGTTCGGATTATAGGGCTACCGGGGGCTGATTACCCGAACTCGATCTTGCGAACCGGCTTCGCCGGCGCGCCGGCGGCGATCGTCTCCGCCGGAAGGTCGCGGGTGACGACCGAGTTGGCGCCGACGACGACGCGCTCCCCCACCCGGACGCCGCTGGTCACGGCGCAGTTGACCCCGAACCAGCAGTTGGAGCCGATCTCCACCGGCCCCTTGGTCGTGAATCCCTGCCAGGTGATCGGCTGCTCGGGGTCGTCGAAGCGGTGCTCGGCGTCGCCGACGAAGCAGCCGTTGGCGAACATCGTGTGGTCGCCGATCGTCACCTTGCGGTGCGACGCGATCATCGTGTTGCGGTTGAGGAAGCAGCCCTCGCCGATCTCGATCTCCGCCTCCGGACCTAAGGTCAGCCAGCAGCCCGGCTCCAGCAGGGTGCCGGCGCCGATCCGCAGCCGGCCCTCGTCGAGCGCCTCCAGCACCTCGCCCTCGACCGGGTGGCGGATGAAGAAGCCGCCGCGGGCCGCGTGGCGATCGATACGCCAGCGCCGCAGGCGGCGGTGGTTGCGCTCGTACCAGCGCCGCTTCGCCCACCACAGCCTCCACCCAGTCTGCTTCGCCACGGCCCTAGCTTTCCAGAGCCCCCGGCATTAGGGTCCGCCGCGTGAACCCCGCTGCCGCGCCGCGCGGAGGAATCGACCTCGGCGGCACCAAGATCCAGACTGCAATCGTCGATCCCGGCGGCGAGGTGCTGGGTGAGGCACGGCGTCCGACGCCGACCGAGGGCGGTCCCGCCGACGTCGCCGCCGAGATGGCCGCAGCGCTGCGCGAGGCCGCCGAGGAAGCAGGCGTCGAGACCGCGGCGCTGGCCGGGGTCGGGGTCGGTTCCCCCGGCGACGCCGACGAGCGCACCGGCGTCGTCTCCGCCGCCCGCAACCTGCCCGGCTGGGAGGGCAGCTTCCCGCTGGCCGAGGAGCTGAAGAAGGAGCTCGGGACCGAGGTCCGGGTCGGCAACGACGTCCAGGTCGCGACCGAGGCTGAGTTCCACCTCGGCGCCGGGCGCGAGTTCCAGAGCCTGATCGGGGTCTTCTGGGGGACCGGGGTCGGCGGCGGCCTTGTCCTCGACGGCAAGCCCTGGCTGGGGCGCGGCGCGGCCGGGGAGATCGGCCACGTCGTCGTCAAGCGGGGTGGCGCCAAGTGTCCCTGCGGGCGCAAGGGCTGCATGGAGGCCTACGCGGGGCGCTCGGCGATGGAAGCTGAGGCCCGCCGCCAGCACGAAGAGGGAGTCAAGACCGACCTCTTCAAGCTGATGGAGAAGCACGGCAAACCGCGCCTGACCAGCGGCATCTGGGAGCGCGCCCTCGACCACAACGACCACCTCGCCGGCGACCTGATCCACCGCGCCGTCGAGGCATTGGGGACCGGCATCGCCTCCTCGGTCAACTTGATCGACCCGGAAGCGGTGATCATCGGCGGCGGCCTCGGGGTTCGCTTCGGCGACCGCTTCATGGAGCCGCTGACGCGAGAGATGGGCAAGCACCTCTTCCTCGACGAAAAGCCCCCGGCGGTTCGCGTCGCCTCGCTCGGCGACCTCGGCGGCGCGATCGGCGCCTCGCTGCTGTTCGCGCGCTAGACGCGACCCGAAGCGCTGCGCTGCTGGCGGGCGATCGCGTCGACGAGAACGGCGAGCAGGAGGACGCCGCCGGTGACCATCAGTTTCACCGAGGAGGAGAGTGAGAGCAGGTCCATGCCGTTGGAGATCGAGCCGATCACCAGGGCACCGAGCAGCGCCGTCCAGACCGACCCGCGGCCGCCGAAGAGGCTGGTGCCGGCGATCACCGGGCCGGCGATCGCGAGCAGCAGGAGTTCGTTGCCACCCGAGTTCTGGTTTACGGCGAAGAGGCGCGAGGCGGCCATGATCCCGCCGATCGCCGCCATCGTCCCGGAGATCGTGAAGACCGCAATGCGGACGCGGTTGACGTGGATGCCGGCGCGGCGGGCCGCCTCAGCGTTGCCGCCGACCGCGAACACGTGGCGCCCGAAGGTGGTGCGTTTGGCGACGTACTCCATGCCGACGACGAAGCCGAGCAGGATCATCACCGCGAGCGGAACGCCGCGGGCGGCGTTGAGGATCGCGACCGCAGCGATCACGATCGCGGCGAGGAAGACGAGGCGGACGATCAGCGCCACCGGGCTGGCGTCGCCGATGCCCGCGGCGACCCGGCGCCGGTACCCGACCGCCAGCACCGCCGCGTAGGCGGCGATGATCACCGCGGCAAAGATCCACCCGACCGTGTCCGAGTAGAAGGTGTTGGCGAGGCCGGTGATCTTCGGGTCGGTGATGTTGAGCGAGCCGGTCTTGCCCAGCACCTGCAGCAGTGCCCCTTCCCAGGTCAGGAGTCCGGCCAGGGTGACGACGAAGGAGGGGATGACGAAGCGGCTGAAGAGCGTGCCCTGCAGGCACCCTATCGCCATCCCGACGGCGACCGCGGCGGCGATCGCGAGGTAGGCGTTCCAGCCGTGATTGACGCTGAGGACCGCCATCACCGCGGCGGAGAGCCCGCTGACGGCACCAACCGAGAGGTCGATCTCGCCCAGCAGGAGGACGTAGACGACCCCGACCGAGATCAGCCCGATCGTGGTGATCTGGAGCATCAGGTTGCTGAGGTTCTCGGCCGAGAGGAAGCGGTCTTCCTGGACCTGGAAGATGATTGCGATCACGACCAGGCCGAGCACGACCCGGACCGAAGAGAGGTCGCCTTGGACGATCCGGCGCAGGGCCTCCCGGCGCTCGCTCATTTGCCCTCCTCCCCGCCAGGCTCCTCCTGGTTGCGGCCGTCGCCGACGCCGGTGATCGCGCTGACCACGTGCTCCTCGGTCGTTTCGTCGGCCTTGAACTCGCCGGCGGCACGGCCGAGGCGGAGAACGAAGACGCGGTCGGCGACAGCGAAGACGTCGACTAGGTTGTGGCTGATCACGACGACGCCGAGCTCGCGCTCGCGCAAGCGCCGGATCAGCTGCAGCACCTGTTTGGTCTGCGGCACGCCGAGCGCCGCGGTCGGCTCGTCGAGCAGCACCACCTTCGGCTCGCCGAGCAGTGAGCGGGCGACGGCGACCTGCTGTCGCTGGCCGCCGGAGAGGGTGCCGACCTCGCTGCGCAGGCTGGGGATCGTCACCGCCAGGTTGGAGAGGAGGTCGCTGGTCTCGTGCTCCATCTTCACCTCGTCGAGCTGGCGCGAGACCTGCCCTGGGCCGGGCGAGATCTCCTCGCGCCCGAGGAAGAGGTTGGCGACGACGTCGAGGTTGTCGCAGAGGGCGAGGTCTTGGTAGACGGTCGCGATCCCCAGCTCAGTCGCGTCCTGGGGGCGGGAGATCGAGACTTCGTTGCCTTCGAACCGGATTGTCCCCTGGTCGGCGCCGTGAATGCCCGCGATCGTCTTCACCAGCGTCGACTTGCCGGCGCCGTTGTCGCCGACCAGCCCGACGACCTCACCCGGGTGGACAGCGAAGTCGACCCGGTCCAATGCCTGGACCGGGCCGAACCGCTTGCTTACTCCCTCCAGCTGTAGGAGTGGAGTGCTCTCGGCCATCTCAGCCCGAGATTCCCACTTCTTTGCACGCCGCCGCGTAGGGGCCGGTGCAGAGTTCGGAGGCGCTGACGAACCCGTCTTTGACCACGGTGTCTTTGATGTTGTCTTTGACGACCGCGACCGGTTCCAGGATCGCCGACGGGACGTCGGTCTTGCCGTTGTTGACTTCTTCGGTGACCTGTTTCTGCGGCAGTTCTTCGTCCGCAGCGAGGGCGATCGCGAATTCAGCGGCGATTTCTGCCTGCGGCGGGATCGCCTTGTAGATCGTCATGAACTGCTGGCCCACGAGGATCCGCTGCAGGCCGGCGACGGTCGAGTCCTGGCCGGTGACGGGCCGTTCTTCGGGGTTGATCCCGGCACCTTTGAGCGCCGCGATCGCGCCGCCGCCGGTGTCGTCGTTGGCGGCGTAGATGCCCCAGAACCCGTCGTTGCCGAGCGCGGTGATTGCCTGCTGCGCCTCACGCTGGGCGTTTTCCGCGGTCCAGCCGGGGGTGTCGTATTCCTTCGCGACTTTCACGCCCGCTTCTTCGAAGCCCTTGCTCGAGCCCGCTTTGAAGAGCGCCGCGTTCGGGTCGGCGGGATCGCCGTTGATCTTGATGATCGGGCCGCTGGCGTTGCCGTCTTCTTTCAGTTTTTTCGCCAGCGTTTCCGCCTGCAGTTCGCCGACCCGTTCGTTGTCGAAGGAGACGTAGGCGTCGACTTCGCTGTTTTCGATCAGGCGGTCGTAGCTGACCACCGGCACGCCCTGGGCGTTGGCCCGTTCGGCGATCGCCGCCGCCGATTTCGAGTCCATCGGGTCGAGGACCATCACGTCGGCGCCTTTGGTCAACGCCGCTTCGCCCTGCGACTGCTGTTTTTCAGCGTCGCCGCCGGCGTTGAAGTAGATGACTTCGCAGTCGGGGCAGAGTTTTTCGACCGAGCTTTCGAAATCGGGCCGGTCGTTGGTTTCGTAGCGAGGCGTTTCGTTTTCGGGCAGCAGGAGGGCAATCGTCGATCCGCCGCCGCCTCCACCTCCGCCTTCGGTTCCACCGCCAGTCGTGTCGTCGCTGCCGCCACAGCCGACGGCGACCAAGGCCAACAGGGCCAGTGCGCCGATCAGGATCAACGCTCGGTTCTTCACCGCAGATACAGACATGGTCTCCCTCCGTTTCCCCCGGGGTTTCGCCCTGCATCTACCCAGGGAACGGGGATTCACACTCCGTCTACGGAGAGTGCGGGAACTTCGTCAGGCGGCGACGGGCAAGCGGCGCCGGCTGCGCTTCGGCTTTGCCGGCGTAACCAGGCTGGAGAGGAACCGCCCGGTGTAGGAGCCGTCAGCCGCGGCGACCTCCTCGGGGGTGCCGGTGGCGACGATCTGGCCGCCACCTTCGCCGCCCTCGGGGCCGAGGTCGATCAGCCAGTCGGCAGTCTTAATCACGTCGAGGTTGTGCTCAATCACCACCACCGTGTTGCCGGCGTCGACCAGGCGCCCCAAGACGTCGAGCAGGCGCTGGACGTCGGCGAAGTGCAGCCCCGTCGTCGGCTCGTCGAGGATGTAGAGCGTGTCGCCGGTGGCGACTTTGGAGAGCTCGGTCGCGAGCTTGATCCGCTGCGCCTCGCCGCCGGAGAGCGTCGTTGCCGGTTGGCCGAGGCGGATGTAGTCGAGCCCGACGTCGTGCAGGGTGCGCAGCCGGCGGGCGATCTTCGGCACGTTCTCGAAGAACTCGACCGCGTCCTCGACCGACATCTCCAGGACGTCGGCGATGCTCTTGCCCTTGAACCGGACCTCGAGCGTCTCGCGGTTGTAGCGCTTGCCGTGGCACTGCTCGCAGGGCACGTAGACGTCGGGCAGGAAGTGCATCTCGATCTTGATCTGGCCGTCGCCGCGGCATACCTCGCAGCGCCCGCCCTTGACGTTGAAGCTGAAGCGGCCCGGCTTGTAGCCACGCGCCCGCGCCTCCTGGGTCTGGGCGAAGAGCTGGCGTATGTGGTCGAAGATGTTGGTGTAGGTGGCGGGGTTGGAGCGCGGCGTGCGCCCGATCGGCGACTGGTCGATGTTGATGATCTTGTCGATCTGGGCGAGGCCGTCGATGCCCTCGTGCGCGCCCGGACGCAGCTTCGCGTGGTGCAGCCGGTTGGCGACCGCGTGGTGCAGCGTCTCGTTGACCAGGGTCGACTTGCCAGAGCCGGAGACGCCGGTGACGCAGCAGAAGACGCCGAGCGGAACGGTCACGTCGACGTCCTTGAGGTTGTGTTCGCGGGCGCCGCGCACGAGCAGGGCACCGCGCGGCTCCCGCCGCTCCTCCGGGACCTCGATCTTGCGCTTGCCGGAGAGGTACTGGCCGGTCAGCGAGGCCGGGTCCTTGGCGACCTCGGCCGGCTTGCCGGCGGCGATCACGTGGCCTCCGTGCTCGCCGGCGCCGGGGCCAAGGTCGACCAGGTGGTCGGCGGCCATCATCGTGCCCTCGTCGTGCTCGACCACGATCACCGTGTTGCCGAGGTCGCGCAGGCGGTCGAGGGTGGCGATCAGCTTCTCGTTGTCGCGCTGGTGCAGCCCGATCGAGGGCTCGTCGAGCACGTACATCACCCCGACCAAGTGCGACCCGATCTGGGTCGCGAGCCGGATCCGCTGCGCCTCGCCGCCGGAGAGCGTGCGAGCCGAGCGCGAGAGCGAGAGGTAGCCGATGCCGACGTTCTCGAGGAAGGAGAGCCGCTCGGTGATCTCGCGCACGATCAGCCGAGCGATCGCCTTCTCGGTGGCGGTCATCTCGAGCTCGTTGATCCAGCGCGACGCCCCAGCCGCCGAGAGGGCGCTGTACTCGGCGATGCTGATCCCACCGACCTTGACCGCGAGGCTCTCCGGCCGCAGCCGCGCGCCCTCGCACTGCGGGCACGGCTGCTCGGCCATGTAGCCCTCGATCCGCTCTCGGTTGGTCTCTGAGTCGGTCTCCTCGTAGCGGCGCTGGAGGTTGTTGACGATTCCCTCGAAGCGGACTTTGTAGGAGCGGCGGCGGCCGAAGCGGTTGGTGTAGGTGACCAGGTGGCGGTCCTCGCCGGTGCCGTAGAGGAAGATCTCTTTCTCCGGCTTCTTCAGCTTCGCCCAGGGCTTGTCGCCGTCGACCCCGTACTCCTCGGCGACGGCGGCGATCAGCCGCTTCCAGTAGGCGGTGATGCCGCGGTTCCACGGCTGCAGCGCGCCCTCGGCGAGCGAGAGGGTCGGGTCGGGAACGACCAGGTCGGGGTCGATCACGCGCTGGAAGCCGAGCCCGTGGCAGCGGTCGCAGGCCCCGTGGGGCGAGTTGAAGGAGAAGATCCGCGGCTCCAGCTCCGGGATCGAGGTGCCGCAGTTGAGGCAGGCGAACTGCTCGGAGAAGAGCAGCGTCTCCCCCGCCTGCGAGCCATCGACGATCTCGACTTCGATCAGGCCCGCGGCGAGCCCGGCCGCAGCCTCGACCGACTCCGAGAGGCGCCGGCGCAGGTCGGTTTTCATCACCAGCCGGTCGACGACGACGGCGAGGTCGTGTTTGTACTTCTTGTCGAGCACGATCTCCTCGTCGAGCCGGCGCAGCTCGCCGTTGACCTTGACCCGCGAGTAGCCCTCCAGCCGCATCTGCTCGAGCAATTTCCCGTACTCGCCTTTGCGCCCGCGCACGACCGGCGCCATGACCATGAACTTGGTCCCCTCCTCCAGGGTCATCAGCCGGTCGACGATCTGCTCCTGGGTCTGCCCGGTGATCTCCTCGCCGCACTCGGGGCAGTGCGGGACCCCGATCCGCGCCCAGAGCAGCCGCAGGTAGTCGTAGATCTCGGTCACCGTGCCGACCGTCGAGCGCGGGTTGCGCGAGGTCGTCTTCTGGTCGATCGAGATCGCCGGCGAGAGCCCCTCGATCGAGTCCACGTCCGGCTTCTCCATCAGCCCGAGGAACTGGCGCGCGTATGCCGAGAGCGACTCCACATAGCGCCGCTGCCCCTCGGCGTAGATCGTGTCGAAGGCAAGGCTCGACTTCCCCGATCCCGACAGCCCCGTGATCACGATCAGCGCATCGCGCGGCAGCTCCACGTCGACGTCCTTGAGGTTGTGCTCACGGGCGCCGGAGATGACAATTCGGTCAGAGGCAGGCACTCATCCCGATTCTACGCAGGCGAACAGATGTTCCCGGGGGAGAACCGCTCGCCGATTCGCACTTAGTCCCGGTATGCGGGAAGAAATGCGATCTCACGCTGGGCTGGCGGACCTCGCCGAGCGGCAGTACGGGCTGGTGACCGCCGGGCAGCTCAGGCGGCTTGGTTTTTCGAGTAGTGCGATTGGGCGCGCCTGCGCGGCGCGGCGCCTGCATCGGGTTCATCAAGGGATCTATGCGGTCGGGCACGCCGTCCTCTCCCCCCACGCTCGTTGCCTGGCTGCGACGCTCGCCTGCGGGAACGGCGCGGTGTTGAGTCACGAGTCGGCGGCGTGGCTGTGGGGACTGCGGGCCAATTGCGCGGCGACGGTCGCAATCACCGTCGCGAGTCGAGGTCACAGCCGGAAGGGGATGCGCGTTCACTACGTCTCCGGCTTGGACGAGCGAGAGCGTGCGAACTTCGAGCGCATCCCAGTGACCTCGGTCGCCCGGACCCTTCTCGACCTGGCCGCGAGAGCCTCGGCCCGGGCGACGAGGGGTGCCGGGTGGGAACTCGAGAGGGCGATCGAGCGAGCCGAGCGGCTGGGCCAGCTCGACCTGGACGACGTCGACGAAATGCTCGCTCGACGCCGAGGCCGCCGCGGAACCAGGGTGCTCCGCGAAGGGCTGACGATCTATCGCGACCCGGCGTTCAGCCGTTCGCGAGCCGAGCTGGCGTTCCTGGACCTCGTCAGAGGCGCGGGGCTTACGCGTCCCGCCCTCAACACCTTCGTTGCTGGCATGGAGATCGACGCCTATTGGGAAGCGGAGCGGTTTGCCGTAGAAATCGACGGCTGGGAAGCCCACCGCACCAGGGCGGCATTCGAGAGGGATCCGGTTCGACAAGAGGATTTGAAGCTCGCCGGCATCGACTCGATCCGCATCACGGCCCGCCGCATCGAACGCGAACCGAAGCAAGTCGCGAAGCGCCTTCGCACCCTGCTCGCCGCCCGCAGACGCGAGCTTTCCGCGAACCCCTAAGCCCGCGAAAACGCACTTCCTCCCGGTATGCGGGAGAAAGTGCGAATCGGCGGGTTGCCTTGGCTAGGCCGGGTCGGCGACCGGGACCGCGGGGCGCTCCGGCTCCGGGTCGGACACCGGGGTCGGCTCCGGGACCGGGGTCGGCTCGGGGACTGAGGCCGGCTCCTCGGTGCGGGGGAGCCACTGGAGCCAGGTGGGCAGGTACCAGTTGCGCTCGCCCAGGAGCTTCATCGCCGCCGGGAGCAGGATTGCCCGGACGATGGTGGCGTCGATCAGGACGGCGACGGCGAGGCCGACGCCCATCTCCTTCATGTCGATGATCGAGAGGGTGGCGAAGATCGAGAAGACCGCCACCATCACCACCGCGGCGCTGGTCACCGTGCCGGCCGTGGCGCCGATCCCGCGCCGGACCGCGTCGTCCGTGCTCATCCCCCGGTCGACGTACTCGCGGACCCGGCTGAGGATCAGCACGTGGTAGTCCATCGAGAGGCCGAAGAGGATCACGAACAGGAACATCGGCAGCCAGCTGCTGACGCCGCCGTTGGAGTGGAAGCCGAGCAGCGACTCCCCCAGCCCGTTCTGGAAGACCAGGACGAGGACCCCGTAGGCCGCCCCAACCGAGAGCAGGTTGAGCAGGATCGCCTTGATCGGGACGACGATCGAGCGGAAGGTGACCAGCAATAGCAGGAAGGCGAGCCCGAGCACGAAGCCGAAGACGATCGGCAGGCGCTCGGCCAGCAGGTCGCCGAAGTCCTTCGACTCGGCGGCCTCGCCGCCGACGTTCACCTCGGCCCCGGGGACGCCGTTGAAGGCGGCGGGGACGAGATCGGCACGGACGTGCTCCATCGCCGCCGTCGCGGTCGCGTCGCTGCCGCTGCCGACGGTCGGGATCTGAACCGCGGCGACGGTGCCGCCTGCGCTCGCTTCGACCTCGACCTTGCCGCTGACCTGCGGGTCGGACTCGGCCTCGCGGACGAGGTCGTCGATCGCGCCGGCAACCGGCCCGGTGCCGACGTCCTTGGCCTCGACTACCACGGTTGCCCCCGCGGCTTCGCCGGGGAAGGCGTCGGTGATGCGGTCGTAGGTCTGGACCACCGGGATGTCGCGCGGCAGGTCCTCGGCGCCGCTGACCACCGTGTTCATGCTGAGGGCCGGGATCGCGAGGGCGATCAGCAGCCCGGCGGAGACAACCAGCGAGACCACGGGCCGCCGCATCACGCGGTCAACCACACCGGTCCAGATCGAACGGCCGCCGCGCCGGGCGCGGAGCCGCTTGACGAATGGCAGCCGGCCCTTTTCGACCCGGTCGCCGAGCTTGGAGAGCACCGCCGGCAGGACCGAGAGCGAGGCGAACATCGCCACCGCGACCACGGTCATCGTCCCGACCGCGAACGAGGTGAAAGTCGGGTCGCCGCTGAGCAGCATGCCCGCCATCGCCGCGATCACGGTGAACCCGGAGACGAGCACTGCCCGCCCCGAGGTCGCCGCCGCGGCCAGGAGCGAGGCCTCCGCAGTGCGCCCCGCGCGTCGCTCCTCGCGCTCGCGGCGCATGTAGAAGAGCGAGTAGTCGACACCGACGGCAAGGCCGACGAGGACGACGACGGAGGCGACGTTGGAGTCCATCGGCACCAGCTGGCTCGGCAGAGCCAGGAGGCCGACGGTCGCGATCACCGCCGAGAAGGAGATCAGCAGCGGCACCAGTGCCGCGACCAAGGCGCCGAAGGCGACCAGCAGGATCAGCAGGGTGATCGGCAGCGAGGTGGTCTCGGCCTTGGTCAGATCCTCGCTGAAGACCGCTTCCAGCGCCTTGCTGGCGCTGGCGCCACCGAACTGCTCGACTCGGACGTCGGGGTTGGCCTTCTGCACCGCCGCGGTCGCGGCAAGGCTGGCGTCGACCCGTTCTTCGGCCTGCTCTTCGGTCCCGGGGATCTGGAATTCGACCAGAGCCGCGTGCCCGTCGGCGGAGACCTGACCGCCACCGTCAGCGGGGGAGCTGATGTTTTCGACGGAGGCGACCGTCCCTAGCTCCCGGGTCGCTTCGTCGACGGCGGCGTCGAAGGCGGGATCGCCTGCCTTCAGGTCCTCGCTCTCGACCAGGACCATCTCGTCGTTCGGGGTCAGGTGTGACTTCTCCAGCGCCAGCTCGGCGCGGCCCGACTCGCCGGAGACGGCTTCGGCGTCGGTCAGGTTCTTGGTTCCCACCGCGCCGCCGACTACTACGGACGCGATCACGAAAGCGAGCCACCCGAAGATGGCGAGCTTGCGATGGGTCGCGCTCCACTGGGCGGCGCGGGCGGCGATGTTGCGTTTGGCGTGCATTTCGGTCCTCCGAGTTGGGAATGGATGAGACGAATCCAGGCTCCCAAGCCACAAAGGGCTCTCCAATGCGGCTGGCAGGCGTCCGCGAGTGCGGCCCGCCACCGCCGATGGTGTGGATGCCCGTACCCCCGGACGCCTGCCCGTGGAGGACAATCGGGTTGTGTCCGCCACCGTCCTGATAGTCGACGACCACCCGAGCTTCCGCGCCAGCGCGCGCCGCATGCTCGAAGCGGGCGGCTACGCGGTGGTCGGCGAAGCGGCCGACGGCGAGGCGGCAATCGCCGCCGTGCGCGAGCTCGCACCCGACCTCGTCCTGCTCGACGTGCAGCTGCCCGACATCGACGGCTTCGAGGTCGCGGCGCGGCTGCGCGCACTCGGCGCCGCGTCGGAGATCGTCCTCACCTCGAGCCGCGACGGCGCCGACTTCGGCGACGCCGTCGCCGAGAGCCCGGCCCGCGGCTTCATCCCCAAGGCCGAGCTGAGCGGCCGGGCGCTGACGGAGCTGACCGGATGAGCGGTCTGCGCCGGGCCCTGGTCGGGCTCGCCGTGCTCGCCTTTCTCTGCGGCGTCGGCGCCGCGGCGCTGCTGATCACCAGCGACCACGTCGACAGCCGAGGGCTGGCGACGGCGCTGGTCCTCGCCGCCGGCTGGGGCTTCGCCTTCACCGGCCTCTACGCCTGGGACCGCCGCCCCGACAACAACATCGGGCCGCTGATGACGGCGATCGGGTTCACTTGGTTCTTCCAGGGCCTCTTCGCCTCCAACGACAGCGTCGTCTTCCTGATCGGGACGCTCGGCGCGACCGTGCCCTACGCGATCCTGATCCACCTCCTCGTCAGCTTCCCCTCGGGCCGGATCGGATCCCGGCTCGGCGTGCTTGCGGCGGCCCTCGCCTACACCGCGACCGTGCCCCTGCAGGTCGTCTGGGCGCTCTTCACCGACCCGGAGCAGGCCGGCTGCGAAGGCTGCCCCGAAAACCCAATCCTGATCGGCGGTCACGAAGGGCTCTCCGGCGTCGTCAGCGCCTTCCAGGTGACCGGCGGGATCGTCGCGATCGCGCTGGGGATCGGGATCCTGATCGGAAACTGGCGCCGCAGCAGCGACGCCGAGCGTCGCATCCTCACCCCTGTGGTCCTCACCGGCGGGCTTGCCTTCTCGATCCTGCTGGTGCAGCTGATCGTCAGCGAGCTCGGCGCCTCGGAGACGATCACGGACCTCACCTACGTGGCCTCGATCGTGATCTTCATCTGCCTCCCCTTCTCCTTCCTGCTCGGGCTGCTGCGCTCGCGGATCGGGCGGGCGGAGGAACAGACCACGGCCCTGAGCGCCGAGAACGAGCAGCTGATCGCCGAGCTGCGCGCCTCCCGCCACCGGATCGTCGAAGCCGGGTACGCGGAGCGACGCCGGGTCGAGCGCGACCTCCACGACGGCGCCCAGCAGCGGCTGATGGCGCTGACGATGAACCTGCGGCTGGCGCGCGAGCGCCTGGACGAGGACCCGGCGGCGACGGCGGAGCTGCTCGACGAGGCGATGGAAGAGCTCGCCGCCGCGACCGCGGAGCTGCGCGAGTTCGCCCGCGGAATCCACCCGGTCGTGCTCAGCGATCGCGGGCTCGGGGCGGCGCTCGGCTCCCTCGCCGACCGCTCGCCGGTGCCGGTGGAGATCGTCGAGGCGCCCGACGAGCGGCTGCCGGCGCCGGTCGAGTCGACCGCCTACTTCGTCGTCGCCGAGGCGCTGACCAACGTCGCCCGCTACGCCGGCGCCGAGCTGGCGAAGGTGCGGGTGGCGCGCCGCAACGGCGTGGTCGAGATCGAGGTCTCCGACGACGGCAGCGGCGGCGCCGACCCCGAGGCCGGGACGGGGCTGCGCGGCCTCGCCGACCGGGTGGCGGCGCTCGACGGCAGCTTCGGCGTCCGCAGCGAGGCCGGGTCCGGGACCACCGTGGAGGCGAGGATCCCGTGCGGGTAGTCGTCGCCGACGACTCGACCCTGCTGCGCGAGGGCGTGGTGCGGCTGCTGGAGGAGTCCGGGATCGAGGTCGTCGGCCAGGCCGGCGACGCCGAGGAGCTGATGCGCAAGGTCCGCGCCCACAAGCCCGACGTCGCCGTGGTCGACGTGCGGATGCCGCCGACCCACACCGACGAGGGCCTGCGGGCGGCGCGCGAGATCCGCGCCGAGCTGCCCGAGGTCGCGGTCCTTGTCCTCTCCCAGTACGTCGAGGTCGCCTACGCGCGTGAGCTCTTGGCGGAAAGCGCCGAGGGGCTCGGGTACCTACTGAAGGACCGGGTCGCCGACGTCGCGGCGCTCGGCGACGCGGTGCGCCGGGTCGGCGAGGGCGGCTCCGCACTCGATCCCGAGGTCGTCTCGCAGATGCTCGGCCGCCGCCGCGCCGACGACCCGCTAGAGCAGCTGACGCCGCGCGAGCGCGAGGTCCTGGGGCTGATGGCCGAGGGACGCTCCAACGCAGCGATCGCGGCTGAGCTGGTGGTCACCGAGCGCGCCGTCGAGAAGCACGTGACCGGGATCTTCTCCAAGCTCGACCTGCCGGCCTCGGGCGACGGCCACCGCCGCGTGCTCGCGGTCCTGCGCTTCCTCGAAGACCCAAGTTAAGACCGCTTGTCTGCGGCGACTCCTGCGAATACGTTCGTACTGGGCAGGGTCGAAAAGGAGGAGACATGTCTAACGTCGATACCGCCCAGGCCGCCTACCAGGCGTTCGGCCGCGGCGACCTCGCCGCCCTGCAGGAGAACTTCGCCGAGGACGCAGTCTGGGTCACCTCGGACGAGCTGCCGCTCGGTGGCGAGGTCGAGGGCCGCGACCAGATCATGGGCAACTTCGCCCAGATCCCCAACTACTGGAACGAGTTCAGCGTCGAGCCGGAGGAGTTCATCGACGCCGGCGAGTACGTGGTCGTGCGCGGCACCCAGCACGCCGCCAACGACAAAGGCAGCATGGACGCCCCGTTCGTGCACCTGCTCAAGTACAGCGCCGATGGCAAGCTGCAGCGAGGTGAGTTCTTCACCGACAGCGCGAAGGCGGTGAAGCTGCTGGGCTAGGTGCCCGCGGTCATCCCGTCGAGGTCGCGGCGGAGCTCGCGCAGCTCGTCGCGGATTCGCCCTGCCTCCTCGAAGCGGAGGTCGTCGGCGGCGGCGAGCATCTCCTCCTCGAGGGCCACGATCGTTCGCTCCAGCTCCTCCGGGGTAGCGAATTGGTCGGCGCGCTTGCCGCGGCGTTTGCGCGGCGCCCGGTCCTCCATCGCCAGGAACTCGGCCATCTCGGAGATCCCTTTGCGAACCGTCTCCGGGGTGATCCCGTGCTCCTCGTTGTAGGCCAGCTGGATCGCGCGGCGGCGGTCGGTCTCGCTCATCGCCGCCCGCATCGCGTCGGTCTCCTTGTCGGCGTACATCAGCACCCGCCCGTTGACGTTGCGCGCCGCCCGCCCGATCGTCTGCACGAGGCTGGTCTCGCCGCGCAGGAAGCCCTCCTTGTCGGCGTCGAGGATCGCGACCAGCGAGACCTCGGGCAGGTCGAGCCCCTCGCGCAGGAGGTTGACCCCGACCAGCACGTCGTACTCACCGAGCCGCAGATCGCGGACGATCTGGATCCGTTCCAGGGTGTCGATCTCCGAGTGCAGGTAGCGGACCTTGACCCCGTACTCGAGCAGGTACGCGGTCAGGTCCTCGGCCATCTTCTTGGTCAGGGTCGTAACCAGGGTGCGGTCGCCGCCCTCGGCCACCGCCTTGACCTCGTTCATCAGGTCGTCGATCTGGTTCTTCGTCGCCCGCAGCTCGATCGCTGGGTCGACGATCCCGGTCGGGCGCACGATCTGCTCCACCGTCCGCGTCGATTCAGCCTTCTCGAACGGGCCGGGCGTGGCCGAGACCATCACCAGCTGCTTCACCCGCTCGAGGAACTCGTCGAACTTGAGCGGCCGGTTGTCGATCGCCGAGGGCAGCCGGAAGCCGTAGTCGACCAGCGTCGTCTTCCGCGAGCGGTCGCCCTCGTACATGCCGCCGATCTGCGGGATCGTCTGGTGGGACTCGTCGACCATGACCACGAAGTCATCGGGGAAGTAGTCGATCAGGGTGTGCGGCGGGCTGCCGGCGGGGCGGCCGTCGAGGATCCGCGAGTAGTTCTCGATCCCCGAGGTGAAGCCGAGCTCCTTGATCATCTCGATGTCGTAGGCGGTGCGCTGGCGCAGCCGGTGCGCCTCCAGCTGCTTGCCCTCCTCCTCCAGCTCCGCCGTGCGCGATTCGAGTTCGGCGCGGATCTCCTCGACCGCGCGCTCGACCGTCTCGTCCCGGGTCACGTAGTGGGAGGCCGGCCAGACCGAGACGTGGTCGATCGTGTCGAGCACCTCGCCGGTCAGCGGGTCGAAGTGCTGGATCCCCTCGATCTCGTCGCCGAAGAGGGAGATCCGGTAGGCCGACTCGGCGTAGGAGGGCATGATCTCCAGCACCTCGCCGCGGACCCGGAAGGAGCCGCGGCCCAGCACCTGGTCGTTGCGCTGGTATTGCATTTTCACCAGCTTGCGCAGGACGTCGTCGCGGTCGATCTCCTTCCCGACCTGGAACAGCTGCATTTTTTCGTTGTAGACCTGGGGCGAGCCGATCCCGTAGATGCAGGAGACCGAGGCGACGATGATCACATCGCGGCGCGCGAACAGCGCCGCCGTCGCCGCGTGGCGCAAGCGGTCGATCTCGTCGTTGATCGAGGAGTCCTTCTCGATGTAGAGGTCCTGCGCTGGGACGTAGGCCTCCGGCTGGTAGTAGTCGTAGTAGGAGACGAAGTACTCGACCGCGTTCTCGGGGAAGAACTCGCGGAACTCGTTGCAGAGCTGCGCGGCCAGCGTCTTGTTGTGCGCGATCACCAGCGTTGGCCGCTGCACCTCGGCGATCGTCGCCGCCATCGTGAAGGTCTTGCCGGTCCCGGTCGCCCCCAGCAGCGTCTGGAAGCGCTCCCCGTCCCGCAGCCCCTCGGCCAGCCCGGCGATCGCCTTCGGCTGGTCGGCCGTCGGCGTGTAGGCGGGGTTGAGCTTGAAATCAGGCACCCCCACGAACATAGCGGGCGCGGAAGCTGTGCCGAAAGTTGAAAGACTCTGGCGCCTGATGAGCCGCTCGCGCACCGCACTCGCCGCCTTCTTCGCCTTCGCCGGGACGATGCACTTCGTGCGGCCGAAGTTCTTTGAAGCGATCGTGCCACCGTCGATCGCGGCGCAGAAGAAGGAGATCGTCGCGATCAGCGGCGCCGCCGAGCTAGCCGGCGCGGCGCTGGTCCTCCCTCCCGCCACCCGCCGCCTCGGCCGCTGGTGGCTGCTGGCGCTACTGCTCTCCGTCTTCCCGGCCAACATCCACATGGCGGTCAACCCGGAGCAGATCAAGGGACTCGACATCGAGAAAATCCCGCGTTGGGCGCTCTGGGCGCGGCTGCCGCTGCAGCCGCTGGCGATGCTCTGGGTCTGGCGGGCAACGCGCAGCTAGCCATGGACCGATATCCGCCGGTATTTCAATCGAAATGGTTTGTCTGTAGCCCTACTGTCTTCTAATACAGAAGATTCACAGTCCATGGACAAACGCGAGCGTTTCGCCTCAAATCTGCGACGGGCCCGTGAGGCCAAGAAAATCTCCCAGGAAGAGCTGGCCTCTCAGTGCGACCTTCACCGCACCGAGATCTCCCTGCTCGAGCGCGCCGGCCGTGAGCCGCGGCTGGGCACGATGGTGAAGCTGGCGACGGTCCTGGAGACCACGCCCGACGCCCTCTGCGCCGGGATCTCCTGGGCACCGAAACAGCAGCGCTTCAAGATCGACAAACCCAAGTAGCCTCCCGCCGCGGCTAGACCCGGGCGCTCAGGGCAGGAGTTGTTCGAGCAGGTCTTCGGCCGGGCCGAGGAAGCCCTGCACGTTGGAGAGCAGGCTGCTGGCGTCGTTGACCAATTCGATCGCCTGGTCAAGCGGGATCTGCTTGAGGAACGAGCGCAGCGGGTCGGCCAGCAGCGGGCTGAGGGCGCCAGCGTCTTCGGCGTCGTCGACCGCGCGCAGCAGGCTGGCGCGGATCGCCCGTGCCAGCTCTTCGTCGGAGATGTCGTATTTGTCGAGGAACTGCTCACGCCCCTCCGGCGTCGCCAGCGCCTGGGCCAGGGCCTCGCGGCTGACCCCAAGCTGACAGGCAGCGCCGTCGAGGGCCGAGACGGAGAACTGGTTGGCGAAGTCGCCGAGGCTTTCGGGGTTGCTCCAGGGCCGGTGCTTGCAGGGGTCCTTGGTCTTCTCCGGCGTGTAGGAGGCACCGCCGGCGGCGAGGTAGATCCCGACCAGGAGCAGCGCGGCGATGACCGAGCTGCCGACCAGGAGCCAGGAGCGGGTGTTGCCGCCCTCGGCGGGCGGCGGCGCGTTCACAGGTCCACCCGGCGCGAGAGCGCGATCGGGATCAAAGCCAGCAGGCCGATCAGGGCGGCGAGCCCGAAGGATGGGCTGAAGGCGTGGGTGGCACCGCGGTCGAGCTGATCCTGCAGTTCGTCCTGCAGGGTTTCCACTTCGGCCCGCTGGCCGGGGTCGTCGGGCAGCGGCTCGAAGGCGGGCCCGATCGTCGGCACCTTGCCCTTCTCGTCGTCCAGCCGGTCGGAGATCTTCTGCGCCAGCGAGAGCTTCAGCAGCGGGTCGACCTTGGAGTCGAGGATCACCGCGGTGCCGGCGTCGATCGCGTCCTCGCGCTGCTGGGCGATGTCGGCGGTGAAGACCGGGGTCAGGGCGAGCAGGCCGATGACGACGCCGGCGTGGCGGGCGGAGATCGTCCAGCCGCCGTGGATCGCCTGCGGGGCGCGGCCGCCGAGCGCGGTCTCGGTCAGCGCCGAGAGCACCAGCGCGAGCCCGATCCCGACCAGGATCTGCGGCGGCAGGGTCAGCACGACCTCGGCGCTGGGCAGCAGGGCGAGGCCGCCGAGGCCGCCGGAGACAAGGATCGCGCCGGCGGCGGCGCGGGCGCGGGCATCGGGGACGTGGGTGTCGAGGCGACTCCCGAGAATGGCGGCGAGCGGCATTGCTGAGACGACGATCGCCGCCCCAATCGGGCTCAGGCGCCAGCCTTCGATCAGCAGCAGGACGAGCAGGAAGAGCGCCGCCGCGATCGCCGCTGAGACCATCGCCAGGGCGACATTTGCCCAGAGGTGGGGACGTCCGGTCTCGCGCAGCTCCGGTTCGATGATCCCGGTCGCCGCCTCGTGGCGGGCGACGGAGAGGATCGGCACCGCCGCGGCCAGCGCGACCGGCACCTGCAAGAGGAAGATCGACTGCCAGGAGATCAGCTCGGTCAAGAGGCCGCCGACCGCCGGGCCCAGGGCAGCGCCGGTGGCGCCGGCGCTGGCCCAGACAACCGCGGCGCGGCGCTCGGAGCCGACGGTGGCGGGTAAGAGCTCCAGCGCGGCGGTGACCGCCGCGGCGCCGCCCAGCGCCTGCACGCAGCGAGCCAGGATCAGGGTCGAGAGCTCATCGGCGGCGCCGCAGGCGAGCCCGGCACCGGCGAAGACCGCGAGGCCGACGGCGGCGGTGCGGCCGGGGCCGGCGCGGCGGGCGATCAGCGCCGCCGGCACCGCCGCCAGCGCCATCACCAGGTTGAAGGAGATCAGCACCCAAGTGACCCCGGCGATGCTGGTGTCGAGCTCGCGGTAGATCTCCGGCAGCGCGAGGACGACGATCGAGGAGTCGGCGAGGACTAGGCCGACGGCGAGCGCCAGGGCGGCGACACGGGGTCGAGGGGCCTCGGGGTTCAGTAGCCCAGCTCCTTCGCGTATTTCTCGCGGTAGGCGCGCCGCTTCTCCAGCACCTCTTCGACGTAGGCGCGGGTTTCGGGGAAGGGGATCTCGTCGACGGTCAGACCCGCCCCGCCCCACTCGTCGGCGTTTCCGGGACCGGCGTTGTAGCCGGCGAGCGCCGCCGCCTCGTCGCCGTCGTAGCGGTCGAGCAGTTCGCGCAGCAGGAAGGTGCCGTAGCGGATGTTGATTTCGGGGTCGCCGAGATCGTCGAGCTCGAAGGTGGTCCCGCCGCTCCGCCGCTCGATGAATTCCGCCGCATCCGGGGTGATCTGCATCAGCCCTCTCGCTCCCGCGCTCGAGGTTTGGTCTTCAAACTTCGACTCGGAGTAGATCACGGCAGCGATCAGCGCGGCGTCGACGCCCTTTTCATCGGCCTGCTGGCGGATCACGTCCTCGTGGCGCAGCGGCAGCGTCAGCTCCTGCAGCGCGTCGTCGAAAGTCCCGCTCGCAACCAGCAGCCCGGCCCCGAGCCCCAACACCACGGCAATGGTGCCGAAGGCGATCCAGCGCCGGCGCCGGCGCCGGGCGGCGACCTGCTTCTTCGTGCTGGCCTTCCTCTTCGGCGCGGCCTTCCTCGTCATCGCCCCAGCTTCGCGAGCAGGGCCGCCAGCGAGCGCTCCAGGTCCTCGACGCTGCCGTCATTGGCGACCACGTGCTCGGCCCGCTCGGCCTTCTCGTCCTGGGAGAGCTGGCGCGCCTCGCGCTCGTCGACCAGGGCGTGCCCGCGCGCCTCCGCGCGCTTGCGGCGGACCTCGTCGGCGGTGACTACCGCAACCGTGGTGTCGAAGACCTCGTTGCGCCCAATCTCGAACAGCAGCGGCACCTCGACCACGGCGACCGCGGCGTCAGCGGGCAGCGCCGCAAACCAGGCGGCGGTCCGCTCGGCGACCAGCGGGTGGATCTGCGACTCCAGCCAGGTCAGCTCCTCGGGGTCGGCGAAGACGACCTCGCCGACCTTGGCGCGATCGACAGCGCCGCCCGGGGCCACCTCGGGCCCCCAGCGCTCGACCAGACGTCCTTGCAGGGGTTCGGATTCCAGCAACTCGTGTACAACCGCGTCGCTGGAGAGAGTTGCGGCGCCAAGCCGACCAAATGCCGCCAGCGCCTCAGACTTACCGGCTGCAATCCCGCCGGTGAGGCCAATCTTCAACGGCGCCACGGCGCCGCCTAGCTCTGCTCGGACTCGCTCGTCTGCGCGTCGTCGCCGGAGGAATCGCCGTCGCCGGCAGCCTCATCGACGTCATCGGGGGAGTCGGGGCGATCGGCGACCGATTCGCCCTCCTGCTCCTCGCCCTCGGCGCCGCCGTTCTCGGCCTCAGCCGTCGGCTCCTCGGCAGGAGCCTCCTCGGGCTCGGCCGCAGGTGCCTCCTCGGGCGCCTCGACAGCCGCCTCAGTGACAGCCTCTTCAAGCGCCTGCCCGCCCTCGTCCGCGGCTGCGTCCTCGACGGGCACCTCGGCCGCAGGAGCCTCCTCAGCGGCAGGCTCCTCCATCGCGGGGGCCTCAGCCTCGACAGAGCCCTCTGAACCCTCGGCCTGAGCAGCCTGGAGCTGATCCCCAAGCCCCTGCATCGGCATGTTCTGCCCCTCGACCCGCTTGATGCTGAGCGAGAGGCGGCGCCGCTCTTCGTCGATCTCGAGGATCTTGACGTTGAGGCTGGCGCCCGGCTCGACCACTTCGCTCGGGTTCTCGACGTGGTGGTCGGCAAGCTCGGAGATGTGGACCAGACCCTCGACGCCGGGCAGGATTTCGACGAAGGCGCCGAAGGCGACGACCTTGGTCACCTGGCCCTCGAGCACGTCGTTCGGGCGGTGGGTGCTGATCACCCGCTGCCACGGGTCCTCCTGGGTCTGCTTCAGACCGAGGGAGATGCGCTGGCGGTCGCGGTCGATGTCGAGCACTTTGATCCGCACCGTGTCGCCGATCGCGACGACTTCGGAGGGATGGTTGACGTGGCTCCAGGAAAGCTCGGAGATGTGGATCAGACCGTCGATCCCGTCGAGGTCGACGAAAGCGCCGAAGTCGACGATGTTGGAGATCTTGCCTTCGACGATCTGGCCCGGCTCGAGGCGGCCGAGGATCTGCTCGCGGACCTCCTTGCGCTCCTCCTCAAGTACGGCGCGGCGCGAGAGCACGACGTTGTTGCGGGAGCGGTTGAGCTCGATCACTTTGCACTCGAGCGTCTGGCTCATGAACTCGTCGAGGTTGTGGACGCGGCGGATGTCAACCAGCGAGGCGGGCAGGAAGCCGCGCACCCCGAGGTCGAGGATGAGACCGCCCTTGACGACCTCGATGACGCTGCCTTCGACCGGTTCGCCAGAGTCGGCGGCGATCTCGATCCGGCGCCAGGCCTTCTCGAAGCGGGCGCGCTTCTTGGAGAGGATCAGGCGGCCCTCGGCGTCCTCCTTGGTGAGCACGAGGGCGTCGATCTCCTCGCCCAGCTCGACCTCTTCGGCCGGATCGACCGACTTGCGGATCGAGAGCTCGTTGGACGGAATGACACCCTCGGCCTTGTAGCCGATGTCGACCAGGACCTCGTCTTTGTCGATCCGGACGACCTTGCCGTTGACGACGTCGCCCTCGTCGAAGGAGACCATCGTGGCCGCGTAATTCGGGACGATCTTGCCGTCAATCTGCAGCAGCAAGCCGCCGGAGCCCTCTACGGGGGTGGCGCTCGGTGCAGGGGTCAGGGTCTCGGTCGCGGACACGGCGGCGAATGATGGCAGAATCGACGCCGATGCCGACCCGAGCCACCAAACGCGGCGACGAGCGCACGCCCCTCGAGGGCAGCCACGACGTGCTGATCTGCGGCGCCAGCTTTGCTGGGCTCGCGATTGCACGCGAGCTTGCCGGCTCCGGTGCCGACGTGATGATCGTCGATCGCTACGAGATCGGCGAGCGACAGACGTCCGCCTGCGGCATCCCGACCGAGTGGATGCGGCGCCTGGGACTGATGGATTGCGAGCGCCAGCGCTTCGACACCCTGGTCATGCACACCCCCCACGGCGACGCCCGCTACAAGCTCCCCTGGACCTTCTCCACCTTCGACTACCGGGAGATGTGCCAGCTGCTGTGGGAGGGATGCGACGCGACTTTCGAGACCGCCAAGGTGAACGGGCGCGCCGCGCCGCGCAACGGCGGCGGTGAGATCGCGATCGATACCGATCGCGGCGTCATCACCGCCCCGCTGGTCGTCGATGCGCTCGGCTGGCGGCGGATGCTCGCCTCCGGCGACGGCTACCAGCCGCCCGACGCACCGCTCTCGCGCGGGCTCGAGGTCCACCCCGGGGGCAACGGCGAGGACCTGGAGATCTGGATCGACCGCCGCTACGTGCCCGCCGGCTACGGCTGGTCGTTCCCGGCCCGCGACGAGGTCCGGGTCGGGGTCGGCTCCTTCGACCCCCGCTTCCATGTGCGCAAGACGACCGAGCTGCTGGCCGAGGACCTCGACCGCGACCGCGTCCGCTACCAGGGCAACTGGATCCCCCACAAGCTGCGCCGCGGGACCGAGGGCGGCATTTTCTTCGCCGGCGACTCGGCCGGCCACTGCCTGCCGCTGAGCGCCGAGGGCATCCGCACCGCCCTCTACTTCGGGATCGCCCTGGGACGGGAGCTGCGCGGCGTCGTCGATGGCCACCAGACCCGCGAGCAGGCAGCCGCGAGCTACGCCGAGTTCAACGACTCGCACGAGTGGAAGTTCAAGTGGATGCTGCGGGTGCAGCGGCTTGTCCCGCGGGTGCCGCCGCGCATCCTCGGCCCGCTGATCCGCGTGCTCGGCTCCAAGCGCTTCATCGATTGGTCCTTCAACCACTACCTGCAGATCGCGCCGCCGGACTTCGCCGGCTCAGCGGACAACCAGGAAGGTCCCGGCCAGCAGCAGCGCCACCCCGAGCAGGCGCTCGGGACCGAGCGCAACCTCGTCCAGGCCGAACAGGCCTAGGCGGTCGACCACCACGGAGGCGATCAGCTGGCCGGTGACGGTTGCGGCAGCGACCCCGCCGGCGCCGATCGTCGAGACCACGAGCAGCGCGGTGGTGACGTAGACGGCGCCGAGCAGCCCGCCGACCAGGTAGTACCAGTTGACGTCGGTGGCGGAGGCGAGTCCTCCGGCCCGGCCGCTGAGGACGACGATCGCCGCCAGGGCGATCGAGCCGACGCCGAAGGAGACGAGAGCCGCCGGCAGGCTGCCAGTCGCCTTGCCGAGGCCGGCGTTGATCGGTGCCTGCAGGGCAATCAGGCCGCCGGCACCGGCGGTGAGCAGGACGGCGAGGCTCCTATCCACGGCTTCTTCCGGGGAGCGGCGTGATCTTTGGGGTGAGCGCGTGTTGCATCTTCAGACGAGAGGACCGGGTCGGTCGACCTGCTCTCATATCACCAGGACTGTCAGACACATTCGCCGATGCCCCCGCCGCCCGCACAACCGCTCGCGACCCGCGTCTTCCTCGGCCCGGCGCTGCGCACGCAGCCGGACCGGCGCCTGGTCAAGCTCGTGCGCGAGGGCTACGAGACCGCCTTCGAGGAGATCGTGCGGCGCTACCGTCGCCCGCTCGACCGCTTCGCCGCGGCGATCGTCGGCAGCCGCTCCGAGGACGTCACCCAGGACGCCTTCTCGAAGGCGCTGCTGGCGCTGCGCGGCTCCGAGACCGACATCGAGCTGCGTCCCTGGCTCTACCGGATCGTCCGCAACACGGCGCTGAACGACCTGCGCGACCGCGGCCCGGTGCCGGAGGAGCTGGCGGAGGCGCTGCCCGGCGGGCTGAGCGCCGCCGAGGAGGCCGAGCGGCGCGAGGAGATGGCCGACCTGACCGAGCGGCTGCGCTCGCTGCCGGAGCCGCAGCGGGCGGCGATCGTGATGCGGGAGCTGGAAGGGCTGAGCCACAAGGAGATCGCGACCGCGCTCGGGGTCAGCGGCGGCGCCGCGCGGCAGGCGATCTACCGAGCGCGGGCGGCACTGCGCGAGGGCGCGGCGGTCCTCGTCCCCCTCCCCCTGTTGAAGGTCCTCTTCGACCATGGCGCCGAAGCGGCGGCCGGGGCCGGCGGCCTGGCGGCTGGCGCCGCCGGAGCGAGCGCCGCCGGCGGTGGTGGCGCAGCCCTCGGCGGTCTCGGTGCCGGCGGGGCGCTGAAAGTCGGCGCCGCGACCCTGCTCGTCGCCGGCACGGTCGGCGCCGGAGTCGCGATCCAGCACGAGCGTGGCGGCAAGGGGCCGGAGCCGGCCGAGGCCTCGTCCGGGATCACGGCAGGGGCGAGTTCCGACTCAGTTAACTCAGGCCCAGGTTCCTCAGGGTCGGGCGGCGACGATCGCGGAAGCGACAACAGCGGGCCGGGCGGCGGCGAGGGTGGCGACGACAACGGCGGTCACGGTCGCGAGCCGGGCGACGACCACGGCGGTGGCCCGGGCCCGAGCGACGACTCGGGCCCAAGCCAGTCTGGCGGCTCGGGGAGCTCCGGGTCCGGGGATGACGACTCCGGCCATCACAGCAGCCGCCGCGGCTCCTCCGGCGGCGGTTCGGGATCGGGCGACGACGACTCCGGTCACCACGGCGGCGGGGGCATCGACGACCACTCCGGCAGCGGCCACTCGGGCAGCGGCTCAAGCGGCGGCGGTTCCTCCGGCAGTGGCTCCGGCGGCCATGGTTCCGATGACCTTTCCGGCGCGGAGTCAAACAGCGGCTCCGGCAGCAGCGGCTCGGGCTCGGGCGGTAGTGGCAGCGGCTCATCCGGCTCCGGATCGGACAACCCCGTCCTCACCACTCCCCCTCCCCCCGTCGACGACGGCGGCGGATCGGGTGATCCCGGCGGCTCCGGCTCTGGCGAGTCCGGCGGCGGCTCGGGCTCCGACGACGGCATCTGACCAGCCGCCCAGCCCCAGCGCGAGGTCGACGCTCGCGTGATCTTCGGATACCGCTCGGGTTGGAGGCCCGAACGTGTCCCACACCACACACGAGGAGGCACCATGACCCGCACCAAGGCACGCTTCGGCGTCCTGCTGGCGCTGGCGCTGGGCGCGACCGCCCTGCTCGCCCTGTCCGGCATCGCGGTCGCCAAGCACGGCAACCACCACCGCAGCTCCGGCGACCCCGTCACGATCGCGTCCTTCGACGCCGCCACGGGACGGCTCACGCTCGCGCTTTCTGGCGGCGAGGAGGTCTCCGGCCTGGTCACCAACCGGACCAGGATCAAGTGCGAGGACGAGCACTCACCGGACGTCAGCGCCCGCCACGGCGAGGATGAGCCTGGCGACGATCACTCCGGCCCGAGCGGCCACGACGACAACGGCACGGGTGCCAACTGCACCACCTCGGACCTGATCGCGGGGACCCTCGTCGACGAGGCCGAGCTGGAGATCGAGCACGGCCAGGCGACTTTCCGCAAGGTCGAGCTCGACGACTGACAACCAGCCGCTGCGCTGGCTCGGCGCCTACTTGGCGTCGAGCCAGTCGGCGCCGATGCCGACATCGACCTCGAGCGGCGGGTCGAGCTCGTAGGCCGCGGTCATCTCGCGCTCGACCAGCGCCGCCGCCGACTCCATCTCCCCCGGCGGGCCCTCGAAGAGGAGCTCATCGTGGATCTGCAGGACTAGGCGGGTCTCCCCCCCGGCCTCGCGCAGGGCGGTCTGGCAGCGCACCATCGCGACCTTGATGATGTCCGCCGCGGTCCCCTGGATCACCGTGTTGACGGCGAGCCGCTCGCCCAGCCGGCGGGTGTTGGGGTTGCCGGAGCGCAGCTCCGGGATCGCCCGCCGCCGTCCCATCAGCGTCGTCACGAACCCTTCCTCCTGGGCGCGCTCGACGACCTCCTCGCGGAAGGCGCGGACCGCCGGGAAGCGCTCTAGGTATCGGGCGACGAATTCCTCGCCCTCCTTGCGCGGGATGTTGAGCCGGTCCGCCAGCCCAAACCCGGTCAGCCCGTAGACGATTCCGAAGTTGACCATCTTTGCCTTCGAGCGCTGGCCGACGTCGACCTCGTCGCGGGAGATCTCGAAGACCTCCGCCGCGGTCGCGGCGTGAACGTCTTCACCGGCGTGGAAGACGTCTTTCAGGACCTGCTCGTCGGCGACGTGCGCGAGCACCCGCAGCTCCACCTGGCTGTAGTCGGCGGAGAGCAGCTGCGCGCCCTTCTCAGCCACGAAGCAGGCGCGGACGGGGCGGCCGATCTCGGTCCTGATCGGGATGTTCTGCAGGTTCGGGTTGGTGCTGGAGAGGCGGCCGGTGGTGGTCGCCGCCTGGTTGAAGGTGGTGTGCACGCGGCCGGTCGTGGGGTCGATCAGGTCCGGCAGCGAGTCGAGGTAGGTGTTCTTCAGCTTCGTCAGCTCGCGCCAAGACTCGATCTTCTCGACGATCGGGTGCTCGTCGCGGATCTGGGCGAGCACGCGGGCATCGGTCGAGAACCCGGTTTTGCCGCGCCGCTTGCGGGTCAGCTCCAGCTTCTCGAAGAGGATGCGGCCGACCTGCTGGGGCGAGCCGATCGTGAACTCCTCCTCGGCGAGCTCGAAGATCTCCTTCTCCAGGGTCGCGATCCGCTCGCCGAAGCCGGCGCCGACCTCGGCCAGGCGCTCGGCGTCGAGCTTCAGGCCCTCGCGTTCCATCGCCGCCAGGACCGCGATCAGCGGCAGCTCGACCTCGTTCAGCAGCCCCTCCAGGCCGAGCTCCTCGATCCGCGGCCGCTGCACCTCGGCCAGCGCCGCGACCAGGCGCGCCTCCTCGGCCGGGTCGAGACCGGCCTCGACCTCCTCGCCGAGCGAGAGCTGGGCATCGTCGCCGGGGTCGGCGGCGGCGCCCTCGGCGAGCCCAATCCCTGCGTCGGCGGCGAGCTCGGTCAGCTCGTAGGTGCGGCGCTGCGGCTCCAGCAAGTAGGCGGCGATCATCGTGTCGTGTCCCAGGGTGAGGTCGGCGCCCTCGCGGGCGGCAGCGGCGAGCAGACCGTGGCGGCCGCCGCCGAGCGACTTGAGGTCGTGGCCCGCGAGCGGCCGCGCGCCGAGGCCGACCGCGAGCTCGTCGAGGGTCGAGGCGCCCGCGAGGATCCGATCGGCCTCTGCCGCGGCCCAGCGATCGCCGTCGATCGCCAGCGCCACCGGTCCCTCGCCGAGGTCCTCGACGGTGCCCTCCGCGGCCTCGACCTCGAGCTCGGTCTCGACCTTGCGCCCGGGTACCGCGTCCCCCTCCGGCAGCGCTTCTTCCAGCCGCTCCAGCACCGCCCGCAGCTCAAACTCGCGCATGAACTCGCGCAGGGCGCCGCGGTCGGGCTCTGAGTCCATCGCCGCCGCCAGGTCGACCCCGGTCTCGATCTCGTACTGCAGGGTCGCCAGCTGCTTCGACATCCGCGCGTCATCGGCGTGCTCGGTCAGGTTCTGCTTGCGTTTGGCGCCGGAGATCTCGTCGACGCTTTCCAGCACCTTCTCCAGCGTGCCGAACTGCTGCAGCAGCTGCGAGGCCGTTTTCTCGCCGATCCCGGGGACGCCGGGGATGTTGTCGGAGGTGTCGCCGCGCAGCCCCATCAGGTCGGTGATCGACTCCGGCGGCACCCCGTAGCGCTCCTCTACCGCGGCCGAGTCATAGATCTTGGTCTCGGTGATCCCGCGCGAGGTGCTCATCACCCGCACCCCCTCACCGACCAGCTGGTAGGCATCGCGGTCGCCGGTCACGACCATCACCTCGATCCCCTGCTCGCGCGCCTGCCGCACCAGCGAGGCGATCACGTCGTCGGCCTCGTAGCCCTCGACCTTGACGTTGGTGTAGCCGAAGGCCTCGACCAGCGGCATCAGGTGCGGCCACTGCTCCCGCAGCAGGTCCGGGCGCGGTTTGCGCTGCGCCTTGTAGAGGTCGTAGGTGACCTCGCGCCCCGACATCCCCGCGTCCCAAGCGACCACAACACCTTGTGGGTGGTGCTCGTCGATGATTTTCACCAGCATCGAGGCGAGCCCGTAGATCGCGTTGGTCGGCCGCCCATCGCTGGTCCCGATCGACTCCGGCAGCGCGAAGAAGGCGCGGTAGGCGAGCGAGTTGCCGTCGATGAGGAAGAGCTGGGGGGCGTCGGCGGGCATCGGGGCCCACTCTATGAGGACGGGAGCGCGGAGCTCGCCGTCCCTTCCTCAACTTCGACGGGGATTCCGCGGAGGACTTCGCCCAGCTCCGCAACGACTTCGGCTGGGTGGTTGCGGAGCTGGGCTCCGGTGTAGCGGTGGACCCTGAAGCCCGCGCGGCGGAGGTGGAGGTCGCGGGCGTGGTCGTCCTCGAAGGCGGTGGCGCCGCGGTGGTACTGGTAGCCGTCGGTTTCGACGACCAGGTCGTGAGAGCGCCAAAGGAAGTCGACCGTGAGGCGACCGACGGGGACGTTGACCTCGGGGGCCGGGAAGTCGTGGCGGCGGCAGAAGCGGAGGAAGTCCCGCTCGAGGTCGCTGCGCGTGTGGTCGGATTCGGTGGCGCCGAGGGAGTAGCCAGCGAGCTCCGCCTGGCGGAGGGCGCGACGGTGGAGGTGGTCGGGGACAGCTCCGGGGAGGTCGTCGAGGGTGCGAGGGACGGTGGTCACGGGGATGCGGTTGCGGATGGTGATAAGGCGAGGCAAGTTGGCCGTCCGATCGCCGGGAGCATCGGTGTCAGCAACAGCAGCAATGAGGGAGGGGCAGCGATGGAGGCGGATACCCCGGCGCTTCATGCGCCCATTGTCGGAGGGGATCGAGACGTGAATCGGGCCGTCAAGGGGACGCAGGAAGCCCCAGAGCACCGCCGCACTCCCATGACTCAGCACCGCCCCCTCCCCACAGCCGAGCACCGCCGCCATCCACCAAGCCTCTTGACTGAGGGGAGCGTGGCCAACTGAGTAGATCCCTCGATGCACGCGATGAAGTCGTCCAGTGCGCGTTCGCTTCGCGATTGCCTCCCGACTTAGGCCGAGCGCCTGAAGCTGGGAACTCGTCACGACTCCGTGCTGACGCCCCGCGATCTCCGCGATCTCCGCGTCCATCGAGCCGGCCATGTCGATTTCGTCAACCAGAGGTTGACTAAGTCGCCACCCCCCGAGGGCCCGCCCCCTTTGGGGTCTAGGGAAACGTCGAAAGTGCGGCGAGTCTTGGGAGGCGGGAGGGGTTTGGGGTGTTTTCGGTGGCCCTGACGAGGGCCGCTTTGGTGCCGCGGGGCGTGAGGCGCACGTCGGAGTGGCCGGGAAAGTCGACGCTGAGGCTGCCGTGGATCCGCTTTCCGCGCGGAGCGGAGCCGTTGAAGGTGGCGCTGCCGGAGAAGGGTGCGCCGGGGCGGAGGGTTGCGCGCTGGCGCTTGACGTCGTATTTGAAGTCGCCCGCCGGGACGCGGCCCTCGATGGCCCGCAGGATGATCATCGGGCCGCGCCGTTCTTCGATCGAGGCATCGAAGCTCGCGGCGCTTCTCGGAGTGCCTTTGAAGAAGCTGAACTCGGTCACCGTGGCGCCACTGCGGCGCTTTGCGGTCAGCTCACCGCCGCCCAGATGGCCGCGGGAGCCGAATTTGAGGGTCGGACAGCCGAAGCTTTCGATCACCCGGACTTCGCCGGGAGCTCGGGTCGCGTTCACCTGCATGTATCCCTCCTCGCCGCGGAGGGAGATCGTGCCTTCGTAGAAGCCTGAGTCGAGGCGCTGCGGCTTTGGGTCGCAAGCCGAGGGTTCAGTCTTCGCCTTGCCCGACGGCACGAAGCGCAGGTCGATCGACCCGAGCGCCCCGAGGTCGGCCTTGACCGCCGGTTCCGTCTCGCCATTCGCAACTTCCGCCGGGGTTGCATAGATGACTGCCGAGCTCGGCCCCACCACGAAGAGGAGTAGTTCGTCGCGCGGGTCCTCCTGCTCCGCCCCGTCGAGCACGATCCCGTGCACCGTGTACCCGTTGCTCGCCTCGACACGAAAGCCGATCGGCGGGGCCGGCCGGGCGGCGGAGGCGGTTCCGGCGGCGAGCATCGCCAAGCAGAGCGCCAGCACGACCGGCGCGAGCAGGGGCCAGCGCCGGACCGTCGCAGCTCTCTCCCCGCCCAGCTTCATCGCTCGACCTACGGACCACTTTCCGGCTTGGTTCAACGACTCCGGTCAGAGGACGCGGCCTTCGGCACCCCGACCGAGCGGACCACGGCTTCGGGAGCGCCGCCCGCAGGCTCGAAGCTCGCGTTGAAGCGGACGTGAAGCTTGCGCAGGGAGCGCAGATGCAGCGCCTCGGCCGAGAGCTTGCACCGCAGCTTGAGGGAGCCGGCGGCGACCGAGGCATCCTCGGTGCAGATGCGCGTGCGCGCCCGGCGGGGCCCAACCGTCCCCCACAGCGCCAGCCGTCCGGGCAGCGCAACCGCAAGGTGTGCGACCAGCGCGCCGCGCTTGACCGAGACGCGTTCGAGGCGCAGTCCGCCCGAGACCGAGACCTGGGGCGGCAAGGTGAAGGTCACCGTCGCCGGTCCTGCTGGCGGGACCGAGCAGGGTGCGTTTGAGGGCGGCACATCGGGCGCCGCGACTCCGAGGAAATCCGCCAATTCGCCCGGTCGGTCGCTCACGAGCTCGCGCGTTTCATCTACCCCTTCGGCGATTTCCTCGGCGTCGTACCGGCGCCGCGATTCCGGTTCCACCTGCTGCCACGGGGCCAACATCTCGGTCAGGCAGGACACCTGTCGGCCAAGCTCCAGCGCGGGCACAGCCGCCTGCACTTCCTCCAGGCCCTGCTCGTACAGGGCCTCGCAGCTTTCGTCCGCCAGGCAGTTGTTGAAGAGGAGGCCGCCGGCGGGCTCGTCGAATTCCACCTTCGTCTCCCAGGTCTGGTCGGCGCCCCAGGGCAGCATCTCGAAGATGCCCGAGGCGAGGCTATGGAGGTAGTAGTTGTTCGGCCGGAATGGAGCCTGCACTCCGGCGTAGCCGTCCCAGTGGCTGACGTAGCGCTCAACCGCCCAGACCCGGGTCATCTCGGTCAGGTCGGCGCTGGGGGCCATCCCGTCCGACCAGTCGCCTTCGACGTCGTTGGCGGCCGTGATCAGCGCATCGAGGTCGGTCAGATCCCCTTCATCGCCGCGGTCGACCTCGAAGGTGCCAGCCTCGCCCGTCCTCACGTCAACCCCGGGTGCGTCGGCCTCGTAGAGGTGCTGGGTCGAGGCGAAATGGGCCGCCAGGAAGATTTTGTCGAGGGTCTCGATGTTGAGGTAGACGCCAAAGAACTCGCCGTTCACGCGGACGAGGGCGTAGCCGGTGCGCGAGGCAGGCAGGCCGAGGGCGCGGAAGATCTCGTAGGTGAGGGTCTCGTGGACCATCGAGGGGTCCTGGACCATGTTGTTCAGCGTCAGCCGCTGCAAACCGAAGAAGAGCTGGTCGTCGACGAATTTGTCGAAGCGGATTTTGAAGCCCGCCTTGCCCGTCTTGATCGGTTTGAAGGAGCCGGTCCCCCCCTTGAGGCGGATCCCGACATCCTCGAAGCTCGCTTTGGCGACCCCGTCCACCTTCAGCTCGAACGTCCCGTGGACCTCCTCGCTGGGTTCCGCTTCGAGTTCGTCGAGCTCAGCTTCGGAGAGCCCACCGAGATTGATTTCGACCAGCGCCGCCGGCTGGTACATCCAGTCGACTTCGTCGGCAGCAGAGGTGGCCGGCGCCAGCGCCGACAGAGCACCGACGAGCACGAATGCCGAAAGCACCCAGAGCGCCGACCTGCGGGTGTCCTGCTCTCCCCGAACCTGATGCAGGCTAGTGAGTGCCGAGACTTCTCGCGTACCTGAAAATCGAAGTTCCCCCGGGGAGGATCTCCCCACCCCCGCAATTGCGCAGGGAGCTTAGGCGAAGCGAATCTGATTCGATAGCCGCCCATGGCTGTAAGCGCTCAGTACAGCGTCACGATCCGCGTCGAGCTCGACGCGCGCCAGGAGCCCCTGGGCAAGCTCACTGCTGCGATCGCCGAGGCCGGCGGGCAGCTGCAGGGCGTCGACCTGGTCCCAGGTGCCGGCTCCGAGGGCAAGCGGGTGCGCGAGTTCACGATCGACGCCGCCGACCGCGAGCACTGGGAGCGGATCCTGCGGGCGATCGGGTCGACCCGCGGCGCCCGCGTCCTCGAGTACGTCGACCGGACGATGCAGATGCACCGCGGCGGCAAGGTCGAGGTCACCAACAAGTACCCGCTGAAGACTCGCGACGACCTCTCGATGGCCTACACGCCCGGCGTCGCCCGGGTCTGCATGGACATCCACCACGACCGCGCCAAGGCCTTCGAGTACACGATCAAGAAGAACACCGTCGCGGTCGTCTCCGACGGCAGCGCCGTGCTCGGCCTCGGCAACATCGGGCCGGAGGCGGCGATGCCGGTGATGGAGGGCAAGGCGATGCTGTTCAAGGAGTTCGCCGGCGTCGACGCCTTCCCGGTCTGCCTCGCGACCCAGGACACCGAGGAGATCATCCACGCGGTCGAGCTGATGGCCCCGACCTTCGGCGGCGTCAACCTCGAGGACATCTCCGCCCCACGCTGCTTCGAGATCGAGGAGCGGCTGACCGCCTCGCTCGACATCCCCGTCTTCCACGACGACCAGCACGGCACCGCGGTGGTGACGATGGCGGCGCTGTTCAACGCGCTGAAGATCGTCGGCAAGCCGATCGAGCAGCTGCGGGTGCTGGTCGTCGGGCTCGGCGCCGCCGGCGTCGCGGTGACGAAGATGATGCTCGCCTCCGGGGTCACACAGGTGGTCGGCTGCGACCGCAAGGGCGCCGTCTCGACCGGTCGCGAGGACTACCAGTCGGGCGAGATGAACGCGGCCAAGCGCTGGTACGCGGACAACACCAACCCGGACGGCGTCTCCGGACAGCCCGACGACGCCTTGGAGGGCATGGACATCTTCATCGGCCTCTCCGGACCCGGGATCATCCAAGCCGAGTCGCTGGGGAAGATGAATGACGACGCGATCGTCTTCGCGATGGCCAACCCGACGCCCGAGGTGATGCCCGAGGAGGCCGCTCCCTACGTGCGGATCATGGCCACGGGCCGCTCCGACTACCCGAACCAGATCAACAACGTCCTCTGCTTCCCGGGGATCTTCCGCGGCGCCCTCGACGCCGGCGCCCCGACCATCACCGAGGAGATGAAGCTGGCGGCCGCCAAAGGCATCGCCGAAGTCGTCACCGACGAGGATCTCGCCGAGGACTACATCATTCCCAGCGTCTTCAACCGCGACGTGGCGCCGAAGGTGGCCGCGGCGGTGGTCGAGGAGGCCCGGCGCGACGGGATCGCCCGCCGCACCGAGGAGACCGGGACTTTCAGCACCGTCGAGACCGGGTAGAGGAATCCCATGAAGGTCCTCGTCACTGGAGCGAGCGGCCTGATCGGATCGGCGCTCTGCGATGCCCTGCTGGCCAGGGGCGACGAAGTCGTGGGGCTGACCCGGAGCCCCGAGCGAGCTCGCTCCAGCCAGCCCAAGATCACCTGGCACGCCTGGGAGCCGACCCTTGAGCGCCCGCCCGCAGCGGCCTTCGACGGCATCGACGCCGTCGTCAACCTGGTCGGCGAGAAGATCAACCAGCGCTGGACCGAAGAGGCGAAACAGCGGATCATGGAGACCCGCCGCACCGGCACCCGCAACCTTGTGCAGGCGATCGCCGGGCTCGAGCAGCGCCCCGGCGTCCTCGTCAGCCAGTCGGCCGTCGGCTACTACGGCGACCGCGGCGACCAGGTGGTCGACGAGACCGCCGGCCCCGGGTCCAGCTTCGACGCCGAGGTCGTCGCCGAGTGGGAGAAGGCGGCGGGTGAGGTCGAGGGCAGCGGCGTCCGCCTGGTCATCCTCCGCACCGGCCAGGTGCTCGATGCCAGCGGCGGTCTGCTCGGCGAGCTCCTGACCCCGTTCAAGCTCGGCTTCGGCGGCCCGATCGCCGGCGGCTCCCAGTACTTCTCCTGGATCCACACCGAGGACGAGGTCGCCCTGATCCTCTGGGCGCTCGAGACCGAGAGCGTCAGCGGCATCCTCAACGCGACCTCGCCCAACCCCGCTACCAACCGCGACTTCTCGAAGGCTCTGGGACGAGCCCTCGGCCGCCCGGCCGTCACCCCGGTCCCCGGCTTCGTCCTCGACCTCAAATTCGGCCGCGAGTTCGGCCAGGTGCTGCGCGGCGGCCAGCGGGTCGTGCCCCGCCGGGCACTCGACCTCGGTTTCGAGTTCCGCTACCCCGAGCTCGACGGGGCCCTGCGGAATCTGCTCTAGCTGCTGGCGTCGACCGAATCTGCGACCGCGTCGCGCAGCGAGCCAGAGCCAGCCTCGGAGATCGCGCTGAGGATCTGGCGCATGGCGGCGGCGCCGGAGCTGGCGGCGATCAGGGGAATCGAAGCCGAGTCGAGGATCGGCTCCGAGAAGCGGGTGACCGTGCGGTCGTCGCCGGGCTCGATCACAGCGACCGCAGTCGAGTCCTGGGTAGCACGGCGGGCGTTGACGCCGATCCGGGCAAGGGCTGACTCACCGGGGGCCGCGCCGGGGAGGCAGATCGCTTTGACCCGGAGATCCCCGGCTTCGCCGCCGGCCTCCGCAAGCGCCTGCTCGGCGCCCGCGCAGAGCCTCGCGTCGACGTAGACCGTCACCGTCGCTCCCTCCGAGACCCCGCCCTCTCCCCCGCAGCCGGCGGCCAGCGCCGTCAGCGCGAGCGCGGTGAGGATTGCTGGTACGCAGCGCACGGGCGACGACCCTACACTCGCTCGCTCATGCGAATTGGAGTACTCACGGCGGGCGGGGACTGCCCGGGGCTGAACGCGGCGATCCGCGCGGTCGCGCGCTCGGCTATCTACCGCGGCGACGAGGCGGTCGGGATCCGGCGCGGCTACCACGGGCTCGCCCATGGGGAATACGTCCCGCTCGACATGCAGTCGGTCGCCGGCATCCTCCACCTCGGCGGCACGATCCTCAGCACCTCGAGCTTCGAGCCGCTGCGCGAGGGCGCGGTCGAGGCCGTCGAGCGAGCCTTCGCCGACCAGGCGCTCGATGCCGTCGTCGCGATCGGCGGCGAGCACACGATGGAGATCACCCGCCAGCTGTACGCCGACCACGGCCTGCCGCTGGTCGGCGTGCCGAAGACGATCGACAACGACGTCGGCGGCACCGACTTCACCTTCGGCTTCGACACCGCCGTGCAGGTCGTCACCGACGCGATCGACCGCCTCCACACCACGGCCCAGTCGCACGACCGGGTGATGGTGGTCGAGGTGATGGGCCGCAGCACCGGCTGGATCGCGGCCTACGCGGGGCTCGCCGGCGGCGCCGACGGAATCGTCATCCCAGAGACGACGACCACGGTCGAGGAAGTGGCCGCGGGAATCACGCGTCGCCACGACCGCGGCAAGGACTTCTCGATCATCGTCGTCGCCGAGGGCGCCAAGCTCGCCTTCGCCAGCGGCGAGGAGCGGCTGATCCAGCCGGTGAAGGAGACCGACGAGTACGGCTATCCACGCCTGGGTGGGATCGGAGGGGCGCTGGCCTCGGAGCTGGAGGCGCTGACCGGGTACGAGACCCGGGTCACCGTGCTCGGCCACGTCCAGCGCGGCGGCACGCCGACCTCGACCGACCGCGTCCTCGCCACCCGCTTCGGCGCCTTCGCCTACGAGCTGGCCAAACGCGGCGAGTTCGGGACGATGGCAGCGATCCACGGAACCGAGATGGTCGGCATCCCGCTCGAGCAGGCGACGCGCGTCAAGAGCGTCGACCTCGAGATCCTGGAGATTGCCAAGCGCTTCTATTCTTGAGATGGTTGGACGGATGACCGATCCCGTCGACTTCGGCGCCGTGACGAAAATGCAGCAGGGGATCTGGTCCAAGGGCGACTTCGCGATGGTCGCGAGCCTCGTCTACCACGTCAGCGAGCAGCTGGCCGAGAGCCTGCAGATCCTCCCCGACGAGAAGGTGCTGGACGTCGCCTGCGGCAGCGGCAACGGCGCCATCGCCGCCGCCCGGCGCAGCTGGGGCGGCGCGGTCGGCGCCGACTACGTGCCCTCGCTGCTGGAGCGCGGCCGCGAGCGCGCCGAGGCGGAGCGGCTCGACGTCGAATTCGTCGAGGCCGACGCCCAGGACCTGCCCTTCGGCGACGGCGGCTTCGACGTCGCGATGTCCATCTTCGGGGCGATGTTCGCCCCCGACCAGCCGAAAGCGGCGGCGGAGCTGCTGCGTGTGGTCAGGCCTGGCGGCCGCATCGGGATGGCGAACTGGACCCCTGACGGCAACGTCGGGGCGATGTTCAAGACGATCTCCAAGCATGCGCCGCCGCCCCCCGGCGTCGAGTCGCCCCTCCTCTGGGGCACCGAGGAGCGGGTCCGGGAGCTGTTTGGCGACGGCGTCTCCGAGATCAAATTCGAGCGCCGCATCTCGCGCCAGCCGTTCCGATCCCCCGACCACTACATCGATTTCTTCCGCAGCTACTTCGGCCCCACTCAGACCGCCTACGAACGGGTCGGTCCCGAGGGCGAAGACGCCCTCACCGAGGATCTGCGCTCCTTCCTCACCGAGGCGAACACGGCGGGTGACCGCGCCTTGGTCATGGAGGCCGAGTACCTCCAGGTGATCGCTACCCGCGCTTAGTCGGTCTTCGGCTGCAGAACGCGAATCGCGGCTCCGATCAGGAGCACACCGAAGAAGACCATGCCGGCGATCGGGCCGCCCTGCCCGAAGGCGTAGGAGAAGACCATCGCGGCAATCGCGAGGAAGAGGGTGATGACCATTCCCATTGCGGCGGGAGCCTATCGTCCGAGGGCGACGCGCGCCTCGCTGAGGAACGAGGCGACGGCATCCGCCGCAGCGGCCGGTGAGCCAGCCTCCTCGACGGCCCTGACCAGGCGGCTGCCGACGATCACCCCGTCGGCGATCTGCCCCACCTCAGCAACCTGCTCGGGGCTGCCGATCCCGAACCCGACCGCGACCGGAGTCGAGGCGTCGGCCTTGGTCCCGGCAACCAGCTCAGCCAGGGCCGGAGGCACCTCGGCCCGCTCACCGGTCGTGCCGACAGTGGAGACGACGTAGATGAAGCCGCGGGCGACCTTGCAGATCTCGGCCCGGCGCTCAGTCGTGGTGGTCGGCGCGACCAGCGGCACCACCGCCAGCCCCTCAGCGGCAAACGCCTCCCTCACCTCCTCAGCCTGCCCCAGCGGCAGGTCGGGAATGATCACCCCGGCGGCGCCGGCGGCGCGAATCAACCCCGCAAACTCCGCCGCGCCTCCCTGCGCCAGCACCATGTTCGCGTAGACCATCACCACCACCGGCACCTTGTCGGCGACGGAGCGGCAGGTTTCCAGAGCGGTTGAGAGCGTCGCCCCCGCCTCCAGCGCCGCGGTCGCGGCAGCATGAATCACCGGCCCATCGGCCAGCGGATCCGAGAACGGCACCCCAAGCTCAATCAGATCGGCCCCGGAATCCACATACGCCGAAGCCACCGCCAGCGACGTCTCCAGATCGGGGTACCCGGCCATCATGTAGGGCATCAGAGCAGCCCGCCCTTCGTCCTCTGCGGCTCGAAACGCCGCCGCGATACGTCCCTCCCCATCCAGCCCGCCCACTGGGGGAGTCAGGGCATGGCTCGGCGGAGCCTCCCCGCTTTTGCTCCGACGAGTCATGTCCTGACTCCCCCTACCGGGGCGCCCTCCCCGCTGTTGCTCCGGAGAGTCACCCCCCGGACCCCTGCGCGACCACCTCAGCCAAATCCTTATCGCCCCGCCCGGAGAGACAGAGCACGTCGAACCCGCTGTCCCCCGGGTTCTCCAGCAGCCAGGCAATCGCATGCGAACTCTCCAGCGCCGGAATGATCCCCTCCAGCTTGCATAGCTCCCCGAAAGCGGCCAGAGCCTGCGCATCGGTGATCCCGACGTACCGCGCCCGCCCCGTATCCCGCAGGTACGCATGCTCCGGTCCCACCCCCGGGTAATCGAGCCCAGCCGAGACCGAGTGGGCCTCAAGGATCTGCCCCTCCTCGTCGGCGATGATCGCCGAGAGCGAGCCGTGCAGGACACCGGTCTTGCCAGCCTGCAGCGAGGCCCCGTGGCGGCCGCTCGCGATCCCCTCACCCGCCGCCTCGACGCCGATCAGCTCGACCGTGGAGTCGGCGACGAAGGGGGTGAAGATCCCGATCGAGTTGGAGCCACCGCCGACGCAGGCGATCACCCGCGCGGGCAGCGAGCCCTCGGCCGCGAGCGCCTGCGCGCGCGCCTCGTCACCGATCACTCGCTGCAGGTCGCGGACCAGGGCCGGGTAGGGCGCCGGCCCGACCGCGGAGCCGATCACGTAGTGGGTGGTCTCGACGTTGGCGACCCAGTCGCGGATCGCGGCGGAGACCGCCTCCTTGAGGGTGCGAGCGCCGGCCTCGACCGGGGCGACCTCCGCCCCCAGCAGCTTCATTCGCTCGACGTTGGGCGCCTGGCGGCGGATGTCCTCGGTCCCCATGTAGACGACGCACTCGAGGCCGAGCAGGGCGCAGGCGGTCGCGGTCGCGACCCCGTGCTGGCCGGCGCCGGTCTCGGCGATCACCCGCGGCTTGCCCATCCGCTGGGCCAAGAGCGCCTGGCCGATCGCGTTGTTGATCTTGTGGGCGCCGGTGTGGCAGAGGTCCTCGCGCTTCAGGTAGACGCGGGAGCCGACCCGCTCGGAGAGCCGCTCCGCCAGGTACAGCGGGGTCGGGCGGCCGATGAAGTCCCGCCGCAGCAGCTCCAGGCGGGCGACGAAGGCCTCGTCCTCGAGCGCCTCGCCCCAGGCCGCGGTCAGCTCGTCGAGCGCCGCGATCAGCGTCTCCGGCACGTAGCGCCCCCCGTAGGGGCCGAAGCGCTCCTCGATCGCGGGCATCAGGTGGCGGCGCCCGTCGGCTGTGCGGCCTCGAAGAAAGCTGCCATCGCCGCATGGTCCTTGCGTCCCGGCTCGATCTCGACGCCGCTGGCGACGTCGACCGCGTAGGGGTGGACCACCGCGACCGCCTCGGCGACGTTCTCGGGCCGCAGGCCGCCGGCCAGAATCGCCGGCACCTCGGAGCGGTGGCCGCGCAGGAGCTCCCAGTCGAAGCTCATGCCGGTGCCGCCCCAGAGGCCCTTGCCGCGGCGGTCGAAGAGGTGGAAGTCGGTCCGGTAGGCCTCGGCCGCGTGCACGTCGGCGGCGCTGGCGACGTGGATCGCCTTGATCACCTTCAGCCCCGTGCGCCGCGCCACCTCGGCGCAGAAGGATGCGCCCTCGGCCCCGTTCAGCTGCACCATCGTCAGGTCGGCGTCCTCGGCCGCCTGGCCGACCTCCTCCAGGGTCGGGTTGACGAACACCCCGACGACCTCGCACTTGCGCTTGAAAGCAGCGGCGATCTCAGCCGCCACGGCCGGCTCGACGCAGCGCGGGCTGCCGTCGAAGTGGATCAGCCCGACCGCCCAGGCGCCGAGGCGCACGGCCTCGGCCGCATCGTCCAAATTGGTGATCCCGCAGAACTTCACGCGCATGCACTGAGACTACGCAAGCGGGAGGCGAAGCGAATCGGGGTGAAGCCGCGGCCCGCGGCCCCACCCCCGATCCACAACAACTGATTGGTCCGCGGGCGCGGACTATTGCCACATACCCAGTTTCCCCAGCTTCAGTCCCGCCCTAGGGGAGCGGCGAAGCTATTCGGCTTTTTCGCCCTGTTCGACTGAGTCGGGGCGCTCGCCGAGGGTGACGGTCGCCTTCTTGGTCTCACCGTCGCGGAGGATCGTCAGCTCGAGTTCGTCGCCTGGCTCAGCTTCGTTGATGATTTCGACGATTTCGTCCATGCTCGAGACCTTCTTGCCGTCGACCGCGGTGATGATGTCCCCGCCGAGGCGGACTTCCACCCCTTCCACCGTCGCCGAAGTGTCCCCCGCTTCGATCCCGGCCTTGTCAGAGGGCCCGCCTTTGGCAACTTCCTGGACGATCACGCCCTCCTGCACCGGCAGGTTGAGCGCCTTCGCCATCTGCTCGGTGATCGTGCCGCCGCTGATCCCGAGGTAGGCGTGTTCGACTTCGCCGCTGTCGATCAGCTGGTCGAGCTCGGAGCGGATCGTGTCGATCGGGATCGCGAACCCGATGCCGACGTTGCCGCCACCGCCACTGCCGGTCTGGATCTGGGAGTTGATCCCGATCACTTCGCCCTCGGCGTTGATCAGCGGGCCGCCGGAGTTGCCGGGGTTGATCGCCGCGTCGGTCTGGATCACGTTCGAGATCGAGAACCCGTTCGGGGCCTGGATCTGGCGCTGCAGGGCGGAGACGATACCGCTGGTGACGGTGCGGTCGAGCCCGAAGGGATTGCCGATCGCGACCACCGGGTCGCCGACTTCGGCCGCGTCGGAGCGGCCGAGCTTCAGCGGGTGCAGCTGCGCCGGGCTCGCGTCGACCTTGAGCACGGCGACGTCGGTCGCCGGGTCGGTGCCGACAACTTCGGCCGTGTGGGCGGTGTCGGAGTCGCCGAGTTTGACCCGGACCGTGTCAGCCCCTTCGACCACGTGGTCGTTAGTCAGCACGTGGCCTTCGTCGTCGATCACGAAGCCCGAGCCGGTTGCGGTGCCGCCGCCTTCGGATTCCGGTTCGCCGAAGGGCGAGAAAGACTGTTCCGCGGGCGCCGAGCTCTCGGCTTCGATGAAGGCGACGCCATCGCCGTCGGCTTTGTAGATCTGATTGACGATCGTGCTGCTCTCGTCCCCCTTGTCGGAGACGGGCGCCGTCAGCGGCGCCGAGATCGTGGTCGTCGAGCCGCCTTCGGACTGAATCCAACCGGCCGCGATTGCGATCCAGCCGAAGGCAGCGACGATAGCTCCACCTAGGAGGGCGGAAAGGAATGGGGTGCGGAAGGACCTCTTAGGCTTAGGCATAGGGCAAGGATCGCGGCTGGTACTGATCCGACCCTAAATGCTCTTAAAAGATTTTCTAAATTCGCCAGGCACAGCGCCCCGGCGCGCTAGTAGAGGTGCTCGCGGGTGCCTTCGTCGGCCCCGGTCAGCTCCCGCGTCTTCGCCTCGGGATCGGGCGCCGACATCAGCGCGCCGCCGATCAGGACCGCGTCGACCCCGACCCGCTCCAGCTCTTCCAGCTCCTCGCGGCCGGAGATCCCGCTCTCGGCGACGACCGTCTTGCCGGCGGGCACGTCGGGCATCAGCTCGTACGTGGTGGCGATGTCGACCGTCTGCTCGTCGAGGTTGCGGTTGTTGATCCCGATCACCTCGGCGTCGGCCTCCAGCGCCCGCTCCAGCTCCTCCTCGTTGTGGACCTCGACCAGGCAGTCGAGGTCGAGTGAGCGAGCCTCGGCGTGGAGCGAGCCCAGCTCCTCGTCACCGAGCGCGCGGACGATCAGCAGCACCGCGTCGGCGCCGTTCACAGCCGCCTCGTAGAGCTGGTAGGGGTCGACGATGAAGTCCTTGCGGATGATCGGCATCCCGCAGGCCGCGCGAGCCTCGCGCAGGTCCTCCAGGGAGCCGCCGAAGTGCGGGCCGTCGGTCAGCACCGAGAGCGCAGCGGCACCGCCGCGCTCATACGCGGCGGCCTGGTCGGCGACCCGCGCCGTCGCCGGCGCGAACTCGGCGACGCTCGGCGAGCGGCGCTTGAACTCGGCGATCAGCGAGAGGCCGGGGCGTACCAGCGCCTCGTTGAAGGGGCGGTCCTCGCCGCGCGCCGACAGCCGCGACTCGAGGTCGGCCTGCGGCACCTCACGGCGCCGTTCCTCCACGCCCTCCCGGGCACCTGCGATCAGCTGCTCGATCATTCCCACTTGAACTTGTAGAGCCTAGACGGAGCCAGCGGCGGTTGCCGCGATCAGCCGCTCCAGCACGGCGGCTGCCGCGCCGGAGTCGATCGCCTCGCTCGCCTGGGCGACGCCCTCGGAGAGGTCGGCGGCGAGACCGCCGACGTAGATCGCGCCGGCGGCATTCAGCACGACCAGGTCGCGCCGCGGGCCTGGCTCGCCTGCCAGCACCGCCCGCGAGACGGCGGCGTTCTCCTCCGGCTGGCCGCCGGCCACCGCCTCGAGCTCAGCCGGGGCGAGGCCGAACTGGCCGGGCTCGACGAACCACTCCGAAGTGCCGCCGTCGGCGACCTCGATCACCCGGGTCCGGGCTGAGATCGAGAGCTCGTCGACCCCGTCCTCGGCGGCGACGACCAGCGCCCGCACGCTGCCGAGCCCGACCAGCGCCTCGGCGATCGTCTCCTGGTAGTGACGGTCGGCGACGCCAAGCAGCTGCCGGTTGGCGCCAGCCGGGTTGGTCAGCGGCCCGAGGAAGTTGAAGACCGTGCGCACGCCGAGCGCTTTGCGCGCCGGCACCACGTGCGCCATCGCCGCGTGGTGGCGCGGCGCGAACATGAACCCGAACCCGACCTCGTCGATGCAGCGCCCAACCTGCTCGGCATCGAGCTCGATGTTGACCCCGAGCGCCTGCAGCAGCTCGGCGGAGCCGCAATTGCTGCTGTTGGAGCGGTTGCCGTGCTTGGCAACCGCGCAGCCGGCGCCGGCGGCGACCAGCGCCGCGGTAGTCGAGACGTTGAAGGTGGAGGGGCCGCCGCCCGTGCCGGCGGTGTCGACCAGGTCGGTGCGGGCGGTCGAGACGGGGGTCGCGAGAGCGCGCATCGTCCGCGCTAGCCCGACCAGCTCCGGCACCGTCTCCCCCTTCGCCCGCAGCGCGATCAGGAAGGCGCCGGTCTGCACCGGGTCGGCTCTCCCCTCCATGATCTCGGCGAGGACGCTGGCCGCGTGGTCGGCGGTCAGGTGGTCGCCGGCGCAGACCGCGTCGATCGCCCGGCTGACGATGTCGTTGGGCACGCTAGGACTCCTCGCGCAGGAAGTTGGCGAGCAGGTGCTTGCCCTGCGGGGTGAGCACGCTCTCGGGGTGGAACTGGACGCCCTCGGCCGGCAGCTCCCGGTGGCGGGCGGCCATCACGACGTCACCCAGGCTGGCGCTCAGCTCCAGCTCGTCGGGCAGGTCGGGATCGGCGACCAGCGAGTGGTAGCGGCCGGCGACCATCGGCGTCGGCAGCCCGGCGAACACGGTCCTGCCGTCGTGCTCGATCTCGGCCTCCTTGCCGTGGATCGGCTCGCCCTGGACGACTTTGCCGCCGAAGGCCTCGACCATCGCCTGGTGCCCGAGGCAGACGCCCAGCACCGGCGTCCCCGCCTCGGCGAAGGCGCGGATCGCCGCACCGGAGATCCCCGCCTCGGCCGGCGTGCAGGGCCCGGGCGAGACAACCAGCCGCTCGGCGCCGCGCTCCAGCAGCTCCCCGACCTCGGCCTTGTCGTTGCGCACGACCTCGACCTCGGAGCCGAGCTCACCCAGGTACTGGACCAGGTTGTAGGTGAAGGAGTCGTAGTTGTCGATCACGAGCACGCGCATGTCAAAAGGGACCCTAGCTCCAGTCGGGCTGGGCGCAGGCGACCTCGACGGCGCGGAAGACCGCGCGCGCCTTGTTCACCGACTCGGTGTACTCGTAGGCCGGCTTCGCGTCGGCGACGGTGCCGCCGCCGGCCTGCACATGCAGCTGCCCGTCCTTGACGACGACGGTGCGGATGTGGATCGCGGTGTCGAGGTCGCCGTCCCAGGAGAGGTAGCCGATGGCGCCGCCGTAGGAGCAGCGCTTGACCGGCTCGAGCTCGTCGATGATCTGCATCGCCCGCACCTTCGGCGCCCCCGAGAGGGTTCCCGCCGGCAGGGCCGAGCGCAGCACGTCCATCGCGCTCACCCCCTCGCGCAGCGTTCCGGAGACCTGGCTGACGATGTGGAGCACGTGCGAGTAGGTCTCGACCACCATCAGCTCATCGACCGAGACGCTGCCGTACTCGCAGACCCGGCCGAGGTCGTTGCGGCCGAGGTCGACCAGCATCACGTGCTCGGCCCGCTCCTTGGGGTCGTTGATCAGGCGCTCGGCGAGGCGGCGGTCCTCCTCCTCGCTGCGCCCGCGCGGCGAGGTGCCGGCGATCGGCCGCGTCTCCACCCGACGCCCTGAGACCTTGACCAGCGGCTCCGGCGAGGCGCCGGCGATCTGGAAGTCGCCGAACTCGAGGAAGTACATGTACGGCGAGGGATTGACCGCGCGCAGGCCGCGGTAGACGGAGAAGGCCTCGACCGGGGCCGGCGCCGAGAAGCGCTGCGAGGGCACGACCTGGAAGGCGTCTCCGGCGTGGACGTACTCGACGATCCGCGCGACCGCCGCCTCGAACTGCTCGCGCTCCATGTTGGAGACGAACTCGGGCGGCTCGGGCAGGCTCGGGCTAGCCGGCACGGGGACGGCTCCGCGCAGGCGCTCGCGCATCGAGGAGATTGTCTCCGCTGCCTGCTCGTAGGCGGCGTCGATCCCACCCTCGCCGTCGGCGAAGGCGCAGGCGAGGATCGTCAGCTCGTGGTTCAGGTGGTCGAAGACGAGCATCGCGTCGGTCACCATCAGCGCCATGTCGGGCAGGCCGAGGGTGTCGGGGTTCGGCTCGCCGAGCGGCTCGACAGTGCGGACCAGGTCGTAGCCGAAGAAGCCAACGGCGCCGCCGGCGAACGGCGGCAGTCCCTCGACCGGGGCTGGCGAGAACTCGTCCATCCGCGCCGCCACCGCGGCGTATGGGTCCGGGGCCGTCTCGGTGCGGCTCGGTGCGGCGCCCGCCGCCGCCTCCTCCCCGCTCCACTCCGAGAGCGTGCCGTCGCTCCAGCGCAGGACCGAGCGCGGCCGCAGGCCGACGAACGAGTAGCGCCCGACCTGGCCCTGCTCGGCCGACTCGAGGAGGAAGCAGGGCGCCCCCTCGGGCTCACCGGCGCGCAGCTTGAGGAAAGCCGAGACCGGGGTCTCGCAGTCGTCGACGAAGCTGGCGCGGACCGGCACCACGTTGCCCTCGCGGGCAAGCTCGCGGGCGCGCTCGAGGCTCGGCTCGAGTCTCAGCTCAGAGTCAGCCGCTACGGGCATTCAGCACTTCCAGCACGTCGGCCTGGGAGACGCCGCGGGAGACCAGCAGCACGCTGAGGTGGTAGAGCAGGTCGGCCGCCTCTTCGGCGACCCGCACGTCGCTCTCTTCGCGCCCGGCGCGGATCACCTCCTCGGCCTCCTCCTCGACCTTCTCGCCGATCAGCTTCGGGTCGTCGAGCAGCTTCACCGTATAGCTGCCATCGGGCCGTTCGACGGCGCGGCTGCGCAGCGTCCGCTCCAGGGCCGAGAGCGCTTCGTAGGTGACCGGGAAGGGCTCGCCGGGCGCCGGCGGGGCGTCCTTGCGGATCGAGGCCGAGCCCAGCACCTCGCGGTAGAAGCAGGTGCGCTGGCCGGTGTGGCAGGCAGGGCCGGCCGGGTCGACCATCGCCACCAGGGCGTCGCCGTCGCAGTCGTAGCGGAGCTGGCGCAGGTGCATGAAGTTGCCGGAGGTTTCGCCCTTCTTCCAGAGCGCGTCGCGCGAGCGGCTGTGGAAGTGCAGGTCGCCGGTCTCCAGCGTCATTTCCAGCGAGCGGGCGCTGACGTAGGCGAGCATCAGCACCTCGCCGGTGGCGAAGTCCTGCACCACGCAGGGCGCCAGGCCCTGCTGATCGAATTCGATTTCCCCGAACACCGGTTCAATCGTAGTGGCCGGCCGGCGATGCGATACGGCGGTACCGCTACTCGATGCCGAGCCGGTCGAGCATGTCCTCGTCCCGGCGCCACTGCCGGCGCACCCGCACATTGAGGTCGAGATGGACCTTGGCACCGACCTCGCCCTCCAGCGAGCGCCGCGCGGCGGTGCCGATCTCTTCGATCTTGGCGCCGTTCTTGCCGATCAGAATCCGCTTCTGGGACTCGGTCTCTGCCCAGATCTCAGCCGCGACGGTGACCAGGCCGTCCTCGCGCGGAGCGACATCGGAGACGACGACCTCGACCGAGTGCGGGATCTCCTGCCGGGTCCGGTTCAGCACCTGCTCGCGGATCAGCTCGGCCAGCAGGAGCTCGCTCGACTGGTCGCTGGAGTCCTCCGGCGGGTACATGTACGGCCCCTCGGGCATCAGCTCCCCGAGCCGCTCCAGGAGGGGCGCCAAGCCTTCGCCGCTGCGGGCGCTGATCGGGAAGACCTCGTCGACGCCCTGCAGGTTGGCGGCGTCGGCAAGAGCCGGCACCATCTCGTTGGGGCCGATCCGGTCAGCCTTGTTGACGGCGCAGATCAGCGGGATGTCGGGCCCGGCCGCGAGCAGCGTGCGAGCGATGAAGCGGTCGCCGGGGCCGACCCCCTCCTCGCCGTTGACGACCAGGAGAACGACGTCGGAGTCGGCGAGCTCACGCTCGACCCGCTGCTGCATCCGCTCGGTCAGCTCATCGCGGGGTCGCTGCACGCCGGGCAGGTCGACGAGGACCAGCTGGCGCCCTGCCTCGAGGTCGGTGGCGACGCCGCGGATCGCGCGGCGGGTCGTCTGCGGGCGGGTCGAGACGATCGCGACGTGGGAGCCGACGAGGGCGTTGACCAAGGTCGACTTGCCGACATTGGGCCGGCCGGCGAGGCCGATGAAGCCGCTGCGAGTCATCCCAGCCCCGCCAGTACCCGGGCCTGCAGATCGAGCATCTCGCCGGCGTCGGTCTCGTGGTCGTAGCCGCAGAGGTGGAGGACGCCGTGGACGGCGGCCTCGGTCACGTCGGTGCAGTGCTCGGGGCAGATCGCGACGTCGCCCAGCTCACGCGGGCCGGCGACCGGGCCGGCGCCGTCGAGCGGGAAGGCGAGTACGTCGGTCGGCGCGTCCTTGCCCCGGTGCTCGCGATTCAGCTCGTGGATCCGCCCAGGGGCGACGATCTCGACCGCGAGGTGGCCATCGTCAACACCGGAAGCGGTCAGCGCCGCCGCGACCGCTTCGCGCAGATCGGGAGGGACGTCGGCGAGGTCGACGCTCAAGAGCTCGGCGTCGGCCCGTGTTCGTCGCGGGCGCCGCGCTCGCGGCTGCCATGGGCGTCGTAGGCGGCGACGATCCGCTGCACGAGCTTGTGGCGGACGACGTCCTCGCCGCCGAAGCGGACGAAGGAGATGTCCTTGACGTCGCCGAGGATGTCGCTGACGGCAATCAGGCCTGAGCGCTGGTCGCTCGGCAAGTCGATTTGGGTGATGTCGCCGGTGACGACCATGCGCGAGTTGAAGCCGAGGCGGGTGAGGAACATCTTCATCTGCTCCGGGCTCGTGTTCTGGGCCTCGTCGAGGATCACGAAGGAGTCGTTGAGGGTGCGGCCGCGCATGAAGGCAAGCGGGGCCACCTCGATCACGTCGCGCTCGAAGTAGCCGTTGACCCGGTCGGGGTCGATCATGTCGTAGAGGGCGTCGAAGAGCGGCCGCAGATATGGATCGACCTTGGCCTGGATGTCGCCGGGCAGGAAGCCGAGCCGCTCCCCGGCCTCGACCGCGGGCCGGGTGAGGATGATCCGCTGCACTTTGCGTTCGGTCAGCGCCGCCGCGGCCATCGCCACCGCGAGGAAGGTCTTGCCGGTCCCCGCTGGGCCGATCCCGAAGGTGATCGTGTGGCGGCGGATCGAGTCGACGTAGCGTTTCTGGGTCAGCGTCTTCGGCGCGACCTTGGTGTTGCGGTGGCGCCAGACGACGTCGTCGAGGATCGCCGCCGGGCTCTCTTCCGCCTCCAGCGCCCCGGTCACCGCCTCGATCGTGCCCGGCACGACCTCATGCCCCTGCTCGATCAGCTCGACCATCTCGTCGACGATCGTCGCCGCCTCGGCGACGTCGTCGGGCTCGCCCTCCAGCGTCAGCACGTTGCCGCGCAGGTGCAGGTCGGCCTCGAGCCGGCCGCGCAGAGCCCGCAGCACCGTGTCCTCCGAGCCCGCCAGCTCGGCGGCGATCGTGTTGTCCAGGGTCAGCTGCCGCCGGGCCAACGCTCAGGCACCCAGCTTCGCTCGGACCGCGGCGCTGACCCGCTTGCCGTCAGCGCGACCGCCGAGCTTCGGCATCAGCGCCGACATCACCTGGCCCATCTGGCGCTGCTCGGTCGCGCCGGTCTCGGCGACGGCCTCCTCGACCAGCGCCGCCAGCTCCTTGTCGGAGAGCTGCTGCGGCAGGTAGCCCTCGATCAGCTCCGCCTCGAAGCGCTCGGCCGCGGCCTGCTCGGCCCGCCCCGCGTCCTCATAAGCCTCGGCCGCCTCGACCCGCTTCTTGCGCTCCCGCTGCAGCACCGCGACCTCGTCGCCCTTGCCCAGCTTCGCGTCCTGCTGCAGCACGTCGACGACCATGCGCAGCGCCGCCGCGCGCTCACGGTCGCGGGCTTTCATCGCCACCCGCACGTCGCTCTGCACCTGCTCCAGGACGCTCATCGATCTAAGGGTAGTCGGCGTCGTCGGGCGCCACCGCCAGCCCCTTGGAGACGAGGTCTGCGATGTCGGCGCTGACCAGGGTCATGCCCCCGCGGCGAGCGGCGGCGACGTAGGCCGCGTCGTAGGCGGTAAGTCCGTGCTCGGAGGCAATGTCTAGGGCGGACTCGAACAGGCCGGAGTCGACGCGGACCAGCTGGTCTCCGCAGCGGGAGGCGATCGTCCGGGTCAGCTCGCGCGCGGCGTCGAGCTGGCGCCAGCGGGTGCCGACCACGTTCGCCACCTCGTAGACGGTCAGGTCAAGCGCCGAAACGGGCAGATCGGCATCGAGGACCAAGGGACGCGCGGTCGAGCAGTAGCGGTCGCTCGAGTCCTTGGACGCAATCCAGACGCTGGCGTCGAGCAGGAGCATCAGTGCGATTCCCGGTCTTCGCGGATCAGCCTCACCGCGTCCCCACCCATCGGGACCGGAGGACCGAGCAGGTCTTCAAGCTCGCGACGGCGGTTGGGGCTCTCAGCTTCGATCTCGCGCTCGGCCAGGCGCCGCAGGAAGCCGCTACGGCTCTCGCGGGTTTCGCGCAGGTGGGCGTCGATCCGCTCCAGGATCTCGTCTGGGATGGAGATCATCACCTTGGCCACAGGGTGAGTATATACGGTATTGCCAACGGTTAGAACAGGCATGGCCGAGATCGTTCCCGATCCAGACGCACGTGTGGCGCGCACAAAGCGCCAGCTGAGTGAATTTAGGCGCGCGAAAGCGTCAAATCAGGGGATCGCGACCCGCTCGACCTCGCCCAGCGGCATCTGCAGGAAGCGAGTGCCGACCTTGCGAAAGGCCTCGGCGTCGCCGGTACAGAGGAAGTCGTAGGCCCCCTCGCCTCCATCAGGTCGGGCGATCCCGGCCCTCTCCAGAGTGCGCTGCACCGCGGCGGCGACGGCATGGCCGCCGCTGACCAGTCGCACGTCGCGCCCGAGGATCCGCTGCAGCATCGGCGAGACCAGCGGGTAGTGGGTACAGCCGAGGATCAGGGTGTCGACCTCCGCCACCTTCAGCGGCGCGCAGTAGGCCCGGGCCATTGCCATCGTCTCCTCGTCGAACAGCGAGCCGTTCTGGATGAATGGGGCCAGGTCCGGGGCCTGCACCTCGGTCACCTCCAGCGCGCGGCCCTGGGCTTCAAGCGCCCGCCGGTAGGCCCCGCTCTCGACCGTGTTCGGCGTCGCCAGCACCCCGACCCTGGCGTTGGCGGTAATCGCAGCGGCGATCTCCGCCTGCGGCTCGACCACCGGCACCACCTCCACCCCACGCTCGCCAGCGAGCGCCCGCACCACGTCCGCACCTACCGAGGTGGCCGTGTTGCAGGGGATCACCAGCAGCTTCGCGTCGCGCTCGAGCAGCAGCTCGGCGATCGCCCCGATCCGCTCCCGCAGCAGCCCGGTGTCGCGGCTGCCGTACGGAAACCACTCCGTGTCCCCGAGGTAGAGGAAGTCCTCCTGCGGCAGCGAGACGAGACACTCGTGCAGCACCGTGAGGCCGCCGACCCCAGAGTCGAACATCGCCACCGGAAGAGACGCGTCAGGCTGGCTCAGAGGAAGGGCTTGTAGGTCATGAAGAAGATCGTCACGACGACGATGATCCCCGCCAGCGTTCCCACCTGCCCGATTTTCTGCCCCAGCGCTTCGAACTCCGGGCTGAGCGTGTCGCCGGCCTTGAGATCGCGTTCGGCCAGCGCTTTCGCCTCCCGCGTCTTCGGCTGGAAGAAGCCGTGCTGGAGGCCGAAGAGGACGATGATCGCGAGGAAGCCGAAGCTGACGAAGGCATCGCTGGTCTCCCAGGCGTCGTCGCTCGCGACCAGCAGGTAGATCCCGGCCAGCAGCAGGACGATCATGCCGGGGTTGACGAGGTAGCGATCGATCTTCTGGATCCCCGCCAGGATCGCCGGCGTCGCCTTCGGGTACTGCGGCACCACGGAGAACAGGAACGCGTACCCAAACGTGGGCCCGAACGCCAGGACGACGGCCAGAACGTGCAGGAACAGCGCGGTCTTGTAGTCGCCGGAGACGATCGACCCGAGAGCCATTGCCAGAACCCTATCCCTCAGGCCCGACGCAGCAAAAGGGCGGCCCAGTCGCCGTCAATCCGGCGGTCGGACTCGGTGAATCCGGCATTGGCGAAGGCCTCAGCCACTGAGTCCAGCTCTGCCGGCAGGATGCCTGAGAGCACCAGCGTGTGGGTCCCCCGACTCCCCATCAGGCCCGCGACAGCGATCAGGATCGGGGAGGTCATGTTGGCTACGACGGTCGGGGCCAGGTCCGGGAGTGATTCGCGGAGGTTCAGGCGCTCCAAGAGGAGATCGACGCCGTTTTCAGTCGCGTTAGCTTCCGCGGCCTCAATCGCGGGCTGCTCGTGGTCGTAGCCGCTCACCGGGGCCCAGCCCAGCTTCGCCGCGGCGATCGCGAGCACGCCGGAGCCGGTCCCCAGGTCGACCAGCGGGCCGTTGGCCTCCCCCGCTGCCTCCAGCTCCAGCAGCAGCTCGAGGCAGAGGCGGGTGGTCGGGTGGGCGCCGGTGCCGAAGGCACGGCCGGGGTCGACGACGACGTCGACGGCTCCCTCCCGCTCGGGCTCCCACGAGGGCCGCAGCCAAAGCCGCTCGGCGACCAGGAGCGGCTTGTGGAAGTCGCGCCAGCGGTCTGCCCAGTCGTCGGGGATCTCGGTCGAGCTGACCTCGATCCGGCCGCCGCCGACCGCCGCGTCGAGCTCGCCAAGCTCCGGCAGCTCGCCCTCGCCGCCGTAGATCGCGTACTCGACGTAGCCGGGGCCGCGCTCCTCCTCGACCCCGTTCGGCGCCAGCACCGTCAGCTCGGCCAGGACCAGGTCCGCCTGGTCAGGCGCGCACCTGACCGCGAGGCGGATCAACCGAAGGCCCGGCGGACGCGGCTGAACAGGCCCTCGCCCTGCCGCGGCTCCAGGTTCTCGGGCTCCAGGGTCTCGTCCAGGCGCTCGGCCAGCTCGCGCTGCTCCTCGCTGAGGTTGGCGGGGACGACAACGTTGAAGATCACCCGCTGGTTGCCGCGCCGGCGGCCGCCGAGGCCGGGCAGGCCGGCGCCGCGCAGCTGCTCTTCGTGGCCGGGCTGGGTTCCGGCCGGGACCTGGATCTCGGTCTCGCCGTCGAGCGTCGGCACCTTCACCTCGGTCCCCAGCATCGCCTCAGTTGCGGCGATCGAGAGGACGCTGATCAGATCGGTGCCGTCGCGCTGGAAGCGCTCGTCCTCGGCCACCGCGACCTCGACGTAGAGGTCGCCGGCGGGAGCACCGGCTTCGCCGGCGTGGCCGGCGCCGCTGACCCGCAGCCGCTGCCCGTCTTCGATCCCGGCCGGGATCTCGACTTCGTGCGTGCGGACGCCGCGGGCGCGGCCGGAACCGCCGCACTCCCCGCAGGGCGTCTCGGGGATCTTGCCGGCGCCGCCGCAGGTGTCGCAGGTGACACCGCGGACCATCTGGCCGAATGGCGTGCGGGAGACCTGGCGCAGCTGGCCGGCGCCGCCGCAGCGCTCGCAGGTGGAGATCGGCGTGCCCGGCTCGGCCCCGTTGCCGCGGCAGTGCTCGCAGGCGGAGACGGCGTCGTAGGAGACCTCGCGGGGGACGCCGGCGACGACGTCGGCGAGCTCGATCTCGACCGCGACGAGGATGTCGCCGCCGGGTGCCGGCCCGCCGCGGCCACCCCCGAACCCGAAGCCCTCGCCGAAAAAGGTCTGGAAGATCTCGTCGATCGAGCCGAAGGAGCCGCTGCGCGGGTCGAACCCGCCCGAGCGCAAGCCATCATGGCCGTAGGCGTCGTAGGTGCGCCGCCGCTCGGCGTCGGAGAGGACCTCGTAGGCCTCCGCCGCCTCCTTGAACTTCTGTTCGGCGTCGGGATCGTGGTCGTTGACATCGGGGTGCAGCTCACGAGCGAGGCCGCGGAAGGCCTTCTTGATCTCCGTCTCGCCGGCGTCCCGGCCGACGCCGAGGACCTCGTAGTAGTCGCGCGGCATCGGATCTAGTTTTCGTAGACGGACTCGAAGTAACGGGAGAGCTCACGGGCGGCGCCGCGGACCGAGGCGATCGCGGTCGCGTAGTCCATCCGCAGCGGGCCGACCACACCGACGGCGCCGAGGTTGCGGTGGCCGAGGCCGTAGTTGGCGCCGATCACGCTGACCGAGCGAAGCTCAGGCCGCGGGTTCTCGGCCCCGATCCAGAGGAAGACCGAGCGCTCCTCGAGCGTCGAGCGCAGCATCTGCAGGACGTCGGCGCGGCGCTCCAGCGCGGTCATCAGCTCATCGGCCCGGGGCAGGTCGTCGCGGTAGTGCTCGGAGAGCAGGCGCGAGGTGCCGTCGACGTAGAGATCGCCGCCGGCGCCGCGCTCGAATTCCCCGAAGGCGGCGCCGAGTGTGGAGACGAACTGGGCCTCGACCGGGGCAAGCTCGGGATCGGAGAGGCGGTTGGCGGTCATCCGGGCGCCCACGCCGTGGCCAGCGAGGCGCTCGTTCAGGTAGCTCGATGCCCACTCCACCAAACCGCTGTCGACCGCCCGGTCGAACTCGAAGATGCGGCGGACGACGTCGCCGGTGGAGGCGATCGCGATCACCACCACCTTGTTCGTCTGCAGCTGCAGCACCTCGACCCGGTGCACGGTCGCGGTCGCCAGCGGCGGCGCCGTCGCCATCGCCACCAGGTCGGTGACTTCGGCCAGCGCCGCCGTCGTCTCCCGCATCGCCTCGTCGACCTCGCGCCGCAGCCGCGTCAGCTCCAGGTCCACCCGCCGCTCGGCAGGCAGCGCGTCGGACTCCAGCAGGAGATCCACGTACCGGCGATACCCGGAGTCCGTCGGCACCCTCCCGGCGGAGGTGTGCGGATGGGTGAGATACCCCTCGGCCTCAAGCAACGCCAGCTCGGCCCGGACAGTCGACGGCCCCCAATCCACCTCGGGTCGCTCGGCGACTTCCTTCGACGGCACCGGCCGGGCCGACGCCAAGTAGGCATCGACCACCAACCGCAAAATCAGCTCTTGCCGCGGACTCAGCATCCCTGCATTCTAGGAATTGGCCCCGCCGCGCCATCTCCAAAGCGGGTCAGCCGTTCGAACGGGAGGGGCACCCGACCCCTCCCGTTCTACAGCTGAATCTCAGCTTCCGCGTTCTTGATGATCTGGTTCTCGCCCTGGCTGGCCACCGTGTCGACCACGACCCGGCCGCCATCGGCCGACTTCACGGTCCCGGTGACGACGATCTCCTGCTCGGGCATGCCCATGCCGCGGAACTGGACCGAGAGGCGCTTGAGCGCCCGCGGATCGCCGCCGGCGACCGCCGCGTTCGCCCGCGCCACCAGCCCCATTGAGTAGAGCCCGTGGAGGATGTTGCGCGGCAGCCCGACCGCTTTCGCGAACTCGTCGTCGATGTGGATCGGGTTGAAGTCGCCCGACGCACCCGCGTAGCGGTGCGGCAGGTACTTGTCCGGCGTCACCCGCAGCTCGGGAACGCTGTCTCCCACGTTCAAGTCGGCCATCTTCAAACCCCCCTGACGATGTTGGTCCAGGTGGCGCGCACTACCTCGGCGCCGTCCTGGTTGGTGGAGACGGTCTCGAAGACGTAGAAGCCCTTGCCGTCTTTCTCCTCGATCGAGAGGCACTTCGCCGTGGTCGTGATCTCGTCGCCCGAGCAGACCGGCTCGCCCCACTCGAAGACCTGGCCGCCGTGGACCATCGCGGCGAAGTTCATCGCCACGTCGTCATCGAAGAGCACCGGCGCCAGCGCCGGGCCGCTGTAGACGACGGCGAACATCGGCGGCGCCACGACGTCGCGGAAACCGGCCTCCCGGGCCGCCCCGACGTCGAAGTGCACCTGGTTGTCGATGCCCAGCGCGTTCGCGTACTCCCTGATCTTCTCCCGCCCCACCTGGTAAGTGGAACCGGGCCATTCCTTGCCTACCGCATCAGTTTTGAGTGACATGGCCGGGACAATAACTGGCCGCCCAGCCAGGAGGCTGCGCCGCTACTCGTCGATCTGCAAGACCGCGAGGAACGCCTCCTGTGGCACTTCGACCCGGCCCACCGACTTCATCCGCTTCTTCCCCGCTTTCTGCTTCTTCAGGAGCTTCTGCTTGCGGGTGACGTCGCCGCCGTAGAGCTTCGCCGTGACGTCCTTGCGGACGGCCTTGACCGTCTCGCGGGCGAGGATGTTGGAGCCGATCGCCGCCTGCACCGGGACGTCGAACTGCTGACGCGGAATCGTCTTCTTCAGCCGCTCGACAAGGCGCTTGCCCTGCTCATACGAGAAGTCGCGATGGACGATGATCGAGAGCGCGTCGACCTTGTCGCCGGCGAGCAGGATGTCGACTTTGACCAGGTCCGAGGCGCGGTTGCCGATCGGCTCGTAGTCGAGCGAGGCGTAGCCGCGGGTCGAGGACTTCAGCAGGTCGAAGAAGTCGAGGACGATCTCACCCAGCGGCATGTCGTAGCGGATCTGCACCCGGGTCGGGCTCAGGTAGTGCATGTCGACGTGGGTGCCGCGGCGGCCCTGGCAGAGCTCCATCACCGCCCCGACCTGCTCGGAGGGGCAGATGATCGTGGCGCGGATGTAGGGCTCTTCGACCGACTCGATCGAGCCCGGATCGGGGAGGTCGGTGGGGCTGCGCACCTCCGCCTCCTCTCCGTTGGTCTTGTGCACCACGTAGCGCACGTTGGGCGTGGTCGAGAGCAGATCGAGGTCGTACTCGCGCTCCAGCCGCTCGCGCACGATCTCCATGTGCAGGAGGCCGAGGAAGCCGCAGCGGAAGCCGAACCCGAGCGCCTCCGAGGTCTCCGGCTCCCAGGAGAGCGCGGCGTCGTTGAGGGCCAGCTTCTCGAGCGCGTCGCGGAGGTCTTCGTAGCGATCGGTGTCGATCGGGAAGAGGCCGCAGAAGACCATCGGCCGCACCTCGCGGTAGCCCTCCAGCGGCTCGGCCGCGGGCTCGGCCTTGGCAGTCAGGGTGTCCCCCACCCGCAGCTTGGCGACGTCCTTGATCCCGGTGATCAGGTAGCCGACGTCGCCCGCGCCCATCCCCTGGACCGCGGTCATCGCTGGGCGGAAGAAGCCGATGTCGTCGATCTCGGCCTCGGTCCCGTTCTGCATCGCGAGGATCTGGCCATGCTTCTTGAAGGAGCCGTCGACCATCCGCACGTAGGCGATCACGCCGCGGTACTGGTCGAACTCGGAGTCGAAGATCAGCGCTCGGGTCGGCGCGTCCGGCCCGCCCTTCGGGGCCGGCACCCGATCGACAATCGCCTCCAGCACCTCGGGCACCCCGACCCCCGTCTTGGCCGAGATCTGCAGCGCTTCCTCGGGGTCGCCGCCGGTCAGGTCGGCGATTTCCTGGGCGACCCGCTCCGGTTCGGCTCCCGGCAGATCGACCTTGTTGATCACCGGGATCAGCTCCAGCCCGGCCTCGATCGCCAGGTAAGTGTTGGCGACGGTCTGCGCCTCGACTCCCTGGGCGGCATCGACGACCAGCAGCGCACCCTCGCAGGCGGCGAGGCTGCGCGAGACCTCGTAGGAGAAGTCGACGTGGCCGGGGGTGTCGATCAGGTGCAGGTGGTAAGTCTCGCCGTCCTCGGCCTTGTACTCGACCCGCACCGCCTGGGCCTTGATCGTGATCCCGCGCTCGCGCTCCAGGTCCATCGAGTCGAGCATCTGCGCCTGCATTTTTTTCGGGTCGACGGCGCCGGTGACCTCGAGGATGCGGTCAGCCAGCGTCGACTTGCCGTGGTCGATGTGGGCGATGATCGAGAAGTTGCGGATTCGGTCCATGAGCGAGGGCGGAGTATGGCGAGGTCATCCGCACGCTGATGGATCGAGCCGTCCCGAGAGCTTGAAGACCACGGTGGGCGGCTTTCGCAAGATGACTTCGGCGTCCGGTCCAGCCGTCCAGGCCGCCTCCGGCGGGAAGGCGGGCTTGCCCGCTTCGACGCGGTCCCGTGAGGCGACGACGTAGTCGTAGTCGCCGGCGTTGATCAGCTCGCGCCAGGCCCGGCAGGTGGCCGGCGCCTCGAAGCCGCCGTGGGGGCGCTCTTCGCCGACGAACCCGACCCGGTTGGAGAGGTCGGTGCCGAACAACGGGTACTGGCGGGTGCTGGTGGTGGCAATGCGGGCACCGGAGACGTCGCGGGCCAAGGCGAAGGCGGCATTCAAGCCCGGGGTCGTGAACGAGGGGTCCGCGTAGCGGTCCTGCAGGTAGTGCCGCTGCACCGGATACCCAACGAGCACCGCCAACCCCACGAGCGCCGCCACCCCTCCCACGACCCACTTCCGTCGCACTCCCGTCACATCGGTAACAGTGCGGTTGTCATTTGTCGCCCTGTGGGCGACAAAGTGCATGGGGGTACTGGCCAGGGACGCGAGGCGGCTGCGGAGAGACGGGGCGGTTGGGAGTAGGGACAGGCCGAGGACGAGGGCCGGGGCGAGATAGCGGAGGCCGGACTCGAAGCCGCGGGGGATGCCGTCGGGACCAGAGGCGGAGGTTGGGGCGAGGAGCCAGGCAAGCGCGGTGGCGAGGCCGGCGAGGGCGGCCAGGATTAGCACCCGGTCCCTGGGCTTGAGCAGGACGAGAACGAGGCCGGCGAGGGCGGCGGCGCCGAGCAGCGGCCAGAGGAACCAGAGGCCGCCGTGCAGTCCGGGCAGGAACCAGTCGGACCAGACCGTGCCGTCGAACAGGTAGCCGGCGACGCTGTGGGCTTCGCGGCCCCCGAGCGCCTGATCGGGCGCGGGCAGCGAGATTGGGCCGAGGCTGTCGACCCAGGGCAGCGGGTTGCCGGTGTGAACCAGGTTCCGCAGGTACCAATAGCCGCCTCCGGCCAACGCCGCGGCCAGCGTGGCGACGAGGACGCGACCGCGAGCCCCACGCGGGGCGAGCACAGCCAGACCGAGCACGAGAACAGTGGCCGGGAGCAGGAAGTTGAGCTTGGTGCCGGCGGCGAGCCCGGCGGCAAGGCCCGCTACGAGGTAGGGACCACTCGCGGACCTGGAGGAACCTTCGGCCCCCCAAGCGTTCAGCGCCACCGCGATGGCCGCGAGCAGGAAGAAGATCCCGACGATGTCGTTGCGCGCCTCACCCGCCTGGTCGGAGAGGGCGGGGACGCTGAGCGCGATCGCGCCGAGGGCCAGCGACCACGACGCCACCCCATATGGCCGCCCGATGCACCAGCAGGCCAATAGGCAGCCGGCGAACCAGCCGATGTTCAGAAGCGGCGAGAGCAAGTCCCGGCCGAATGCGAGCATCCCGACGGCGTGGAAGATTTCGCCATTCGCCGGGTAGAACCAGGCGAGGAACTGGGGTGCGATGAAGTGCAGGTCCCAGGTGTCGCCGCCCTGAAAGAACCCCGCCGCGAATGGCCCGTGGTACCAGGTGCTGTCGAACCCGGTCATTCCCGTCGACAGCTGCGGCTTCGCCCCCCAACCGAAGTGCAACAGCGCAACCGCAGCCACCAGCAGAGCACCCCACGTCAGGAGGGAGGTTCCCCGCACCCCTACCTGCCCAGTGGGGCGCGGGGAGCCTCCCTCCCCCACCACCCGCGGCACGAGCCTCCACAACCCAACCCCGACGGCAGCGACGAGGACCAAGTAGGGAGCCGGATTCCAAACACCAAAGCTCCCCAGCAGCTCCGCCGACCAGATCAGCAGCGCCAGCGCTAAGACCAGGGTCGCAAGCTGAGCGGGAGCTCCTTCGAATCGAGGCAGCAGCCAAGCTCGCAGGCGCGCCGCGCCCAGCCAAGCGAATCCTGCGAGGAGCACGATCTCCCCCACACCCAGCAGGTAGCGACCCGGCCCGAGCATTTAGCGGCGGCGGAGCAGGCGCGTGATCTGCTCCAGCTCGGCGATGCGCAGCAGGCGGGCGAGGGCGAAGTAGACGAGGCCGCCGGCGCCGAGGCCGGCGCCGAGCGAGACGATCTGGCCGGCAAGCCCGCGACCCAGGGCCGCGTCGAGCAGGTCCCAGACGACCCAGCCCACCCCGGCCAGCGCCGCCGAGGCGATGGTGATCCGGGCCGCGGTCGAGAACAGGCGGCGCAGCTCCAGGCCATCGAACTCGCGGCGCAGGATCACCGCCTGCGCGATCACCGCGGTGGTGGTGCCGATCCCGGTTCCGGCGACGATCCCGCCCACTCCGAACGGCGAGTAGAGAATCAACGCCGCGACGGCCGAGACGACCAAGTCGATCACCGCAAGCCCGGTCGCCTGCCAAGGCCGCTGCAAGCTGAAGAAGGTCCGCGTCTGCAGCAGATAGAGCCCGTTGGTCGGCAGCGAGAAGGCGAACCAGAAGAGACCGGTGGCGACCAGCGCGGTGTCCGCTGGGCCGAATTCGCCGCGCTGGTAGATGAGGCGGATCATCGGGTCCGAGAGGGCGAGGATCGCCGCCGCCGCCGGGACCAGGACGAAGAGGATCTGGCGCATCCCGTTGGCCATCGTCGCCCGCAGGTTGGCCATCTCCCCCGCGTTGGCGAAGCGGGCCAGGGTCGGGAAGAGGACGGTGGCAATCGCGACCGAGAAGATCCCCTGCGGCAGCTGGTAGATGCGGAAGGCTTTGTCGATCGCCGCCGGCGCCTGGTCGGAGACGAGGCTGCCGAAGAAGCTGCTGATGACGAGGTTGAAGTTGATCAGCCCGAGGCTGATCGTCACCGGCAGCATCAGCCACAGCACCCGCCGCACCCCCGGGTGGCGCCAGTCGAAGCTCCAGCTGAAGCGGAAGGGCGTATTGCGCAGGTCCCAGGTGGGGATCAGCAGCTGCACCAGGGTGCCGGCGAGGATCGCGATCGCGTAGGCGTAGATCCGGTCCTGTCCCTCGAACAGCGGCTCGATCAGGACCAGGACGAGGATGATCGTCAGGTTCCAGAACAAGGGCGAGATCGCGAAGGCGCCGAAGCGGTCGTAGCTGTTGAGCACGCCGACGACGACGCCGCTGATCCCGAGCATGATCAGGATCGGGAAGAGGACCTGGGAGAGGGTGACGGTGAGGTCGAGCACCTCGCCTTCGAACCCGGGCGCGAAGAGCGGCATGATCACCGGCGCCAGCAGCACGAAGAAGGCGGTAATCGCCCCCAGCACCATCGTCACCAGCAGCAACATCGTCGAGGCGAGGCGGAAAGCCTCCTTGTAGCGCTTCTCCCCGAGCAGTTCGGTGAAGACTGGGACGAAGGCCGGCTGCAGCGCGGCGTCAGCGAACAGGGCGCGGATCAGGTTCGGCACCTGGAAGGCGACGGTGAACGCTGACATCGGCCCGCTGACCCCGTAGAAGCCGGCGGCGACGACTTCGCGGCCAAGGCCGGCGACCCGCGAGGCCGCGGTGGCGATCGAGAAAAAGGCGGTCGAACGGGCAATCCGCCCCGCCTGCCGGCCAGGCGTGGGCCCGGCGTCGGTCACCGTTGGTTCGTCGGGCTCGGGGGTGTCGGGGGCCCTGGGAGTCTCCAAGCTAGGTATCGGTTCCTGATTCGGGGGGGACCCAGAGCGCCTCAGTCGCTATAGTCGGCGCCCGCCCGGAGCCGGCAAGGCGCCTGCTCGGGCAATTGACATGGCCAACATAGCCTCACAGAAGAAGCGGATCCTACGCAGCGAGCGCGAGCGCGCGGAGAACCGCCTGCTCACGAGCACGGTGAAGACCCACTTCCGCCGGCTCGAAAGCGCCGCCGAGGGTGGCGACGCCGAGGCGATCGCGACCGAGCAGCGCGACCTCGTCGCGAAGATCGACAAGGCCGTGCAGAAGGGCGCTCTACACAAGAACACCGGCGCCCGCAAGAAGTCCAAAGCGGCTCGTATCGCCCGCGCCTAGGGCGCTGCAAACCGGCGCATCGCGGCGTCGTCTCTCGGTCATGTGCAGAGCACACTCCCTCGCTCCTCCTTGCGCTGCTTGCTTTTCGCTGCCCTATGCGCGGGCCATGGAACGTAGGGCCAGGGTGAAGGCGAGCGGATCGCCGTAGTCGGCGCCGCCACGGCACCAGAGCTCGAGATCGGCGAGGGCCTCGGTCGCCAGGCGCAGGTCCGAGAGCTGGGCATCGCGGAGGCGGCCGACCAGGAGCTTGGCCGCGTAGGGGTGCATTTTCAACGAGGACTCGACCTGCTTCGGGGGCACGCCGGCTTCCAGCTGCGCAGCCGCGGCGCAGGCGCTGCGCAGGCGCGAGGCGAGGCCGTAGATCAGCCCGGTTACGTTCTCGCCCTGTTCGATCAGCTGCTCGCCGATTCGCAGCGACGCCGCGGCGTCGCCTTCAAGCAGGGCGTCGGAGAGGGACCAGACGGCCGCCTCGGAAGTGTCGGCGATCATCTCCTCGAGGTCGGCAGTGGTGACTGCCCCCCCATCCCCGGCCCAGAGCGCGAGCCGCTGCAGCTCGTTGGCCAGCCGCACCGGGCTCGCGCCCATGCGGTCGACGAGGACGCGAGCGGCTGCAGGCTCCAGCCGGAAGCCGAGGCGCTGCGCGTCGGCAACCAGGGTGCGCGGCATGTCGCGGGCCTTCGGCGCCTCAAATTCGTGAATCTCCCCCTGCGCTGCCTTGACCGCTTTGGCCAGCTTCGCCGGAGCCTTGTCGCGGGCGATCAGGACCAGCGTCAGGTCCGGCGGCAGCGCCGCGACCGCCTCGGCGACGGCGGCGAGCTGGCGCTCGCGCCAGCGCTCTACCCCATCGGCAAGCAGGTAGCGGCGCGAGTCCATCAGCGACATCGCCGGGATCGCCGCCAGCAGCGCCTCGTGATCGGGCATGCCGCGGCCCTCGCCAGGCTCGAAGACCTCGAGGGCATCGCTCCCTCCCTCGCGTTCGGCGCGGGCGCGCAGACGGCTGCGGGTCGCGTCGATCTTCGCGCCGTCGCTGCCGGCGATCAGGTAGAGCGGTCGCATCTCCTCGGCCATCGGCCGAGTCTAGATGCCCGCCCGGGCACTCCGAGCCGCTCCTCTAGGGAGCGGCGGCGGCTTCCTCGGCCGCGGCCTCCTCGGCAGCTGCCGGCGAGCTCGGTGCGGGTGCTGGCGGCGCAGTGGCGGGCGGGGCGGCAGCCTGCTGAGCGGCGGTCGTGGCGGTCGTCGGGGGCGTGCCAGCCGGTTTGAGGCCGGAGCTGCCGCCGGCGGCGCTGACCGCGTCAGCCTCGGCGTTTCCGCTGGAGCCAGACTGCGAGCCGGAGCTGCCGCCCGAGCCGCTGGGCGACGGGTTGGAAACGGGGGAGCTCTGCGGCGCAGAGACCGGCGGCGGGCTGCCCGTGGCCGGCTGGCTCCCACCTCCCGAGCCGACGTCCGGCTGGGAGTCCTCCGCGGGGCCGCCGCCCTGGCCGGGACTGGAGGAGTCAGAGTCCGGGCGCGAACCGGTGCCACCGGTGCTGCCGGCGGGGATCCGGTCGGGACCAGCGGGAATGCCCGCGGGTGCCCGGACCAAGACGTCGATCGGGTCGCCGATGCGGGCCACCGCGCTGGCGCCGGAAACCGCCTCGTCGCCGTTGCCCGCGCCCGGGATTGGCAGGGCCGGCAGGTAGGGAACGCCCTGCTGTGCCAGCAGTGCAACCAAGACCAGGCAGAAGGCAGCGGTGCCGCCGAGCATCGCGAAGGTCGTAGCGCGCACCCGGTCGAACAGGCCGCTGCCGGCGGGTCCGCGACGCCTGGCGGGGCGGGGCAGCAGGTGTCGAGCCTTAGAGAGCATCCGCAGAAATCATCGACCCCGCGTCGGAGCGAAAAGAGGCTTCAAACCAAAAGGCCCCACTATCGATTCGACCATTCGTCTAGGTTTCTTCACCCGTCAAGTTTGACCGCAATCGTGTTTCGGCGCACTTCGATCGCGATCTCACCGTCCCGATCAGTCCGCACCGTGCGTACACCGTGAGCCGCGAGAGTCGCCAGCGTGCCTGGGTCGGGATGGCCGTAGGAGTTGCCCTCGCCGACCGAGATCACCGCGAGATGCGGCCGCAGCCGCTCCAGCAGGGCCGCCAGGCCGGCGTCGGAACTGCCGTGGTGGGCGACCTTGAGGACGTCGACCGGGCCGGGGTCGAGCGGCACCGCCTCGGCCTCCGCGTCGGCGCACAGCAGCATCGAGAAGTTGTGCCAGCGGGCGAGGAGCACCACGGCCTGGGCGTTGGGGTCATCGCCGGGCGGGGAGTCCAGCAGCGCTGGTGGCGGCCAGATCGCTTCCAGCTTGAGGGATCCGGAGCGCAGCACCGAGCCCGCCGCGACTCGCGCCGGCGCGGCACCGGCGGCCCGAGCCGCTTCCAGGTCGCCACCGCCAACGCGAGCAAAGACCAGCCGGGAGATCGGAATCCGGCCAAGGATCTCCTCGATCCCGCCGACGTGATCAGACTCGTCGTGGGTGACGACCGCCGCTCCCAGTCGCTCGACCCCGGCCGCAGCGAGCTTGCCGGCGAGGCCGTCGCCGGGCGGCCCGCCGTCGACCAGCACTGCCGGCGCCCCGGCCGGCTGCAGCAGGATCGCATCGCCCTGGCCGACGTCGAGGACCGTGACCCGCAGCCCCGCCGGCGGCGTCGCGGCTGCGGTCCGTCCCCCATCCCCAAACCCCGCCCAAGCCACCCCGACGATCGCCGCGACACCCACCAGCGCCAACTGCGCGCGCCGGTTCGCAGTTAGTCCCGCATACCGGGAGGAAGTGCGTTCTCGCCTGCGGGTGAGGCGCACCGTGACGGCGGCGGCGGCCGTGAGCGCCGCGTAGGTGGCGGCGACGCCGCCGGGGCCGAGGTGGACCGTGATCTGGGCCCAGCCGGGGCGGCCGCACCAAGCTGCGACCTGGGCGATGTAGGCGAGGAGGAGCGCGTTGAGCCCGTTCAGCAGCTCGACCGGCGCCGCCGGGACCTGAGAGGCGGCGGCGCTCGCCATGCCCAGCCACATCGCCGGCGCCACCGCCGGCATCGCGGCGACGTTGGCGAGCAGGGTGACGGTCGAGAAGGTCTCGAAGTAGAAAGCGATCAGCGGCGCCGTCGCCAGGGTCGCGGCAACCGTCACCGCAATGCCCTCGGCAAGGGCGCGGCGAATCGCTCCCTGGCCCCAGCGAGCAAGCAGGGCCTCGCGCAGCGGCGCCGCCAGGAGGAGGATGCCGAGCACGGCGGCGAAGCTCAGCTGCCAGCCGACGTCGCCGGCTATCGTCGGATCGATCGCGACGGTGACCACCAGGGCCAGCACCAGGGCGTGGAGCCGGCACGCCCGCCGTCCTCCCAGAGTCGCCAGCATCCCGGCCCCGCCCATCACCGCCGCCCGCTGGATCGAGGGACCGGCGCCGGCCAGCGGCACGTAGATGGCGATCAGCGCCAAGATCCAGACCAGCCGCTCGCGCAGCGGGATGCCCAGCGCGCCGAGCAGCGGCATCGCCAGCAGCGCTAGCAGGGTGACGTTCTGACCGGAGACGGCGAGTAGGTGGGCCAGGCCGCTGCGGCGGAAGTCCTCCTTCGTCACGGCGTCGATCTGCTCGTCCTGTCCGAGCACGAATCCACGCGCCAGCGCCGCCTCGCGCGCCGGCATCCCCCGCCCCAGCCCGTCCTCGGCTCGCTCGCGGATCTCCCCGGCGCGCGGCAGCGCCACCGCGAGCAAGACCGCGATCCCGAGCAGGATCGGCAGCGGCGGGTGCGGCGAGCGCACGCGTCCCTCCCGGCCGCGAGCCTACGGCTGCAGCCGCGCCCGCAGCGCCTCCATCGTCGCCGGCCCGATCCCGGAGATCTGGTCGAGCTGGTCGATCGAGGAGAGGCCGCCGTGCTGGTCGCGGAACTCGACGATGTCCTGCGCCGTCACCGGCCCGATTCCGTCGATCGTGTCGAGCTGCTCGACGCTGGCGGTGCCGAGGCTGATCGGCCCTTCTTCTCCGCCCGCCGCGGTCACCGTGGTCCCGCCCGGCCCGCGCTCGGGCACGACCACCTGCTGGCCGTCGGCGAGGCGGGCGGCGAGGTTGATCGCTTCCAGCTGCGCCCGCGGGCTGGCGCCGCCCGCACGTTGAACCGCGTCGGTGACGCGGCTGCCCGTCGGCATCCGGTAGACGCCGGGCCGTACCACGGCCCCGGTTACGTCGACCACGACGTCGCCGCCCTCGCCGCTGATCGTGAAGTCCGCGCCCGCCGAGCCCTCGGAAGCGGAGACCGGGAACGAGGCCTCCGCCCCGCTCTCGCCGCGGATCGCCCGCGCCCCGACCAGCAGCAGCGCCACCGCAACGGCTCCGTAAACCACTACCTGCGCCCTGCTCATGTTCGGCATTTGCCGATCGTGAATCAGACCGACGCACGCATGGCGCGCAAATTCAAAATTCCCCCTAGAGAAACCTTCTCTGAGGTGTGGAGAGCAAGCAAGTCGGGGGACGCAGGGAGGATCGCGAGGGGAGCGCACTCATGTGCGTGACCCGAGCGACCGGACCGAGGACCCCGAGATGCGCCGCTCTCCGCGCCTCAGAGATCGTCGTCGTCGTAGCCCGCGACCTCAGCCAGCTGGTCGCTGTACAGCTCCGCCGCTGCCACCGGCGGCGACTGGATCGAGATGCAGGCGAGCTCGTCCTCGCCGTCGTTGCTGACCGAGTGCTCGGTGGCCGGTGGGACCAAGATCAGGTCCCCCTCGGCGACCACCTGGGTGTCGCCGGCAACCGACATCGTGCCGCCGCCGCGGACGACGACGTAGGCCTGCTCGGACTCCTCGTGCGAGCGCAGCGTCTGCCTCGCCCCGGCCGGAACCGTGAACCAGGTAACCGAGAGATTGCGGGCCCCGAGTTCACCCGCATCCATGAGGATGTGGGTGCGCAGACGGTGCCACTCCTCGACCGGTGCGTCTTTCATGCGCCTCACGAGCATCGGCGGCTTTGTACCAGAACGGGCCGCCTGCGTGGTGAAGCGCCGCTACCTGACGACGAGATTGACCAGCTTGCCAGGCACGACGATCTCCTTCACGACCTCCTTGCCGTCAAGGTAGTTCGCGACCTTCTCGCTGGCCCGGGCGAGCGCCAGCAGGTCCTCCTTGGAGGCCTCCGGATCGGCCTCGATGCGGTCGCGCAGCTTGCCGTTGACCTGGACGATCAGGGTCACCGTGTCGCCGACCAGGAGCGCCGGGTCGGCCTCGGGCCAGGACTGCTCCCAGACGCGGCCGCCCTGCAGCCGCTCCCAGATCTCCGCCCCGAGGTGGGGCGCGAAGGGGAAGACCAGCGAGGCCGCGGTCGCGGTCGCGAAGCGCAGCACCGCCCCGCCCTCGGCCCTGCCCGCGAGCAGGTCGTCCTTGAGCCGGTAGGAGTCGTTGACGAGCTCCATCACTGCGGAGATCACGGTGTTGAACTGGAAGCCGCGCTGGAAGTCCCGGGTCGCCTTGTCGATAGCCCAGTGCGCCTTGGCCCGCAGCTCCCGGGCCGGGCCGTCGAGCTCGCCATCGGGGACCTCCCCGGCCACGGTCTTCTCCTCGACCTCGGCGCAGAGCCGCCAGAGCCGAGCGAGGAAGCGGTTGACGCCCTCGACCCCCTCGTCGGTCCAGTCGCCGCCGCGCTCGGGCGGGCCCATGAAGCAGACGTAGGTGCGGGCGGTGTCGGCCCCGTAGCGCTCGACGTACTCGCCCGGATTCACCGTGTTGCCCCGCGACTTCGACATCTTCGCCCCGTCGCGGGTGATCATCCCCTGGGTGAAGAGGTTGGCGAACGGCTCCTGGACGCCGAGGCTGCCGAGGTCGGCCAGCGCCTTGGTGAAAAAGCGCGCGTACATCAGGTGCAGGATCGCGTGCTCGACGCCGCCGATGTACTGGTCGACCGGGAGCCAGTGCTCGGCGGCGGCGCGGTCCCAGGCGGCCTCGCCGTTGCGCGGGTCGAGATAGCGGATGAAGTACCAGGAGGAGTCGACGAAAGTGTCCATCGTGTCGGTCTCACGCCGGGCCGGGCCGCCGCAGCGCGGGCACTCAGTCGCGACCCAGTCCTCGGCCGCGGCCAGCGGGCTCTTGCCCTGCGGCGCGTAGTCCTCGACCTCGGGCAGCTCGACCGGAAGCTGGTCATCGGGTACCGGAACGATCGCGGCCGTGCCGTCCTCGCCGCAGGCGTCGCAGTAGACGACCGGAATCGGCGCGCCCCAGTAGCGCTGGCGCGAGACCAGCCAATCGCGCAGGCGGAAGTTGACGGCGGTCTCGCCGCGGCCCTCGGAGGCGAGCCAATCGACGATCTCCGTGTAGGCCTCGCGGTTGCCCTTGCCGTCGAAGCGGCCGGAGCCGGTCATCGGGCCGTCACCGGGGTAGGGCAGGCCCTCGTCGTCGATGGCGACCTCAGGGTCGGAGCCCTCGATCACCCGCTTCACCGGCAACCCGAACTTCTGCGCGAAGGCGTAATCGCGGGAGTCGTGGCCGGGCACCGCCATCAGCGCCCCGGTGCCGTACTCCATGAGCACGTAGTCGGCGACGAACATCGGGATCTGCTCGCCGTTGACCGGGTTGACGACGCTGCGCCCGAGCGGGACGCCAGTCTTCTCGCGGTCCTCCGCTCCGCGCTCCTCGGCCGACTCGCGGCCGACCCGGTTGACGTACTCCCGCACCTCCTCCTCGGCCGGCGTCCCCTCGACCAGGCGCATCAGCTCGGGGTGCTCGGGGGCGAGCGCGAAGAAGGTGGCGCCGAACAGGGTGTCGGGACGGGTGGTGAAGACCGGGAAGTCGAGCTCGGGCTCCTCGCAGCGGAAGACCACCTCCGCCCCCTCGGAGCGGCCGATCCAGTTGCGCTGCATCGTGATCACGTGCTCGGGCCAGGACTCGAGCCGGTCGAAGTCGGCGAGCAGGCGGTCGGCGTACTCGGTGATGCGGAAGAACCACTGCCAGAGCTTGCGCTGCACGACCTCGGTCCCGCAGCGCTCGCAGCGGCCGTCGACGACCTGCTCGTTGGCCAGCACGGTGGCGTCCTTCGGGCACCACTGGACCGGCGCCTCGGTGCGGTAGGCGAGCCCCTTCTCGAACAGCTGCAGGAAGATCCACTGGGTCCACCGGTAGTACTCGGGGGTGTGGGTCGCGAGTTCGCGCGACCAGTCGATCGAGATCCCCCACTCGCGGAACTGGCGCTGGAAGGAGGCGATCGAGCGCTCGGTCGCGACCTGCGGCGGCTCGCCGGTTTTGATCGCGTTGTTCTCCGCCGGCAGGCCGAAGGAGTCGTAGCCCATCGGGTGGATCACCTCAAAGCCGTGGCGGCGGCGGAAGTGGGCGATCGCGTCGCCGACGGCGTAGCACTTGAGATGGCCGACGTGGGGCTCGCCCGAGGGGTACGGAAGCATCTCCAGCACGTAGGACTTCGGCTTGGAGTCGTCAAAGCCGGGCTGACCGGGGTTGGCGACCTCCCAGGTGCGCTCGTCAGCCCAGACCTGCTGCCACTTGGCCTCGATCGCCTTCGGCTCGTAGATGACTCGCTCCTCGCTCATCAGCGGCGATCTTATGAGGGCGGGACGCTAGGAGCGGCGCCGGGTGAGACGGAGCCCCGACCAGGTGTCGTCGATCGCGCAGACCTTGGTGTCGACCAGGCCGGCCGGGAGGGCGACGTCGCGGACGGCGTTCTCGCTGAGATCGGTCTCGACGCCGGAGGAGCCCTTCGGCCAGGCGACCCAGAGAGTGCCCTCGCCGACCGCCTTGGCGACGGCGTCGAAGCGCTTGGCCAGCTGGGCCCGAGCGGTGAGGAACCAGATCGTCATCTCGCGGGCACCGCGGTTGCCGGCGCGCAGGGTGACGCCGTCGGGCAGCGGTGCCAGCGTCGTCTCGATCCCCTCGGGAGCATCAATCAGGGCGATCGTGTGGCCGGGCTTGATCCCCAGCTTCTGGGCCAGCGGCCGGCCCGAGCGTGGCCCGGAGTCTGAGCTCGGGACGACCGGGTCGGACGGCGGCGACGCGATCGCAACGCGCACCGCGTCGCCGATACCCTCCCACTCGGCGTAGGCGGCGTCGGGCAGCTCGGACCGGATCCGCGCCAGCTTCTCCTCCGCCCCACCGACGAAGACGATTGGGATCCCGCGCAGCGCTTTTGACTGGCGCAGCGCGTGCGCGACCTCGCGGCCGTGCGATGGCAGCCGGCCGAGGTCGATCACGAAGGCGGCCGGCGGGTCCTCGCGCAGCTGCTTGACGCCGATGCTCGTCCCGGGCACCTCGCCGTCTACGGCGTAGCCCTCCGCTTCGAGGCGGGCGGCGCGCTCCGGAACCTCCTCGGCCTTCCAGTGGACCAGGCGGATGCGCGAGGCGGCGGCCATGCCGCCGATCCTACGACGGCAGCGAGTAGGTAACCGGGGAGAGCGAGTGGAGGATCTGCGGCCAGACGTAGACCTCGATCGTCGCCGCCAGCAGCACCGCCGGGATCGCCAGCGCGACGGTGATGAAGGTCGCCGCGAGCAGCTGGTTCCACTCGCCGCGGCGGCTGGCGATCAGCCAGGCGGCGAGCGGCAGGAAGAGCGCGGTCAGCTCCAGCAGCGCGTGCGGCATCACGCTGAGGATCAATTCCAGCCTGGTGATGTGCAGCTGGTAGGAGATCGTCGAGCCCTGGAAGCCGAGGTAGAGCGCTTGGGTCAGCAGCGAGAAGAGGGTGACGGCGCAGACGAAGAGGATCGCCAGCTCCCCCGCCTTGACGTGGACCCAGCGGGAGAACCCAGTGCGCTGCGCGGCGGCGATCGGCATCGAGGCACCGGCGATGAAGCCGGCGACGCAGGCGGTTGCGTGCAGGGCGAGGACCAGCGAGTTGCGCCAGAGGATCGGCAGCAGGTCACCCGGCTCCGAGGGCGAGGTCAGCCCGGGAAGGTGGATCGGGGTGACGTCGGGGGTGAGCAGCCCAGCGACGACCCAGACCGCCGCCAGCAGTGCCAGCGCGATCGCCAGGCTCAGCGCCAGCCACCCACGCAGGACCTTCCATGGCTGCCTGCTCCAGGCATCGAAGGTCTCCCGCGTGTCCCGCATCCCGTGCGAGAACACGTGCTGATTGGCCGCGCTCATCGCGTAAGCATCGGCAGCGGCAGCCGCCGGGTTGAGATTCGCTCAGGCGCTGGCGGGCGCTTGCTGCAGCGCCTTCTCGATCGCCGGGTTGAAGTTGAGCGTGTACGCCTGCACGATCCGCAGCTCCTCCCAGCTCATCTCGGTCTGGTTGAGCAGCTTCTCGAGGTCGGGGATCTCGCAATCGATCTCGCTCTGGGCCGCGGGGTCAACGTCCCCCTTGACCCTTTCGAACAGCCACGGCAGTGGGTCGCCCGCGGGGTACTCACCGTCCCGGTCGACGCCTTCCGCGACGACCTCGAACGCCTTCAGCATCAGGCTGACGGTGTAGGGCCACTGAGCGCAGATGGCGATCCAGGCGATCGTCATCCGCGGGTCGTCGAGGATCGCGTCGACGCCGCGGCGGGCGGCCAGGGTCCTGACCATCCGGTAGACGTTGATCAGCCGCTTGATGTGGCGCGGGTTGCGATTGACGAACGGGGCCAGGTCCTGGAATCCCTCAACCTCGACCCGGTCGAACGTCGTCAGGTCCTCGGGTGGCGACTCAGACCCGTTCGGATCCGGGACGCTCGAAGCCCTCAGCTTTGGCCCGTAGTCGCCATCGCCCGAGGCGACCTCGTCGCCTCCCGTCGGCGCATCGATCATGGCAGTCAGCTCGCTGGCCTCAGCCGGCGCGGAGACTGGCATCTGCGCCTCGATGAAGCTCTTGACCTCGAGCTCGCTGGCGGTCGGGATCAGGAACGGGATCTGGACGATCTTGTCGAGGTATTCGAAGCCGGAGGCGCCGGCGTCGCCCAGGACTTCCTTGTAGTGGGCGTCGACGGCGGCGGTGATGATCCGGGCGTCGATCCCGAGGCAGACGACGAAGACGCGGAAGTCGAGCAGGAGGTTGATCGCCTGCAGCACTTCGACCGCTTTCTCCGGCTCGCAGCGGTCGAGGTCGTCGATCATCACCAGGATGCGCGGCCCGCCGCTCGGCTCCTCCGCCGCCGGGCCAGTCTCGGCGTCACCGCCCATCTGCCTGACCAGAAAGCTGAGGTCGCTGTGGATTTCGCGCATGTAGGGGAGCTCGTTTCCGTATTCCTCCTGGTCGACCAGGGCCCCAGCCCAGCGGCTTACCGGATTGCTGGCCGCCTCGGCTCCGAGCTTGATCAGCCCTGGGATGCCGATCGCGACCACCGCCGCGCCGATCACTGCGGGGTCGAAGTCAAGCTTCCAGATGGCAAGAACCGCAAGCGGCGCAACCACCGCGAGGATCGCCACCAGCCGGTTCCGCTGGCGGCGCCAGAGCCGGGCGAGGTTGCGCTTGAAGGTGTCGGCGAGGCGGGAGAAGTAGCCCCACTGGGCCGCCGCTTCCATCTGCTCCATGATCCGACGCACCAGGCTCGGCCAGATCATCTCGCTGGAGCTGTACTCCCAGGCGTTGAACTGGACGACGTGGACCTTGATCTCGTCCGGGTCCCCTCCATCTGATCCCGCCTGATCGGGCTCCGGGAACTCCTCCGCGATCATCTGCAGCAGCGAGGACTTGCCGATCCCCCAGGAGCCGTAGATACCGATCGTCAGCGGTGGCGTCGTCTGCGGCGAGGCGATGATCTCGGCGAAGGCCTGGGCATAGTCGGCGAAGTTGAGCTCGTCCGCGGTCGAGGGCCGGTCACTGGCGGCGCCGGCACGAAATCCGGTCGGGCGAGCCCTGCGGTTGGCATACGAATAGCCGAGGGGAGTGGCGTCCCAGACGTCGGCGACCGAGACCCCGAAGGGGGCAAGGGGCTGCTCAGCGAACTCGCTCTGCGGCTCTACTTCCGAGTGGGCCTGCTGCCAGAGCCACCAGATCCGGTCGATGCTGGCCTGGTAGGTCCAGAAGAAGGGGTCATAGGAGGCGTACGGAACACTGGAGTTCGTCCCCCCCACCCAGACGTGGACGTGGTTGTGCACCATCTCAAGCTGATCGGCGAAGGTGGGGAAGTCAGGGATCTGAAGCAGCCTCTCCACTTCCTTGTCCGTAGGCAGCGCCTCCGGCGGATTCGGCTCACGAGTGGTACTCGCCGGCGCCTCCTCAGGTGCATCACTCCACTCTCCCGCCGGTATCTCGGCGCCGTACAGTGGGTTTCGCTCCCCTTCGACGAAGAACTCGGAGTAGAGACTCGGGATGCCCCGCTGACGCGACGCGTAGCCGCCCCAGTCCCACCAGGGAAGAGTCACCCCTGACTCGAACTCCCGAAGAGCAGTTTCGAAGTTCAGTAGGTAGGCGCGATGCCAGGGAAGGAAGCTCAGCTGGCCATGGTGCCCGTGGATCGGCATCGGCAGGCCGTGTATCCCGGCCCAGTGCTGGTAGCCGCGATCGTCGCTCACCTGCATCATCGCCTTGAAGGCGCGGCGCAGGCGGCGGGCGTCGAGGTTGCTGAGCTCGTCGGCGCTGCGCCGAACCCTCAGCTCCACCCCCTCGGGGGGTTTCATCACCAGGGCTACTAGCGCTCGTCCTTCTTGTGACCAGTGAAGAGCTCGGCGAAGTCGAGGAACGCGTTCGGCCACTTGCAGTACACGAAGGCGGACCCAACGATGAGAATCGCAGCAGTGAGGAGCGCGGCGGCGGCAATCGCCGGCTCGTCGATGGTGTGTGACACACCCGGCGGATCGAAGACGACAAGTGCGATCAGAGCGTAGCCGACGACCGGAGGCGCACCGCCCACCAACACTGCAAGGCTTTTGATCAGGTTCCCACCTTCCCGCATGAGGACGCCAGCATACTTAACTATCCCTCTTTAGTGTGATAGTTCTCTTTTGGTGGACGCTCAGACCTCCATCGAGCTGGCAGCCTTGGCCGCTACGGTGATCGGCGGCGCTTGGGCAGTCTGGCGAGTGAAGTCCGACCGCTGGAAGCTCGTCTCAGCCATCAGCAGCGCAGCCGGAACCTACCTTGCGAGATCCGGCAGTGGCGCCAGGGAACGAGCAGATCGCAGCGAAGCCACCACCGCTGCGATCGAGGCCGCGGAGCGCGCCAAGAAGCTGAACAGCCCGGGCCTGGACAAGGCCGCCGGCGCGCTGGTGGCCCTGATGCAGAAGAGGGCCGAAGAGAAGGAGGTCCGCAAGGCCCGCAAGAAGGTCCGCAGGCGCAGATGGTTGTGACCTAGTGGAGCTGAGGGGGCTCGAACCCCTGACCTTCGCGCTGCCAGCGCGACGCTCTTCCAGCTGAGCTACAGCCCCGAGTTGGGTTTGCGAGTTTACCGAGCTTGCGGCCGAGGCTCAGGCGGCGCGCTGCTCGGGGCCTGGGTCCTCGTCGACGTCGAGGATCAGGTTGTCCGGGGCGGTGTGGCGGACCTTGAAGTCGAGGCTGGAGAGGCCTTCGAGCTCACGCAGGAGCTCGACCGGCTGGTCGAGCCGCATCGAGAGGGTCGCGCGGCCCTCGGAGAAGCGCTCGACCGAGATCTCGGAGGCGCCGATCTGACCGACCGCGTCCTCGAAGCCAACCAGCTGGGAGAAGTCACCTAGCGGGCCGATCTCCAGCCGCACCTGGCCCTCGAAGAGTCCGTTGAAGTTCTCGATCCGCCCGTTGCCGTTGCCATTCCCATTGCCGTTAGGCGCGACGGGCGTCTCGGCGATCGGCGCTGCCGGCGCCGGGGCGGGCGCGCTCGCCTCTGCCTCGCTCAGGGCCTGCACTCGCTGGCTCACCTCGACCGCGTCGCGCAGGGCTTTCATCCGGATCCGGGTCGCCTGGCCGCGGGCCTGCTCCTGCAGCTCCTCGAGCCGATTCGAGACCACCTCCAAGGAGGCGATACTGCGGTCGTGGCGTTCGTTCGCCTCGCGCAGGCGCTCGGTCAGGCCGCGGATCTCCCGCTCGCGCTCGATCACCATGCCCGAGAGCGAAGCCATCTCCTGCTCGAGCTCGGCGACGACCTCCTCATGCCCCGCGGCGGTCGTCTCCAGGCCGCGGATGCGAGCGTCCCGTGAGTTGATGGCGGCCTCGACTTCGGGCCGGCGATAACCAAGCAGAGACCACCTGAAGCTTCCCATGCGCGGCACCGTACGGCCGCGTTCGGACGGCTTTTCGTCCAACCCGGAAGGAGCAGGGAAATCGCAGCGCGGCCGGCCGCGTCAGGCGCTGGCGGCCTCGGGCGCCTCCGGCGCCTCGAAGTCGATCTCCAGGCGCGGAGCGTCGCGCCAGAGGTCCTCCAGCTGGTAGCGGTCGCGCGCTTCGGGAGTGAAGACGTGGAGCACGCAGTCGAGGTAGTCGAGGACGATCCAGCCGGCTTCGCCGCCGCCGTCGACGCCGCCCGGCAGGATGCCTGTCTCCTGCTTCACCTGGACCCGCACCTCGTCGACGATCGCCCGCGCCTGGCGTTCATTGCGGGCGGTGCAGATTGCTAAGAAATCGGTGTAGGCGACGAGGCCGCGCATGTCGAGCACGACCATGTCCTCGGCCTTTTTCGAGTCGGCGAGGGTGGCCAGACGGCGGGCCAGGTCCTCGGAGCGGATCGGGCTCATGCGTAGATCCCCTTCTCCTCGATGAAGCGGGCGACCGGCTCGGGGACGAGGTAGCGCAGCGGCCGGCCCTCCGAGGCCCGCTCGCGCACGGCCGAGGAGGAGACGCCGAACTGCGGCATCTCCAGCATCGTCGCCCGGCCCTCGGCGCCGAGGCTGCGCAGGACTGCAGCCACCTCGGTGTCGGAGACGCCCGCCCGCCGGGCCACAGCCAGCCGCGCCAGCCCGACCACCTGCTGCGGCTCGCGCCAGCTCTCGAGGCCCATGGCGGCATCGGCCCCCATCACGAACACAAGCTCGGTTTCGCCCCGTTCCTCAGCAAGTAGGCGCAAGGTCTCATACGTGTAGGACGGCCCCTCGCGCTCGACCTCCAGGGCGGAGACCGAGAAGCGCGAGTCGTCGGCGGCGGCGAGCCGGGTCATCGTCATCCGCAGCTCCGGCCCGGGGTCGTCGAGGATCCGCTTGTGCGGGGCCTGGCCGGTCGGGACCAGCACGACCTCGCTGAGGCCGAGCTGCCAGAGCGCCTCCTGGGCGAGCGCCAGATGCCCGAGGTGCGGCGGGTTGAAGGCCGACCCCAGCACGCCGATGCCACCGCCGCCTCCGCTACTCACGCAGCTGGCCGTCGCCGCGGGCCACGTACTTGAAGGTGGTCAGCTCCCGCATACCGATCGGGCCGCGCGCGTGCAGCTTCTGGGTCGAGTTGCCGATCTCGGCCCCCATCCCATACTCGAAGCCGTCGGTGAACCGGGTCGAGGCGTTGACGTAGACCGCGGCGCAGTCGACGCCGGCGGCGAACTCGTCAGCCGCCTCCTCGTTGGTGGTGACGATCGCCTCCGAGTGGCCGGTGCCGTGGGAGTTGACGTGCTCGATCGCCTCCTCGACGGAGTCGACGACGGCGACCGCCATCTTCAAGCCCAGGTACTCGGTCCCCCAGTCGGCCTCGGTCGCGGCGCCGACCTCGGCCTCGCCGGCGGCCGCGCGCACGCGCTCGTCCCCGACCAGCTCAACCCCAGCCGCGGCCAGGTCGCCGAGCACGGCGGGAGCGAAGCGGCTGGCGATCGCGGCGTCGATCAAGAGCGTCTCGGCCGAGTTGCAGACGCCGGGGCGCTGCACCTTGGCGTTGACGGCGATCCGCCGCGCCATCTCCAGGTCGGCTTCGGAATGGACGTAGACGTGGCAGTTGCCCGCCGCCGCGTACATCACCGGCACCGTCGCGACGTCCTTGATCGCCGCCTTCAGCCCCTCGCCCCCGCGCGGTATCAGCAGGTCGACCAGGCCCTCCTGCATTGCCAGCTCAGCCAGAGTCTCGCGGCCGCCGCCGTCGAGCAGGAGGACGGAGTCCTCGGGCAGCCCGGCCTCGGCCAGGGCCTCGCGGACGATCGCCGCCAGCGCCCCGTTGGAGCGTTCGGCGTAGCTAGAGCCGCGGAGGACGATCGCGTTGCCGCTCTTGATCGTCAGCGCCGCGCAGTCGATGGTCACGTTCGGACGCGCCTCGTAGACGACGGCGACGACCCCAAGCGGCACCCGGATCTTGCGCAGGTCGAGGCCGCTCTCCAAGGTCTTGCGCTCGAGCTCCTCGCCGACCGGGTCGTCGAGGGCGGCGACGACGCGGACGCCGTCGGCCATCGCCGCGACCCGCTCCGGGGTCAGCGTCAGCCGGTCGCGGAGGGCATCGGTGAGCCCAGCCGCGCGCTCGTCGGCGAGGTCGGCCGCGTTCGCCTCGAGGACCTCCGCGCTCCGCTCCTCGAGCAGGCGCGCGGTCGCCGCCAGGGCGGCGCTCTTGGTCTCGGTGCTCGCGGTCGCCAGGCTCCGCGCCGCCTTCTTCGCGGCGGCGCAGGTCTCGGCCACGGTGCTCGTCGTCACAGCCATAGCGGACAAGGGTAGCTGGAGGGCGACGGCGCCAGGCGCCTAGACGAGGACGAAGCGATCGCGGTGGATCACCTCGTCGGCGGCATGCGGCAAGACCTCGCGCACCGCCTCGCTCTTCATCCCGATCACCTGCGCCAGCTCCCGCGAGGAGTAGTCGCAGATGCCTTTGCCGAGCGTCGCCCCATCGGTCGCGACGTCGACCGCGTCACCGGCCTCGAAGCTGCCCTCGACGGCGGCAATCCCGACCGGCAGCAGGCTCGATCCCTGCTCGCGCAGGACCCGCGCGGCGCCCGCGTCGACCAGCAGCCGTCCGCGCGATGGCTTCGCGTATTTGAGCCAGAGCTTGAAGCTGGAGGCCTTGCCCTGCTGCGGCGCGAACCGGGTCCCGCCGGGCTCGCCGGCCGCCGCCGCGGCAAGGGTCCCGGCCACGGTGCCGTTGCAGATCACCGCCGGGATTCCGGCCTCGCTCGCCATCTCCGCCGCCGCCACCTTGCTGCGCATACCGCCGGAGCCGAAGGCCGAGGTGCGGTCGCCGATCTGCATCCCGGCCAGCTCAGCGAAGTCGTTCACCGCCGGGATCAGGTGCGCGGAGGGGTCAAGCTGCGGATCGGCGCTGAGCAGCCCGTCGATGTTGGTCAGGAGGACGAGCAGGCGGGCGTCCAGCAGCAGCGCCACCTGGGCGGCGAGGAAGTCGTTGTCGCCGAAGCTGATCTCGTCGGTGGCGGTGGTGTCGTTCTCGTTGATCACCGGCACCACCCCCCACTCGACCAGCCGCCGCAGCGTCTGGCGGGCGTTCAGGTAGTTGGTGCGGGCGGCGATGTCGGCGGCGGTCAGCAGCACCTGGGCGGCGCGCGTCCCGCCCGCCGCGAGCCGGCTCTCGTAAGCGCGGAAGAGATCCCCCTGGCCGACCGCGGAGGCGCCCTGCAGCTCATCCATCGCCCGCGGGCGCACCGGTAGCCCCATCAGCCGCATCCCGCGCGCGATCGCGCCGGAGGTGACCATCACCACCCGCTCGCCGCCCTGCTCGAGCGCGCTCACCTGGGCGCAGACCGAGTCGAGGACGTCGGCGCGCAGCTCACCGTCGTCGGCGGCGACGATCGAGGATCCGAGCTTGACGACCAGGGTCATGGCCGGGAAAGTAGCCGAGATGGGTTCCGCACTCGGCTGGGGGGCACTCGCCGCAAGCTCACTGGTCATCGGCGCCGCGCTCGCCTTCGCCCGTGACTGGTCGAAGCCGCAGGTCGGAGCCGTCCTCGCCTTCGGCGCCGGGGCGCTGATCAGCTCGGTCAGCTTCGAGCTCGCGCAGGAGGGGATCGCGGTCGGCGGCGCGGTCGCGACCGGCGCCGGGCTCGGGCTCGGTGCCCTCACCTACTACCTGCTCGACGGCCTGATCGCCCGCCGCTTCGGTAGCGGCAGAGGCCGGCAGGGGCGCTCGGAATCCGACTCCGGCACCGCGCTTGCCCTCGGCGCCTTCCTCGACGGCATCCCCGAGCAGCTGGTGCTGGGGATCGGGATCGCCGCCGGCAGCGGGGTCAGCCCGGCCCTGCTGATCGCGATCTTCGTCTCCAACCTGCCCGAGGCGCTCGGCTCCTCCGAGGACATGATCAAGGCCAGGCGGAGCCGCGAGACGGTGCTGCGGCTGTGGCTGATCGTCGCCGCGATCGGGACCGCCGCCAGCGTCGCCGGCTACGCCCTCGCCGACGCCGTCCACGGCCGGCCGCAGGCGGCGATCGACGGCTTCGCCGCCGGCGCCCTGCTGGTGATGCTGATCGACTCGATGATCCCCGAGGCCCGCGCCAACCTAGGCCGCGCCGCCGGCCTCGTCACCGTACTCGGCTTCGCCGTCGCCGCCGGCCTCTCCAGCCTCTCCTGATAGAGGGCGAGGCTAGATGTGCAGCTCGAACTCCTGGTCGCCGATACGGACGTCGTCACCGGCCTGGAACCCGGCGCGGGTGAGCGCGGCGATCACGCCGATCTCACCCAGCCGCTGCTCCAGGTAGGCGAGCGCTTCCTCGTTTTTGGTGTCGTGGCGCTCGAACAGCACCTCGACCCCGCGGCCGGCGACGCGGAAAGCGCCGTCGTCCTCGCGCTCGACCCAGTAGCCACCCTCGCCGGCCGGGCGGTAGACGCGGTGCTCGGCCTCGAACTCCCCGGCGGGCTCAGGCGCGCCGGGGGCGAGCGGGCGCGGCTCATCGGGCAGCTCGGCGAGGACGCGCTGGCGCAGCTCGTCAAGTCCCTCCCCAGTCGCTGAGGAGATGGCGAGGACGCCGAGCGCAGCGTCACCCAGCCGCTGCCCCCACTCCGCCACCGCGGCTTCGACGTCCTCGGCCGGGAGCAGGTCGCGCTTGCTCAGCGCCACCAGCTGCGGCAGCAGCTCGAGGCCGGCGCCATGGGCGGAGAGCTCCGCCCGCACGGTTTCGTAGTCGGCAACCGGGTCGCCCTCCATCGGCGCCAGGTCGACCAGGTGGACGAGCATCGCGCAGCGCTCGACGTGGGCGAGGAACTCGTGGCCGAGGCCGGCGCCCTCGGCAGCGCCCTCGATCAGCCCGGGGATGTCGGCGACGACGGCCTGGCGGTCCTCGCCTTCGATCGTGCCCAGCACCGGCGAGATCGTCGTGAACGGATAGTCGGCGACCTTCGGCGCCGCCCGCGTCAGCCGGCCCAGCAGCGAGGACTTGCCCGCGTTCGGCAGCCCCACGAGGCCGACGTCGGCCAGCAGTTTCAGCCGCAGCTCGATCCAGTCCGCTTCGCCGCTGGTCCCTTTCTCGGCGAAGCGCGGCGCCTGCCGGGTCGAGTTGGCGAAGCGCTTGTTGCCGTGCCCGCCACGGCCGCCGTTGGCGATCACCGCCCGCTGCCCCGGCTCGACTAGGTCGATCGCACTGCCGTCAACCGTGGTCGCCTGCGTCCCCGCCGGCACCGGGATCTCCAGATCCTCCCCCCGCGCGCCGTGCTTGTTGGACCCTTCCCCGTGCCGCCCTCGCTGCGCCCGGAAGTGCTTGCTCCCCTTCAGCGCCCCCAGGTCTCGCTTCGAGGCATCGCAGACGAGCACCACGTCCCCCCCGTGCCCACCGTCGCCACCGTCGGGCCCGCCGCGGGGCACATGCGCCTCGCGCCGGAACGAGACGGAGCCGTTGCCGCCGCCCCCACCCTCAACCCAGATCTTCGCCTTGTCGTACATCGGCGACAGAGGGTAGTGGCGAGTTCGTCAACCCATGGTTGACGAACTCGCCAGGCGAGGCCTATCTGACGAGGATCTTTGCCGTTACGGCCTGCGCCGGAGCGCCTTTGACGATCAGCTTGACGCGGTAGGTGCCGGAGGCGCCCGCGCGAACCCTGAGTCCAACGGTGTCGGTCCGGGTGGCGCCACCGGGGATGACTCCGAGCAGTTTGCACCGCGGCGCCTTCAGGGCTTTCCCCTGCTTCCCGACTTTGACGCAGAGGCGGTCGCTTCTGGAAACGAGGTCGCCCAAGTTCTCAATCGTCAGCTTCAGCCTGGCGACCTTGCCGGGCTTGGCCTTGACCTTCCTCTTCACGGTCAGCTTCAGCGTCACGCCCGTAAGAGCGGTCGCAGCGCTGGTCTGGGTGGCCGAGCCCGCCTGGTTGGAGGCCGTCACAGCGCAGGTGTAGGAGCCGGGATCAGTGGCGGTGAACTTGCTCGCGGTCGCGCCGGGCACCGGCTGGCCGTCGCGCAGCCACTGGTAGGCGAACCTGTTCGGGGCGCGGTAGACGTTGGAGCCGGCGAAGTCGGGGGCCCAGGTGCCCTGGGAGCAGGAGAGCGCGGTGCGGAGCTCGGCGGCGCGGGCGATCGCCGGGACGGCCGTCCCGCTCGGGCTCTTGAGGATCACCGGGTCCTGCGCTTCGGCCACCGGAGCGGTGGCAACGTCGATTCCTCCCTCGCCGCCCGCGAGGTTGGCGAAGCTGAACGTCCCGGTCCGGCCGTTGGAGACCGAGCCCCAGTAGAAGCGCCCGATTGAGGGGTCGAAGGCGAGGCCGAAGGGTTCGATGAAGTCGGCTCCACCGAGATTGAGATCTCCGCCCCCGCTGCCGTTGAGGTTGGCGAAGGAGATGCCCTCTTCCGAGACGATCCAGTAGATCCGGCCGCCTGCGGGATCGACCGTGAGCGCGCGCATGCCTTCGGTGCGGGTCGCGCCGTCGAGATTGAGATCGCCACCGCCGCTGTTGTTGACGTTGGCGAAGGAGATGGAGTCGTCGCCTTCTTCGCCGGCGTTCACCCAGTAGATCCGGCCGGCGACGGGGTCGAACCCGATCCGGAAGGGCCTTTCGACCGTCGCCCCGGTGGTGTTGAGCGTGCCGCCGGCACTGCCGTCGAGGCGCGCCCAGGAGATCGATTCCGCTCCGGAGTTGATCCAGTACGCGAGGCGCGCGACCGGATCGATGGCGATTCCGTGGGGACCGTCGACGGGAGCCCCCGGCGCGCTGAACACGGCGGCACCGCTGCCGTCGACGTTGACGGTGACGATCTGGCCGTCGTCCGTCACACCCCCGTCCTCGCTGGCGACGAAGAGCCTGCCGGTGGCGGAGTCGAACGCCAAGCCTTCCGGCCCATCGATCTTGACCTCGCCCAGGCTCAGCGGCCCGCCGCCGCCACCGCCGATGTCGGCGAAGGCGACCGTGTCGTCATCGAAGTTGTTCCAGTAGAGGAGTTCCGCGCCCTGGGCGATCGAGGCGGGCAGGAGCAGGAGCGCCGCGCAGGCCGCGGCCAGGAGGGTTTTTCTCATACCCCTCCCGACGCGGCGGACGCCGCCCTATTCCCAGGCGCGGCGCAGGCGTGAAGCCGAGGCGCTCTAGTCCGCGAGAACGGAGATCGTGCGGCCCTTGCGGGCCATGCGGAAGTCGACCGTGCCCTCGCGGGTGGCGAAGATCGTGTGGTCGCGGCCGAGGCCGGTGCCCTCGCCCGGCCAGAACTTGGTGCCGCGCTGGCGGACGATGATCTCGCCGCCGTAGACCTTCTGGCCGGCGAAGACCTTGACGCCGAGCATGTTCGGGTTCGATTCGCGGCCGTTGCGGCTCGATCCGAGACCTTTCTTATGAGCCATTGACTAGGCCTCCTCTTTCGCGGCGGCTTTTTTCGCCGGCTCTTTTTTCTCGGCAGCTTTTTTCGCGGCGGCTTTGCCCATTTTCAGCGAGGTCACCTCGAGCTTGGTCAGCTCCGAGCGGTGACCGGCGCGGCGCCGGTAGCCCTTCTTCGCCTTGTATTTGAAGACTTTGATCTTCGGGCCACGCAGGTGCTCGGCCACGGTCGCCTCGACCTTGACCTTCTCCAGCTCCTTCGGCGCGGCGACGACGTCGGTGTCGCGGAACATCACCGCGCGCAGCGTGACTTTGTCGCCCTCCTTCGCATCGAGGCGATCGACCAGCAGCGACGTGCCCTGCTCGACCTTGTACTGCTTGCCGCCGGTTTCAACTACCGCATACATGCTCAATCGCCTTCCTCGGTGCTGCCTTGTTTGGCGCGCGAACGCCCACGGCCGCCACGGCGGCCACGACTGCGTTTGCGCGAAGGAGTCGAGGATTCTAGCTCGGAGCCGTTTTCCTCGCCGCCTCCAGACCCGTTCGGCGAATCCCCGCCCAGCAGCGAGGCGATCGCCGCCGAGCGCTCGACCTCCTCGATCCGCACCAGGCGGCGCTGGCCGACGTAGCGACCTGCACCGGTGATGCTGACGATGTAGGAGTCGATCCGGGCGACCGCGTCGTCGGCGTTGTACATGTGCGGCTCGTCGATGTTGACCAGCACCTCCTCGCCGACCTTGAACGGCAGCGCCCGCTCCTCAATCTCAGCCCGGCTACCGGACTCGATCAGCTCGAAGGTGCCGATCGGCAGCGAGTCGCCGCCCTCGAAATGGAAGCGCTTGCCGGTTTCGCCCTCGAGCTCGACGAGGCCGCTGTCGGGATCGGTCAGCTCGTGCGCGACCTTGGCGTTGACCCGGAAGAGGAAGGCCTCGGCCTCGGCATTCTCGGCGGCGATGTCGCGCATCTTCCGCAGGCCCTCCAGGGCCACCGTCTCGGCCGAGAGCACCACGCCCTCGCCGGCGCAGGTCGGGCAGGGCGTGGTGAGGATCTCCCGCACCCCGTCGGTCACGTTCTGCCGGGTCATCTCGACCAGGCCCAGCGGCGAGACCTCGACCACGTAGCTCTTCGACTTGTCGGCGTCGAGCGCCTTGCGCATCGTCTTCAGGACTTTGTCGCGGTTCGAGGCCCGCGCCATGTCGATGAAGTCGATGACGATGATGCCGCCGATGTCGCGCAGCCGCAGCTGTCGCACCGCCTCCTCGGCCGCCTCGGTGTTGACTTTGGTGATCGTCTCCTCGAGCCCGCCTTTGCCGCGGCCGGTGAAGCTGCCGCTGTTGACGTCGATCACGGTCAGCGCCTCGGCGTAGTCGATGATCAGGTAGCCGCCCGAGGGCAGGTCGACACGCCGGTTCAGGGTCGACTCGATCTCCTCATCGATCTTCCATTTTTCGAACAGCGGTTTCGTGCCCTTGTAGAGCTCGACGCCGTCGACCAGCTCGGGCGCGGTGCGCTGGAAGAAGCCGGTGACCCGCTCGTACTGCTTCTCGGAGTCGATGATCGCCTTCTCGAACTCGCTGAGGAAGACGTCGCGCAGGACCCGGACCGAGAGGTCGGCCTCCTGGAAGACCAGGGCCGGGGCCTTGGTCGACTCGCTGCGCCGCTGGAGGATCTCGTTCAGCCGCTGCAGGTAGGAGATCTCGCGGACGAAGTCGGATTTTTTCGCCCCGTGGGCGGCGGTTCGGACGATCAGCCCGCCGGGACCCTTGTAGGTGCGGTCGACCATCTTCCGCAGCCGGTCGCGCTCGGAGTCGGAGAGGCGGCGGCTAACGCCGACGCCGGAGCCGGTCGGCGCGAAGACCAGGTAGCGGCCGGCGATCGAGACATTCATCGAGAGCCGGGCGCCCTTCGACTTGAGCGGGTCCTTCACCACCTGGACGAGGATCTCCTGCCCGGGTTTGATCAGCTCGTTGATGCGGCGGCCGCTGCCGCGACCGCGCTTCGGAGCCTGCTCGCCGCCCGGGAGGACGATCTCGTCGACGTGGAGGAAGCCGTTGCGCTCGAGGCCGATGTCGACGAAGGCAGCCTCCATGCCGGGCAGGACGTTGTCGACCTTGCCCTTGTAGATGTTGCCGACGATCGAGCGCCGTCCGCGGCGCTCCATGTAGAGCTCGGCGACCGTGGCTTTGCCGCCTTTCTGCTTCGCCTCGAGGACGGCCACGCGGGTCTCGCCGCGCTCGGCGGAGACCAGAATCGTTTTCTTCATTGTCAGTTAGCTCAGTTCAGTTGGGTACGCACCGCCGGTGCTCCTTCAAGGAGTCACCAGGCGAACCTCCCCCGCTGGCTGAGCTGCGCCTGAACGTTGATGCTCTGAAGCACGCCGATTGCCAGGAAAGTGGCGAGCACGGAGGAACCTCCGTAGCTCATCAGCGGCAGGGGGATTCCCGTGATCGGCATGATCCCGAGGTTCATCCCCACGTTGACGAAGACCTGGAACAGCAATGCCACGGCGATACCGCCGGCGACAAGGGTCCCGTAGGAGTTCTTCGAGAGCGTCACGATCCGCAGCGCCCGCCAGAGGAGCAGGGCGTAAAGGGATAGGACGAAGGCGGCGCCCATGAACCCGTAGCGCTCACCGATCACCGCGAAGATGAAGTCGGTGTGCCGCTCGGGAACAAAGTTGAGCCCCGTCTGGGTGGCACGGTCGCCACGGCCGGAAACCTGCCCGGATCCGATGGCGACCTTCGATTGGTTCTGCTGGTAGCCAGCGTCGCTTTCGTGCTCGTCCGGGTTGGCAAACGAGGTCAATCGCTCTTGCTGGTAAGGCTTCAGGATCGGGGTCCCCACTGCGGGGGCCACGATCAGGACAAGCGCGATCAGGGCGACGATGGCGGCGCCGATCACCGCGAAGTGCGTCCAGGGGACGCCTCCGAAGTACATGACGCCGAGGGTGGCGACCGCGAACACCAGTGAGGTGCCGAGGTCGGGCTGCAGGAAGACAAGCGCAGCCGGCGCGAGGCCGAGAGCCAGGTAGCGCAACGTGCGCTGCTTGGCCGAGCCCCGCCGGGCACCATCGATCACAAACCCGGCGAGCGCAAGCACGAGCAAGAGCTTGCCGAGCTCCGATGGCTGAAAGCTGAAGAAGGGAAGTTCGAAGGCGCGGCGCGAGCCGCGGGCGGCGAACCCGAAGACGAAGACGAGAGAGATCGTGGCGCAGAGGAAGGTGTAGATCCCGACCCGGAGCTCGCGGAAGCGCGAGTAGTCGATGCGGGTGAGGATGAACATCCCCAGCAAGCCGAGGGCGCCGTACATCGCCTGCCGGTCGAGGAAGTAGTTGGGGCTGCCGGGCACGTCGTCCTGAGTCGCCTGGCCGAGCGTGAAGACGCTGAAGGCGACGAGGGCGACCGCGGCGAAGGCGAGGGTCCAGTCCATGTGAGCGACGCCGAGGCGCTCGGCGATGCCGACGTGGACGGCAAATGGCTCGGGGCGGGTGGTTCTGGTCCGGGTGGCGTACATCTATTCGGCTACCGCGGCGCCGTCGGTCGAACCGGCCGTCGCCTGCTTGTCGAAATAGGCCTCAAGGATCTGCAGCGCCACTGGCGCCGCCGATTCGGCCCCGAAGCCGCCTTCCTCGATGGTCACGATAGTGACGATACGTGGGTCAGGATACGGCGCCAGCACCGCGAACCACGACTGGTCGGCGTGACCCGGGCGTTCCGCCGTGCCCGTCTTGCCGGCCACGGGGACCGGGAAGCCGCCGAAGACGGGGGCCCCGGTACCGGGCGGAACCTGGGCTGCGTCGTGCAGCCCCTGCATGATCACGTCGCGGTAGCCGGGGTCGATCTTGATCCGCCGTTGCGCCTTGAAGTCGAATTCGCGCAGCACCCGCCCAGCGGCGTCCTCGACTTCAAGGCCGGTGTGCGGGGTGACGATCTTGCCGCCGTTGCCGAGCGCCGCGTAGGCGACCGCCATCTGCAGCGGGGTCGCCTGCAGGTCGCCCTGCCCGGTCGCCAACTGGACGTTGTCGCCGACCGACCAGGGGCGGTCGGTTTCGCCTTCCTCGTAGAGCTGGTCGCGCCACTCCTTGCTCGGCAGCAGGCCTTCCGTCTCCTCTGGCAGGTCGAGCCCGGTGTAGCGGCCGATACCGAGCTCGTGCGCCTCTTTCTGCAGGTCGTTGGTATCCCACATGTCGGCGCCCAGCGTGTAGAAGTAGACGTCGGAGGAGACCTGCAGCGCCGGCACCAGGGTCACCGGGCCGTTGGCGACGCCGCCGGCGTTCTGGAAGGTCTGGTCGCCGATCGTCAGCTCGCCGTTGTCGTTGATCGTCGTGCCCGGGGTGACCTCGCCGTTTTCGAGTGCGGCCAGGGCGGTGATGATCTTGAAGATCGAGCCAGTGGGGAAAGCGCCTTCGGTGGCGCGGTTGAAGAGCGGCGCCAGGACTTCGTCGCGGTAGAGGGCGTTGACCTCGGCCTGGGTCGGGGAGATCAGGTCCGAGGGGTCGAAGGTCGGGAAGGAGCCGAGGCCGAGAATCTGGCCGTTGTTGATGTTCATCGTCACGAACCCGCCCGGCAGCCCTCTTTCGACCAGCCCGGATTCGCCCGCGGCCTGCACTTTGGGGTCGATCGTCAGCTTCAGGTTGTCACCGGGGATCGGCGCTTGGGAGACCAGCTGCCCGCCCGGGGTCGGCTGGCCCAGCGAGTTGACCTGGACCTTGGTCAACCCCGGGGTCCCGCGCAGGAAGCGGTCGTAGGTGTACTCGACCCCGCCTTTGCCGACCTCGTCGCCCGCTTCCAGGCCCTTGTACGGCGCTTCTTTCAGCTCTTCTTCGGAGACCTCGCCGACGCTGCCGACCAGGTGCGCGGCGGTGGTCGCGTGCGGGTAGTGGCGGACGAAGACGCGCTGGACCGAGACCCCGGGGAAACGGCGCTGGTTCTCTTCGAGGTAGTAGACGAGGTCGTAGTCGACGTCGCGGCGCAGCGTCACCGGCGCCCCGGCGGCGACTTCTTCGGACTCGCGGATCGTCCGGCGCATCCGCTTCGGCGACATCTGCGCCAGCTCCCCCACCCGCGCCAGCTCCGCCTTCTGCTCGCGCGGGTCTTCGGGCAGCTTCTGCATGTTGAGGACGAGCGCCAGGCTGGTCCGGTTGTCGACCAGGACGTTGCCATCGCGGTCGAGGATGTCGCCGCGCGGGGCGATCACTTTGAACTCGCGGGTGCGGTTGTTCTTCGCCTCGGCCAGGTACTTGTCGCCGTCCAGCACCTGCAAGGTCCAGAGGCGGAAGAAGAGGACCGCGAAGAGGGCGACGGCGAAGCCGCCGAAGACAGCGATCCGCAGCGAGAGCCTGCTGCCCCGGGGACGGTCGTCCGATCGCAGGTACATGGCCCTAGGCTCCCAGCACCGTCGGCCGGCTGCGCCGCGGCGAGGCCGGGTCCTCGACCAGGGCCGGCCGCAGCAGGCGGCGCAGGCCGAGGTAGATCGGCCAGCCGAGGACGAAGGCGTAGACGCTCTTGATCAGGATGTCGCGCAGGACCAGGGCGCTGACACTCGAGTCGTCGAGGCCGAGCATCAGCTCCACCGCGCCGAACCCGAGCTCGGCGAAGAGGGTGAGGATCATGCAGAGCAGCGGCGCCACCAGCGGGCTCTGGATCACGAAGCGCTCGCGGAAGAGGCCGGCCAGGTAGCCGCAGGCCATCAGAACGAGCGAGGCGCCGCCGAGCGGCACGATCAGCAGGCAGTCGAGCAGGATCCCGGCCGAGAAGCCGCAGACGGCGCCGGTCATCGACCCGCCCAGCAGCCCGAGGACGACGATCAGCGCCGGCAGCACGTCGGGGCTGGTGTGGAAGACCTCCACCTGGGAGAAGAAGGAGAGCTGCAGGAGGACACCGAGCAGGACCACGGCGACCAGGCGGACGAGGATGTTCGGGGTGAGGATCACCCGCGCGAGCCTCCGGTCAGGACCTGGAGCAGGTCGAGGTTGCGCAGATCGGCGAACGGCTTCACGTGAACCTGCTGCTGCGCCTCCTGCTCGAGGATCGAGGCGCGGGTGATCTCGCCGATCGGGAGGTTCGGCGGGAAGCGCGATTCCAGCCCCTGCGTGCGCCAGCCGGCGGTGACGACCGACTGGCCGCTGCCGACCCGCTTGGTCGAGTCGATGAAGTCGAGGATGAGGTCGCCGGGGTCGCCGACCGAGGGCTTGATCACGCCCTGCACGCCCGGCGGCACGACCTTGGCGGAGACGGCGCTGGCGTGGTCGGAGATCAGCGTCACCCGGGCCGAGCCACCGGTCACCGCGGCGATCGTCCCGACCAGGCCGTCGCCGTTGACGACCGGGTCGTCGACCTCGATGCCGTCGTTGGAGCCGGCGTCGATCGTCACGTCGGAGAACCAGACGGTCGGCGAGCGGGCGATCACCCGCGCCGTGACCGGGTCATAGCCGGAGGGGATCGCGCCGCTTTTGTCGAGGCCGACCAGCTGCCGCAGCTGCGCGTTTTCGGCCAGCGCCGCCTGCGCCCCAACCGCCTGCTCGCGCACCGTCTCCAGCTCGGAGTGCAGCTTCTCGTTCTCGCCGCGCGCGTCGAAGGTGTCGTCGAACCAGTTGACCAAGTCCCGGGCGGGCTTCAGCGCCCGGTCGAAGACCGACTGCACGGGGCTGAAGATGGCGCTGACACCACTCTGAAAGCCGTCGGAGCCGCGCCCATAGGTGATCGTCAGCAGCGCGAAGGAGCCGACGACCAAGAGGGCGAGCACCGCCCTACGGCGGCGTACTTGCTTGCGATACACGTGGGAGACCTAGGTTCGTTGAGTTGCCTGAGCGCCGGCTAAACACGCTGCCGCGCCCCTGAGTTCTTTCCGGCGCGGTGGATCGCCTCGAACTCCTCGAGCGAGATGCCCGAGCCGACCGCCACGCACGTCAACGGCGACTCTGCCAGTTGACAGGGCATCTGGCACTCGTCGCGCAGCCGCTGCTCCAGTCCTTGCAGGAGGGCGCCGCCACCGGCGAGCGTGATGCCACGGTCCATGATGTCACCCGCCAGCTCCGGCGGGGTGCGGTCGAGCGTGTCCTTGACCGCGGCGACGATGTGGCCGACTGGCTCCTCGAGCGCCTCGCGCACCTCCTCGGAGCCCAAAGTGACGGTCTTCGGCAGCCCGGAGACGAGGTCGCGCCCGCGGATCTCGGTCCGCGCTTCCTCCCGCAGCCGCGAGGCGCATCCAACCTCGAGCTTGACCTCCTCCGCGGTCTGCGTCCCAATCGCCAGTTTGTAGGCGGCTTTGCAGTGGTTGACGATCGCGTCGTCGAGCTCGTCGCCGCCGACCCGGATCGATTGCGAGACGACGATCCCGCCGAGCGAGATCACCGCCACCTCGGTGGTGCCGCCGCCGACGTCGACGATCATCGAGCCGGTCGGCTCGGCCACCGGCAGACCGGCCCCGATCGCCGCCGCCATCGGCTCCTCGATCAGGTAGGCCTGGCGGGCGCCGGCGGAGAGGCAGGCCTCCTCGACCGCGCGCTTCTCGACCCCGGTGACCCCGGAGGGCACGCAGACGACGACGCGCGGGTGGGCGAAGCGGTTGGAGTTGACCGAGTGGATGAAGTGGCGCAGCATCTGCTCGGTTACGTCGAAGTCGGCGATCACCCCGTCCTTGAGCGGCCGGATCGCGGTGATGTTGCCCGGCGTGCGGCCCAGCATCCGCTTCGCTTCGGCCCCGACGGCGTGGACCTGGCCGTTGTGGGAGTCGATCGCGACGACCGAGGGCTCGGAGAGGACGATGCCGCGCCCGCGCACGTAGACAAGCGTGTTTGCCGTCCCCAGATCGACGGCCATGTCACGGCCGCCGAGGGCACTGAAGCGGTTGCGCAAGCCCATCTAGGCGCTGTCTCGGTCCATTGCCAAGAGATAGATCATCCCAAACGCCCAAAATCGCTATTTGCGACACCCGCGGGTTCGCACTTCTTCCCGCATAGCGGGCATAAATGCGAACTCGCGCGCTTAGGGGCGAGCGAACAGGTCGGGGGCGAGCTCGGCGAGGAGGCCAACTGGGAGGCCGACGACGTTGGAGACACTGCCCTCGAGTCGCTCGACCAGGGTCGAGCCGAGGGTCTGGATCGCGTAGCCGCCGGATCGTCCCTCCCACTCGCCAAAGGCGACGTAGCGATCCTTTTCGGCCTCGGTGAGGGGCTTGAAGTAGACCTCGGTCCTTTCCAGGCCGGAACGCTCGTCGCCGTCGTCAAGCACGACGAGACCACTCATCACCGTGTGGGCGCGACCTGCCATCCGATCCAGGTACTCGCGCGCTTCCTGGGCATCAGCGGGCTTCCCAAGGACCTCCCCGTCAAGGACGACATCGGTATCGCAGGCAATGACCAGGCGATCCGTGGACTCGACCGCCTCGGCCTTCGCCCGAGCGTTCTCGACGACAAGCCGCTCGGGGTCTCCGTCGCTCAGCTCCTCGACGCCCGGAACCACCACCTCGAACTTGATCCCCAGCTTCTCGAGGATCTCCCGCCGCTGGGGCGAGCCCGACGCTAGGAGAGCTCGGGGAACCAGATCTTGATCTCGCGCTCGGCCGACTCGTCGGAGTCGGAGCCGTGGACCATGTTGAAGGTCACCTCGAGGGCGAAGTCGCCGCGAATCGAGCCGGGAGCCGCCTCGACCGGGTTGGTGGCGCCGATCAGCTGGCGCGCGGCCGGAACCGCTTCCGCACCCTCCAGGATCATCGCGACCAGCGGGCCGCCGGTGATGAAGGAGACGAGCTCGCCGAAGAAGGGCTTCTCGCTGTGCTCGGCGTAGTGCTCGTTGGCGATCGCCTCGTCGGCGGTCAGCTTCTTGAGGGCGGCGATGCGCAGGCCCTTGCGCTCGAAGCGGGCGATTACCTCGCCGGTCAGGGCGCGCTCGAAGGCGTCAGGCTTGACGAGGATCAGGGTCCGGCTCACGGGTGATGCTCCTTTGCTCTTGGGTTGGTTCGGACCCCTCGTCCTGAGGGGCCCTGCGAGCCGGCTCTTTAGGTACGGCTTTCGCGGAAGGTTTTCTCTCGGCGCCCTCGGCGGCAGGCGCTTTTTTGCGCCGCGCGGGTGGGCGTTTGGGCGGCTGCTCGCCGCGCTCTGGGTCCGGGCGCCGCTGGCGTTTGCGCGGCCGCTCGCCACCGCCGCCACCGCCGAGGGCGGTCTCGCAGTAGGGGCAGAGGCCCCAGCGCGGGTCGACCGGCTTCGAGCAGGTCGGGCAGGGGTCCTTGAGCCGGCGCTGGCAGTTGGGGCAGCGGAGGAAGTTCTTCTCCACCGGGTACTCGCAGTTGGGGCAGGTCAGCTCCCGCAGCTGCCGCACTCGCAGCTCGGCGGCGCGGATCTCCAGCTCCCGCTCGTGCGCGTCCTCGAGGAACTCCGGCGGGCGCACGATCGCGTAGACGGCGGTGCCGATGAAGGGGAAGAAGGAGGCAACCGTCGCGCAGGCGACCAGGAACGGGTCGGAGATGCGGCGGCGGGCGTCGAGGTAGGTGTAGACGATCAGGGCCAGCCAGAGCACGACCAGCATCAGCAGGAAGAGGGTCGCGGCCAGGTTGAGACCGTCGTTGGTGATGCCGAAGATCGCTAGTGACATGGTGGGCGCCTGCCGGGGTGGGGAAAGAGAGCGGGGCAGTCTACTTCGCCACGACTCCGGTGAACCCTGTCGGGCTCAGAGGAAGAGTCTGCCAAACAGGTATCCAACCCCGAAGAAGACCAGGATCACGATCGCGACAACCGCCGCGACCAGGCCCATCATCGAGAGCAGTTCGGATCCGGTGCTGCGTTCCATGGCCGAATCGTCGCATAGACGCGCCTAAGCGCTCAGAGCAGCCCGCGCAGGTGCAATGGCGTAGTGGGATCCGGTGACGAGGACGGCCGCATCCTGGGCGGCGGCGAGCTTGCGGGCGTAGGCGAGGGAAGCGTCGAAATCGGGGATCGCATCGGCCTCGAAGCCGGCTTGGCTGCAGATCGCCATCAGGTCCAGAGCGGGGCGAGATCTTGCGCCGGGACGGCCGTGGCCTTCGAGGGCCGAGGCCGGGAGCTCGGTGCAGACCACGTGGAACAGCGCCGGAGCGAGGGCGCGGACCATCGCCTCGGCGTCCTTGTCGGCGAGGACCGCGAGCACGGCGACGACTGGCCTCTCCCCGACGACGCCAGGCAGCGCTTCGGCCACGGCGGCGGCCCCGTCGGGGTTGTGGGCGGCGTCGATGTATGTGGGCGGGTCCTCGGCGAGGAGCTCGAGGCGGCCGGGGACGGCCACCGTCGCCGCGACCTCGGCGACGCGCCGGGGGTCGAGCTGGCCGAGGAATGCCTCGGCGGCGGTGCGGGCGAGGGCGAAGTTGCGGCGCTGGAAGGCGCCGGCGGCGCGCAGCTCCAGCTCGGGACCCGGGTCGGCCGGGGCACGGACGAGCGCGGCGCCGTGCTCGCGCGCGGTGGCCTCAGCGAGCCGCTCGACCTCGGGTGAGACCTGGCCCAGGACCAGGGTCGTCTGGTCGCGCAGCACCGCCAGCTTCTCGGCCGCGATCTCCGCCTCGGTCTCCCCCAGCCACTCGGTGTGGTCGAGCCCGATCGAGGTGAGGACGGTGACGCGCGAGGGGATCGTGTTGGTCGCGTCGAGCCTCCCTCCCAACCCGGCCTCGACCACCGCGACCTTGACCCGGGCGCGCGCCAGCGCGACGAACGTCGCCGCGGTCGCCGCCTCGAACTCGGTCACCGCGTCGTCCTCCTCAAGGGTACGGTCCACCCCCTCCGCCGCCTGCGCGACCATCGCCACAGCCTCGGCCCAGGCCTCGGCACTCACCTCCTCCCCGCCGACCAGCGTGCGCTCGGTCCAGCGCGCCGTGTGCGGGGAAAGACAGGCGCCGGCGCGCAAGCCGTGCGCTTCGAGCAGCGCCGCGGTCATCCGCGTCACCGAGGACTTGCCGTTGGTGCCGACGACGTGGATCGAGGCGAAGCGGTGCTGGGGCAGGCCCAGCGCGGTCGTCAGCTTCTGCATCCGCTCGAGCCCCAGCCGCCACCCGACCGGCTGCAGCGACTCCAGGTAGGCGTCCGGGTCTACGCGAGCTCCTCGAGTTCGGCCCGGTAGCGCTCGAGCTTTCCGCGCTCCTCCTCGACCACCTCGGCCGGGGCCTTGGCGACGAACTTCTCGTTGCCGAGTTTGCGCTCACCGCGCTCGACCTCGGAGCGCAGCTCCTCGCGCCGTTTCTCCAGCCGCGCCGCCACCGCCTCGGCGTCGAGCTGCTCGGAGGCCAGCACCCGCACCGGGCCGATCGAGGCGACCGGGTCGCCGCCGTCGAGCTCGAACTCGAAGCGGGCTAGGCGGGCGACGAACTCGGGTGGCTCAACCCCCTCGACCCGCGCTGCCAGCACGCTCGCGGCCGGGACATCGACCATGTCGCGCCAGGCGCGCAGCCGCTGGGTGAGGCCAATCCCGCCCTCGACGTCGGCTTCCGCCGCCTCGTCGATGAGCGCCTCGTCGGCGACCGGGAAGGCGTGCACGACTAGGTGGCCGCGGTACGAGGGATGGAAGGACCAGATCTCCTCGGTGACGAACGGCATCACCGGGTGCAGCAGGCCCAGCACCCGCTCCAGCGCGTAGAGCAGGGTCGCGGAGACCTCCTCCTCGCCGTCGTAGAGACGCGGCTTGGCGATCTCCAGGTACCAATCGCAGAGGTCACGCCAGAAGAACGAGTAGGCCTCGCCGACGGCGTGGGCGAAGTCGTAGGACTCGAGGCGCGCGGTGACCGAGGCGATCGTCCGCTCCAGCCGCGAGAGGATCCAGCGGTCCTCGACGCAAGTCGGTCGCGGCGCCGCCTCGACCGCGGCGGTGTTGAGCAGGATCAGGCGGCTGGCGTTCCAGAGCTTGTTCGCGAGGTCGTTGCCCTGCTGGACCTTGGCGTCGGAGAAGCGCACGTCCTGGGTCGAGGACATCGCCAGCAGGCCGAAGCGCAGCGCGTCGGCGCCGTGCACGTCGATTTCCTCCAGCGGGTCGATCCCGGTGCCGAGGCTCTTCGACATGCGGCGGCCGTCGCGGGCCTGGATCACCGAGTGCACGTAGACGTCGCGGAACGGGACGTCACCGGCGAACTCGATCCCGGTCATGATCATCCGCGCGACCCAGAGGAAGAGGATCTCGCGCGCGGTGGTGAGGAAGCTGGTCGGGTAGAAGGCGCGCAGCTCCGGGGTGTCGTCGGGCCAGCCGAGCGTGGCGAAGGGCCAGATCGCCGAGCTGAACCAGGTGTCGAGCACGTCCTCCTCCTGGCGCAGCTCGCCGCCGCAGGAGCCGCAGCGCTCCGGGGCCTGCTCGGCGACGATCGTCTCCTCGCAGGCGTCGCAGTACCAGACCGGGATCCGGTGCCCCCACCAGAGCTGGCGGGAGACGCACCAGGGCCGGATCTCCCTCATCCAGTCGAGGTAGACGCGCTTCCACTGGCCGGGGGCGATCCGCACCTGGTCGCGTTCGACGACCTCGATCGCGGGCTTCGCCAGCTCGTCCATGCGGCAGAACCACTGCAGCGAGATCAACGGCTCGATCCGCTCGCCCGAGCGGTGGGAGAACGGCACCGAGTGCACGTAGGGCTCCTCGGCCCGGAGGCGCCCCTCCTCGCGCAGCGCCTCGACCACCGCCACCTGGGCCTCGGCCGCGGTCAGCCCGGCGAAGCGGCCGGCCTCCTCGGTCATGCGCCCGTCGGGGCCAATCACGCCGATCTCCTCGAGCCCGTGCTTGCGGCCGATCTCGAAGTCGTTGGGGTCGTGGCCGGGGGTGATCTTCAGCGCCCCGGTGCCGAACTCGATGTCGACGTGCTCGTCGGCGATGATCGGGATCCGCCGCCCGACCAGCGGCAGCACGCAGTGCTGGCCGACCAGGTCGGCGTAGCGCCCGTCCCCGGGATTCACGGCCACCGCGGTGTCGGCCAGCATCGTCTCCGGCCGCACGGTGGCGACGGTGAGGACGCGGTCGGAGCCCTCAACCGGGTAGTCGATCGAGAAGAGCGCGTCCTCGACCTCGCGGTTCTCGACCTCGAGGTCGGAGATTGCCGAGTGCGAGCCCGGGTCCCAGTTGACCATGTAGTTGTCGCGGTAGATGTAGCCCTTGTCGTAGAGCTGCTTGAAGACGCGGTAGACGGCGCGCACGTAGTCCTGGTCGAGGGTGAATCGCTCGCGCTCGTAGTCGCAGGAGGCGCCGAGCCGCTTGTACTGCTCGACGATCCGCGAGCCGTACTCGGCCTTCCACTCCCAGACCCGCTCGACGAAGGCCTCGCGGCCGAGCTCCTGGCGGCTCTTGCCTTCGGCCCGCAGCCCTTTCTCCACCACCGCCTGGGTGGCGATGCCGGCGTGGTCGGTGCCGAGGATCCAGAGCGTGTTCTTGCCCCGCATCCGGTTCATCCGCACCAGCGCGTCCTGCATCGAGCCGTTCAGCGCGTGCCCCATGTGCAGGGCGCCGGTCACGTTCGGCGGCGGGATCGCCACCGAGAAGTTCTCCTCCGGAGCTCCCTCCGCCTCGGGGTGGAAGTAGCCGCCCTCGACCCACTCGGCGAAGATCCGCGCCTCGACCTCCGCCGGGTCGTAGCGGGTGGTGCTCTCGAGCTTCTCTCGGTCGGCCGCGCTCACGCGGCCGAGTCTAGGCAGATTCCTCGGAGAGCCCGTCCTCGGCTGCACCGATGTCCTGGTGGACCGCCTCGGTGACCAGGGTCGGGCGGCGCCCCTCGCTGATCGTCTCCTTGGTGACGACGCACTTGGTCACGTCCCGGCGCGAGGGCAGCTCGAACTGGACGTCGAGCAGCGTCTCCTCGAGGATCGAGCGCAGGCCGCGGGCGCCGGTCTCCCGCTCCAGCGCCTTATCGGCGATCGCCTCGAGGCTGTCCTCGGAAAAGACGAGCTCGATGTCGTCGAACTCGAAGAAGCGCTGGAACTGGCGGGTCAGCGCGTGGCGCGGCTCGGTCAGGATCGTGGTCAGGTCGTCGCGGCTCAGCTGATGGATCGCCGTGATCACCGGCAGGCGGCCGATGAACTCGGGGATCAGGCCGTACTCGATCAGGTCCTCGGGCAGCACCTGCTCGAACCACTCCCCCGCGTCCTTTTTCTCGCGGGCGGAGATCGCGGCGCCGAACCCGACCCCGCGGTCGCCGACGCGGCGCTCGATCACCTTGTCGAGCTCGGCGAAGGAGCCGCCGCAGACGAAGAGGATGTTGGTGGTGTCGATCGTCAGGAACTCCTGGTGGGGGTGCTTGCGCCCGCCCTGCGGCGGCACCGACGCGGTGGTCCCCTCGAGGATCTTCAGCAGCGCCTGCTGGACGCCTTCGCCGGGGACGTCACGGGTGATCGACGGGTTGTCGGCCTTGCGCGCGATCTTGTCGATCTCGTCGATGTAGATGATCCCCGTTTCCGCCTTCTTGACGTCGAAGTCGGCGGCCTGGATCAGCTTCAGGAGGATGTTCTCGACGTCCTCGCCGACGTAGCCGGCCTCGGTCAGCGCGGTCGCATCAGCGATCGCGAAGGGCACGTTGAGGATCCGCGCCAGGGTCTGCGCCAGCAGCGTCTTGCCGCACCCGGTCGGGCCCAGCATCATGATGTTCGACTTCTGCAGCTCCACGTCCGTCTCTTCGGACTGGGCGATCTGGACCCGCTTGTAGTGGTTGTAGACGGCGACGGAGAGGGCGCGCTTGGCGGCCTCCTGGCCGACCACGTACTCCTGCAGCACGTCGTGGATTTCCCGCGGTTTCGGCAGGTTCTCCAGCTCGAAGGCGGGCGGCGCCGTCAGCTCCTCGTCGATGATCTCGTTGCAGAGGTCGATGCACTCGTCGCAGATGTAGACGCCGGGGCCGGCGATCAGCTTTTTGACCTGACGCTGCGACTTGCCGCAGAAGCTGCAGAGGAGCTGCTCGTTCGAGTCGGTGGGACGTGCCAGCGGAATCCCCTCCTAATGGGAATCGATCTTGAGCTCCGGCAGCCCCCAAAGCTTAGACGGGGGCGACCGGCGGGTCGTGGGGGTCTTTACGCCGCTCGGACCATCGTCCCTCCTCCTGGTCCGAGGCTTGCGCCGCTCGCTACGGTGGGCCGATGCCGAAGCAGATCGAGGTCGCTCCGCTGCGAGCCGACGAGTACGACGAGGTACTGCCGCTGATCGCCGCCTACCAGCGCTTCTACAAGGTCGAGGAGATCGACCAAGAGCGCAACCGCGCGTTCTTCCGCCGCTTCCTCGCCCCCAGTGACGACGGCCTGCTGCTGGGTGCGCGCGACGAGGACGGGACGCTCCTCGGATACGCCTGCCTCTACTGGACCTTCGACTCTCTCGAAGCCCACGAGGTGGTGCTGATGAACGACCTCTACGTCGATGAGGCGGCACGCGGGAGCGGCTTCGGCCGAGCCCTGATCGAGGCCAGCGCCGCGGTCGCCCGCGAGCGCGGCGCCGCCAGCCTCGAATGGGAGACGGCGACCGACAACCACACGGCCCAGCGCCTCTACGACTCGACCGGCGCGGAGCGCAGCGAGTGGCTGGAGTACGTGCTTCCGGTCGCGTGATCCCTTTGTCGTCCTATAGCCACAAAAGGGATCGTGCGATCACGATCGAGCCCGTCGATCGCGACGACCCCGCGGTGCTGGCGCTCTACGAGCCGTTCATCCGCGAGACTGACGGGCCGCTGGTCTACGACCGCGACGATGCCGGGGTCGACATCGAGGCCGAGATCGCCGCCGGCCCACCGGCCGACCTCGTTCCACCCAACGGCCTCTTCCTGCTCGCCCGCGTCGACGGCGTCCCCGCCGGCCTCGGCGGCGTCCGCTTCCTCGACACCGAGATCGCCGAGGTGAAGAGCATGTACGTCGCGGACGAGTTCCGCGGCACCGGCCTCGGCCGCCGCATCCTCGCCGAGCTCGACGCCATCGCCACCGCCCACAACTGCCGCGCCGTCCGCCTCGACACCTCCGACTACCTCACCCCCGCCGTCGCCCTCTACCGCGCCGCCGGCTACCGCGAGGTCCCCGCCTACAACGACAACCCCAAAGCCGACCTCTGGTTCGAACGTCAGCTGTAGCGCGGACTTACGGTTTAGCCGGACTTTGAAGGTGGTCGCGCCCGCAGGAAGCTCTTCACATCAGCAATTCGGGGGTCGTCTTCCAGCGCGGCTCCGATCAAGCGTGCGAACTCTCCCGTAGCAATCTTCGAGTCGTATGCCTCCCCGGAGGTCGGTTTATGGCCCTTGTGGACGATTCGATTGCGCAGGAGATAGCAATCTCGATGCCAGATTCCCGCTGGGCTCTTCTCGTCGTCTAGAGCAAGCTCTTGGTCGAGGAATTTGGGGAGGTGCGAGACGAGTTGATTCTTGAAGCCACAGTCGAGAACCCCTGCCAATTTCTCGTGATCGAGGTCTTTGGCCTCCCAGAGCACCCGAAATAGCGTGTTGATCAGAACCTCCGTCGCCGTTGATGCCGCAATCACTGACTGGGCGTTCCTCCCCGAGCCCAAATGATGCTCTGAGGATTGGTAAAGCTCGATCCAGTCGAAGAATGGAACTCGCCCAGCCCGGTACTCGTGGATGATCTCCACCGCAGCCATGAGCTCCTCCTGCGAGCGAATGTCAGGAAGATCGTCGCGAAGGGTCGCGTGGGCGTCGAGAGTTCCACTCGGCCCGACCCAGCCATCTGCCGCTGGCTGGATGTTCAATTTCCACGGAGCCAATCGGGGCAGGTCAATCCGCGAAATCGACGAGATATGCCACTCGTCGTTCATCGCCGCGAGGATCACCAAATACTGATTTAGAAGAGCGAGGGCCTCGTCGAACCGACGGGATAGCCATTCGACGACCTCGTGCTCGTCTTCGTTGCCAAATGGCGTCTCAAGCGCTCGGGCGTATATCGAGACAAGAGCGCTACTGCGCAGTTCATGGCTGCGCTCTGCTTCGGTTTCGCCCTGGTCCGAGTAGGACGCGGCACCCTCCCAATCCGGAAATGCCAGTTCTGCTGCGCGCAGCGGAGTTCGACCCTCGACTCGCGCCTGGTTGAGGGCAATCCGATAGCGCGGTTCCACCCCTTCTGGGAGGGGGGCGACGTCTGCCATATAGCCCATCGCATCGGGACTCCAGCCAGGCCACCCATCACCCCAGTCGCTGATTAGAAATTTGGCATCGGCGACCCGGATGCAATGGGGCAATTCGAGAAGGAACGTGACCGTAAGAATCGGTTCCGCTTCTGGATCGGGAAAAATGCGGTCCAATTCGAATGGTCGGGGCGTGACCGGTTCCATGGGGGATCCTTAACCCCCTGCGCGGCGGCTGGCATGCGAGACGCAATGGAACCAGTAGGCGCGACCCCTGGCTCGACGTCAGTCATTCGGACCCAAGATCATCGGGGATCGCTGCCGTAGGAAATAGAGCGATGGCGGATCGCGGCAACACGAACCGTCTTTCCACCATCGGTTAGCTGGTAGAGGATTCGGTAGGACCCGACCCTAAGTGAGTACAGACCGCGGAGTTTTCCGCGGAGCGCATAGCCGGCGAAGGGGTCGCGCTCGAGCAGACCCAGTGCCTCCTCGATCGCGTCGATCAGCGGCCAGTCCAGTTCGAGCAGGTCGCGCCGGGCCCGGCGCGCGAGGACTAGTCGCGCCAACGATCAGACGGCGGGAGGGCGGCGCTTCGCCAGTTCGTCCCGAAGCTCGGTGATGGTGACCGTCTCGCCTCGCTCGATCTCGGCAAGACCCGCCTCCAGAGCGGAAAGAGCATCCGCGTCGGAGAGAACCTCGGCGGTCTCCTCCAGCCCCTCGTACTCGTCGATGGGGATCAATGCCGCCGCAGGAGTCCCGTTGCGGGTGACCAGCACGTGGTCACGGCGATCGCTGACGTCGTCGAGCAGACTGCTGAGGTTGCTGCGAAGCTCGCGGACTGGAACCGTCTTTGCCATGACCCCAGTGTACAAAATCGTGTACGCAGGGTGAAATGCGAGTCAGCTGTAGCGGTCCCAGCGGGTGAGTTCCGGGAGCGGGTCGATTGGGACGCCGCGCTGGTGGATCTCGAAGTGGAGGTGGCAGCCGGTGCCGGCTGCGTTGCCGGTTTCGCCGACGGCGCCGACCGGCTCGCCCTCCCAGACCCGCTCTCCAGGGCGGACGGCCGCCGGGCGCGGCAGGTGGGCGTAGAAGTAGGAGCGGCGCTCGCCTTCGCCGGCGATCAGCAGGTAGTTGCCGTAGAGGACAGGGTCAAAGCCGCGGCGCAGCACGCGGCCGTTGCGGACGGCGACCAGGCGGGCGCCGCAGGCGGCGGTGATGTCGAAGCCTTCGTGGATGCGACCGCCGGAGCGCGGCGCGTGGAATTCGCCGACCGCGCCGCGGACGCCGTGCGCGGCCTGGACCGGGAAGACGTGGCCGTAGTAGGGCACGCCGCCATCGCGACTGGAGACCCGGGCCTTGGCGGGCTGGGCGGCTAGCGCCAGCAGCACAGCGCATGCGAAGGCGGTGACGAACCTCAGAGCTCGACCTTGAACGAGCGCTTCGCGGGAGTCGGGTCCGGGACCCCGGTCGGGCCGACGGCGCGGACCGCGAAGTGGTGCTCGCCCTCGGCAAGGTTGGTATAGGCCTTCGGTGATTTGCACTGTTTCCAGGGTTTTTTATCGAGCTTGCACTGGAAGGTGGAGCCCGAGACCGAGGAGCTGAAGCGGAACGTCGCCTTGGCGGAAGTAACCGTGCCTTTTGGCCCTTTCCCGATCGTCGTCTGCGGCACCGGCTCGGTCGGAATCGGCGCGGACCCCGTTGAAGTCGGCGCAGGCGGGCCAGCGCTCTGCGTCGGTGGCGAGCCAGGGGAGGCGTCTTGGGTCTCGTCGCCAAACCCATCCCCGTCGAGGTCAGGCTCGATCGTCACATTCACCAGCAGTTCGTAGCCGAAGTCATCCCAGTTGGGATCGCGCGTCTCGGTGGGGCCCAGCTGGGGCACCCAGAAATCCAGCGAAAAACCGGACGTTCCCTCGAACGTCCCATTGCTGATTACGCCAATCGAATGCATGGGGGCGGTTTCGGCGTCGATCGCGATCCCGTCCCCAGCACTGACGGGCAACCGGGCCGGGAAGCTGTGTATCCCAGCGGTCATCGGCAGCAGCTGCCAGGCGCCGACGGCGACACCGGTGTGACCACGGACGAGATGAAGCCGAATCGGGGTTTCGACAGTGTTCACGGCAGAGCGCACCGACCAGCTGACGATCACTCCGTCGATTGCCGCCTTGGGCCCTCCGGCCGCCTGCGTTTCGGTCGACAGATCGGAGATCGCAAGGGTGCAAGTGGTCGTGGTCATGGGGAACTCGCAGATCCAGACGCTGACTTTGCCCGAGAGATCGCTCCCCGAGACGACGTCCGCGCCCGCTGACGACGGCCAAGCGATCAGCGCGAAAGCGACGATCGCCGACAACGCAAACTTCCCCGTACCAGATCGGCTCACGCGCCGATCCTAAAGGCTGAAGCCCAACCGCAGACTCAGTGGTGTTCGATGACGCGGTCGACGATGTTGTACTCCTTCGCCTCCTCCGCGCTCATGAAGTAGTCCCGCTCGGTGTCTTTGGTGACCTTCTCGAAGGGCTGGCCGGTGTGCTTGGCGATGATCTCGTCGAGGCGGCGGCGGACGTCGATGATCTCTTTGGCGTGGATCTCGATGTCGGTCGCCTGGCCCTGGAAGCCGGCGGAGACCTGGTGGATCAGGACCTTGGAGTTCGGCAGCGCCATCCGCTTGCCCGCGGCGCCACCGCTGAGCAGCAGCGCGCCCATGCTCATCGCGACCCCGACGCAGATGGTCTGCACGTCGGGTTTGATGAACTGCATCGTGTCGTAGATCGCCAGCCCCGCGTAGACGGAGCCGCCGGGCGAGTTGATGTAGAGGCTGACGTCCTTGTCCGGGTCGTCGGACTCCAGGTGCAGCAGCTGGGCGACGATCAGGTTGGCGATGTCGTCGGTGACCGGCGTGCCGAGGAAGACGATCCGCTCCCCGAGCAGGCGCGAGTAGATGTCGAACGCACGCTCGCCGCGCGACGTCTGCTCAACCACCATCGGGACCAAGGGGCTCATGCCGCGCACTCTATAGACCGGCGATGTGGATCACCTTGTGGTCCCGCCACTCATCCGGGGGCTCGGTCAGGACCACCACCTTGCCGTCGTCGTGCTGGCCAAGGGACGCGAGCAGCCTCAGCCCCGCCGCCGCCAGCGCCTCGCTGATCATCTCCTGGGTCCAGTGGCGCTCACGGTGGACGTGGGCAGCGACGTCGCCGCCGGAGACCTCCGCCTCGAAGACGCCGCCGGCCTCGACCTCCGCGCTCTGCCCGGCCCAGCGCCACTCCCCCACCTGCCTGGTCTCGTCCTGGGCCGTGAATTCTTCTCGGAACTGAAGCAGCGTGTTGGCGTCGAAGAGGAGGCGCCCGCCCGGCGCCAGGTTCGCCGCCATCCCGGCGAACGCCCGCTCCAGGTCGGAGTCCTCGACCACGTAGTTGATGACGTCGTTCAGCGCCCAGACGAGCTCGAACTGCCCGAGGACGGGCAGCTGGCGGACGTCAGCCACATGCAGCGGCACGGCGTCGCCGTATTTCTGCCGCGCCTGCTCGAGCATCGCCGGCGCCAGGTCGCAGCCGACGATCTCCCAGCCCCGGCGCAGCATCGGCTCGAACGCCCGCCCGGTCCCACAGCCGACATCGAGCAGGCGGCCCTGCTTCAGCCCCCGCTTCTCGAGCTCGGGGAGCAGCGACCCGAGCCACATCTCGTAGTCGTTCTGGTGGGTGAAGTCGTCGTAGAAAGGGGCGAAGAGCTCGTAGGCGTTGCGAGTCGGGTCCACTGAGTCCCTGCCCCTCGTACTGGGCCTACTCGTCGCCGGGGGTCCAGAGACTGCCGGCCTCTTTGCGCTCCTTCTCCGGCGTCCAGATGTCCTCGCGGGCTTTCGCCTGCTCGAGCGGGATCGGGGTGGCGGCGTCGGCGACCAGCTCAATCGCCTTGCGGGCGCGGATGTCCTCACGGACCATCGCGTCGCGGCCGTTGGCGCGGAGGCGCTCCAGCAGCTTCTCGGGCGTCGTCCGTTCGTGCTCGGCGCTGTGCTCGAGCGCCTCGATCAACTCCTCGTCGGAGACCTCGATCTCCTCCGCCTCGGCGATCGCGGTCACGACCGACTCGCGCTGAAGCTCACGCTCGGCGTCCGGCTTCGATTCCTCGATCAGCTCCTCGCGGGTTTTGCCCTGCATCTGCAGGAAGGCGTTGGGGTCCATGCCGCGGCCGGCGAGCTGGCGTTCCATCCGCTCCCAGCGTTCGGTCGCCCGCGCCGTGACCAGGTCGGCCGGGACGTCGACCGTGGCGGCATCGACGGCGGCGTCGATCGCGGCGATGCGGAAGTCTTCCTCGGCGCGGCTGCCGAGCGCGGCGCCGACTTTCTCGCGGATGTCGGCGCGCAGCTCCTCGATCGTGTCGAACTCGGAGGCGTCAGAGGCGAAGTCGTCGTCGAGCTCGGGCAGGATCTTCTCCCGCACCTCTTTGACCTTGACGTTGAACTGGGCCTCTTCGCCGGCCAGGTGCTCGGCCTGGTAGTCCTCGGGGAAGGTGACGGTGATCGTCCGCTCCTCCCCCGGCTCGACGCCGGTCAGCTGCTCCTCGAAGCCCTCGATCAGCTGGCCGGACCCGAGCGCGAGCAGGTAGTCCTCGGCCTTGCCACCCTCGAACGCCTTGCCGTCGAGCAGTCCCTCGAAGTCGATCAGCAGTGAGTCGCCCTCGACAGCGGCGCGCTCGACCGACTCCAGCCGGGCAAAGCCCTCGCGCACGCGGTTGATCTCGGTCTCGATGATTTCGTCCGGGACCTCGGTCTCGCCTTTGCCGACCTCCAGGCCCTTGTACTCGCCGAGCTTGGCGGGCGGGCGGACGCCGACCTCGAAGGAGAACTTCAGCGGCTCGCCCTCGGCGTCGGGGGTCGAGACCATTTCAATCTGGGGGTCGCCGATCGGGGAGACGCCGCTGGCGATCAGCGCGTTTTCGTACCACTCCGGCAGCGCCTCGCGGATCGCCTCCTGCAGCACCGGCCCGAAGCCGAGCCGCTGGGTGACGAGTGAGGCCGGCGCCTTGCCCTGGCGAAAGCCGGGCAGCCGCATCTCCTTCGCCATCGCCCGCGATGCGCGCGAGATCGCCTTCTCGACGTCCTTGGCCGGAACCTCGACCTCGACCTTGGCGCGCGAGTCGGGAAGCTCTGAGAGGGTAGTCTCCATAAGGGGGCGCCTGACCCTAGAGGAATCGGTTCTTCAGCATGGTCCGCAGGGCGGCGCCGAAGTCGAGCACGAAGGCGAAGCCGCGCCCGAGCGGGCCGGTCACCAGCCAGGCGCGGATGCGGTCGAGAGCGCTAGGAGCCATTCGCGTACTCCAGCAGGGAGCTGTCGATCAGCCACTCGACCGGGGCGCGGTCGTCGCTGAACACCTCTCCCCCGGGCAGTCGCGGCGCCAGCCCGTCGGCCGCTTCCAGGGCCAGCGGCCGCAGCGCCGTCGGCAGCGTCGCTGCGTTGCGCCGCAGCCGCGCCCCCGAGATCCCGCCCTCGCCGGCGATCACCAGCGTGTTGGTGTCCTCGATCGGGTAGCGCAGCACCTGCGGGAAGGCGGCGGCGATGGTGCGGCCGAGGGTCCGCTCCAGCTCCTCGCCGCCCTCGGGGTGGCCGACGTTGACGATCACCATCCCGCCCGGCGCCAGCCGCTCGCGGACCAGATCGAAGAACTCGCGGGTGGCGAGGTAGAAGGGGATGTAGGGCTGGCGGTAGGCGTCGACCATGATCACGTCGTAGCCGCCGTCGGAGCGCTGCAGCCAGGGGCGCGCGTCCTCGGCGTAGACGCGCATCCGCGGGTTGCGGAGGTCGAGGAAGCGGCGGCCGAGCTCGGTCAGCTCGGCGTCGATCTCGACCGCGTCGACCGCGGTCCCGGGGAAGTAGCGGCCGAAGGCGCGGGCGACGGTGCCGCCGGCGTTGCCGAGGATCGCGATCCGCTCCGGCGGCCGGTCCCGCGCCGCCGCCGGCAGCACCAGGTGGCCGTCCCAGTAGTCGCCGGTCAGGTAGGTGCCCGGCCGCCAAAGTGAGTGCACCGCCTGGCCCTCGTTCAGCTCCAGGGCGCGGCTGCCGTCGTCGCGTTCCACCACCCGCGCGTACTGGTGGACGGTCTCGGTCTCGTAGAGGACGCGGCCGGTGTCGGCGCTCTTGATCGTCCCCACCGGGATCGTCAGCGCCAGGGCGAGCGCCGCCGGCGCCAGGGCCGCCCGCCACCCGATCCCGATCGCCGCCACCGTCGCCAGCGCCAGGGCGAAGACGATGAAGGTGCGCTGCGTGCCCAGCAGCGGGATCAGCAGCAGCGCCGAGATCATCGTCCCCAGCAGCGAGCCGGCGGTGGAGATCGCGTAGAGGCGACCGACCACCTCGCCGGAGCGGTCGACGTCCCCGACCGCGAGCCGCACCGCCCAGGGCGCCGCCGCGCCGAGCAGGGTGACCGGGACCGCGACCAGCACCAGCACACCGAACAGCGAGCCGGCGAAGCCGCCGACCGAGACGCTGTCGAAGGCGTCGACCGAGAAGCCGAGGAAGGGCCGGGCGGCGAAGGGGACGACGGCGATCAGCAGCGAGGCGCCGAGCACCAGCAGGCAGAGGCCGCGGAGGTGCGGGTGGCGGTCGGCGACGCGGCCGCCGAACCAGTACCCGACCGAGAGGGCGACGAGGACGACGCCGATCGTGTTCGCCCAGACGATCGTCGAGGCGCCGAAGTAGGGCGCGAGCAGGCGCGCGGCGGCGATCTCGACCCCGAGGCTGGCGGCGCCGACGACGAAGACCAGGAGCGCCAGCAGGAGACGCCGCTCAGGCGCGCCGCTGTTCAGGGTCCCTCCCACCCGCGATCAGCTGTTCCTCGAGTCGGGCCGCGTGGCCGGCGGCGACCGCGCGCTGGGCGCGCTCGGCGTCGAGCTCGACGCCGCGGTCCTGGGCGAGGTCGAGCAGCCGCTGCTTCTCGATCCCCTCCCGCGCCGCTTCGAAGAAGACCCAGGCGAGGACCCCGAGGGCGAGGAAGGTGCCCTCGATCATCATCACCACGCCGGCGGTGCTCTGATCGGTCAGCGGCGAGATCCCCCAGAAGCGCTCACCCGGCGCGTAGACCGGGTAGAGCACGGTCCCCGACCACATGAGGACGTTGCCGAGGATGGCGCCGGTGAAGCGGACCGCGATCACGTACCCGACCTTCCAGGCGGCGGTGAACCACTGCGGCTTCGGCAGCGGCCCGAAGACCGGCATCCACATCAGGCAGCCGAAGAAGATGAAGGTGGTGTGCTCGAGCGCGTGCACCGGGGCGCCGCCGTAGGCCGCTTCGTAGAGCGGCGGGGCGTGCCAGAAGAAGAGGTTCGCCGCCCAGAGCGGGAAGGCGACCGCGGGGTGCGCGAGGACTTTGAGCCGGTCGAAGAGGCGGATCGCGAGGATCGGCTGCAGCAGCGGCCCGGTCAGGCCCAGGACCAGCAGCAGGCTGGCGATGTCGCCGAGCAGCAGGTGCTCGGTCATGTGGGCGAGCACGAGCTCGTCGGCGATGTGGCCGATAGGTGAGAGCAGCGCCGCGATGATCGTCAGCAGCCCCGCGGCGAAGCAGAGCTGGCGCCAGATCGGGACCGGGCGTCCCTTGCCAGCCAGAGTCGAGGCCCGCTTCGCGTAGAGCCCACCGGCGAGCAGCATCGGCAACAACTCCAGCGGCGCGAGAACACCGGCCACGTGGGCGATCGGCAGGGTCATCGGATTCAGCGTAGCGACGGACTTCGGCCCGGCGGCTGCCGCGTCCGCTGGTAGCTTGAGCACCAGCCGTGAGCGCCAACGACAACCGCTTTCCGACCATCGGCAGCTACGGCTTTCTCTCCGACTGCCACACCGCCGCGCTGGTCTCCTACGAAGGCGCCGTCGAGTGGCTCTGCCTCCCCCGCTTCGACTCGCCGAGCGCCTTCGCCGCCGTGCTCGACCGCGGCGCCGGCCACTTCAAGCTCGGACCGCGCGGCGTCGTGGTGCCGATCAGCCGCCGCTACGAGCCGGGCACGCTGGTGATCGAGACCACCTGGGTGACGGATACCGGCTGGGTCGTGATCCACGACGCGCTGACGATCGCCGAGTGGGCGCCGGTCGGCGGCGAGGGCGATGGCCGGCCGCAGACCGCACACGAGTCCGACCGCTCGCTGCTTCGGACGATGACCTGCCTGCACGGCGAGGTCGAGATGGAGATGGAGTGCCTGCCGCGCTTCGGCTACGGCCTCGAGGCAGCGAGCTGGAGCGGCGGCGAGCTCGGCGAAGCGATCGCGACCGCCGGCGACGGCACCGGGCTGACCCTGACCAGCGACATGGAGCTGACGATCGACGGCGGCGCCGTGCGCGGCACCCTGAAGCTGCGTGAGGACGAGACCGGGTTCTGCGCGATCTCCTGGGGCGACGGCGGCCTCGGCGGCCCGCGCAGCGCGCCGGAGGCGCTGGAGCGCCTCGACTCGACCGAAGAATTCTGGCGCGAGTGGCTGCGCGACGGCAAATTCCCCGACCACCCCTGGCGGGTCCACCTGCAGCGCTCGGCGCTGGTCCTGAAGGGACTCACCTACGCCCCCACCGGGGCGATCGTCGCCGCCCCCACCACCTCGCTGCCAGAGACGCCGGGGGGCGAGCGCAACTGGGACTACCGCTTCAGCTGGATCCGCGACTCGACCTTCAGCCTCTGGGCCCTGCACACGCTCGGCTTCGATCAGGAGGCGCGCGACTTCATGCGCTTCATCGTCGACGTCTGCAAGAACCACCCGGACCTGCAGATCATGTACGGGATCGGCCACGAGAAGGACCTGACCGAGCAGACGCTCGACCACCTCTCCGGCTACGGCGGCGCGAAGCCGGTGCGGATCGGCAACGGCGCCTTCGACCAGCGCCAGAACGACGTCTGGGGATCGCTGCTGGACTCGATCTACCTGCACGAAAAGGCGCTGCGCGGCAAAGGCACCCCGGCCGACCGGCAGCTGATCCGCTACCAGGTGGAAGCGGCGATCGCCGCCCGCCACGAGCCTGACCAGGGGATCTGGGAGTCGCGCGGGGAGCCCCAGCACTACGTCTCCTCGAAGCTGATGATCTGGGTCGCGATCGACCGCGGCGTCCGCCTTGCCCGCGCGATCGGCAACGAGGAGGTGGCGAGCGAGTGGCAGGCGATCGCCGACGAGGTCCACGCCGAGGTCTGCGATCGCGGGGTCCGCGACGGAGTCTTCCGCCAGCACTACGAGACCGACGCGCTCGACGCCTCGCTGCTGCTGATCCCGCTCTTCCGCTTCCTCCCGCCCGACGACCCGCGCGTGCGCGCCACGGTCGAGGCGATCGACAGCGATCTGACCGAACACGGCCTGGTCCTCCGCTACAAGGTCTCGGAAACCGACGACGGCCTGCACGGCAAGGAGGGCACCTTCCTGATCTGCTCCTTCTGGCTGGTCTCGGCGCTCTCGGAGATCGGCGAGCGCAAGCGGGCGCGGAAGCTCTGCGAGCGGCTGCTCGAGGCGGCCGGCTGGCTCGACCTCTTCGCCGAGGAGCTGGAGGCCGAGTCGGGCCGCCACCTCGGCAACTTCCCGCAGGCCTTCACCCACCTGGCACTGATCAACGCGGTCTCCCACGTGATCGCCGATGAGCAGCGCGAAGACGGCGGCGTCACCGCGGTCTTCACCGAGATGGGCGGGGTCCGCGAGGGGGCCTGAAAAGCCCGCGGACCGAGGTCGAGCAGACAAAACGTTTCGATTTCTCTATATTGCCGAGCGAGATGACGAATCTCAATCGCTCAGACGACCACAACCTGCTGGTGGCCCTGCGCCACCCGGTGCGCCGGAAGCTGCTGCGGCGGATGATCGGCGAGGACGCGATCAGCCCGCGTGAGCTTGCGACCGACCTGGACATACCGCTCAGCAACGTCGCGTACCACATGCGGGTACTGGCGGACAACGGCGCGGTGACCCTGGTCAAGACGCGGCCGGTGCGCGGCTCGATGCAGCACTTCTACCGGGCGGCGATCGAGGCCGTCTGGGCGCAGCAGGTCCTCGGCCTCAGCGAGGACGACGACAGCGGCACAGGGGAGAGTCCTGGCCGTCCCGAGACTTAGCCGGCCACTGGCGGCGGGAAACGGGGAGAGATGGCGGCAGACCGGAAGCGCAGAACCACCGCGGCGGAAGACGCCGCCACCGAGTCGGCGGTGCTGCAGCAGGTCCTGCACCTGCACCCGACCCAGGTGACAGTCGCCGAGCTGGTCCGTGAGGTCGGCGGCGAGAGCGCCGGCTTCGCCGAGCGGGACGCGGTCGAACGCGCCGTCCGCGAGCTCGTCGCCGTGGGACTGCTGCACCGCAGCGGCGAGCTCGTGCTGCCGACGCGGGCGGCGCTGCGCTTCAGCCAGCTGGCGGATCGCTGAGGACCAGCCGCCGGAAGCGGGCCCGCAGGCGCCGCTCCAGCTCAGCGGCAGCCTCTGCCGCGGCTGGGTCCCGATCGGCAGGCGCGGTGACGAGCACGACCTCGGTCGCGGCGAAGCTGCCGACAGCATCCTCAACCGCCTGCACCGGGTCCTCGTCGCCGACCCGGGCCTCGGCGGCGATCCCGGCCTTGGCCAGCGAGGCGACGGTCACAACCAGACGCTGCTGGGCATCCCGGCGGGCGCCCTCCAGGTCCGAGGCCCAGCGGTCGAGGAAGCCGATTCTGGCCGGGGCGAGAACCAGCACCTCTGCCGTCCCGCCTGGATCCTCCGCCACAGAGCCTTCGGCCTGAGTGGCGATCTCGGCGATCGCCACGGGGTCCTCGAGCGGTCGGTCGACGACGAGCAGCAGACGTCGGCGCCCACTCGCATCAGGGGCTCTCCCGATCGGCCCCAGCGGTCGTTGCCGCACGGCGATGACGATGATCGCGGCAGTAACCAGCGCCCCAGCGGCCACGCCGACTCCGCCTCCGCCAACCCGGAAGGCGGCAACGATGGGGACGGCGATCGCAGCCACGAGCAATGGCAGCTTCCAAGGAGCCACCGCCTAAGCCTGCCAGGCGCGACCGCCGTCTCCCCTCCCTCAGGTTCCCTTGCTGATTGCCACGGGAACAACCTTCTCCAGCACGGTTGCGATCTGCATCTCTCTCCCACCTCCCCTCACGGCGCTCCTGGCTTTTCCCGGAAACCGCGGCTTCTTTCTGCGGTCCCAGTACTTTTACTTCAATTGATTAAAGTAATCAACCCCGCGCCAGCAAGATTCAGGAATTAAACGAAAATTGCGGAAGCGTTGTGAAATTCCTGAGCTGAAGTAGTTAATGTGTGTAGATCGGCCGCCACCGTGAAATCGACCGAAGGAATGCCGCCTTGCCGAAGACGAAGAAAAAAGACCACGTCGAACAGATCGTCGCGAAAGCGTTCGCGCATCCGCTGCGTGTACAGATCCTGATCATTCTGAACGAGCGGGTCGCCAGCCCCAACCTGCTCGCCCAGGAGCTCGAACAGAGCCTCAACCTGGTCGCCTACCACGTGCGCGTGCTGGAGAAATACGACTGCATCGAGCTCGTCGACACGAAGCAGCGGCGCGGCGCCACCGAGCACTTCTACCGCGCCACCAGGCGACAGTTCCTCAGCGACGCTGAATGGTCGCGGATGCCGAAGGCGCTCCGCCCTGGGCTTTCCGGCGCGATCCTCAAATCCGTCTTCGACGACATCGAGGCGGCGATGGCGAGCGGCACCCTGGACGAGATGGAGGACCGCCACATCAGCCGGACCCCGATGGTCGTCGACGCGCAGGGCTGGTCTGATGTCTCAGCGCTGCTCAGCGACACGCTGGAGCGCGTGCTCGAGATCCAGGCCGAAGCTTCCGGAAGGATCGCCAACAGCGGCGAACCGGGCATCGTCTCCAAGGTCGAGATGATGCACTTCAAGTCCCCCGAGGTCGAGCCCGAGGCGGAGCTCGAGGCCGAGGCGGACGTAACCGCTTCCGAGTAGGCGGCAAGCGCGATCGCGGCGCCGCTCGGGGCGAGCGGCGCCACATCAGCGCATGGATCGGCGATCGCTGGGTAAGGGTCGTTACTCAGGGAATCCGCCCCGCTATCGTTGGGAGACGGCGGCAAGTCGAAGCCGCCGGGCGCTGCACGGCTTCGATCTCGTCGCCCTCTGGGCAGCGCCGGTGAGACCCCGGCGCGAGGAATCGATGGCAGCCGAAAGCGAAGAGACCCGACCGACTGAGCACCAGGCCCCTGGCGCGGAAGAGGGCCTCGCCAACGAGCGCGAGCTCTGGAAGCGCCTGCGCGAGCACGACGACCCGACCGCCCGCGAGGAGCTGGTGCGGCGTTACATGCCCTTCGCGAAGAATCTGGCGCTGCGCTACCGGGGCGCCAGCGAGTCCTTCGACGACCTGCTGCAGGTCGCGAACCTCGGGCTGGTCAACGCGATCGACCGCTTCGAGCCCAGCCGCGGCACCCCCTTCGCCGCCTTCGCCTCGCCGACGATCCTCGGCGAACTGAAGCGCCACTTCCGCGACCGGGTCTGGACCGTGCGGGTCCCTCGCGGCCTGCACGACCGCATGGCCGAAGTCGAGAAAGCGACCTCGGCGCTGACGGTCGAGCTGCAGCGCTCGCCCTCGGTCGGCGAGATCGCCGCGAAGCTGGAGATGGACCCGACCGACGTGCTCGAGGTGCTGGAGGCGAACCACAACCGCCGCCCGCTCTCGCTCGACCGCCCGGTCGGCGGCGAGGAAGACGAATCGCCGGCCTCGGAGTGGGTCGGCGACGAGGACGAGAACTACGAGCTGATCGATGACAAGCTGGCGCTGGAGGGGGTCCTCCCCCACCTTGACGAGCGCGAGCGGCTGATCCTGCGGCTGCGCTTCGTCGAGGACATGACCCAGTCCCAGATCGCCGAGCAGATCGGCCACTCCCAGATGCACGTCTCGCGGATTCTGCGCCGGACCCTGGAGCGGATCCGCGAGGAGGTCGCCGAACAGGGCGCTGCTGCCGAGGACCGGCCGGAGAGCTCCGGCTAGCTGGAGAAGGCGGCGATGCCGACGACGAGGTAGTCGCCGTCGTCGGCCTGCTCGACCCGGAGCTCGTCGGCCAGCGAGGCCAGCGAGCCGCCCACCTCAGGCAGGTCCATGCTGCCGCGCAGCCTCTCGGCGCCGCCGCTGACCATCGGGCCGACCCGCAGCTCCACCCCGTCCTCGCGGTCGGCGATGCTGAGGCTGACGTGGCCGTCGTCGAAGCTCTGGGGGGCATGGGCGGAGATCGCGTCGCTGAGCAGCATCGCGTCGGAGATGCGGTCGACGCCGATCTCGCGGCGGGCGGCGAGAGCCGAGAGAGCGCGGCTGAGGACCGGGCCGACGAGGTCGGGGGAGCGGACCCGGACCTGGGTCTCCTCCTGGGCCTGCGCCGGGGTCGCGGCGCGGCCGTCCCCACGTCCGTTCACCTCGCGGCTCTCGAGCAGCAGGTGCATGCGGATCTCGGTCCCGCGGTCCATCCCGCCCTTGATCTCGAAGCTGCTGGAGAGGGCGGCGATCAGGGTCAGCCCGATCCGCAGGCTCGGGCGCTCGACGTCGGGTCGCGGCCGGATGCCTTCGCCGAAGTCGCGGACGACGACGGTGAGACCGCCCGAATCGGGGACCGCTTCGACCTCGAGCGGACCGGGGTTGCCATCGGGGTAAGCGTGGACGACGACGTTCATGCAGGCCTCGGTGACGACCGTCTTGAGGTCCGCGATGCCGGGCTCGTCCATGCCGATGCGGTCGGCGAGACCGGCGAGGGCGTGGCGGACGACCGCTACGTTCTCTGCCCGGGCCGGGAGCGCAATCTGGAGCCCTGATCGATCGTCGGTGGTCGTATCCAAGGTGTGGTCAATCCCCCGGCCAGTGCGGTCGTCGGTTTCGCGGACGAGCATAGTTCCTAAGTCGACGCTCTCGTGCTACCCCTGGTCACGCGGCATAAAACCGTGGCGGGCACGATCTTGACGCCCGGCGCTGCCGAGGGATTCCTGCGGTAGCATCGCCGCCGTGACCCCAGCCCCCTTCGAGGCCACCGCCAATCAGCTCGACGGAGTAAGCGTGATCGCGGTCCGCGGCGAGCTTGATCTCAGCACGGCCCCGGAGCTCGAACCGCCGCTGGAGCAGGCGATCGCCTCCGGCGACGCCACGGTCCTGATCGACCTGACCGAGTGCGAGTTCATCGACTCGACCGGGATCGCCCTGATCGTCCGCGCCTGGCAGCGGCTCGACCGCGGTGCCGAAGGCGACGGCAACGGCCAGGTCGCGATCTGCAGCAGCAACGACCAGGTGCGCCGGGTGCTCGAGATCACCGGCCTCGAGCTCTCGATCCCGATTCACGAGTCACGCGACACCGCTCTCGCCGCGCTGCGCGGCTGATTCCCTGCACTCAGGCATAGGACTCGGCCGCCTGGGTAGCCGTAACCGATGCCGACCCCGCGCCGGAAGCTCCCGCGTGAGCTCTTTGAGACCCGCAGCCATGCCTGGCACTCGCTTGGCCTGGGCGACCAGCTGGCGCCGACCCGGTTCTCCCGCCGCGCCTTCTACGGGCTGATCGTGGCGCTGGCTGTGCTCGCCGCAACGCTGGTCGTCTACCAGGAGCGCCACCGGATCGCCCCCGGCTACGGCCAGTGGATCCGGATCGGCACCGTCGCGGTGCTGGTGATCGTCGGCACCGCCGCCACCCACTGGCTCTCCCGCACCCTCTCGCCCCGGCTCTACCGCCGCCTCGACCCCGCCACTGCCGGGACCACCGGCTTTGTCATCCGCCTGCTGGCGACGGCGGCGGTAGTTGTGCTGGCGTTGCGGATCGCCGGGGTCACCGCCAGCACGCTGGCGGTTGGCGGTGCCTTCACGGCGGTCCTGCTCGGCCTTGCCGCGCAGCAGGCGATGGGCGGCGTGTTCGCGGGCATCGTCCTGCAGAGCACGCGGCCCTTCCGGGTCGGCGAACGAGTGCGCCTGGTCGGCGGCGCCCTCGCCGGCTCCCTGGAGGGGACTGTCTCCTCCCTCGGCCTCTTCTACACGACCCTGAGCCAGGGAGCCGACCGCCTGCTGGTCCCGAACAACGTCCTCCTCAGCCTCGTCGTGGTGCCGCTGCGCGAGCCCGAGAAGGTCGACGTCCGCGCCCGCTTCCCGGTCGAGGCCAGCCCGCGGCGGGTCGAGGAGCAGCTGCTGGAGACGATCACGGTCCCCACCCGCTACCGGCCGAGCGTCTCGCTGGAGGAGGTCGACAGCGACAGCGTCGTGCTCCGCGTCAACGCGACGCCGCTGCGCTCCGAGGATGGGTCGCAGCTGGCCGACGAGGTGCTGGAGGCGCTGCGCCGGCGCGAGCGGGCCGAGGCGCAGGGCTGAGCCGGCTCAGATCGCGAGCAGGATCGCCGTGTTGATCAGAATCGCAGCGGGGGTGAAAACCAGGGCGAGGACGCGGAAGAAGCGCGCGAAGCCGCCGCGATAGTGGACCGACTCCATCAGCGTGAGGCCGACGACGTGGGCCATGTTGGCAAGGGCGACGCCGATCGCGATCAGGATCGCCGCCGCTTCCCACCCGGTCTCGTCGCTGCCGGTCGAGGCGGTGACCGCGGCGGCGAGGACGGCAACGACGATCGTGCCGACGATCCCGGCAACCATGCCGGCGAAGTCGCCGCGGGAGAGGTTGGGGACGTAGGCGGAGCCGACCTCGTGCTCGGCGTCGAGGTCTTCGGTCCCCGGTCCGGCGGTCTCGACGTCGACGACGTGGTCCTCGCCGGAGGCCTCGTGGCGGACCTCGACCATCCGCAGCGGCGGCTGCAGGCTTTCCCGCGCCCGTTCGAACAGCCCGTCCTCGAACCAGCGACCCTGGTCGCCGCTGTTCTCGAAGATCACGACCTCGTCGGCCGGCGCCTTCAGCAGCGCGTCCTCGGCGGCCTGCACGGGGTCGGGGTCGCCGACCTCGCCGGCGGCCTCGATGCCGCTGCGCCGCAGCTCGTCCAGCACCGCCCGAAGGCGGCGCTCGGCCTCCTCGCGCGGCTCGTCGATGTCGCCAAGGGTGTGTTGGAACGGCGAGGCCTCGACCGCCGGCACGACCACCCGCAGCTCCAACTCGCCATCGGCGGTGTCATGGCGGATCTGCTCCACCGACTCACGGCCGCCGACCCGGTCGGTGACAATCGCCAGGACCCGGTGGCGCGTCTTCGCGGTCATGCCGATTGCGGGCTGGGACCGGAGGCAGTAGAGCCCTGGCCGCGACCGAGGAACCAGGTCGCGAGGGCACCGGCAACTGCGCCGGTCGCCAGCAGCGTCGCCGATCGCATCGGGCTTCGCTTCAGCTTCGCGGCCGTTCCATGGGCGGTGTGCTTCGCGGTCGACTTGACCGCCTTGCGTGCGAGCTTCCGTTTCATCTGTGCCATGGCTGCCAGGTACCCGATCACGCCACGACCAAGCACGGTCAGGCCGGAACGTTTAACCGGCTGGCGATGGGTATCCGGGAGGGAGACGGAAACCACCTGAGGAGGTCGAGATGACCGTGCAAGAGGCCGGGGAGATCACCGGCACCAAGGACAAGGACTACGACGTCGTGTGGTTCACCGAGCAGTGCCTCAGCAACGTGCTGCGGCTGGAGACCTACGCCGAGGACGCCGACCGCGCCGGCGACAGCGAGTTGGCCGAGTTCTTCCGGCGGGCCCAGGAGACCAGCCGCAAGGGGGCCGAGCAGGGCAAGCAGCTGCTGAGCGCCCGGCTCGCCGCCTGAGTCAGACCGGCGTGGCGGCGGGGGTCAAGGCCAGCGCCGCCGCGTCGTCCTCGAGCGGGCCCTCGGCGAAGCCGTCGAGGGCGCCCTCGATCTTGCGAACGGAGATCGCGGGGCTGGGGCTGCCAGCGAGTTCCGCCCGCAGCCGCCGCTCGCCGAAGCGCTCGGAGGGTGCGCCCGCCTGCGAGGGGCAACCAGCCTCGGTGACCCCGTCCGTGACGGCGACCAGCTGCTGGCCAGGGGTCAGCGCTGTCATCTCCATCTGCCAGCGGGCGTCGCCGAAGGCACCAAGGACCGGGCCGGCCTCGGCGACCTCTGAGACTGAGTCGCCGTCGACCAGCAGCGGCGGCAGGTGGCCGGCAACCGCCAGGCGCACCGGCTCGGTCGCGTCCTGGGAGAGTGCGACGGCGACGACCGAGCAGAGCGCCGAGTCGGAGCGGGCGAGCAGAGCGCTGTTGAGGGTGGCAAGGGCGACCAAGGGGTCGCCGCTGAGCCAGGCGGCGGTGCGCAGGGTGTAGCGGGCCTGGGCGGTGATCGAGGCCGCCTGGGCGCCGCGGCCGGTGACGTCGCCGATCACCAGCATCCAGCCGCCGGCGATCGGAAAGGCGTCGTAGAAATCGCCGCCGACTTCGTTCTCAGCCCCGGCCGGCCGGTACATCGCCGCCGCGGCCCAGCCCGGGATCTTCGGCAGCGGCGGCGGCAGCAAGCCGCGCTGCAGGGTCGCGGCGATCTCCGCTCGTTCGCGCTCGGCCCGCTCGAGGTCGGAGAAGAGGCCGGCGTTGTCGAGCGCCAGGGCGACGCGGCCGGAGAGGACGCGGGCGAAGCGGGCGTCGTGGCGGCGGTAGCGCCGACGCGACCAGGCGGTGCCAAGGGTGACAGTGCCGATCACGCGGCCGCGAGCGCGCAGCGCGACGGTGATCGCCGAGCGGACGCCGAGCTCCCGTAGACGCTTGAGATCGGCCTCGTCGTGGGCCAGCTTGCGCAGGTCCTCCTCGCCCATCCGTTCAATGAAGCGGGGCTCCAGCGACCCCTCCTCGCCCTCGGCGAGCATCGCCGGCGGCGTCGAGGGCTGGCGGTGGTCGAGCATGTGGCGGGCCTCCTCGCCGCCGTGGGCGCTGACCGCGGTGGCGGCGCGCTCGAGCTTGCCGTCGGCGATCACGTCGATCATGCAGAAGTCGGCGATGCGCGGGACGAGGATGTCGCAGATCGAGTCCAGCGTCTGGTCAAGATCGTCGCTCGAGTCGGACATCGTCGCGATCTCGTCGAGGATCGAGAACCGGCTTGCTTCCCGCCGCGCCCGCAGCAGCGAGACGAGCAGCAATCCGAGGGCAAGAACGGCGACGGTCACACCGACGACAGCTGGTACGTCCATTTGCCCTCCCTCCCTGAGCGGTTCGACCTCCTTACCCAAAATAAAGTACTCCGGCGGGGTGGCGAAAGCAAGGGGGTAGCGCTCAGGATGGAGGGATCGGCAGCTCCCGCACGACTTCCCTCGCCGGCTTGTCGTCCCGCAGGCCCAGGTAACGCGGGTGGCGCAGCTTGCCGTCGCGGGTCCACTCGGCGAAGCCGAGCTGGCCGACCAGACGCGGCTCGACCCAGGTGGCGTCGCGGGGCAGGCCGCTGCCGCGGGTGAAGGGGCAGTCGGCGGTCCGCAGGGCCTCGAGCTTCTTCCCCAGCCGGTCCAGCTCCAGCTGGCTGAAGCCGGTGCCGACTTTGCCGGCGAAGCGGAGCTCTCCCTCTTCGTAGTAGCCGACAAGCAGGGCGCCGAAGCGGGTGCGCGAGCCCTGCGGCGGGGTGTAGCCGCCGATCACCAGCTCCTGCTCGAAAGAGCATTTGAGCTTCAGCCAGTCGCGGCTGCGGCCGTGGACGTAGGGGCTCTCGGCGCGCTTGGCGATCAGCCCCTCCCAGCCCTTGGCGCAGGCCTCGCGGAAGTACTCCTCGCCGCGCTCGTTGCGGTGCGGCGTGTAGCGGACCGGGCCGTGGAAGGAGAAGGCCCGGCGCAGCGCCGACTTGCGCTGGCGCAGCGGCAGCGAGGTGAGGTCGTTGCCGGCGAACTCGAGCAGGTCGAAGAGGTAGATGAAGACCGGGATCCCGGTCAGCCGGGCCAGCTGCGGGTCGGCGATCCCAAGCCGGCCCTGGAGGCGCGCGAAGCTGGTGCGGGAGCCGTCGAAGGCGACGATCTCCCCGTCGGCGACGAACTCGGTCGCGGCCTCAGCCAGCAGCGCCTCGGTCAGCTCGGGGTAGGAGCGCGACATGTCGCGGCCGGTGCGGGAGGTGAGGGTGAGGCGGTCGCGGTCGCGGCGGACCAGCGCCCGCACCCCGTCGAGCTTGCGCTCGAAGACCCAGGCGGGGTCGCTGAACGGCGCCTCGATCAGCTTCGCCTTCATCGGCTCGCCGCGCACGCCCATGCGCTCAGGCTACCCCGGCGCCCCGTAGCATCGGCACGTGAGGCTCTGCGCCACCTGCGCCCTCGTCCTTTCGCTATTTGTCGCCCACAGGGCGACAAATGACAACCGCAGCGTCACCAACGTCGCGAAAGTGCAACGGATTGCGAAGCCGGCGGTCGTGGTGCGGGCGATTCCGTATGGGGCGAAGCGGAAGCGGGAGATGGCGGCTTACTCGGAGCGGCACTACGGGGAGCGGCGGTGGCGGCTGCGGCATCCGCGGGTGATCGTGGAGCACATGGCGCAGGTCTCGACCGCGGGCGCGGTCTACAACACCTTCGCGCCGGACGTGCCCGACGTCGAGCTGCACGAGCTGCCGAACGTCTGCTCCCACTTCGTCGTCGGCTCCTCGGGGCGGATCCTGCGGCTGGTCAACCTGCGGACCCGGTGCCGGCACACGGTCGGGCTCAACTGGACCGCGATCGGGATCGAGCACGTTGGCTATGGCGACGGTGACGTGCTGGGGAACCGCCGGGCGCTGCGTGCCTCACTGCGGCTGACCCAGTACCTGCGCTGCCGCTTCGGGATCCGCGTCCACGACGTGATCGGCCACGCCGAGAGCCTCAGCTCGCCCTACCACCACGAGCTGGTCCCGAGCCTGCGGCGACAGACGCACGGTGACTGGAGCCATAGCTCGATGCGGGTGTACCGGCGAGCGCTGCGCCGGCTCGGCCCCTGTTAGCCCGGGACCGGGGTTAGCGGGGGGTCGCCGGCGAGGACAGCGATCGCGTTGCGGGCGGCGAGCTCGGCCATCGCGCGCCGAGTCTCCACCGTGGCTGAGCCGAGGTGCGGGACCAGGGTCGCGTTGTCGAGCTCGAGCAGGCCCGGGTGGACCTCCGGCTCGTGCTCGTAGACGTCAAGCGCGGCGGCGGCGAGCGGACCCTCGCGCAGCGCCTCAACCAGCGCCGCCTCATCGACGACCGGGCCGCGGGCGGTGTTGACGAGGATCGAGCCCGGCTTCATCAGCGCCAGCCGGCGCACGTCGAGCAGGTGGCGGGTTTCATCGTTCAGGGGGCAGTGGAGGCTGACGAAGTCCGAAGTCGCGAGCAGCTCCTCCAGATCCAGCCGCTCGGCCTCGAGCGCGGCGACGACCGCGGGGTCGGCGTCGCGGCGGCCGCTGTAGACGATCTCCATGCCGAAGGCGCGAGCGCGCTGGGCGACCTGGCGCCCGATCCCGCCGAGGCCGACGATCCCCAGCCGCTTGCCGCGCAGGTCGTGGCCGAGCATGTAGGACATCGCCCAGACCCAGGGCGTCTGGGAGCGGATCACCCTTTCCCCCTCCCCCAGCCGCCGCGCGGCGGCAAGCAGCAGCGCCAGCGTCAGGTCGGCGGTGGCGTCGTCGAGCACGCCGGGGGTGTTGGTGGCGGGGATGCCGCGACGGTGGACGGCGGCGACGTCGATGTTGTCGTAGCCGACGCCGACGTTGCAGACGCAGCGCAGGCCGGGTCCGGCAGCGTCGAGCAGCTCGTCATCGACCTGGGTGTGGAGCAGGCTCAGCAGCGCGTCGGCACCGGCGACTAGCGCCAGCACCTGCTCGCGCGGCAGCGCCGAATCGGTGTCGGCGACCACGACCTCGCCCGCTTCTCGCAGCATCTCCACCGCCGTCTCCGGGATCCGTCCCGTGACGACAAATCTCGTCGACCCGTCAGTCATGGCCGGACTCTACGCATCGCCGGCGGCGCTCAGCCGCCGCTCAGCAGGGCCCGCAGGTCGCCGACCGGGCCGAGGTGGCGGAGCTTTTCGGGGTTGACGACGGAGTTGACGCCGATCACCTGGTCGCCGGAGACTTCGACCGAGAGGGCGCTGATCAGGCCGCCCTCCCCGTCGAAGAGCAGCAGGCCGGGCAAGCCGTTGATCTGCGCCGGCTCGGCGTTGCCGCCGCCGCGCAGCCCGACGCGGAACCAGGCGGCGAGGGTGCGGGCAACGTGGTCGACACCGTGCACCGCCCGGGCCAGGGCCGGCACCTTGCCGCCGCCGTCGCCGCGGAGGACGACGTCGCGGGCGAGCATGCCCTCCAGCGCCTCCATGTCGCCGCGCCCGGCGGCTTCGAAGAAGCGCAGGCCGAGCTCGCGCCGGGCCGCGGCGGTGCCCTCGAACCGCGGCCGTCCCTCCTCGACGTGGCGCCGCGCCCGCACCGCCAGCTGGCGGGTGTTGTCCTCGCTTTTGCCAACCACCTCGGCGACCTCGCCGTAGCCGTAGTCGAAGACATCGTGCAGCAGCAGCACGGCCCGCTCCTCCGGGGTCAGGCTCTCGAGCAGGAGCAGGAAGGCGTAGGAGAGCGAGTCGGCCATCTCGACCTGCCGCGCCGGGTCCTCCTCGGGCTCGGCGGCGACCAGCGGCTCCGGCAGCCACTCGCCGACGTAGCTCTCGCGCCGCACCCGGGCGGAGCGCAGCTCATCGATCGCCAGCCGCGTCGTCACCGTCGCCAGGTAGGCGCGCGGGGAAGCGATCTCCTCCCCGCCCGCGAGCTCCTGGTGCAGGCGCAGCAGCGCCTCCTGGACTACGTCTTCGGCCTCGGCGACGCTGCCGAGCATCCGGTAGGCGACCGCGAAGGCGGCCGGCCGAAGCTGCTCCAGCAGCTCTTCGTGCGGGTCGTTCACGCCGCCGCCTCAGGGATGCCCTGGCGCCAGCTCGGGTGGCGTGGCGCCCAGCCCAGCTCCCGCTTCGCCTTGTCGTTCGACGCGCCCCGGATCTCGGTCATCATGACGACCGCCGCTTCGCCGGCCAAGAGGCGGCCGAGCCAGCGGGGGACGTGGCGGGGAGGCTTGGCGCCGAGGCCCGCGGCGACCGCGGGCAGCCACTCGGAGACCGCCGCCGGCTCGTCGTCGACGATGTTGTAGATGCCGGGGCGGGCGTGCTCGAGCGCGGCGACGGTGGCCTCGGCGGCGTCTTCGATCTGGACGAACGACCAGACGCCGGCGCCGTCCCCGACCACCGGGAAGCGGCGGCGGTGGATTTCCTCAACGTGCTCGCCGCCGCGGGTGAGCGAGGTGCCGGGGCCGTAGAACCCGCCATAGCGGAGGACGATGCCCTCGGTCCACCTTGCCTCGGTCACCGCCTGCTCGAGGTAGCGGATCGCGGCGTGACCTTCGCGCAGCGCCGCCGGCGGGTCGGGGTCGAGCGGGGCATCCTCGTCCTGCACCGGGGGGCCGCTGCGATCGGCCGGCCAGCCGGCGTAGCTCTGGGCGACGAAGCGCCGCACCCCGGCGGCGCGCGCCGCCGAGAGAAGGTGGTCCGTGCCCTCCGTGCGCAGGCGGTTCGTGGGGCCGAACGAGCGGTCGAAGTGACGCAGGTCGATCCCGCCGGAGAGCGCGGTCAGCTCGTGCACGATCGCCTCCGGCTCGGCCGCAGCGACGGCGGCTGCCACCTGGTCGGGGTCGAGCGCGTCGGCGATCACCGGGCGCGCGCCAAGCGCTCGCACCGCGTCCGCCTTGCTCTCGCTGCGCGTCATCCCCACCACCTCGTGCCCGCTGGCGACGAGGCGCGGGAGCAGCTGCTTGCCAATCGCGCCGGTGGCGCCGGCTACCAGGACCTTCATGGTTCCTCCTTTGCTTGCTTTACCCAAGAGACGAGGCGGGAACCGGATCTGTGACACGTGCGTGGATATAGTCGGACGCATGGATTGGCGGCTCGAGCTCGTGCAGGTACCGGTCTCCGACGTCGACCGGGCGAAGGCGTTCTACGAGCAGGCCGGGTTCGTCGCCGAACACGACCACCAGGTCAGCGACGAGATGCGGTTTGTGCAGCTGACGCCGCCGGGCTCGCCGACCTCGATCGCGATCGGGACCGGGATCGGCGAGATGGCCCCGGGGTCGGTCGAAGGGCTGCAGATCGTCGTCGCCGACGTCGCGGCGGCGCGGGCGGAGCTGCTTGAGCGCGGCATCGAGGGCGTCAGCGAGGTGCAGGACTTCCCCTGGGGCAAGTTCGTCTTCTTCGCCGACCCCGACGGCAACGGCTGGGCGCTTCAGGAGATCACTCAACCAGGCGGGGGATGAGCGTGGACGTAATCGAGCACGGGTTCAAGGAGGGCGACAAGGTCTGGGTCGAGGACGGCGACGGCAAGCACCACCCGGGCGTCTTCGTCGGCGACAACGAATCGGCCGGCTGGTTCGGCGGCGGCCCCAGCGCCTACGTGGTCCACCCCGAGGCGCACCAGGCGGAGGTCGTATCGCTCTTCCGCATCACCCCGCGCGACGAGTAGCGCGCGCGGCCCCTGACACGCGCTTTCCTCGAACCCGGCTTAACATCAATCCTCGTTAAGTAATCAGAGCGAGGGGAGCCGTAATGGAGGGCACCGACCCTGCCCGGGCGGACGCGGAGGCGCCGACCCAGGCACAGCAGACCGAGAAGCCGACCACGAAGGCACCAGAGGTCGACAAATCGGCTGAAGCGGCGCCGAAGGAAGAGACCTGGAGCGACCGGATGAAAGCGGTCGGCGGCCTGATCGCCGTGATCGTTGGGGTCGTCGTGGTCGGGCTGATCGCCTTTGCCGCGATCCTCAAGGACGGCTCCAACGCCTCGACCATCGCCACCGGGTGCGCGGGGGTTGTCGCGACCATCGTCGGCGCCTACTTCGGGGTCAAGATGGGCAACGACCGCAGCAAGGACGCGGCTAAAGACCAGAAGGCCGAGGCAGCCAAAGCCCAGGTCTTCGCCGCCCACCTGCCGCCGACAGAAGCTGAGGACATCCTCGCGCTGGCCGAGACGGCAGCGCGGCGGGCGACCAAGCTCTAGGCGGTCTGCGCGGGGGTGCCGGCGGCGAGCCGCTCGATGCCGTCGCGCTCCAGCCGCAGCATCCGCCAGTCGTCGAGCACCCGGGCGCCGAGCCCGGCGTAGAAGCTCAGCGCCGGCTCGTTCCACTCCAGGGCGCACCATTCGAGGCGGACGTGGCCGCGCTCCAGCGCAAGCTGGGCGAGGTGCTCCATGACCTGCCGGCCGATGCCGCCGCGGCGGTGCTCGGGGCGCACGTAGACGTCCTCAAGCCAGATCCCGGAGCGGCACTCGAAGGTCGAGAAGGTGGTGAAGAAGATTGCGTAGCCGACCGCCTCCTCCCCCACCTCCAGCACCAGCGCCTCCGCCGCTTTCTCCTCGAAGAGGGAGCGGCGTAGGACCTCGGGGTCACCGGCGACCTTGTCGGCGAGCTTCTCGTAGGTCGCGAGCTCGAGGATCAGCGAGAAGATCAGCTCGGCGTCGGCCTCGGTGGCGGGGCGGATGCGCACCCGCGCAGCCTATTCAGGCTTTCCCTTCGAACTCATACTCACGGAGGAATCCCTCAAATAGCCGTCGATGACCCTGCTCATCGCGCAGAATCGCGATCACCATGTCCTGAGTGACCGGATCGACCCCCTCGGTCTCCTCGATGATCCGGGTGTAGTGCTCAATCGCGCCGGTCTCGGCTTTGATCACGCCGCGGATCACGTGCACGGTGTCGGTCTGTTGCTCGGGCGGCTGCAGGAAGCCCTGTTCGGCGGAGAACTCGAGGGAGCCTGGGACTACCCCGTAAAGCTCCTTGATCCGCGCGGCGAACTGCTTCGCGTGCCCGAGCTCCTCTTCGACGTCCTCGGCCAGCGACTCTTTGATCTCCTGCGCCCGCACTCCGTCGAGGTTGACCGACGCGGAGATGTAGCTCATCACCGTCTCGATCTCCATCCAGTAGGCCTCGGTTAGAAGCTCGACCACGTGTTCGCGCGTCTCGGCGTTACCGCCGTCCAATATCCCCTTGCTGGGGCTCTGCGTCTCCATCGCACTTGCTCCCTCTGGTGGTTTTGCAGTCTGGGATGCCCGTACCCGGCGGCCGCAGGCGGCAATCGGCACGGCCGGCGGCGCGAATGGTCGCGTGGCCTCTAGGCTGCCGCGCATGGACGCGATCGACGAGCTCCTCTCTAACAACGGCCACTTCGCCGACTCTGCCCCCCGGGAGGACCTGGGAGCGCAGCCGACTCGGGCGGTCGCGGTCGTCGCCTGCATGGACTGCCGGATCGACGTGATCGCGGCGCTCGGGCTCAGCGACGGCGAGGCGCACGTGCTGCGCAACGCCGGCGGGGTCGTCACCGACGACATGATCCGCTCGCTGGCGATCTCCCAGCTGAAGCTGGGGACGACCGAGGTGATGCTGATCCACCACACCGACTGCGGCATGGCGAAGATCACCGACGACGGCTTCCGGGAGGAGCTGCGGGAGGCGACCGGGGCGGCGCCGGAGTTCGCGATCGAGTCCTTCGACGACGTCGATGCCGCCGTGCGGAAGGCGATCCTGCGGGTTCGCGGCTCCGAGTTCCTGCTCCACCGCGAGGCGGTGCGCGGCTTCGTCTATGACGTCGTCACCCACCGGCTGCGCGAGGTCGTCGTCGACGGCGACAAGTAGCGGCCCTGGACGCCTGACCGAGCGCCCGCGGCGGCGGCCGCCTATGGTCCCCGGGTGGCCACAGTCGCCCCTTACGGCTCCTGGCGCTCCCCGATCGACCCCGACCTGGTCGCGCGGGGCGGGCGCCGCCTGAGCGCGCCGGCGCTCGCCGGCGACGGTGCCGTCTGGTGGGCGGAGGGACGGCCCGACGAGGGCGGCCGGGTGGTGCTGATGCGCCGGCCCGAGGGCGGCGAGCCGGAAACGGTGACGCCGCCGGACCTCAACGTGCGGACCCGGGTCCACGAGTACGGCGGCGGCGCCTGGGCCCTGGCCGCAGCCGACCTCGTCCTCTTCGTCAACTTCGCCGACCAGCGCCTCTACCGGCAGCGGCTCGGCGAGGAGCCGGTGGCGATCACGCCCGAGCCGGAGAGCGCGGCGGGTCTGCGCTACGCCGACATGCGGGTCGGCCCGGACGCCGCCACGGTCTTCTGCGTGCGCGAGGTGCACGGCGAGGGCGAAGCCGAGAACCAGGTGATCTCGCTGCCGCTCGACGGGTCGGCCGAGCCGACCGTGATCGCCTCGGGGCGGGACTTCTACTCCTTCCCCCGCCCCAGCCGCGACGGCGCCTCCCTCGCCTTCACCTGCTGGGACCACCCGAACATGCCCTGGGACGGGACCGAGCTGTGGCTGGCGCCGCTGGCCGACCCGACCGGCGCGCAGCTGATCGCCGGCAGCCCGGCCGAGTCGGTCTTCCAGCCGGAGTGGGACGACGCCGGCCGGCTCCACTTCGTCTCCGACCGCGACGGCTGGTGGAACCTCTACCGGGTCGAGAACCGCGCGGTCGAGCAGCTGACCGCCGAGCGCGCCGACCTCGCGCACCCGCAGTGGCTGTTCGGCGGCTCCACCTATGCCTTCCTCGGCGACGGGACGATCGTCTGCGTCCGCACCGAGCAGGGGACCGAACAGCTCTTCGCGCTCGCCCCCGGCGCCTGGGAACCGCGCGACCTCCGCCTCCCCCAGACCTCCTTCGGCTACCCCTCGCTCTCCACGCGGGGCACGCGCGTCGCCTTCGCCGCCGCCAGCCCAACGAGCGAGACCGCGGTCACAGTCCACGACGTCGCCAGCGGCGAGACCGAGGTCGTGCGCGCCGCCAGCGACGTGGAGATCGACCCCGCCTACCTCTCCCAGCCGCGCCCGATCGAGTTCCCCAGCGGCGATGGCGAGACCGCCTTCGCGTTCTACTACCCGCCCGCCAACGCCGACTTCGAGGCCCCGCCGACGGAACGGCCGCCGCTGATCGTGCAGAGCCACGGCGGCCCGACCTCGCACACGACCCCGGCGCTCGACCGCGAGTTCGCCTACTGGACCAGCCGCGGCTTCGGCGTCGTCGACGTCAACTACCGCGGCTCCAGCGGCCACGGCCGCGCCTACCGCGACCGCCTGCGCGGCACCTGGGGCGTGGTCGACACCGAGGACTGCGTCGCCGCCGCCCGCTTCCTCGCCGAGAGCGACGAGGTCGACGGCACAAGGATGGCGATCCGTGGCGGCTCGGCCGGCGGCTACGCGACCCTCTGCGCCCTCACCTTCCACGACACATTCGCCGCCGGCGCCAGCTACTACGGCGTCGCTGACGCCGAGGCGCTCGCCCGCGACACCCACAAGTTCGAGTCGCGCTACCTCGACAACCTGATCGGCCCCTATCCCGAGCAGGCCGAGCTCTACCGCGAGCGCTCGCCGATCAACTACGCCGAGCGGCTGCGGGCGCCGGTGATCCTCTTCCAGGGGCTGGAGGACGAGGTGGTGCCGCCGAACCAGGCCGAGACGATGGTCGCGGCGCTGGCCGCCAACTCCGTCCCCCACGCCTACCTCGCCTTCGAGGGCGAGCAGCACGGCTTCCGCCAGGCCGAGACCGAGATCCGCTGCCTCGAGGCCGAGCTCTACTTCTACGGCCGCATCCTAGGCTTCGAGCCGGCGGGCGAGCCGGCGCCGGTCGAGATCGAGGGCCTGCGCGCGGGCTGACTACGCCCGCGCTTTTTTGCGTTTCGGTTTCGCTTTGGCTTTGCGTTTGGCCGCCGGTTTGCGCCGCGCTTTTGGTTTGGCGCTGCGGCGCGTTTTCGGTTTCGTGGCCGAGCGCTGCCGCGCCGGGACCTCTTCCAGGGCCACCGCTTTCGAGAGCGACTTGATCTGGCCCTCGAGGAACTTCGCCATCCGTTCCTCGTCGCGGCGGATGTCCCGCGCCAGTTTCGCCGTCTCACGGTCGCCGACCTTCGTCGCGAACGTCTCCAGCGCCAGGTACGTCGAGATCTCCTCGTGCTCGTTGAAGTACTCGGTCTTGGCGTTCTTCAGCATCTTCTCCTGGTGACCGCTGCCGCGCAGCATGTGCAGCGGCCCCTTCGCCGCCGCCATGCCCTTGGCCACGACGGTCTGCAGTGCGTGCCCGCCGCCGCCGAGCTTCTTGATCCGGCGCTCCAGCGCTTTGGCGTGACCCTTGGTCTCGCGCAGGTGCTCTTTGAGGCGCTTCTTGTAGGGCGCCTTGGTCGTCATCGCGATGTGGGCCTGCAGCGCGGTCTCCAGCTCTCGCTCCTTGCCGTAGGCCTCGTTCATGTACTGGACCAGCTTTGCGTCCCGCTCGTTCGGCTCGCTCATGGCTTTGCGCTCCCTTCTTCGTTTCGCCGCCGCTACCCGGGGCGAAACGACGAAAACCGGCGGCTCAGCTGACGACGCAGTGCTTGACCCCCCCTTCGGTCTCCCCCTTGGCGGGGAAGGCGTGGGCCAGGGCCTGGGCGATCAGCTGGGCGCGGGCGGCGTAGCCGGGGGAGGTAAAATGGATGCCGTCGTCGATGAACCAGGCGTCTTTGACGTCAGAGGCCCAGTCGTAGATGCGCATGTTCGGATAGGCGGCGCAGGCGGCGACGAGTTCCTCGTCCCACGCTTCCATGTTCTCCTTCGAGTAGTACTGGCCCTCGCCCTCCGGGACCAGCGAGCGCACGTTCACCCACATCACCGGTTCCGGGCCGATGATCGCCATCATCTTCTCGATCCGTTCGCGCTCGCCAATCGTCGAGCCGGCGGCGACGTTGGCCGCCTCGTTGGTCCCGAGCGCCAGCACCCAGCAGCCTTTGAACCCTTCCGTCTTCCAGGCTTCGGCGACTTCCTGCGCGTTCGGTTCGCCTTCGAACTGCTCTTCGATCGAGCGAGCGCCGGAGATCTCCAGGTGCTGTTCGGCGGCGCCGACTTCGGCGTAGCGGTTTTCGATCCGCTGAGCGGGGATCGGCAGGTATTCGGGCGAGTCCAGCCCCTCCGAGGTCGAGTCGCCGATGTGGACGACCGCTTTGCAGGAGGACTTGGTCGACTCCGCCGCCTGCTCGGGGGTTGACGGCACTTCCTTCGCGATCCCGCCTTCGGTCGCTTCGGCGACGCGGGCGGCGGCGCCTTCGGGGGCGGAGTTGACCCCGGCCATGCCGACCACCGCAACCGCGAGCACCACCGCGCTGCCGATCATCACCGCCCGGGCCGGCGGCGAGAACGTCTGCCAGCCCCAGCCGCTGGCCCGGCGGCGGGCGAAGAAGCGGCCGATCGCGCCGCGGCGGATCGGCTCCTCCAGGTACTTCCAGGAAAGCGCCGCGACGGCGAAGGTCGCCGCCACCTGCAAGATCGAGCGGGTCAGGTCCGGGGCCGGGTGGTCACCGGGGTTGGTGAGGATGATGATCGGCGCGTGCCAGAGGTAGATGCCGTAGGAGCGGACACCGATCCAGCGCAGCGGCCGAATCCCGAGGGCGACGCCGAGCCGACAGGCAGGGTGGGTCAACGGCATCAGCACCATCACCGTCGCCACCGAGAGCAGCAGGAAGCCGCCGCGATAGAGGAAGGACGAGAGTTCGGTGGTCTGCCAGAAGAGGATGAAGATCGCGACCAGGCCGGCGACGCCCATCAGGTCGAGGGTGTTGCGGGCGCCGGGTGAGATCGCGCCGGTGAGGCGCCGGCTCGGCCAGACCATCGCCAGGGCGGCGCCGAAAAAGAGCTCCGAGGCGCGAGTGTCAGTGCCGTAATAGACCCGGGAGGGGTCGCCGCCGTGGTACAGCGCGGCCATCAGGATCACCGAGACGAAGGCCAGCGCCAGGGTCACGATCGCCAGCCGCGGCCGCACCCCGGAGGCCAGCGGCCGGTCGCGGACCAGCTTCACCCCACCCAGCAGGATGAAGGGCCAGAAGATGTAGAACTGCTCCTCGATCGCCAGCGACCAGAGGTGGTTGAGCGGGCCTGGCGGCGAGAAGCGGGCGAAGTAAGAGATGTCGGCGAAGATCTGCTGCCAGTTGCTGACGTAGAAGATCGAGGAGACGACCTGGTCGCGGAACTCCTGCGTCTGGGCGGGGCCGAAGATCGTCACCCAGGCGACGACGATCGCCAGCATCGCGAACAGCGCCGGCAGCAGCCGGCGGGCGCGGGCGGCCCAGAAGGCGCCAAACGCGATCTTGCCCCGGCCCGAGAGCTGCGAGAGCAGGATGTCGGTGATCAGGTAGCCGCTGAGGGTGAAGAAGACGCCGACCCCGAGCAGGCCGCCGGGCGCCCAGCCGAATTCGAGGTGGAAGGCGATGACGGCGAGGACGGCAATCGCCCTCAGGCCGTCGAGCCCGGGCATGTAGCGCTGTCCGCGCTTGACGGGTTCCGGCATCTGTCACCCGCAATGCTACGGGCGACAGCGGCTGTGAGCTAAGCGGCGACGGGTGCAGCCAGCTCCCGCTCGAGGACCTCCGCAGCAGCGGCCTGCGGGGCGCTGCGCTCGGTCTCGAAGGGGGACAGCCCGCGGCTGGCGCGATTGATCGCAGCCACCGCCTGCTCGTGCGTGAGGCCCGTCTCGACACGGCCAGTCTCGCCACCCTCGATCGCCCTCACAGTCCAAGTCTTGTTGCTCACTTCAGTCTCCGTTTCTTCTCTTATCCACTTGTATACAAGTGTGCCGGAGACTCGAATTCCGTCTGTGAGGCCGCTCACACGCTCGCCCTCGTGTGAGCGACGTCACGCTTCTTGAACGCCCGCCAAATCTTGCCTGGCACCGATCCGCGGGCGTGCGCTTCTGCCGATTGACAGCGCCGGGCACCAGGAGCACTCTCGGATGTGGCCCGCAGGCGATCGCCAGCGGGAAAACACGAGCTTCGTACAAGGGAGAGTGATTCCAGATGAAAGCACGCAAGTCAGTCGCGGGCGCCTTCTTGCTGTGCGCGCTGCTTCTCAGCGCGCTGGCAGCACAGGGTGCCAGCGCAGCGGGCACAACAGCGTTCACATGCGCGTCTGCTGGTGGCGTCGGCCCCGGGTTCTCGAAAGAACACTGCAAACCGGCCGACGCAGTTCAGTCGGGCGCCAACTTCAAACACGTCGCGATCGCCAATGGCACGACCACAGAACTGAACATCACCAACGCAAACACCAACGCTGAAACAAACGCAGCGACCACGCTGATCACAAAAGCCACGGTTGCCGGCCTTCCACTCGAACTGACATCAACCGGGGTGAGTGGCTCGGGGACGATCACAAACACCTTCGAAAACGAAGAACACATTGCCCACGGCACGGTCACGTTCACAACAACCGGCGTGATTGCGCACAATGGATGCCGGGTCTTCACAGACAGTGCGGCTGGCACAGGCGAAGAAGGGGTCATTCACACGGAACCACTGAAATTCACGACGAAAGGGCAAGGCCACAATGTGAAATTCGAACCGGTGGCGGGCAACGTGATCAAGAGATTCGAGTTGACCGACTGCCCCATGCCCGCCCTGAACGGCACATACACGGTCACCGGCAGCTATACCTGCCCACTCGAAGGCGCGACAATCGTTTGCAGTCACGCGGCGACCACAACGCAGAACACCCTGAAGTTGAATGGCGCGATCAAAATGGGTATCGCTGGAAGCCTGACACCCAAAGCGCGCGCGAACAGCACGGAGGCCTACAAGCCGATCAGCTTCACAACAACATAGGCCTCCTCAGCCGACCGAGGTGAAGCGGCGCCGGCCTTTGCCTTTTGGCGCGGGCTGGAGCGCAATCATCAGAGTCAGGCTGATCGAGGAGGTGCCGAGGGAATGGGTGACACCGGGCTGAGCGCCTTTGGTCGCCAGTTCGTTCCGGAAGCAGATCTGGGGCGAGTCGGCCTGGTCACCCAGGCGACGACGATCGCCAGCATCGCTCCTGAACACCGGATCGGCGACCCCGCCGATCCGGTGTGTTCGTCAGCCCCTAAGTCAACGGGCGTGTAATGCCTGCAACGTCATTCTGTTTCGACTGTTGTGGTGCTGAGCGGGGTGAAGGGCTCACCGCCGTTGGCCCTGCCTTTTGTTGTCACCGGGCCACTGAGCGCGGCTTTGATTGAACCGTTCAGTTTAAAGGTGTTTTGCGTTGTGATTTCGGTGTGATCGCAAATGGTTGTCGCTCCGTCAGGTTTGCATTTGAAGCTGCCCGTCAATGAGTATGTGCCGTTCAGGCCCGAATTGACGCAACCTGTCAGGAAGAACCTGGCGAAGGTGGAACCCGCTGTCGGTTCGATTTTCACCGAATCTCCCTGCCCTGTCGTCGTGAATTTCAACGGTTCGGTGTGAATCACCTCTTTTTCGCCCATTTCGCCCGCTTCGGAATCTGTGTAAGCCTCGCACCCGGGCAGGTTTTTTGATTTCACGCCTAGCAATGTCAAGGAGATATGGCTAACGGTGTAATGTTCTCCGCCCGGGTCGACCTTGTTTTCCATCCACCCGGCGCCCTGTACTTCGCAGGTGACTGTTTCCATTGAGGTGCCCCCGAGCGTGTATTTGAACGTCCAGTTTGCGCAGGAGCTTGTTTCGGCGTTGGCGTTTTTCGAGCTGATTTCGACTTCTGTTGTCGTGTCCTGTGGGATCGCCACGTGGCTGAAGTTGCCCGATCCCGCGTCGGCGGCCTTGCAGTGAGCTTTCGTGAAGCCGCCGCCCGGTCCGCTTTCTTTACATGTAAAGGCTGTTGTGCCTTTGGTGACGGCTGAGGCGCTCTGGGCCGCAAAGGCGCTGACCAGCAGAGCGCAGAGCATGCAGAGACCAACTATGACTCTACGTCCGTTCATTTCGATGACACTCCTTAGTTAGGGAGCTTCGAGGCTCTCCCGCGGATCACTACCTGTCAATCGGCCAATCAGCGGGCTCGCGGATCTCGTGCCGGTACCTAGCCGGTGCGGCGAGACTTGGTCAGCCGACCGAGGTGAAGCGGCGCCGGCCTTTGCCTTTTGGCGCGGGCTGGAGCGCAATCATCAGAGTCAGGCTGATTGAGGAGGTGCCGAGGGAGTGGGTGACACCGGGCTGAGCGCCTTTGGTCGCCAGTTCGTTCCGGAAGCAGATCTGGGGCGAGTCGGCCTGGTCACCCACCTCGGTCCAGCCCGAGGCCTCGCCCCCAAGGGAGCCGTTGTCGTTGAAGACGCCGGTGATCAACAGGCTTCCGTCGCGGGCAGCGGTGAGGCCGTCGACCACCGCCGATTTGGAGGCGGGGGTGTTTTCGCGGAAGTTGGCCCCGCTCTGGGCACCCAGGGGCGTGGTCGGGTCGGCGCTTTCGACGACGACGATCGCGCCGGCGTTGAATTTTTTCGCCCCTCCCCATTCGAGCGTGTATTCGGTGGTCGTCCCGTTCCAGCTGGCGAGGACGAAGGCGACCGCTTCCCAGCCTTCGCTCGTCTGTTTGGTCTGGGCGATCTTGGTCCAGCCCCCGCCGGCGACCGAGAAGGTGATCCCGGTCGTCTCTATATAGGCCCAGATCAGCAGCGTGTCGCCTTTGACCGCGGTGCCGGGCACGGTGTATTTGCGGCTGTTCACCGAACTTCCGGCCAGCATCGTCGCGGTCCGGACTTTCGGGTTGGCCATTAGAGCTCGGAGTGCTCGATGACCACCGCGAAGGTCATGTTCTTGGGCACGCCTTCGACCGCGGTGACGACCAGCCCCAGGAGGTCGCCGTCGGCGATCGGCTGGTCCGCCGGGTCGGTGGTTTTCTTTTCGGTTTTGACTTCGATCCCGGTGAAGCCTTCGAGGTCGGTTCCGTTCTTCTGCAGCTTCGCCGTGACTTTCGTCCCGGAGTTGAGCTTGGAGACGACCTTGACGACCTTCGCCGTCTGTCCCGTGCGCAGGCTGATCGCGAAGGGCGGGATGAAGTCGGTGTCCCCCGAGGCGACACTGATTTCGTCCGGGATCGTGAAGATCTTCGTTTCGTACCAGACCCGGGAGCCGACCGAGGACCCCGGGGGCGCCGCGTCCATCCCCTCGGCGACGGTCCGCACCTCGGGTTCGTTGCCTTCGAGCTGCTTTTCGCGCACGTAGTCGACGACTTCGTTGAATTCGTTCGCGTTGAACTCGGTCGCCGCTTTCGGTTCGCCGGCGACAAGGTCGTGGAACGTCAGGATCAGCCACGAGCCCTGGGCGATCGCATCGTCGACCGCCGCTTCAAGCGTTTCCGCGTTCTCGACGAGGCCGTCAACTGACCAGCCACGCAGCGTGTAGTCATCGCGCGGCGGCGCCGTCTCCGGCCCGTGCGGCGTGGAGCGGCCGCCGCCGTAGTCGCGCTTCGCCATGCGGCGGGATTTGTCCGCCTTGGCCGAGCCCTTCGGGTAGGCGAAGGTGGCCCGCAAGAACCCGTTTTCGTCGAGCCAGTCGCGCAGGCCGTTGAACTCAGCTTCGAGTTCCGCCTGCGTCGGGATCGAGTCGAGGCCGCTGGGCAGGTTGTGGTTCGTGACCGTGTAGGCGTGCCCACCAATCTCCCAGTCGTGCTGGTCGCGGAGGATCCGCAGCTGTTCCAGCGTCAGCCGTTTTTCGCCGGCCACGGTGTCGACGATCACGTAGGCCGAGGCCGGGAAGCGGTAGGCGGAGAGCTTCGGCAGGCCGAGGGTGAAGACGCTGGCGTAGTTGTCGTCGAAGCAGAAACTGACGACCGCCTTGGGCCGGGTCGGGACGGCGTAGATGCCCGCCACGTAGAGGGTGAATTTGGTCCCGAGATTTTTGTCGGTGACGATGATCTGGGCGCGGTTGATCGCTTCCCAGTTGACTTCTCCGGTTACCGCGAAGGCGCCGGTCTCAAAGCTCTGCCGCTCCCAGGTGCTCTGCAGCGCGATCGGGTCGTCTTCTTCGTCCCAGATCGTCACCTCGGCGAAGTCGGTGCCGATAGCCCCCGACGCGAGGCGCAGTTTCACCGTTTTCATCCGGTCGGCGAAGCTCAGCTGCGAGTGGAAGACGACGTGCTTGTTGGTCATGTCGACCGTCGTCAGTTCCGGCGAGGAGGCGATCGAAGTGCCGCCCGTCCCGTTGGTTTCGATCTTGTACGAGCGATCGCCGTTGAGCGCCAGTTCGCCGCCGGCGTCGGAGAAACTGCCGGTGCCGTTGCCGGTCCAGCCATGCCCGCTGGGGAACATCGCCAGCGGCTGCTCTTCGCGGATCGGGACGTCGCTCGCGCTCACGGCACGGAAACGTACCGATTAGTTCACTCATCTGTTCCGAAGAGGGACGTTTGTCCTATTCGCCGAGCGCGGCGATCGTCGCCGCGGCCGACTCGGCCATCGAGGCCGGGTGGTAGCCGCCCTCCTGGACGGCGCCGAGCGGGACGCCGAGGCGGGCCGCGAGGTCGCGGAGGTGGCGAGCCATCGCGGCGAAGTCCTCGCTCTCCAGGGTGCAGCCGGCCAGAGGGTCGGCGCGGTGGGCGTCGTAGCCCGCGGAGATCAGGATCAGGTCGGGCTCGAAGGACTCGGCCAGCGGGACCAGGGCCTGCTCGACCAGTGGCAGCCAGGTCTCGGCGCCGGAGCCGCCGGGGACTGGCAGGTTGACGGTGTACCCCTCCCCCGCGCCGGTGCCGACGTCCGCGACCCGGCCGGTGCCGGGGTAGATCCCGCCCTGGTGGATGCTGGCGAAGAGGACGTCGGCGCGGTCGCGGAAGGCGGCTTCGGTGCCGTTGCCGTGGTGGACGTCCCAGTCGAGGACGAAGACCTTGCGAGCGCCGAGGTCGCGGATCGCGTGCTCGGCGGCGATCGCGACGTTGTTGAAGAAGCAGAAGCCCATCGCCCGGTCCGGCTCGGCGTGGTGGCCGGAGGGGCGCACGGCGCAGTAGCCGACCGTGTCCTCGCCGGCGAGCAGGGCGCGGGCGAGCTCGCAGGCGCCGCCGGCTGCGTGCAGGGCCGCGTCCCAGGAGCCGGGGACGACGACGGTGTCGGCGTCGATCCCACCACCGCCGGCGCGGCCGAGCTCGGCGACCGAGTCGACCAGGCGCTCGGTGTGGACGAGCCGCAGCTGCTCCTCGGTCGCGGCGGGGGCCGGGCGGCGCTCCGCCCCGAGCCACCCGAGCTCGGCCAGGTGGGCCTCCAGCGCGACGATGCGATCGGGCACGTCGGGGTGACCGGGCATCAGCTCCCGCGGGTCGTACTCGAGGCTGGCGGGGTGGCTCAGGTAGAGCATCGGCGTGACTCTACGCAGCCGGGGTACAGGCGTAGGACATGTCGAAGACCTTCCAGATCCTGAAGCGCACCGCGGCCGAGTTCCAGGAGGACAACCTCACCGACTGGGCGGCGGCTCTCACCTACTACGGCCTGCTCTCCCTCTTCCCCGCGCTGATCGCGATGGTCTCCCTGATCGGCCTGTTCGGGGACCCCCAGGGCACGACGAAGACGATCACGGAGATCGTCACCGAAATCGGCCCCGAATCGGCCGCGGATACCTTCGCCGGCCCGGTCGAATCGATCGCCTCCTCCCGCTCGACCGCGGGATTCGCCTTCGTGCTCGGCCTCGCCGTAGCCCTCTGGTCGGCCTCCGGCTACGTCGGCGCCTTCATGCGCGCCTCCAACGTCATCTACGAGACCGCTGAGGGCCGCCCGTTCTGGACGCTCCGCCCCCTGCAGATCGCCGTGACCGTGGCGATGATCGCGATGACCGCCCTGCTCGCCGTCGGCCTCGTCCTCACCGGCCCCGTGGTCGAGGCCGTCGCCGGCCCGATCGGGATCGGCGACACCGCGGTAACCGTCTGGAACATCGCCAAGTGGCCGGTGATGGCGGCCCTCTTCGTGACCATGGTCTCCCTCCTCTACTACGCCTCCCCCAACGCCAAGCTCCGCGGCTTCCACTGGGTCACCCCAGGCGGAGTCGTCGCGATCATCGTCTGGGCCCTCGCCTCCGCCGCCTTCGCCTTCTACGTCGCCAACTTCGGCTCCTACGACAAGACCTACGGCACCCTCGGCGGCCTCATCGCCCTCCTCGTCTGGCTCTGGCTCACCAACGTCTCAATCCTCTTCGGCCACCAGCTCAACGCCGAGATCGAGCGCGAGGCCGAGATCGACGAAGGCGTGCCGCGCGCCGAGGAAGAGATTCAGCTGGAGCCGCGGGTGGAGCCGAAGTCCTAGCGAAGTACCTCGACCTCGCAGCGAATCCCGGGCGCAGCGGCCAGCGGCCCATCAGCGGTCAGCAGCGGGGCGCCGAGCGTCTCGGCCAAGGCGACGTAGGAGGCGTCGTACGCGGTCAGGTTGTCGCGAAGCTCCCAGATCCGCGGGAGGAGCCGCAGGTGCGGGACTCGCCTCAGCGGCATCGTCGCCAGGTCGGTCAGAGCCTGACCGGACCGCCGCTCGTCGAGATTGCGAGCGCGCACCGCGCGCCGCAGCACCGACACAACCTCGAGATCGATCAGCTCTGGAGCAGCGAGGGCCTCATCACGCAGACGTTCTCGCACCCGGTCACCGTCCTCCCCGTCATCGGCGAGGGCCGGAGCCAGAACCGAGGCATCGAGCACTATCACGCGGCGCGCTTGCGCTCGTCTCTAAGGGTCTCCGCGGCAAAGTCGAGCCCGACCGAGCCGCCCGCGCGCCCGCCGGCACGATCGAGTACCTCATCGAGGGTCGCCTCACGTGCCTCTGCGGTCAGCCATGCAAGCAGGTACTCCTGCATCGACTGCCCCGCATCTGCAGCACGCCGCCGGAGTACGCGGTGTACGTCGGGTGGGACGTTCTTGATCTGAACACTGGCCACCTCGGCATTGTAGCGCCATATTGGCGCCAAATTATGCGTTTCGCCTCTCAAGCACCTTCGAGGCTTCCCCGACACGCATCCGCGAGTGCGCCAATTGCGGACCTTGACATGGCCAAGAGCCGGGAGCACCGTTTGGTCATTGCTCAGGGACTCTGCGTTACTAATCAGACGAAGGAGCGTGACGAAATGACCAGTCGAAAAAGTGTAAGGATCGGAATCTGCGTCATGTGTGGGCTTGTCTTGGCCGGGGCAATGGCCTCAAGCGCAAGCGCAACGACAAACGGGGTGACAGTCTTCACATGCAAGAAAACCCTCTTCAGTCCTCAGTTTTCAGACAACCACTGCAAAGACAAAGGCAGCCCAAACCTCGAATATACGCACCAATCCGTTCAAGAGAACACAACAACAGCGACGACAGGTAGCGCGCCGGCTGAAACCATTATCAAAGCCACGGTCGCCGGATCTGCGCTCCAAATCAAAGCATCGAACGTAACTTCATCCGGCTGGATTACAAATAGCACAGACGGGAATCTTGACCACCTTGCCCATGGCGAAGGGGCGACTACATTCACCGGGGTCACTGCTACGGCGGGCTGCAAAGTTTTCACAGACTCTGGTGCGGGGGAAGGGGAAGAAGGTGTTATCCACACCGAAGCGCTGAAAACAACCACGTTGGGACAAGGCGACGCGACAAAATACGAACCTAAAGAAGGTACGACCATCGCCAGGTTTCAACTCAAAAGCTGTACTAATAGTGGAATAAACGGTACATATACGCTAACCGGAACCTTCAAGGGAACCCCCACCGGGGCGACAACCAACTTCAGTCATACCAGTACTACAACTGACAACACCCTGAAATTGAATGGCACCATCAAAGCAGGCCTCGAAGGCTCGCTTACATACGTCGGTAGAGATCCAGTTATCGAGGAGACCTATACGCCTCTCGCCTTTACAACAGTGTCTTGACCGCTAAGACAGGCCGGCGCCCGCCGGCCTGTCTTGCTCACCCTATTTCCACATCTCCTCATCCTCCAGGTAGTTGTGGATCACCTTGCCGTGGGGGAGGTCGAAGTCGTAGACGCCGAAGTAGCAGTCGATGATCTTGGTTGGGGCTAGGAGGTACCAGGGGTCGACGGTGGAGACGGTGTCCATGGTCAGGGAGCCGCGGCCGGCGAAGAGCTTGGGGGTGCCGTCGGGGGCGGTGTGCAGGGTGGCGGGGACGTCGAGGCGGACTAGCTCGGCTACTGAGGGGGGCTTGTTGGGCTCGGAGTTGGGGATGATGCGGGTGGAGAGGACGGGGACGTCCTCTAGCTCGGAGGGGTCGGCTAGGCGGTCGGCGACCATGGTGGCGGTCATGATGCGCTGGCCCTTGGGGCGCTCGACGGTAAAGATCATCTGCTCGCCGAAGGGGACGTCTCCCCCGCCCCAGTTGCGCTCGAAGACGGCCAGCTTCTTGGCGTAGCCCCAGATCTCGCGGCCGGCGCCGAGGGGGATCTCGTTGTCGACGAAGATGAACGGCTGGTAGAGGTAGGTCTGGTCGCCGTACTTGGCGCGGATCATGATGTAGGCCTCGTGGTAGGCGCCGAAGGTGGAGAACGGCACCCAGCGGGCCCAGGCGATGCAGGTCGGAACCTCGTCGGCGATCTCCAGCCCGGGCGGCAGCAGCTCTTCGACCCCGGAGGGGTCGGCCTCGTAGACGATGAAGCAGTCCTCGACCCCGCGGTAGAGGTAAGGCGGCGGCGCGTACATGCTGCCCGGCCCGATCGGCAGTGAGTAGGAGGCGGCGAAAGCTGCTTTGTCCATGGTTCCCTTTCTTGGCTACTTGGAGTCGAAGCCGCCGTCCACCACGTGGACGGAGCCGTTGACGAAGGAGGCGTCATCGCTGGCGAGGAAGAGCGCGGCGGCGGCCAGCTCCTCGGGCTGGGCCCAGCGGCCGATCGGCGCCGATTCGACCGCCTTCATCACCTCGGCGTCGCCGGAGGCGAAGATCTCCCGCGTCATCCCGGTCTCGACCGCACCCGGACAGAGCACGTTGGCGCGGATGCCGCGGCGGGCGTAGTCGAAGCAGAGCTGGCGGGTGAAGCCGATGACGCCGTGCTTGGAGGTGGTGTAGGCGGCACCGCCGTTGCCGCCGTTGAGGGCCGCAGTGGAGGCGACGTTGACGATCGCGCCGCCGCCGCGCTCCAGCATCTGCGGGATCAACGCCCGGCAGGTGTGGAGCATCGCCTTCAGGTTGACGCCGAGCACCCGGTCCCAGAGCGCATCCGGGGTCTCGGCCGCGGGCAGGTAGTCGTCGAGGATCCCGGCGTTGTTGACGAGGACGTCGACGCGGCCGAAGCGCTCCAGCGTCGCCGTCGCCATCCCCTCGACCGCAGCGGCGTTGGCGACGTCGGTCGGGAAGGCGATCGCCTGGCCGCCGCCGGCTTCGATCGCCTCGGCGCAGGCGCGCACCGCGGTGGCGTCGATGTCGACCGCGGCGACGCCGGCGCCCTCGCGGGCGAAGAGCTCGGCGGTGGCGCGGCCGATCCCGGAGCCGGCCCCGGTCACGACAGCGAACTTGCCCCCCAGGCGGCCGTTGCTCATCAGCCGCTCACAGCGAGGAACCCCCGTCGGCGACCACGGTCTGGCCGGTCACCATCTCCAACTCCGGATTGGCGAGCAACTCAACCAGGGCCGCGCAGTCTTCGCCGGTGACGCCACGGCCGATCGGGTTCGCCGCGTTGGCGGCGGCGAGCCGCTCCTCCCAAGTATCCGGGAACATCGCCCGAAAGGCGGCGGTGTCGATCGCCCCCGGAGAGACGGTGATCGCGCGGACACCGCGCGGCGCCAACTCTTTCGCCAGGTAGCGGACGATGTGCTCGCCGAGGGCCTTGGCGGTGCCGAGAGAGCCATAGTTGGGAATCACCTGGCGCGCCCCGCGACTGGAGACGTAGAAGACCGTGCTGCCCTTGCCAAGCAGCGGCAGCGCCTCGCGGGTGAGATTGATGAGGGCGAGGCCGTTGACCGCAATCGCCTCCTCCAGCTCCTCCGGCTCGGCCTCCAGCAGCGGCCCGGTCAGCGCCTTGGCGGCGCAGTGGACCAACTGGTCGAGCCGATCGACCCGGGCCACAACCGCGCCAAAGAGCTCCCGCACGCCCTCCGCCGTGCCGACGTCGGCCTTGACCAGGTGGCCACGGCCGCCGGCAGCGTCGACCGCCGCCAGCGCCTCCGCAGCCGCATCGTCGTTGGCGTGGTGGTTGATGAAGACATCCGTGCCGGAGCGGGCGAAGCGCTCGGCGATCGACCGACCGATGCCGCTGGAGCCGCCGGTGATGCAGATCGCCATCGGTTCGACCATTCCAGACCCAAACGGCAGTCGAGCGGAATGGAACGAGGGGGCTTGTGGAATCGACGAACCCCACCGCCAGGCTCGCCAGCGCGCCCGAAGGCCGAAAGTACGCTCGGCCAGTGAGAGAGCCCGAGTTGGAACCGCTGCTGGTGATGGAGCCGCTGGCGGCGTTCCTCGACGCCGCGGGGCTCGGGTCGGGAGAGATCGAGGCGAGCGAGCTGGGCGACGGCCACTCCAACGTGACGTTCCTGCTGCGACGCGGCGGCGAGCGTCTGGTGCTCCGTCGGCCACCGCGCGGGCCGCTGCCGCCGTCGGCCCACGATGTGCTGCGCGAGGCTCGGTTGCTGCGAGCCCTGGAACCGCTCGGCCTACCGGTGCCTGCAGTGCTGGCGGTTTGCGGGGACGAAAGCGTGATCGGCGCGCCGTTTTATGTCATGCCCTACATCGAGGGGCACGTCCTCAGTGACACCCTCCCGGCAGGGTTCGGCGAGATCGCCCCCGAGCGGATAGGCGAGGAGCTCGTCGACACTCTGGTCCGACTGCACGAAATCGACTTCGAGGCGGCAGGTCTGGGCAGCTTCGGCCGCTCCGACGGCTACCTTGAGCGCCAGCTGAAGCGCTTCAACGGACTGCTGGAGGTGAACGCCACGAGACCGCTGCCCGATCTCGAGCGCGTCGGCGAGTGGCTGGCGGCAAATCTGCCGGAGTCGCCGGCGACAACCCTGGTCCACGGCGATTACCGCCTGGGCAATGTTATGTTCGCGCCCGCTCAGCCGCAGCTGGTCGCCGTCCTTGACTGGGAGATGGCAACGATCGGTGACCCCCTCGCCGATGTCGGCTACATGACCGCAATGTGGTCTGAGGCGGAAGACTCACCGAACCCGGTCGGAGACCTCTCTCAGCTCACCCGCCTCCCGGGGTTCCAGTCGCGCGAGCAGCTGATCCAGCGCTACGCCGGAGCGACTAGCTACGCCACCGACGGGCTGCCCTGGTACCAGGCCCTCGCCCTCTGGAAGGCCGCGATCTTCCTCGAGGGCAGCTTCAAGCGCTACCAGGCGGGAACCACCGCCGACCCCTACTTCGCTCGCCTTAGCAAGGGTGTCGAGGGGCTCGCTCTTTTGGCCCGTAAACGTGCTTGCGCCGCCTAAAACGTCTGAGCCACCTCGAAAGTCAGCCATCTGGCATTTGCCTGAAGCGGCTTCAGCATCCAAGCTATCGACCATGACGGTCTGCGAATACGTCGCGTCCGAAACCCATCACAGAGCAGTGCGCTCCCAAGGAACTCCACACCTCCCCCACACATCGATTGCTTTCCACACCAGGTGTCGCGCACGCACTTAGCCGATTGGGGCGGACTGGCGACTGATCCGCTGCTGGTACTCAGGTGGGATCACGATAAATAGCAAGGCTGGGTTCGCACTCATAATGTACTTGTCAACCCACATGGCCGCAGCCCCAAGCATCCCCAGTCCCCCAACAACATTGCTCGTGGTACGAACAGCAAAGGCGGCTTCGTCGAAGCCCATGCGCTCTAGACCACTCGCGGCCGCCTCGGTCCCGACTGCGATAGCGACCCCCCTTCCTATGATCTTCATAGGCGAGAAGCTCTTCGACCGCCACAGCGTCGAGAGGCTTACGCCCTTGGCCACCTCAACGGCGCCATCTAGTAGCCCCCCCGCAATGGTATCCCCCCAGTTAGACGGCTTAGACTTGGGCTTCGGCGTGGGCGACACCCTCGACCCATCCGCAGGCTCCTGATTAATGGGACACGGCGGAAGTGGACATCCGCATCCAGTAGGCATGAGGCCCGTCGAATCCGCAGCATTGACCGGATTGGCTGCCGCATAAGCGTACGTTTCCCCGGAAACCACGGCCAGCGGATCAGGACTGAGGAACTGCGCCGTCTCCGGATCGTAGGTACGCGCTCGCAGGTAGATCAGCTGGTTCCCGGTGTGCATTCGGTACTGCCCGGCGAAGCCGAGCTGGGTGCCTTGGGTCCCGGTGAATTTGTTGAACGCTCCATTGGGACCATATCGGTAGGTCCCCACCACGCTCCCACTCGAGTCCGTCAACACGCGAGTAGACCCCAACTGGTCGTGGTGGTGGTAATACGCAGATCCCGAGGTAATCCGCTCAATCGGCAGGCCGCCAGGGCCATAGACGAAGTAATCGTTCCCTTTGCGCAGCAAGAGAGGAAGTCCGGCCGTGGAGTCCCAGACCATCGGATAGGTCGAGGCATTCTTGGTTTCGGTGGTCCGCAGCCCGGTCCCGTCGTATTTGAAGGTGTTTTCGTTCCCCGGACTTTTGCTTTCAATCAGATTCCCAGCCTGGTCATAGGCATAGGTGGTGGCCGTTTCGCCCGTTGGCGTGCTTTTCGTCCGCTGACCGAGTTTGTTGAATTCGTAGGTGGCGCTGCTCCCGCTCGCGATCTGATCGGCTTTATCGTAGGTATAGGTGGTCGAGGAGATTTTGGTGACGTTGTTGGCTTTGTCGTACCCGAAGGTCGTGCCATTGCTTTTGCTCAGCCGGTTGGCGGTGTCGTATTCGTATTTGTATTCGGGGAGTTCGGGGAAACCGGTCTCGACGTCTTTTTCCACTCGGCCGAGTTTGTCCCGCGTGTAGGTCATCGACGCTAGGGCTTCGGCTTTCTTCCTCATGACGACTTCGGTCATCTCCCCAGCCCTGTTGTAGGCGTATTCGTCGACGTTTTCAGTCGTGGCGGGAAAGGTCGTCGCTTTGACCTGCGAGTCCCGGTTGTATGAGAATTTGGTTTCTTTGCCTAGCCAGTCGGTGACTTTTTCAAGGCGACCCGCTTTGTCGAAGGCGCGTTTGACGGTTTCGCCGTTGGGATAGGTTAATTCGGTCTGTTGATTCCCGAGGTCGTATTTGTATTTGACGACTTCCGATTTGCCGTTTTTTACTTCGGTCAACCGACCGAGCTGGTCGTATTCCCTGGTCGTCGTCCCAGTCCCGTCGACCATTTTCGTCACGTTGCCGTTTTTGTCGTATTCGTAGGTGACGTCAGTCGTCGAGGCTTCGGAGTAGTCGATTTTGGTCGGGCGGTCTGCTTTGTCGTAGGTGTAGGAGATCGTGCGGCCGAGAGCGTCTTCGGTTTTGTTGAGGCTGCCGGCTGCGTCGTATTCCTGTTTCGTTTTGCGTTCCAGCGGATCGACCGTTTCGCTCAGCTGGCCAAGCGTGTCGCGTTCGTATTTCGTCGTGTAGCCATTGCCGTTCGTGCGGCTTTTTACCTGGCCCATGCTGTCGTAGGCGAATTCGGTGATGTCGCCGTTGGGCTTTTCGACTTTGGTCTGCTCGTCGTTGGCGTTGTAGGTGTATTTGGTCGTCTGGCCTAGAGCGTTGGTCGTCGATTCGACGTTGCTGTTTTTGTCATAGGCGACTTTCGTTTCGCGGCCGAGCGGGTCGGTGACTTTGATCGGCCGGCCCTGGGAGTCGCGTTCCGTTTTGGTTTCGAATTCTTCGGCTTTGGCGCCTTCTTCGTTGCCGCGCGGGCTGACTTCGGTCAGCTGCTCGCCGTCTTTGTTGTAGGTCCAGGTGGTCTTGTCGCCTTCGGGGTTGATTTCGGCTTTGAGGTTGCCGTAGGAGTCGTATTCGAATTTGGCTTCGCGGCCGAGCGGGTCGGTCGCGGATTCCAGATCGCCGTTTGAGGCGTGTTTGAAGGTCGATTTCTGGGTCGTTTCGCCGGGCGCGGGGCGTTCGATCGCTTCGACATTGCCTTTGGCGTCTCGTTTATAGGTGATTTTCTCGCCTTTGGGCGTGGTTTCGGTTTCGACGTCGTGAGTAGCGTTGTGGGTCCATTTCGATTCGTTGCCCTCAGCGTCTTTTTCGAGCGTGCGGTCGCCGGCGGCGTTGTATTCGTAGGTCGTCGAGTGGCCGAGGGCGTCGGTCGCTTTCACAAGCGCGTAGGCTTCGTTGTATTCGTAGGTCGTTTTCCGTTCCAGACCAGTCCCTTTGGCCTTGATCACTTCCAGCGGCTCTCCGGCTTCGTTGAATTTCTCGTAGGTGGTCGAGCCGTTCGGCTCGGTGATCGTCGTAGTCTTTTTGCCACCCGATTCGCCGTATTCGAATTTGAGCACCCGTTCGGCGGGATCCGTTTGTTTTTTGACCCGGTGGCTTGCGTCGTATTCGGTTTTAACGACACCGCCGCGGCCGTTCGTCATTTCGGTCAGCTGATGGGACGCGTCGTATTTGAATTTCCAGCGAGCGGTTTCTTCACCTGGCGGCGTTACCGAAGCGAGACTGCTCGATTCGTAGGTGTATTTGACTTTGCGGCCCAGCGGGTCTTCGACACTCGTGACCTGGCTGCCGGTGTAGGCGAAGATGAGTTCCCTGCCGGCAGAGTCTTTGGCTTTCGTCAGCTTGCCCGTGCTGTAGGTGAAGGTGATGGCGTTGCCATTGCGGTCATTGATCGCCGTCATCTTGCCTTCGGAGTTGAAGATCAGTTTTTCCTGCGTCGGCAGGGTGAAGAAATAGAGGTCTACCCCTTCGATTTTTATCTTGAGCAGCTTCGCCTGGCCCCAGGTGCTGGGAACGTATTTACCTTCGATGAGGCTGAAGGAGGCGGTGGCGCCGTTTTCCTGCACGACGGTGACTGCACCCGATTCTGCGTTGAATTCCAGGTGGGAGCTGTAGGGACCCGACCAGCCGTAGCCCCATGGGCCCGCTTCTTTGGCTTCGGAAGCCGCTTGGGAGTTGTAGGTGCGGGTCAAATGGAGGCCGGGCCCACGGCCGCCCAGGGCGAGGTCGGTCTGTTCCTCGTACTGGTTGCCGGAGGCGCAGTTGATGGGAAATGCGCTTGCCTCGCACTGGGAGTCGGAGACGGGAGGGCTGGATTTGTTAACGCCGCCGTAGTTGTTCGGCGGTGGGACCGGCGGTTCGTAAAAGCAGGCGTGGGCGACGGTTCCAGCTAGCGCTACCAGTGCGAGGAGGGCCAATACGCAAGCAGCGAGTGCTCTGGCCCGGAGGGTCATGGGATCAACCTGTGTCGTAAAGGTAGGAATCCTTGACCATTTGCGCAGTATGCACTTATTATTACAAAGATGCAAGTACTAAGGGAAAACAAACTAAAGTGTTTGTTTCTCCTTCTCTCGTCTGCGGCCTTGATCGTGGTCGTGATTATCGCGGCGAGTGGCGGCGGCTCAGCGGCCAGGCGTCAAGTGGTGGCTGTGCCGGAACCCCCCGCTGGGGCGCGTGCCTTCGCACTGCTTGCCGGCATCCCCCAGCACGGATCCTTCCTCGGCTACCGCAAGGCTCCGGTGACGTTGCAGTTCTTTGGCGACCTGCAGTGCAAAATGTCCCGGCAAGTGGTGCTCGGTGCGCTCCCCTTCCTAATTCGCCACTGGGTGCGCGATGGCAAGCTGCAGATCCGCTTCCGCTCCAAGGAAACCGACACCAAGCTGGCAGGCGGCTTGCTCGAATTCCGGAAGCAGCAGGCGGCGGCGCTGGCGGCGGGCAGACAGGGCAAGCTCTGGCATTTCATCGACGTCTTCTACCGCGAACAGGGGCCAGAGTTCACCGGGTATGTCGATGAAGCCTTCCTCAACCGGATTGCGGCGAAGGCAGGCATGGATATGCCGCGCTGGGAAGAAGATCGGAATCCCAGTGATTGGTTCGATCAGATCAATGCCGACGAAAGGCTGGCGAAGCAATCGGGGGCAAACACCACGCCCACGTTCCTGATCGGGCGAACCGGAGCTCGAACCCAATTTCTGCTGCTGCACTATGGCTTGGAAGAATCGAGGGTCTTCGACGAAGCGATTCGGGGGCTGTTGTAGGGGCCAACTGGACGCCCTCCCATCCATCCTCGATCAGCGCGCCGCCCGAAAAGCCGGTCGCAGTAGCCATCTGCGATCTCCTTCGAAGACAGCCGGCCGCGCGGGCTCAGCCATTGCGGCTTGTAGTTGACCATTCCCAGCAAGGCAAGCTGGGCGAAGCCTCGATCGGGGAAGGCCATAGTGCCGTCGGGCGCGAAGCAGGACTCATTCTCGCACGCGCAGCCCTGTGAGGGTGCAAGGGGATGAGCTCGCCGAACTGCACGTGCGCGGATCAGCACGTTGACAGTAGGCGTGTGGCCATGGACCCTCGAGGTCGCCGACCGAGATTGATCTCGGGGCGCAAACCAGATACCACTTCAAGGGGAGGCATCCGATGATGGGACCAAGAGGGCTCGCTGGCCTGTGCCTGCTGTGCGCGATCGTCGCCAGCGCCTGCATGGCGCAAAGCGCAGTGGCAGCCACCAGCGGCACAACAGCGTTCACATGCAAAGAAGTGGGCGAACCGAATGGCGGGTTCTCCGACGCCCACTGCAAATCGCCGAAATCAGGTGGCAAATACAAACACGTGGAAATTCAGGAGAACACACAGACAGAACTCTCAATAAGCAGCGAAACCACATCGGGGGAATCGGAAATCGCGGTCCTAAAAGCGACCATTGCGGGCATCGCGCTGCAACTCCAGGCAACGTCCGCACAGGCATCCGGAACCGTCGAAAACAAACTCGACCCGAGCGGCGAACACTACGTCCACGCGGACAGCGTCACCACATACACCGGAGTCAAAGTCGCTACCCCGGCCGAAAAAGGCTGCAAAGTCTATACAGACAAAGGTGGCGAAAAAGGCGAAGAAGGCGTCATCCACACCAACCAGCTAACAACGACCACGAAAGGCCAAGGGGACGCGGGAGTGCTTTCGCCGAAAGAAGGCAACGTCGTCGCAACCTTCATCGTCGACGGCTGCCCCGCCCCATTCACGGGCCTGAACAGGACATACACGATCAACGGCAGCATCAAATGCAGTCCTGAGGGAGCGACAATCAAATGCGTTCATGCGAATGTGACAGCGTCGGGCACCCTGACCCTCAACGGCTCGGTCAAAGCTGGCGTTGAAGTCAACACAACAGTCAAAAGCAAGGATCCACTGATCGCAGGGGACACCCTGAAGCCCCTGAGCCAGACAACAGTCGAAACACCGTAGATCGGATCAGCGGGCGCTGGCGCGGAGAAGGAGATCGCAGTATCCGTCTGCGATCTCCTTCGACGACAGCCGCCCGCGCGGGTTCAGCCACTGCGGCGTGTAGTTGACCATCCCCAGCAGGGCAAGCTGGGCGAAACCTCGATCGGAGAAGGCCATGGTGCCGTCGGCCTCGCCGCGCATTAGGACATCGCCCAGCAGCTGCTCGAAGGCGCGGCGCTGGGCGCGGATGCGGCGCCACTGGGGCTCGCGCTCGATTACGTGGCGCTCCTGGGCGAAGACGAGCATGTGGTCGCGGTGGGTGGCGATCTGGTCGAGCCAGGCACGGAGCAGGTCGCGCAGTTGCTGCTCGGGCGGGGTATCGGTGGCGACGATCTCCCTCGCCTGCTCCAGCAGCGGCTCCATCAGCTCGTCGCAAATGCTGAAGAGCAGCTGGCCCTTGCTCTCTATGTAGTGGTAGAGACCGCCAGCGGCGAGGCCGGTGGCCTCGGTCAGTTCCTGCATCGAGGTCTCTTGGTAGCCGCGCTCGGCAAAGAGGCGAGCCGCCGTGGCGATCACCTCGCTGCGGCGGCGCTCGTAGCGCTCGCGCAGGGCCGGCCGGGTTGGTGGCGAGGTCAGCGCCATCTTGAGAACTCTAGAGCAATACCGAATGAACCCTCGAAATTCGAGCGCTCATTCGGTATACATCCCGAATGGACTTCGACCTCTCCGGCGAGCATCGCCTGATCCAGACGACCGTCCGCGACTTCGCCCGGCAGGAGGTGGCCCCGGCCGCCGAGGAGCTGGACCGGGAGAAGCGGTTCCCCTACGAGATAGTCGCCAAGCTCGGTGAGCTGGGGCTGATGGGCATCCCCTTCCCCGAGGAGTACGGCGGTGGCGGGGGCGACTCGCTCGCCTACGCGATCGCCGTCGAAGAGCTGACCCGGGTCGACTCGTCAGTCGCAATCACCCTCTGCGCCCACACCTCGCTCGGCACGCAGCCGATCTACCTGTTCGGCAACGAGGAGCAGAAGCGGGAGTGGATGCCGCAGCTGTGCTCCGGCCAGAAGCTCGGTGCCTTCGGGCTGACCGAGCCCGAGGCCGGCTCCGACGCCGGCAACGTCCGCACCCAGGCCAAGCTCGACAGCGGCGAATGGGTGATCGACGGCGCCAAGCAGTTCATCACTAACGCCGGCACCGACATCTCCGGCATGGTCTGCATCACTGCCCGTACCGGCGAGGACGAGATCTCCAACCTGATTGTCCCCAACGGCACCCCCGGCTACGAGCAAGGCGAGCCGTACCGCAAGATGGGCTGGAACGCCTCCGACACGCGGCCGCTCACCTTCGACGGGGCCCGCGTCCCCGATGAGAACCTGCTCGGCCCGCGCGGGATGGGCTTCCGCCAGTTCCTGCAGGTGCTGGACATCGGCCGGATCGGCGTCGCCGCGATGGGCGTCGGCCTCGCCCAGGGGGCGCTCGACGAGGCGCTTGCCTACGCCAAGGAGCGACGCGCCTTCGGCCAGCCGATCTCGAAGTACCAGGCGATCCAGATGAAGCTGGCCGACATGGCGACCGAGATCGAGGCTGGGCGCCTGCTGGTGTACAAGGCGGCGCTGCAGAAGGACCGCGGCGAAAACTTCTCGCTGACCGCGGCACAAGCGAAGCTGAAGACGGGGCGGCTGGCTGTGCGCTGCGCCGAGGAGGCGGTGCAGATCCACGGCGGCTACGGCTACATCGAGGAGTACCCGGTCTGCCGCTTCTACCGCGACGCGAAGATCCTCACGATCGGCGAGGGAACCGACGAGGTGCAGCAGATGGTCATCGCCCGCGCGCTCGGGGCATGAGGTGTTCAGCCGGGTACTGATCGCCAACCGCGGCGAGATCGCGGTGCGGATCGAGCGCACGCTGCGGCGGCTCGGGATCGAGTCAGTCGCCGTGTACAGCGACGCCGACGCCGGTGCCCCCCACGTGCGCGGCGCCGACCGGTCGCTGCGAATCGGGCCGACGCCAGCGCGCGAGTCCTACCTCGACGCGGAGCGGGTGATCGACGCGGCGCTGCGCGGCGGCGCCGAGGCGGTCCACCCCGGCTACGGCTTCCTCTCCGAGAGCCCGGAGTTCGCTCGCGCCTGCGCCGACGCCGGGCTGACCTTCATCGGGCCGGGAGCCGAGGCGATGGCGCTGCTCGGCGACAAGGTCGCGGCCAAGGCCGCCGCCGAGGCCGCGGGGGTGCCAATCCTCCCCGGGCTCAGCGGCGAGCGGCTCAGCGACGAGGAGATCCTCGAGTGGGCTGCGAGCGCCGAGCTCCCGCTGCTCCTAAAGGCCGCCGCGGGTGGCGGTGGCAAGGGCATGCGCGTGGTCACCGACCTCGACGCACTCCCCGAGGCAATCGGCGCCGCACGGCGCGAGGCGGAGGGCGCCTTCGGCGATGATCGGCTGCTGGTCGAGCGCTACCTCGAGGCCTCGCGCCACATCGAGGTGCAGATCGTCGGCGACTCCCACGGCAACGTCGTCCACCTCGGCGAGCGCGAGTGCAGCCTCCAGCGCCGGCACCAGAAGGTGATCGAGGAGTCCCCCTCCCCCGTCGTCGACCCGGCACTGCGCGAGCGGATGGGCGCCGCCGCGGTGGCGCTAGCGCGCGAGGCCGGCTACGTCAACGCCGGCACCGTCGAGCTGATTGCCGAGCGCGACGACCCTGGCGCCTTCTTCTTCCTCGAGGTCAACGCCCGCCTGCAGGTCGAGCACCCGGTGACCGAGGCCGTGACCGGGCTCGACCTAGTCGAGCTGCAGCTGCGGGTCGCCGCCGGAGAGCCGCTCGGGTTCGGGCAGGAGGACGTGCGGATGGACGGCCACGCAGCCGAGGCGCGGATCTACGCCGAGGACCCGGCGCACGGCTTCCTCCCCTCCGCCGGGCAGATCGCCGTCTACGGCGAGCCTACGGGCCTGCGAGTCGACAGTGGCGTCGAGGCCGGGACCGAGATCGGCACCGACTACGACCCGATGCTGGCGAAGGTGGTGGCGCACGGGCGTGACCGGAAGGACGCCCTCGGGCAACTTGGGGGTGGTCTCGCGCGCACGCGGGTCCTCGGCCCCGTCACCAACGTCGCCTTCCTGCAGGCGCTGCTGGCGCGGCCAGAGGTGCGCGAGGGGGCGATCGACACCGGCCTGATCGAGCGACTCGGCAGCGAGGTGACCCCGCCGGCAGCCGACCCGGTGCTCGCCGCAGCCGCACTCGGCCTGCTGATCGGCCCACCACCGAGCGACGACCCCTGGGACGATCGCGACGGCTGGCGTCAGTCCGGAGCGGCGTGGCTGCGCGGCCGCCTCTCGGGGCCCGACGGGGAGGTCGACGTCGCGATCCGCCGAGCAAATGACAGGCAAGGCTGGGAATGGCAGGCCGGGACGGACAGCGGCGTGTTCATCTTCGAGGCCCACGAGCAAGACGACGAACCTGGCTGGCTGGTGAGCGAAGGCATCTCCCGCCGCGTCGAGAGCTACCTCTTCGAGGACGAGCGCGTGGTCTGGCTGCTCGACGGCGCCGCCGAGCCCGCCCGCTTCGAGTGGGTCGAGGCCGCGTCCGGTGCCGGTGCTCGCAGCGCCGGCGGCTCCCTGGAGGCGCCGATGCCGGGAGTCGTGATCGACGTCCGCTCCGAGCCCGGTGCCGCGGTCCAGGAGGGCGACGTCCTCGTCGTGCTCGAGTCGATGAAGATGGAGCTCTCGGTCCAGGCGCCGCGCACCGGCGTCGTCACCGAGGTCTCGGTCAGCAAGGGCGAGCAGGTGGCCCGCGGGCAGACTCTGATCGCCCTGGCCAGCGAGGAGGAGGCAGGATGACCCAGCTGCGCACCCACGCCCACCCCGGCACCCCCGAGTTCGAGCGCAACGAGGCCGAGCACCGGCGGCTGGCGGCGGAGCTGGCCGAGCGGCTGGCGCGCGCCGCCAGGGGAGGCGGCGAGAAGGCCCGCGAACGCCACACCGCGCGTGGCAAGCTGCTGCCGCGCGAGCGCGTAGACCGCCTCTGCGACCCGGGATCTCCCTTCCTCGAGCTCTCGCCGCTGGCGGCAGAGGACCTGTACGACGGCGCCGCGCCTGGCGCCGGGGTGATCACCGGAATCGGCCGCGTGCAAGGCCGCGAGGTCGTCGTCGTCACCAACGACGCCACCGTCAAAGGCGGCACCTACTACGCGATGACGGTGAAGAAGCATCTCCGTGCCCAGGAGGTCGCCCTACATAACAACCTTCCCTGCGTCTACCTGGTCGACTCCGGCGGCGCCTTCCTGCCGATGCAGGACGAGGTCTTCCCGGACCGCGAGCACTTCGGCCGCATCTTCTTCAACCAGGCGACGATGTCGGCCAAAGGTATCCCCCAGATCGCCGCGGTGATGGGCTCCTGCACCGCCGGCGGCGCCTACGTGCCAGCGATGAGCGACGAGACCGTGATCGTCCGCGACCAGGGCACGATCTTCCTCGGCGGCCCACCGCTGGTGAAGGCGGCGACCGGCGAGGAGGTGACGGCCGAGGAGCTCGGCGGCGGCGAGTTGCACGCCCGTACCTCCGGCGTGGTCGACCACCTCGCCGAGGACGACGCCGACGCGCTGCGAATCGTGCGCTCGATCGTGGCGACTCTGCCGCCGAAGCCAGCGGCCCCGTGGGCACGGGCAGCAGTAGAGGAGCCCGCTGTGGACCCAGCGAGTCTCTACGGCGCAGTCCCACCTGACAGCCGCACCCCCTACGACCCGCGCGAGATCATTGCCCGTCTAGTCGACGGCAGCCGCCTACACGAGTTCAAGGCCGAGTACGGAACGACCGTCGTCTGCGGCCTCGCCCACATCCAAGGCCACCCAATCGGGATAATTGCCAACCAGGGCATCCTCTTCAGCGAGAGCGCCCTCAAGGCCGCCCACTTCATCGAGCTCTGCGACAAGCGCAAAGTCCCCCTCCTCTTCCTCCAGAACATCACCGGCTTCATGGTCGGACCCGAGTACGAGGCCGGTGGCATCGCCAAGGACGGAGCCAAGATGGTCGCCGCGGTATCCACCACCCGCGTTCCCAAGCTGACCGTAATCGTCGGCGGCTCCTTCGGCGCCGGCAACTACGGCATGTGCGGCCGCGCCTACTCCCCTCGCTTCCTCTGGATGTGGCCCAACGCCCGCATCTCGGTGATGGGCGGCGAGCAAGCGGCAACCGTGATGACTGAGGTCGGCCAACCCGAGGTAGGAGCCCAGCTCCGCGAGCAGTACGAGCGCCAAGGGAACCCGTACTACTCCACTGCCAGGCTCTGGGACGACGGGGTGATCGATCCTCTGGATACGCGGCGAGTGCTCGGTCTGGCGCTGGGTGCCTGCGCAAATGCGCCGCTGGCAGAGCCAGCGGCGCCTGTGTTCAGGATGTAGTTAGAGCTTTCTTCATGTTGTCGCGCCGCCCGGCGTGTATGCCTCGCTGGCATTTGCCCTACCCCTACCTGTTGTCGCTATTTCGACACCCGCTTTGATCGTACCATTGAGCCTCAACGTGTTCTGTTCTGTGGTGTTGGCATGGGTGTAGCTAACTGTTGAGCCTTCGAGAGTGGTGGGTTTGATACTTCCAGTCACCGTATATGTACCATTGATACCAGAGTTGACACAACCTTCGAGGATGAACCGAGCGAACACAGTTCCTTCTTTCGGTTCCAATTTTCCGGAGTCGCCCTGACCTTTGGACGTAGCTTTCAACGGTTCGGTGTGAATTACACCTTCTTCGCCTTTGCCAGCGCCACTGTCTGTAAAGACTTTGCAACTCCCAGTGGCAGTCACGCCGGTGAATGTCGTCGTTCCTTCGCCGTGGGCAAACATTTCACCTCCTTCTTCAGCGTTTGTCCCCCATCCGCTGCCATTCGCACCGGTCGCCGTGAGCGTGATTGCAACCCCCGCAATAGTTGCTTTCAGTTTTCCGGAATCTTTTACTCCGCTTGTTGTTTCGTTGGTTACAGTCCCTTCTGTTGTGGTATTGACGGGCACCGCCACATGACCGTATTCTGCAGGTGCAGTGCCACTGGTCAGGCAGTGTTCCCCTCTCAGTTCTCCTTTGCCTTTCACGCATGTGTAGCCTGTTGTGCCCGCAGCGCTAGCCCCCTGCACAGCGAAAAGGCTGGCGAGCAGTGCGCAGAGCAGGCATGAGCCAATGATGGCCCTACGTATTTTCATTTGGCGACCTCCTTGGTTGATCCTCGCCGGGCCGATGCCGACGACTCAACCGGACAGTCTCCGTACCTCTATCTGATGTCAAGCGGCCAATTCGCGGGCTCGCAGATGCGTGCGCGCTTGAGGATGTAGCTAGGGCGTTTCCTGAATCTGGAGGGACCCGACCTTCCATTCGGTTCCTTCCTTTTCCATCGGCACCACGTAGTTGTTCCCGCGAGCACCATGAAAGAAGGCAAACGCGAGGGTGCCGTTTACCCGCAGCGCAGCTAGGGGTTCGGTCATAACGTTTTCAAAGATCGCCTGGGGGGCATTCCTCGCTAGCGTTTCGAGGCTTTCGACACAGTTCTGCTGCACGATGCCTTTCGAGCCACGTTCTTCGAGCTGTTTAACGAGTTCGGGGGAAAGCGTCCTGCACTGGGTTTCAAAATCCCCTTCGGCTCGAGCTTCCAAGCTCTCTTCAACGACCTTTGACGCAGCTTCGCGCTCCTCCACCGTAGATTCCGTCCCGGCCGTCGCGAGTTCGCCATTTTCGCCTTTACCGGCAAATGCCGCGCTCGGTTCTCCGTTTTCGGTGGTATCTCCGCTACTTGAGCCCGAACCACAAGCAGAGAACACCGTGACGACGACCACCACCGAGATGAGCGCGACCAGAATTCTGATTGCCAGTCCGGTCATCTCAGATCGTGCAGTCCGTGAGACCGTAGGCAAGTGCCAGCTTGTTGGCTTCAGCGAATGCGTCCAACGGCGCAACCGCCGGCGCTTCGACCTTGGCCACGCCAGCCTCGAACGCAGAGACAACCGCACCAACCCGCTTCTCTTCTCCCCTGGGCACCCCCAGCTCTTCTAGATCCCCGACCATCGACTTCACAGGCTCGAGAAGCGCTTCATTGACCGCCAGGACTTCCTCCGTGGGCCCAGCACTGGAATCCCGGGCGTCTTCCGAAGCCTGCTTTCTCTCCTCGTCCGCTTCCACGCAAATCTCATTGGCCTGCATGACAAATTCAGACTTCGTCAGCGCCACGGGCTCGTCCGATTCTCCGCAACCGGCTCCTGCCGCAAGCACAAGAGCCACTGCTCCCAGCCACGCCCACCCCGTCCCTAAGGAATTTCTCAGTAGCACCTGATCAGTCTACATCTCTATTCCGGCCTGTCAAAACAAGCGAGCGGGCTATCCACTCGCCTTTTTGACGTATTCGGCCAGCGCATCCTGGAGCTTTCCTTCGAAGATCGCGGAGTTTTTTCCGGAACCCGACGGGACGCCGAGGATCGAGTTGATCAGGGGATCGATGAAGAAGGAGTAGATGCCTCCGCATCCTTCTGCTCGAGGTGCCTTGAAGGAGTTGTTGACGAGTTTGCCGTCGGCGATCGTGGTGATCGTGAACTGCTTGTTGAACGTGGATTCCCCACTGACTCCCTGGAGATTCCCGTCAGAGCCAGTCGTGAAATCCAGTTGAACCGGATTTGACTCCCAACCGATGTAGCAATTGCTACCGAGCAAAGGGCTTTCCAGGTGGAATTTGACCGGCAGGCCCAGTGCGAGGCCTTTTTGATTGAGCAGATTTTCGGTATTGAGCTGAATGTCCGTCAGCCCGCTATTCGGACCAGTCAACTCAACGGTTGCCTTCACCTGAGTGTGGCCGCTACCGATTTCCTGATTGAACCACTCTTGAAGAAAGCTAGGCCACCAACCTGGCGCACTCACGCCGGTCAAACCGCCGGGCACCGGCTGCGGAGACTTCACGAGCGTTTCCCCGTTTTCGGCGCCGAAGAACCTGATCCGATCTTCTTCGCCTTCGAAACCCCCCTGGAGAACCAGCGGATTCTTGATTGGAACGGTTCGCTTGCCGATCGTGAAGGATCCGTCATCGGTCAACGAGTAGACACAATCGTTGACCGCCGCCAGCCTCAAAGGACATGCCTTGAATTGAGCGTATTCCCCCGTCGGAGCTCCTGAAGCGCCCGCGGTGACGCTCGCAAGCAAGCTCCAAGTCAATGCACTGATGCATACCGTCTTGAGCCTCCTCACGTCTGCTCCTCTCTTAATGCTCCCCAAAGCGCTGAGTGGATCATGTCGCTTTAGCAATGTCAAGGCAACGACGTTTTTCCGGAACAAAAAAAGCCCCCGCCGCGTTCGCGGCGGGGGCTTGGCCCTCTTAACCTCGAGGATCCGTGAGTGAGAGCTATTCGCTCGCTTTCACGAATTCAGCCAGCGCGTCCTGGAGTTTGCCTTCCAGGGTAGCGTTGTTTTTGCCCGAAGCCGAGGGCAGGCCGATGATCGAGTTGACCAGCGGATCGATGAAGAAGGAGAAGATCCCTCCGCATCCATTGGCGCCCGGTGCTGCAAAGGTGCCATTCACGAGTTTCCCACCACTGACGGTGAGGATGGTGAACGCCGGGTTGAACGAGATGGTTCCGACGGCGCCTTCCAGACTGCCACTAGTGCCGGTGGTGAAGTCAATCTGCACCGGACTCGAGTTGGATCCGATGTAGCAGTTGCTACCGAGGATCGAGTTTTCGAGGTGGAATTTGACCGGCAGGCCGAGCGCGGTTCCCGTCCGTTCGAGGAGGTTTTCCGTGTTCAGCTTGACGTTGGTCAGGCCTTTGGTCGGACCGGTGAGTTCAACCGTAGCGTTGACCCCAGTCAGTCCTTCGTTGATCTTGTTGTTGAACCAATCCTGGAGGAATTTCGGCCACCAGGTCGGCGCGGTGATGCCCAGAAGGCCACCGGGGACCGGCTGCGGGGTTTTCGACAGCGTGTCGCCGTTCTCAGCCCCGTAGAATTTGATCCCTTCGCCTTCGCCTTCAAAGCCACCCTGCAGCGTGACCGGATTCACGATCGGAACGGTTTTTTTCCCGAGCGTGAAAGCTCCGCCGCTGGTCACCGAGTAAACGCAGTCGGTGATCGTCGCCCGATTCAGCGGACACTCTTTGAACTGAGCGTATTCGCCGGTCGGGTTGTGGGACGACGCCAGAGCCGTCGATGCAAACAGCAGCATCGCCAGGGCAGCCGTCAGGCCTCCCGCCATGAGCTTCCTCATACTGGTCCTTTCCATTTTTGTAACTGGATATGCGATGGGCCCGATAGCGGCCAGATGCTTCCGCTCAGAATAATTTGTACCCTGAGGCAACCCCTAGCGTTCCCAATTTGCCAATTGGATCACGCCCTCTGATCGGTGTCAAGACCGCCGTGTTTATTGGGCTGGCTCCCCCTTCCCAAGCCAGATCCTCAGCCAGCGAGAAGGACAAAAGAAAGCGCCCGCCGCTTCCGCGACGGGCGCAATCAGAATCCAGCTTCGCTGCGAGAGCTATTCGCTCAATTTCACGTATTCAGCGAGCGCGTCCTGGAAATCAGCTTCCAGCGTCGCCGAATTTTCGCCTTCGCCCGCGGGCAACCCGATTATCGAGTTGACCAATGGATCAACGAAGAGCGAGAAGAGCCCTCCGCAGCCACTTGCGGCGGGCGCCGAGAACGTGTTGTTCACAAGCTCGCTGCCGGCAACCGTGACAATCGTGAACGCCGGATTGAACGAGATGGCACCGACGGATCCTTCGAGACCCCCGCTGGTACCGGTCGTGAGATCAATTTGCACCGGTTTGGTGCTTGATCCGATGTAGCAGCTATTACCGAGGATCACATTTTCGAGATGGACCCTAACCGGCAGACCGAGCGCGGTTCCCGTCCGTTCGAGCAGGTTTTCCGTATTCAGTTTGATGTTGGTCAAACCTTTGGTCGGCCCCATCAGTTCGACCGTGGCATCAACCCCGGTGAACCCTTCTTCGATCAAGCCGTTGAACCAATCCTGGAGAAATTTCGGCCACCAGGTAGGCGCGGTCACCCCAACAAGGCCACCAGGAACCGGCTGCGGCGTTTTCGAGAGGGTATCTCCGTTCTCGGCACCGTAGAATTTGATCCCAGACCCTTCGCCTTCAAAACCGCCCTGCAGCGTCGCCGGGTTTTTGAGCGGAACGGTTTTGTTGCCCAGCGTCACTGATCCACCCGTGGTGACGGAATAGACACAGTCGTTGATCGTTGCCCGATTCATCGGGCACTCAGCGAACTGAGCGTACTCGCCGGTTGGATTGTGGGATGAAGCCAAGGCCGTCGATGCGAACAGCAGCATTCCCAACGCCGCCGTGAGGCCTCCCGCTATGAGCTTATTCATGCTTCCCCATTTCTAGTTGTATCCCTCGAGGGCAGAGTGCTACGCACGCGACGAGCCGTCGGTGTCAAGACTCTCTGGTGCCCCAAAAGGAAATTTGAGACTCTCCCATTTCTCCCGCCGACGCTATGGGCGACGGCGTTGTTTCCCAGCTAGAGCCTAACACGTTCCCAAATCTCCCGCCCCTTCCGAGTAGCCAGCCCGTCACACGCGGCTGACTACTCGGGGTATTCCTCCAGACTCGGGGTATTCCTCCAGAATCCTCAGCTCATCTCAATGGACTTCGGACTATGTTGTGAGGCTAAGTGCCGTGAACGCCTGGCCGCTGTTGAGCCGAGATTTGAGTGTGAGCGACCCTCCCGCCCCCGCTTTGATCGTACCGTTCAATTTCAGCGTGTTTTCTTCTGTTCCAGTACTATGAACGAAAGTGAGTGTCGCGCCGTTTGGAACGGCTCTCATGCTTCCCGTCACGGTGTATGTGCCGTTCTCACCCGAGTTCGTGCATCCTTCAAGGATGAACGGCATGACGACGGTGCCGGTATTCGGTTCAAACTTGATAGCGTCCCCTTGACCCTTAGTAGTGACTTTCAGCAATTCGGTGTGTACAACACCTTCTTCACCTTTTACTTTGTTCACTGGGTCATCTGTGAACACTTTACAACCGCCATTTGCAGTCACGTTCGTGAATGTGATGGTCGCAGTGCCGTGCATAAACATTTCGCCGCCCTCTTCGGCGTTTGTAATCGAACCCTGCAGAGTCGAGTTTGATGCGGTAATCGTCAAGGCAGACCCCGCCACGGTAGCTTTCACCAGTGAGCTTTCTTTTTCGCCGCCTGTAGTTTCGTTGCTCCCAGTGAGTTCTGTTGTCGTCCCATTCGCGATTGAGACGTGACGATATTCGCCGCCGGGGTTGCTCGTTTTGCAGTGCGCATCGGAGAATTTGGTCCCCGTTGCGGTACCCGTGGTGGCGCATGTATACGCTGTTGTGCCTACTGCGCTGGCGCTCTGGGCAGCGAAGGCGCTGACGAGCAGCGCGCAGAGCATGCAGAGGCCGACCAAGGCTCTACGTCTAGTCATTTCTTGACTCTCCTAGGTGTTGCTGTCTTTTCAGCGGGGCTCCTTGCCGCCGCCCAGTCACACTGCCCTACAGGTGTCTGACCAGTCAATTCTCGAGGTGCAACGTGTTCTAATTCCACATCTCACCGAGTACTTCACAAGTAGACTGCGCGCACCGATCCGCGGGCCAACCGAAAGCGTGCGCCTAAAGCAAGGTCCGAATGTCAATCTGCCCCCTATTGATTGCCCCGTTTTGTCGGTCGTCTCTAGCGACCAAGTTCGATCACCCCGCTCTAACGGCCTTCGAGGTTTCGTCTCCATGAACGCTCGTTAGGCACCTTGCAGATGGTGTGTGCTCTGAACCCGTCCGTACCGTCAGGTCATGGCGGGCGCGCTTTGAATATCGCGACCCGGAAAAGAACTGTGGAACGCCTACCGATCTTTAGGCGAGCCGGCCATGAAGGCCGGCTCGCACATCCGATAACTAGACAGTTGACAACATCGAGGTGCGAACTGCCACCTCAGCGCTGTCAACCACTCTATGTTGTGGCGGCGAGAGCGGTGTAGGCCTCGCTGCTGTTCAACCTTGATTTCAGTGTCAGAATCCCTTCGATCCCGGCTTTGATCGTGCCGTTGAGTTTCAGGGTGTTCTGTTCTGTCGTGTTGGCGTGCGTGAAGTTGCTTGTCGCCCCCGTGATTGACGAGGTTTTCACGCTACCAGTCACGGTGTATGTGCCGTTGATACCGGTGTTGGTGCAGCCTTCGAGCAGGAAGCGAGCGAAGACCGTTCCTTCTTTCGGTTCAAATTTCAGGGCGTCGCCCTGACCTTTGGTGCTGGCTTTCAGCGTTTCGGTGTGGATCACGCCTTCTTCGCCTTTGCCGGCACCGCTGTCTGTGAAGACTTTGCAGCCTCCGCTGGCGGTGACTTCCGTGTATGTAATGACGCCTTCGCCGTGGGCGTACATTTCTTCGCCTTCTGTGGCGTTTGTCATCCAACCTGAGCCGGACGTGGTTTTACCAGTGAGGGTGAACGCCGATCCCGCGATGGTCGCTTTCAGCAGCGTGTTTTCTTTCGTGCCGCCTGTGGTTTCGTTGCTTCCACTGAGTTCTGTTGTCTGGTTCAGCGTGATCGCAACGTGCTGAAACGGTCCAGCTTCCGAAGCGGTTTTGCAGTGAGCATCTGAGAAACCTGGGCCTTTGCCGGTTTCTTTGCATGTATACGCTGTTGTGCCTACTGCGCTGGCGCTCTGGGCAGCGAAGGCGCTGACGAGCAGCGCGCAGAGCATGCAGAGGCCAACGATGGCTCTACGTCCATTCATTTCTTGACTCTCCTAGGTTGATTTCTTCCCAGCGGGGCACCTCGGCCCCGCGCAATCACCCTGACACGCTGGTATCTGACCAGTCAATTTTTGCAGCTCAACGTGTTCTAACTCACCTAACCCTGCCCGCTTCACGCCTAGTTATTGCGCGCGGATTCGCGAGCCAGCGCATTCCGTGCACGTAGAGGCAATGCAGCCCACGCCGATGCGCGCGCCTTGATCCTCCCGTCAGTTCGGCTAACGCCAACCGCCCGGTCGACTCCGAGGCCACACCTAACCATCGCGCACCTCCACCCCTGTCAACCGGCTGTACCCTGCCTGCCGAAATCGCGCCTCCGCTTAGGCCGCGCCGCTTCTCAATCTTTTTTTAAGGCCCCCCGACGCGATTCTCGGCTTGGTGCAGAGCTTCCTGCCGTTCCGCCTCTTCATCTTCACAGTCCCTGGTTCGGCCTCTTACCGATATCGAGGGAGCCAATGTGGGCAGCATCGACCAAGTTGACCAAGATAAAGCAAACTAGCCCTCGCAGGACAGCGACGACCCCGAGGGGACTCTCGCCACCGCCGGAGCGGACGTATTCGAAGGGATGCAACCCTTGATCCTGGCCACTCTATAAACCGAATGAGCCAGCACCCTTGCCAGCCCATTCAGCTTCGTCCTTCGGTCACAGCTTTGAAAGCCTGGAACCAAACTTTATGTTGTAGGGCCTATTGGAGTGAAGGCCTCGGAGGAATTGAGCCTCGCGTCGTATGTAGCCGTACCTTCGATCCCAGCTTTGATCGTCCCGTTGAGTTTCAGCGTGTTCTGTTCTGTCGTGTTGGCGTGCGTGAAATTAGTTGTGGTACCAGTGATCGTGCTGCTTTTTACGCTACCAGTCACGGTGTATGTGCCGTTGATTCCGGTGTTGGTGCAGCCTTCGAGCAGGAAGCGAGCGAAGACCGTTCCTTCTTTCGGTTCGAATTTCTGTGCATCTCCCTGACCTTTGGTGCTGGCTTTCAGCGGTTCGGTGTGAATCACGCCTTCTTCGCCTTTGCCGGCGCCGCTGTCTGTGAAGACTTTGCAGCCTCCGCTCGCGGTGACTTCGCTGTATGTTGTGGTTCCTTCCCCGTGCACAAACATTTCTTCGCCTTCTGTGGCGTTTGTTACCCAACCTGAGCCGGTCGTGGTTTTGGCAGTGAGGGTAAAGGCCGATCCGGCGATAGTTGCTTTCAGCAGCGTGTTTTCCTTTGCGCCGCCTGTGGTGTTGTTGCTGTCTGTGAATTCTGTTGTGGTATTCAACGGAATTGAGACATGCGAGAAGGGACCGTTCGGAACTGAGACGACTTTGCAATGACTATCCGAGAACCCCGAGGCCGGAACGTTTCTGCATGTATACGCTGTTGTGCCTGCCGCGCTGGCGCTCTGCGCCGCAAAGGCGCTGATGAGCAGCGCGCAGAGCATGCAGAGGCCGACGATGGCCCTACGTCCATTCACATTCATGACTCTCTCCTTTTCCTGACACCCCGGAGCCAATCCCCGAGGATGCCCTAGAGAGTCACCCCCACCCCAATCCCTGTCAACCAGCCAAACCGCGCACCCGCCGATTCAGCGCTCTCGCCGCTCTCGAGCCGCGGCTAGTTCTTCTTGCAGCTCGTAGCGATCTTCGGCTTGGTGTTGTGTTCCTTGCCGTTCTGCGCCTTCATCTTCAATCTTCACGATCGCCTGGTTGGGCGTCTTGCAGATGTTGGCTGAGTTGACCAGAAGGCCTTTCTTCTGCCTGCGTTCAGGCTGATGATCGCCTTGGAGATTGACGACCCGGCGGCAACTTTCGGCGAGATGGGGCGCCTCGCATCCGGTCAACGGAATCAGGTGCCGCCCTCGTCTCACCGGTGCGGTTCGAAGTGAAGCTCCGGGTTCGAGCTTAGAGTAGATTTCGGCGGTCACTTCAAACTTGGCACGGTGAAGTGGAGAACCCTTCCTCGAAGGCAACCGGGCCGACCAAGTGGCCGGCCCGGCGTCGCTACGGTCTCATAGATCAGCTATCCTCTAAGGGCAACTATTCTGTTTCGACTGTTGTCGCACTGAGCGCGGTGTATGGGTCGGTCGCGACAGACCGTGATTTCAGTGTGAGCACGCCTTCAATTCCGGCTTTGATCGTGCCGTTGAGTTTCAGGGTGTTCTGTTCTGTCGTGTTGGCGTGCGTGAATTTGCTTGTCGCACCTTCAATGGACGTGGTTTTCACGCTGCCGGTGACAGTGTATGTGCCGTTGATCCCAGTGTTGGTGCAGCCTTCGAGCAGGAAGCGGGCGAAGACCGTTCCTTCTTTCGGTTCAAATTTCAGAGCGTCGCCCTGACCTTTGGTGGTCGCTTTCAGCGGTTCGGTGTGAATTACTCCTTCAGCGCCTTTTCCGGCTCCGCTGTCTGTGAAGACTTTGCAGCCTCCAGAAGCGGTCACTCCACTGTATGTGATGGTTCCTTCACCGTGGGCGTAGTGTTCTTTGCCTTCTGTGGCGTTTGTCATCCATCCACTGCCCGTGGTTTCAGTCCCCGTGAGCGTGAAGGCCGACCCAGCGATGGTCGCTTTCAGAAGGGTGTTTTCTTTCGCGCCGCCTGTGGTTTCGTTGCTGCCACTGAGTTCTGTTGTGGTGTTTGCGGCGATTTCGACATGGCGGAAAGTTCCGTTGGTGTTGTCCACTTCTTTGCAGTGCGCATCTTTGAATTTATTGCCAACTGGGGTTCCTAGTCCCGAATTAGTACATGTGTAAGCTGTTGTGCCTTTGGTCCCTGCTGCGCTAGCCCCCTGCGCCGCCAAGGCGCTGACGAGCAGCGCGCAGAGCATGCAGAGGCCGACGACGGCTCTACGTCCATTCATTTCTTGACTCTCCTAGGTTTGGATTGCTTCCCAGCGAGGAAGAATCACCTCGCGAGGGGAGCCTGGCTCAAGCTCGACTGGACGGTCAAGGAATTTTGGGCGATGTCTTCTATCTACGTGGCTGCATTTGAATTCGCGCCTAGGCACCTGCACCGAAATGGCGCGCCTCCAATGTCGGCGCGCGCGCTGAGCAGACCCGAGCCAGCGTCTCAGATGTTCCAGGCCCCCGGAGTCAATCCCCGGGATTCCAATTCCGCCGCTACTTCTTCTTGCAGCTCGTAGCGATCTTCGGCTTGGTGTTGTGGACCTTGCCGTTCTGCGCCTTCATCTTCACGATCGCCTGGTTGGGCGTCTTGCAGATGTTGGCGGAGTTGACCAGGAGGCCCTTCTTCTT
>DASUMA010000027.1:0-24998 GCA_036277915.1 Solirubrobacterales bacterium
CCGCCTCGGCGTCGTACGACTCCAGAGAACTGTCGGTGAACAGGTGCCTGTCGCCGGGATAGACGAACAGTTCGCCCCACTGCGGGCCGACCGCCTCGACCAGCGCCCGCGCCGAGTCGAGGTCGAGGACGTTGTTGAAGGAGAGGGCGCGCCCGTGGACCTTGGAGACCTTCGAGAGCACGTGGGTGCGGGTCCCCGCCTCGCTGTAGAGCGCCGCGCGCTGGTGCGGGTTCTCTCCGTAGGAGAGGTCGAGGACCTTCTCGAAGGCGACCGCCAGATGTTCCGGGAAGTCCTCGTACTCCATCGAGAACCAGCGGCTGATCGCGGCGTCGTAGCGCGCGGTCTGGGCGAAGGCCTCGTTGGCGAGCCAGTGCCGGGTCGAGGCGGAGATCTCGCCGCCGGACTCCTCGAGCTCGGCGCAGACCGCGTCGTAGGACTCCGGTTTGACGACAACGGCGACGCCCTCGTGGTTCTTCGCCGCGGCGCGGATCATCGTCGGCCCGCCGATGTCGATGTTCTCGATCGCCGTCTCCGGGGCGACGTCGTCGCCGGCAATCGTCTGCTCGAAGGGGTAGAGGTTGACGCAGACCACGTCGATCGGCGCGATCCCCTCGCGCTCCAGCGTCGCCATGTGCTCGGCGTCGCCGCGCCGCGCCAAGAGCGCCGCGTGCAGCCGCGGGTGCAGCGTCTTCACCCGGCCGCCGAGGATCTCCTCCTGGCCGGTGAACTCGGAGACGTCGGTGACCTCGATCCCGGCCTCGCGCAGCGCCGAGGCGGTGCCGCCGGTGGAGAGGATCTCGACCCCGAGGGCGGCGAGGCTCCTGGCGAAGTCAGCGACGCCGGTCTTGTCGGAGACCGAGATCAGCACCCGGCGTACCCGGATCGCGCCGTCGTTCGCGGCCCCGCCTGCGGTCTCTGCGCCTGGGTCAGTCATCGATCGTGACGACCGCCGGGCCGTCAGCGTCGATCCTAACCCGGCCCTCCGCGATCATGCGGATCGCCTCCGGGTAGATCTGGTGCTCGACGTTGTGGATCGCCGCCTCCAGCGCCTGGCGCTCGCGCCCGACCGGCACTGGCACCTGGCGCTGCAGGACCACCGGCCCGGTGTCGACCCCCTCGTCGACCAGGTGGACGGTGACCCCGGTCGTCCCCACTCCCGCCTCCAGCGCCTGCCCGATCGCGTCGAGCCCGGGGAAGCTGGGGAGCAGGGCGGGGTGGACGTTGACGATGCGGTTGCGGAAGCGGGCGACGAACGGTTCGCTCAGCAGCTGCATATAGCCGGCGAGGGCGACCAGGTCCGGGTGCCGGGATTCGATCCAGTCGGCCATCGCCGCGTCCCGCCCGGTCCGGTCCTCGTAGGCCTCGCGGGGAAAGACAGCGGTCTCGACCCCGGCCGCGACCGCCCGCTCCAGCGCCCGCGCCCCCGGCTTGTCCGACCCGACCCCGACCACCTCGATCCCGCCCTGCCCGTGCAGCTGGTCGAGGATCGCCTGCAGGTTGGTGCCCGACCCCGAGGCCAGCACGACAACCCTGAAAGCGCTCACCCTGAGATCGTCTCGAGCGCGAACTTGCCGTTCGCGTCCTCGGGGTCGCCGAGCGGGTAGTCGCCGCTGAAGCAAGCGTCGCAGTGCTCGCTCGGGGAGCCGCCGATCGCCTCGTAGACGCCGGCCAGCGAGAGGTAGGCGAGCGAGTCGGCGTCGAGCTCGTCGGCGATCTCCTGCACGGTGCGGTTGTGGGCGATCATCTCCTCGCGCGTGGACATGTCGACCCCGTAGTGGCAGGGGTTGCGGATCGGCGGCGCCGAGATCCGCATGTGGACCTCCTTGGCGCCGGCCTTGCGCAGCATGCCGACGATCTGGCGGGTGGTGTTCCCGCGCACGATCGAGTCGTCGACGACGACGATCCGCTGGCCGGAGACGATCTCCGGCAGCGGGTTGAACTTCAGCCGCAGCCCGTGCTTGCGCAGCTCCTGTCCGGGCTGGATGAAGGTCCGCGCCACGTAGCGGTTCTTGATCAAGCCGTCGTCGCGCGGCAGCCCTGAGGCCCGCGCGAACCCGGCCGCGGCCGGGTTCCCGGAGTCCGGCACCGCGATCACCAGGTCGGCCTCGACCGGCGCCTCGCGCCAGAGGATCTCGCCCATCCGCCCGCGCGACTGCTGCAGGACCTTGCCCTCGAGGCGGCTGTCGGGGCGGGAGAAGTAGATGTGCTCGAAGACGCAGGAGGCGCGCCGGTCGGTCTTCACCACCTGGCGCGTCTCCAGCCCGCGCTCGGTCAGGGAGACCATCTCGCCGGGGTGGACTTCGCGCATCAGCTCGGCGCCGATGATGTCGAAGGCGCAGCTCTCCGAGGCGACGACGAAGCGGTCGTCGAGGCGGCCGAGGCTGAGCGGCCGGATCCCGTGCGGGTCGCGGAAGGCGACGATCGCCCGCTTGGTCATCACCACCGTCGAGTAGGCGCCCTGCAGCCGCGGCATCACCTTGGCGACGGCGTCCTCGATCATCTTGCCGTCGTGGGAGGAGAGCAGCGCGGCGATGATCTCCGAGTCGGAGGTGCCGCGGAAGTCGATCCCGCGCTCCTTCAGCTCAGCCCAGAGCTCGACCGCGTTGGTCAGGTTGCCGTTGTGCGCGAGCGCGACCTCGCGGCCGTCGTCGCGCCAGACCGGCTGCGCGTTCTCCCAGGAGCCGCCGCCGGTGGTCGAGTAGCGGACGTGGCCGATCGCCATGTCGCCCTCTAGCGCCCGCAGCTTCTCCTCGTCGAAGACCTGGGAGACGAGGCCGCTGTCGCGCAGGGTGGTGATGTGGCCGCCCTCGCAGGTGGCGATCCCGGCCGACTCCTGGCCGCGGTGCTGCAGCGCGTAGAGGCTGAAGTAGGCGAGGCGGGCGACGTCGTGGCCGGGTGCGTATACGCCGAAGACGCCGCATTCGTCATGCGGCCCGTCGCGGTCGATCGTGAGCCGCTCCACGGAAGTCAAAAGCGCGCTTTCCTCGCTTGGTGAGAGAGACGGGACGCGCAGGCGGACTGCCTACCCGGGCAGGGTAGCAACGAGCCGGGACCCGCCCGTGCGACGGCATCTCGCATGGCACGGCTCCGCGCACGCGCGGTTCCGTTGCACGCCATTTGCAGGGGCTGCCTCCATGCCTCCGCCGCCTCGCCCACCGCCGCTCAGCAGATTTTGACGCGGTTCTGCGCGCGCGAGACATTGACGCGCTTCGGGGCGCCTTCGGCGTTCAAAGCACGACAGGGGAGTACGAGATGAGAAAAAGCAAATTGGGAGTGGCTCTGCTGGCCGCTTTTGCGCTGATGGCGGTAAGCGCCAGCGGCGCGCAGGCGACCAACTTCACCGCCGCGTCCTACACGGCGCTGATCAGCGGCGAACAGGCCTCGGCCAGCTCGACAAGCTTCGGGTTCGAAAACAGCACGACGGCGAAATGCGTGACCATCGGAGTCGCGGGCGAACTGACCGCCGCGAGCTCCAGCCTGACGCTGAGCCCGGGCTACACGGAATGCACCGCCTTCGGCTTCTCCGAAGCGACGATCACGCCGAACGAATGCACCTTCGTCCTCAAAGCGACCTCGGGGTCGGTCGACACGTTCAGCGGCACCGGCGAAATCAAATGCCCGGAAGGCAAAAAGATCGTCGTCGTCGGCGGCAATTGCGAAACGAAGATAGGAAGCCAGAGCATCGGGACGGTGAGCTACAAAGTCAATACAGCAGCGACCCCAGACGAAGTCGAAGCGACCCTCTCGAGCACCACGCTCTCTTACGAAAAATCCAAAGACGGGAGCGGCTGCCCGCTCACGGGTACCGGCAGCAAAACCAACGGCACCTTCAGCGGCACCTTGAAACTCAAGGCAGGCAAAAAAGAAGGCCTGGAACCGATCAACATGGGGATGAGCTAGGAACCTGACCGCGCGACCGCGGGCGCCCGAGCGGCGTCCGCGGTCAGCCGGCCGGCGGCTCGCCGATCCTCAGGTCGAAGCGCTCGAGCAGGCCGGGGATGCTGTCGGGTTCCATCTCGAGCTCGTAGCGGGCGCAGAGCTCTCCCATCGTCTCGGGGTCAGCGCCCACCGCGCCGCCCATCGCGTCGAGCTCGGCGAAGAAGCGCTCGAACCCGGCCGGGGAGATGATCTCGAGAATCCGCGCCGGCTCCTCACCGGCGTTCCAGAAGGTGTGCCACTGGTCGCGCGGCTTGAAGACGAGGTCGCCGGGGCCGGCTTCGAGCACCTCGTCGCCCAGCAGCGCCCCCATCCGTCCCTCCAGCACGTAGCTGTACTCGTCCTCGCGGTTGTGCCGGTGCAGGGGCGCCGCCAGCGCCCGCGGGCTCATCGGGTGTTCGACTAGGGAGAAGCCTCCTCCGGCCTCGTCCCCGTCGATCATGAAGCGGACGCCGATGCTGCCGAGGAACCCGGTCGCACCGTCATTGGGACCCACCACCCTGGCCATCGCCACTCCTTTCGTCGGACGATTCCACCCTAGCCGCTGCCCCATCGTCGCCGCCAGTGCTGAGCCGATCTCCGCTCTCGGGATCGAACAGGTGCAGTTTCGAGGTGTCGGCCCAGAGCTCGGCCTTTTCGCCGCGCCGCACCTTGCTGGTCGGCTCGAGGCGGGCGACAACCTGCTCCTCGCCCTCGCGCAGGTTGGCGGCGCCGGTCTCGTCGAGGCTCTCGCCGGCAAGCTCGGCCAGCTGGTCGGACTCGACCCCTTCCGACTCGACGTGAAAGTAGGCGTAGAGGTCGGAGCCGAGCGACTCGACCAGGTCGATCTCGGCCTCGAAGGCGAGCCCGCGCTCGTCCTTGACCTCGCCGGCGATCGCCGCGTCCTCGAAGTTCTCCGGCCGCAGCCCGGCGATCACCTTGCCGTCGGAGCGCCCGCCGACCTCGCCCACTTCGACCTCGCCGATCGGCAGCGAGACCTTGCCGCCGCGCAGCTCGCCCGGCATGAAGTTCATCGCCGGCGAGCCGATGAAGCCGGCGACGAAGAGGTTGCGCGGCTCGTCGTAGAGCTCGGCCGGGCTGCCGACCTGCTGCAGGACGCCGGCCCGCATCACCGCGACGCGGTCACCCAGCGTCATCGCCTCGGTCTGGTCGTGGGTGACGTAGACCGTGGTCGTCTCCAGCTTCGACTGCAGCCGCGCCACCTCGGTCCGCATCTGCACGCGCAGCTTCGCGTCGAGGTTGGAGAGCGGCTCGTCCATCAGGAACGCTTTCGGGTCGCGGACGATCGCCCGCCCCATCGCCACCCGCTGGCGCTGGCCGCCGGAGAGGTTGGCGGGGCGGCGGTCGAGGTGCTGGGTGAGGTCGAGGGTCTCCGCCGCCTCCTCGACCTTGGTGTCGATCTCTCCCTTGTCGACGCCGGCCAGCTTCAGCGCGAAGCCCATGTTCTCGCGCACGGTCATGTGCGGGTACAGCGCGTAGTTCTGGAAGACCATCGCGATGTCGCGATCCTTCGGCGCGCGGTCGTTGACCTGCTCGCCGCCGATCTTCAGCTCGCCGGCGCTGATGTCCTCCAGCCCGGCGATCATCCGCAGCGCCGTCGACTTGCCGCAGCCGGAGGGGCCGACGAGGATCATGAACTCGCCGTCGGCGATCTCCAGGTCCATATCCTTGACCGCTTCGAAGCCGTCGGGGAAGACCTTGGTCACTCCGTCGAGCGTTATCTCAGCCATTGCGTTGCTCCTTATCCCTTGACGGCGCCGGAGGTGAGGCCGGCGACGATTCGGCGCTGGAAGATGAGGACGAAGACGATGATCGGGATCGTCACCACCACCGCCGCCGCGGCGATCGAGCCGGTCGGCTGGGTGAAGGACGACTCGCCGGTGAAGAAGGCGAGCGCCGCCGGCACGGTGCGCGAGGCGTCGGAGGAGGTGAGCGAGATCGCGAAGAGGAAGTCGTTCCAGGCGAAGATGAAGACGAGGATCGCCGCCGTGAAGACGCCGGGCGCGGCGAGCGGCACGATCACCTTGGTGAAGGCCTGGAACGGGGTCGCCCCGTCGATCTGGGCCGCCTGCTCGAGCTCCCAGGGGATCTCGCGGAAGAAGGCGACGAGGACGTAGATCGCCAGCGGCAGCGAGAAGGTCAGGTAGGGGATGATCAGCCCCGGCCAGGTGTCGTAGAGCCCGAGCGCGCGCCACATGTCGAACAGCGGCCCGACCGTCGAGATCGGCGGGAACATCGCGATCGCCAGCGCCCCGGCGAGGATCACCCGCTTGCCGGGGAACTCGAGCCTGGCGATCGCGTAGGCGGTGAAGGCGGCGAGGGTGATCGCGACCACCGTGGTGATCAGCGCGATCCCGATCGAGTTGATCAGCGGTTTGATGAAGGGGCTGTCGTCGATCCCCCCTTCGAACAGGCTCTTGTAGTTGTCGAAGGAGACCTCGGAGGGGATGAAGCGGCCGTCGGTGATCGTTTCCGGCGACTTCAGCGAGACCGAGATCAGCCACAGCACCGGGACCAGGGCAAAGATCAGCACCAGCAGGATGCCGATGCTCCAGAGGACGTAGTCGCGCGTGCCTCGTTCCATCTCAGCCTCCCGGTCGCCCTTCCTCGAGCCTGGCTCCGAGGCCCTTGACGAAGAGCAGCGCGATCAGGAAGACGCAGATGAAGATCAGCACCGAGACCGCTGAGCCGAGCCCGAGGTTGAGCCGCGAGATCAGCTGGTTGAAGCCGAGGATCGAGACCGACTCGGTGTCCTGCGCACCGCGGGTCATGATGAAGATCGTGTCGAAGACGCGGAAGGCGTCGAGCGAGCGGAACAGCAGCGCGACCAGGATCGCCGGCTTCATCAGCGGCAGGGTGATCCGGGTGAAGCGCTGCCAGGCGCTGGCGCCATCGACTTTCGCCGCCTCGTAGAGCTGGTTGTCGATCGTCACCAGCCCGGCCAACAGCAGCAGCGCCATGAACGGCGTCGTCTTCCAGACCTCGGCCATGATGATCACCGTGAAGGAGCTGAAGCGACCGCCGAACCAGTCCATTTCGTCGGAGATCAGCGGCAGGTTGTTGACGAAGCCGGAGTCGGGCGCGAAGGCGAACTGCCAGGCGAAGGCGGCGACCACGGTGATGATCCCGTAGGGGATCAGGACGGAGGTGCGGACGACGCCGCGGCCGAAGATCGCCCGGTGCATGACCAGCGCGATCGCCATCCCCAGCGCCAGCTCGATCGCGACCGTCGTGACCATCACGAAGACCGTGTTGAAGAGGTCGGTCCACCACAGCTCGGAGGTCAGCACGGAGACGTAGTTGTCGAGCCCGACGAAGCCGCCCTCTTCGGGGAAGCGGAGGTCGATCTGCTGCACCGAGAGGGCGATCGCGTACCCGATCGGGTAGGCGGTGACAGCGAGCATCGCCAGCACCGCGGGGGCGCAGAGCATCCAGGCGAGTTTGCGCTCCGAGCGCGTGCGCTTGCTGGCTTTGGCCGGGGTGCTCTGGGTTGCCGCCTCCATCAGAGCAGCCCTTCGCGCTTGACCGCGTCTTCGAGCTTCGACTTCAGCTCGTCATAGATTGAGCTGGCGTCTTCGGGATCGATCTTGTCGGGGGGATGGAGCGCGCGCTGCACCGCCAAGGAGACGTCCTGGTAGGCGGGCGTCGTCGGCCGCGGGCCCGATTCTTCGATCGATTCCTTGACCAGCTCGGCGAATCCGGGATAGGCCTTGGTGACGGCTTTGTCGGTGTAGAGGTCGGAGCGCGAGGGGGGGAGGCCGTCGAGTTCGACCGCGGTCAGCTGCGCCTCTTTACCGGCCAGGCAGGCGGCGGCGTCGAAGGCGACGTCCTTGTTGTCGGAGTAGGAGCTGACCGCGAGGTTGAAGCCGCCGAGCGGCGGTTTGCTCGGCTGGCTCGCGTCGACCCGCGGGAAGCGGGCGAAGCCCATCACCTTGCCGATGTCGGGGGCTTCGGCCTGGGCGCTCGCGTAGGCGAAGGTGTAGTTAGTCATAAAGGCCGATTCGCCCGCCTCGAAGCCGAGCCGGGAGGTGTCCTCGTCGGAGGTGGAGAGGTTGGGCGGGGCGGCGGAGGAGCTGGCCAGCCGGCCCATCACCTCCAGCGCCTTTTCGGTCGGCGCCTCGGCCAGGTCGACCGTTTCCGGGCCGGAGAGGATCTCGGTCCCGGCGCTCTCGATCAGCGCGTTAGCCCAGACCATGAAGCCCTCGTAGCGGTTGGCCTGCACCTGGATCGTGCCGGCTTCGTCGAGGCCTTCGGCCTGTTCGATCATCTCGTCCCAGGTCTCCGGTGGCTTCGGCACCAGGTCTTTGCGGTACCAGAGCAGCTGCGTGTTGGTGTTGAACGGCGCGGCGTAGAGCTTCTTCTCGAACGAGGCGGTCTCGATCACGTTGGGGAAGACGTTTTCGGTCACCTGCTCTTTCAGCGGCCCTTTCCACTCTTCGACCCAGCCGGCGTTGGCGAACTCACCGGTCCAGATCACGTCCATGCCGACAATGTCGATCGAGGGGTCCTCGGCGCCGAGCCGCCGCACCAGCTGCTCGCGCTGCTGGGTCGCGTCGGTGGGGAGGAATTCGGGGGTGATCGTGTAGCGGCCGCCCGACTGCTTGGAGCAGGTTTCGGAGTCCTTCTCGATCGTGCCGCCGGGCTGGATCGCGACGAAGAAGGTGAGCTCACGCGGCCCGGAGCCCTCGGAGCTCTCGCCGCAACCGGCCAGGGCGAAGCCCACAAGTAAGGCGGCAGCGAGGCATGCAGCAGCGATCACCGAGCCTGGTCTCAAGGCTTCTCCTCTGTCCCACACCGCCGCTTTCTGGATGCGAAGGTGCCCTTTCGGAATGCCCCGGTGCCGGAGCTTCTAAACAGCCGCCGGGCTCAGCGGCTGGCGGCGAGCAGGGCGTCGAGTGCCTGGCCGAGGCCTGCGATCGCGGCGTCGAGCGGAGCGTGGTCGCCTGCCGCCCGGGTGCGGACCAGGGCACCCTCGATGGTGGAGACGACGAGCGCGGCGAAGGTCGCGGCGGAGTCCGGCTCGACCCCTTCGTCCTCGAGTGCGGCGGCGACCACCCACTCCCAGCTCTGGAACGCGGCGGTCGCCGCGGCGGCCAGGGCTGGGTCCTCGGGACGGGCCAGGGCGGCGGCCGCGACCGGGCAGCCGATGCGCTCCGGGTGGTCGGAGGCGCGGCGGCGAAACATCTCGCCGAAGGCGCCCAGGGTCTGCTTGAGTCCGCGCTCGGCGATCGAGCGCTCGATCGCCTGGCGCACGCGCACCCCGTCGAGCTCCGCCGCCTCGGCCGCCAGCTGCGCCTTGCCGCCGGGGAAGTGGTGGTAGATCGAGCCGCGCGGGGCCTTTCCGCGCTCGGCGACGTCGCGCAGCTCCATCCCGGCGTAGCCCTTCTCCGCCAGCAGCCGGCCGGCGCCGTCGAGCAGGCGCTCGCGACCGTCCCGGCGACGCGGCTGGACGGCTTCGGAATCGGAGATCCTGGATATGCCCACGGACATAGTCTATGCTGCCGCCGAGATGTATGACCGTGGACATAGAACGAGCGTGGCGATCGCCTGCACCGGCGCCTTCCTCGCCTTCCTCGACACGACCATCGTCAACATCGCCTTCCCGGACATCACGGCCTCCTTCCCCGAGGCCAGCCGCGGCCTCCTCTCCTGGGTCCTCGACGGCTACTTCGTCGTGATCGCGGCGCTGCTTGTCCCGGCCGGCGGCCTCGCCGACCGCTTTGGTCACAAGCGCGTCTTCCTCGCCGGCATCGCCGCCTTCACCGGCTCGAGCTTGCTCTGCGCCGTCGCGCCCTCGCTGGAGACGCTGATCGCGGCCCGCGTCCTGCAGGGAGTGGGGGCGGCGATGATCGCTCCGACCTCGCTGGCGATCGTGCTCGACAGCTTCCCGGTCGAGCGCCGCGCGACCGGCGTCGGTCTCTGGGGCGCCGCCGCGGCGGCCGCGGCGGCGACCGGCCCGACCCTCGGCGGCGCCCTGGTCGAGCTCGCCGACTGGCGCCTCGTCTTCCTCGTCAACTTGCCGCTCGGCGCCGCCCTGCTCTGGGCGGGCCGCCGCCACCTGCCTCAGAGCAAGGTGACCGACAGCCGCCTGCCCGACCTGGCAGGCGCGGCGATGCTGGCGCTTGGCCTCGCCGCCGTCACCCTGGGCATCGTCGAGGGCAACGACTGGGGCTGGACCTCGGCCGGCACGCTCGCCGCTTTCGCGGCCGCCGCGATCCTGCTCGGCGCCGTCGTCCTGCGCAGCCGCACCCACCCGCGGCCGATCGTCGAGCCGCAGCTCTTTGCCGACCGCTCGTTCGCCGTCGGCAATCTCGGCACCCTGCTCTTCGCCGCCGCCTTCTTCTCGCTGATCCTCGGAAACGTCCTCTTCCTCACCTCGATCTGGGGATACACCGTGCTCCAGGCCGGTCTCGCGACCCTGCCTGGCCCGGCGATGACGACCGTCGTCTCCGGCCCCGCCGGCCGCCTCGCCGACCGCTTCGGCCACCGCGCCGTCGTCGTCCCGGGCACCCTGGTCTTCGCAGCCGGCGTCCTCGTCCTCCGCTCCGCCGGTCCCGAGCCCGACTGGCTCGGCCTCTGGCTGCCCGGGGCGATCCTCACCGGGATCGGCATCGGCCTCGCCTTCCCGACCCTCGGCTCCGCCGCCGTCCGCGACGTCCCCGTCGACCGCTTTGCCACCGCCAGCGCCGTCAACGCCGCCTTCCGCCAGGTCGGCGCCGTCCTCGGCACCGCGATCCTGGTCGCCATAGTCGGCGACCCCGCCGGCCTCGCCGAGTCCCTCCGCGTCTCCGACGACGCCTACCTCTTCGCGGTCTTCGCCTCGCTGGCCTCAGGCGCGGCGGTACTCGGCCTACGCCGACGCACTCCTGCAGCGGCCGTAGAGCCGGCGGCGACCGAGCCGCCGCCGGCAGTGGTCGGGGCGGTTAGCCCTGACCCTTCAGCTTCGCGCTGAAATTCGAGGTGCTCGCAGGGCCGGTGATGTTGGCGGCGCTGGCGGTGAGTTTCAGGGTCAGCTTCTGTTTCGGCGTCAGTTCCTTCAACCGTTTCTGGAGGTTGGACGGGAACTGGAGCTTGAATTTCCCGAACGTGCCCGGCGCCACCCCAGCCGTGACTGCTTTCAGTTTGGCCGTCGCGCCTTTGCCGAGTTTGATGGTGCCACTGACGGTGACCGAGGTGTTGAGGCTCGTCGCGACCGAGACGGTGACCGCTTTCGCGCCTGGCTGAGTAAGCGCGGAGAGGATGACCACCGGGCACGGCGTCTGGTAAGCGGCGCTCTGCGGGCATTTGTCCTGAGTCTCGTCGCCGTAGCCATCGCCATCGACGTCGGGCTCGATGATCGCAACGACCGGGATCTGCAGACCGGTGCTGAATTCGAATTCCTGGGTACCGCCCACCGCGGACGAGAGGGGCGAATAGCCGAATACGTCAGCGGGGCTCCCGGTGACGCAGAAGAACGTGGTCGGGTTGCCAATCACACCGAAGCGGTCGCCAGCCTGCACTGAGATCCTTGCGGGGAAGCTGTTCGTCCCGCCCACAAGGCCCCCGGCCTGGCTTTCTCCCACCACCCGGAAGAAGCCGGAAGCGCCAATGCTGCGAAAGACTTTCAGGGTCGAGGTGAGAATGTCCGGTGGCAGGCCCGGGGGAAAGCTGGTGCGCCACCCGGTCACCACGCCTCCAACCGGCGCCGCGGTTGGGAGCGGTCCGGTATGAGTGATCGGGATGAGAGTGAGCCCCTCTTCCTGTTCGTTCGGGGTGCAGTTGCTGCCGACTTCCGTCGCCGCCGAAGCCCCCGACGCGCCGAGCAGGGCTGCGCTAACAGTCGCGGCCAGTACACCAACCAAAAGTCGCTTTCTCATCGGGTTACCCCTGTCCTTTCAGCTTTGCGTTGATGCTGCTGGTACTCGCAGGGCCGGCGATATTGGCCGCGCTGGCGGTGAGTTTCAGGGTCAGCTTCTGTTTCGGCGTCAGTTCGTTCAGTCGTTTCTGGAGGCTCGATGGGAACTGGAGCTTGAATTTCCCGATCCCCCCCGGCGTGACTCCCGCCGTGACCGCTTTCAGTTTCGCCGTCGTTTTCTTGTTCAGCTTGACGCTGCCGCTGACGGTGACGGGAGCGCTGAGGCTGGTCGTCACCGAGACGGTGACCGCTTTCGAGCCGGCCTGCGAGAAGGTCGCCAAGGTGATGACCGGGCAAGGCGTCTGGTACGCGGCGCTCTGCGGGCAACCGTCCTGAGTCTCGTCGCCGTAGCTGTCGTTGTCCGCGTCGGGCTCGATCACCGCGGCAAGGGGAACCTGGATCGTCGGGACCGGCGTCACGTTGAATGCGCTGCCGACGGGGGTTCCGCCTTCAGTTTCAGCGAGGCCGACCACGTCGGCGGTGCCGCCCGGGATGCAGTAAACAGAGACGAAGGGCCCTCGAAGCCCAAGTCGGTCTCCCGCCTGGATCGGCACGCGGGTCGGGAAGCTGTTGACGCCGGTGCTGATCGCGCCGGGCGTGCTCTCGCCGACCACCAAGAACTGGGACGGCAGGGACGTGGATCGCAGCACCTGCATCCGCTGTGCGTAGATGGCGGAGGCTTCCGGCGGAACTTCAAACCCGACGGTCGTCTTCCACCGGGTGATGACACCACTGGTGGGAGCTGCGATTGGCAGGGGGCTGGTCGGACCGTGGGAGAGCGAGACCAGGGCGGTGCCCCCGAGCGCTTCTTCCGCGGTGCAGTTGCTGCCGAATTCCGTTGCGGCGTTGGCCGGAGCGGCGAAGAGGAAAATTCCGGCCAGAGCGATGCCCGCCACACCCGAGCAGAGTCGCTTTTTCATCCCTGTCCCCCCAGCTTGACGTTGCTCTTGTCGGTGCTCGCCGAGCCCGTGATGTTCGTGGCGCTTGCCGTCACATTGAGGGTCAGCTTTTGTTTCGGTTTCAGTTCCTTCAGACGTTTTTTCAGTGCCGTCGGGAAATTGAGCTTGAAGCGGATCAGCTGGCCAGGGGCCACGGTTTGCGGCCCGGCTTTCAGCTGCGTCGTCGTGCCTTTCCCGATCTTCACCGTCCCTGACACGGAAACCGGGGCGGTGAGGCTGGAGGCCACCAGGATCGTTGCCGCCTTGCGACCCACGAGGTTGATCGTGTCCAGCGTGATGACCGGGCAGGGCGTGTGGTACGCCGCGCTCTGCGGGCAACCGTCCTGCGTCTCATCGCCATAGCCGTCGCCGTCGACATCTGGCTCGATCAGTCCGACGATCGGAACGCGCAGGGGGCGGCTTTCTTCTTCGAACGGAGTTGGGCCGAGCCCCGGGAAGGAGTTGAGCATCGCTCCGATCACGCTCGGTGGCGCGCCGTTGCAGTAGAGGGCGCCTATTTTGGAATCTCCGGAGATGCCGAGTCGGTCCCCTGCTTGGATCGGGATTCGCGTGTTGAACTGGTTGGTTCCGGACGCCACGTTGCCCGAGCCTTCGCCGATGACGACGGCGGTTTTTGCGGCCGGGTTTGCCCGGATGACCTTGAGGGTGGTGGGGATCACGACCGGGACTTCCGGGATCAGGCTGATCCGCCAGGAAGTGAGCACACCGGAGACCGGCGCCGCTTGGGGCAGCGGATTGGCAGGGGCCGAAAGCTCGAAGAGGGTGACCGGCCCTATCGATTCCGCCGCGTTAGCCACGCAGCCGTCACCGAATTGGGTCGCCGCCAAGGCACCCGACGTTCCGAACGTGCAGCCCGCGAGCGCTGCTGCGACCACGCCCAACGCAAAACGCTTCCTCATCTCTCTCCCTCCGAAAGGTTGCGTCGGCAAGCCTAAACCGTTTTGGCGGACGAAATTTATGCATCCAAAAAAAGCGGACAAATTGCGGAATTCCGCTGTTCGCACATAAGACTGTCCGCCAGGGTCGTGTGCTCGAGCGCGACGTGGGCGTTAAAGGACCGAAGGTTTCGTCCGCTAATTGCTACGGATTCCTCTATCTAAACCGGAAAAAACCCCTGCAGCGACGCTCGCGTCTTAGCATCGCACCGCTGTCCAATTCGCTGAGTCCGACCTCGGGAGGGTCCGATGCCACGTCGTCTTGCTCTTGCCCTGCTTGCGATTCTCGCCACGCTTGCGCTGACGCCGACCTTGGCGCAGAGTCGTTCTCTCTACTTCGGGATCAGCGCCAACAGCAGATCGGGGCCTGTCCCTGGTGATGTGCAGGACGTGGCGGCAGAAACTGGTGTCAACCGGTTGCGCGAGGACCTCGAATGGAGGGTTGTCGAGCCCGCCGACGATGCGTGGAACTGGACGAAACCCGACCAGATGTACGAGGAAGCGGCGGAACGGGGATTGAACATTCTGCCGATCACCAACGCCTCCCCATGCTGGGCGGTCCCGTCGTTGACCGACCCGCACGAGTGCGAAAAGGCCCTCCCAACTTCTCCGGCGTCAGTATCCGACTACGCGGAATTCGTTGGCCGAGTGGCAGCGAGGTATGGACCTGGCGGGGATTTCTGGGACGCCCATCCGGAATTGGATGGAAATCTTGCCTCGCGACACATCGAGATTTGGAACGAGCCCTACTGGGGGGATGGATTCTGGTCAGGGAACTACGTTGCCTACGGGGCCATGTACAAGGAAGCGGTGGCCGCTGGTCGCATGGCCAACCCGGCGACCCGCTACCTGATCGAGTCGAATCCGGCCGGCTCCGGAGGGGTCGCGTGGGCTGAGTCTCTCCTCGCGGTTTACCCGACGCTCGGTACCTACATCGATGGTATTGCGGTTCATCCCTATCCCGGCCCTCACGACATCAGCTACCAACCGACGTCGGGCACCGACGAAGCCTTCCTCAATGCTCGCATCAGTTACGAACGCTGGAAATTTCTGGGGGTGAACAAACCGATCTGGATCACCGAGGTCGGCTATTCCTCCTGCAACGACATCGAACATTGCGTTCCTGGTTCCTCTCAGGCCACCAGGGAGAACAACAAGGCCGAAATGCTGAAACCACTGCTAGCGGAGCTTGGCGCTGATTCATACGCCTACGTCCATGCCGTCTACCTCTACAACCTGCGCCAAAGCATCCCGGCAAGTCAGCCCGACAACAAAAAGAGCAACTGGTACGGCATCAGCTACGGCGGTGCCTTCGAACACCTGCCGGTTTGGACGACCTTCACCGACGCAGTAGAAGCCTTCGACGGGACCCCCGAGCCGAACACGACGATCGCCTCGCAGACGATCGCCGGCGAAAGCGCCAGCTTCAGCTTCTCGGCGAATGACCTGACCGCGAGCCTCGAATGCAAGCTCGACGTTGGCGCGTGGGGCGCCTGCACCAGCCCCAAGGCCTACAACCCGACCGGCGGGGGCTCCCACACCTTCCAGGTGCGAGCGAACAATGCCGAGAGCGTTGAGGGGTTGCCAGCGTCCTACTCGTGGGTGACGGCGCCGTCGGCGACGACCGAAACGGCCACGGGCGTCAATGGGACGGAAGCGACCCTGAATGCGAGCGTCAACCCGAAGGGGACCGCCACCTCCTACCGGTTCGAATATTGGACCTCGCCTGCCTCGCCGAGTTCAATCCCTGTTCCCGACAAATCCATCGGCTCGGGCACCGCGAACGTCAAAGTGAGCGAGATCCCCACCGGACTTAAACCTGACACGAGCTACAGCTACCGGATCGTCGCCACCAACACGGCTGGGATAGTGACCAAAGGGGCGGAACAGGTCTTCAAAACGGCCAAAACCATTGCCAGCTCGTTGGGAAAACTGCCGGTAGTCGAGCCATTTGACGGATCCACCGGCTCCGGTTCAGGCCCCTGGATGCCTGTCTTTTGGCAGGTAATGCCGGGAGCCAGCGGTGCAGGACAGGACACGATCAGTGGGTGGGGTCCGTTTAACGGCTATCCGGCGGTGAATGGTGCCTACCGGTCTACCATTCCCTACTTGTATAACGACGCTGGCTTTGGTGGGGGGGCCGCGGTGACCATGGCGGTCGCGCCAGGAGCATCCGGGCATGCTTTCTCAATTTGGTTTGTAGCCAAAAATGCCTTCTCCTGGGCCAATGGCTACGAGCTTCGGTTTACTCTGGAATCGGGCAGCGAATACAACGTCGCGCTGTATCGCGTCACCTCATCAACCGGGTTCCCTCCCGTCAAAGTTCAAACGACGCTGGCCACGGGGAAATGGACCATCTCTCCTGGAAGCAGCGTGGCGCTTGTAGATGCTGGAAGCGTGGTCTCAGCGTGGGTGGATTCGGGCGCAGGGTTCACTCAGGTCTTTAGTGCGGTTGACACCTCTTACAACCAGGGCTACGTCGGTCTGAGCGGGTCCGGAACTGCGACCCGACTTGTCAACCTCAAGGCCGGCGCCCTGTAGTGCCGGCCTAGACCGCCAGCGAGCGCCAGGCGCGCTCGGCTTCAGCCAGAGGCACGGTGAGGCTGCGGTCGCCGGCGGCGAGGTCGACCGCGTCGCCGCCGACCTCGCCGATCACGAGGGCGCCAAGGGAATCGAGGGTGGCGCGGTCGCCGCTGAGGAGGAAGCCGCCGCTGCCCTCGCCGAAGAGTGCCTCCTCAGGGGAGCAGCCGCGTTCGCGAAGGGGCTGGAGGTCGGCGCGGCAGCCGTGGCCGGTGCCGATCGAGGACTCGGCCAGGGCGCAGGCGAGGCCGCCGTCGGAGACGTCGCGGGCGGAGGAGAGCTTGCCGGCGCGGACCGCTTCGCGGACCGTGGCGCAGGCGGCGGCGACGGCCTCGAGGTCGGGCTGGGGCAGGCCGGTGTCGAGCTCGCCTCGCTGCTTGGCCAGCTCCGAGCCGGCAAGAGTCGGGGCGAAGGGGCCGAGAAGGCCGATCGCGTCGCCCTCCTTGGTGAAGGTGTTGCCCGCTACTTGGGCCGGGTCGGGCAGCTCACCGACCATGCCGACCACGGGGGTCGGGTAGATCGGGCCGTCGGGGCCCTCGTTGTAGAGGGAGACGTTGCCGCCGACGACGGGGACGCCGAGCGCAGTGCAGGCGTCGGCGAGGCCGGTGACGGCGCGGTCGAGCTGCCAGGCGGTCGCCGGCTTCTCCGGGTTGCCGAAGTTGAGGCAGTTGGTCAGGCCGAGCGGCTCGGCGCCGACGCAGGCGAGGTTCTGGGCGCACTCGAGCACCGCCTCGATCGTTCCCGCGTAGGGGTCGCAGGCGACCCGGCGCCCGTTGCCGTCGATCGAGACGGCGATCGCGCTGCCAGCCTCGGGCAGCGCCAGCACCGCCGCCTCGGCGGCCTCGGGCCGGCGCGCGGTGCGCGAGCCGACGACCGAGTCGTACTGCTCGAAGGCCCAGCGCTTGGAGGCGATGCTCGGCGCCGAGAGCAGCGCCAGCAGCTCCTCCTCGGCCGATCCGCCCGCCTGCAGCGTCGCCCGGTTGTCGTAGATCCAGCCCCCCGGCTCGGCCGGCTCGAGGTCGTACAGCGGGCAGCCGTCGACCAGCGCCTCGACCGGCATCTCACCGACCACGTCGCCGCCGCGGAGGATCCGGATCGTGCCGGTGTCGGTGACGACGCCGATCTCCGCCGACCCGGTCTGCCACTTCTCGCAGATCGCCCGCACCTCATCGACCCGGGCCGGCTCGACCACCGCCAGCATCCGCTCCTGCGACTCGGAGACCATGATCTCGAAGGGCTCCATGTCGGCCTCGCGCAGCGGCACCTTGGCGACGTCGAGGTCGATCCCGACCCCGCCGGCCGAGGCCATCTCCCCGGCCGAGGAGGTGAGTCCCGCTGCGCCCAGGTCCTGGAGCGAGACCAGCAGCCCTTTCTCCAGCAGCTCCAGGCAGCACTCCAGCACCTTCGACTCCTCGAACGGGTCGCCGATCTGCACCGTCGGGCGCTTCGCGTCGTCGCCCTCCCCGAGCTCGGCCGAGGCCAGCACTGAGGCGCCGCCGATCCCGTCACGCCCGGTCGAGGCGCCCATCAGCACGACCGCGTTGCCGACCCCGGCGGCAGCGGCGCGGACCATGTCCTCGGTCTTCGCCAGCCCGAGGCACATCGCGTTGACCAGGCAGTTGTGCTCGTAGGGCTCCTCGAAGTAGATCTCGCCGCCGACCGTCGCCACCCCGATCGAGTTGCCGTAGTGGCCGATCCCCCGCACCGCGCCGTCGAGCAGGTGACGGGAGCGGACCGAGTCGAGCTCGCCGAAGCGCAGCGAGTCGAGGATCGCGATCGGCCGCGCCCCGATCGCGAAGACGTCGCGGAGGATCCCGCCAACTCCCGTCGCCGCTCCCTGGAAGGGCTCGACCGCGCTCGGGTGGTTGTGGGACTCGACCTTGAATGCGACCGCGTAGCCGTTGCCGACGTCGACCGCGCCGGCGTTCTCTCCCGGCCCCATCACCACCCGCTCGCCCTCGGTCGGCAGCCGCCGCAGCAGCTTGCGCGAGTGCTTGTAGGCGCAGTGCTCGGACCAGAGCAGGCTGAACATCGCCAGCTCGACGTCGTTCGGCTCCCGCCCCAGCTTCTCGACTATCAGCTCGAACTCGCTGTCGGTGAGGCCGAGCTCGCGGTGCTTCGCCATCTCGACCGTCACCCCCGGGCCCCCGCGGCGGCGACCGCCTCGAACACCCGCAGGCCGTCGGTCGAGCCGGTCAGTGGGTCGACTGCGTGCTCGGGGTGCGGCATCAGGCCGACCACGTTGCCGGCCTCGTTGCGGACCCCGGCGATGTCCCGCACCGAGCCGTTGGGGTTGTGCCCCGGCGCGTAGCGGTACGCGACCTGGCCGCTCGCCTCGAGCTCGTCCAGCACCGCCTCGGGCGCGTAGTAGCGGCCTTCGCCGTGCTTCAGGGGGATCGAGAGAGTCTCGCCGCTGCGCTCCTCGATCAGGTCGGCCTGGCGGCAGACGAAGCGCAGATCCTCGTTGCGAAGCAGCGCTCCCGGCAGCAGCCCGGCCTCGCAGAGCACCTGGAACCCGTTGCAGATGCCCAGCACGGGCCCGCCCGCGGCGGCGAACTCGGCGACCGCCTCCATCGCCGGCGAGAAGCGCGCGATCGCCCCCGCCCGCAGGTAGTCGCCGTAGGAGAAGCCGCCGGGGACGACGACCGCGTCGACGCCGTCGAGGTCGCGGCTCTCGTGCCAGAGGAGCCGCGCCTCGCCGCTCGCTACCTCGCACGCGTGCAGCGCGTCGCGCTCGTCACAGGAACCTGGGAACTGGAGGACGCCCCAGATCACAGGGTCTGGATCTCGTAGTCCTCGATCAGGGGGTTGGCGAGCAGCTTCTCGCAGAGCTCGCCCAGCCGCTCGGGGTCCTCGGCCTCGAGCTCGACCATGCGGCCGACGCGAACGTGCTCGACCCCCTCGAACCCGAGCGCCGGCAGCGCCCGCTCGACCGCCTTGCCCTGGGGGTCGAGGATCCCCTCCTTCGGCCGGATCAGGACCCGAGCCTTGGGCACTAGAAGCTGGTCTCCGTGATCCGCTCGAAGGCCTCGACGTATTTGCCGCGGGTCTGCTCGACCACGTCGGCCGGCAGCTCCGGCGCCGGCGGCGATTTGTCCCAGCCCTGGGCGTTGGCCCAGTCGCGGACGAACTGCTTGTCGAAGGAGGGGGGAGTGGCGCCGGGCTGGTAGCTGTCGGCGGGCCAGAAGCGGGAGGAGTCCGGGGTCAGGACCTCGTCGCCGAGCACGATCTCGGCCCCTGCGTGGCGGCCGAACTCGAACTTGGTGTCGGCGAGGATGATGCCGCGCTCGGCCGCGTGTTCGGCGCCTCGCTGGTAGACCTCGATCGAGACCCGCCGCAGGTCCTCCATCAGCGCCCGATCACCGACGATCTCCGCCGCGCGGTCGAAGTCGACGTTCTCGTCGTGGTCGCCGATCTCGGCCTTGGTCGCCGGGGTGAAGATCGGCTCCGGCAGCTTGTCGGACTCGACCAGGCCGGAGGGGAGCTCGATCCCGCAGACCGCGCCGCCCTCCTTGTATTCCTTCCACCCGGAGCCCGAGAGGTAGCCGCGGACGACGCACTCGACCGGGTACATCTCCAGCCGCCGCACCCGCATCGCCCGGTCCGCGACTTCCTCCGGAACGTCTTCGGAGATGAAGTGGTTGGGGACGATGTCCTCGGTCAGCCCGAACCAGAAGGTGGACATCCGGTTCAGCACTTTGCCCTTGTCGGTGATTGGAGTCGGCATCACCACGTCGTAGATCGAGATCCGGTCGGAGGCGACTAGCAGCAGGTCGTCGTCCCACTCGTAGATCTCGCGCACCTTGCCGGAGGAATGGAGCTTCAGATCGGTCACGGTCGTCATTGGCCCGATGCTAGTGATCGCGGGAGCGGACCCACGGCCCGCCTTTGTTCTGCGATCCTTGCGCGGTGGCGCTGCCACCCGAACCGAACAGCGGTCCGCTCCTCCAGACGCTGCGCTGGGCCTTCCGCCCGCTCGCCTTCATGCGCGATTGCCGCGAGCGCTACGGCGATTCCTTCAGCGTCCGCTTCCTCGGCTTCGAGCGGCCGATGGTGCTGATCTCCGACCCGGCCGCGGTCAAGGCCCTATATACGGAGCGCTCGCACGGGCTGCCGCCGGGGCGGAACATCATCCTCGAGCCGGTGCTCGGCTCGCAGTCGCTGCTGATCCTCGAGGGCGCCGACCACCTCGCCCGTCGCCGCCTGATGCTCCCGCCCTTCCACGGCGAGCGCATGCGCTCCTACGAGTCGGTGGTGGAGGAGATCGTCGGCGCCGAGGTCGACTCCTGGCAGCTGCACCATGAGTTCCCGATCCACACGCGGATGCAGGCAGTCACCCTTGAGGTGATCCTGCGCGTCGTCTTCGGCGTCTCCACCGGGCCGCGCCTGGACCGGCTGCGGGGGATGCTCGCCAACGTCCTGCAGGACACCGCCTCGCCGTCCGCGCAGCTGATCGGGCTGGCGACGCGCCGCCTCGGCGGCGGGCCCTGGGCCCGGTTCGAGGGGCAGCTGCGGGAAGTCGACGAGCTGCTCTACGCGGAGATCGCCGAGCACCGCTCCAAGCCCAATCTGGAAGAGCGCGAGGACATCCTCTCGATGCTGATGGTCGCCCGCTTCGAGGACGGCGGGGCGATGGACGACACCGAGCTGCGCGACCAGCTGATGACCCTGCTGCTGGCCGGCCATGAGACCACGGCGACGGCGTTGGCCTGGACCTTCGACCTCGTGCTCCGCCACCCGGAGGTGCTGGAGCGGCTGCGCGACGAGCTCGACGCCGGCGAGGACGAGTACCTGCGGGCGACGATCTCCGAGTCGCTGCGACTGCGCCCGGTGATCCCGCTGGCCGGCCGCCGCCTCAGCAAGGAGCTCGTTTCCGATGGGCTCACCCTGCCGGCCGGGACCGACGTCACCCCGGCGATCTGGCTCACCCACACCCGCGCCGATGTCTACCCCGACCCCTTCGCCTTCCGCCCCGAGCGCTTCCTCGGCGACGACCGTCCCGACAGCTACAGCTGGATCCCCTTCGGCGGCAGCATCCGCCGCTGCATCGGCGCCGCCTTCGCCGAATTGGAGATGCGGATCGTCCTCCGCGAGGTCCTCACCCGCTGCGACCTGCGCAAGGCCGACCCCGCCCCCGAGCGGACCGGCCGCCGCAACATCACCCTCTCCCCCCGCGACGGCACCCCAGTAGTAGTCGAGTCCCGCCGCCCCGCGCGCGAGCACGAGCCGGTCGCGGTTTAGCGGCCTCAAACTGGCACAAAGAATCTACTTTCTGCGCACCACGCGTGGGAATGTTTTGTCTACAGTTGTGCCATCATGCAGACCATGGTTAGAGAGACCTGGACCGACGAGCGCCTGGACCACCTGAGCCAGAGGGTCGATGAAGGCTTCCAGCAGGTGGATCGGCGCTTCGAACAGGTGGACGCACGCTTCGATCGACTCGAAGGGGGCATCGGCCGGGTCGAAGACCGCTTCATCTCGTTCGAGGCGGAGTACCAGGCCCTGAGCCGAACGTTGATTCAGGTGGCCGGGGGGCTGATCGGGACGATGATCGTCACCTGTGGCGCCGTCGTCGCCACCCAGCTCTAGCGCGCGGCGGGGTGCTCCTTGGCCCAGCGCGCGATTGCGCCGGAGCCGGAGACGACCTTGCCGTCGTCGAGCACGAGGATCGGAACCTCGTTGGTCCCGCTCAGCTTCTTCACCTCGGCCCGGTCCTCCTCGCGGCTGCCCCAGGTCCAGGGCATCAACCGGTAGCCCCCGACCGTCTTCAACTCGTACTCGTAGCCGGCCGCGTCGAGCGCGTCGCCGGCCTTGGTGCAGGGATGAGCGAAGCCCGGTCCCCGCGTCTTCTGTCCGCACGTGTAGAGGATCACGCGACAACCCTAGTCGATGGCGGGAGGTCTAGGCGAGGTCTGAGAGCGCTTCGGCGCAGGCGCGGTCGCCGGAGCTGACGGCGCCGTCCATGTAGCCGTTCCAGACGGTGGCGGTCTCGGCGCCGGCCCAGTGGAGGCGGCCGATCGGGTCGCGCAGGGCGCTGCCGTATTCGGTCCAGCCGCCGGGGACCATCAGGCAGCCGTAGCAGCCGCGGGTCCACTCCTCCTCGGCCCAGACCCGCTCGATGAAACGCTCGGGCTGCGCCGCCCGCGGGCCGAAGAGCCGGGCGTGGCCCGCGAGGATCGCCTCGCGGCGCTCCTCGGCGGGCCGTGCGCCCCACTCGCGGGCGAGTCGTCCCTCGAGGAAGCCGAGCAGGACGCCGGGGCTGCCGTCGGGCGGCGAGTTGTCGAAGACGACCTTGGAGGGACCGACGTCACTGGTCGCCTGGCCGGATAGGCCCTCGGCCCGCCAGAACGGGGTCTCGTAGATCGCCATCGTCTTGATCACCGTGCCCTGCGGCATTCGCTGGGTCAGCTGGTCGCGCCGAGCCGGCAGCGGCGGGTCGTAGGCGACGCGGCCGGCCAGGGTCGGGGGGATGGCGACGATCGCGCTGCGGGCGCGGACCACCAGCGCGCCCGTCTCGCCACCCGGCCCGTCGGCGTGCAGCACGACACCGTCGTCACCGTGCTCGACTCTCCGCACCGGCGCCGAGAGCCGCACCCGCTCGTCCCCGAGCTGCTCGGCCATCAGCAGCGCCAGCCGCTGCGAGCCGCCGTGGAAGCGGTCCTGCTGGGCGCCGCCGCCGGTCCCGATCAGGGTGTTGAAGCCGCCGCCGGAGTGGGTGTAGAAGAGGACGTGGAGCAACGAGACGTCGCTCGGCTCGGCCGCCCAGACCGCCTCGGTCGCCAGCTCCATCAGGCTGCGGGCGGCGGCGGTGCGGGTGTTGCGACGGACCCACGAGGCAAAGGTCTCGCCGTCCCAGCGCCGCGCCCGTGGAGCCGACCACGGCGCCTCCAGCGGCACCTGCCGCGCCATCCGGTCGAGACGGACCCGGGCCTGTTCGAAGTCGGCGAGGGCGAGCGGCGAGACGGTGCTGGCGAGGTCGCGGACCAGGCTCAGGCTGGCGTCGGTGAAGCTGCCGGCGAAGGAACCGCGCTTGCCGGCCATCTCGATCAGGTGGCGGCCCTCGTCGTGGGTGGGGAAGGTCGCGACCCCCAGCTCCGCCGCAAGGGCGGCGATCCGACGCTGGGTCGGGCCGATCCACTGACCTCCGACCTCGACCACCTTGCCGTCCCCAATCGGCTCGTTCAGCAGCCGCCCGCCGACCCGGTCGCGCGCCTCGAGCACGACCACGTTCGCACCCGCCGCCGCCAGTCCCCGCGCCGCGACCAGGCCCGCGAGACCGGCGCCCACAACTGCGACGTCGGTCTCGATCGGCTCGGTCATCCCACTCTCAGGATCGCAGCGCTTCGACCCGCTCGAAGATCGCGGGCAGGTGGGTCAGGTAGGCGCCGTAGTCGAAGACGGCATCGAGGTCGAGGTCCGGCGCCGCCTCGGCCAGCAGGTCGCGGAACTCGGTGCGGGTGTCCCAGGCGCGCTGGGCGTTCTCCTGGACCACGCGGTAGGCGTCGTCGCGGGTCATCCCGGACTCGACCAGCGCGGTCAGCGCCCGCTGGCTGAAGAGGGCCCCGTGGGTCAGCCCGAGGTTCTCCTGCATGCGCTCGGTGCGCACCGTCATCCCGGCCGCGACCTTGCTCGCCAGGTCCTGCATGTAGTCGAGCAGGATCGTCGCGTCGGGCAGGATCACCCGCTCGGCGCCGGAGTGGGAGATGTCGCGCTCGTGCCAGAGGGCGACGTTCTCGGTCCCAGTCTGCGAGTAGCCGCGCAGGACCCGGGCCAGGCCGGTGATGCGCTCGGTTCGAATCGGGTTGCGCTTGTGCGGCATCGCCGAGGACCCCTTCTGGCCGGCGGCGAAGGGCTCTTCAACCTCGCGCACCTCGGTCCGCTGCAGGTTCCGCACCTCAGTCGCGAAGCGCTCCAGCCCGGCGCCGGCGATCGCAATCGCCGCCAGGAGCGCCGCGTGCCGATCGCGCGGCACGACCTGGGTGGCGATGTCCTCGCGCCCCAGCCCGAGCCGCTCCATCACCCGCGCCTCGACCGCGGGCGGGATCGAGGCGTAGGTGCCGACGGCGCCGGAGAGCTTGCCGAAGGCGAGCTGCTCGAAGGCGGCGGCGAGGCGCTCGACGTTGCGGTCAGCCTCGAAGGCGAAGCCGGCCAGCCGCAACCCGAAGGTGGTCGGCTCGGCGTGGACGCCGTGGGTGCGGCCGACGCAGAGCGTGTCGCGGTGCTCCAGCGCCCGCGCGACCAGGGCGTCGCGGTAGGCGCGCGCACCGGCGACGACGATCTCGCCCGCCCGGCGCAGCTGCAGCGCCAGCGCCGTGTCGAGCACGTCGGAGGAGGTGAGGCCGTAGTGGATCCAGCGGCCCTCGGGGCCGACCGACGCGGCGACCACGTCGACGAAGGCGGCGACGTCGTGATTGGTCACCCGCTCGCGATCCTTGACCGCGTCGACGGTGAACGAGGCGCGCTCGCGGCAGGCCTCGGCGGCCTCCTCCGGCACCCGCCCCGCGGCGGACCACGCGTCAGTGGCGGCGAGCTCGACCTCGAGCCAGCACTCGAACTTCCGCCGGGCCTCCCACACAGCACCCATCTCCGGTCGCGTGTACCGAGGTATCAAATTCCGCCACCTCCTCTGCTCGGGGGAGGGCAAGAGCAATCAAATATGGATTGCCCTCCCCCTCCGCGTCCGGGGGTGTCGGG
>DASUMA010000028.1:0-97204 GCA_036277915.1 Solirubrobacterales bacterium
GGCCGGGGCCTCGGTGAAGGTGCGGCCGATGTCCACGCCGGCGTGATCGTCGGAGCCGCCGATCCCGGCGCCCCCGTGGGTCTCGATGTAGACGACGGCCGGCATGTTGAGCTCCGCGGCCCGCGAACCGTTGCGGACCTCCCAGACGGGGAAGAGCTCGGCCAGGCGACGCCTGTGGCGGCGCGTGAGCGGGGCGCCGACGTTGTAAAAAGGATGTGCGAGAGCGCAGGCGATCTCGTGTTCGTGAAGGTACGCGGCGCAGGCCTCGATGTCGCCGGCACTTGCCTGCAGCCACTCGTGGTCTCCGGGAGTGATCCCGTAACAGAGGACGTGAACCGCCTGGGGCTCGCCGGCGAAGCGGGCGGTCAGCTCCTCGGAGACGAAGCAATCGGGTCGATCCGCCAGCTGCAAGCAGCCGGCGATCGTGTCGTGATCGGTGATCGTCACGAAGTCCATCCCCCGCCGCTTGGCCAGCGCATAGACCTCCTCCGGAGGCGTCGCACACTCGGGCAGCCCGAGCGAGCGCTGGACCCCGAGCTTGGAGAGCTGCGAGGCGGTGGAGTGGCAATGCATGTCAACACGGGAAGTCATCGGTGTCTCCCTGATTCGGTCTCTCTCTTGTCCCCATAAGAATTCGCCAGATGCAGGGAGAAGTTGTGAACCAGACGCGAATTCCATGTGAACTTCGCGTGATCACGTGGGACGAGCCGGGGTGTCCGGTTCCTCAAGGACGCGCGAAGATCGCCCGTTATCCGGAGGGCGTCTGAAGACCAGGCCGGGTCCCGGGTAGGGGTGAAGCGTCTTGTACTTTTTCGGCGGCGCTGCTTCTCGGACGGCTGCAGGCGTCATCGAAAAAGTTAAGCGAAACCCCTACCCGGGACCCGGCCTGGTGTTAGGCGGCTATTCGGACCGGGTGGCCGTTCGTGCTGCCGTTGAGGAGGTCGAGGATGACCCCCTCGCGCAAGCCGCCCTTGCCGATCTGCAGCGGCTGGCCGAGCAGCTCGGAGACCTTCTCCAGGAGGAGGACGCCGGTGGTGAGGATGCGGACGCGTTGGGGGTCGAGCTCGAAGCGGCGGGCGACGTCGGCGGCGGGGTCGCCGCAGAGGACGCGGATGCCGCGCTCCAGGGTCTCGTACTCGAGCACGGCGCCGACCAGGCGGCGCAGCGAGGTGGCGCTGCCGCCGACGGCGACGGCTTGGGAGGGGTGCTCGATCTCGACCCCGTCGAAGATGTCCTCGATGCGGTCGCGGATGCGGCGGATCTCAGCCGCGGAGGGCGGGTCCGAGGCGATCAGCTCATCGGCAAGGACTCCCGAGCCGACCCGCCAGGAGCGCACCTGCTCGGCGCCGCCGGGAACGGTGCCGAGGATCACCTCGGTTGAGCCGCCGCCGACGTCGACGACGCCGACCCGGCCTTCGACTGGGTGGCCGAGAGTCTTGGTCGCGCCGATGAAGGAGAGCCGGCCCTCCTCCTCGTCGCTGAGGATCTCGATCGGGACCCCGGCCGCAGCGCCGATCCGGGCCGCCGCCTCGTCCCCGTTGGACGCCTCTCGCACCGCCGCAGTGGCAACCGCGCGGATCTCCGCCGCGCCGAGCTCACGCGCCAGGCGTACCTGGGTAGCGACGACGTCGCAGACCTCATCGACCTTCTCCGGGCAGATCGCGCCGTCGTCGTCGAGCGCCTTGTTGATGCGCGTGTAGGCGCGCTGCTCCATCACCTTCTTCAGCTGACCGTCGATCGGCTCGGCGACGAGCACGCGAGTCGTGTTTGAGCCGATATCTATGGCCGCGCAGAGCATCAGGGCACCGCTTTCATGTTCCCAGACGGGCCGGATTGCAACCCTCCGGCGTCAGGAGGGGTGCGAGGCGTCCTCGAACTCCCGGAACAGCCCGGTGACGACGAATGCGACCTGCTCGCCGATGTCGACGGCGTTGTCAGCGGTGCGCTCGATCGCCCTTGCGGCGAGCAGCATCGTCATCGCCCACTCGCGCTTGTCGACGTCGTCGCCGATCGCCAGGGCGAGGTGGAAGCACTCGCGGTTGAGGTTGTCGACGACGTCGTCGCGGCGGACCAGGTCCTGCGCCATCTCCACGTTGCGCTCCTCGAAGGCGCGCTTGGCCTGCGAGACCAGGGTCTTCGTGTGAGTGCCCATGGTCAGGATCAGCTTCACCATCTCCGGGTCGGCTGGCGGCTCGTTGCCGGAGATCGGGATCAGCTTGCAGACGTTCACGCACTGGTCCCCCATCCGCTCCACGTTCTTCAGCACGTGCAGGAGGGCGGAGATCAGCCGCAGGTCGGTGGCCACCGGGGACTGGGTCGCGAGCAGCGTGATCAGCGCCTGGTGGACCTCCAGGTAGCGGCCATCGATGCGATCGTCGTCGGCGACGACCAGCTGTGCCAGCTCGACGTCCTGGTGCTCGACCGCTTCCATCGTCCGGGTCAGCGCCACGTTGACCAGGTCGAGGCCACCGAGCGCCGAAGCCTCGAGCGCCTCCAGTTCCTCTTGGTAATAGACCCGCACCGCTTCCGCCATCAGCCGACCTTGCCGGAGACGTAATCCTCGGTCCGCTTGTCGGTTGGGTTGGTGAAGATCTTCTCGGTTTCGTCGTACTCGACGAGGCGGCCCCAGCGGTTGTCCTCGTCGGCGTCGAGCTCGACCATGAGGAAGGCGGTGCGGTCGGAGACGCGCGCCGCCTGCTGCATGTTGTGGGTGACGATGACGATCGAGAACTGCTCTTTCAGCTCGATCATCAGGTCCTCGATTTTCCCGGTCGAGATCGGGTCCAGGGCCGAGCAGGGCTCGTCCATCAGGATCGTGTCGGGCTCGACCGCGATGCAGCGGGCGATGCAGAGCCGCTGCTGCTGACCGCCGGAGAGGCCGAAGGCGTTGTCGTCGAGCCGGTCCTTGACCTCGTCCCAGAGCGCCGCCCCGCGCAGCGCTTTCTCGACCGTCTCGTCGAGGCCGTCCTTGCGGCCGAGCACGCGCGGGCCAAAGGCGACGTTGTCGTGGATCGACTTCGGGAACGGGTTCGGTTTCTGGAAGACCATCCCGATCAGCTTGCGCACCTGGACCGGGTCGACTTTCGGCCCGTAGAGGTCTTCGCCGTGGTACAGGAGCTCGCCACTTACTTCGGCGTTGGGGATCAGGTCGTTCATCCGGTTGAGGCAGCGCAGCAACGTGCTCTTGCCGCAGCCGGAGGGTCCGATCAGGGCGGTGACGTCGTTGCGGCCGATCTCCATCGAGACACCCTTGACCGCGGTGACGCCGCCGTAGGCGACGTCGACGCCCTTCAGCTCGAAGACCTTTTCCGCCCCAGAGCTGCTGCTGTGGGCGCGGAACTCGGGCCGGACGGAGATCGCCGCCCGACCGGCCGCCGCTTCGCGGGCCTCTCGTGCGGCCTCAGCTCTGGACTCGTCCTGGGCCATCTGCTCGCTCACGATAGTTCACCTACCACCTTTGCTCGTAACGATTTCGTAGCCAGATCGCGAAGGAGTTCATCGCCAGCAGCACGACCAGCATCAGAAGGATTCCCGCCGCAGCCAGCTGCTGGAACTCCTCCTGCGGCCGCAATGCGTAGTTGAAGATCTGCACCGGCATTGCCGAGTAGCCGTCGGTGCCCAGGAAAGTGGGGTCGAAGGTGACGAAGACGGTCGCTCCGACCAGCAGCAGCGGCGCGGTCTCGCCGAGCGCCCGGGAGACGGCGAGGATGATCCCGGTGATGATCCCCGGGATCGAAGCCGGCAGCACCTGACGGCGGATCGTCTGCCACTGGGTCGCACCCAGCGCCAGCGAGCCCTGGCGGATCGAGTCGGGCACGGCCCGGATCGCCTCGCGCGCCGCGATGATCACTATCGGCAGCACCAGCAGCGCCAGGGTCAGCGAGCCGGCGGCGAGGATGAAGCCGAGATCGAGGGGCCCGCGGACGATGAAGCCGAGCCCGAGGATGCCGTAGATGATCGAGGGCACGGCCGCCAGGTTCTGGATGTTGACCTCGATCAGCCGGTTCCACCAACGCGACTTGTCCGCGTACTCCTCGAGATAGAGGGCAGCGCCGACCCCGACTGGGACGACGAAGAGGACCACGCCGGCGATCAACAGCAGCGACCCGATGATCGCCGGCCGGTACCCGGCTTTCTCCGGGAAGGCAGTCGAGGGCGGATTGGTGATCAGGTCGAGGCTGAGCGCCGGAGCGCCTTTGACGAAAGCCTGGATCAAGAGCGCCAGCAGCCCGGCGAGGGCGATCCCGACGGCGAGCAGGAGCAGTCCGGCGAAGACGGTGTTGCGGATCACGTCGCGGCGGGGCTGGCCGCTCAGCATCGCCTCGGTCGTCGCCCGGGCACCGGCCACCGCCAATCGGCTTCGGCGCTCCCCGATGCCCATCAGTCGTAGACCTCGCGGTACTTGCGGACGAGGCGGATGCTGATCACGTTCATGACCAACGTCATGACGAAGAGGAGCGAGCCGACAGCGAAGACGGATTTGTAGTCAATCGAGCCAGCAGGGATGTCGCCCGTGGCGGTGACGGCGATGTAGGAGGTCATCGCCTGAATCGGTTCAACTGGATTCAGGGTCATCTGCGGGGTGGAGCCAGCGGCGAGTACGACGATCATCGTCTCCCCCACCGCGCGTGAGATCGCGAGCAGGATCGACGCCACGATCCCCGAGAGGGCCGCCGGGAAGATCACCCGAGTCGCCACCTTGGCTTTGGTGGCCCCGAGCGCGTAGGCCCCCTCGTGCAGGCCCCGGGGCACCGCCCGCATCGCGTCGTCGGAGAGGGAGGCGATGATCGGGACCACCATCAGGCCGATTCCCAGCGACGCCGCCAAGGCCATGAAGGGTTTTCCGTCCGCCCCCCCGAGGAAGTCGCCAGGCCAGATCGGCGCGATGATCCCGGGAAGGAGGAAGTTGACGGCGAAAAGTCCGATCGCAACGGTGGGAATGCCCGCCAGGATCTCCAGCACCGGCTTGACTGCCTTCCGCACCCGCGGCGAGGCGTACTCGCTGAGGTAGACGGCCGAGCCCAGGCCGACCGGGATCGCGAACAGCATCCCCCAGAGGGTCACGTTGAGCGTGCCGGCGACGATCGCCAGCACGCCGAAGCTGGGCGGCTCGAACTGGGGAGACCAGTCGCTGCCGGTGATGAAGTCGGAGAACGGGACAACGTCGAAGAATTCGAGCGTCGGGAGCAGCAGCGAGACGAGGATCGCCGTCGTGGTGAGGACGGAGAGAACTCCGCAGAAGGCAAGCAGCCACCTGATCAGCCGCTCGCCGTAGCGCTTGCTTTGCGCCTCGAGCCGGCGGGGTGATTGCCCCGCCGGCTCGAACGCGATGGTCGTCTCGGTGCTCACTCGAGCGTGGCCTCTAAGCGCCGGCTTTTTCCGCCGCCGCGGTCGACTCTTCGAGCTGTTCTTCGGTCAGCGGCACGAAGCCCAGCGATTCCGCCACCGAGTTGACGTTTTCGAGGTAGTAGGTGATGAACGCCTGCACCTCGGGCTTCTTCAGCGCCGCTTCACTCGGGTACATGAACAGCGGGCGGCTGAGCGGGGCGTAGCTGCCGTCCTGCGCGGTTTCGACCGACGGCGGCACGCAGCCTTTGCCGTTGTCGACTTCCAGCGCTTTCAGCTTGCCTTCGTTCTCCGTGTAGAAGGAGAAGCCGGCGTAGCCCATGCCTCCGGGCGAGCCCTCGACGCCTTTGACCGTGGCGTTGTCGTCCTCGCCGACGTTGTTGTAGTCCTTGCGGGTCGCGCCCTCCTCACCGTTGATCGATTCGGTGAAGTAGTCGAAGGTGCCCGAGTCGGTGCCGGGGCCGAACAGCGCCAGCTCCTCGTCGAATTCCTCTTCGACGCCGGGGATTTCAGACCAGTTGGAGAGCTTCGAGTCCGGGCCCCAAACGTCCGACAGCTGCTCGACGGTGAGGCAGGAGACCGGGTTCTCGTTGTTGATCATCACGGTGAGGGCGTCGGTGGCGACGTGGACCTCCTCGTAGCCGACCCCGTCCTTCTTGCAGGCCGCGACCTCTTCCGGCTCAATCGCGCGGGAGGCGTCGGAGATGTCGGTCTCACCAGCGCAGAATTTTTCGAAGCCACCGCCGGTGCCGGAGGTCCCAACCGTGACGCGCACGCCCGAGTTTTCAGCCATGAACTGCTCCGCGACCGCTTCGGTCAGTGGGGCCACGGTGCTGGATCCGTCGATGCGGATCGAGCCCGACAGGTCTCCGCCTCCCCCGCTGCTGCTGGAACTGTCGTCATCGCTGCTGCCACAGGCGGCTACCCCGAGGGCGAGAATCGCCGCGGAGCCGATGACCGCGAGCCACTTAGAGCTTTTCACTCTGTCTCCTTCTTGGTGGTTTCAGTGAGATCGCCGGCCCGTCGGGCCGAGGTCGGCATGACCCTCGCAGCGGTCACCTGGAACCTTGTTACGCGGGTGTGTCGGGGATGTAAAAAAGATGTGAAAGGCGGCTGGAAACCGACGGGTCAGCCGTCAGGCGAGAAGCGGTAGCCGATGCCGTTGTGCGTGTGGATCAGGGTCGCCTCCGGCAGCGCCTCGCCCAGCTTCGCCCGCAGGCGGCTGACGTAGACATCGACCGAGCGGTCGTCGCGGCGCGGCTCGCTGCCCCAGACCGCGCCGAAGAGCTCGTCGCGGGTCATGATCCGCTGCGGGTGCTCGGCCAGGGTGACCAGCAGCTGCAGCTCGCGCATCGTCAGGCTCAGCGGCCTGCCGTCGACCAGAGCGGCGTGCTCGTCGGGCCGGATCTCGAGGCGTCCGGCGACACCCTGCGATGACTGCTCGGCGGTCGCCATGTCTTGAGCATGGCGACGGGGCTGATGTCAGCCGTTATCCGGCCGTGAAGCTGGTGTGAACGACCTGTGAAGCCGGCTCCGGGTCGGGCGCGGCCGTCGGCGGCACTGCGGACGGCGGTGCCGCTACCAGCTCCTCCTCGACGATCCCGGCCGGTTCGGGGTCGAACCGGTAGCCGACGCCGAAGTGGGTGTGGATGTAGCCCCAGCCGGGCGAGCGCTTCTCCAGCTTCTGGCGCAGCTTGCGGATGAAGACGTCGACGGAGCGGTCGCCGTGGGCCATCGCGTAGCCCCAGACCCGCTGGTAGATCGCCTCGCGCTCCAGCACCTGGCCCTTTGCCCCGGCCAGCAGCTGCAGCAGCTCGAACTCGCGCCGGGTCAGGTCGAGGCTGTCGCCGCCGACGAAGGCCTGGAACTGATCGGGGCGGATCTCGAGCTCACCGGCAACCACCGGGCCGACCTCGGAGCCGCCGTGGCTGCCGCGACGGCGGCGGCGCGAGACGGCTTCGATCCGGGCCATCGCCTCCTCGGGGTGGCAGGGCTTGGTGATCCAGTCGTCAACTCCGAGCCGCAGCCCGCGAACCCGCTGGGCCACGGTCGAGCGACCGGTGCAGACGACGACGCCGAGGTCCGGGAGCATCTCGCAGAGGCGCTCCAGGTATCCCCAGCCGTCTTCCCCAAGCACCGCCGGGTCGACCAGCAGCGCGTTCAGCTTCATCGCCACCAGCTCCTCCGCCGGCACGGCGCCAGCGGAGACGCGCAGCTGCCAGCCGGCCGCCTCGGCGCGCTTGGAAAGCACCGTGACGAAGCCGCTGTCGGTGTCGATCACCGCGAGCCGGATGGTCTGCTGTGGATTCATAGAGAGGCGGCCCCGGCTTTGGTGGGTGGCGCTGGGACCGTCAAGGCACGGCGATTGTAAACAGGCGTCAACGTGAAATCCCTGCGTTCACAGGATTTTCACAGGTCAGATACCTCGAAATTGCGGGAAAGTGGCAGGCCACGTGCTCAAGAGATGGCTCCGGTGGCGGCAAGCGCCAGGACGAGGATGCCGAGGGCGATCCGGTAGACGACGAAGACGTCGAGGCTGTGATCGCCGAGATAGCGCAGCAGCCAGGCGATCGCCGCGTAGCCGGTGACGAAGGCGACCAGGGTGGCGACCGCGGTCGCCCCGGCCGAGGCACCACCGTCCTCCCCCACCTTGCGCAGCTCGAAGAGGCCGCTCAGCACCACCGCCGGGATCGAGAGCAGGAACGAGTAGCGGGCCGCGGCGACGCGGTCGAAGCCGCGCAGGAGGCCGGCGGAGATGGTCGCGCCGGAGCGCGAGACCCCGGGAATCAGTGCCAGCGACTGGGCCATGCCGATGAAGAGGCCGTCGCGCCCGCTCATCCGCTCCAGCGAGCGCTGCCGGGTGCCGACCCGCTCGGCGAAGAGCATCACGAAGGAGAAGAGGATCAGGGCCGAGCCGATCAGGTAGAGGCTGCGGGCTCCGGACTCGATCTGGCTGCTGAAGATGACGCCGAAGATCGAGATCGGGATCGTGCCGAGGATGATGAACCAGCCGAGCCGGGCCTCCGGGCTGGCGCGGGGGATCGGCGTCCGCAGCTCCCGCACCCAGGCGACGGTGATGCGCCAGAGGTCGGCGCGGAAGTAGATCAGGACCGCGGCCATCGTCCCCAGCTGGATCACCGCGGTGAAGCCGGCGCCGGGGTCTTCCCACCCGAGCAGCGCCGGGACGATGCGGAGGTGGCCGCTGGAGGAGATCGGCAGGAACTCGGTAAGCCCCTGCACGAGGCCGAGCACGATCGCTTCGAGGGCGGACATCGCGGCGGATCCTATGGCGGGCTTCGGCGCCGGTCGCTTGCGCTAGATTTCCGGGCGTGAAGCGGATCGCCGCAACCCTGGTCTCGATCTGGGCCTCGCTGCTCCTCCTCGCCCCGGCGGCGATGGCGGAGAACGGCGTCGGCCTCGCCGGTCCGACCACCGACAAGACGGTGACCTTCTTCTGCTTCGGCGTGATCGCCTTCTTCGCGGCCCTGCCGATCGTCCTCTCGCTGATCCAGGGTCGCCTGGAGAAGCGCAAGGACCAGCGCCGAGCCGACCTCGAGCGCCTCTCCTAGCTCAGCCGGAACCCGCTGAGCAGGCGTTTCTCGGTCTCGCCCTTGACCTGGGCGACGACTTCGACTTTGCCCTCGAGCGGGGTGCCGCGGATCTTCGTCGCCAGCAGGTCGTCGACCTGGAAGATGCCGGCGGAGTTGTTGAGCTCGATCTCGATCCGCACCGGCCGCTCCTCCCCCGCCTCGATCCCCACCTTGTCGATCGCCGCGGCGGAGATCGAGTGGATCCCCTCCTGGCCGGCCTCGAGCGGGATCCGGCTGCGCCCCTGGGCCATGTCGAGCGCGTCGGCGACGCGGACCACACCGGCCTCGACCGTGTAGGGCTCGCCGCGGCGGCGGTGGCCGATGATCGCGTGCAGGATCTCCGAGGCGATCACGGTCCGCTCCGGCTCTTTGTAGACATCGGCGAGCAGCCGTTCGAGGGCGCCGCTGGCGAGGAACAGCGAGTAGGCCTCGTGGTCGGCGCGGTGGATCGACATGCCGACGTCGTGCAGCAAGGCGCCGCCGGCGACGACCACCTCGGCGTCGCGGTCGCGCAGCCCGTGGTCGCTGACCACCGCCGGCTCGACGCCGGCCTTGACCAGCAGCCGCAGCAGGCGCAGGGAGATGTTGAGGACGATCTGCATGTGGACCCAGCTGTGGTCCGACATGCCGAGCCGCTCGGAGTGGACCTGGGTCATGTACCACCAGGCCCGCACCTGGGCGTCGGAGTTGATGGCCTCGAGGAAGGACTCGAGCTTGCGGTTGCCGCGGGTGGGGACGCGGACGCGGGCCTCGGCGATCGCCTCTTTCGGCGGTTTGCGTTTGGGACCTGCGGGATCCGGCGCTGGGACTTGGTCCTCGCTCATTGAGCGGGATCGTAGGGCTAGCCGCAGATGGGCCAAGGGCTCGAGCCAGCCCGCGAGTAGAGCAAAGCTGCTCGGTAGTCCTGCTCGATCTCGGAAGCTGCAGCGGGGTCTCCGCTGCCGCCGACCGATTCCCAGGTGCCGTAGTCGAACTGGTATTTCCCGCGGTAGCTGCCGTCGGAGGAGACGACCGTTGGGTCTCCGCCGGACTCGCAGGACGCGATCGATTCCAAGGTGGATAGCGAGACGCCGCCCGGGAGGGATTCGAAGGCTTCGCGCTCTTCGCGGGCCTGCCGGCGCAGGTCGGCGCGGTGGTCGGCGCGGATCTGGGCCTGGACCGCCTCGATCGTCCGCTGGAAGCTCAGGGCCGGGGCCTGCAGGGGAGCAAGCGCGGGCTGGGCTGGGCCGATCGCGGGGCCGACTCCGCCTCCCCCCGCGGCGAGCGCGGCGGCGGGGAAGGCGAGGAGTGCAAGGACTATGTAGGCGATATGTGAGCGTTTGATGAGCAAGCGCGGGACCGTGACGGTCAACGCGGGCCAGAAATGTGACCGCGATCACTCAACGAGCGGCATTTGAGCGCATTCGCACTTGCTCAGGCACAAAAGTCCTTCTCCCAATCGCCGCGTGGGCGGTAGCTTGCAGCGGGATGGCCGATAACCCGACCTCCCGCCTGCTCCTCGCCTGCCCCGACCGGCCCGGCTTGATCGCCACCGTCAGCGGCTTCCTCGCCGAGGCCGGGCTCAACATCGTCGACGCCGACCAGCACTCCAGCGCCGAGGGGCGCTTCTTCATGCGGATGGTCTTCGACTCGGTGCCGGCGGCCGAGCAGGAGGACCTGCGGCGGCGCTTCGAGCGCGAGGTCGCGGGGCCGTTCGAGATGGACTACCGCTTTGCCGAGTCGAGCCGGCCCAAGCGGGTCGCGGTGATGGTCTCGCGCGAGGACCACTGCCTCTCCGACCTGCTCTGGCGCTGGCGCAACGGCGAGCTCGGGGGTGAGCTGGTCGCGGTCGTCTCCAACCACCCCGACCACGCCGACCAGGCCGCCGCGGTCGGCCTCCCCTTCCACCACGTCCCGGTTGAGCCGGGCCGGCGCGAGGAGGCGGAGAAACGAGCGCTGGAGGCGATCGGCGAAGTCGACCTGCTGGTCCTCGCCCGCTACATGCAGATCCTCTCCGACGACTTCCTGCGCCAGCTGTGGGCGCCGGCGATCAACATCCACCACAGCTTCCTGCCGGCCTTCGTCGGCGCCGACCCCTACCACCGCGCCCACGAGCGCGGGGTGAAGCTGATCGGCGCCACCGCCCACTACGTCACCGCCGAGCTCGACGCCGGGCCGATCATCGACCAGGACGTGACCCGGGTCAGCCACCGCGACGAGATCGCCGACCTGGTCCGGATCGGCCGCGATGCCGAGCGCCTGGTGCTGGCGCGGGCGGTGATGGCCCACCTCGACGACCGGGTCCTGCTCGACGGCGAGCGCACGATCGTCTTCTGAGGGAAACCGGGCGTCTGAACAGAACTGGCTGGCTGGCCAGTTTTCCCCTATGGTGTCGGTCGATGGAGCAGGCCACCCTCCCCCGCCCCGCCGTCGCCGGCGCCACCGCGCTGCCGCCGGGCCCGAGCACCCCGGCCCTGGTCCAGGCGCTGCGCTACGCCCGCGACCCGCTCGGCTTCCTCGCCGGCCACCAGCGCCGCTACGGCGACATCTTCACGATCAACTTCCCCTACTTCAGCCAGGTCGTCTACGTTGCCCGTCCCGACCTGGTCAAAGAGGTCTTCACCGGGGCACCCTCCGTCTTCCACGCCGGCGAGGCGAACGCGACGGTGCTGGAGCCGGCGCTGGGGCCGAACTCGGTCCTCACCCTCGACGACGCCCCGCACATGCGCCAGCGCAAGCTGCTGCTGCCGCCCTTCCACGGCGAGCGGGTGCAGCGCTACGGCGAGCTGATCGTCGAGATGACCAGGCGGGAGATGGAGAGCTGGCCGCAGGGCGAGGCCTTCGCGATGCGCCCGCACACGCAGCGGATCACCCTGGCGGTGATCATGCGGGCGGTCTTCGGCGTTCACGATGAGGACCGGCTGGCCCGCTTCGAGGTGCTGATCGACGACTTCTCGCGCCGGGTCGGGCTGATCACCTCCTTCCCCAACCTGCGGCGGCGCTTCGGCCGCTGGAGTCCCTGGGCAAGATTCGTGCGCTCGCGCGAAGCGCTCGACGCCTTCATCTACGAGGAGATCGCCCTGCGCCGCGCCGAACCGGGATACGAGGAGCGCGACGACGTGCTCTCGCTGCTGCTCGGCGCCCGCGATGAGGATGGCGAGGCAATGACCGACACCGAGCTGCGCGACGAGCTGATCACCGTGCTCGGGGCCGGTCACGAGACGACCGCGACCGGGCTCGCCTGGGCGGTCGAGCGGCTGGTCCGCAACCCGCAGGTGCTGACCAAGCTGCGCGACTCGGTCGCCGCCGGCGAGGAGGACTACCTGGCGGCGACGGTCAAAGAGACGCTGCGCTCGCGGCCGGTGATCGTCGACGTCGCCCGCAAGCTGACCGCGCCGGCGACGGTCGGCGGCTTCGACCTCGCGGCCGGGACCTTCGTGCTGCCGGCGATCGCCGCCCTGCACTACCGCGAGGACACCTTCCCGCAGCCCTACGAGTTCCGCCCCGAGCGCTTCCTCGACACCAAGGTCGACAACTACGCCTGGATCCCCTTTGGCGGCGGCGTCCGCCGCTGCATCGGCGCCGCCTTCGCCGAATACGAGATGCGGACGATCCTGCGCGAGTTCGTCGAGCGCGCCGACCTGCGGGCGGAGGACCCAAAGCCCGAGCGGGTCCGGATCCGCAACATCACCCTGGCGCCAGCCAGGGGTGCCCGCGTGATCGCGGACGGCACCCCCGCCTAGCCGGCGGCGGTCTCCTCGGCTGTCTTCTGCTGGGTCTCCCACTCGGCGTAGAGCTCATCCACGGCCGATTTCGCCTCGTTGTGACGCTCGGTTGCGCGCTCGGCGCGGCCCGGACTCGACCAGGCCGCGGGGTCGGCGAGCTCCTCCTCGACCTCGCGCAGCGCCGCCTCAGCGCGCTCGATCCGCTCCTCCAGCCGTGCCGCTTTGCGCGCCGCCCGCTGCGATGACTTCGCGGCGCGGCGCTTCTCGCCGCCCTTGCCGCCCGGGCCGGAGTGCTTCGGCTTCGCCTTCGAGTCGGCGCTGCTGATCGCCGCCTCACTCTCGTCGCGGCGGCGTTGGTACTCGGCCCAGCCGCTGGGGTGGCTGCTGAGCTTGCCGTCCTCGCAGACCAGGGTGCGGCTGCCGACCGCCTCCAGCAGGGCGCGGTCGTGGGAGACAAGGACGACCGCGCCCTCGTAGGCGATCAGCGCGTCCTCCAGCGCCTCGCGGCTCTCGATGTCGAGGTGGTTGGTGGGCTCGTCGAGGATCAGGACGTTGGCCCCGGAGGAGACCAGGATCGCCAACGAGAGCCGCCGCTGCTCGCCGCCGGAGATGTCGCTCAGCTGCTTCTCGGCGTCGTCGCCGGAGAAGAGGAAGGCCCCGAGCAGCGCCCGCGCTTTCTGGCCGCTGAGGCCGGTCTCGCGCTGGGCGGCGTCGAGCACGGTGCCGACCCCGGCGGCGGTGTCAGCGTGCTGGGAGAGGTAGCCGACGTTGACGTTGTGACCAGTGCGGACGATCCCGGCGGCCGCCGGGCGGCGGCCGGCGAGGGTCTCGATCATCGTCGTCTTGCCGGTCCCGTTGGCGCCGACCAGGACCACGTGCTCGCCGCGCTCGACCTCGAGCTCGGCGCCGGAGAGCAGCGTCCGCCCGGGCACCTCGATCCTCGCGTCGACCATCTTCAGGACGACGCGGCCAGGACGCTCCGGAGTGCGGAAGGAGAACTGGAGGCGGCGGGTGTCACGCTTTTCGGCAACTGGCCCCTCCTTCTTCTTCTTGTCGATCTGCTTGATCCGCGACTGCGCCTGGCGCGCCTTGGTCGCCTTGTAGCGGAAGCGCTCGACGAAGCGCTCCATCCGCTCGATCTCCGCCTGCTGGCGCTCGATCGCCTTGCCGAGCGCAATCTGCCGCGCCGCCTGCTCCTGGCGCCAGGCGTGCCAGGGACCGGCGAAGAAGCGGGCGCGCTGGGCCTCGAGCTCCAGCACCGAGGTGCCGACCGCCTCCAGGAACCAGCGGTCGTGGGCGACGAGGACAACTGCCGCGTCGAGGTCGACGAGGTAGGACTCGAGCCACTCCAGAGAGGGGATATCGAGATGGTTCGTGGGCTCGTCCAGCAGCAGCAGGTCGGGGCGGGTGGCCAGCGCCCGGGCCAGCGAGGCGCGGGTCAGCTCTCCGCCGGAGAAGGTCGAGAGCGAGCGCCCAGTCTGCTCCTCGTCGAAGCCGAGGCCGCGGAGGACGGCGAGCACGTCGTCGCGCCAGCGGTAGCCGCCGCCGGCTTCGAGCCGCAGCTGCGCCTCCGAGTAGGCGGCCATCGTCTCCTCCCCCGCCCCAGCGGCCATCTCCGCCTCCAGCCGCGCCAGCTCGGCCTCGGTCTCGAGCATGTCGGTGCGGCCGGAGTAGACGTACTCCCCGAGTGTGGTCTGGGATTCGCGCGGGGGGCGCTGGTCGTGCAGGGCGACCCGGGCGCCACGCTGGAGCGAGACCGACCCGGCGTCCGGCGCGAGCTCGCCGGCGAGGACCCGCAGCAGGGTCGACTTGCCGGCGCCGTTGCGCCCGGACAGCGTCATCCGGTCCCTCAGCTCGAGCTTGAAGGAGACGTCGTCGAACAGCAGCTTGCCGCCGACGTGGACTTGCAGCGAGGTTGCGGTCGCGATTGCCATGCGGCAACCAAGTTAGTGACCCGCGGGCGCGCGTAACCTCTGGGCATGGCGGGACCGCTGAAGCACCTCGGGGAGCTGGCGCGGGCGCGGGCGACGCGGCGCTCCTCCGAACGCGACGACGGGCAGCTGCTGGGTGAGCTGGAGGCGCGACCGCTGGCGCTCCCGGCGGGACTGGAGGTCGAATGGCTCGGCGTCTCCGGCTACCGGATGACCTACGAGGGGCAGACGCTCTTCATCGACCCTTACCTCTCGCGGGTCCCCTTCCGCAGCCTCGTCTCCCGCCGCACGGCGCTGCCCAGCGCCGCCGCCCTCAACCGCTTCCTCCACACCCCCGGCGAGACCGTCGGCGTGCTGGTCGGCCACACCCACTTCGACCACGCGGTCGACGCGCCGGCGATCGCCGCCCGCACCGGCTGTCGCGCCTATGGCTCTCGCTCGCTGGTCCACCTGATGGCGCTGCACGGGCTCACAGGCCAGGCGGTCGAGGTCGAGCCCTACCGGACCTACGAGCTCGGCCCGTTCGAGGTCAGCTTCACCCCCAGCGTCCACTCGAAGCTGCTGCTCGGCCTCGCCGTGCCCTACGACGGCGAACTCAGCTGCGAGCACCTCGACGCGCTCGCCCCCGGCGCCTACCGCTGCGGCCAGGTCTGGGGCATCACGATCGCCGTCGCCGGGCTGCGCTTCTACCACCAGGGCAGCGCCAACCTGATTGACGAGGCGGTGCGCGAGCGCGGAGTCGATGTCTTCCTCGCCGGCGTCGCCGGGCGCAGCTTCACCAGCGACTACTGGAGGCGGATTCTCCCCGCGCTGCAGCCGCGGACCGTGGTCCCCACCCACTACGACAACTTCTTCCGCCCGCTCGGCGCCCCGATGGAGTTCGTCGCCAACGTCCAGCTGGCGCGCCTCCCAGACGAGATCGGCGCCATCAGCCGCGAGATCGAGATCGGCGCCCTGCCCCGCGCGGACCTCTAGCAGTGCTTGGCGGCGATCTGCTCGACCGTGCCCATGGTCCGCATCGTCCCGGCGCCGACCGCCTTCTCGATCGCCTTCAGGTCGAGCTCTGATTCGGAGATGCCGCCGCTGGGGAGCCAGTAGAGCTCGCGGCCCTCGATCGCCAGGCGGTCCTCGCCGGTGGCCTCGGCGAGCGCCGCTTTGCGGTCCTTCGCGCTGGGAGCCTTATCGAGGAAGAGGACCTGGAGCTTGCCCTTCGAGGCCGCCACCTGCTTCGCATCGAACGGCTGCTGCGCGGCGATCGCCTTCACCTCGGCGCAGCTGCGGAGGAAGACTGGGACCTCGTACCCGAGCGCGTCGCCGAGGCCGGCTTCGACCGTCCCCGTCAGCTTCGCCTCGCTGCCCTCGTCGCTGGCGAAGACCACGTTGCCGCTGGCGCGGAAGGTCGCGACCTCGCTGAACCCGAGCGCCTCGAACTCAGCCCGCAGCTCCTCGTTCTTGATCCGCCGCCCGCCCAGGTTCATCCCGCGCAGGAAGGCAACATGGGTCGGCATGCCCGGAGCCTAGCCATGGATCGTGCGTGTTGAACCCGGGTTCTCACCCGGTCAGTTCTGGCTAGCGGACTTGCCAGAACTCTGTAACTATGCCTGTAGTGAGACCAGGGAGTGAGCAACACAGGTCGGATGAAGGGGGCAGAACACGCGCCCCGGACCTCGAAGGTGTCCTTGAACATCCCACCCGTCGGGAGATCCTGCGGGTGTTGATCGCCTCCGAGCGGGCGAAGACGATCAGGGAGCTGGCCGAGCTCGTGCCGAGCGTGAACATCAGCAGTCTCAACTACCACCTTCTGATCCTCGACAAAGAGGGCTGTGTCGCCCGGGGCGACGAGGTCACGCTTACTGACACCACGCTCCCCGCCTACACCCCAACCGTGGCTGAGGATCAGTTTGTGCTCGACATCCTCGAGGGCACCCGTGGTGAGCGCCCTTGGCGGGGCGGGTATCAGCGCCCCCCGCAGTAACGGGCTCTACTGCTCAGCGCTGCGGATGATCTGTGAGACCCGCTGGTGGGAAATCGCCAGGACCTCGGCGATCTCGCGCATCGGCATGCCGTCGTCGTACGCCGCCCGGATCGCACAGTTGCGATCTGTGCGCAGCTCCTCGGCAGTGCGCTCCATCTCCTGCTCCCGCCGCCCGAACTCAGCTGCAAACGTCTTCAGTGCAGCACGTGCCTCCGGTGATTTCCGCCTCGGGCGAGAGATAACCGGATCGTTGAACGTATTTTGGCAATTGGGTTAGCCAAAACACTCACATCCACCCATGCAGGCGTGAATCTCCCCCAAAAGCAGGCTCACACCATGCTTGGTTCGGGAACGCGAAGGTGTGTGTTTCGGGCGCAGGTCGGATCCCCGGTCTCCCGGGGGTCCGACTTTTGATGGAGGCGCCGAGATTCGAACTCGGATCCGCGGACGCGGCGCGAGGGTGTCTACAGGTTTAGCTGGCGCTTGATTCTCGTCTCCCGGGGTCCGCGCCAGCGGGCACTGCGAGAGACAAAGCCCCTTGAGTTTCCCCTCGCGGCCGGGGCGGTCCGCCTGGGTAAGCCCGCATTCTGAAGCCGGCTCCCCTCCCTGCGGGCGAGGGAGGACCGACTCTCACAGCGCTTAGTTTCTAGCTAAGCGGCGAGGGCGAACTCATGGTCCGCACGTATTGGTTTGTGCCGGTGTTTCACGAGGCCTCCGGCAACCTCGACCTGCAACCGTTCGCACGAGTCGACCACGTCGAAGCCTGTCGCCCCCGTGCTGCTACTGCTTCGAATTGTACGGTGTCGGGAATGAGGGCCCTGTGAGCGAGCGGGAATTTGACGCAATCGTGCTCGGGGCCGGCCCGGCCGGCGAGGTCGCCGCCGGGCGACTGGCGGAAGCCGGGATGAGCGTCGCGATCCTCGAGCCGGACCTGATCGGCGGCGAATGCTCCTACTACGCCTGCATGCCCTCGAAGGCGCTGCTGCGACCCGCCGACGTGCTGGCCGAGGCGCGGCGGATTCCCGGTGTCCCGGTCGGCGAGGAGAGCCGGCTCGACTCGCAGGCGATCCTCGACCGCCGCGACGAGGTGATCCACGGCGAGGACGACTCTGGGCAGCTGCCCTGGCTGGAGAAGCGGGGCATCGAGCTGCTGCGCGGCGCCGGCCGGCTCGACGGCGAGCGCCGGGTCCGAGTCGGCGATGAGACCCTGGTCGCTCGCCGGGCGGTGATCGTCGCCACCGGCAGCGGCGCGGCGATGCCGCCAATCGATGGGCTCGATCGGGTCAACGCCTGGAACAACCGCCAGGCGACGACGGCGAAGCAGGTGCCGGAGAGCATGGTCGTGCTCGGCGGCGGTCCGGTCGGCAGCGAGCTCTCTCAGGCCTGGGCCAGCCTCGGCTGCAAGGTGACCCTGGTCGAGGGTGGCCCGCACCTGCTCTCCCGCGACGAGCGCTTTGCCGGCGAGCAGGTCGCCGATGCCCTGCGGGCTCACTTCGGCGTCGACGTTCGGACCGGGACCACGGCAAAGAACGTGCGAGCCAACGGCGACGGGGTCGCGGTCGCGCTCAGCGACAGCGCGAAGGTTGAAGCCGAGGAGATCCTCGTCGCCGTCGGACGCGTCCCCCACACCGCCGAGCTCGGACTTGAATCGGCCGGCGTCGAGACCGGCGAGGGCGGCTTCCTCGAGACCGACGACCGCCTCCGGGTCGGCGGGCGCGAGTGGCTCTACGCAATCGGCGACGTCAACGGCCGCGCCCTCTTCACCCATGTTGGCAAGTACCAGGCCTGGGTGGTGGCGGAGAACCTCTGCGGCCGCCCGGTCGAGGCGGTGGCCGAGGGCATCGGCTCCCCCCGCGTCACCTTCACCGACCCGCAGGTCGCGGCGGTCGGTAAGACGCTCGCACAGGCGCGTGAGTCCGGCCTCGAGGCCCGCGCCGTCGACGTACCTACCGACGGCTCAGCCGGCGCCAGCTTCCAAGGCAAGGGTACGGGCGGCACCTCGCGGATCGTCGTCGACGAGTCGAGAGGGACGATCGTCGGCGCCACCTTCACCGGCTTCGAGACCGCGGACTTCCTGCAGGCGGCGACGGTTGCGATCGTCGCTGAGGTGCCGCTGGCGCGGCTGCGCCACGCGATCGCGCCCTACCCGGCGCGCAGCGAGATCTGGCTGCGGCTGCTGGAGAAATACGAAGCCGGCGCCAGTAGCGGCTGAGCGCCCTAGAGGGTCGAGCGAGACTTCAGCTCCGCGAGAACGTCCTGCGGGAAACCGGCGATCTGGTCGAGGTCCTCGACCGACTGGAAGCCGCCTAGGCGCTCGCGGTGCGCGAGCAGGCGGGTCGCCTGGGTGACCGAGAGGTTCTCCGCCCGCAGCTGCTCGAAGGTGACGGTGTTGAGATTGAGCTCTCCCCCAGCCGAGGCGGTGGCCGCGGCCGGCGGCGGCTCCGGGGCCGGCGGCGGGCTCGGTGGCAGCGGCGTCGGTGCCGGCGGCGGCTCGGGGGCCGGCGCTGGCGGCGGGGTTGGCTCCGGCGCGGGAGGCGGAGTCGGGTCCGGGACGGGGGCCGGTGGCTCCGGGACGGGAGCAGGCGGCGGCGGGGGCGGAGTCGGCGCTGGGGGCTGCGGCGCTGGGGGCGGCGGGAAGGCGGGCTCCTCGACCACCGGCGCTGGCGGCGGAGGCGGAATCGGCTGTTCCTGGGTGACGGGCGGAGCCGGGGCTGCGAACTGTGGCGGCGCCGGCGGGGGCGTGCCACCCTGGACGGACTGGACCACGGCCTGCTCGGCTTCGACCGCCCGGCGCTCGGCCTCCCGGGCCCGCTCTTCGGCCTCGGCGACGCTCTGCTGCAGCTCCCGCAGGCGCTGCTCGCGCGCCATCTCCTCGCTGCGCAGCCCCTCGAGGCGCTTCGCCTCGGCGGCGCGTGCTTCCGCAGCTTTGGTCCGTTCGTCGATCTGGCGCAGCCGCTCCTCGGCTTCGGCCAGCGAGCGCTCGTGCGCCTGGCGCTCCTCGACCAGGCGCTGTTCGGCGGTCTGCAGGTCAGGGCTCGGCGCCGGCGCCACCTGCGGCATCGGCGGCTGCGCCTGCAGCCGCTCCGCCTCGGCGATCCGGCGGTCCGCCTCGGCGCGAATCCGCTGCTCCTCGAAGCGCACCTCCTCGACCTTGTCGCGCACCCGCTGTTCGGCCAGGGCCGGGTCGTACTCGGTCGGGCCCGGGGTGACAGCGGGGCCAACCGGCGGCGGGACCGCCGGAGCCTCGGCGCCCAGCGCCGGCGCGATCGGGGTCGGCGGCTGCAGCGGCGGCACCGGCTCGGACTGCGGCGGCTGCACTGCCTGCCCGCTCTGGGCCTGCGCGAGCGCGCGTTCGTTGGCTTCACGAGCCGCGGCCAGGCGCTGCTCGGCGAGCGCGGCTTCGCGCTTCTGCTTGCCACCGCCGTACTTGATCCCGAAGAAGGTCTTCTGCTTGACCGGCGGCGGCTCAGCCGGCGGCGGGGTCACCGGCGCGCCGGGGGTTCCCGGGGGCGCCGCGGCGGCGGGCTGGGGCGCGCGACCGGCGCGGGCGTCCTTGCGACGTTTGATCTCCTCGCGACGCGCCTGGCGCTGAGCATTCCGCTGAGCCCGCTGGGCGTCACGCTGGCGGCGGCGACGGTCTTTGGAGCTTTCCCCGGCCGTGGCGGGTGCGGCAGCGACTGCAGCGGCACCTGCTGCGGCGCCAGCGCCCGCGGCCATGCCGGGAGGCGGCTGGGACGTGCCCGGCGGAGGCCCAACCGCGGGCATCTCGGTGGTCGCGGCAGCAGCGGCGGGCGGGGCGCCACCAGGGGACGGTGCCTGTCCGGCAGCGGCCGGCGGCGTGGCCGGTGGGATCTGCTTCTGCTCCTTTTCTTTGGCCCGTCGCCGGGTCACGCTGGCCACGAGTAGGAGCAGGAGGATCGCCGCCAGCAGGCCGGCGACGAAGTAGCCGGTGTGATCTGAGACGTAGTCGCTCGCCTCTTCCGGAAAGGAGTCAGCGGAGGCCACGGCTGGGGCCGCGAGAGCGACCGCGAAAAGCCCGACGACGAACGAGGGGAAAAGCAACCGGGTCCGCATTGGACTGCATCCTTGCATGTGGAACGGCAGTTTCAAGCCAACAGCACCTTCGCCACCGGGCGCCCACCCCCTTCAGCGCATCCGGCCCTTGAACTCGCGCTCGACCTCGCGGCGGACGTCGCGGTCGGCGATCTCGCGGCGGCGGTCGCGTCCCTCCTTGCCCCGCGCCAGCGCCAGCTCGACCTTTGCCCGCGGCCCCTTGAAGTAGATCCGGGTCGGGATCAGGGTCAGCCCTTTCTGCGCCGTCTTGCCGATCAGCCGCTCGATCTCCTCCCGGTGGAGCAGCAGCTTGCGCGGCCGCTCCGACTCGTGCGCGTCAACCGCGGCGAACTCATACGGGGGGATGTGCAGCTTGCGCAGCCAGACCTCGCCGTCGTCGACCACGGCGTAGGCGTCGGTCATCTGCGCCTTGCCACTGCGCAGCGCCTTCACCTCGGAGCCGGTGAGCACGATCCCCGCCTCCATCTTCTCCACCCACTCGAACTTGTGGCGGGCGCGGCGGTTGGTGACGACGTCGCCGGAGGCCGGCTCGCGTTTCTTCTTCTGCTTCTTCGCCATCAGTCGCGCCCTCCGCCGAACTCGGCCGGCTCCAGCTCGGCGCGGCCGCGCGGCGCATCGACCCCGGCGACCATCACCTTGACCGGGTCGCCGAGCCGCAGCGTTGCCTTCGAGCGGTTGACCAGCGCCACCTCGGCCTCGTTCAGCTCGTAGCGCCCGGCAGGCAGGCGGCGCGCCGGCAGCATGCCCTCGTAGACGTCGCCGAGCTCGCCGCCGAAGCGAACGAACGCGGCGGCGCGGATCACCCCGGAGACCTCCCCCTCGAAGACCGCGTCGAGCCCGCGCTCGCCGAGCTCGCGCTCGAGCAGGTAGGCGGCGCAGACGTCGTCGGCCTCGCGCTCGATCTTCGCCGACTCGCGCTCCCGCGCCGAGCACTCGGCGGCGACGTCGCGGGCCTCGGCCAGCTTCGGTGCCTTCTCCCCCTCTCCGATCAGCGCCAGCAGCGCCCGGTGCACGACAAGGTCGGGATAACGCCGGATCGGCGAGGTGAAGTGCGCGTAGGCCTCGCTGCCGAGCCCGGCGTGGCCGCTGTTCTGCTCGCTGTAGGTCGCCTGCTTCATGGAGCGGAGCACGAGAGATGTATACGCCTCCATGCCATGCCCGCGCCGCGCCGCCTCTTTGCGTGCGAGCCGGCTCGCGTCGGCCGCGACCACCCCGGCCTGTTGCGGGGAGATTCCCTGGCCCAGCGGCGGGGTCGGGATCCCGAGCGCCGCCAGCTGCTCGGTCAGGCGCTCAATCCGGGCCGGATCGGGCTGGGGATGGACGCGGTAGATCGCCGGCACCCGACGCTTCGCCAGCAGCTGGGCGACCTGTTCGTTGGTGAGGATCATCAGCCGCTCGATCAGCCGGTGGGACTCGGTCTGCGCCACCGCGCGGGCGCCGGTGACGTTGCCGGCGGCGTCGAAGCGGAACTCCGGCTCGGCCGATTCCACGTCGAGGCTGGTCGCACCGCGCTGCTCGGCCAGCGCAGCGGCGACGTCGCGGGCGGCTTCGAGCGGTTCGGCGACGTGCTCGGGGGCCGGTACCCGGCCGGCGAAGATCGCGTCAAGCTGGTCGTAGTCGAGGCGTTCGTCGGAGCGGATGCGGCTGCGGTAGAAGCGAGCGGAGAGCGGCCGGGCGCCGGGCCCGAGCTCGATCTCCGCCGTTACCGCCAGCCGCTCGACCCCCGGGGCCAGGCTGCAGGCGTCGCTTGAGAGCGCGTGCGGCAACATCGGCTCGACCGCGCCCGGCACGTAGGTGCTGTTGCCGCGCCGGCGCGCCTCGAGGTCGAGTGGCGAGCCGGGCTTGACGTGAGCTGCGACGTCGGCGATGTGGATCCAGACGCGGGCGCCCTCTCCCTCGCGCTGGGCGGAGACGGCGTCGTCGAAATCGCGGGCGCTAGCCGGGTCGACGGTGAAGGTGCTGAGATCGGTGAGGTCGCGGCGTGGCCTCGTGTCGGCCTCGGCGGCCTCCGCCGCGCGCGCCGCCTCGACCTCCAGCGCCGCCGGGAAGCCGCGGAAGCCGAGCTGCTCGCGCAGCAGCGACTCGACCGCCTCGCGCGCGCTCGGGCGCTCCTCGCGGCCGCGCCGCCGGGCCACGCCCCGCGGCGCCCCGCCGCGCCGCCGTCCTCGCCCCGAGCGGCTCGGGCGGCCGCTCATCCTTCGGCCCGGCCCGCGAGCACCTCCAGCGCCCGCTGCCTAGCCTCGTCGACCGGCGTCCGCGGATTGTCGGCGACGCGGACGTCGGGATGGATGCCCCGGCTCTCCGCCAGGTTGACCCCCTCCGGCGTGAAGTATTCGCCCACGGTCAGCTTCAGCGCGCCGCCGTTGGACAGCCCCTGCTCCTCCTGGAAGACGCCCTTGCCGAAGGAGCGCTCGCCGACCACGACGGCGTCGGCGTCGTCAGCCAGGGCAGCGGCGAGGATCTCCGCCGCCGAGGCGGTGCCGCCATCGATCAGCACCGCCAGCGGCCGTCGCGGCAGGTTGCCGCCGACAGTCTTGTGCACGCTCTCGCCCTGGCTGCGCGATTTGGTCGAGACCACCACTTCGTCCTCGGGCAAGAAGATGCTGGCGCTCAGCACCGCCTCGTTGAGCAGGCCGCCGGGGTTGCCGCGGAGGTCGACGACGACCGCTTCGGCCCCTTCGTCCTGGACCTTGCGGACCGCATTCGCGAGCAACGCGTGGGCGCCTTCGCTGAAGGAGAGCAGCCGCACGTAGCCGAGCTTGCGGCCGTCGACGTCAACGAGCTTGCTGCTGACGTTGGGCAGCGCCACCTCGGCCCGGGTCAGCGTCAGCTTGCGCTGCTTGCCGGTCTCGCCGTCGCGCACGCCGATCGTCACCTCAGTCCCTTCCGGCCCCTTGATCTGCGCCGTCGCCTCAGCGGTGGAGACGCCAGCCAGCGACTTGCCTTCGACCGAGACGATCGTGTCGCCGGGCTCGATCCCGGCCTCCGCCGCCGGCGAGCGGGGGAACACCTGGACCGCCCGCAGGCCGCGTTTGACCCCGGCGACGCTGAGCCCGATCCCGGAGAAGCGGCCTTCGATCTGCTCGTTGAAGCTGGCCAGCGCTTCTGGCGAGAAGTATTCGGTGAAGCGGTCGCCGTGGCGGCGGCGCAGCTCCCGCACCATGCCCTGCAGGGAGCCGTTGCCGAGCTCGGTCTCCCCGACCGGGCGGAAGTAGCTGTCCTCGATCACTTCCGCCGCTTCCGCGGTCAGCGAGGCGGGCTCGGAGACGAAGGCGTCGCGGGCGAAGCTCGGCAGGTGCGACGGGTGGCCGCCGAGCCAGAGGCCGGCGACGCCAAAGGCGATCAGCGCCGCGGCAAATGCCACGGCCCCGCGTGCCCTCACGCGCCCCTCAGACCTTGAGGAAGCGGCGCAGGGTGACGCCCGACCCGATCGTCGAGACCAGCACCGAGGCGGCGAAGAGGATCGCAACCAGCGCGGGGAAGCCCAGCGTGGTGCTGTTCTGCGCCGCGAGGAAGGAGAAGGAGTCGCTCAGCGGGTCGACGATCGTGATCTTTCCGAGCCACAGGATCAGTATGGCTACCAGGCCGCCGGCGAAGCCGACGACCACGCCCTCGATCATGAAGGGCCAGCGGATGAACCAGCGGGTGGCACCGACCAGCCGCATCACCTCGACCTCGCGGCGGCGGGTGTAGATCGAGAGCCGGATCGTGTTGCCGACCAGCATCAGCGAGGCCAGGACCAGCAGCACGGTGATCACGGAGAGCACGATCTTCAAGGCGCCGGTGACCTGCTCGATCTTGCCGGAGGCCTGGGTGCGGTCGAAGATGTTGCTGATGATCGGCGAGATTGCCTGGCCACCGGGGCCGTTGGGCATGATCGCTTCGCGGACCCCGGGCAGGTTGGCGGCGTCGTCGGCCTTGACTTCGAAGCTAGCCGGCAGCGGGTTGGAATGCAGCTGCTCGACGATCGTTTTGTCCTTAAGTTCGCTGCGCAGCGTCGCCAGGGCTTCGTCCTTGCTGATGTAGGTCACCTCGGAGACGTGCGGGATGCCTTCTAGGTCGCCCTGCAGGTTGTTGACCTCTGGTTTGGTCGCGTCGTCGTAGAGACCAACCTGGATGTTGAGCTCGCTGCGGACCTCGTTGCTCTTGGCCTGGGTCGTCTGGAAGATCGGGATCAGGACGCCGAGCAGGATCACGGTCACCACCGTGGTGACGATCGCCGCCAGCGTCGGGGCGCCGTTGCGGCGCAGCGCGCGCAGGGCCTCCTGGAAGAAGAAGATCAGCCGGCCCATGACTTAGAGCAGGGAGCCCTGGTCGGCGTGGCCGTTGGTCTGGGTGCCGCCGTCGGGGCCGACCCCCATCTCGGCCTGCATCCGCAGCCCGAATTCGGTCGTCGACTCCTCGGTGTAGCCGCCGGAGACCTCGTCGCGGACGACGCGGCCCTCGTAGAGCTCGACCACGCGGCGGCGCATGTTGTCGACCATCTCACGGTCGTGGGTGACGACCACGACCGTGGTCCCAGTCTTGTTGATCCGGTAGAGCAGCTGCATGATCCCGATCGAGGTCACCGGGTCAAGATTTCCGCTGGGCTCGTCGGCCAGCAGCAGCGGCGGGTGGTTGACGAAAGCGCGGGCGACGGAGACGCGCTGCTGCTCGCCGCCGGAGAGCTGGTCGGGGTAGTTGTTGAGCTTGGTCGAGAGGCCGACCAGGCGCAGAGTCGCCGGCACCTGCTCGCGGATTTCGGCGCGGCTGGCGCCGATCACCTGCAGCGCATAGGCGACGTTGTCGTAGACCGTCCGGTTCGGCAGCAGCTTGAAGTCCTGGAAGACGGTGCCGATGTTGCGCCGCAGCTGCGGGATTTTCTTCTCCGAGAGCTTGCCGATGTCGCGACCGGCGATCTTCACCGCGCCTTCGGTGGCGGCGAGCTCGCGGATCAGCATCTTGATCAGCGTCGACTTGCCGCACCCGGTGGGGCCGACGAGGAAGACGAACTCGCCGCGGCCAATCGCCAGGTTGACCCGGTCCAGGGCCATGTGGCCGCCCGGGTAGACCTTGGTGACCTCATTCAGCTCGATGATCGGAGCGCGGCGCCCGCGGGGGCGCCGGGGCTCGTCGTCTTGCTGCTTGTTCTTTCTAAGTCTCGCCATGCGGGGGGTGCCTTCTGCGCATACAGGGTGACTCCTGCGTGGGCCCGGCCGCGCAAGAAGGCGCCCAAACCGCGTTGGCGAGAGCTTAGCGAATTGTTAGTGAATGCTCATGGATCACTCCGCCATGAACGCGTCCGTCCCTTCGTTGTCCGCTTTCAGTGTCGTCGTGCCCATGTAGGTGCCGTTGTTGTGCATGCCGGCGCCGGGGCAGCCGAAATCGGCCGTGTAGTCGATTCCGTTCAGGTTCATGTCGACGAGCACGTCTTTCGTCCCTGTTTTGTTTGTGTAGGTGACGGCGATGAGGCCGAGCTGTTCGCCGACTGTGATGTTGCAGGTGACCATCGATGTGATTTCGAAGTTGATCACCGCCCCTTCCGGGCATTTGATGTCCATCGACCCCATGACGACGTCCATCGCGGCTGTTTCGCCGGCATGGAAGGCGTAGTCGCACCCGTTCATGTCGACGTCCACCTGGTTGCCGCCGATGCCGCAGTTGTAGGTCGGCGTCAGTGTCACTTCACCCGAGGCGGCGGCCATTTCGCCGTGGAAGGTGACGTTGCAGTTCATCATGCCGGCGGAAGTCGTGAAGACGTGGGTGCCGCCTACGTTCTGGCCTGTGTTTGTCGCTGGATAGCTGTCCGATGTGAATTCGCCGGCCTGCGCCGCGGTCGCGCCGACGGCGCCGATCGCGGACAGCGCGACAAAGGCGAGCAGCGATGCCTTGAGCTTCCGAGTCATTGGTTGCTTCCTCTCCCTAGTTGGCTTTCTCGCCTCGGGGTAGGGCAACCAGTAGCCCATCGCGAGCTACCGCACAACTTTTCTTAACTAAAGGCTCGCGCGCGCCGATTCGCGCGCCTACCCAATCGCGACCATGCGCTCGATCGGGATCCGCGCCTTGGCGGCGAGGTCGGCTGGGACGCTGACCTCGAACTTCATCTCCAGCAGGGAATCACGCAGCTTCGGCAAGGTGATCATCTTCATGTACTTGCAGAAGGCCATCCGGTTAGCCTCGATCAGGTTCGCCTGCGGGGCCGCCTGCTGCAGCGGGTAGAGCATCCCGTTCTCGGTGGCGACGATGAAGCTGCCGTCGGGATGCTCTTCGACGTGCTTGAGCATGCCCGAGGTGGAGAGCATGTGCACGCCCTCGGGGTCGATGTCGCCGGAGGCGACGTACTCCATCGCCTGGGTCGAGCAGCCGCACTCGGGGTGGATCAGGAACTCGGCCTCGGGGTTCTCGGCCCGGGTCTGGGCGATGTCGTCGGGGCGGATGCCGGCGTGGACGTGGCACTCGCCGTCCCAGACGTGGAAGCGGGCGCGCCGCTCGGGGTCGTCGGCGAGGCCGGTCTCGCGCTCGACGAAGGCGCCGAGCCACATGTCAGGGCCGAAGAGGATCTCGGTCTCCGGGCCGTGCTCCGCCCAGATGTGCTCGACCACGCTGACCGCGTTGGAGGAGGTGCAGCAGTAGTCGGTCTCCCCCTTCACCTCGGCCGAGGTGTTGACGTACATGACGACGATCGCGCCCGGGTGCTCGGCCTTCCAGGCGCGCAGCTGGTCGGCGTCGATCGAGTCGGCGAGCGAGCAGCCGGCGTCGAGGTCGGGGATCAGCACCTTCTTCTCGGGCGAGAGGATCGAGGCGGTCTCGGCCATGAAGTGGACGCCGCAGAAGGCGATCGCCTCGGCGTCGGCAGCGGCGGCCTGGCGCGAGAGACCGAGCGAGTCGCCGAGGTAGTCGGCCACGTCCTGGACCTCGGGCAGCTGGTAGTTGTGGGCGAGGATGACGGCGTTGCGCTGCGCGGCGAGCGCGCGCACTTCCTCGCTGATCGCAGCGATCTCTCCGGGCTCGAGCGCCGCCGGCACCGTGGGTTGGATGGTCGGGAGCTCCTGCATGAGCCCTTCCTTTCCTGATGTTCGCTGGCCCGGCTCGCGCCTTGAAACCAGTCGAATGAACGTGTTCTCAGTCTACCGACCCGGCAGAGGCGCCAGACTTCCCTGGATGCCCGAGCTTCCGGAGGTCGAGATCACGACGCGCCGGCTGGACGCTGCCCTGAAGGGAGCTGAGGTGGAGTCCGCGCTGGCGCCGGGGATGAACGTGATGAAGACCTTCGACCCGCCGCTGGACGCGCTCGTGGGGCGGAAGCTGACCGCGATTCGGCGGGTCGGGAAGATGCCGGTGGTCGAGTTCGGCGACCTGGCGCTGCTGATCCACCTGATGTCGGCGGGGCGGCTGCGGGTCTTCGACAAGCGAGCCTCACCCAAAGATCGCGCCTCGCGGGTGCTGGTCCGGCTTGGCGACGGCCGTGAGCTGCGGCTGCGCGAGTTCGGGACCAAGCAGCGGGCCTGGGCGAAGCTGCTGCCGACCGAGGCGGTCGCCGCAGACGAGATGGTCGCCCGCCTGGGACCGGAAGCCTGGCCCCCTCCCCCGCTCGCGGACTTCGCCGCCGCGATCGACCAGCCGCGCCACCTGCACCCGCTGCTGCGCCACCAGGGGGACCTCGCCGGGATCGGCCGCTCCTGGGTCGACGAGATCCTCTGGGAGGCGCGGCTCTCGCCCTTCAAGAAAGGCTCGGAGCTGGAGTCCGAGGAGGTCGAGTGCCTGCACGCGGCGCTGCACGTGCTCGGCGACGCGATCGACCACTACGAGGAGACGATCGGGGCCGAGGTGCCCGACAAGGTGCCGATGCCGCTGCAGGTCCACAAGCGCGAGGGCGAGCCCTGCCCGCGCTGTGGGACCACGATCGAGGCCGTCTTCTTCTCCGAGCACCAGACCAACTACTGCCCCAAGGAGCAGACCGGCGGCCGCGTGCTCAAGGACCGGCGGCTCTCGCGGCTCCTGAAGTAGCTACGCCTGCTCGAGCAGGAGGCTGAAGTCGAGACTCGGCGCCGAGTGGGTGAGGGCGCCGATCGAGATGAAGTCGACCCCGGTCTCGGCGACCGCGCGCACGTTGCCGAGGTCGATCCCGCCGGATGCCTCGAGCTTGGGGCCGGCGCCGCTGCCCTGCTCGTCGCGCAGCCGCACCGCTTTGCGCAGCGTCTCCAGGTCCATGTTGTCGAGCAGCAGGCGGTCGGCGCCGGTGCCGAGCGCGTAGGCGACCTCTTCGAGGTCGCGGACCTCGATCTCGACCGCGAGGTCCGGGTGGGCGGAGTGCGCCGCGTAGATCGCCTTGGCAACGCCGCCGGCGAGGGCGACGTGGTTCTCCTTGATCAAGATCGCGTCGTAGAGCCCGATGCGGTGGTTCTGGCCGCCCCCGGCGGCGACCGCCGCCTTCTCCAGTCGGCGCAAGCCCGGGGTCGTCTTGCGGGTGTCGAGGATGCGCGCGCCAGTCCCCTCAACCGCCTCGGCGAAGCGGGCGGTCAGGGTGGCGACCCCGGAGAGGCGGCCGAGGAAGTTGAGCGCGGTGCGCTCCGCCGCGAGCAGCGCGCGGGCGCTGCCACTGGCGAAGAGGACGTCGACCGGGACGTCTTCCCGCCACTGGCCCTCGACCACGAGGCTGTCGACGTCCTCGACCCCGCACTGGCGCATCGTCTCGGCGACGGCGCCGAGGCCGTAGACGACACCCGGGGCTTTCTGCACGATTCGCGCCCGCGCCCGCGCGTCCTCCGGCACCGTCGCCTCCGAGGTGACGTCGCCACCGCCGAGGTCCTCGGCCAACGCAGTCGCCACCAGCTGCTCGAGCTCCACCATCGCGCCACCCTAGAACAGGTGAGAACGCAGTTGCTCCCGCATAGCGGGAAGAAATGCGAACTCACGTCCGGCTGGCTCGGCGCGTTTAATCCCATAGGTGAGCACGCTGCCTCCGTTCCAGACCCTGATCGACGATTACGCGACCGACGTGATGGCGGTGCTGCGCGGCGCGGTCGGGCGGGGCGGGGCCGAGGACTGCTTCCAGGAGACCTTCCTGGCGGCGCTGCGGGCCTACCCGAAGCTGAAGGACGGGCGCAACCTGCGGGGGTGGCTGATCACGATCGCGCACCGCAAGGCGATCGACCACCACCGCGCCAACGGCCGCGCGCCGCTGCCGGTGGCCGAGCTGCCGGAGGTCGCCGTCACCGACCCCGAGCCCGGCGATGACGTCTGGGCCGCGGTCGGGGCGCTGCCGCCGAAGCAGCGGGCTGCGGTGACGCTGCGCTTCGCCTCCGACCTGCCACACGCCGAGATCGCCGCGGCGCTCGGGTGCAGCCCCGAGGCGGCCCGGCGCAATCTGCACGAGGGAATCAAGCGACTGAGAAAGGAGATCGCATGAAGGCATCGCTTCAGCGCCTCGCCGAGCGCGCCTCCGAGGAGGGCCTGCTCGACGTCGCCTACACCACGACCGACTCGCCCTTCGGGCCGCTGCTGCTGGCCACGACCCGCCGCGGCCTGGTCCGGGTCGGGCTGCCGAACCAGGACGCCGACGAGCTCCTGACCGAGCTCGCGGGCAAGGTCTCGCCGCGGGTGCTGGAGGCCCCGGCCGAGCTCGACGCGGCGCGGCGCGAGCTCGACCTCTACTTCGCCGGCAAGCTCGACCGCTTCGACCTGCCGCTCGACTGGCGGTTGAGCCAGGGCTTCCGCCTGCGGGTTCTGCGGGCGATCTCCCGCATCCCCTACGGCCAGACCCGCACCTACACCGAGATGGCGACCAAGGCCGGCAACGAGCGGGCGGTCAGGGCCGCCGGCACCGCCTGCGGCAGCAACCCGATCCCGGTTGTCGTCCCCTGCCACCGGGTGCTGCGGACCAGCGGCGCGCTCGGCGGCTACGGCGGCGGGCTGCCGATGAAGGAGGCGCTGCTGGACCTCGAGAGTCACGAGAACTAGGTAAGTCGCTAAAGAAGTAACCGCAGGTTTCCGATGTTGCGGAAGCGATGCGGATCGGCTCACCCTCCTCTCCGGCCCAGGCCGAAAGCGCCCGCCTCGCCCGGATCGCGTGGCTCGTCTCCTTCGCCGTCACCGTTGCCGTGATCACCGGCTTGCTGCTGATCAAATCGGCCCAGGCCGCCGCCGCGCCCAGCGCTGCGCTCCCCGGCACCATCCTGCTCGACGACGCCGAAGAAGAAGACGAAGGCTTCGAATTCGAAGAATTCGACGAAGGTGAAGAAGAAGACGAATTCGAAGATGGTCCCGAAGGGGGCCGCGGCGGCGAACCGCCGGCCGAATGCGGCCTGCGCACCGCTCGCGGCGCCGTCGTCGCCGACGAGTCGCGCTCGGCAATCAGGACCCAGGTCAGCTACACCTCCTTCGACCCGGTCGACGTCGCGATCGAGCTCCGGCTCAACGGCCGCGGCTCGCTGACACTGTGGCGCGACCACAAGCGCCTGCGCGAGACCGGCGTCGTCCACGCCAGCGAGCGCCTCAGCAAGGGCCAGCTGGCCAAGGTGATGGCGGCGCGAAACTTCACGCTGACGATCAAGGTGCTCGACGCCCCGCGCGAATGCAACCGCTACTTCGACCGCCACCTGAAGACTCGCCGCGCCGTCGGCGACCAGGTCACCTGGATCCAGTCGGACTCAGTCTTCGGCGGCTAGCCGGGCAGGGTCTCGCCGAGCCACTCGGCGGCGTCGCGCAGGTGCGCGGGTTCGATCTGGTGGCCGAGCTCGGACTCGCGATAGGTGACGTCGAGCCCGCCGGCCTGCAGCAGGTCGCGTGCGCGCTGGCCGAAGCCGACCTCGATCACCGGGTCGTTGCGCCCATGCGAGACGAAGGCCCGGGTCGCCTGGCGGTCGGCGAGCGCGGGCTCCCATCCCTCGACCGTTGGCACGAAGCCGCTGAAAGCGAGGATGCCGGCGACTGCCGGGCGCTCTGCGCCGAGCGCCATCGCGTAGCTCATCACCGATCCCATCGAGAAGCCGGCGAGAACGGTCCGCTCGGGCCCCACCCCGCCGTCCGCCCAGAGCTCGTCGTGCAGCTCGGCGAGGGCGGCGCGGGAGGCGAAGAAGGTCTCGGGGTCGGGATAGCCAACCCGCGGAACCAAATACCAGTGATAGCCGGGGGACCCCGGCAGCTGCAGCGGCGCCCGCGGCGTCACGACCCGCAGCCGGTGGCCCGGGTCGAGCAGGTCGGCCAGACCCAGCAGATCGCGCTCGTCGGTGCCGCGGCCATGGTTGAGGACGAGCAGACCCTCGGGATCGCCCTCGGCCTGCCGCTCCACCCAGGTCAGCGCGGCCATCAGCTGGCCGAGGAGGCCGCGGTCTTGTTCAGGTAGTCGCGGACGAACTCGTCGATGTCCCCGTCGAGCACCCGCTGGGCGTCGCCGACCTCGTGCTCGGTCCGGTGGTCCTTGACCATCGTGTAGGGGTGGAGCACGTAGCTGCGGATCTGGGAGCCCCAGGCGACGTCTTTGACCTCGCCGCGGGCCCTGGCCAGCTCTTCGGCCCGTTTGCGCTCCTCGAGCTCGATCAGCTTCGAGCGCAGCAGCTGCATCGCCACCGCCTTGTTCTGGGTCTGGGAGCGCTCGTTCTGGCACTGGACGACGACGCCGGTGGGGATGTGGGTGATCCGCACCGCCGAGTCGGTCTTGTTCACGTGCTGGCCGCCGGCGCCGGAGGCGCGGTAGGTGTCGATCCGCAGGTCGGCGTCGTCGATCTCGACCTCGACGCCGGCGTCGACCAGCGGCCCGACGTCGACCTGGGCGAAGCTGGTGTGGCGACGGGCGGAGGAGTCGAAGGGGGAGATCCGGACCAGGCGGTGGACGCCGCGCTCGGCGGCGAAGAGCCCGTAGGCGTTCTCGCCGCGGGCAATGAAGGTCGCCGACTTGAGCCCCGCCTCCTCCCCCGGCGAGGCCTCCTTCATCTCAACCTCGAAGCCGCGCCGTTCCGACCAGCGCAGGTACATCCGCAGCAGGATCTCGGCCCAGTCCTGGGAGTCGGTGCCGCCGGCGCCTGCGTGGACGGTGACGACGGCGTCGCCGGCGTCGTACTCGCCGCTGAACAGGCGCGCCTCCTCGAGCTCGGCCAAGCGGCTCTCGGCCGAGCCAAGCTGGGCCTCGAGCTCAGCCGCGATCTCCTCGTCCTCGGCCGCCATCTCCGCCAGGTCGGCGAGGTCCTCGACGTCGGACTCGAGCCCGCGGAAGGTCTTCAGGCGCTGCTGGGCGCGAGCGTGGGCGGCAGAGGTGCGGGCAGCCGTGTCCTGGTCGTCCCAGAACCCGGGCCGCTGCATCTCCTCTTCGAGGCGCTCCGCCTCGGACTCCAGGCCAGCAGGGTCAAAGGTAGTCCGAGAGCAGGGACAGCTGCTCGCGGACAGCGGCGAGGCGCGGCGCTACCGGTTGGCTCTGCGCGGCATCGGCCATCGGCACAGATTATTGGGCGGACGAGCCGGGAGTCCGCGCGGTGATGATCCAGGTCGAGGCCGGGGCGCTGACGCCGTCGGGACCCTCGAACTCGGCCAGCGTCTCGCGCAGACGGGCGGCGATCGTCGGGCGGATCTCGTCGACCCGGTCGCCCCAGAGCCGCAGCACCTCGCCGGCCGGGCCGAGCGCCATGTTGAACTCGACCGCCTGGTCGAGGTTGTCGCCGATCTTCAGCGGCAGGTCGGAGCGCCGCAGGGTGATCTGCTCGAAGCCAGCGATCGTCAGCTGCTCGGTGACGGTGTCGGCATTGGCCATCGAGAATGGTCCCGGCCCGCAGGTCGGTTCGTCGCTCTCCTCGGGGTGCTCGAGGTAGTCCTCGACGACCTGCTCGGCCCGGTGCACCCACTCGTTGTCGAGCTTGCGACGCCAGACGACGGCGCAGAGGCGCCCGCCGGGAACGAGGGCGTTGGCGATGTTGCGCAGCGCCGCGACCGGGTTGGCGAAGAACATCAGCCCCATGCGCGCGAAGGCGTAGTCGAACTCCTGCGGCAGCTGCAGCGTCTGCACGTCGGCGACCATGAACTCGACGTTGCCCGCGCCATGCTCGGCAGCCTCCTTGCGGGCGAGGGTGACAAACGGCTCGGCGACGTCGACCCCGAGCGCCGAGCCCTCCTCCCCGACCAGCCTCGCCAGCTCCAGCGTGGTTTCGCCGAAGCCGCAGCCAAGGTCGAGCACGCGCTCGCCCGCTCGCGGCGGGCTCAGCTCGATCGCCGCGTCGCCGTGCGCCCCGAGCCCAGCCGCGGTCTGGTCCCGATACTTGACGAAGAGGTCGAAGAGAGGGCCGCTCCAGGCCTCGGTTGCCTCCTCGTTCTCAGGGGCGACGAACGCCATGCGCGCATGGTACGCCCCGGTACCCGCTCAGCCAAGCGGCGGCGCGAAGCCCCAGACCCGCAGGGCCTCCTCGCGGTCGTCGTAGGGTCGCCAGCTGAGGACGCGGCGCTGGCGCAGCTCAAAGGCCCAGGCCATCGCGTCCTCGCCGGCCGGCGAGCCGTCCTCGTCCCAGTGCCAGGCACGGCGGATCAGGGCCACTGCCCGGCCATCGCCGCCCTCGAGGCCTTCCTCGTAGAGCTCCTCCAGCTCGATCGTCTGCTGCACCCCGCCGGGCGCCCGCGTCGCCCAGACCCGCGCCGCCTCGACCCCCTTGCGCAGTCCCCGCATCGCGTGCAGCTCGACCTCGGGGTCGAGAGTCGCGACGAACCCGTCCAGGTCCCGCTCGTTGAACGACCGGATGAACTCGCGGACTGGGTCGTGCGCAGTCACGAAGGCGCCCTCAGGCGCCGTGGCACTTCTTGTACTTCTTGCCGCTGCCGCACCAGCAGGGGTCGTTGCGACCGACTTTGTCGTGCTCGTCTTTGACCACGGTCTCGACCACCTCGCCGCCGCCGTTGCCGGGGCCGGCCGCCTGCGCGGCGGCGACGTCAACGGCTCCACCGGCCCCACTCGCAACCTGCTGCAGCGCCGAGGGCTGGCCGTCGGGGGTGCCGCCGGAGTAGTCGAAGTTGGCGCCGTCGGCATCGCCGTTGCCGGCCCCCGCGGCCGCCTGGCCCGGGGTGATCTCGATTTCGGCGCGGAAGACCAGCTTGCTGAACTCGTCCCAGATCGAGTGCATCAGCTCCTCGAACATCGTGAAGCCTTCGTTTTTGTAGGCCACGAGCGGGTCGATCTGGGCAAAGCCGCGGAGGTGGATGCCTTCGCGCAGGTAGTCCATGTCGAAGAGGTGTTCGCGCCAGCGGTTGTCGATCACCTGCAGCAGGATCGAGCGCTCCAGGTAGCGCATCAGCTCCTCGCCGAGCTGCTGCTCGCGCTCGTCGTAGGCGCTCATCGCATCGTCATCGATCGCGTCCTTGAGCTTGTCGCGGTCGACAGTCTCAGGGGAGAGGCTGGCGATCTCGACGCTGACCGGCCAGATCTGGCGCAGCTGCGTCTCCAGCTCCTCCAGGTCCCACTCCTCGAGCAGGTCGCCGGCGGTGTACTCGTCGACCAGGCGCTCGATCACGCCCTCGAGCTCGTCGCGGGCGGTCTCGGAGATATCGCGCCCTTCGAGGATCTCGCGGCGGTATTTGTAGACGACGCGACGCTGCTCGTTCATCACGTCGTCGTACTCGAGCACCCGTTTGCGGATCAGGAAGTTCTGCTCCTCGACCTTCTTCTGGGCGTTCTCGACGGTTTTCGTCAGCATCTTCGCCTCGAGCGGAAGTTCGGTCCCGTCCTCGTCGACCGGGCCGAGTTTGTCGAGGATTTTGAAGATGCGATCGCCAGCGAAGAGCCGGATCACGTCGTCTTCGGCCGAGAGGAAGAAGCGGGTCTCGCCGGGGTCGCCCTGGCGGCCGGAGCGGCCGCGCAGCTGGTTGTCGATGCGGCGCGACTCGTGCCGCTCGGTGCCGCAGATGAAGAGCCCACCGAGCTCACGTACCTCTTCGGCCTCGGCCTTGCACCCGGGCGCCAGCTCGGCGGTCTTCTCCTCGAGCGCCTGCTCGTAGCCCTCGCTCTCGTGGGTGATGCCCTGCTTCTTCAGCTCGGCGATCGCCAGGTGCTCGGCGTCGCCGCCGAGCTTGATGTCGACGCCGCGACCGGCCATGTTGGTCGCGATCATCACCGCGCCCTTGCGCCCGGCCTGGGCGATTAGCTCACCCTCTCGTTCGGCGTGCTCGGGCTTGGCGTTGAGGACCGCGTGCTTGATCCCGTCGCGCTTCAGCGCCTCGGAGATCATCTCCGAGACCTCGACCGAGACGGTCCCGACCAGGATCGGCTGCCCGGCCTCATGGCGGCTGACGATTTCGTCGAGCACCGCTTTCCACTTGCCGTCTTTCGTTTTGAAGATCTGGTCGTTCTGGTCGCGCCGCACCATCGGCTGGTTGGTCGGCACCTCGACCACCGGGATTTTGTAGATCTTCATGAACTCGGTCGCCTCGGTCAGGGCGGTACCGGTCATGCCGGAGAGCTTGTCGTAGAGCCGGAAGTAGTTCTGCAGGGTGATCGTCGCCAGGGTCTGGTTCTCCTCGCGGATCGCCACCCCCTCCTTCGCCTCGACCGCCTGGTGCAGGCCCTCCGACCAGCGCCGGCCCTCGAGGATGCGGCCGGTGAACTCGTCGATGATCATCACCTCGCCGTCGATCACGGCGTAGTCCTTGTCCTTCTTGTAGAGGGACTCCGCCTTCAGCGCCTGGCCGAGGTGGTTGACGAGGCTGCCATGCTCGCCGAGGTAGAGGTTGTCGACGCCGATGAACTGCTCGGCTTTCTTCACCCCGCGCTCGGTCGGGGCGACGGTCTTGTGTTTCTCGTCGAACTCATAGTCGTAGTCAGCGTCGGAGGTGTCGCGCGACTCGCCCAGCGATTTCAGTTTCTGTTTCGCCTGCACGCCGACCATCTGTTTGGCCAGGCGGGCGAAGGTGTAATAGGTCTGGGCCGCCTGTTCGGGCTGGCCGGAGATGATCAGCGGCGTCCGCGCCTCGTCGATCAGGATGTTGTCGACCTCGTCCACGATCGCGAACTTGTGGTCGCGCTGGACGCAGTGCTCGAGCGCCGAGGCCATGTTGTCGCGCAGGTAGTCGAAGCCGAACTCGGAGTTGGTCCCGTAGGTGACGTCGCAGGCGTATTTGCGCTGGCGGGTGGCGTGGTCGTCGGCGTCCTGGACCGAGGCGACGCTGACGCCGAGCGCGTCGTAGATCGGTTCCATCCATTCGGCATCGCGGCGGGCCAGATAGTCATTGACCGTGACGACGTGGACGCTGCCGCCGGCAAGGGTGTTGAGGAAGACCGGCAGGGTCGCGGTCAGGGTCTTGCCCTCGCCGGTGCGCATCTCGGCGATGGCGCCGTCGTGGAGGACCATGCCGCCGATCAGCTGCACGTCGTAGTGGCGCTGGCCGGTGGTCCGGCGCGAGGCCTCGCGGGTCAGCGCGAAGGCCTCCGGCAGCAGGTCGTCGAGCGGCTCGCCGTTGCGCGCGCGCTCGCGCAGGGAGTCGGCCTCCTCGCGGATCTCCTCGTCGGAGAGCGCTTCCATCTCCGGCTCGAACCGGTTGATCGCATCTGCGCGCTTCTGGTAGGCCTTGAACTTGCGCCCCTCCCCCGCGCGCAGGGCCTTCGACACAAGGTCCATCGCTGGCATTGCTCAAGGGTAGCGGGGCGTCGAGGGCGACCGGCTTGCCCCTTGCCCGCACCGGGTAGCAGGCGTACCATCGATCGACCAAACCAGACAGGAGGCACTCATGCGGATTGAGATTCGGGGCCGGAACGTCGAGATGACGGATGACCTGCGTGAGATGGTGCGGAAGAGGTTCCAGCGTCTGGGCCGGCAGGTTTCACCGCTAGCGACGCTCGAGGTCGTGCTCTCGGAGGAGCGCAACCCGTCGATCGCCGACAGCCAGGTGGCTGAGGCGACCTTTTACCTCAAGGGCGTGACCCTTCACGCCCGCGAGTGCTCGCCGGAGATGACCCACACGGTTCGGGAGCTCGCCGATGACGTGCAGAGGCAGGTCAAGAAGCACCGCGAACTGCGCCGCAAGCGCAGCCGCACGCGCAAGCTCGTCGATCAGATGCGGGGACGTCCCGCGGAGCTGCATCCGTAACCAACCGGGCTAGAGCCGCCGGGCGAAAGTGACGGCGACTACGCGGGCGGCGCCAGCCGCCCGCAAGGCCCGCGCGCAGGCACCGAGCGTGGACCCGGTGGTGAGCACGTCGTCGACCAGGAGGACGCTGCGAGGGACGGCGCCGCGGGCCCGGATCCGCGGCGGGTGACCGACCCGCTCGTCCCGCCGCTTGCCGACCTGGCGGCGTCCGCCGCTGCGCGCGAGGCAGGGCTCGGCCCTTGCCCCTAGCCGCTCGGCGAGGGCGCCGGCCAGCTCGCCGGCGGGGTCGAAGCCGCGACGGCGCAGCCGCGCGGGAGCTGGCGGCACCGGCACGATCGTCCCGCTCAGCACGTGGGCCGGGGCGAGCCAGTGAATCCGCTCCGCCATCAGGTCGGCGACCGGCAGCAGGTGGCGGAACTTCAGCGCCGCGACCAGATCGCGGGCGACGCCTTCATGGGAGGCAGAGGACCAGGCGCAGTCGAGCCCCGGCGAGCCGCGTCCCTGCAGCGGCTCGGCCGCAGCGAGGCGCCGGCCGCAGCGGGTGCAGAGCACCGACTCGGCCCGGCAGGAGCGCCCGCACGCCGCGCAGGTCGGCGGCACCAGACCGGCGGCGATGAGATCGACGACACCCACGCCGCCGATCCTGGGCGACGCGAGCGCACGCGTGGCGCGCAAATCGCACCAAGTTCGTGAAGCCTGTGTCGCGGAAGCCGCAACGCCGCCGAACCCTATGCACTTTGTCGCCCTGTGGGCGACAAATGGCAACCGCTAGCCGCGGCGGCCGGCGATCGCGCCGATCAGGACGGCGCCGGCGGGGATCTCGGCGCCGGGCAGCGCGATCACCTCGCGCAGGCGGGCGCCGTCGCCGATGCGGGTGCCGTCGCCGATCACGGAGGGACCGTCGATGCGGACGTCGTCGCCGATCTCGCAGCCGGGGCCGAGCAGGACCGGGCCGCGCAGCTCGCCCTCGTCCCCTTGCGGCGAGCCGCGGCGGAGACCGTCGACGAGCTCGCCCTCACGCTCTACCTCGAAGGCGCCGGAGAGCGCGTCGAGGTTGCCCGAGCGCAGCTCCTCGAGGTTGCCGATGTCGTTCCAGTAGTCGTCGATCTCGTGCGAGTAGAAGGGCACGTCGCCCTCGAGCAGACGCGGGAAGACGTCCATCGCCCAGTCGGCAAAGGCCTCGGGGTCCCCCGGCCCAGCCGCCAGGCTGGCCCCAGGGGCGGGGAAGAAGTCGAAGATCTCGGAGCGGAACATGTAGATGCCGCAGTTGGCGAGGTCGGAGAGCGCTTCGCTCGGGTCGGGCTTCTCCTGGAAGCCCTGGATGCGGCCGTCGGCGCCGGTGATCGCGACCCCGAACTGGCTGGTGTCGGCGACCCGCTTGGTCGCCAGCGTCGCGATCCCGTCGTGGGACTCGTGGAACTCGCGCATCGCGGTCAGGTCGATGTCGGTGAGCGCGTCGCCGGAGATCACGAGGAAGGACTCGCCGAGGAACCCGGCGGCCTTGCGAACGCCGCCGGAGGTGCCAAGCAGCTGCTCCTCGGGGCTGTAGGTGAGCTCGACGCCGAAGGCCGAGCCGTCGCCGAAGTGGTCCTGGATCAGCTCCGGGAACCAGTGCAGGTTGGCGATCGTCTCGGTGAAGCCGTGGCGGGCCAGCAGGCGGACGATGTGCTCCATCACCGGCCGGTTCAGGACCGGCACCATCGGCTTCGGCATCTCGTAGGTGATCGGTCGCAGCCGGGTGCCGAGGCCAGCGGCGAGGACCATTGCCCTCATTCAGCCATCGCCTTCTTGAAGCGCTCGATCGCCTCGACCGGCAGCGGCGCGACGCCGCGGCGCTCAGCCAGCTGCAGGGAGACGAGGTCGCCCAGCATCGTCGCCCAGAGCAGGCGCTCGAGCCTGGTCTCGCCCTCAGTCTCGACTCGCACCGCGGTGGCGCCGCAGCCGGCGACGGCTGCGGCGGTGAGCTCGAAGCGGCGGCGCTCGCGCGGATGCTGATCGGCGTCCTCGAGGAAGACGCCGGCAAAGCCGGAGGCAGCCTCGGCGGTCCAGCCGCAGAGCTCGTTGTGGTCGGCCTCCGGCAGCTCGGAGTAGAAGCAGTGGAGCTCGGCGTTCTCGTTCACCTGGGTCTTCCAGCGGCGGGCGACCGGCGCGGTCAGGTCGGCCCCGTAGACGACCGGCACGGCGCTGCCAAGCTGCTCGGCGATCTCGGCGGCGCGAGCCTGCAGCGCCGCGGAGCGCTCGCTGAGGAAAGCGGCGGCAGCGTCGATCTCGGTGTGGACGCGTGGCGCGACCCCGCTGAGGGCGGCGATCTCCGCGACCACGGTGACCATGTAGGCGACGGCGGCGCGGGGCTGGAAGATTCCCGGTAGGCCGACGACCGGGACCCCGGCCTCGCGCGCTTCGTCGACCAGCTGGCCGCCGGTGCTGACGACCAGGCGGCGGGCGCCAAGCGCCTCGGCGGCGGCGAAGCAGGCCAGCGTCTCCTCGGTGCCGCCGGAGTAGCTGGAGCAGAGCGCCGCCCACTCCGGCGTCACCCAGCTCGGCAGCTCGTAGCCGCGGACCGTGAGCAGCGGCCGGGTCAGGCGGTCGCCGAGCGCGGCGGCGGCGAGGTCGGCGCCGATCGCCGAGCCACCCATGCCGCAGACCATCAGGCCAGCGGCGTCGAAGCGCTCCAGGCGCGCCGTCTCGACCCGCCAAAGCGCGTCGCGAAGCTGATCGGGAATGCCGAGTACGTCGTCAAGCATCGGTGTGTACTTATGCGGGGACCTTCTCATCCCTGCCGAGGACAGCATCCTCGACAGCGGCCCCCGCGGCCACCCGTACCCCGGGGGCGAGGATCGAACCGGCGACGCGGGCCCCCTCGCCGACCTCGCAGCCGTCGAGCAGGACCGAGTCGCGCACCTCCGCCCCGCCCCCAACCGTGCAGCCGGGCGCGAGCACGGCACGGGGGCCCACCGTGGCCCCGGCGGCGATCTCGGCACCGGCGCCGACCATCAGGCCGGGCGCGGTCGGGGCGACGCGGGTCTCGACCCGGCCCTCGAGGATGTCCCAGCTGGCTTGCAGGTAGCGCTCGGGGGTGCCGATGTCCATCCAGTAGCCGTCGAGCCGCAGCGCCCCGAGGCCCGCGCCGACCAGCCGCGGGAAGACCTCGCGCTCGATCGAGACCTCGGTGCCGGGCGCGATCAGGTCCAGCACCGAGCGCTCGAGGAAGTAGGCGCCGGCATTGATCTCGCCCGGGACAGGCTCGCCGGTCTTCTCGACGAAGTCGAGCACTCCACCTGCGGCGTCGACGGAGACAAGCCCGTAGGCTGCCGAGTCCTCGACCGGGTAGAGGGCGATCGTCGCCCGCGCCTCGCGCTCGGCGTGGGCCGCCATCAGAGCGCTGAGGTCGAGATCGGTGAGGACGTCGCCGTTGAGGGCGAGGAAGCGGTCCTCGAGGTCCTCGCCGAGGGCGCCGGCGGCAAAGCGGATCGCGCCGGCGGTGCCGCGCCGGTCCGGCTCGACCACGTAGCGCAGCCGCACCCCGGCGTGCTCGCCATCGCCGAGCGCCTCGCGCAAGACGTCGGGGAGGAAGCCGCAGGCGAAGACGATCTCGGTCACCCCGTGCGCCGCCAGCCACTCGACCATGTAGGCCAGGAAGGGCCGGTCGACCAGGGTCAGCGCCGGCTTCGGCACGTCGTTGGTCAGCGGGCGCAGCCGCGTACCCTCACCGCCAACCAAGACGATCGCCTGCATATCTACTCGGCGGTCACCGCGGCGGGGGCACCGAGAGCGGGGCGGCCGATGCTCTCGTACTCGAAGCCGGCCCCGACCAGCTCCGCCGCGTCGAGGAAGTTGCGGCCGTCGACCAGCAGCGGCCGGGCCATCCGCGCCGCCGCGTCGGCCCAGTCGAGCTCGCGGAACTCGGCCCACTCGGTGACCAGCACCGCGGCGTCGGCGCCGTCCAGGGCCTGGGTCGCCGTGGTCGCCATCTCGACTGAGCCGAGCAGCTCCGCGGCGCGGTCGGCGGCGACCGGGTCGTATCCGACCACCTCCGCCCCCTCGCCCTGCAGCCGCGCCGCCAGGACCAGGCTGGCCGCCTCGCGCATGTCGTCGGTGTCGGGCTTGAAGGCCAGGCCCAGCAAGGCCACGCGCTTGCCGACCAACGAGCCGAGGTGCTTCTGCAGCTTGCTGACGACGCGCCGCTTCTGCAGCTCGTTGACCTCGATCACCGCCGTCAGCAGCTGGAAGTGGTAGCCGGAGTTGCCGGCCAGCTGCTTCAGCGCCTTCAGGTCCTTGGGGAAGCAGGAGCCGCCCCACCCGATCCCGGCGCGCAGGAACGAGGAACCGATGCGCTGGTCGAGGCCCATGCCGCGGGCAACCTCGCCGACGTCGGCGCCGACCTCCTCGCAGACGTTGGCGATCTCGTTGATGAAGGAGATCTTGGTCGCCAGGAAAGCATTCGAAGCGAGCTTGATCATCTCGGCGCTGGCGACGTCGGTGCGCAGCAGCTCGCCGCCGAGCGGCTCGTACAGCGCCGCCACGGCGGCCGCGGCACCCTCGTCGCCGGCATCGGCGCCGATCACCACCCGGTCGGGATGGAGGAAGTCCTCGACCGCCGAGCCCTCCTTGAGGAACTCGGGGCAGGAGACGTAGGCGAGGCCCGGACGGTCGCGGCGGATCGACTCGCCGGTCCCGGCCGGGACCGTGCTCTTCATCACCAGCACGTGGTCGCTGTCGGCCGGCAGGCCCTCAACCACGGTGCGGACCCGCGAGAGGTCGGCGTCGCCGGAGTAGGTGGGCGGAGTGTCGACGCAGACGAAGAGCAGGCGCGCCCCGTCGAGCAGCTCCGACATCTCGGTGGTGAAAGTGATCCGCTCGGCGTTGCGGCGCAGCATCTCCTCCAGGCCAGGCTCGTGGATCGTAGTCTCGCCCCGCGCGAGCGAGGCGACCTTCTCGGGCAGGATGTCGCGGGCGATCACCGGATACCCCAGCTCGGCGAAGCAGACGGCGGTCACCAGGCCGACCCATCCGACCCCGATCACACCTACCGGCTCACGTCCCTCACTCATTCCGCCTTCCTCGCTTTCTTCTTCTTCGGTTTGGGCACGATGACGTCGGCGGAGCGGGCCATCCCGACCATCTGCTCGTTCGTCAGGCTCTGTAACAGGTCATTGGCGATCCAGTAGCTGTTTTCCCCCCGGTGCCAGGCGACCAGCTTGACCCGGTCGCCGTCGACGTAGATGTCGAAGTCGCGCCCGTTGATCGTCTTGGTCAGGCTCGGGTTGGCGAGGATCGGCGGGTCCTCCCAGCCGCGAATCCCCTGCACGCCGACGTAGTGGGTGCCGTCCGCGAGTTCGGCGACCACGACCATCCGGTAGGCGGCGTGGCGGTTGCCGTCGTCGTCTTTGAGGTGGTAGACGCGGGGGTCGACGATGTGCTCGTAGCTGTTGCTTTCGACGTAGTAGGCGCCCGAGGGGAGCCGCGTCGGGTAGAAGATCGGGAAGCCACCGCCGACCCGGCGCGCGGCCGTCTCCGCCTCAAGTTCGCCCGCTTCGCGGGCCGGGACGAGACCGTCGGTCCCTGGCTTCACCGGCTTGATCTTCGGCTTCGGCGGCGCCTTCGGCTTGGAGCGCTTCTTGCCCTTCTTCTTCTGGCCCTTCTTGCCCTTCTTCGAGCCGCCTTCCGTTTCTTCTTCCTCGCCTTCCAGGGAGCCGCGCGAGCCGCCGCTGGCTTCGACTCCGAGGAACTGGTTGACGGCTTCGTTCATCAATTCCGGCGTCGTTTCCACGTAGCTGGGCCCCAGTTCAGCCACCGGGAAGTGGACCTCTTTGATCGAGGCGTTGCGGACCGAGAGGAAGAGTTTCAGGACCTGCAGCATCGTCTTCTCGTTGTCGATGTCGGAGGTCGTGTACTTGGTGAAGATCTCGATCAGGTCTTTGTTGCCGCCGCCGATGAAGACGTCCTTGACCAGATCGTCGACCGCGACCCGCTGGCGGGCGGCGCTGATGAAGTCCTGCTGGCGGGCCGAGCGCACGAGATCGGTGTCGGTGTGCCGGTAGCGCACGTACTGCAGCGCTTTTTTGCCGCAGAGCAGCTGGTAGCCGGGCTGGACGTTGATTTCGGCGTACTGTTCGGAGGGAGGCACGCCTTCGTTGGAGTGGTAATAGCGTTTGTCGACGTCGACGTAGACGCACCCGATCGCGTAGACGGCCTGGACGAAGCCGAGGAAGTCAACGTTGACGACGTGGTTGATCGGCAGGCCGGTCAGCTCCTTCACGACTTTCAGCGTCAGCTTGGGGCCGCCGTAGCTGTAGGCGGCGTTGAACTTATCGGTGCCGACGTCGGGGATTTCGACTTTGAGGTCGCGCGGGATCGACATCACCGCGATCGCGCCCTTGTCGGGGTCGAGGCGGAGCAGGATCGTCGTGTCCGAGCGGCCCGGGTCTTCCTCGAATTCCGCCCCGGCGCGTTTGTCGGAGCCGAGGATGAGGATGTTCTGCGGCTCGCCGCCTTCGGCCTCCTTGAGGATCTTGCTGACCTTGTTGCCGAAGGCGTTGTTGTGGTTGAGCGCCTTTGCGACGCTGTCGACGTAGACCAGCACCGCGGTCGCGGTCGCGCCGGCGGCGATGGCGACGATCAGGAAGGAGGCGAGGGTGAAGCGCCACCAGAAGCGCTTTGGCTTCGGCGGCGGCTCGGTGTCGCCCCCCGGGGGTGGCTTCTTCGGGGCCCAGCCGGGCCCCAGCGGCTCACTCATCGAGCCTGCCCGGAATCGCCTGCAGGAACGAGTCGAGCGCCTGTCTGTAGGTCTCTAGCGAAGAGATCGAGACCCACTCCTCGGGACCGTGATGGCCGGCGCCGATCGGGCCGAACTCGACCGCCGGCACCCCCACTCGCAGGAAGGAGACCGCGTCGGAGGCGCCGTCGCGGCCGACGCTCATCGGCTCGCCGGAGTGGTGCGCGGTCGTCGAGGCACGCAGCGCCAGCACGAAGGGGGACTCGCGGTTGACCGTCGCCGGCGGCCGCGCGAACAGCGAGCTGACCGCCTGGATGCCAGTCAGCTCCCCCACTTCGGCGAGGATCGTGGCGGCGTCCTGGTCGGGCAGGTAGCGGATGTCGACGTCGATCACGCATCGGTCGGGCACCTTGTTCAGCGCGTCGCCGCCCCAGATCCTTCCCAGGTTGATCGAGGGGCGGTCGAACAGCTCCGAGCTGTGCCGCGCAAACGGTAGCGACTCGATACTGCGGAAAACGTCGATCGCGTTGAGCACGGCGTTATCGCCCAGCCACGGCGTCGCCCCGTGCGCGGCCGTCCCCCCCACCTCCAGGCGCAGCGCCAGCACCCCCTTGGCCTCGATCCCGATGTGCAGGTCGGTCGGCTCGCCGGTGATCGCGAAGTCGCCGAGGAAGCCGCTGTCGACCAGGTGGTCGGAGCCGCGCTCGGCGTCCTCCTCGGACTCCTCGTCGCCAACGATGCCCAGCCGCACCCGCACCTGGTCCTGGTCACGGAAGCCGGCGAAGGTGACGAGCATCGCCGCCAGCGCCCCCTTCATGTCATAGGCACCGCGCCCGTAGAGCCGGTCGTCCTCGATCCGCGGCTCGAACTGCCCGGCCAGGCCCGGCACCACGTCGAGGTGCCCGTGCAGCACGACAGTCGGCGCCGCCTCCGGCCCGACCTCGGCCTTGACCACCGGCAGCCCCCGCACCTCATCCCGCTCCGCCTCGATCCCGCGGGCCTCGAGCCAGCCCTTGACGAACCCCGCAGCCTCCGAGATCGCCTCCGGCTCGCAGGTCTCATACGAGATCAGCCGTTCCGCAAGTGCCACCAGCTCACTCATCAGGCTGGAGCTTCCCGGAGTGGGGGCGCTTTACGCGCCGGCAATAGCCAAGAACGCTTCTGCCCGGTCCCGATCTTTCTGCGCCCGCGCGAACTCGGCGCTGTCCTTCTCGGCGTCGGAGAGCCGCTGCTCGGCGTCGGAGAGCTGGTCTTTCAGCGTCGCCGTGTCGAGATCGGCCGGGTCGATCGCCTCCTCGACGAGGAGACGGGCGCGGTTGCCGAAGACCTGCAGCCAGCCGTGGGCCTGCGCCCACCGCTTGGTCTCCGAGTCGGAGACCTTGAGCCGCAGCTCGGTCGGCAGGAGCGCCGCCAGCAACGGCGTGTGGTTGGCGAGGATGCCGATCTCGCCGACCTCGGTGCGGGTCGAGACCTGCCGGGCTTCGCCGTCGAAGACCTCACCCTCGGGGGTGAGGACCTCGACGTCGATCATGTGCTCCGCGGCCATCTGTAACTACGCCGCCGCGCCGGCCTTGGCGTTCTCGGTGACCTGGTCGATCGAGCCCTGCATGTAGAAGGCACCCTCGGACAGGTCGTCGTGCTCGCCGTCGAGGATCTCGCGGAAGCCGCGGACCGTCTCGGAGACCGGCACGTACTCGCCGCTGCGACCGGTGAACTGTTCGGCGACGAAGAACGGCTGCGAGAGGAAGCGCTCGATCTTGCGGGCCCGTGAGACCGTCTGGCGGTCCTCGTCGGAGAGCTCGTCGATGCCGAGGATGGCGATGATGTCCTGGAGCTCCTTGTAGCGCTGCAGAACCTCCTGGACGTCGGTCGCGGTCCGGTAGTGCTCCTCGCCGACGACATCGGGCTTGAGGATCGTCGAGGTCGAGTCGAGCGGGTCGACCGCCGGGTAGATGCCTTTCTCCGAGATCGACCGCGAGAGCGCCGTGGTCGCGTTGAGGTGGGCGAACACCGAGGCCGGGGCCGGGTCGGTGTAGTCGTCCGCCGGCACGTAGACGGCCTGGATCGAGGTGACCGAGCCGCGGTCGGTGGAGGTGATTCGCTCCTGCAGGCCGCCCATCTCGGTCTCCAGCGTCGGCTGGTAGCCCACCGCGGAAGGCATGCGCCCGAGCAGCGCCGAGACCTCGGAGCCCGCCTGGACGAAGCGGAAGATGTTGTCGATGAACAGAAGCACGTCCTGTCCACCCTGCTCGCGGTAGTACTCGGCCATGGTCAGCCCGGAGAGGGCGACGCGCAGACGCGCGCCCGGGGGCTCGTTCATCTGACCGAAGACGAGCATCGTCTTGTCGATCACGCCCGACTCTTTCATCTCGAGCCAGAGGTCGTTGCCCTCGCGCGAGCGCTCGCCGACGCCGACGAAGGCGGAGAGACCGGAGTGCTCCTCGGCGATGTTGCGGATGAGCTCTTGGATCAGCACGGTCTTGCCGACGCCGGCACCACCGAACAGCCCGACCTTGCCGCCGTTGGCGTAGGGAGCGAGCAGGTCGATGACCTTGATCCCGGTCTCGAGGATCTCCTGGGTCGGGGTCAGGTCGGAAGCCTTGGGGGCGGGGCGGTGGATCGGCCAGCGCTCGCCGGCCTCGACCTCGGGGCCGTTGTCGATCGGCTCGCCGAGCAGGTTGAAGATGCGCCCGAGGGTGGCGTCGCCGACCGGGACCGTGATCGGGCCACCGGTGTCGATTACCTTGTCGCCGCGCTGGATCCCGTCGGTCGCGTCCATCGCGACCGCGCGCACGCGGTCGTCGCCGAGGTGCTGCTGGACCTCGCAGACGAGCTGGGTCGGTTCGCCGTCGCCGTCGCCGGCGGTCTGGATCGTCACCGCCGAGTAGATCTCCGGCAGCTGGTCGGGGAAGACGGCGTCGATCACCACGCCGGTGACCTGCTCGACGCGCCCTACGTTGTTTCCGTTGTTCTCAGACATGCGTTCCTTTTCTCGTCTCCAAGTTGACTCGTCGCCTATCCGAGCGCCTCGGCGCCGGCGACGACCTCCAAGATCTGCTGCGTGATCTCCGACTGACGGACCCGGTTCATTTCCAGGGTCAGGTCTTCCATGATCGTTTCCGCGTTCTCCGCGGCGTTGCGCATCGCGGTCATCCGCGCTCCCAGCTCGGAGGCAGCGGACTCGAGCAGCGCCCGGTAGACGGAGATCGTCACGTACTCGGGGATCAGCCGGGCAAGCAGCTCCTCGGGCTCGGGCTCATAGCTCCACTCCGATTTGATCTGGCGCTCCTCGGCCTCTGAGAGCTCGCCGCTGTCCTGCTCCTCCTCAGCCCCCTCGCCGGTCACCTCGGCCTGCTGCAGCGGCAGCAGGGTCTGGCGCCAGACGTGCTGGGTCAGCGGTGAGACGAAGCGGTTGTAGACCAGTTCCACGCGATCGAGCTCCTCGTCGACGTAGCGGGCAGTCAGCGCCTCGCCGATTTCACGGGCGTTGGCGAAGGCGGGCCGGTCGGTGAAGCCGGTGTAGGTGCCGGTCACCTCCTGCTTGCGGAAGGTCAGGGCGGAGACGCCGCGCTTGCCGACCGCGGCGAAGGAAGGCTCGGCCCCCTCGTTGCGGACGGCGGTCGCCATCCGCATGCCCTCGCGGATGATGTTGGTGTTGAAGGCGCCGGCCAGACCGCGGTCGCCGGTGATCAGGAGGAGGCCCACCCGCTCGACGTTCTCGCGCTCGGCCATCACCGGCACCCGCGGGATCGCGCCGGCGTGAGCCGACGCCTGGCGGGTCAGGCGGCGGATGCCCTCGGCGTAGGGCCGCAGGTCGTCAATCCGCTGTTCAGCCCGGCGCAGTCGCGCCGCCGCGACCATCTCCATCGCCCGCGTGATCTTGTTGATGTTCTTGATCGACGCGATGCGATTCTTGACTTCCTTCTGACTGGCCATGGGATCGCGGTCCCGGCACTAGGCCGGGGTCGCCTCCTTGTCGCCGGCGGTGCGGGCCGGGGCCTCGCGCTCCTCCTGGGACTTGACGCGGTCGGACTCGCCGGCCTCGACCGGATCGCCGTGCTCGTCGAAGTCGGCGCCGAAGTCATCGACGAAGTCGGCGATCGCGGAGCCGAGCGCCTTTTCGTCCTCCTCCTCGAGCTTGCCGGTCTCTTCGATCCGGCTCAGCAGCTCGGAGTTCTCGGCGTGCAGCCGGGTCCGCAGGTCGGCGAGGAACTCACCGACGCGCTCGACCTTGATCCGGTCCAGGTAACCGCCGGTGCCGGAGTAGATCGAGGCGACCTGGTCGCCGACGCTGAGCGGTTCGCGCTCTTTCTGTTTCAAGAGCTCGACCAGCCGTTCGCCGCGGGTCAGCGATTTCTGCGTCTCCGCGTCGAGCTCGGACCCGAACTGGGCGAAGGCCTCGAGGTCGCGGTACTGGGAGAGGTCGAGGCGCAGTTTTCCGGCGACCTTCTTCATCGCCTTGGTCTGCGCGTTGCCGCCCACCCGCGAGACCGAGATGCCGACGTTGATCGCCGGTCGCACCCCTGAGAAGAAGAGGTCGGACTCGAGGAAGATCTGACCGTCGGTGATCGAGATCACGTTGGTCGGGATATAGGCGGAGACGTCGGAGGCCTGGGTCTCGATGATCGGCAGCGCCGTCAGCGAGCCGCCGCCGAGGTCGTCGTTCAGCTTCACCGCCCGCTCCAGCAGGCGCGAGTGCAGGTAGAAGACGTCGCCCGGGTAGGCCTCGCGACCCGGCGGGCGCCGCAGCAGCAGCGACATCTGCCGGTAAGCCGCGGCGTGTTTGGTCAGGTCGTCATAGACGCAGAGCGCGGCTTTGCCGTTGTAGAGGAAGTGCTCGCCCATCGCGCAGCCCGCGTAGGGGGCGATGTACTTGATCGGTGCCGCCTCATCGGCGGGGGCGGCGACGATGATCGTGTTCTCCATCGCCCCGTTCTCCTCCAGCGTCTCCTTCAGCTGGACGACGGTGGACATGCGCTGCCCGATCGCGACGTAGATGCAGATCAGGTCCTTGTCCTTGTTGTTGATGATCGTGTCGATCGCGATCGCCGTCTTGCCGGTCTGGCGGTCGCCGATGATCAGCTCTCGCTGGCCACGCCCGATCGGGATCATCCCGTCGATCGACATCAGCCCGGTCTGGACGGGTTCCTCGACCGGCTGGCGCTCGACCACGCCGGGAGCTTTGAACTCGGCCGGGCGGGTCTCGGTGGTGATCACCTCGCCGCGGTTGTCGAGCGGGCGGCCGAGCGGGTCGACCATGCGGCCGAGCAGCGCGTCACCGACGGGGATCTCCAGCAGGTGGCCGGTCCGTTTGACCGTGTCGCCCTCGACGATCTTTTCCCACTCGCCGAAGAGCACGGCGCCGACGTTGTCGGCCTCGAGGTTCAGCGCCAGCCCGGTCACCCCGTGCGGCAGGTCGAGCATCTCCAACGCCATCACGTTGTCGAGGCCGTGGATGCGGGCGATGCCGTCCGCCACCGAGAGGATCGTGCCCACCTCGGTGAGGTCGGCGGAGTCGGTCTCCAACCCCTCGATTCGCTCTCGCAGAATGCTTGCGATCTCGTCCGGCTTGATCTCCATCGGGTGCTCTACTCCTCCTTACGCCGCGGTGGCGACGGTCTTTCGAAGTTTCTCCAGGCGACTGCGGATGCTCGCGTCCAGAACCATGTTGCCGACCCTCAAGACGATGCCGCCGAGGATGCCGTCGTCGACGCGGCTCGACAGCTCAACCGCCTCCCCGGTCTGGCGTTCGACCTCTTCGCCGATTTTCTTGACGACGGCTTCGTCGAGCTCGACGGCACTGACGACGGTGACGTCGAGGCGGCGGTTCTCCTTCTTCCAGAGCTCGTCGAACTCACGGCGGATGCGGAAGATCTCCGGCATCCGGTGCTTCTCGACCAGCAGCTCGAGGAAATTCGTCAGCTCCGGCTCTGCGCCGGAGATCGCCCTGCTCAGGCCCTCGCGCTTGTCGGCCGAGGACAGGTAAGGGCTGAACAGGAACACCTGCAATTCCTGGCTGCCGTCGACCGCGTCGACGAACTCGCTCAGCTGCGACTGCAGCGAGTCGAGCTTGCCTTTGTCCTTGCCAGCCTCGAACAGGGCCTCGGCATATACGCGGGCGGCCTCGGCCATCTAGTTCTTCTCCGCTCCCGAGAGCGAGGAGAAGTCGACCTCGGCGAGGGCCTCCTCGACGAGCCGCTTCTGGTCCTCGCCGCTGAGGCTTTTGCGGGTGACCTTCTCGGTCGCCAGCACGGTCAGGTCGGCGACCTCGCCGCGGATCTGCTCCAGCGAGCGCCGGGTCTCCGCTTCGATGTCGCGCTTGGCCTGGGCGACCAGCTCCTCGCGTTTCTCGCGACCTGCAGCCGTCGCCTCCGCCTCGGCGGTCTCGGCCGCTTTGCGGGCGCGGGCCATGATGTCGTCCGCCTGCTCGCGCGCCTCGGCCAGACGGCCGCGGTACTCGGCCAGGAGCTCGTCCGATTCGCGCCGCTGGCGCTCGGCAGCGTCGATCGACTCGGCGATCGTCTTCGCCCGCCGGTCCAGGGCCTCCTGGATTTTCGGGAAGGCGAACTTGCTGAGGACCCACATCGTGAACAGGAACAGGACCAGGGTCCAGATCATCAGACCGAGACCGGGCGAGACGAGGAAGCTGCCACCGCCTTCCTCGTGAGCGCCGGACTCGGCAGCGAGCGGGACTATCGCCGCTATGTAGCCGAGCGGATCCATGTGCCTAGAGGAAGAAGGCGATGAGGCCGAAGATGAACGTGTAGAAGGCCACGGCCTCGGTCAGCGCGAAGCCGAGCCAGCGGATGCTCTGGAGCTCGTCTTTCATCTCCGGCTGGCGGGCAACCGACTCGATCTCCTTGCCGAAGATGATGCCGATGCCGATACCGGCGCCGATCGAGCCCAGGCCGGCTCCAACGCCGAGGGCGATCGCCTTGCCGGCGGATTCGATGCCTTCGTCTGAGATGGCAGCGACGACAGGGGACAGGTCCATTTGAAAAGTGCTCCTTTTCTAGTGACTGGCGGAGGTAGCTCCGCCGAGGTAGATGGCAGTGAGAGTCGAGAAGATGAACGCCTGCAAGGTGGCGATCAGGCCGACCTCGAGGATGAAGAAGAAGAAGGCGAGCGGGAAGGTGAGGGCGCCGAGCGCCGCGATCCCCAGTAGCACCGCCAGCCCACCGCCCATGAACAGCAGCAGCAAATGCCCGGCGAGGATGTTGGCGAAGAGTCGCACCGAGAGCGAGATCAGACGGGCGACGTGGGAGACCGCCTCGATCACGAAGATGAACGCCTTCGCGGCCGGGTTCATGTCCTCCAGGCCCGGCGGCAGCCAGCTGGCCAGATACTTGAAGAAGCCCTTGGCCCGCACGCCTTCGACGTGGTAGGAGATCCAGACGACGAGCGTCAGAACCAGCGGGATCGAGAGGTTGGCGGTGGCGGCGTAGATCGCGAAGGAGGGGATTTCGGCGCCGAAGATGCTGATGGTGTGCTCGGTGTTGGTCGGCAGCGGCAGGAACCCGATCATGTTCGAGAACCAGATCCAGAAGAAGAGGGCGGCGAGGAAGGGGAACCACTTTTTCGCCATCTTGGTGTCGAGGCTGCCGCCGGCGATCGTGTTCTTGGTCATGTCGTAGGCGACCTCGATCGCGGTCTGTACGCGGTTCGGCTTCTGCTGCATCCGTTTCGCGATCCACAGCATCGTCCCGATCGTCAGCCCGCTTGCCAGCAGCAGGTAGAGCACCGCCTTGTTGATCGAGAAGTCGATCCCGCCCAGTTCCAGCGTGATCCACGGTTCGAGTTTGAACTCGTTCTGGGGCTGGAACTCTTCGTTTTTGCCGTCGCTCTGGAAGATCAGGAAGAGCAGGATCGCGATCCCGAAATAGACGCCGAGGCCGATGAAGACTTTCGCTTTGGTGCTGAGGCCGCCCGATTTCGGGGCTGGCGACTCGGAGGCGCCGGACGGCGCCTCGACCGCTGCGGGATCGGCGCTCACGCCGCGCCCTGCCCCTCGGGCTCGCCGAACAGGTGCGCGAGGCCCTGGGCGGCGAAGGAGACGGTGAAGAGCACGAGGACCAGGACCGCCGCGGCGAGGCCGGCTTCGCGTTCGGCCAGGCCGACCAGCAGCACCGCCGTCGCCATCAGCCAGACCCGGCCGAGGGTCGTGGCGGCGATCACGCCCATCGCCTTCTGGCGGTTGCCGGCGCTCATCTCCGCCTGGGCCCGCTTCGCGGCGAGCATCTGAATCCCGCGCTGGAGCAGCCAGACGACGGCCGCGACCGCGTATCCGAGCATGGGCAGTCCACCGAGCAGAAAGACTGCGAGCGCGGTGGCGAGGAGGACTAGGTCAGCGTACTTGAGAGGAGACATAAATACGTCCGTCTCGGGGGCGAGCGGACGCGTGCGCGACTATACCCAAAAGACCCCGCGATTGGCTTTCTGATGCGGGTTAGTGAGGGTTGCCACTACCGCCGGGAGGCTCCAGCTCGATCGCCTCGAATTCCCCCGTCTCCGGGTTTATGCGTCCCCGCCGCGACTTGAGGATCTCGAGGACGTAGATCAGGTAGATGCTGTAGGCCAGCGCGCCCAGGAACAGGACCGCCATCACCGCGGTCCAGAGCGCGTCGAAATTGCCGTGGTCGTCGCTGTAGGGGACGAAGCGCAGCGCCAGGGCCAGGGCCGCCATCACCAGAGTCCAGGCATATAGATAGGCGACCGTGCGTCGCTGGGAGAAGCCGATGTTGGCCATCCGGTGGTGGAAGTGCCAGGTGTCGGCCTGGTAGATCGGCTGCCGGTATTTGAGCCGCTTGGCGACGACGAAGCCGGTGTCGAGGATCGGCACTGCGAGCACGATCAGCGGGAAGGCGAGGGCGATCACGGCGTTGGTCTTCAGCGCCCCCTGGACCGAGGCGGTAGCGAGCAGGTAGCCGAGCAGGTTGGAGCCGGTGTCGCCCATGAAGCTGGAGGCGGGCGGGAAGCCGTGGCGGAGGAAGCCGAGCGCGGCGCCGGCGGTGATCGCGGCCAGCACGCCGGCGGCGTTGCGGTCGAGCGAGAGGGCGATCACAGCCAGGGTCAGCGCGGCGATCGTGCAGACCCCTGCCGCCAGCCCGTCGACCCCGTCGAGGAAGTTGATCACGTTGACCACGGCGACGATCCCGATCACGGTCAGCGGGTAGGCGAGCCAGCCGAGCTCGAAGCCGCCGACGAAGGGCAGGGTGAGGTTGTCGACGCGGACCCCGGCGACCACCGGGATCGTCGCCGCGGCGACCTGGCCGGCGAGCTTCGGCAGCGCCGGCAGCGAGTAGACGTCGTCGAGCACGCCGACGGCGGCGATGGCGACGGCGCCGAGCAGGATCGCGCGGCTCTCCCCTTCTCCCGGCAGCCAGATCCAGCCGGCGATCTCTACGGCGACCAGGATGGCGAGGCCCGAGAGGCGGGGCATCGGCTTGGTGTGAAGGCTGCGCTCCCGGGGGTAGTCGATGGCGCCGATGCGGAAGGCGAGGCGCTCGGCGTAGGGGACCAGCAGCCAGGCGATGGCGGCGGCGGCCAAGAAGGCGAGGATTGCGTCTGCGGTCGTTGCCACTTAGGGCTATCCCGGTAGGGCTTGCACTTAACTTTTTCCGAAGACAGGTTGCCGCTGTCCGCAGACGTCTGCGCGGAAAAAGTACAAGACGTTCCAGCCCTACCGGGATAGCCCTAAGTCGCGGCGAGGGCAGCTTTGACTAGAAGCTTCGGGTCGCGGGGGTGCAGGACTCCTACTGGGGAGGTCCGCTTGTGGAGGGGAAGGGACGTGGGGTCGGTGAGGACTTGGAGGCGGTCTTCCTTGATCAATTGCTCGTCGACGCCGCCCATGTCGCCGGTGAAGGTGGTGAATACGGGGGTGCCGAGGGCGACCGCCTCGCGGTTCATGGTGCCGCCGGCGCTGATCACGAGGTCGGCGTGGGCGACCAGGCTTTGGCCGTCGATCGCCTGCTCGGTGACGATCAGGTTGGTGGCGCCGATCGCGCGCGCAGCCTGGCGCTGCTTCGAAGTTCGGGGGACGACGACCACCTGCACGCCGTCAGCGCCTGCAAGGCGCTGCAGGGTCGCTTCGTAGATCTCGTTTGGCGCGTGGTACTCGGACTCGACCGGCGGCGGGCGCATCACGACCAGCACCTTCTCGCGGTCGACGCCGAGCTCCCCGAGCACCGCTGGATCGGGCTCGAATCCCGCCAGGAAGTAGTCCTCCTTGAGACCGGGGAACTGCTCCAGCTTCTCCGGCCCGGCGCCAATCCGGGCCAACCGCTCGACCGGGATCGAGTCCGGCACCAGCACTCGCCGCGCCTTCTTGAAGGCAATTTTGCGCTGCCACGTGGCGAACTCGTAGTCCTGCATCTGCACCAGCGGGAAGCGGCAGATCGAAGAGACGACGGCGGCGTCGACCGAGCCATGGGCGATCACCAGCTGCGGTTGCTGTTTCCAGACGATCGGCAGCAGCCGGGTCGAGCGGACCGCGAGCGCCAGCACCTTCCCCCGCCGGGTGGCTCCGCCGTGCTTGCTGACCTTGACGAAAGGCATGCCCAGCCGGTCCAGGTTGCCGAACGTCTCCCCATTGTCGCGGGCGGTGATGAAGACCTCGTGGCCCTGGGCTTCCAGCTCGTTGATGATCGGTCGCAGCACCACCGGGTGCGCGGCGGCCGTGCAGTCGACCCAAACCTTCATCCGAGCCGGGCTCTCCCCGGCCCTCAGGCTGCGGTCAGTGACAGCTGCGGGTAGAGCGGGAAGCGGTCCATCAGGCCGCCGGCGCGGGCGGCGAGCGAGTCCTTCTCGGCCTCGAAGTCGGCGCCGAGGGCGCCGACGATGATCGCGGCGATCTCGGTCATCGCCTCCTCGTCCATCCCCCGGGTGGTCAGCGCTGGGGTGCCGATGCGCAGGCCGGAAGGGTTCATCGGCGGGCGCGGGTCGAAGGGGATCGCGTTGCGGTTGACGGTGATGCCGACCTCGTCGAGCCGGTCCTCCGCGGTCTGGCCGTCGAGCCCGGTCGGGGTCAGGTCGACCAGGACCAGGTGGACGTCGGTGCCGCCGGTGAGGACCGGGACGCCGCCTGCCTCGAGACCCGCGGCAAGCGCCCGCGCGTTGGCGATCGTCTGGCGCTGGCGCTGGCGGAACTCCTCGCTGGCGGCGATCTTCAGCGCCACCGCCTTGGCGGCGACGGTGTGCATCAGCGGACCGCCCTGCTGGCCGGGGAAGACCGCCTTGTCGATCGCTTTCGCGTGCTCCTCGCGGCAGAGGATCATGCCGCTGCGGGGGCCGCAGAGAGTCTTGTGGATCGTCGTCGTGACGACGTCGGCGTGCGGCACCGGGCTGGGGTGCTCGCCGGCGGCGACGAGGCCGGCGAAATGGGCCATGTCGACCATCAGCTTGGCCCCGACCGAGTCCGCGATCTCGCGGAAGGCGGCGAAGTCAAGCTGGCGCGGGTAGGCAGACCAGCCAGTGACGATCAGCGCCGGCTTGTGCTCCTGCGCCAGGCGCTCGACCTCAGTCATGTCGACCAGCATGTCGTCCTCGCGCACGTGGTACGGAACCGGGTTGTAGAGCGTCCCGGAGACGTTGATCTTCATCCCGTGGCTGAGGTGGCCGCCGTGGTCGAGGGCGAGGCCGAGGAAGGTATCCCCCGGCTCGAGCAGGGCCATGTAGACAGCGTTGTTGGCCTGGGCGCCGGAATGGGCCTGGACGTTGGCGTGGTCGGCGCCGAACAGCTCCTTGGCACGGGAGATTGCCAGCTCCTCGGCGACGTCGACCTCCTCGCAGCCTCCGTAATAGCGGCGGCCGGGGTAGCCCTCGGCGTACTTGTTGGTGAGGACCGAGCCAACCGCTTCGAGCACGGCCTGCGGCACGAAGTTCTCCGAGGCGATCATCTCCAGCGTGCGCTGCTGGCGCCGCAACTCACCGTCGAGGACGGCGGCGATCTCGGGATCGACCTCGCCCAGCGGCGCGGTCTGGAAGTTCTCGGGCAGGTCGCTCACCCGGGCGACGATAGCAACGGGCCGGGATAGTCTGAGCCCGGTGAGAGTGCGAGCCCTCGCCCTTACCGCGCTGGCGCTAGCCGCCACCGTCACCGCACCCGCCGCGACCGCGGTGACGCCGGTCGACAACCCCTGCCAGGGACCGGAATCGGGCCAGCTGCTGTGCCCGAACCTGCGGATTGGGCCGGCGAGCGAGATGTACGTCGAGACCGGCGGCCCGGGACGGGTGCTGCTGCGGGCGACCAGCGACGTGCGCAGCCGCGGCCGCGGCCCGATGGAGCTGCGCGGCAAGCGCAACGGGTGGCGGACGATGACCACCAACCAGCGCATCTACCGGGTCGGCGGCGGCCACATCGACGTCGACAGCGACGCCACCTTGCGCTTCACCGACGTCGGCGACTACTGGGGCGGTGCCTACTGGAAGGTCCACCAGCTGGCCCGCTTCGATCTGCGCCGGGCCAGCCCCGACGGGGCTGTCGGCGCCGTCGTCCGCACCAGCCCCAAGCTCAACTACTGCCTGCGCGACCTCGAGCGCACCCGCCCAGGCAAGCGCTCCCCGGCCAGCCGCCACTACCCCGGCTGCGACCAGGACCCCTACCGCGACCGCGTCACCCTCGGCACCTCGGTCGGGTGGTCGGACATCTATCCCGCCCCGTACCACCAGCAGTGGATCAACGTCGCCGGCCTGCGCGGCTGCTTCGCCTTCGAGATGACCGTCGACCCCGAGGAAAACCTGTTCGAGTCAAACGAGAGCGACAACAGCTCCCGCCGGCTCGTGCGCCTGCCCTACGACGGCACCCCCGGCTGCTGAGCGCGGCCGCTAGCCGAGGCCGACGGAGTGCAGGGCGCTGGCGAGGTCGCCGGCGGAGAGGGCGCCGTGGCGCAGCACGTCCCAGCCGCCGTCCTGCTCGATCGAGGCAAGGTCCACAACCGTCGAGGGCATCCCCTGCCGCTGACCGCCGTCGATCGCCAGGTCGGCGCCGGCGACGATCGAGTCTGGGACGCGGTCGAAGCTGGCCGGCGGCGGCTCGCCGCTGAGGTTGGCGGAGGTCTGGAAGACCGGGCACATGGTCCCCGCCAGCGGCCCGCCGATCAGCCGCACCCCGAGCCGCTCCGGATCCTCGCGGCAGGCCAACGGGTAGCGATGGCCGGGGTTGGCGACGACCAGGGTCACCGGTCCAGGCAGCAGAGCGCTGATCGCAGCGGCGGTACGCGGCCCGAGCCCGGCGACTAGCTCGCGCATCGCCAGCGGCGAGAAGTACATGACTGCCGAGGATTTGCCGTCGTCGCGGCCCTTGAGCCGGTGGATCCGGGCGATCGCGCCAGCGTCAAGCGGATCGCAGGCGAGCCCATAGAGGCCGTCGGCGGGAAAGACCGCGACGCCACCGCTGGCTATGCACTCTTCAAGCGCGCCGCGGGCGACGTCGGCTTCGCCGCTCTGCAGCTTGACGATCCGGGTGTTCCCGACCTGGCTCACCGCTCCCCCACCACCACCCGCTCGATCCCGGCCAGATCCCGCCGCGTCTCCACGCTGCTGAACCCCGCCCCGCGCACGAGCTCCACCACCGCCGGCGCCTGTCCCTGGCCAACCTCGAGCGCCAGCGCCGGTGCGAGCGCAGCCGTCAGCGGTATGCGGGAAGAGCTGCACACCGGCTCCGTCAGCAGGGCGCGGTAGGCATCGAGGCCGTCGGGGCCGGCGCACAGAGCCTCGCGCGGCTCCCAGTCGCGGACCTCGGGCTGAAGCCCCGGCAGGTCACCGTCTGGGACGTAGGGGAGGTTGGCGAGGACGAGGTCGAACTCGCCCTCGGGGAGCGTGCCTTCGAGGAAGGACACGCGGTCGGCGAGGCCGAGGCGCTCGGCGTTGGCCCGCGCCAATTCCAGCGCCGCCGCCGAGGTATCGGTCGCGGTCACCGGGCAGCTCGGAAGCTCGTCAGCGACGGCAAGGGCAATCGCCCCGGAGCCGGTGCCGATGTCGAGCACGCTCGCCGGCTGGCGCTCCAGCGCCAGCTCGACCAGCAGCTCGGTCTCCGGCCGCGGGATCAGCACGCGCCGGTCCACCCCCAGCTCGATGTGCCTGAACCCTTTCCGCCCGAGGATGTAGGCAACCGGCTCGCGCCGCAGCCGCCGCCGCACCATCTCGCCAAACGCCCGCGCCGCTCCCGCCGGGACCTCGGCCTCCGGCTCGGCTGCCAGCCTCGCCCGCCCGCACCCCATCACCTCACCGAGCAGCAGCTCGGCGTCGAGTCGGGCTTCCTCCACGCCGGCAGCCGTGAGCCCATCGACGGCCGCGTCGAGCGCCTGCCGCACGCTGCCCGCCGCGGCGCCCACCGACATCAGCCGACCGCCGCCGCAGCCTCCAACCTCTGGCGCTTCTCCTCCGCTTCCAAGGCGTCAGTGAACTCCGAGAGGTCGCCCCCGAGCACGCCGTCGAGGTTGTGCGAGGTCAGCTTGATCCGGTGGTCGGTGACCCGGCCCTGGGGGAAGTTGTAGGTGCGGACCTTCTCGGAGCGCTGGCCGCTGCCGACTTGGGCCTTGCGCTCGGAGGCGATCTTCGCCTGCTGCTCGGCCAGCTCTCGCTCGTACAGCCGCGCGCGCAGCACCCGCATCGCCCGCTCCTTGTTCTGCAGCTGCGACTTCTCGTCCTGCATCGAGACGACAATGCCGGTCGGCTTGTGGGTGATCCGCACCGCCGAGTCGGTCGTGTTCACCGACTGACCTCCGGGCCCGGAGGAGCGGTAGACGTCGATCTGCAGGTCGTTCTGGTCAACCTCGACCTCGACCTCCTCGGCCTCGGGCAGCACCGCGATGGTCGCCGTCGAAGTGTGGATCCGCCCCTGCGACTCGGTCTCCGGCACGCGCTGGACGCGGTGGGTCCCGCCCTCGAACTTGAAGACCGAGAAGGCGCCCTCGCCCTTGACCGCGAAGGTCACCTCCTTGAAGCCGCCGGCCTCCGAGTGGGACAGCGAGAGGACCTCGGTCGAGAAGCCGCGCAGCTCGACGTAGCGGGTCAGCATCTTGTAGAGGTCGCCGGCGAACAGCGCCGCCTCGTCGCCGCCGGTCCCGGCGCGGATCTCGACGATCACGTTCTTGGCGTCGTTGGGGTCGCGCTCGACCATCGCCAGCCGGATCTCCTCTTCCAGCTGCTCCAGCCGCGCCGGCGCCTCCTCGACCACCTTGCGCAGCTCCGCGTCCTCGCCTTCCTCCAGCAGCTCCCGGGCGCCCTCGAGGTCGTCGCGCAGGGTCGAGTACTCGGCCGCCAGCTCCCGGGCTGGCTGCAGCTCCCGGTATTCGCGCCCGACCTCCGCGTAGCGCTCGCGATCCCCAATCACGGCAGGGTCGGACATCTGCTGCTCCAGCTCCGCAAAGCGGGACTCGATCTGCGCGACAAGCTGCTCGATCATGCCCACAACATAGAGCCGCGTGCCTCACGGGCCCGTCCCGGTAGGGGTGAAGCGTCTTGTGCTTTTTCGGCGCCCGCCACCTCGGACGGCCACTCCCGATCCGCGAAAAAGTTAAGCGGAACCCCTACCGGGACGGGCCCGTCAGGCGACGATCTCTATGTGCTGCTGTTTAGCGGCCTCCTCGGGGTTCTCCCGGGCGAGGACCGCATTCAGCGAGGCGATCGCGACGGCGAGCTGCTCTTCGTCAGGCTCGCGGGTGGTCAGGTTCTGCAGCATCAGCCCCGGCCACATCACCGCCCGCACCCAGCGTTTACGCCGGTTTTTGCCGGCCCACTTGATCACCTCGTAGGAGAGGCCGGCGATCAGTGGGATGCCGACGATCCGCGAGAGCACCAGCCAGTACCAGGCAGGCAGCCCGATCGGGGCGAAGACAAAGATCGCCAGCACCATCACGATCAGGAGGAAGCTGGTGCCGCAGCGTGGGTGCAGGCGGGAGTAGAGCTTGGCGCGAGCGGGCGTCAGCTCGTCTTCGGCCTCGTAGCAGGAGATCGTCTTGTGCTCGGCCCCGTGGTACTCGAAGACCCGGCGCAGGTCCGGCATTTTGCTGATCGCGAGGATGTACCCGATGAAGATCGCCGTGCGCAGGATCCCCTCGACCAGCCAGAAGAGCAGCGGCGAGCCAAGCTGGTCCTTGATCAGGCTGGTCAGCCCAACCGGGACGACGAAGAAGAGCCCGATCGCGAGCATCATCGAGAAGAGGATCGTCAGGCCCCAGACCCAACCGCCGATCTCTTCTTTCTCGCCCTTCTCGTCCTCCTCCAGCTGCGCGTTGGCGGAGATCGCCAGGGCCTTGAACCCGATCTTCAGCGACTCGCCGAGGGCGACGACGCCACGGATCACCGGCACCCGCCAGAGGCGGTGGCGCGTCGCCCAAGGCTTCAGCGGCTCCGACTCGACTTCGATCTGGCCCTCGGGCGTGCGTACAGCGACGGCCCAGACCGAGACGCCGCGCATCATCACTCCCTCCAGCACCGCCTGACCGCCGACCGGCGCGTCGCGCTTGGCGACCAGCGCCCCGTCGGGCATGCGCAGCGGGTCTCCCCCGTTGGAGGAGGAGTCTGTGGGTGCCTGTGCCGAGCCCGCCGGCGGGCTCACGGGCTACTTCCCGGCCCTGTGCTTGGCGGCGCGGCGCTGGAAGCGCTCGACGCGGCCACCGGTGTCGACCAGCTTCTGCTTGCCGGTGTAGAACGGGTGGCACTCGGAGCAGAGCTCTACATGCAAGTCCTCTTTCGTGGACCGCGTGTAGAACTGGTTGCCGCACGAGCAATGCACGTTGGCAAGCGTGTAATCGGGGTGGATTCCGGCCTTCATCTCCACCTAGTCTAGAGAAGTCGTCAACGATTGCCGATAGGTGTCTGTGCTCCACACTGCGCGCCCATCGCGATCCGGCAGCGAAGGCGCTCTGCGCCTGGCAATCGGCGTCGTCCTCTTCGGCGGCACCGCGCTCGTCGCCCTGCACGACTGGGCCGGGATCGGCGGCTTCGACTCCTTCGTCAACGGCCCCATCTACGACGCGGTCATCGTCAGCGCCGGGCTCGCCTGCCTGCTGAAGGCACGTGGCGCTGGTGCCGAGCGCGCCGCCTGGATCGTGATCGGCGCGGCGGTCCTCTCCTGGGCGGCGGGCGAGATCTACTGGACCGCGGAGATCGAAGGCAACCCCGCCGCGCCGTACCCCTCGCCAGCCGACATCGGCTACCTCGTCTTCTACCCGCTGGCAGTCGCGGGGCTGGTGCTGCTGGTCCGCGCCCGCGCCCACCAGCTCGACTGGCGGCTCTGGGTCGACGGCCTGATCGCCTCGCTGGGGACGGCCGCGCTCGGCGCCGCTGTGATCTTCGAGTTCGTCGCCGACCGCACCGGCGGCAGCAGCGCCGAAATGGCGACGACGCTCGCTTACCCGCTCGGCGACATCGTCTTGGTCTCGCTCGTCGTCGGCGTCGTCGCCCTCACCCGCTGGCGCCCCGGGGCGACCTGGACGCTGCTGCTGCTGGGCCTCGGCACGATGGGCTTCGCCGACATCGCCTACACGCTGCAGACCAACGGGGTCGGGATCCTCGACGGCGACTGGGTCGAACCGATCTACCTGCTGGCGGCGGCCTTCGTCGGGTCCGTCCTCTGGCAGGAGGAGGCGGCGACGATCCAGCCTCACGCCCGCTTCGAGGGATGGCGGGAGCTCGCCGTCCCCGGCTTCTTCGCGCTGGTGATGATCGGGCTCTTCAGCATCCAGTACTTCCAGCACTCGGCGGGGCTGACCAGCGTGCTCTGGGCGGCGACGATGCTGGCGGTGCTGGGGCGGCTGGCAATCAGCGTGCGGGAGAACAAGCGGCTGCTGGACCAGGTGCGGACCGACCAGCTGACCGGCCTCGGCAACCGCGGGCGGCTGCAGATCGACCTCCCCGAGCGCGTCCACGACGCGACTGAGCGGCCGCTGACGCTGATGATGCTCGACCTCAACGGCTTCAAGCACTACAACGACACCTTCGGCCACCCCGCCGGCGACCAGATGCTGGCGCAGATGGGCGTGCAGCTACGCGAGGCGCTGCGGGCTGATGGCCAGGGCTACCGGATCGGCGGCGACGAGTTCGTGGTCCTGATCAATTGCGATCTCGCCCGCCACGACGCCGTCGCCAAGCGGGTGACCGAAGCGCTGACCGCACGCGGTCGCGGCTACGAGATCAGCGCCGCCTGGGGCAAGGTCGCGGTTCCCGAGGAGGCCGAGACTCCCTCCGCGGCGATGCAGCTGGCCGACGTGCGGATGTACGCCCAGAAGGAGTCCCGCCGCGCCTCCCACCCCGACGGGATCGAGATCGACGGCGGCGAGGTCAAGGTGACGCTAGACGGAACGGGGAGCGGCGAAGCTCTCGAGCAGCGCCAGTAGGACTGTCGTCACCTCGCGCCGCTTGCCAGGGTCTTCGGAGCGGGCGACCAGCATCGCCGCCTCGTCCAGCGCCCCGAGCAAGAGGTGCGCCATCGGCTTCACTGGCAGGCTGCGGATCTCCCCCGCCTCGATCGCGGCGCTGAGGCTGGCCTCGATCAGGCCGAGGCCGTTGGCGGCGGCGATCTCGCGCCAGCGGTCCCAGCCCAGCACCGCCGGCGCGTCGTGCAGTCCGATCTGCCTCAGCTCCGGCTCCGCGCACTCGTCGAGGAAGGCCTCGATCCCGGCCTTCATCGCCTCCAGCGGGCTATGCAGCTCAGAGCCGAGGACGACGCGGGCGACGCGTTCGGTCGACTCCGCCTCGAGCCGCTCGTAGACCGCCTCCAGGAGGTCGCGCTTGCCGCCGAAGTGGTGGTAGAGGGCGCCACGAGTGACTCCGGCGGCGCGGACGATCTCCTCAGTCCCGACCGCGTCGTAGCCGCGCTCGGTGAAGAGCGTGCGGGCGGCGTCCATCAGCGCGGTGCGCGTCGCCTCGGCGCGCTCGGCCTGGGTTCGCCGCTCTGGAGGGGATCCTGGATTCACATGCATACAGTCTGTATGTTAATTCCTATAACCAACAGCAGAACAGATCTAGCCATGACCTCATGCGAACTGAGGCCCGGCCCAGAGACGAAGGAGGCGCAAGATGAGTGATCGTAAGGAGATTGACCTGCCGGCGGGACGTATCCGCTACCGCGAGGCGGGCACGGGCAAGCCAGTCGTCTTCGTCCACGGCTACCTGGTCGACGGGCGGCTCTGGGACGGGGTTGTCGACAACCTCTCCGACCGCTACCGCTGCCTCGCCCCCGACTGGCCGATCGGCGCCCAGCAGATCGCGATGAACCCGGACGCTGACCTCTCCCCCTACGGGATCGCAGGAATCGTCTCCAGCTTCCTCGACGCGCTCGGGCTGGAGGACGTGACGATCGTCGGCAACGACTCCGGCGGCGCCATGTCCCAGGTCCTGGTCACCCGCCACCCGCAGCGGATCGGCCGCCTCGTCCTCACCAACTGCGACACCCACGAGAACTTCCCGCCGGGAATCTTCAAGTCGATGCCGCCGCTGGCCAAGCTGCCGGGCGGGATGGATCTGCTCGCCCTCCCGTTCCGATCCGAAGCGATCGCCCGCCGCGCCTTCAAGCCGTTCGCTCGCACTCGGATCCCGGATGATCTGGTCGCCTCCTGGATGGAGCCGGCGCGGCACGACCGCGAGGTCCGGCGCGATCTGAAGAAGGTGACCGGGGGGATGAACAAGCGCTACACCCTCGAGGCGGCGCACAAGCTGCGGACGACGGAGCTGCCGATCCTGCTCACCTGGGCACCGGGCGACAAGTACTTCCCGATCTCCTACGCGGAGCGGCTGGCGGGCGAAGTCCCGAACGCCAAGATCGTCGAGATCCCCGGCGCGAAGACCTTCGTCTCCCTCGATCAGCCCCAGAAGCTGGCCGAGGAGATCGCCGAGTTTGCGGCCTGAGATCTCGGCCAAAGCGAACAGACGTTCGCGATTTCCGCAAATTGCAGGTTTTTCGTCCGGTAGGACAGGGAGGCTTCCTTAACCCCCTACCCAGGACGGAGAGCCATGGCCAAGCAGATCTTCGACCAGGAACGGCCCCGAAGCACGATGGCGCAGCGACTCAACGAAGCCTTCGCCGGCTGCGATGAGTGGACCCTGGCGCCACCGACTCAGCGGCGCAGCAGCATCGATCTCAGCCCCCGCCCCTCGAGCGCCTCGAGGATGATCGGCAGGGCGGCGACGGTGCGAGTCCAGGAGCCGGGCGCGCTGTAGTAGTCGGCATCGTGCAGGAGCAGGACGTCGCCCGCCCGGGCGCCAGAGGTCGCCTTCGCCGCGATTGAGCTCGGCGTCGCCCGCCGCGTCCAGTCCCTTCCCCACTGCGACCAGAGGACCGGGCGCCAGCCGCGGCCGCGGACCGCCCGCAGTCCGGCCGCGCTGAAGATCCCGTAGGGCGGCCGGTAGTCGTGGATTACCTGCCCGCTCGCCTCCTCGATCACCGTCCGAGCCCGCTCAGCGTCCTCGAGCAGGTCGGCGGGACGGAGACGCAGCTGGTTGCGGTGACGGTGGCAGTGCAGCTCGACCCGGTGCCCGGCGGCGACGATCTCCGCCGCCAGCGCCGGGCGCCGCTCGACCTGCTCGCCGGCGAGGAAGAAGGTGGCGCTGGCGCCGTGCTCACGCAGCACCTCCAGCACCGCGGGAGTGCCCTGGGGGTGGGGACCGTCGTCGAAGGTGAGGGCGACGCCCTCGAGATTCTCCTGCCGCAGCTGCACGCCGAGGCCGCGGCCGAGCGGCGGCACCACCGGGGCCAGCGCCGGGCCGGCGTGGGCGACGGCGGCCGCGGTCAGGCCGCCGGCCGCCAGCGCCGCGATCAAGGCGCCGGGCTCGGCGCCTCGCTCTGGCTGGCGACCGGTTCGCTCGGCAGCGGCTGCGCGCCCGAGACTTCCTGCTGCGCATCGTTCTGCTTACCGAGGTGGATGCGCTCGGTGACCGGCTTCCAGGGGCTCTCACGGTGGACGACGGCGAGCATCAGCAACAGGGTCACGGCGACCGCGGTGAAGCCGGCGGCAACCCGCTCGAAGCGCAGGCGCCAGACCGGCTGCGGCCGCACCCGCGGCCGCACCGCGAGGGCGCGCGAGGCGATCGATGGCAGCGAGGCGAAGGAGGAGTCAGGCGAGCGGCGCTCGTTGGTGACGTGGCGCAGGACCGACTCGAGCTCGTGCTCGGAGCGCGCCACCTCGGCCAGCCCGAAGCGCTCGAAAGCGGCGTTGTTGGCGCGCAGGTGACCGGCGGAGAAGCCGTAGGAGACGACCGGGCAGCCACGGATGTGAGCCTCCAGCACGGTCAGCCCTGCGGTCGCGTGGATCATCGCGTCGGCGGCTGCCATCCAGTCGCTCATCTGCTCGGTGAAGCCGAGCACGCGGACCTGCGGGTTCTCGCCGAAGGCGCGCTCAAGCTTCTCGCGGGCGACCTCGTTGCGGCCGGTGATGCAGGCGACAACGGTGTCCTCCCCGGAGAGGGCGGACTTGATCGCGCCCTCGAGGTCGCCGATGCCCCAGCCGCCGCCGGAGACGAGCACGACCCGGGCGTGAGCCGGCAGGTCGAGCGCCTCGCGGGCGTCGCGGCGGGTGCGCGGCATCAGGAAGTCACGCGAGATCGGCGGCCGCGCCCACTCGACGCTTGCCGGGCCGGCGAGTTTCTCCACCTCCTCGATCGACTCGGGGTGCGTCACGTAGTGCATATCGACGCCGGGGTGGACCCAGTAGCGGAGGCCGGCGAGGTCGGTGATCGCCGACTGCACCGGCACCTCGAGGCGGCGGTTCTCGCGCAGCATGCCCAGGACCGCCGTGACGCCGGGGTAGGTGGAGATGACGACGTCCGGGTCGTGCGCGGCGATCAGCCGCATCAGCCCACGCGCGCCGAACAGGTAGCTGAGGTGGTGGGCGAGCCAGCGGGTCGGCGCGAACTTGGTGATCAGCCAGTACTGGACGTCGAAGACCCACGGCATCCAACGGAAGACGACCCGGGAGCCGCCCCGGACCACGGCTGAGTAGCCCTTGCCCATCGCCTCGAGGCCGTTGGCGATCTCGACCTCGGCGTTCGGGACTTCCTCTTCGAGGTCGGCCTTGATGATCCGTGCCGGCAGGTCGTGGCCCTCGCCGATGTCGGCGGTGAGGACGAGTACGCGCGGCTCGCGCTCCTCGAAGCGGGCGGCGTCGGCGAGCAGCGCCCCGGCGGCGTGTTCGTTGCCGTTCAGCGAGGGGCGTTTGCCGGGGACAGGGTCCGGCGGGCGGGTGCTGCTGCGCACCCACGCGACGTACTTGGCGACTCCTTCGCGGAAGCTGGTGTCGGCTTTCCAGCCGAGCTCGTCGAGGGCGCGCTGGTTGGAGATCACCTTGCCGGGGAAGTCGCCCGGGCGCGGCGGCGTGTGGACGATCTCGCAGTTGTCGGTGTTTTCCTGCACCCGCTCGGCGATTTCGAGGATCGTCACAACCTCGTCGCCGGAGAGGTTGTAGGTGCGGTTGGCCGCCTCCGGGGCGAGCGCGGCGACGATGCCGTCGGCCAGGTCCTCGACGTAGATGAAGCTGCGCGTGGTGCTGCCGTCACCGGCGATCGTCAGCGCCTTGCCTTCGAAGGCGAGGTCGGTGAACTTGGCGACGACGCCGGCGGCGCGGGCGCGGGGGCCGTAGGGGATGCCGAAGCGCAGCACCGTGCTCTCGAGGTCGTAGAGCTCGGCGTAGCCGGAGCAGTAGGTCTCGCCGGCGAGCTTGGTCGCGGTGTAGAGGTGGCGCGGGGCCGGGATCGGCGTTTCCTCGTCAACGTCCTGCTCGACGCAGTCGCTGTAGACCCAGGTGGTGGAGCCGTAGACGACGCGGCCGACTTTGGCCCGGCAGGCGGCCTCGAGCACGTTGAGCGTGCCGCGCGTGTTTACCTCCTCGGCCAAGACCGGGTCGGCGAGGACGTGGGAGACGTCGGCGACGGCAGCGAGGTGGATGACGGCGTCGCAGTCGCGCATCGCCAGGTCGAGGTTGGCGGAGTCGGTGATGCTGCCAGTGAAGGTCTCGACCTCCAGCGGCGTGTGGTACGGCGAGGCGCTGAGGTCGAAGATGCGCGGCGTGATCCCGCGGTCGAGCAGCCGATCGACGACGTGGGAGCCGATGAAGCCCCCTCCTCCGGTCACCAGGACCCTCACGTCAGGCCTCCTTTCCCAGCGCCGCGGCGCGGCTCTCGGGGCGGTAGTAGAGCGGCACGCACCAGTGGTTCTCGGCCACCCATTCGGTATTAGGCAGCTGCTCGGAGCGACCCATGATGCGGTGGCAGGGCTGCTCGTAGACGCGGCCGGTGGACTTCTCGATCGGGTCGAAGACGATGTACTTGTAGAGGCCTGAGGTCATCCCCTCCGGCAGCTGCAGTCGCGCCGGGTAGACCGGGTCGAGATGCTCGCGGGCGTACTCGTTCTTCCAGGCGACGATCTCCTCCATGCGCTCGGCCTGGACCAGGGCGAGCGCGGCGGTGAACTCACTCATCCGGAAGTTGAGCCCGTCGACCTCGTGCTCGAACTTGCCGTAATTGCGGAACTTGGCGGCGAACTCGAGCAGCTCCTCATTGGCGGAGACGAGCACCCCGCCCTCGCCGCTGGAGACGGTCTTGGTCGCGTACAGCGAGTAGACGCCGGCGTCGCCGAAGCCGCCCGGCCGGGAGCCATTCCAGTCGGCGCCGTGGGCGTGGGCGCAGTCCTCGAGCAGGAAGATCCCATGGTCGCGGCAGTAGGTGGCGATCCGCTCGGCGTCGAAGGCGATGTGGCCGCCGACGTGGACGAGGATCGCGGCCCGCGGCTTGTGCCGCTCGGCCTTCGCCTCGAAGTCCTCGAAGGACATGCAGAGGTCGGTGCGGTTGCAGTCGACGAACTCGACCTCAGCACCAGCGCCGATCGCGGCCAGCGGGGTTGCCATGAAGGTATTGGAGGGGCAGAGCACCGTCTCCCCCGCGACCCCGGCGTAGCGCAGCGCCGCCAGAGCGCCGCCGGCCCAGCTGGAGAGGCCGAGGCTGGGCAGCCCGTTCCACTGCGACCAGCGCTGCTCGAAGGCGGCCAGCTTGGCGCCCTCGGACCACTGCTCGGAGTCGAGCACGTCGGTCCACAGCTGGAACAGGCGCTCGCGGTCGCGGTGATCGAACCCGATCGCGAACTGACTGGCCGCGAGCGCGTCTGCACTGGAAGAGACTGGTGGCAAGGCCGCGCCAGGCTACCAGCGAGCTCGGACTTTTGGCCAGTCTGGATTTACTTCTTGTGCGCGGTCTCCAGCACAGCGCCGACTGCCCGCGAGCCCGCCAGCAGGACCGTTCCAGCTACTGCGAGGAGCATGAACGCGACCAGAACGGTACCGCCGAGCGGGGTCTGCGACCAGGACTCGCCGAAGATCAGCGGCGCCAGGGCGACCGGGACGAGAACCTGGACCGCAAACATCACCGGGGCGACGTGGGTGGCGGCGCGGCGCTGCAGGGCGCTCATCTCGCTCAGCAGCGCCAGCCCCTCCGAGGCCGCCGCGGTGGCCAGCCAGGCGACCGCAACCAGGACCGAGCCGGCGGCGAGCTCGTCGGTCAGCAGCTTGCTGGCGATCGCCGTCCAGGCGTACCCGAAGCCGGCACTGACGACTGCGATCGTCCCCGCTGCGACCGCACCCTTGGCCCGCATCAAGTACGGCGCAGCGATCGGCAGCGCCACCAGCGCCAGGGCGAGCGCGATCGCGCCGGTGTCGGCGTGCTCGGTGGTCCGCTCGGGCGCCGCCAGGGCGACGCCGGCGACGCCGGCGATAATCGCGGCCACGGCGACGTACTCGCGCCGCCCCGGCCTCTCCCCCAGCTTCGTCGCCCCCAGCCACAGCAGCACCACCAGCCCGCTGGCCAGGCACGGCTGCACCACGGTCAGCGGCGCCAGCAGCAGCGCGGCGATCTCCAACGGCCACCCGACCAGCCCCAGCGCCGTCGCCCCCAGCCAGCGCCGGTTGCGCAACAGCCGCCCGAGCAGCGAGACCCGCAGCGAGTGCTCCGCCGGCACCTCCCGCACCTCGATCGCCTGCAACGCGATCGAGGTGTTGTAGAGGACAGACGCCCCTACGGCAGCGAGGATCCCGAGCGCAAGCACGCCGCGAGCCTAGTCGCCGCCCCGGCTCGCTCAGCGACGGCCGGGGTCGGACCTCAGTGCCGCTCGTTCACCATGTAGTTCGCAAAGCCGCCGACGCAGAGACTCAGGACCATGTCCAACGAGTAGGCGACTCCACTCGCTTCCACCTGATTCAGGATCAACGTAACGATTGCTGCCAGCCCAACCGTTCCGATGCCGATCAGCATCAGGGACCGCACAGGCAAAGGCTCACTCTCCGGCTCTCGTCGCGTGCTCATGGGCACACCTTACTGGAGATTGCAGACAAAACGATTACAAGCGTCGCCACGGCGAGCCCGAACAGGCCGCCGATCACGGTGAGCTGTCGGAGGCGCTCCTCCGGCTGGCCGGCCAGCGCCGGTCCCGCCGCGAAGACGAATCCTCCGACCGCAATACCTGCAGCCAAGAGGCCAGCGCCGGCTGCGTACTGACCCAAAGACTCGGTCGCGAGAAGCATCTCGCTGACCGTAGGGATGGCCGGCGCACGCGTTGCGCGCACGCCGTGCCAGCTGTGTGACTTCTCTCCTACGTCTCTTGGTACAGAGGCCCGTCGCCGCCCTCGGGCAGCGTCAGGCGACCGCCCTTGGCGGTGATCGCGCCGCACTGAACGCAGTTGGAGGCGGTGACGTGGACGTCGACCTCCGAGGCGCCGTTCTCGAGCTGGTCCTCGGGGATCTCGTAGACCTGGGCCGGGCACATCGAGACCCAGGTCTGGGCGATCTCGCGCGGGACCTTGGACTGGATGCGGACGTGGTTGGGGGCGTCGTCGCGGGTGGCGTTGCCGGAGAGGAAGACCGAGTCGAGCTTGTTGAAGGTCAGCTCGTTGTCGGCCTTGGGGTAGGTATCCCCGGCCTTGCCGAGGTCCATCCCGACCTCGGAGTCGTGCTCCTGCTTCCAGTGGCCGCCCGGGAAGGCGCCTTTGGTGACGGTCATCGCCGAGGCGATGGCGCCGCCGAGGAAGAAGCCTTTGGAGAAGGGCTGGCGCATGTTGCGCGATTCCTTCAGGTCCTTCTCGATCAGCGACTTGTGGACCTTCTCGTCGTAGGCCTCGAAGTTGACCGAGTCGATGTCCTGCTTGAGCGCATCGACGATCGTCTCCGCCGCGTACATGCCGGCGTGCATCGCGTAGTGGACGCCCTTCAGGGTCGGGACGTTGACCATGCTGGCGGCATCGCCGACGACGACCATGCCGGGCACCGCGAGCCGCTTCGGCATCGCGAAGTAACCGCCGGAGGGAATCGTCTTCGCCCCCCAGGCAACGCGCTTGCCGCCGTCGAGCAGCTTCTTGATGAAGGGGTGGGTCTTCAGCAGCTGCAGGGCGTCGTGGACGCTGAAGGTGGCGTCGGTGTAGTCGAGGCCGGCGACCAGGCCGATGCAGAGCTTGTCCTCGCCCATCGGGTAGATGAAGCTGCCACCGAACTCGTTGAAGCGCGGCGATTTGCGCAGCGGCCAGCCCATCGTGTGAATCACCCGGTCGAGCGGCTCCTTCACCTCCCAGACCTCTTTCACCCCGAGCTCCCAGCGCATCGGGTCGGCGCCGTGCATGTCGAAGTAGTCATAGGCGGCGTAGGTGAGGTGGCCGACGGTGCCCTCGGCCAGGACGGTCGCCTTGGCGACGACGTCGGAGCCAGGCTCGAAGTTGGCCATCTCCTCGCCCTCTTTGCCGCGGCCGCGATCACCCGAGCGCACGCCCTTGACGACGCGGTCCTCGACCAGGAGGTGGGTGGCGGCGGTCTCGGCGAGGACGTAGACACCGGCTTCTTCAGCTTTGTCGCTGAGGAACCGGCCCAGTTTCGAGACCGAGGTGACGTAGTTGCCGTGATTCTTGAAGTTCGGCGGCATCGGCTTCAGGGGCAGCGCCGCCTTCGAGGTCAGCAGGTAGACCGCGTCCTTGGTCACCTCCTGGTAGACCGGCCACTCCTCCTTCGGCAGGTCGGGGAACAGCTCTTCCATCGCCGAGGGCTTCATGTTCGCCCCGGAGAGAAGGTGGGCGCCGGCGACTTTGCCCTTCTCGATCACCGCCACCGGCACTTCGCCCAGCTTCTCCGTCAGCTCCGGCTCGTTCTCGAGCAGCTGCATCAGCTTGTTGGCGCAGGCGAGGCCGGCGGGTCCACCGCCGACGATCGCCACGCCTACCTCGATTCGCTCGTCCTCCGGGTCCGTCGGCGCGACGATGACGTCGGCCGGGTCGAAGGGCGGCGGGAACTCGCTCGGAGCGATGGGCATGGTTCTACGCGCCCTTCTTCGCCTTGATCGCCTCGGTCAGCTTGGGGACGATCTTGTGCAGATCGCCGACCACGCCGAGGTCCGAGAACTCGAAGATCGGGGCGTTCGGGTCCTTGTTGATCGCAAGGATGTTCTCCGAGTTCTGCATCCCGACCTTGTGCTGGATCGCGCCGGAGACGCCAGCCGCCAGGTACAGCTTCGGCGCGACCGTCTTCCCGGTCTGGCCGATCTGGGCCGCGTAGGGGTACCAGCCGGCGTCGACGACGGCGCGGGTCGCGGCGACGGCGCCGCCCATCGACTCGGCGAGTTCCTCGGCGACCTTGAAGCCCTCGGCAGCGCCGAGGCCACGACCGCCGCCGACCAGGATGTCGGCGTCCTCGATGTTGACGTCGGCGCCACGCTGCTCGCCGCGCTGCACCATCTTCGCCTTGGTCGACCAAGCGGAGAGCTCGACATCGACGTCGACGACGGCAGCGGTGCCACCGCTCTCAACCGCGTCGAAGGCATTGAGGCGGCCGATGATGATCCCCGGCTCGGAGACGTAGCCGACGTCGGCGATCTGGGAGTCCTGGAGGATCGGGCGCTCGGCGACCAGCTTGCCGTCCTGCACCTTGACCTCGGTGACCTCCATGGTCACACCGGCGTTGAGGCGGGCGGTCAGCCCGGCCCCGATCTCGAATCCGAGCAGCCCGCCGCCGAACAGCGCGTAGGAGATGCCCTCGTCCTGGATCACCTTCGCCATCGCGTCGACGATCGGCTGCGCCAGGCCCTCGGGCACGCTCTTGGCCCGGTAGACCTTGGCGGCGCCGTAGTTGCCGAGCGAGGCGCAGGCGTCGTCGGCGATCTCGCCTACGACCAGGGCGGAAGCCTCGCCGCCGACCTGGCCGGCCAGCTTCGCCGCCTCGGAGATGGCGCCGAGCGAGTTTTTGTTGAAGTTGCCCTCGTCGTCGTGGAGGGCGTAAACCAGAATGCCAGCCATCTAGATCAGCTTCCTCTCGTCGAGCCAAGCGACGATCTTTTCGACCGTCTCGTTGGTGTCCTCGTCCTCGATGATCTCGCCGGCCTGCTTCGCCGGCGGCGGGTTCAGCGCCAGGACCGCGGTCTTGGAGCCGCTCTCGCCGACCATGCCGCCGTCGATCCCGACGTCGCCCGTGGCCTTGGTGTCGAGCGGTTTCTTTTTCGCGCCCATGATCGCTTTCAGGCTCGGGTAGCGCGGCTCGTTGATCGCGTCGCCGACGCTGATCACTGCCGGCAGCTCGATCTCAACCGTGTCGTAGCCGTACTCGGCCTGGCGCTCGCAGCGCAGCTTGCCGTCGGTGACGTCGATCTTGATCACCTGGGTCAGCGAGGGCATCTGCAGGTGATCGGCGACGACGGCGCCGATCGTGTAGCACTCGCCGTCATCGGACTGCTGGCCCAGGAGGACCAGGTCCGGGCTCTCGGACTCGAGAACCTTGGCCAGCGAGTAGCCGGTGGCGCAGACGTCGGACCCGAGCAGGGCGTCGTCGGAGAGGTGCACCGAGCGGTCGGCGCCAAGCGCGACGGCCTTGTGCAGCGCGCGGACGGCGGAGCCGGGCCCCATCGTCACTGCGACTACCTCCTCGACCGGGATCGCGCCACCCTCCTTGATCTGCATCGCTGCCTCGAGGGCGTGGGTGTCGAACGGGTTGAGGTTTTTCTCGCCGCTGCGATCGAGACGCATCGTGCTGGAGTCGATGCGCTTCTGAACAGCGGCGTCCGGAACCTCCTTGACCAGGACGCAGATCTTCAAGTTGAAGCCTCCTTGGGGAACGATTCTCAGGTGGTCGCGGGCTTGCGGTGACGCCTCACGGGCCGTTGCGGCCGGGCATCTTATCGCTTGACTCCACGCCGTTGACTGACGAGTCAATCAGGACTATAGCCAGATCGGCGGATCTATGCACCGATTTGTGTAGAGAAGGCTCAGGAGCCGCTGGCGTGGCGCTCGCTGGCGGCGCCGCGGATGAACTCGACGATCTCGTCGGTGCCGGCGCCGGGGGTGAAGACCTCGGCGACCCCGAGCCGCTTCAGCTCCGGGATGTCGTCGGCCGGAATCGTGCCGCCGACGGTGACAAGGACGTCGTCAACCCCCTGGGCGGCGAGCAGCTCGACCACTTTCGGGACCAGCGTCATGTGGGCCCCGGAGAGGATCGAGAGGCCGACCGCGTCGGCGTCCTCCTGGATCACCGTCTCAGCGATCTGCTCTGGAGTCTGGTGCAGACCGGTGTAGATGACCTCCATGCCAGCGTCGCGCAGGGCGCGGGCGATGATCTTGGCGCCGCGGTCGTGCCCGTCTAGCCCGGGCTTCGCGACAACGACTCGGATCTTGCGTGCGGTTGCGGCCTCCATCGACGGGGAAGCCTAGTCATTCGCCCCCAGGCCCGCATCATTCCGGGCGGCAGCCGGCCATCGGTCGAGAGCCAGGAGCCGGCGAGGATCAGCAACAAGCCGGCGATCGCCCCCGCCCCGGGCTCCTCCCCGAGGAAGACGACGCCGAGGCCGACGGCGATCACCGGGTTGACGTAGGTGACCACCAGCGCCCGCCCCGGCCCGGCCTCGCGGACCAGGATCGCCATCACCACAAGCGCCATCGCCGTGCAGACGATCCCGAGGACGGCAAGCGCCGCCAGGGCGCCTTCGCTGGGCGCCGCCGCCGGCAGCGTCGCGACGGCGAACGGGGTCAGGACCAGCGCCGCGATCGCCATGCAGATGCCCATCGAGGCGATCGGGTCGAGGTCGGCGAACTTGCGCTTCAGCACCATCGGCCCGACCGCGTACCCGGTCGCGGCGACCAGGAAGGCGGCGATTCCGAGCGCCTGCCCGCCCCCGGAGCCAAGCTGCAGCCCGACCAGTGCCGTCACCCCGGCGAGCCCGGTCAGCAGCCCGATCAGGCGCCGGCGGTCGACCCGCTCGTCGGGCTCGAAGCGCAGCGCCAGCAGGGCGACGATCAGCGGCGCGGTCGCGATCACGATCGCCGCCACCGAGGAGTCGACCCGCTGCTCGCCAAGGGCGATCAGCGGGAACGGGATCGCCAGCTCGACCAGCGCGTATACGCCGAGCCAGCGCCAGCGGCCACCAAGGTCGGCGAGGGTTCCGCGGCGCCAGGCGATCGCCAATAGCACTAGCCCTCCCAGCACCAGCCGTGACCAGGCCAGCGGCAGCGGGTCGATGCCGCCGTCGATCGCGATCTTGATGAAGAGGTAGGGCGTGCCCCAGACGACGGCGACGAAGGCGAAGGCGGCCCAGGCGCGGGCGCTCATCGCCGCGGCGAGCCCGCGCGCGGGAAGCGGCGCGGCGGCGGCAGGCGGCGGCGCGCGGCGACCCGCGAGGCGCCGAAGCCGGCGACCGTCGCCAGCAGCGTCACCGCCAGCGCCACCAGGCGGCGGCCGAGGCGCTCGAAGCGCAGCGTCTGCCAGCCCTCGGCGCGGGCGATCTCGGCCAGCGGCGGGTCCGGGTTGACGGCGACGGGGTTGCCGACGGCGCGCAGCATCGGCAGGTCCGAGAGCGAGTCCGAGTAGGCGTAGGAGGCGGCGAGGTCGATCTCGTGGCGAGCGGCGAACGCCTGCATCGCCTCGACCTTGCCCTCGCCGTAGACGAAGGGCCCGTCGAGGCGGCCGGTGAAGCTGCCGTCGGCATCGACCTCGTAGCGGGTGCCGATCCCGCCCTCCATCCCGAGCACACCGGCCAGGGTCTCGACCACGTCATTGCCGGCGGCGCTGACGATGAAGGTCGGGCGGCCGGCGTCCTGGTGCGTGTAGACCTCCTCCAGCATCTGCGGGAAGACCCGTGGCAGGATCGCCGCCATCACGTCGGGGCCCATCCGCTCGATCGTCCGCGAAGGCACGCCGGCGATCAGCTCGCGCGCCACCTTCAGCACGTCGGCGGTGCGCGCGTCGGTGGTCCCGCACAGGCGGTAGCGCAGGTGCTCGACGCCCCAGCGGGCGAGCTGGCCGCGGCTGACAATCCCCTGGCGGGCGGCGACGCGGGCGAACTGCATGCCGCTCGACCCCGCCATCAGGGTCTTGTCGAGATCGAAGAAGGCCGCGGCGCGGCTCAACGCTAGGACCCGTTGACTTCGATCACGATCGCGTCGCCCTGGCCACCGCCGGAGCAGATCGCGGCGACGCCGAGGCCACCACCACGGCGCTGCAGCTCGTGCACGAGGGCGCCGACGATGCGCGAGCCGGAGGCGCCGATCGGGTGCCCGAGGGCGATCGCGCCGCCGTTGACGTTGACCTTCTCCTCGTCGACGCCGAGCATCCGCACGGAGTTGAGGGCGACCGAGGCGAAGGCCTCGTTGATCTCCCAGAGGTCGACCTCCTCCGCGCTCTTGCCGATCTTCTCCAGCGCCTGCTTGGCGGCGTTGGCGGGAGTTTTCGCCAGGTAGGGGAAGTCGTCGGCGACGGTGCCATAGGAGAGGACGGTGGCGAGCGGCGTCTTGCCCTCGCGCTCGGCCCACTCCGAGGAGGCGACGACGATCGCGCCCGCCCCGTCGTTGACGCCGGGGGCGTTGCCGGCGGTGTGGGTGGCGTCGTCGCCGCCGATCGCCTTCAGCTTTGCCAGCGTCTCCAGGGTGGTGTCGGGGCGGATCGCCTCGTCGGCCTCGACCGTGCTCTCGCCCTTGCGCGACTTCACGGTGACGCCGGCAATCTCGTCAGCGAGGCGGCCGGCGTCGGTCGCCTCGGCGGCGAGTCGGTGCGAGCGCTCGGCGAAGCGGTCCATGTCGACCCGGGTGATCTCGAGCTCGTTCGAGACCTCGCTCGCCTCGTTGATCATCTGCTTGTGGGTGAAGGGGTTGGTGAGCCCGTCGTGGGTCATCGCGTCGATCGCCTTGACGTCGCCCATCCGGAACCCGAAGCGGGCGCCGGGCAGCAGGTAGGGAGCGTTGCTCATCGACTCCATGCCGCCGGTCACCGCGACCTCGGTGTCGCCGGCGCGGATCGCCTGGTCGGCGAGGCCGATCGTGCGCATGCCCGAGGCGCAGACCTTGTTCACCGTCTCCGAGGGGACCTCCTTCGGGATCCCGCCCTTGATCTGCGCCTGGCGCGAGGGGATCTGGCCCTGGCCGGCCTGCAGGACCTGGCCGAACACGACCTGCTGCACCTGCTCAGGATCGACGTTGGAGCGCTCGAGGGCGGCCTCGATCACGTGGCCGCCGAGGTCGGTGGCGTCGAGGGAGGCGAGGGCGCCTCCCATCTTGCCGAAGGGCGTGCGAGCGGTTCCGAGGATGACTGAGGTGGGCATCTAGGGCCTTTCTTCTCCGTGTTCGGTCGGTCCTGTCCTGCGGGCGCCAGGCCCAGCCGGTGAAGATACCGACCGGTCTGCATAGACTCGCGCCCGATGAAGGTCTCGGTGAAGCAGGAGGATCTCGCCGCGCCCAGCGCCGAGCTGGTCGTGGTCGGACTCTGCGAGGGCGAGGAGCTGCTGCCGGCGCTGGCCGGTGCGGCGGGCGCCGCTGACGCCAAGGGCGGCTTCAAGAAGCTGGCGCTGCTGCACCCGGAGATCCCGGCGCGGGTGCTTGTGGTCGGGCTCGGCCAGCGCGCGGAGCTCGACGCCGAGCGTCTGCGCGTCGCCGCCGCGCTGGCCGCCAAGGAGGCTGGCCGGCTCGAGATCGGGGCGCTGGGCTGGGCGCTGCCGACGAGCGAGGACGCAGAGGCCACGACCGAAGCGCTGGTCACCGGCACGGTGCTCGCCTCCTACCGATTCGACCGCTTTCAGAGCGGCGACCCCGACGACCCTCCCCCGCCCCGGCTCGAGTCGCTGACGATTTTCGCGCCGGCGGAGCTGGCCGCAGCGGCGGAGACCGCGCGCGTCTGCGCCGAGGCCCAGAACCGGGCCCGCGACCTGCAGAGCACCCCGGCCAACTTCGCCACCCCGAGCTTCCTCGCCGCCCGCGCCGAAGAGATCGCCGCGGGCTCCAGCGCGCTCAGCATCGACGTCTTGGGACCGGCGGAGCTCGCCGCCAAGGAGATGGGCGGCATCCTCGCCGTCAGCCAGGGCGGCCCCGTGGAGCCGCGCCTGATCGTGCTGCGCTATCGCGGCGGAGGCGAGGGCCCGACCCTGGGCCTGGTCGGCAAGGGCGTCACCTTCGACACCGGCGGCATCTCGCTCAAGCCCGGCGCCGGGATGCACGAGATGAAGATGGACATGTCCGGCGCCGCCGCGGTGCTGGAGGCGGTGGCGGCGATCGCCGAGCTGGAGCTGCCGGTGAACCTGATCGCCGTCGTGCCCTCGACCGAGAACATGCCCTCGGGCACCGCGATCAAGCCCGGCGACGTGATCACCCAGTACAACGGCACCACGGTCGAGGTCAACAACACCGACGCCGAGGGCCGCCTGATCCTCGCCGACGCGCTCTCCTACGCGGCCGAGCTGGGGGCGCAGCGGATCGTCGACCTGGCGACCCTGACCGGCGCCGTGCTGATCGCGCTCGGCTCCACCTACGCGGCGGTGATCTCCAACGACGACGAGCTCGCGGCCGCGGTCAGCGCCGCTGGCGAGCGCAGCGGCGAGCTGGTCTGGCGCCTCCCCCTCCACCCCGAGTACAAGGAGCTGATGAAGGGCACGGTCGCCGACCTCTCCAACCTCGGCGCCAAGCGCGAGGCGGGCACGATCACCGCCGCCTCCTTCCTCGAGGAGTTCATCGGCGAGGTGCCCTGGGCGCACATCGACATTGCCGGCACCGCCTGGGACGTCGGCCGCGCCTACGTCGGCAAGGACGCCAGCGGCTACGGCGTGCGGCTGCTGGTCGACCTGGTCCGCGCCGGCGTCGCCTGAGCCCGGTCGCGGCGACACCGGCTCACCCGCCGAGGATCATCAGGGTCGCGGTCCCGTGGGCGAGCAGCTTGCCGCTGTCCGCGGCGGTCAGGTTCGCCTCCGCAGTCGCCTGTTTGCGGCCGCGGTAGAGGACGTTGGCCTCGCAGAGGACGCGGCCGGTGTCGCGGGTGATCGGCCGCACGTACTTGGCCTCGATCCCGAGCGAGGTGTAGCCGACGCCGGCTGGAAGCGTGGTGTGGACGGCGCAGCCGAGGGCCGAGTCGAGCAGCGTCGCCGCGTAGCCGCCGTGGACGACGCCGATCGGGTTGTAGTGCTCCTCCCCCGGTTCGCCCTCGAACACGCAGCGTCCCTCGCCGAGCTCGATCGGGCGCAGCCGCATCGTCACCGCGATCGGCGGCGGCGGCACCTCGCCGGCGACGATCGCCTGCATGTACTCCATGCCGGTCATCGCCGCCCCAGCGGCCGCGGTCGGAACCGGGTCCTGCCAGACCAGAGTCCGCTCCCGCGTCGTCTCCGGGCTGGAGGCGGCGAAGACTGCCGCCGCCTCGACCGCGGTGCCGCCGTCGTCGCTCACCTGGCGACGCCCCGGCGGGCGACCGCGAGCTCGCGCTGGGTCGGCCTCGAGCCGCCTCGGTAGTGGAGATCGGCGGTGATCTCCTCCTGGCTGATGGAGATCCGCGGCGCCTTCGCGCGGTGGGTGTGCCTGTGTCGTGGGATCAGCCTCATGGTTGGCCTCCGATCGGCCCTGCAGGACAGGGTTTCGTCAAGCAACTGAATGCCGGCCGAGCCTACCGCACACGGTTGCTTGATGCAACCAAGTGTGCGAAGATCACACCGTGCTGCACCACGAGTACCCCGGCCAGATCTGCTCGATCGCCAAGTCCCTCGAGGTGGTAGGCGAGCGCTGGACGCTGCTGATCGTGCGCGACGTGATGACCGGCCACCGCCGCTTCGGCGAGCTTCAGCGCAGCCTCGGCATCGCCCGCAACGTCCTCTCCGCCCGCCTCCAGCGACTGGTCGAGGAGGACATCCTCGAACGCCGCGCCTACCAGGAAAACCCGCCCCGCCACGAATACTTCCTGACCGAGAAGGGGCTCGACCTCTGGCCCGCCCTGATCGCCCTGCTCGCCTGGGGCGACCGCCACTCCCCCCAGCCTGAGGGCCCGCCGATGCTGATCGTGCACAAGCAGTGCGGCGGCGAGGTCTCCGACCGCGGCATCTGCGAGCGCTGCGGCGAGACCCTCACCGCCCGCGACGCCCGCCAGGTCCCCGGCCCGGGACTGGCGGCGGTCGCCGTGGACGAGGCCGCGACGACCGCCTGAGTTACTTCCTGTCCCGAGCGCTACTGGCAGTTGCCCATCTGGCGCGGTTTCTGGCCGGTCCGCACCGTGACCCTGGCGCCGGGAAGAACCCGGGTCCCGGCTCGGGGCGACTGCTCGATCACCTTGTTGATGAAAGCGCCGGTGCAGTCGTCGACCTGACCGGTGGAGCCCCCGTAGACCAGACCGAGGCCGCGCAGCCTCTGTTCGGCCGTCGCGACGCTGTCGCCGCTGAGATTCGGCACCGAGAGGTGCTGGGAGGAGATCGTCACCTGCGCCGAGGCGGGGCTGGTGCCGGCGAGGGTGATCCTCATCGTCCCCAGCGGGTTGGCCCAGGTCTGGCCGACCTGCATCGCCTCCGAGAACGGGTCGGCGGGCGCCATGTCGAGCAGCTGGGTGGTCGAGCCCGCCCCGGGCCGCACGAGGTGGACGAACACGCCCGGGCGAACGCCGAGATCGACCCCCACCCGCAACCGGTACTCGACCCAGAGGGTGTTCGGCCCATCCTGCACGCGCAGGGCTCGCAGTGTCCCTTCCCGCACGGTTTCCGCGAACGGCTTCAGGCTGTAGGTGCTGCTGTAGTCGCCGGCAGCGAGGCTCCTCAACTGGTTGTTGAGCCAGCCCAGCTGGAAGGCGTGCGGGGCGTTGTAGGCGCCGCGAAAACGGGAGTCGCCCATGACGTCACTGACGTCTCCGTACGTGGCGACGGTGCAGTGGTCGTCGTTGAGGATGACGGTCTGAATGCCGCTGTCGTCGAGGCAGTTGAGAACAGTGGCGTGGTCGAGACCGAGCTGGTGGCCGAACTCGTGCTCCAGTATCCCTTCGCTCGCCATCGCCCCCGGAGTCGCCTCGGTCAGGAAGACACCGTTCCCCGAAGCGAGGCCGTCGAATTCGCAGAACCGTTCGGTGAAGGTGTAGAGGATGTAGCGGAACCGACTGAGATCGAACCCGGCTTGGACCGCTCGGAACTTGGCCTCGCGGGCGATCTGATCGGAGAAATCCGCACGTTCGTCCTGCGTGCAGTCGACCAGTCGCTTGCCGCTCGCCAGCTGCGGCTTGGCGATCGTGAAGCTGCCGCCGGGATGCGCCTGCAGGCCGGGGGCCAAGCCGAGCGGAGCGGAGTTCTGGAACCACGCCCGCATGCTCCCGTTGACGGTCGCGACCGCCCGGTTCAGCATGCTCTCGTCGAGGGCGGACCAGTCGTTGAAGTTGCCCTCGGCCCAGCCGACGTTGAGGACGAGGACCGAGCGCTGCGGGTCCGGGTTCGCCACGGGCGGCCCGGGGCGGAAGGTCGGGGTCGGCGGCAGCGGCGTCTGACCTTCAACCCTGACCACGACACCTTCCTCGCCGACGGCGATGAGGGTGACCAGCTTGTGTGTCTTCGGGGTGACCCAGGTGCGACCGCGCGGGAGGCCGGCGTCGCGTTTCGGGGTGGTCGGGGTCATATCGATCAGCCGCGAGATCGGCGCTCCCCCCGCGACCGGGTTCGGCAGCTCGCGGTGGACGATCAAGCCGGGGACGGTGGAGGTCCCCCCTTCGGTCCCGCTGCCGGCATCGACGCCGATCGCGGCCCGGTACTCGAGCCAGTAGACGAAATCACCGTCGTCGATCCGGATCGCCCGCTTCTCGGAGCCCTGGTTGGGGTCGGTCAGCGCGGTCAGCGCGAGGTCGAAGTGGTTGCCCGGACCGATCTCCCCGATATCCCAAACCTGGTCCGTCTCCGCGTCGTCGCCGAACCATCCGAGCGCGCTCTGGGTGACCGCGTTGAAGGCACCGGTACCAGCGCCGAGGAGGTCATACGGATCGCCGGCGGAGTCGACGCTGCAGGTCGCCCCCGACTGCTGCGGAGCGCCGTCGGAGAGGCAGGTGGAGGAGCCGGCGTGGCCGAAGCCCATGTAGTGGCCGACCATGTGGGCGAGGTTGCCGGCCGAGGTCTCGCCCTGAAGCGTGATCCGGCGCCCGTCGAGAAGGCCGGCGCTGACGGCGTTCTCCGGCATCGAGGCGCAAACCGCGTCGTCGAAGGCGTAGACCACGAGGTCGTGGGCGTCGGGGTTGACGCCGGCCGCGCGGGCCGCGGCGTCGGTCCGCGTCGTCAGGTCGGAGAAGAACTGGGTGCCGCAGCCGATCTGGAAGCCTTCTTCGTCGCTGTCGGCGCGCGGCGCGGAGATCAGGAAGGGGCCGCGAACGGTCGACTCCCAGCCGCCGAAGAAGCCGCGAGACGTGTCTCGCAGGAGGTCGCTGGCACCTTGGGACGCGCTCGCCAAGGCGCTCGTCGGGATCCGTTCGGAGGAGCCAGGAGTGATCCCCGCGGGGTTCCAGGTGGCCTTCAGGACCAACACTGATTTCGGCGGCGCTTTAACTGCCGCCGATACGTTGCCGGCAATCGCACCGGCGAGCAACGCCACTGCGACCAGGGTCGCCACCACCACACCTGCTCTTCTCAACCGTTCCGACATCTCCGTCCTTTCACACCGTTACCTGTGACTTGCCGGCGGCAGGTTTCCCGCTGCCGATAGTCAGGGTGTGAACGAGGTGTGGACTGGACGAAACGCGGAGAGGCCGGATACCGACGGCGTACCGGCTAGAGACAGGGGGTGCGAGGCCTGACGCCCATCTTCACCGTCACCGAGCTGCCCTCGATCGCTTTCGAGCCGGCGGAAGGGCTCTGCGAGGCAACGCGGTTGATCAGCGTGCAGGTGCGGTCTTCGACCGTCCCGGACTGGCCGCCGTAGACGAGGTTGACGGGGTCTAGGTAGGAGCGGATCGAGGCGGCCGTGAGACCGCGGAGATCGGGCACGGTCACCGCTTTCGGCGTCCGCGCAATCGTCACCGTGGCGCCGCTCGGCGTGGCGCTGTTCAGCGTCACCTGCATCGCACCCAGCGTGTTGATCCAGGTCTGCCCCACCGCCATGTTCTCGTCGCCCCACTGGCCTGGGCTCATGTCCAGCAGCTGCGACGCCGCCGGGTTCGTGGGCTTCTCGCGGTGCACGTAGAGACCGGGTTCCATCCCCATGTCGACGCCAACCCGCTGGCGGTACTCGAGCCAGAGCGTCTGGCCGCCGTCGCGCAGGCGCACGGCCCGCATCGAGCCTTCCGCCGGCGCCGCGCCGAAGGGGCGCAGCTGCACCGTTCGCGTGTAGACGCCGTCGACAAGGTCGTAGAACTGGTTGCGCAGCCACCCGAGCCGGAAGGCGTGCGGGGCGTTGAAGCCACCGCCGATGAAGCTGCGCCCCATCACGTCGGTCGTGTCCGCGTATTCCTCGGTGGTGCAGTGATCGTCGTTCAGCGGCACCGGTTTGACGCCGGCGTCGTCGAGGCATTCGAGCGTTTCCGCGTGCCCGAGCCCCAACTGGTGGCCGAGCTCGTGGACCAGCGTGTAGGGCTCGGCGCGGTTGCCGATGACGATGCCGTTGCCGCTGACCAGGCCGTCGGCGCCGCAGAATTCGCCGCTGTAGGCGTAGACGACGTAGCGAAAGCGGCTGAGGTCGTACCCGACCCGGCTCGCTTCTTTGCCTGCGTGGGCGGTCAGCGAGCGGGCGAAGTCGGGGGCTTCGCTGCGCACACACCGGCTCAGCTCCTTGCCGCTCGTCAGGGTCGGCCCGGAGATCCAGAAGCTGCCGCCGGAGTGGACCAGCCAGTCGCGGAACGCTCCCTGCGGCGCGGCCCCGCGGAACCAGGCGTTGACCGGACCGCTCAGGTTGGCGACAGCAGTGGCGAGCAGCGTCTGGTCTACGGGCGCCCAGTTGTAGCTCGGCCCCACCCCGCCCCAACCGACGTTGAGAACGAGGATCGAGCGTTCCGGGTCGGGATTCGGGATCGGCGTGTAAACCGTTTCCTCATCCGGGGGCGAGCCGACGACCGGCGGCGATTCGATCGTCGTTGACGGCTCGGCTGCGAAAGCGGCGCTCCCGCCCAATGCAGCGAGAAGACAGACGAACGCGATGGCGAGCCACTTGGCGGACATGGCGCGAAAGTAGCGCCAGACCTCCCCTCCGCGGCCGCTTCGGACGAACGATGCGGTACGCCCGGACGAACAGCCGAGTACGGCTAGGCGTCGTCGCCTTCTTCGAGGCGGCGCTGCTCGTCGGCGATCACCAGGTAGTCCTCGACCATCAGCTTGTCCTTGGTCCGGTTCGCGGCGCGCTTCATCGCGATCAGGTCGTCGAGAGAAGCGATCCTGATCGGCAGACCACCGACCTTCCGCTCGACCGCGTTGGTCGCCAGGTCCTCGTACACCTCTATGCCGGCGACGTCGCCGAGCACGTCGAGATCCCCGTAGGGAGTGACGAAAGTGAAGTTCGAACCATTTTCGATCGTCCGGGCGTCCAATTGGAACGGGAGATCCTGGGGAGCCCCACGCAACCGAACTCCGATCTCCTCCAGAGCGAGGACGAGCCGAGCGATGTTCGGCCGGTTGCGCGCGTAGACGAGGTCGAGGTCGAAGCTGGGGTAGCTGGAGCCGTGGGCGATCCCCGCCATACCGCCGATCAGGATGAAGTCAACTTCGTGCCGGACCAAAGGCTCGAGCAGCCTGTCAAGTTCTGGCGCCTTTGGCGGCAGCGATTTCCTCATCGCCATCCCTCTGTCTTCGGCAGCGGGCTGTTGCGAATCACGAAATTGGCAAAGTCGATGCCGTGCCGCATGCGCTCGTCGGTGCTCTTGGCCAAGCTCTGCTGATTCAGCGTCCGGTCGATGCCCGCGTCCCTGGGCTCCGCACCCAGCACCAGGTCCTCCCCCAACAGGAAGAGCAGCTCGCGCAAGGTCTCGATTGAGGGCGAGACGCGGTCGCGCTCGATCCTCGAGATCGCCGACTGGGTCGTACGGGCGCGGGTCGCCAGACGCTTCTGGCTGACGCCGTGACGGCGGCGCGCGTCGCGAAGGATCTCTCCAGGAGTCATGTCAAGATTGTATAGCGGATATGTACTTATCGCAAATATGCGATACGGACGCCGAGCCGAGGCTCGCCCGTCCTTAATGGCCCTCCCCCGCGCCCGGGCGCTAGCTTTGACGCCAACGGCCAACGGGATTTTCAAGCTTCTAGGAGGAGTGGGAATGGCGACTGCAGCGGAGACTCAGGTGCGGGACAAGATCTTCATCGGCGGCGAGTGGGTGGAGCCGAGCGGGACGGAGCCGATCGAGGTGGTGAACGCGACCACCGAGGAGGTGATGGGGACGATCCCTTCCTGCACCGCCGAGGACGCCGATCGCGCCGTCGCCGCCGCCCGCGCTGCCTTCGACTCCTGGTCCCAGAGCCCCCGCGAGGAGCGCGCCGCCTACCTCAACGCGATCGCCGCCGGGCTGGGCGAGCGCCTCGAGGAGATCGCGGCGACGATCACCCAGGAGCTGGGGATGCCGCTGAAGCTGAGCCAGATGATCCAGGTCGGGCTGCCGACCAGCCAGTTCGCGGCGATGCCGGGGCTGATGGAAGAAGTCGCCTGGGAGGAGGAGATCGGCAACTCGCGGGTGCTGCGCGAGGCAGTCGGCGTGCTCGGCGCGATCACCCCCTGGAACTACCCGCTGAACCAGATCGCGGCCAAGGTCGCGCCGGCGCTGGCGGCGGGCTGCACCGTCGTCCTCAAGCCGAGCGAGGTGACGCCGCTGAACGCCTTCCTCTTGGCCGAGGTCATCGAGGCTGCCGAACTTCCCGCTGGCGTTTTCAACCTCGTCACCGGGGTCGGACCGGTGGTCGGCGAGGCGATCGCCGGCCACCCCGGCGTCGACATGGTCTCCTTCACCGGCTCGACCCGGGCCGGGCGCCGCGTCTCCGAGCTGGCCTCGGCGACGGTGAAGCCAGTGGCGATGGAGCTCGGCGGCAAGTCGCCGAACGTGATCCTCGACGACGCCGAGCTGGAGCGGGCGATCCCCGACGGCGTCGCCAAGTGCTTCCTCAACTCGGGCCAGACCTGCAGCGCCCTGACCCGGATGGTGGTCCCGCGCCAGCGCCTGGCCGAGGCCGAGGAGCTGGCAATCGCCGCCGCCGAGTCGTTCACCCCCGGCGACCCCTTCGAGGAATCGACCCGGCTCGGCCCGCTGGTCTCCGACGTTCAGCGTGACCGTGTACGCGGCTACATCGAGAAGGGAGTCGAGGAGGGTGCGCGGCTGCTCACCGGCGGCGCCGAGGCCCCCGAGGGTCTCGACCGCGGCTACTTCGTGCGCCCGACCGTCTTCTCCGACGTCACTCCGGAGATGACGATCGCCCAGGAGGAGATCTTCGGCCCGGTGCTGGTGATCCAGCCCTACGAGGGTGAGGACGATGCGGTGCGGATCGCCAACGACACCGAGTACGGCCTCGCCGGTGGCGTCTGGTCCGGCGACACCGAGCGGGCGATCGGGGTCGCCAAGCGGATGCGCACCGGCCAGATCGAGATCAACGGCGGCGCCTTCAACCCGCTGGCTCCGTTCGGCGGCTACGGCCAGTCCGGCCACGGCCGCGAGAACGGCCGCTACGGCCTGGAGGAGCTGCTGCAGGTCAAGAGCCTGCAGCTGTAGCGGCGGCGCGGATCAGGGGTCGGCGCGCCGGTGCACCTCGGTCGCCGATGCCTGGTCCCGCGGACGCAGGACGATCTGGTCGACGTTGACGTGGTCGGGCAGCTCGACCGCCCAGCGGATCGACTCGGCCACGTCCTCGGCCAGCAGCGGCGTCATCCGCTCGTAGACAGCGTCGGCCGCGGCCGGGTCGCCGTCGAAGCGGACCAGGGAGAACTCGGTCTCGACCATGCCCGGGAGGATCTCGGTGACCCGCACGGGGCTGCCGAGCAGCTCCAGCCGCAGGGTCCGGGCGACAGCGCTCTGGGCGTGCTTGGCGGCGACGTAGCCGGCCCCGCCGCGATAGATCTCGAAGGCGGCGATGCTGGTCACGGTCACGACATGGCCATTGCCGGAGGCGACCAGCAGCGGCAGCAGCGCCCTGGTCATCCGCATCGTCCCCATCACGTTGGCCTCGTACATCTGCCGCCACAGCTCCTCCTCCGTCTCGCCGATGTGATCGAGGCCGAGCGCGCCGCCGGCGTTGTTGATCAAGACGTCACACCCGGGCAGCCCGCGAACGAGCTCGGCGACGGAAGCTGAGTCGGTGACGTCGAGCTCGATTGCCTCGCCGCCGATCTCGGCCGCGAGCTCCTGCAGCCGGTCCAGGCGCCGGGCGCCGAGGACGGTTCGGTAGCCCGCACCGGCCAAGGCACGAGCAGTAGCGGCGCCGATGCCGCTAGATGCCCCAGTGATCACAGCCGTCGGCGCCATCGCGTCGCGGAGGTTATGGGACGGCCTAAGCCGGCAGGGTGAAGTGCACGCGGGTGCCCGGGGCCGCGTCTTCGAGCCAGATGCGTCCTCCGTGGGCCTCGACTATCGCCCGCGAGATCGCCAGGCCGAGGCCGGCGCCGTCCTCTCCGCGCGACTCGTCCCCGCGGTAGAAGGCCTCGAAGACACGCTCGCCGGCGCCTGCCGGGACCCCCTCGCCGTCGTCGGCGACCTCGACCTCGACGCCGTCGCCGTGGGGCCGGGCACGCACGGTGACACTGCCGTCGGCCGGGGTGTGGCGGATCGCGTTCTGGATCAGGTTGAAGAGGACGCGCTGAACCTTCTCCGCGTTGGCCTGGGCCACGACCTCCCCGTCCGGCAAGTCCGCGGCGAGGGTGACCCCGCGCTCGGCCGCCGGGGCGCGCATCGCCGCCACCGTGTCGCCGATCACCTCGCCGAGCTCGACCTGCCGCAGCGTCCAGGAGATGTCACCGGCCTCGATCCGGGAGAGCTCGAAGAGGTCGTCAATCAGGTCACTGAGCACGCCTACGTGGGTGCGGATCTCCGCCAGGTAGCGGTCGCGGGTCTCCCCAGTCGCGACCCCGTCGTCGATCGACTCGACCAGCAGCCGCAGCGAGGCCAGCGGGGTCCGCAGGTCGTGCGAGGCGGCGGCCACGAGCTGGCGCCGCGCCGCCTCGATCTCCCGGCGCGAGCGCTCCTCCATCGCCAGGCGCACGGCCAGCGCCGCCGCCAGCGCGGCCCCCGCAGCGGCGAGGGCGACGAGCGCGATCTGCGCCGCGCCCATCCGGTTCGGGACCATCACCGCGGCCGCTCCGGCGAGGAACGCAGCGGCGGCGATGACACCCGCCCGGATCACGGCCGGAACCTGTAGCCGACGCCCCAGACCGTCTCGATGAAGCGGGGCTCGGCCGGGTCGTCGCCGAGCTTGGCGCGCAGCCGGCGGACGTGGACGGTGACCGTGCTGGTGTCCTCGAAGAACGGGTATCCCCAGACCGATTCCATCAGCTGGTCGCGGGAGAAGACGCGGCCGGGGCGCTCGGCGAGGTAGGCGAGCAGGTCGAACTCGCGCATGGTCAGGGAGAGCTCATCGCCGTCGAGGAAGACCCGCCGCGTCGCCGGCTCCACCCGCAGGTCACCGTGGACGATCGGAGGCGGCGCCTCCTCCTCGGCCTCCACCGCCGGGTGCACCCGGCGCAAGACGGCGTCGACGCGGGCGACCAGCTCCGCCGGGGAGAACGGCTTGACGACATAGTCGTCGGCGCCGCGTCGCAGCCCGACCAGGCGATCGGACTCCTCCCCCTTCGCGGTCAACAGGATCACCGCGATCGGCGGGCCGGGGCGCTCGTGCAGCTGCCGCATCACCTCGATCCCGTCGACCCCCGGCAGCATCAGGTCGAGCACGACCAGGTCGGGTCGGTGCAGGTCGGCCTGGCGCAGCGCCTCGGGGCCGTCGGCGGCGGAATGCGTCTCGTACCCGGCCCGCTCCATGTAGCGGCCGACGATCTCGCGGATCGTCGGCTCGTCGTCGACGACCAGCACCGTGCGCTGCTCGGGATCTGCCACACCGGCGATTGTCGCCGACGGGCTAGCCGAAAGTGAAGGCATATCCCTCCACTCCCGCTTCCGGTTGCAGCTCGAGCACGTGATCGCCGACCGCTGGCAGGTCGACGAGGTTGTAGAGACGCTGGTCGGAAACCGTCAGGGCGCCGTTCTCGACGTCGGTTCCGGCGACATCGGCGGCGATCGGCTTGCCGTCGAGCATCACCCTCACGCGGCGCTCGCGACCGGGCGAGCCGAGCACCAGGTAGACCCGCCGGGCGCCGAAGTTGAGGTCGAGCGAGCCGCCTTCTGCGGTCGCCGAGTCGAGCGAGACCCGCCAGCGACCGTGGTAGGCGAGCGCGTTGTCGGGCAGCGCCTCGGGGGCGGTGAAGTCGTGTGAGCCGGGTGAGATCTCGCCGTTGGTGAAGCCCTCGGCGCGGGCGGCGCCGAGATAGGTCTCCGGCGTCGTCACCCCGGCCGCGGCGCTGATCCCGTGCCCGCCGGCTTTGGAGCTGCCGACATCGTGGCCCGCCTCGGCCAGGAGCTCGCGGATCACCTCCTCCTTCTCCTCGTATTCGCCCTCGCCGAAGTGGGCGTAGCGGACGTTGCCCTCGGCGTCGATGAAGTACTCGGCCGGCCAGTACTGGTTGGCGTAGGCGTACCAGGTGGCGAGATCGTTGTCCTGGGCGACCGGGTAGCGGATCTCGTTTTCGTCGATAGCCCGTTCGACGTTCCCCGCCTCCTTCTCGAACGGGAACTCGGGCGAGTGGACGCCGACGATCGTCAGCCCGTCCTTGCGGTAGCGCTCGTCCCAGGCCTTCAAATAGGGGAAGGTGCGGATGCAGTTGATGCAGCTGTAGGTCCAGAAGTCGACCAGGACCACGCGCCCGCGCAGCTTGTCGAGGGTCAGCGGCTTCCCCCCGGGCGTGTTGAACCAGCGCTGGTTGCCGACGAATTCGGGGGCCTTGCCGAGAACCGGCAGATCGAGCTTGCCGGCAGCGGTGGTCTCCGGCGCCTCGCCGCTTGCCTCCGAGCCGACCCCATGACCGCTGTCGCGCAGGTCGGCCAGCGCATCCTGCGCCGAGGCGGTGTCCTCGAGGGCCTCGCTCGGGTTGACGAGGAAGGCCGGCAGGTCGCTGGCGATCCGGTTCTGGAAGCGGATGTCGTAGTCCCGCAGCATCGCCACGGCGACCAGCACCATCACCGCCCCCATCGCGATCTGCAGGCCGACCCCGCGCCGGGCCAGCGGCGCGATCGCCTTGCGGCCGCCGAGCATCAGGAAGTAGAGGACAACGGCCGAGCCGATGCCGTAAGCCAGCGCCACCGCGAGCCGGCCGGCGCTGAAGGACTGCGAGGCGGAGACGGTGATCACCCCGGCGAGGATCGGCCCGGCGCAGGGCGCGTAGACGAACCCGAGACTGAGCCCGACCGCGACCCCAGACCAGAAGCCCTCACCGCCGGTGCGAGGCCCGCCAAAGCGCCCGGCGAATTGGCTCATCCAGGCCTCGAGGCGGGCCGCCAGCGGCGGGATCATCAGAGTGATCCCGAAGCCGAGCAAGACGACGATCGCGAGGTTGCGGAGGAGGTCGTCCGGAAGGCCCAGGGCCGAGATCACGTAGACGAGCGCCACCGTGGCGAAGGTGAAGGAGATGGCGAGCCCGGCGACGATGCCGAGTGGACGGCGGTGACCGCCGGTGGCGCCGGCCGAGAGCGCGATCGGAAGCACCGGGAGAACGCAGGGCGAGAGCGCCGTGGCGGCGCCGGCGAGGAAGCCGAAGAGGATCAGCAGTGCCATCGGGTTCCTCCGTGGCGGGGGTCTATGCCCGGCCCTCGTGCTTCATCTTGCCGCCGTGCTTCTTGCCGCCGTGTTTCATCTTGCCGCCGTCGTGCTTCATCGCGCCGCCGTGATGTTTCATCGCGTCGCCCGAGCTGGCGACTCCGCTGGTTGCAGCGACACCGCTGAGCGCAAGCGCTGCGACCACCGGGATCGCGACGAATTTCCTTCTCTGCATTGTCACTCCTTCGATCGGGTTGCTGGGACCCGGCCAAGGTAGGAGCAAAAAGTGACGGGACGGTGAACGAGCCTGAGCGGCTGGACGTTCAGTCGCCCGGCGGCGTCGCCGTGATCGCGTCCGCAGGCCGACCGGCGACCTCGCCCGCGCGACCGATCGCCTCGCCGATCCCGAAGTGGGCGCAGATTGCGAGCTCGTGCTCGCGGCGCAGCGGCCGGGTCGGATCGACTACCGGGGCGCTGCGGATCGCCTCGGCCTCAAAGGCAGACCAGACGCCAAAGGGCGCCCCGGCGCAGCCGCGCAGCGGCACCGCGACGGTGCGGGTGCGGCGGCGGCCGAGTCGCGCGATCAGCCAGGCCGGCTCGCGGCTGGCGCGGTCGACGTAGAGCCCCGCGACCTGGCCGACGCCGGCGCGGTCGAGCCCGGCGAGGTCGGCGCCAACCCAGGTGGTCGCCTCAGCCAGCGAGGGCATCAGCGCCGCCTCACTCATCGACGTGCCTCTCGAGCAGCTCGCCGGCGGCGGAGGCGGGGTCGAGCTCGCGCCGCACGACGCGGTCGAGCAGCTCGGCGGTGGCCGGGTCCTCGGCGACGGTCGCTTCGAGGCGGCGGCGCATCCGCGCCGTCGCGATCCCCAGCACCTCGCTGCGCAGGTTGCGGGCGCGGCGCTCGGCCAGCGTGCCCTCGGCCTCGATGAACTCGCGGTGCTCGCGGACCTTCTCCGCCAGCTCCTCCACCCCCTCGCCGCGCGCCGCCTCGGTGCGCAGAATCGGCACCTTCCAGCCTTCCGGGTCGTGGGAGAGCGCCAGCACGCCGCGCACCTCGCGCACCATCGTGTCGGTCATCGGGTGGTCGGCCTTGTTGACGACGATCACGTCGGGGATCTCCATCACCCCCGCCTTCAGCGCCTGGATCGAGTCGCCGGAGCCGGGCATCAGCGCCAGCACGATCGTGTCGGCGTGGTCGACGATGTCGATCTCGGCCTGGCCGACGCCAACGGTCTCGATCAGGACGTCGTCTTTGCCGGCGGCGTCCATCACCAGCGCCACCTGCAGCGCCGCCTCGGAGAGGCCGCCGAGGGCGCCGCGCGAGGCCATCGAGCGGATGAAGACGCCGGGATCGAGGAAGTGGTCGGTGAGGCGGATCCGGTCGCCCAGCAGGGCGCCGCGGGTGAACGGGCTGGAGGGGTCGATCGAGAGCACCGCAACCTCGCGCTCCGCTTTCCGCAACTCGCCCGTCAGCGCTCCGATAAGGGTGCTCTTCCCCACTCCGGGCGGTCCGGTGAAGCCGATGATCCGGGCTTTGCCGGTGCGCGGGTAGACCTCGCGCACGAGCTCCCACCCGGCCGGGTCGTCGGACTCGATCAGGGTGATCGCCCGCGCCAGCGCCCGCTTGTCACCGGCGACGAGGCGCTCGGCCAGGGGGGCGGTCTTGGCGGTGTCCGTCACGACCCGGCCAGTCTAAGAGGACGGCCTCTAGAGTTGCCCCGCCGTGCTCCGCTTCCTCGCCCGCCACCGGATGCTGAATCACCGCTATGGGCGGCTTTTGTGGCGCTACCTCTGGCGGCGGCTGCTGACCCGCGCCGGCCGCCGCTGGCGCACCGACGGCTTCCTCTTCCTCGGCCGCGGCCTGGAGCTGGAGATCGCCGAGCAGGGCGAGGTCCGCTTCGGCCGCTTCGTCTGGATCGGCGACGGGACCAAGATCCGCTGCCACGAGGGGCTGGTCGAGATCGGCCAGAAAACCGTGATGGGCCAGGAGTGCACGATCTCCGCCTACCAGCACGTGCGGATCGGCGAGCAGTGCGTGATCGCCGACCGGGCGATGTTCATCGACTTCGACCACGGCGTCGTCGAAGTCGAGCGCCCGATCCGAGTCCAGGGCATCTACAAGCGCGACGTCGAGGTCGGCAACAACGTCTGGATCGGCTACGGCGCCTGCATCCTGCGCGGCGTCCGCGTCGGCGACAACTCGGTGATCGGCACCAACTCGGTCGTCACCAAGGACGTCCCCGCCAACGCCGTCGTCGCCGGCGTCCCCGCCCGCATTGTCCGCATGCGCGAGGCCCCGCAGGACCTGCGCTGGCCCCGCCCGGTCGAACCCGATCCCAAGGCTCACACGACGCTGGCGCCGCCGCAACTCGACGGCAACTACTGACTCAGACCGGGACGGCGTCCGTCCTCGCGAAGTCGTCGCCAATGAACAACAGAGGCGCCTCGGCGACGCTTGCAGTGGCATAGCTCATGCAGTCGCCGTAATTCAGGGCTGCGGGATGGCGCCCCCTGCCATAGCGGCTGAAAGCATCGATCGCGGCACGCCAATGACGCTCGTCAAACGGGAGGACATCCACACCCAACTCGCGGAGAAACTGGGCCACGAGCCGACGCCCGCGCTCGTCAAAGTTCCCGACTGCGACCATTCCGGCCTCGAGCAGAGTCGGAGCACCGATCCCAAGCACGGAAGCACCGGACATCGCTTCCTTCAACCGCTCGTGGTTCTTCTCGCGGAACAGAACTGCGATTACCGCGGAGGTATCGAGGATCATCAGTATCCGTGCGGTCCAAAGCCGAGGATCTCTTCGACTTCCGCCTTGGTCATCGGCTCGCGATCAAGGAGCTCATCCGGGATCTGCGGCCAGATCTCGGTTTCCAGCCACTTACCCATGTCAGCCGGTCCCCTGGACCTGCCCTCGAATCTCGGCCCGGGCCCGTTCCGCCGCTCCAGCAGCCCCTCGCGCACCGCTTCCATCTCGCCTCTCTCATTCATCTCTGCAATGATCCTACCAGGTATGAATGTTTTTGTCCGCCGGCCAAAAGATTGCATCAGCAATGCTGCGAACGTGGCCAAGCCGCGCCGGCAGATGCGATCTGAAGAGCTGGCGCTCAAATTCGGCCAGAACCTGCGGCGCTGCCGTCATGAGGCGGGCCTCTCCCAGGAGGAGCTGGGGAGCCGGGCGGCCCTGCACCGGACCGAGATCGGGATGCTCGAGCACGGACAGCGGGTGGCACGGATCGACACCCTGATCCGGATCGCGGGGGCGATGGGGGTGCCACCGGGCGACCTGCTCATCGGCATCCACTGGACCGTCGGCCACCCCAAAACCGGTGGCTTCAGCTTCACGGACCCGCCACCCGCACGGCGACGGCGCCCGAGCTAGGCCGGACTGGCCTCCCCCACCAGGTCGGCGTAGACCGCGGCAGTCTGCTCGGCGACGTCGCCCCAGTCGAAGCGGCGCAGGTGCTCGTAGGCTTCGGCGACCAGGCGGCGGCCGAGCTCGTCGTCGGAGAGGACGCGGATGGCGACCTCGGCGAGAGCGTCGGGATCGTGGGCGCGGAAGCGCAGGCCGGCCTCCTCATGCGGGACCACCTCGCGCAAGCCGCCGGTGTCGGCGACGATGCAGGGGCAGCCCGAGGCCATCGCCTCCAGCGCCACCAGCCCGAAGGGCTCGTAGATCGAGGGGACCACGGTGAGGTCGGCGATCCGGTACAGCGAGTGCAGGACGTCGTCGCCGATCCAGCCAAGGAAGGTGCCGTGCTCCATCAGCCCCAGCTCCTCGGCCTGGCGCTTCAGCTCGGCCTCGTGGGTGCCGGAGCCGGCGACCAGGAAACGGGTCCCCGGCACCTCCTCGATCAGCGTCGGCATCGCCTCCAGCGCCAGCTGGAAGCCCTTCTCGTAGACGAGGCGACCAATCAGCAGCACCAGCTTCTCCTCCGGCGCCGCGAACTCAGAGCGCAGCCGCTTCAGCTCCGCCGGCTCCTGCGCCGGCAGGTCGTCGGGGTCGATCCCGTTCGGGATCACGGTCACCCGCTGCTCCTCGACGCCGAAGATGTCGGCGATCTGCTCGCGCATGTAGTGGGAGCAGGCGATCACCCGCTGCGAGCGGTTCGTGATCCAGCGCTCGACCCCGTGGATGTAGGTCTGGGGGTGCTTGTCGACCCAGCCCTGGTGGCGGCCGTACTCGGTGGCGTGGATCGTCGTCACCAGCGGCGCGTCGAAGCGGCGGGCGAGGTGGTCGCAGGCGTTGGCGACCAGCCAGTCGTGACCGTGCACGAGGTCGAAGCTGTAGCGGTCGCCGAGCTCGACCCCGGCGGCGAGCATGTCGGAGTTCATGCGCTCGACCCAGGCGACGAACTCGCCCAGGTCGGTCGGGCGCTTGGGCTCGCGGATGCGGTGGATGACGACGCCGCCGCTGCGATCCTCCGCGGGCGACTCCTCGCCGCCGCGGGTCAGCACGTGAACCTCGACGTCGCGCTCGACCAGGGCCTCGGAGAGCTTGCGGACGTGACGCGCCAGCCCCCCCTCGATCAGCGGTGGGTACTCCCAGGAAAGAATCAGTACGCGGGTCATCTGGTGGCTCGAATCAGGGCTCCAGCAGGGGAGCGATGCTGAGGTCCGGGGCGAGAGAACGCATACGCGGATCGGTGGCGGATTCCGAGTCTATGGCCTCCAGCATCGCCCGGGCGTGTTCCGTCGCCCGTTGGTAGCCGTAATCACCGGCTTGTCCGCGCTCGTCGAGGAAGGCCCAGTCGCTGGCCTGCGCCGCCAGCAGCTCGCGGGCGGCGCGCCGGGCGGCCTTCCCGCGCAGGCCGCCGGATAGCGCCCGCAGCAGCCGCAGCTCCAGCCGGCGGGCGCCCCAGGCGAGATCGGCGACGGCCGGCGAGTCCCAGGTCCGCAGGTCCTTGCCCTCGCCCCAGCTGGAGGCGGCGAGTGGCCGCGCGACCGGCTCGTGCTCCTCCAGCGCCTGGGGTACGGTGACCGGCCGCACTCCCGCCGCCTCGGCACCCTCCAGCACCGCGCGCAGCCAGACCGGCCCCTCCGACCACCAGTGGCCGAGCAGCTCGGTGTCGATCGCGAAGACCAGCAGCCCGCGGCGGCCGCTGCGCTCGCTGAAATCCCGCAGGCGCGCAGCGGCGGCGGCGAGGAACTCGCCGGCCTGGCGCTCGGCCGCCGCCGCGCCGGCGGCCGGGTCGTACGCCCCTCCCCCAACCCGCCAGAGCCGCATCCCGCGCAGGGATTTGCCGTCGAACTGGAGGTGAGCGGGGTCGGAGGGGTAGCCGTCAAGCGCCCAGAGCCAGCTGACCGCCTCCCAGTCGATCGGCAGCGCCGTCGGGCCCGCCTCGGTGCGAACCGGCGCCAGTGCCTGCAGCGGCTCCTCGTGGGCGCTCTGGTCGACGCAGAACCAGCGCACGCCCGCCTCGGCCAGCCCCCACTCGAGCCCCGGCGCGTAGGCGCACTCCGGCAGCCAGAAGCCGCCGTCCCAGCCGAAGCGGCGCCGGTGCGAGCGAACGCCGGCGTCGAGCTGCAGGCGCAAGCCCTCGCGGGTCGCCAACAGGGGCAGCACCGCGTGGGTCGCCGAGGAGGCCGCGAGCGCCACCCTCCCCTCCGCCGCCGCGCGCTCGAACGGCGCCAGCGGGTCACCGCCGGCCGCGTCGAGCAGCTCCAGCGCCCGCCGGTACCGCGCCAGCTCGGCCTCGCAGGCATCCCGGCACTCCGGCGGGACCTCGGCCATGTCGGTCTCAGCCGCGCCGATCCGCCACTCGACCAGGAAGCGGCGCAGGCGCTCGCGCACGCCGGCGTCCTCCAGCTGGTCCGCCAGCACCGGCGTCACCGTCAGAGTCAGGTCGCGCGCCACCTCCAGCACCGGCAAGTAGGAGCGGATCACCGCGTCGAACAGCCACTCCTCGCCGAACGGGTACGTGCCGAAGCCCTCGACGTAGGGCATGTGGGAGTGGAGAACCAGCGCCAGATCGCCGGCGCTCCCGCCCCGGCTCATGCCGGTGGCCCACTCATGCGGTGCGGCAGACCGCGAGGAAGTCGAGGGCGCGGTCGAGGTCGCCGTCGCGCAGAGCGAAGTCCGAGGCCGCGATCGCCGGGGTGAAGCGGTCGTAGAAGCGCTTGGTCAGGCCGAGCCGTTTGTGCACGCTGTCCCAGCCGAGCTTGATCGCCAGCTCGTGCGCGCGCAGCTTGCGGGCGTGGAAGAGGCCGAGCAGGTCGACCCGCGGGAAGTGCTCCTCGCAGAGCTGGCGGAACTCCTCGGCCCGGTACTCGCGCACGTGCCAGGGGTTGTCGGACTTCTCCGCCCCGGGCGGCGCCAGAGTCAAGAGATTGGGGGTGGAGATGTAGGCGACGCCGCCGGGCGAGAGCATCGACTTGAAGTGCTCGAGGATCGCGCCGGCGTCCTGAACGTGCTCAATCGTCTGCAGGAAGACGACGACGTCGCTGGGCTCGGAGAAGCCTTCGACCAGGTCGCGCTCGAAGCGCAGGTTGGGACGCACGTAGCGCAGCCGCGCGTGCTCGTGCGCCTCCGGGTTGGCGTCGACGCCGACCACGCTGCGGGCGCTCCGGGCCAGGGTGTCGGAGCCGTAGCCCTCGCCGCAGGCCATGTCGACCACCCGCTGGTTCGCGACCCGCTCCGCGATCCACTCGTAGACGACGAGGTGGCGCCGGAACCAGTAGTTCTCCTCGGGCACGTCCGGCAGCGTGCGCTCGCCGGTGAGCGCGAGCGGCGGGACGCCCTCGGGCTGGTTCTCCTGCTGGTACACGCGCTCCATTTCGGCGGGGCACGTTAGCCGTCGTGTAGGTTCGGCCCTTGCCGACCGGCGACCCCGACATCCGGCTGCGCGCGCTCGTCAAGCGCTACGGCGAGGTGCG
>DASUMA010000029.1:0-32781 GCA_036277915.1 Solirubrobacterales bacterium
GAGGAGTACACCGAGCGCACCGGCAAGCCGGCGACCGAGGACGACCTGTCCGACGTGCCGTGCCCCAACTGCGGCACCCGTGGCTCCTACACCCCGCCGCGCGAGTTCAACATGATGCTCAAGACGTTCCTCGGCCCGGTGGAGTCCGAGGAGGGCATGGCCTACCTGCGCCCGGAGACCGCGCAGGGCATCTTCGTCAACTTCCTCAACGTGCAGACCACCTCGCGCCGCAAGCCCCCGTTCGGCATCGGCCAGATCGGGAAGAGCTTCCGCAACGAGATCACCCCCGGCAACTTCATCTTCCGCACCCGCGAGTTCGAGCAGATGGAGATGGAGTTCTTCGTGCCGCCGGCCGAGGCGAAGAAATGGCACCAGCACTGGATGGACGAGCGCGAGCGCTGGTACACCGACCTCGGCATCCGTCCCGACCACCTGCGCGTCCGCGCCCACGGCGCCGACGAGCTCTCCCACTACTCCTCGGCGACCAGCGACATCGAGTACCTGTTCCCGATCGGGTGGTCGGAGCTGGAGGGGATCGCCGACCGCGGCGACTTCGACCTCACCCAGCACGCCAAGTTCAGCCGCGAGAAGCTCGAGTACTTCGACCAACAGACCAAAGAGCGCTACGTCCCGCACGTGATCGAGCCCGCGGCCGGCGCCGACCGCGCCACCCTCGCCTTCCTCGTCGACTCCTACGAAGTCGAGGAAGTGGAGGGCCGCCAGCGCACCGTCCTGCGCCTGCACCCGCGCCTGGCGCCGGTCAAGGTCGCGGTGCTGCCGCTGGTCTCCAAGGAGGGCATGCCGGAGAAGGCGCGGGAGATCTTCCAGGACCTGCGCCGCAAGCTCCCCGCCGAGTTCGACGAGGGCGGCTCGATCGGCAAGCGCTACCGCCGCCAGGACGAGATCGGCACCCCCTGGGGCATCACCGTCGACCACCAGACGATGGAGGACGACACCGTCACCCTGCGCGACCGCGACTCGCTCGACCAGACCCGGGTACCGATCGAGGGTCTGGGCGACGAGCTCGTCACCCGGCTCAACCAGCCCTGGCAGAGCCCCAAGCTGTCCTGACTGGTCTACCTGTCCAGTTCGCCTGACTGGCGACGGCCGCGTCCATAAGGTCCGGCTTCGTGATCCGAAGCAGGGCTCTCATCGTTGCGCTCACGCTGCTGGCTGTGGCTGTCCCAGCCTCCGCGTCTGGCGCGAAGGCGCCGCGACCCGATCTCACCCTCGCCAAGCTCGCGCAGCCGCCCGCCGCGCTATCCGTGGGAGCGCAAGTGACGGTCGCGGTCGAGGTCCGCAACCGGGGCCGGAGGGCCGCTGGCAAGAGCCGCGTCACCCTCTACCTGGCGAACGGGGCGAAGCACACCTCCCGCGACGTCGTCCTGGGACACGGCCGCGTCAAGGCGCTCCCAGCCGGAGGCAAGGCGACGGCAAAGCTGAGCGTGGCGCTACCGCTGAAGGCAGCCGGCGGTGGCTACCGACTGATTGCCTGCGCCGACAGCGCCAAGAAGGTGCGAGAGGCCAAGGAGGCCAACAACTGCGCCGCCTCGGGCCAGCTGCAGCTGAAGAGCCCTGCCCAGCCCCCGCGCCCGGCAGGCATTCCGATCGACGGCGACGCCCTGGCAATCTCCCCCGCGTTCTCGATGACCGACGGCATTGACTGGGGCTTCGTCCGTGACCAGAGCCTGCACGAGCCCGCGGCCGGCGACCCGATCACCCTGACCCTGCGCGCCGGCAACCGCATCGCCGGCCAGGCCGGCTATACCCAGGCCAACGTCGCCGCCGCACCCCTGCTCGTCGGCACGGCCACCGCGCTCGACTTCTCCGCCAGCAGCCAGGACGACGGGGCGCTGACCGTCGACCTGCCATTCGCCTTCCCCTTCGGCGGGATCTTCGAGCAGCAGGTCAGCGTCTCGACCAACGGCTGGCTCTCCTTCGGCGCGCCCGCCTGGGATTTCTGGAACAACGAACAGCTGAGCGATTACCGCGGCGTCGCCGCCCTGGTCGGCGAGCAGATGCGCGGGGTCATGCCCTACTGGTCCGATCTCGATCTCGCCCAGCGGGGCGTCGGGCCCGGGGAGGTGCGCAAGGTGGTCTCCAGCGACGGCTCGGCCGTCGCCTTCCAGTGGGACACCGGCCAGCACAGCAACGGCGGTGGGCCCCGGCGGCTCTTCCAGGTCGTCCTCTTCCAGGACGGCAGCTTCCGCTTCGACTACCCCGGCACGAACGAGGCGGGCGGCGAAAAGTCCTTCGTCGGCTTCTCCCCCGGCACCGGCCCGGGCAGCGCCACGATCGTCACCGAGGCGGGCATCGCGGTTCCGGCCAGCAGCCTCCTCTTCACGCCAAGGCCGCTGCCGGCCGATTCGGTCAGCGGCAGCCTGCCCGCCGGCGAGGTGACCGCGACGCTGCCCGTGCGCAGCGACGTCCTCGAGGCCGGCCCCGGGTGCGAGGTGACGCTGCCGTCAACTGCCTCTGCCGAGGGACTCGTCACCTGCTCGATGCCAGCCCTCGCGGTCGGCCAGCAGGCATCCCAGACCGTGACCATCTCGACGCCCCCCAACGCTCCGGGGGAGACCGAACCGGAGAACTTCCGCCTCGGCGGCGCCTACTCGACCGCTGGGACCACGCTGCGTGACCGCGGGGAGATCAACACCCTCAGCGGCAGCCTCGCGCCCGCCGCGATCGACCTCGTCGCCAGCTTCAACTCGCCCGGGCTCCCGAGACCCGGCGTCCCGGCGGAGTTCGGCGTCGATCTCGAAGTGCCAACCATCCAGGCATCGCTGGACGAACCGGTCATCACCTTCGAGCTCCCAGACGACGTCACCTTCGAGCTGATCCAGATCGCCGGCAAGCAGCTCCCCTGCGGCCCGGTCACGGAACAGGCAGTTACCTGCAGGCTGCCGTCCGGCATCAGCTTCACCACGGTCGGCCTCTCGGTCGTCCCGGGCATAACGACGGTCGGCTCGGCGCTGACGCTTGGTGTGACGGCCAGTGCGCTCAACGCTCCGCCGGCAACGGCGAGTGTGACGACGCCGCCCGTCGAGGCGCCGTAGCCACGTTGCACTCCTGATTTTCTCGATTAGTGTCTGACGCAAGTTCGCGACAGAACGGAGGGCCCATTGGCCTACGAGATGCAGATTCGCGGCACCCAGAGCGAGGTGAAGGTCCGCAGTCCCTGGGCCGTCGCCTTGCTTCCGATCATCACCCTCGGGATCTACCACCTGGTCTGGTGGTACAAGATCAACAAGGAGCTGAAAGCGTACGGTGAGGCGAAAGGGTTCGACCTCGGTCAGAACCCAACCAACTCACTGCTGGCCCTGTTCCCCGGCGGGCTGATCATCATCCCCGCCCTGATCTCCTACTGGAACGGGACCAAGCGAGTCCAGGGCGCCTCCAAGCTCGCCGGCAAGGAGCCGGTCAACGGCTGGATCGTGCTCCTGCTCTACGTATTCCTCGCCCCCGGCATGTGGGCCTACCTACAGGTCGCGCTCAACCACGTCTGGGAAGCGGAAGCAGACCCCGCCCCGGGCGCCGAAGCGCCGCCGGCGCGGTCTGATATGCCGCCGCCGATGCCTTCGTCGGACCAGTAGGCGCGCACTGAGCGGGCGGGCCGTGGGGCCTCACGGCCCGCCCAGGTACTCCAGCACCGCAGCGGCGTCGGCCTCCAGCGCCGCCATGTCTTTCTTGGTCACCCGCCCGAGCGGCTCGATCGTCACCTTGCCGCCGGCTAGCCCCCAGGTGGCGACGGCGCGGCCGCCGACCATGGCGAACGGCTTGAAGATCCCGTTGATCGTGACCAGCAGCTTGTGCGGGCCGACGATGTCATCGCGCGAGGTCCAGCCCAGGAGCACCGGCTCGAAGGCGCCGAGCAAGCGCGGCGCCGGCAGCGGTGGCGGCTCGGCCGGCTTCCGCTTCGCGAGGTCGACGAGACCGTCGGGGCGCTCGACCAGCTGCTTCGAGATCGCGGCGAGGCCGGCGCGGGAGTCGCGCAGCGGCAAGCCGGCCCAGCGAGCGAGGTCGCGGTCGTCGGCCGGCCCGTGGCCGACCAGGTAGCGGCGGGCGAGCTCGGCCAACGCCCGCTCGCGGTCTACCGGCTTCTGCGGGCCAAGCCAGTCCCTGGCCAGCACGTAGGCGTGTTCGCGGCCGACCATCGGTCCGCGCACAGTGATCCCGCGCACCCCAGCGAGAAACATCAGGTGCAGCAGCGCCCGGCCCGCCACCGCCAGCCCGGCGGAGTCGAGCAGCTCACGCAGCTGCTTTCGGGTTTGCGGCCCGTCCCTGGCGAGCGTCCGCTCGATCTTCGCCAGCGCCCGCTCGCTTTCACCTGGACTCACGCCTTCGTTGCTGAGCCGGCGGCTCGCGGAGGTCTGCAGCGGCGGCGTCGTAAGCGTCTGCAGCAGCGAGTAGTCCTCGCTGGCGATCAGGTGCAGGGTGCCGCGGTTGAGCCAGGTGATCAGCAGCGAGCGGTCCTCGGTGAGGGCGCGGTCGACGTCGGCGGCGCTGAGCCCGGCGCTGCGGGCGCGGATCGCCAGCCGAGCGCCGCGCGGGTCTTGGCCCTGCACGGCGAGCAGCCGCTGGGCGACCGCGACCGGGTCGCGGGCGGGCTTGCCGCTGAGCCCCTGGGCAGCGATCCGCTCGGCGAGGACCTTGCGCGCTGCGGCTATTTGACCGCGACCAGGTCGACTACGAAGACGAGGGTTTCGTTCGGTGGGATCGCCGGCGGGTAGCCACCCGGCCCGTAGCCGAGTTCAGGCGGGATCGTCAGCTCTCGGCGGCCGCCGACCTTCATCCCCTCCACTCCCTGGTCCCAGCCGGCGATCACTTCGCCGGCGCCGAGGGGGAAGGTGAAGGGTTCGTTGCGGCTCCAGGAGGAGTCGAACTCCTTGCCGCTCTTGTAGTTGACGCCGACGTACTGGACGCTGACTTCGTCCCCGGCTCTGGCTTCGGCGCCTTCGCCTTCGACCAGGTCCTCGCTCTCGAGCTTCTTCGGCGGCGGGCCGCTCGGGACTTCAACCGTGGGTTTGGTCTCGGTCGATTCAGCCGGGGCGGAAGCGCTCGTGGTCTCGCCGCCACCGGTCGAGGTCGAGTCGTCGCCACCGCCGCAGCCGGCGATCGCCAGCCCGGCGCAGAGGAGAATCGTCAGGAGCAGCCCCCGCAACATTCGGAGCATCCTATTGGCCAGTGCCGCTCAGGCGAAGCGGGCGTGGAGCCCCGGCAGCAGCAGCGCCAGGTTGGCGAACTCCTCGGCGCTGTGGCGGGCCAGGCCGGGCGGAGCCTCGGGGGGCAGCACGAGCTTGCGGACGGCGCGGCGGTTGAGCGCGCGGCCGCCGAGCCGGCCGAGGTGCCCGCGCAGATTGGGACGCATCGCCGCACCGAGCCAGTAGTGGGTGCGAAGGATCAAGCCGCTGGGCTCGGCGAGGAAGACGTGGGCCATCACCGAGTGGCGGATGCCGCGGCGATCGTCGCCGAGAAAGCCGCAGACGATGGTGCCGACAGCCGGGTCGTCGATCGCATCGCTGGAGAAGCCGACCGCACGCGGCCGGGTGTAGGTGATGCGGCTGCGGACGACGCCGGTGCCGACGTCCTGGACCGGGTGGTGGACGGCGCCCCAGTGCGGTTTCGCCCCCGCCCGGCGCGGCGCCTCGAAGGAGTTGCCGACGTGGGCCGTGGGGTGCCAGATTCGGTAGCGCAGCGGGTCGCGGGCGTGCCAGTCGAACCACCAGTCGACCATCTCCGCGGTGATGCCCGGCATCTCCGTCTGCACGGCGACGTAGCCGACGCCGTTCGGCAGCGTGCACCACCCGGTCTGGGCGCCGAGCGGTGCCGGATCGAGCAGGCGGTCGATCTCCGCCAGCGGCAGCGCCGCGCCGATGTCGATCGGCCCGCGCTCGATCGCCTCGAGCACGATCGGGTCCGCCGGCGCCAGCAAGCGCCGCAGGTATTCCTCGAGCCCACTCCCCTTGACCGCCATCCCGCTACCCCCGTCCTTCCGACACCCCCGGGATCACGGTTGAAACTATAGATGTAGTCTCGACTCAGCGCCTGCCCGAGAGGGCATCCCAGGCGCGCTTCAGGAGGCCTCGGCCACCACCCCGGTCGAGGTCTCCTGGCTTCGCCGCGATCACGCCCGGGTTGGCGCTCGGCTTCGGCAGCTGGGCCGCAGCGGCAGCGTCGATCTTGAGGACGACTCCGCGTTCGAAGATCTGCCCGACCTCAGGCGCGTCGACGAAGCGGTGCCCGCCGGGGCCGGCGGTGGTGTCGAAGACGACGCCATCGAACAGGTTCGCCTCCGGCGCCGCAAGCACCTTGACGACCTTGCCCAGGCGCTCGCCGTCGCTCGAGAACACAGGGGTGCCCGAGCCCAGGGTCAGGTAGGAGATCGGCTCGCCGAGGTCGTCCATCCGGGGCGAGCCTAGCGGACCCGATCCTCCTAGACTTGCGCGCGGGAACTTCAAACGGGAGAGGGAACATGGGACTGAACCTGGCATCGATCGTCACCGAGAGCGCCGCGACGGCGCCCGAGCGCGTCGCCATCCGCCTCGGCGCGACCGAGCTGACCTACGCCGAGCTCGACGAGCGCAGCGCCCGCCTGGCGACGCTGCTGCGCGAGCGCGGCATACAGCAGGGAGACCGGGTCGGCGTAATGCTGCCCAACGTCCCCGAGTTCCCCGTGGCCTACTACGGCGTGCTGCGCGCCGGCGGCGTCGTGGTGCCGATGAACGTGCTGCTGAAGCGGCGGGAGATCGCCTTCTACCTGGAGGACTCCGGCGCCGAGATCCTGCTCGCCTGGCACGGCTTCGCCGCCGACGCCCGCGACGGCGCCGCCGACGTCGGGGCTGAGCTGATCGAGGTCGAGCCGGCCAGCTTCGCCGCGCTGCTCGACGCCAGCGAGCCGACCCCCGGCCTCGCCGACACCGCTGAAGACGACACCGCGGTGATCCTCTACACCTCCGGCACCACCGGCAAGCCGAAGGGGGCGGAGCTGACCCACTTCAACCTCGAGCGCAACGCCGACATCGCCGGCCGGACCACCTGCGAGATCGGTCCGGGCGACATCGTCCTCGGCTCGCTGCCGCTCTTCCACTCCTTCGGCCAGACGGTCAGCATGAACGCCTCGCTGCGGGTCGGCGCGACGCTGACCCTGCTGCCCAAATTCGACCCCGGCGACGCTCTGGAGACGATCCAGCGCGACAGCGTCACCCACTTCTACGGCGTCCCGACGATGTACGGGGCGCTGCTGCACCACCCCGAGCGGGAGAGCTACGACACCTCCTCGCTGCGCCAGTGCATGACCGGCGGCGCCTCGATGCCGGTCGAGGTGCTGCGCGGCTTCGAGGAGGCGTTCGGCGCAATCGTCCTCGAGGGCTACGGGCTCTCCGAGACTTCGCCAGTCGCCAGCACCAACCACCCCGACCGCCCGCGCAAGCCCGGCTCGATCGGGACCCCGCTGGAAGAAGTCGAGATGAAGGTCGTCGACGAGGACGACAACGAGGTAGCGCAGGGCGAGATCGGCGAGATCGTGATCCGCGGCCACAACATCATGAAGGGCTACTGGCAGCGGCCCGAGGCGACGGCGGAGACGATGCGCGGCGGCTGGTTCCACAGCGGCGACATGGCCAAAGTCGACGAGGACGGCTACTTCTTCATCGTCGACCGTAAGAAGGACCTGATCATCCGCGGCGGCTACAACGTCTACCCGCGCGAGGTCGAGGAGGTGCTCTACGAGCACCCGAAGATCCGCGAAGCCGCCGTCGTCGGCATCCCTCACGACGAGTGGGGCGAGGAGATCGGTGCCGCGGTCGTCTGCCACGACGGCGAGGGGCTGGAGGCGAGCGAGGTCAGCGAGTACGTGAAGGAGCGGATCGCCGCCTACAAGTACCCGCGGGTCGTCTGGTTCCTCGAGGAGTTGCCCAAAGGCCCAACCGGCAAGATCCTCAAGCGCGAGATCGAGACGCCGGCGCCCAGCTCCCAGCAGGCCGCCGAGTAGCGCTGCCCCGCGATCCTGGCTGGCTAGCCAGGATCGCGGTAACCTCCTTTTAGTCGGCAATGCGACACCAAAAGGAGAAGAGATGAGCGTCGCCTCCCAGAGCCTGATGGACAACATCACCTACGAGGACCTCTACCGCCGCTGGGAGCAGGGCAACTGGAGCGCCTACGACATCGACTTCTCCGGTGACCGCGCCGGCTGGGAGGGCCTGAGCGAGATCCAGCGCCGCTCGGCGATGTGGATCTACTCGATGTTCTTCTACGGCGAGGACCGGGTCGCCGACACCCTCGCCCCCTACATCACCGCTGCCCCGACCGAGGAGCAGTCCTACTTCCTCGCCACCCAGCAGGTCGACGAGGTCCGCCACTCGGTCTTCTTCCACCGCTTCTTCAAGGAGGTGATCGGGGTCGGCGGCGAGACGCTGCAGCAGACCCTCGCCTCCACTCTGCCCCAGCTCAACTGGGGCTACCGCGGCATCTTCGACCGGCTTGACGTGATGGCCGAGGAACTGCGCAAGGACCGCTCGGTGCCGAAGTACGCGCAGGCGATCACCCTCTACCACCTGATCGTCGAGGGCAGCCTCGCCCAGCCCGGCCAGCACTTCATCGAGGATTTCTTCGCCTCCCAGGAGACGATGCCGGGCTTCAGCGCCGGCATGGCCAACGTCTCCAAGGACGAGCAGCGCCACATCGGGTTCGGCGTCAAGGTGCTCTCCGAACTGCTGAAGGAAGGTGCCCCTGGCGCCGAGGAGAACCGCGCCGCGGTGGTCTCGCTGCTACAGGAAGTCCTGCCCTACGGCCCCGCCGTCTTCTCACCGCCGAATCTCGACCGTGCGTACACCGAGTGCTACGGCTTCTCGCTCGAGGACATCTTCGCCTTCGGCCTCAAACTGATCCGCCAGCGCTGGCGCACGATCGGCTTCCCGACCGAGGAGATGCCGCCCGGCACCTTCCCCTTCGACCCCGACGCCGACGAGGCGGCGATCGCCGAGCGCCAGGTGAAGCTGATGATGGCCGGCATCCTCGGCCCGCCCGACGGCCCCAAGCCCGAAGCGACGCCGGAGCTGATGAGCCTCTACTTCGATGTCATCACCCGGGTCGCCGACCCGGCCGCCGCCAACGGCACGCCGCTGGTCTACCAGTGGCGCTTCAGCGACGCCGACCCCTGGCACCTGATCATCGACAACGGCTCCACCCGCGCCCAGCCCGGTGAAGCCACCAACCCGACGGTGACGATCGAGTCGACCTGGGCCGACTGGGTCGCCTCCGGCAAACCCGACGCCAACCACCTGAAAATGCTCCTCCAGCGCCGGATCCGCCCCAAGGGCTCGATCCGCGAGCTGGCGCGGATGCGGCGGGTGTTCAACTAGGGAGCAGGGACGGTCCGGGGGTAGGGGGAGACGATCACCCCTCCCTCCCATCGTTACCTCAGGAGATCGGCGGGCGCTTGTCGGCCCAGGGACGCTCGGACTCGAGCTGGGCCGCGAGGGAGAGGAGGGTGGCCTCGTCACCCGGGCGGCCGATGATTTGGACCGCGAGAGGAAGGCCGTCGGCGCCAAAGCCGGCGGGGACGGACATGGCCGGGTTGCCGAGGTGGTTCCAGGGGATCGTGTACGGATAAAAGCGGCTCATGCCGAGCAGGGTGCGGAGGGCACCGCGCCCCTCCCAGCTGCGGACCGGGACGGCAGTTCCGCCCATCACCGGGGTCATCACCAGGTCGTGGTCGTCGAAGATCGCGTTAACGCGAGCGGCGTCGCCGGCCTCGGCGGCACGGGCTTTGGCGAGCAGCTTGTCGCTGATCGGCTTGCCGAGGCGGCCGAAGCCACGAGTGCGGCGTTCGAGCCGCTCCGGGTGCGGGACCGAGGCGACGTCGTCGCTGGCACCGCGCAGGTAGCGCGGGATCGAGTTGTTGCCGAGGTTGCCCCAGCTGGGGTCGCGCTCGGCGGTCTCGTGGCCGAGCGAGCGCAGCAGCTCGGCGGTGTCGGTGACGGCGCGCTTGGCCTCCTCGGAGACGGTCGGCGGCAGGGCCGCGCGCGGGGCCAAGCTGGAGAAGGCGATGCGGAGCTTGCCGGGCGCGGTCTTCGCCGCCTCGACGAAGGGTCGCTCGGGCGGCGGCGGCGCGCCGGGCTCGGCGGAATCGCCGGAGACAACGTCGAGCCAGAGCGCGGTGTCGAGAACCGTGCGGCTGACGCAGCCGTTGGCGGAGAGCCCGTGCCAGTGCTCGAGGTGGGGCGCCATCGAGACGCGGCCGCGCTGCGGTTTCAGCCCGAAGAGGCCGCAGCAGGCGGCGGGGATGCGAATCGACCCGGCCCCGTCAGAAGCGGAGGCGATCGGCACCAGACCAGCGGCGACCGCGGCGGCGGAGCCGCCGCTGGAGCCGCCCGGAGTGTGCTGGGCGTTCCAGGGATTGCGGGTGACGCCGAAGGTCGCGGACTCGGTGAAGCCGCAGATCGCCAGCTCCGGCAGCAGCGTCTTGCCGACGACGATCGCACCGGCCTCGCGCAGCCGCCGCACCATCTCCGAGTCGGCGCCGGCCGGCTCGGTGAACCCGTCGGTGCCGCGCGTCGTCAGCTCACCGGCGAGGTCGACTTCGTCCTTGAGCGCGATCGGGACCCCAAGCAGCGGCCTTTTATCGCCGCCCTTCAGCCGCGCCTCGGCCTGCTCGGCCTCGAGCAGCGCCCGCTCGGCGAGCACGACACGAAAGGAGTTCAGCTGCGGGTCGAGCCGCTCGATCCGGTCGAGATGCAGCTGCACCAGCTCGGTCGGCGAGACCTCACCCGCGCGCACCATCTCAGCCTGCCGCGCCGCACCCGCGAAGGCGATGTCCTCTCCACCCATGGCGGGTGATTCTATGGCGCCAGGCTCCGGTGCCTAGGCCTCGGCCGGTTTCGGCTCGCCTGACTCGAAGCTGAGGTCGGGGAGCACGCGGTCGAGCCAGGAGGGCATCCACCAGTTCCACTCGCCCATCAGCTTCATCGCCGCGGGGACGAGGATCAGGCGGACCAGGGTCGCGTCGAGGGCGATCGCGACGGCGCAGCCGAGGCCAAGCTCCTTGATCGAGGGGACGCCGGTAAGGACGAAGACGGCGAAGACCGAGGTCATGATCAGGGCGGCCGAGGAGATCGTGCGAGCGCTGGAGGAGAGGCCCTCGGCGACGGCGCGGTCGTTGTCGCCGTGGCGCATGTAGCGCTCGCGGATCCGCGACATGAGGAAGACCTCGTAGTCCATCGAGAGGCCGAAGACGACGGCGAAGATCAGCGGCACGTTGATCGTGTCCAGCGCCCCCTGGCTTTCGAACCCGAACAGGCTGTCGAGCCAGCCCCACTGGAAGATCGCGACGAGGACGCCGAAGGCGGCCCCGATCGAGAGCAGGTTCATCAACACTGCCTTCAGCGGCAAGAGCAGCGAGCGCAGCATCACCATCAGGACGAGGAAGCTGAGGGCGAGGACGAAGAGGATGATCTTCCACATCGAGCCGCTGATCTGCTCGCGCACGTCGTGGCTGCGGGCGGTCTCGCCGCCGACGTCGACGGCGGCGACCTGCGCCAGCGGGCTGGCGGGGACGACCTGGTCGCGCAGGCGGTCGACCAGCGCGACGGCCGCGTCGGACTCGCTGGGGGCGCTGGGCGTGGCTTGGACGAGGGCGCTGTCGGCGGCGAAGTCGGGGGCGGCGACCGCAGCGACACCCGGCGTCGCCGCCACTTCACGGGCGAAGCCGGCGACGGCGGCGCGCTCGGCGGCGTCCGGAGCGCCGTCGAAGGCGGCGACGATCTGCACCGGGTCGGTGCCGCCGCCGAGCTCCGCGGAGGCGAGTTCGTTGCCGACCCGCACGTCGGAGTCCTTCGGGAACTGGGCCAGCGCCTCGGTCCCCGTCTCCAGCGAGAGGATCGGGCTGGCGAGCACGAGCAGCACCGAGGAGACGCCGATCACCGCGACCCACGGCCGCGCCATCACCCGCGCGGTCCAACGCTCCCAGAACGGCGTCGGGGCGGCCTGGCCGCTGAGCGGGCCGGGGCGGCGGCGGTAGAAGCGACGGCGGAAGAAGCGCTCGACCCGGCCGACCAGCCCGCCCGGGAGGACGCGGTCGCCAAGCATCGCGATCAGCGCCGGCAAGAGCGTCGTCGCGGTCAGGATCGAGACCGCGACCACGGTCATCGCCCCCAGCGCCATCGAGCGCAGCGCCTGGTTGTCGACCATCCAGAGCCCGGCCAGGGAGATGATCACGGCGAGGCCGGAGAAGCTGACCGCGAGGCCGGAGGTGGAGAGCGCCCGCGAGCGCGCGTCGTGCTTGTCGAGCCCCTCCTCCCGCTCCTCGCGGTAGCGGGCGAGGATGAAGAGGGAGTAGTCGACGGCGACGCCGATCCCGATCATCGAGGCCATGTTGGTGACGAAGACCGAGGTCGAGATCTGCAGCGAGATGAAGTAGATGAGGGCGCCGGTGACGAGGACGCTGACGAAGCCGAGGGTCAGCGGCAGGAGCGCCGCCGCCAGCGAGCCGAAGACGACGAGCAAGATCAAGGCGACGATCGGGAAGCCGGTGGTCTCCGCTTTCGCCAGGTCTTCCTTGGAGATCTCCTGCATCCCGGCCCAGATCGTCGGCTGCCCGACCAGGTACGGCGTCACCCCGCCGGCGGCGGTGCCGGGATCGAGGTCTTCGCGCAGGGTGGTAGCCGAGTCGATCAGCTCGTCGGAGGACTGCTCGCTGCGCAGCGGCAGGAAGGCGGTGCCGGTGGCCGCGAGCTGCTCACGCCCCTGCCGCGCCGCGGCCGGGGTCAGGGTCACTTCCTCGATCGCGGCGACTTCACGGCGGACCCGGGCGATGGCGGCATCGCGCTCGGCGGCGCCGGCGTCAGGGCTGGCTTTGAGCAGCACCGCGATCCCGTCGGCCTCGGCGCCGTAGTCGCGCTGGAGGGCCTCGGAGACTGCGACCGACTGGCTGCCGGGAACGTCGAAGCCGCCACCGGTCAGGTGCTCGGTCTGCTTGGCGGCGAAGGGAAGCGCGAGGAGGACGATCAGGAGCCAGATGCCGACGACCCAGCGGCGTCGCCGCCCCAGCACGTCAGCAAGTCTTGCCATCGCGTCGCGCATGAAGTGGAGCCAACCTCTCGCACGCGGTGGGTGCCGGTCTGTGAGCGCGATCACTCCGTGATCAGCGTCACTCGTACACGCCGGTATCCGGGAGCGCTACTCGGAGACCAGCAGATACCGGGCCGAGGCGGCGCCGGCGGCGAGCGCGGCAGTGTTGTCGCGCTTGGGGTCGGAGAGCGCCTGCAGGGCGAAGCCGTCGCCGAGTGCGAACAGGTAGGAGACCAGCGCCTCGGCATCGAAGCGCATGTTCAGCACGCCCTCGCGTTCCTTCGCCTCCAGCACCTCGGCGACGTGGGAGCGGGTGCGCTCGAACAGCTGACCGACCTCGCGCTGGATGTCGGGGTTGCGGCGGCCGGCGCTGAACAGCTCGTAGAGCAGGAGGAAGAAGCCGGGTTCGTTCTCGATCATGTCGGTGAGGCTGGAGAGGAGCACGTCGAGGACGTCGTCCACCGACTGCGCCTGGCCGAGCCGCTCGTCGAGCCGGTCGACCCGCAGCTCGGCGTCGCGCCGCACCACCTCGACTAGCAGCCGCTCCTTGGTCCCGAAGTAGTAGTGGAGCAGGCCGCGGCTGACCCCCGCCTCGCGGGCCACGTGCTCGAAGGTCGAGCCGGCAGCGCCGCGGCTGGCGACGCTGGTGCGCATTGCATCGACGATCCGCTGAGCCTTCTCACCGCTCAGCTCGCGCTCTTTAGTTGCTGCCTCCATCTAAAGCCAGTCTAGGGAGAGGGGCGGGCGAACCCGCCCTTTCCTAGGAGCCGTTGATCGAAGTAGAGCTGGTGTACTCGAACTCCTCTTCGGCTCCGAAGAGGGCGTCGAGCACGGTCTTGCGGGCGTCCTCGCTGACCACGAGGGCGACGATGCCGGCGACCAGGGCGAAGAGGATCAGGCGGCCGAGCTTGCTCTTCTTGCGCCGCTTCGGGGCGCGCAGGCGCTCGGCGGCCTCGCGCAGGTTCTCAGCGGCGTCGCGCAGGTCCTTCTGCACCTTCTTGTCGCTGGTCACCGCCTTGACGGTGCCCTTGTCGCTGGCGCGGCCGTAGGCGCCGCGGGCAGACTCGAAGGCCTCACGCAGCTTGTCGCGCAGCTCTTCGTCCTCGACCAGACGCTGTACATACGGGTTTTCCCGGGCGGTCTCGTAGATGTCGCTGGCGCGGGCGGCCTTGGTCTTGCTCATACCCTCTCCTCGCTGGATTCCGTGGCGGTTAATCAGGATAACCCTCTACCCGGGGCCGACGCCATCCAGCAGTACCCCGTTGGTGCGGAAATTCAGCTGCGCACGCTTGATCTTGCCCAGTCGCAGCGGGGCGAGGCCGGGTCCTGGGCGCGAGTAGCGGCGGATGAACAGGCGGCCCGTGTCTTCGTGAGCGACTTCGCGGAAGCCGGGACCGAGCAGGCCCCGGGGCGGTCGCGGCACCATGCCGTCGGAGACGAAGTCGACCTCCCCGACCATCCACTCATAGTGTTCCCCCGCTTTCACCTGGAAGGCCCCAGTCGAGAGGTAGTAGCGCAGAGGCGCCTCGCCCAGGGTCCAGGTCACCGTCGCCCGCGGCTCAGCCGGCTCGCCGAGCCGGTCGGCGACCGCGTTCCAGTCCGGGCGCTGCAGCCCGGGCGTGACGCTGGCCCATACGCAGAAGCCGAGCGAGTACGCGATCAGCGCAGCGGCGATCACCGGGCCGAGCTGGCGCGCCGCCGGCAGCGTCACTCCGATCGCGACCGCGATCAGCAGCGGCACCAGGGCCGGGATCACGTTGCGGGCCAGCAGGAAGTCGGTGCCGGAGGGGGCCAGTGCCAGGGCCAGCGGGACGGCGACCGCCGCCAGGCCGACCCCAAGCGGGATCGCCGCGGCGCGCCGCTCCTCGCGGTCGGCGCGGAAGAGCAGAGCGAGCCCGGCGAGCGCCAGGGCGAGCGGGACGATCGCCAGTCCCGGGCGCTCGGGCCGGCCGATGATGTCGGCGGTCTCACCGGTGACGAAGGTGGCCGCCGTTTCCCAGAGCCGGTGGCCGAGGCCGAAGTCGCCGATCCATTCGGCGTGGCCGAGCGACATCTGGTGATAGGCCAGCGGCGCCAGCACCAGGCCCGCACCGGCGACGATCCAGACCCCAGGCAGGCTCTCGCGCCCGCGCCGGCGCAGCAGCACGATCGCCTCGGCGAGAACGGTGAAGACGGCGAAGTAGTGGGTGCAGAGGGCGAGCGCGGAGAAGACTCCCCAGAGGGTGAAATCGCGGCGGGCGCCCCGGCGCTGGGCGCGGACGCAGAAGAGCAGCGAGAGCGCGCAGAAGAGGACGAGCAGCGAGTAGGCCCGCGCCTCCTGCGAGTACCAGAGCAGCATCGGGTTGACCGCGACCAGCGCCGCCGCGACGAGGCCGGCGCTGCGGCCGCGCAGCTCGGTCGCGATCAGGAAGGCGACCGGGATCGTGGCGACGCCGGCGAGCGCCGAGAGCGAGCGCAGCCCGACCGGGCCGGTGCCGGCGACCTGGGTCCAGACCCAGGCCAGCGCGTAGTAGAGCGGCGGCGCCGACTCGCTGAACCCGACCGCGTCCATCGCGTGGCCGAACCCAACCCGCAGAACCCGGCTGGCGGTAACGACCTCGTCGTGGTGGTAGCTCTGCAGGCCGAGGGTGGCGAAGCGCAGCGCCGCCCCGAGCACGGTCAGCCCGGCGACGATCCAGAAGGTGCGCGAGCGCGCCCGCACAGCCTCGGCAACCGCCTGCACCGGCCCACTGCGCCCGCCCCTGGGGAGACTCGCTGCCTCCATTGGCTAGCGGGAGAGGGCTACGTCGATTGCCTTGGAGACCTCGTCGACGAAGACGAACTCGAGGCCGCCGAGCTCGTGCGCGGGGATCTCGGTGACGTCGCCCTCGTTGCGCTCGGGGACGATCACCCGCTTGATCCCGGCCCGCTGGGCCGCCAGCGACTTCTCCTTGAGGCCGCCGATCGGCAGCACCTGCCCGGTCAGGGTCACCTCGCCGGTCATCGCCACATCGTTGCGAACAGGCCGGCCGCTGACCAGTGAGGAGAGAGCGACGGTCATCGCCACCCCGGCTGAAGGCCCGTCCTTCGGCACCGCCCCGGCTGGCACGTGGACGTGGATGTCGTGCTCGGCGAACCACTCCTCGCCGCGCTTCGGCGCGATCTCCCCCCAGTGGCCGCGCACGTAGGAGAGCGCCGCCTGCGCCGACTCCCTCATCACCTCGCCGAGCTGGCCGGTGATCGTCAGCCGGCCGCTGCCGGGCATCGCCGTCGCCTCGATGAACAGCACGTCGCCGCCGGCCGGGGTCCAGGCGAGGCCGGTGGCGACGCCGGGGTCCTTGGTGCGGCGCCGCTGCTCGGCGAAGACGCGGCGGCGGCCGAGGAGCTCCCGCGCCCGTTTGGCCGAGATCGTGACCTTGCGCTTGACCTTGCGTTCGGCGACTTCGCGGGCGAGTTTGCGGCAGATCGAGCCGATCTGGCGCTCGAGGTCGCGGACGCCGGCCTCACGGGTGTACTCCTCGACGATCGCGGTGAGCGCGGCGTCGGAGAAGGCGATCTGGGAGGGCTTCAGCCCGTTGGCCTCGATCTGGCGGCCGACCAGGTAGCGGCGGGCGATGTGCCGCTTCTCCTCCAGCGTGTACCCGGCGAGCTCGATCGTCTCCATCCGGTCCCGCAGCGGCCCGGGGATGGTGTCGAGGACGTTGGCGGTGGCGATGAAGAAGACGTCGGAGAGGTCGAACGGCAGGTCGAGGTAGTGGTCGCGGAAGGAGTCGTTCTGGGCCGGGTCGAGCACCTCCAACATTGCCGAGGCGGGGTCGCCGCGGAAGTCGGCGCCCATCTTGTCGATCTCGTCGATCATGAACACCGGGTTGCGGGTGCCGGCGTCGCGCAGGGCGCGGACGATCGTGCCCGGCATTGCCCCTATATAGGTGCGGCGGTGGCCGCGGATCTCCGCCTCGTCGCGGACACCGCCGACCGAGATCCGCTCGAACTCGCGGCCGAGGGCGCGGGCGATCGAGCGCCCGAGGCTGGTCTTGCCGACCCCCGGGGGCCCGACGAAGCAGAGGATCGGCCCGGGCGAGCCCGGGTTGAGCTTGCGCACCGCCAGGTACTCGAGGATCCGGTCCTTGACCTTCTCCAGGTCGTAGTGGTCGGCATCGAGCACCTTGCGGGCGTGGCCGATGTCGAGGTTGTCCTCGGTCTCGCTCGACCAGGGCAGCTCCACCAGCCACTCCAGGTAGGTGCGGATCACCCCGTGCTCAGCGGCGGCGGGCGGCAGTTTCTCCAGACGGGAAAGCTCGCGCTCGGCCGCGGTGCGGGCTTCCTCAGGCAGGCCGGCGGCCTCGACCCGCTCCCGCAATTCGCTCACTTCAGCCTGCTGCTCGTCTCCCTCCCCCAGCTCTTCCTGGATCGCTTTCAGCTGCTGACGGAGGAAGAACTCGCGCTGGCCTTTGTCGATCTCCGACTGCACCTGGGTCTGGATCTGGGTCCCGAGCTGAACCACGTCGAGCTCGCGGGCGAGGATCTGGGACAGCTGGCGCATCCGCTTGGCGAGGTCGGTCTCTTCCAGCAGCTGCTGCTTGTCGGCAATCGGGATGCGCAGGGAGCTGGCGATCAGGTGGCCAAGCGCGGCGGGGTCCTCGATGTTGGTGACCGCCAGCTGCAGCTCCTCCGGTAGGTAGGGGATCTGCTCGACAATCTCCGAGAAGGTCTGCTGAACGTTGCGGGTCAGGGCCTCGAGCTCGGCGCTCGGCTTGACCACGTCGGTCATCTCCTCGATGCGCGCGACCAGGTAGGGCTGGTCGGCGACGTAGGGGCCGAGGCGGACCCGCTGCATGCCCTGGACGAGGATGCGCAGCGAGTCGTCCGGGATCTTGATCATCCGGGCGACGGCGCCGACGACGCCGACCTCGTAGAGGTCGTCGGGCCCGGGCTCCTCCAGCTCGGGATCGCGCGAGGCGACCATCACCAGCATCCGGTTGGTGCCGAGCACGTCGTTGACCAGCTGCACTGAGCGCGGCTGGCCGACCGCCAGCGGGGTCAGCGTCTCCGGGAAGGTGACGGTGTCGCGCAGCGGCAGCACCGGCAGCGCCTCGGGCAGGGGCTGGTCGGGGCGCAGCGCCTCGTCGCCGTCCTCGAGCGACTCCACGACCTCGAGCACCGGCGCGCCCTCGAGCAGGCGCGGCCTCCCGCCCGCCATCAGCCCCGGCCTATCGGGACCCGGCGGGTGGTCTCCTCGGGATCGCGCAGCGGCAGCTCGATCCGCAGGATGCCGTCTTCATAGGTGGCGCTGGCGCGCTCGGCGTCGACCTCGACCTGGAGCTCGACCACGCGCCGGAAGGGGCCGGAGGGAATCTCAATCTGCTGGTAGACCCGCCCCTCGGTCTCCTGCACCGGCCGTTCCCCGACGATCGCCAGGTGCCGCCCGGAGACCTCGATCCCCACCTCGCTCAGCGCGACCCCGGCCAGGTCAACCTTGACCACCGCCCGCTGCGGATCGCCGCAGTAGTAGACGTCGACGTTGGGAGAGAACCCCGACGAACGCCGGCTCACATACCGAGTCCGGCTCCAAGAGTCCCCCAACATCTGATCCATCTCCCGCCGCATGCGGGCAAAGTCAGCAAACAGGTCGCGCTGAGGCATCGGACAAAACATAGCTGTGGTGGGCGAGGAGGGCCGGGTGTCCCTCCCTCAGAAGCCGTCGCGCAGCTGAATCGCCCGTCGCACTTCGAAATCTCTGTCCGTGAGCTTCTGCGAGAGGGATACCCGGCCCTCCTCACGGGAGCTACGTCTTGCCCGATGCCGCAGCACGGCAGCTGCTGCCACCCCTGGGTTGCAATGCTCGGGTCCGGGAGCCGGGTCACCGGGAGGGGTCGGGTGTGCCTCCGAACGTTTTGCGCAACTTTGCCGGCGCAGGCTGCACGGACGGGCCGCGTTCGTCCCTCAAAGGATGCGAGAGAGGAGGTGCACCCGACCCCTCCCGGTGCCGCCGTCGCTGACTAAGCGGCCCGCGAAGCCCAGCGGGGGGCGCGCATGAGGAGGACCGGCTGGCTTGGGGGGACCAGGCCCTCGGGGCGGTTCGGGCGGAAGGTGGCGCAGGGCTCTTTGAGCTCGAGGGCGCAGAGGAGGTTCTTGTGGAAGTAGCAGTCCTCGCAGGTGGGGGGCTTTGGCTTGCGCGGCATCGGGGCGGCCATATTGGCACCGGGGGACAGAGTGCGTGTGGGGCGTTTCCGCAAATCGCCATGAGTTTGAAACGCCTCTGTCACGGAACGCATACGTCTTCCCCGCGTCTTGCGGGAGGCGCGTTCCTCCGCCGCTAACATTCGGCCAGATGGAGGCTCACAACCGCAGCGAGAAGCTCTCCGCTTCTCCCCCGCTCTTCAAGAGCGAGTTCCTCAACTTCTTCTCCCGCGTCCACCCCGCCGTCCCGGCCGTGATCTTCATCCCGGTCGTCGTCGCGATGGAGTGGCTGGGGGTCGACCGCGCGGGCTACAACGCCTGGCAGCTGATCCTGCTGACGCTGGCCGGGGTCGGGGTCTGGACCCTGACCGAGTACTGGCTGCACCGGCTGGTCTTCCACTGGGAGCCCGACAACGCCTTCGGCCGCCGCATGCACTTCATCATCCACGGGATCCACCACGACCACCCCAACGACAAGATGCGTCTGGTGATGCCGCCGTCGGTCTCGATCCCGCTCGCCGCTCTCTTCTTCGGTGCCTTCTGGCTGCTGCTCGGCGACGCCGCCTTCCCGCTCTTCGCCGGTTTCATCGGCGGCTACCTCGCCTACGACTACACGCACTACTACGTGCACCACTTCGTCCCTAAGTCGGCCTTCGGCAAGCGCCTGCGCGAACACCACATGCGCCACCACTTCCAGGACCACCGCTACGGCTACGGCGTCTCCTCACCGCTTTGGGACGTCGCCTTCCGCACCCTGCCGCGGCAGCGCAAGAAGCGCGACTAGCTTCAGCGGCTGCGCAGGGCAAGCTCGATCTCGAAGCGCGCGTCGGGATCGTCCAGCTGCGCGCCGAGCAGCTCCCGCAGGCGGGCGCTGCGGTAGCGGGCGGTCTGCGGGTGGACGTGCATCTCCGCCGCCATCGCCACCGCGTTGCCGTCGTGGCGGACGTGGGCAAGGGCCGTCTCCAACATCCGCGCCCGCGCCTTCTCGGTCAGCTCCGCCAGCGGCGCCAGGCGGCGGGCAGCGATGCGGTCGGCCAGCGCCGAGCCCTCGAACAGCAGCAGCAGCGCCAGGTGCTCCTCGGCCCGGAGCAGGCCGGAACCCGCCAGCGCCCCGGCCGCCGCGGCGCGCTGGAGGGAGAGCGCAAGCCCCCAGGACTCGGCGGCGGCGGCCGGCTCAACCGCCGGGCCCAGCGCCAGGGTTGCCCGGGCGGCGGCGCGCTGCAGCGCTTCGGCCCGGCCCGGCCCCTCCGGGTCGGCGATCAGCAGGCACCCGGTCCCGTCGATCGTCGTCGCCAGCGTCTCCGGCGGCAGCCGCCGCGCCACCGTCGCGAGGGCGCGCTCGGCGCAGGCGGCGAGCGCGAGCCGGCGGGGCAGCGCCCAGTCGGCCGCGCGGGCAGCAGCGGTGAGGTCGGCGGGCTCAGCCGCGGGCTCGCGCAGCAGCAGGAGGGCCAGCTCCCGCCGGCGGCGCCGACGCAGGTCCTCAACTTCGGCCTGCGCCTGGGCGTAGCCCTCGGCCGAGTCGGCGGAGAGCTCGTCGATGTAGGCGAACATCGACTCGGCCAGCAGGCTGAGCGGCTCGGCGGCGAGGCCGGCGCGACGGCCGGCGGCGGCGATCCGCCGCCAGGCCACCCGGGCGCCGACGCGGTAGGCGGCGAGCAGCGAGTCGAGGGCGCGGCCCTGTCGCTGCTCGCCGCGGCCCAGCTGGACGTAGACATCGCGGCCCGGCTCGCGGCCGGCGTCGGGGTTGCGGATCAGGGCGACGAACTGGAGCAGCGCCTGGTCGACGCCGGTGCGGATGCCGCGGCCGAATCGCCCCTCCAACGGGCGCGCGTACTCAGGCACCTCGCGGGCGATCGTCGCCAGGATCTCCTCGGTCACCCCCGGCATCTCCGGCTCGATCAGGTCGGCGACGTCGCTGGGCAGGCCGCGCCAGGGCTCGGAATCCAACGTTTTTATCATCCGACTTATAAGTTTAGTCCTGTAGACGTGGCACTGGAGCTAATACATATCTAGAGAGTGCTCGTATCTTGCCGGGCATGGGCGAAATGACCAAACTTGAGAAAGGCGCCAACCTCGGCGCCGTGGTGATTCCCTTCATCGCCACCCTGTCCGCGATCGTGCTGCTTTGGAACAGCATCGTCACCCCAGCCGACCTGATCATCGCCGCGGTGATGTACCTGTTCACCGCGATCGGGATCACCGTCGGCTTCCACCGGCTTCTTACCCACCGCTCCTTCCAGACCTCGAAGCCGATCGAGTACACGTTCGCGATCCTCGGCTCGATGGCGGTGCAGGGGCCGGTCATCTCCTGGGTCGCCGACCACCGCAAGCACCACGCCCACACCGACGAAGAGGGTGACCCCCACAGCCCACACGTCGGCCACGACGGCGGCGTCCGCGGCGTCTTCTTGGGGCTCTGGCACGCACACACCGGGTGGCTGATGTCGACCCAGGGGCGTGCGGACTGGAAACGGTACGCAGCCGATCTCTACGAGGACCAGGGGATGCGCACGATCAGCCGCCAGTTCGTCCCCCTGGTGATCGCCACCCTGGCAATCCCCGCCCTCGCCGGCTTCATCGTCAGCGGCACCTGGGTCGGCGCTCTGACCGGGCTGCTCTGGGGTGGCTTGGTGCGGATCTTCTTCGTCCACCACATCACCTGGAGCGTCAACTCGGTGTGTCACTTCCTCGGCAGCCGCCGTTTCGACACCGACGATCGCTCCACCAACGTCTTCTGGCTGGCAATTCCCTCGCTGGGCGAGTCCTGGCACCACAACCACCACGCCTTCCCGCGCTCAGCGGTACACGGCCTCAAACGGTGGGAGCCCGACCCCTCGGGAATGATCATCTCCGCGATGGAGAAGCTGGGCCTAGCCCGCAACGTCGTGCGGATCTCACCCGAGCGTCAAGCCGAACGCGCCCACTAACGCGTTCCTGTCAGTTTCACCATTGGCCGCCTGACAAACGTCCAGTGGTCGAGTCCCATGTGGGTAAATGGGTACTCACCGTCACAGTGACTCTGCCACACTCATTGTCGGCGGCACGAAAACTGGATGGAAAGGAACCTGATGCCCCCTCAGAAGAACGTACTCGACGAGGCGAAACAACTGCTCGAAAAGCGCCTCGCCGACCTCGACGAGGAGCGTAAGCGCCTCGAGCGCGCGCTCGCCGAGCTTGGTGGCAAAGTCACCGCTCGCGCCCCCGGCCGTCCCGGCCGTCCCAAAGGCTCGAAAAAAGCCTCTTCAGGCGGCGCAGCCCCGAAACGCCGTCGCCGTCGTGGCGGTACCCGCGCCGACCAGGCCGTGAAACTGATCGAGAGCCAGCCTGGGATCAGCGCCTCGGACGTCGCCAAGACGATGAAAATCAAGCCGAACTACCTGTACCGCGTCCTCGGCGACCTCGAGAAAGAGGGGCGCGTGAAAAAGGACGGGCGGCAGTACTACCCGGGCGGCTGAACCCCACCAGCTTCGACGCGAGCGCCAGCTCGGGCCGAGCCACGCTTACGTGAGACGGGCCCCCGGTGGGGTCTTCCAGACACTCAGCACGAAGTGCGTCTGGAAGATCCCACCGGGGGCCCGTTTTCGCAGGCTTAGATCAGCCCGAGCTGGTCTACTGCGTCGCGCTCGTCCTGGAGCTCCTTGACGCTGGCGTCAATCCGCTGGCGGGAGAAGTCGGGGATCTCTAGGCCCTCGACGATGGACCACTCGCCGCCCGAGCAGGTGCAGGGGTGGCCGCAGATGATGCCCTCGTCGATTCCGTAGGAGCCGTTCGACGGGACCGCCATTGAGACCCAGTCGCCGGCGGGGGTGCCGAGAACCCAGTCGTGGACGTGGTCAATTGCCGCGTTGGCGGCGGAGGCGGCGCTGGAGGAGCCGCGGGCGTCGATGATCTCGGCGCCGCGCTTGCCGACGCGGGGGATGAACTCGTCGGCGATCCAGGCCTCGTCGTCGACCGCGTCCCAGGCGGAGCCGCCATCGACCTTGGCGTTGACCAGGTCCGGGTACTGAGTCGGCGAGTGGTTGCCCCAAGCGGTCATGTTGGTAACCGCGGAAACCGGCTTGCTGAGCCGGTTCGCCAGCTGCGAGATCGCCCGGTTGTGGTCGAGGCGCATCATCGCCGTGAAGCGCTCGCGCGGGACGTCGGGCGCGTTCGACATCGCGATCAGGCAGTTGGTGTTGGCCGGGTTGCCGACGACCAGGACCTTGATGTCGTCGGCGGCGCCGGCGTTGATCGCTTCGCCCTGCGGCTTGAAGATGCCGCCGTTGGCCTCGAGCAGGTCGGCGCGCTCCATGCCAGGGCCGCGTGGACGGGCGCCGACCAGGAGGGCGACGTTGGTGCCCTCGAAGGCCTGATTGACGTTGTCGGTGATGTCGATCTTGCTGAGCAGCGGGAAGGCGCAGTCGTCGAGCTCCATCGCCGTGCCCTCCGCCGCCTTGATCGCCGGCGGGATCTCCAGCAGGCTCAGCTCAACGGGGGTGTCGGGGCCGAGCATCTGGCCGCTGGCGATCCGGAACAGGAGCGCGTAGCCGATCTGACCGGCGGCGCCGGTGACGGTGACCTTGACGGGAGTGCTCACTCTGAATCTCTCCTCGGAGTTGTGGTTTTGGCTGGCTGCTAGGCCATCGCGCGCTGCAGGTTCTCGTCGATCGAGGCGAGGAAGTCCTGGGTCGTCTGGAACCCCTGCCCCTCGCCGACCAGCAGCGCCAGGTCTTTGGTCATCTTCCCTTCCTCGACCGTCTCTATGCACACGCGCTCGAGGGTCTCGGCGAAGCCGGAGACCTCGGGGGTGTCGTCCATCCGCCCGCGCGCGGCGAGACCGCGGGTCCAGGCGAATATCGAGGCGATCGGGTTGGTGGAAGTCGGTTTGCCCTCTTGGTGCTGGCGGTAGTGACGGGTGACGGTGCCGTGCGCAGCCTCCGCCTCAACCGTCTTGCCGTCGGCGCTCATCAACACGCTCGTCATCAGCCCCAGCGATCCGAAGCCCTGGGCGACGGTGTCGGACTGGACGTCACCGTCGTAGTTCTTGCAAGCCCACACGTAGCCACCCTCCCACTTCAGAGCCGCCGCCACCATGTCATCGATAAGGCGGTGTTCGTAGGTGATACCGGCGGCCTCGAAATCTGACTTGAACTCGTTCTCGTAGACCTCGGCGAAGAGGTCCTTGAAGCGGCCGTCGTACCGCTTCATGATCGTGTTCTTGGTCGAGAGGTAGACCGGGTAGCTGCGGTTCAGGCCGTAGCGCATCGAGGCGCGGGCGAAGTCCCGGATCGAGTCGTCGAGGTTGTACATCGCCATCGCGATGCCGGGGTTCTCGAAGTCATAGACGTCAAGCTCGACCGGCTCTGAGCCGTCTTGCGGGGTGTAGGTGAGAGTCAGGGTCCCGGCACCGGGAATCACCGTGTCGGTCGCCCGGTACTGGTCGCCGAAGGCGTGGCGGCCGATCACGATCGGCTTGGTCCACCCCGGCACCAGCCGCGGCACGTTCGAGATCACGATCGGCTCGCGGAAGATGACACCGCCGAGGATGTTGCGGATCGTCCCGTTCGGCGAGCGGTACATCTCCTTCAAGCCGAACTCCTCGACCCGCGCCTCGTCCGGGGTGATCGTCGCGCACTTGACGCCGACCCCGTGGCGCTTGATCGCTTCGGCGGCCTCGACCGTGATCCGGTCCTCGCTCGCGTCGCGGCTCTCGATCCCGAGGTCGTAGTACTCCAGCTCCACGTCGAGGTAGGGCAGGATCAGCTGCTCTTTGATGAACGACCAGATGATCCTGGTCATCTCGTCGCCGTCGAGCTCGACCACCGGGTTCTTGACCTTGATCTGGGACACCGGCGGGCGATGCTATCTGGGAGGCCCCATCGGCCGCTGCGACGCCGTAGAACCCGCTGGAAGTGCCACAATCGGTACGGGATGGCAACTGCGGAGCGCCCAACCGTCGGCAACCACGAGGTGGCAAACCAGCCGCCGCCGCTGGTCGACTACAACGTCTTCGAGGCGGACACGCCGCTGGTCGAGGCGGTCCAGCGCGAGGGCGCGGAGTGGGCGCGCGAGCGGATCTCCGCGGTCGGGGCGCTGGCCGGGACCGAGCGGGCGCAGACGCTGGGCAGGCTCGCCAACGAGTACCCGCCGAAGCTGAAGACGCATGACCGCTACGGCAACCGGGTTGACGAGGTCGAGTTCCACCCGGCTTGGCACGAGCTGATGACCGCGGCGGTCTCGCACGAGCTGCACTGCTCCCCCTGGAAGGACCCGCGGCCCGGCGCCCACGTCGCCCGCGGCGCCGCCTTCATGTGCATGTCGCAGGCCGAGGCCGGGATCGGGTGCCCGATCTCGATGACCTACTCGGTGATCCCGGCGCTGCGCACCCAGCCGGAGCTGGCGGCCGAGTGGGAGCCGCGCTTCCTCTCCTCCACCTACGACCCGGCCAACGCGCCGGCGCCGGGCAAGGCCGGAGCCCTGGCGGGAATGGGGATGACCGAGAAGCAGGGCGGCTCCGACGTCCGCGCCAACACCACCGTGGCGCGACCGGTGAACGGCGGCGGCCCCGGCGCCGAGTACGAGCTGACGGGACACAAGTGGTTCATGTCAGCGCCCCAGTGCGACGCCTTCCTCGTCCTCGCCCAGGCCGACGGCGGCATCTCCTGCTTCCTCTTCCCGCGCTGGACGCCCGACGGCGAGCGCAACCGCTTCCGCCTGCAGCGGCTGAAGGACAAGCTCGGCAACCGCTCCAACGCCTCCAGCGAGATCGAGTTCGACGCGGCCGCGGCCTGGCTGGTCGGCGAGGAGGGCGCCGGGGTGCGAACGATCATCGAGATGGTCAACCACACCCGGCTCGACTGTGTGATGGGCGGCGCCACCGGGATGCGGCACGGGGTCGTGCAGGCGATCCACCACGCCTCCAACCGTTCCGTCTTCGGCCGCGTCCTCACCGAGCAGCCGCTGATGCAGAACGTGCTCGCCGACCTCTGCGTCGAGTCGGAGGCGGCGACGATCTCGGCGATGCGCCTGGCCCGCGCCTACGACGAAGCGATCGCCGGCGACACCGAAGCCCAGAACCTGAAGCGAATCGCCAACGCCGTCCTCAAGTACTGGATCTGCAAGCGCCACCCGAGCCACGCGGTCGAGGCGCTGGAGTGCCTCGGCGGCAACGGCTTCGTCGAGGAGTCGGGGATGCCGCGCGCCTTCCGCGAGAGCCCACTGAACTCGATCTGGGAGGGCTCCGGCAACGTCCAGTGCCTCGACGTGCTGCGGGCGATGATCAAGAGCCCGGCCTCACTGGAGGCCTTCTTCGCCGAGGTCGAGGAGGGCGCCGTCGCGGAGCCACGGCTGGCGTCTTACGCCAGCGCCCTGCGCGAGGACCTGCCCGGCGACGTCGAGACGATTGAGGTCCGCGCCCGGCACTTGGTCGAGCGCATGGCGCTCGCACTCCAGGGGTCGCTCCTGGTCCGCTACGGCGACGAGGCGGTCGCCGACGCCTTCTGCGCGTCTCGCCTATCGGGCGACTGGGGTCAAGCCTTCGGCACCCTGCCGGCCGGCACCGACTTCAGCCGCATCGTCGAGCGACACCGCGCCGCCGTCTAGCTCCGAACGCAGTTGTCCCCGGTATGCGGGGACAACTGCGTCAGTGCTCGCAGCTGCGGAGGATGTCGCGGCCACGGCCGCCACGACAGCGGTCGAAGCCAGACCCACCCCGGAGGACATCAGGGCCTCCACGGCCAAGCAGGTTGTCGCGGCCGGAGCCGCCGAAGACACGGTCGGCAGCCCTCCCGGCGACTACGAAGTCGCGGCCGCTCCCAGAGCAGATCAGATCCGCGCCGGTAAAGGAGCGGATGGCGTCGTTGCCGCCGAGGCCGACGATCACGTCGGGGCCGCCGGTGCCGATCAGGACGTCAGCTCCGGGCGTGCCGGTGAGGGTCGCGGTGAAGCCGCGGCAGCTGGCGTTGCCCAGCACCCGGGTGGTCGCGGTGGCTTTGTTGTTGGCCGCGAAGGGGTCTTTGCCGTCCCCCTTCACCGTCGCCGTATTCACGATCGCCCCGGCTTTGCGCGGGATCACGAGGATGGTCACAGTCGGTGGCTGCCCGTAGATGACTCCCGGCCCAACCGTTCCGAGGTCACAGACCACCTTCCGGGCCGCGCGCTGCGCGCAGGTCCCCACGGAGCCATTGGCCGAGACCAGGTCCACTCCTTTCGGCAGGGAATCGGTGACGGTGACCCCGTTCGCAAAATCCGGTCCCAGGTTCTCGACCGTGATCGTGTAGGTCAGCGTCCCGCCCACCTGAACCGGATCCGGACTGTCGGTCTTGGCGATCCGCAGATCGCTCCCCGCTTTGGGCGCCGGAGCCGCCCCAGCGGCAGCCGGCAGCGCCAGCATCAAAACCAGGATCAACAGGGCAGGTCGAAACGTCGGCATCACTCCCATAACGACGCCTGTACCCGTTTGTCAGGGCATATACCGGGGCTACCCGGATCCCGCGGTGGCGTCGCGAAGAGCCCGCCCAACCTGCTCAACGGTGATAACCCCCGAGAGCCGACCATCGGCATCGACCGCCATCAGCGCGCCAAACCGGCGCAGGTTCTGGTTCGAGAGCAGCGCGTCCAGCGGCGTGTCGTCGCGGACGAAGAGGCCGCGGTCGTGGTCGACCAGCTCGGAGACGTGGGAGCTGGCGCGGGAGATCTCGGGGACCTCGTCGGCGCGTTCGCGCTGCAGCAGGCCGAGGAAGCGGTGGGCGGCATCGACCACCGGGAACCAGGGCCAGCGGTAGCGCAGGAAGTACTCGTCGAGCGCCTGTTCAACCGAGATATCGCCGGGGATCGCGACCGGCTCGCGGTCCATCACGTCGGAGACGACGACGTCTCCCACGCTGCTGGTCAGCGCCGTCTGCATCGCGGCGCCGCGGGCGGAGCCGTTGATCACGAACCCGATCAGGGCCAGCCAGATGCCGCCGAAGGAGCCGAAGATCGAGTCGGTGACCGCCATGTAGATGCCGGCGCCGATGAAGAAGTAGCCGAAGAGGCGGCCGAGGCCGGCAGCGAAGCGGGTGGCGGAGTTGCGGTCGCCGGTTCGCCACCAGGCGATCGCGCGGGCGACGCGGCCGCCGTCCATCGGGAAGGCCGGCAGCATGTTGAAGACCAGCAGCAGCAGGTTGATCGTGGCCAGCCAGGCGAGGACCGCGACCGCACCGGAGACGCCGGAGCTGACGTCGAGGCGGGCGGCCTCCTCGAACTCGGTCTGGCCCACGGCGGCGAGGCCGGCGACGGTGAAGATGACGAACAGGGCCAGGGTGACCAGCGGCCCGGCGATCGCGACCTTGAACTCGGCCCCAGGCGTGTCGGCCTCGCGGTCCATCCGCGCCATGCCGCCGAAGATCCAGAGCTGGATGCTGGAGATGCCGATGCCGTTGCGCACGGCGGCGAAGGCATGGCCGAGCTCGTGCAGGAGGATCGAGCCGAAGAAGCCGGCAGCGCTGATCACCGCCAGCACGAACGGGGTCGTGTCCGAGCTCGACTCGCCGAGCAGGTCACTGTAGGTCTGGGACATCCAGAAGATGACCAGGAAGAGGACCAGGAACCAGGACCAGTCGACCGCGATCCTGATTCCCCGAACGTGGAACAGCGTTATCGAACCACCACCCAGCATCCCCCAATGGTAAGGGGGTACTGTCACCGTCAGATGTCAGGGGAAGCGAATTGGCTGCGGGAGCGGCTCGAGGAGCTGGAGCGCATCGACCGCCCGTCGGCCTCCGAGGGTGAGCGCCGCGCGGCCGAGTGGCTGGTCGAGCGCTTCGCCGAGCTCGGGGCCGAGGCGCGGATCGAGGCCGAGTCCGCCCACGGCACCTACTGGTGGCCGCTGGGAATCGGCGCCGCGCTGGGCGCGCTCGGGGCGATCGCGGGGCTGCGCGGCCGGCGCATCCTTGGCACGGTGCTGGGGGCGATCGGCGCCGCCGGGATCGCCGACGACTTCCCGCCCGGGCAGCGCCGCCTGCGGCGGGTCCTGCGCAAGCGCACCACCTACAACGTCGTCGGCGAGCTCGGCGACCCCGAGGCCGAGCACACGGTCGTCGTCATCTCCCACCATGACGCCGCCCACTCCGGCCTCGTCTTTCATCCCCAGCTGCCACTGATCGCCGACCGGCTGGGGCTGATCGAGAAGACCGACACCAGCCCGATGCTGATGGCGCCGGTCGTCGGCGGGCCGCTGCTGGCGGCGCTCGGCGCCCTCACCGGCCGCCGCCTGCTGGCCAAGATCGGCCTCTTCCTCGGGGTCGGGTCGGCCGCGGCGATGGCCGAGATCGGCGCCCGCGAAGTCGTCCCCGGCGCCAACGACAACGGCACCTCGGTCGTCTCCCTGCTCGCCCTGGCCAAGCGCTTCGTCGCCGAGCGGCCGCAGGGCGTGCGGGTGATCCTGCTCTCGACCGGCTCCGAGGAGTCCTTCAGCGAGGGCATGAAAGCGTTCGGCGAGCGCCACTTCCCGCGACTGCCCCGCGAGAGCACCTTCTTCCTCTGCCTAGAGTCGATCGGCTCGCCGCACCTGCTGGCGCTGCGCGGCGAGGGCTTCCTGAAGATGCACGAGTACCCACCCCGCTCGCTCGCCTTCATCGACGGGCTGGCGGAGGAGATGGGAATCTGGCTCTTCCCCAACCTGCGCCTGCACAACGGCACCGACGGCCTCGAGTCGCTGGCCGCGGGCTACGAGACCGCCGTCATCGCCGGCTGCACCGACCTCAAGCAGCCGGCGAACTACCATCAGCCCTTCGACCTCGCCGAGAACGTGGACTTCAGCACCGTCGAAGACGGGATCAAGCTCTCAGAGGCCGCGATCCGACGCGTAGCCAAGCTTTTCCGCCGCTGAGGGAGGAGGCCCGGGGGACCCTCTCCGGAGCCTCCCCGCTTTTGCTCCGGAGAGGGTCTTCCGGGCCTCCATCGCTATGTGATGAATCCCGACTACGCAGTCGGGTTTCGGCTGTATAGGCTGCGCGCCGTGCCTACCCATGACGTACTCGTAATCGGCGCCGGCCTCGCTGGCCAGCGCGCGGCCCTCGCCGCCGCCGAGGAAGGCGTTTCGGTCGGGATCATCAGCAAGGTCCACCCGGTTCGCTCCCACTCCAACGCCGCCCAGGGCGGGATCAACGCCGCGCTGAATCCCGACGACACCTGGGAGTCGCACGCCTTCGACACGGTCAAGGGCTCCGACTACCTGGGGGACCAGGACGCGATCGAAATCATGGCCCGCGAGGCGCCGGAGGAAATCCTCCACATGGAGCACCTCGGCGTCACCTTCCACCGCAACGAGGAGGGCAAGCTCGGGACCCGCGCCTTCGGCGGCGCCTCCGCCGCCCGCACGTACTACGTCGCCGACATCACCGGCCAGGCGATCATGCACGTGCTCTACGAGCAGCTGATGAAGTACTCCGAGCAGGTCGCCCGCTACGAGGAGTGGTTCTGCACGGCGCTGGCGATGGACGAGAACAACGAGTGCTGCGGCGTCGTCACCCGCAACATCGCCGACGGCTCGATGGAGCTCTTCCGCGCGAAAGCGGTGATCCTCGCCTGCGGCGGCAACGGCCAGGTCTGGAAGCCGACCACTAACGCCCTGATCTGCACCGGCGACGGGATCGCGATGGCCTACCGGGTCGGCGCCAAGCTGATGGACATGGAGATGATCCAGTACCACCCGACGACGCTGGCGGGCAAGGGCTTCCTGATCACCGAGGGCGCCCGCGGCGAGGGCGCGCACCTGCTGAACAAGAACGGCGAACGCTTCATGGAGAAGTACGCGCCGAACAAGATGGAGCTTGCCTCGCGCGACGTCGTCTCCCGCGCCGAGCAGACCGAGATCAACGAGGGCCGCGGCTTCCCCGACGGAACCGTCGCCCTCGACATCACGGTCGTCCCGAAAAAGCGCGTGCACGAGGCGCTGCGGGAGATCGTCCTCGTCGGCCGCGATTTCGCCGGCGTCGACATCACCCGCGAACCGATCCACATCAAGCCGGGCAACCACTACACGATGGGCGGGGTCAAGACCGACGTTGACGGCCGCACCGACATCCCCGGCCTCTACTCAGCCGGCGAGACCGCCTGCGTCTCCGTCCACGGCGGCAACCGGCTCGGCGCCAACTCGCTGCTCGACACGCTGATCTTCGGCCGCCGCTCCGGCGCCGACGCCGCGGCCCGCGCTAAGCGGATCGAGGGCACGCGTCCTTCTAAGAAGGTGCTGGAGGACGAGGAGACGATGGTCGCCGACATCCACTCGCGTGAGAAGGGCTCCGGCCGGCGCGTCTCCGAGATCAAGCTCGAGCTGGGCACGACGATGGACGCCAAAGTCGCTGTCTTCCGCGACGAGGCCGGGATCCAGGAAGCGCTGGAGATTGTGAGACGCCTGAAGGAGGAGGCGAAGACCGCCTACATCGACGACCACGGCAGTGTCTTCAACCAGGACCTGCTTGGCGCGATCGAGCTCGGGTACATGCTCGACAACGCCGAGTGCACCTGCATCGCGGCGCTCGAGCGCAAGGAGAGCCGCGGCGCGCAGTACCGGACTGACTACCCCGAGCGCAACGACGAGGAGTGGCTCAAACACATCGACCTCGAGAAGACCGACGACGGTCCTGAGATCTCTTACTCCGAGGTGACCATCACCCAGTGGGAACCGGAAGCGAGGACTTACTAATGGCCGAGTACACGATCAAGGTCCGCAGGTTCCAGCCAGAGAGCGGCGAGGGGCCCTACTGGGAGCAGTTCAACGTCGATCTGGAGCCCTCGCTCTCGGTCCTCGACGGGCTGCTGCAGGCGAAGGACCGCGAGGACGGCTCGCTGGCCGTGCGCTGCTCCTGCCGCGCCGCGATCTGCGGCTCCTGCGGGATGAAGATCAACGGCCAGTCGACCCTCGCCTGCAAGACGATGCTCGAGGAGGCCCAGTCCTACGCCGAGAGCCACTCCGTGCAGGGTGAGAACGGCGAGCCGGAGCCGGTCGTTGTCGAGCCCATGGGGAACATGCCCGTGATCAAGGACCTGGTGACCGACATGGAGTCGACGCACTGGGAGAAGATGCGCCGAGTCACCCCCTGGCTTCTCGACGACGGCAACCCGCCCGAGCGCGAGCGCGTCGTCCCTCACGAGAACATGGTCGACATCACGCAGACGATCTCGTGCATCCAGTGCGGATCCTGCGTCTCGGCCTGCCTCTCGATGGAGGCCGACCCCGACTTCATCGGCCCCGCCGCCCTCGCGAAGGCCTACCGCTTCGTCGGCGATCCGAGAGACGCCGAGACCAAGGAGCGGCTCCACGACCTCTCCCAGGACCCGCACGGGATCTACGACTGCACCCACTGCTTCTCGTGCATAGACGCCTGCCCGAAGGGTGTCGCGCCGATGGACCAGATCATGCGCCTGCGCCGCCTCGCCGGCGACGAGCAGGAGATCGACGACAAGAACAACGGCCATCGCCACGAGAAAGCGTTCGTGAAGATCATCGAGAAGAAGGGCACCCTCGACGAGTCGCTGCTGCTGCAGGAGTCATACGCGCCGGGCATCAAGGGCAAGCTGGTCCCGCGCATCAGC